>JAJFKX010000036.1 GCA_021772985.1 Gammaproteobacteria bacterium
AAGACGGCGTAGCGTTATTTGAGAGTGTACGGATAGCTGATGGAACCAGTTTTGGAGATGGGTTTGATCAGGGTCAGGTAAACCGGATGCGGTGGGGTGATATCCGGATAGTGTTTGTGGATTGTGATACGGCGATATTGACGTATCAGTCGGATATTGAGTCATTTGGAGCAGGCCAATTGGAGCCGGTTCGGTTGACCTCGTTGCAGAATTTGAACTGTGGGTTTCCAGCGTTGGCGGATGTGGCCGGGGCCAGCTGGCGGACGACCAGCAATAGCGGGCCGACCTTATCGGAATTGCCGGCTGTCAGCATTGGTGATGCCATTTATGTGGCTGGTGGGTTCAGAAGCGCTGACTTTTTCAGTACCAATGAATTATGGCGATACCAGCCGGCCACCGATGTCTGGACACGCTTACAGGACCTGCCGGACGTGCGAGACCATGGAATGATGGTTGGATATGAAGGGCGTTTATATTTTTTTGGGGGGTTTGTCAGCGGTGGCGGTGGCAGCTTTCCACAGAGCAATAGCTGGCGTTATGACCCGGGCACAAACCAGTGGGTGGTTTTAACCCCGATGCCTGCTGTCCGGGCAGCAGGTGGTGCTGCAGTCATCGGTGAGCATATCTATGTTGCAGGTGGTGACATCAATGGCTTCATTCATCGCTATTCACCTGCTGAAGATAGTTGGGAGGTGTTTTCGGTTACTGATCCTTTTGCCCGTGATCATTCAGCGGTGGTGGCCTTTCAGGGCGAACTGTGGATTATGGGAGGGCGTGGTGGATTGGCGGCCAATACCGGTGTGTATATTTTTGATCCAATCACGCAAACAGCTCGAATAGGCCCTGCAATGAATATCGCACACAGCGGTTTTGCAGCGACCGTAATAGGCGGCCAGATTGTAGCTGCAGGTGGTGAAAATTTCTTACCGCGCGGGGTGGTGGGTTTTGTCGAGGCTTACAGTCCGGAAACAGAAAACTGGCAACTGATAGCAGGTTTGCCGATTCCTGTTCATGGTGTGGCTGGAACAGAGTTTAACGGTGATTTATATGTGCCTTTGGGATCCACGCTGTTAGGTGGAATACAAAATATCGGGCGGGTACAGATACTGGAAATTCCCGAGCCATGACTGAACATGTATCCGGCACTTGTTGATAACGGGATAGGGATTTTATCAGCGCGGATTATCTACCGATACTGATGCAAAATACCCGCTCTCTGGGGCAGCTTACATCACGTTTTTCACAATATTGAATTACAAGGTTGCATAAAGTACGAAGAAGGATGTACTATTCAATACGAAATAAATCGTAGATAGGTGGATCATGCTACAGATAATTTCGCGCTTGCGCGTCACACTTGCTTGCTTGTTTTATATTGCATTGTTTATCAGCGGATGGATCAGCAATGCTCAGGCCCAGCAACCGGTCCAGTCAGCGCACAGCGGAACCTACCTAAGCCCCGGCCGTGACGGTGAAGGCTGGCTGGTGGAAGTACTCAATGACAATACCGCTTTAATCATCTGGTTTACCTTCACACCCGATGGCAGCGATACCGGTATCCAGGCCTGGTTCGGTGGTATCGGCAGCATTGACGGAAACCGGATTATTGTCAATTCAGCCAACATCACCAGCGGCGCAATGTTTGGCCCGGCGTTTGATCCGGATGATGTGGTCAGAACCCCCTGGGGCAGTATCGAATTTGCCTTTGATGACCCCAACAGCGGCACCATGATGTTTGCCGGATTACCGGAGTATGGCTCTGGCACCCGACCGTTTGTCCGATTGTCGGGCATAGTTGGATTACCGTTTGGGGTGGTGCCGGGAAACTTACCGCAGCCTGATTCGGGCCGACCTGGAGTGAGTGGAACCTGGGTGGATTTTTCCCATGACGGAGAAGGTTGGTTTTTGCAGGAGGTGGCGCCGGGCATACTGGTGATGGCGTGGTTTACCTTTAATGATGTGGGTCAGCAGGTATGGGTGATCGGCACGGGAGTATTGGAAGACGGTGTAGCGTTATTTGAGAGTGTACGGATAGCCGATGGGACCAGTTTTGGAGATGCGTTTGATCAGGATCAGGTAAATCGGATGCGGTGGGGGGATATTCGGATAGTGTTTGTGGATTGTGATACGGCGATATTGACGTATCAGTCGGATATTGAGTCATTTGGATCAGGGCAGCTGGAGCCGGTTCGGTTGACTTCGTTGCAGAACTTGAACTGTGCATTTCCGCCATTAGCGGATGTAGCAGGAGCCAGTTGGCGGACAACCAGCAATACCGGGCCGACTTTGTCATCAATGCCGGCGGCCCGTCTGGGCGATGCTATTTATGTAGCAGGCGGATTCCGGGATGGGTTTTTCAGTGTCAGTGATTTATGGCGCTATCAACCGGCAACCAATATCTGGACACGGTTACAGGATATGCCTGAGGTTCGGGATCTGGCCGCGATGGTGGCTTTTGACGGCAGCCTGTATTTATTTGGTGGATTTATCACCAATTTATTTGATGGGTCGCCGATGAACAATACCTGGCGATATGATCCGGAAACCAATCAATGGCAGGCATTGGAACCAATGCCGACCGGACGTGCAGCTGGCGGAGCTGCAGTCATTGGTGAACATATTTACCTTGCAGGCGGTAATCGCCGGACAAGAGTAAGCCGTTATTCTCCGGCAGAAGATAGCTGGGAGGAATTTACTATTGCTGATGATTTCGAACGAAATTCCTGTTCGGTGGTGGCCTTTCAAGGTGAGCTTTGGATTCTAGGCGGCGGTGGCCGTGAACTGGGCAGCCAGCCGACCAATAACCAAGTTATCATCTTTGACCCGATCACGGGGAATACCCGTACTGGGCCGACGATGAATACGCGCCGGGGCGGATCTGCGGCTGCTGTTGTAGGTGGCCGAATTGTGATTACCGGCGGTCAGCTTTTGTTACCACCTATCGTTATCGGTCAATCCGAAGCCTACAACCCGGAAACGGATAGTTGGGAAATCATTGCAGATGTTCCCAGTCCTGTACATAACGTCAGTGGTGCCGAATTTGATGGTGACTTCTATTCAATGCTCGGCTCAACAGTATTGGATGCTGTGAACAATATCGGACAGGCGCAAGTATTGGAAATACCTCCGCCGTAACTATCAATTCACCCTGACCACGTTGGCCAGGGTGTCATGGTGTGCTGAAATCAGTGAGCGCAGGTAATAACTAATATCATCCAGGCTTTTAAAACCGACCTGTTTGGCTACCGCATCACGTTGTTGTTCGTTCATGGTCTGTGGCTTGGCGAATTCCTGCAGTGACGGGTAAAAGCCAATGGTCATGATGTCAGCGTCACCACCGCCATCCATCACAAAAATTTCATTGGCTGTTCTGCTGACACCCTTAAGATAAGCATTTTCTGTAATGCGCTGTTGTAACAGTTCATCCTTTTTACCTGCCAGAGCATGGAAAATTTCTATGTGCAGAAAGCTGTTATCTTTAAATGAAGCCTGTAGGTGTGACAGAGCAGGGCCATAGGCAAACAAATCTTCTTTGAATGCAGTCACCTGGTCCAGACGTTGAAGCTGTTCAGCATGCTTTCGGTGGGCTACTTCGCGCAGTTCAAGTTTGTCGGCGGCAAAATAATCGCTGTAACCCAGCATAGGATGAATCATCATGATATCCCAGTGATCGCCTTGCGAATGCCGGCCAATGAAAGGCGCAGATACACTCCAGCCATCATAAAACCCCTGTGTGGCAAGTTGTTTGTTTATTTCAATGAATTCCTGAAGGTGACCGGGAGCAGCACGAACAGTCTGAACTCGATATAAGGTGCTCAAATCCTGGTCGGCATAAGCGGCATTAAATCCCAGGCTGGATGTAATAAGCAGCAAACATAAGAAAATAAACTTCATAGGTATGTCCCGATAATTCCAAATCAATCCAGTATTTCACCAAATCCAAATACTGAGTTTAATTAGTTTATCAGTGTTTGTGGCAAGCTGCGCCTTGCTGGCGATGGTGTGTCTTTTAGAACAGGTGCAAGACAGCCCAAGAGCACTGAAAAACTTGCCCTATGGGTGTTCCTGTGATGTTACCCAGCTGTGTTGGAACGTATCAATAGAGCATGCCACCAGCTACCGGCTAGGTCATTTCCGGAAAAGCTCTAATGTTGTAGGTAGAACTTAACCGTCTGTTTATCATGAACCTGAACTTGTCCACCTGAATTTTAGCGGACAGATAGGCTGTTGCGTATCACTCTGGCTGACTCCAGACTGGCACTCGGTTTTGCTTGAGATGAGTTTATCTACAGGATGGACAAATAAAGGCAGTCAAAAGGATTTGTCGTTTCATCGCAGGATAGGTAAACCAAATGGCGTGATGCTGCATCTAATCAATTTAGTGGCTTAGCAGGAGCGTCTGCTCGTCACAATTGGGTGCCGATGATTATGTACTGTAAGACCAGAGTAATAATTGATAATGAGATGATGCTTAATGTTATTTAATACCCCGATATTTTTTCTGTTTTTCATTGTCTTCCTGTTGTTTTACGGGTTTGTGTTTTTACAGAAAACCCCTCGCTTATACCTGATTTTGGTAGCCAGTCTGGTTTTTTACGGCGCTTGGAATTATAAATTCATCCCTTTGCTGGTCGGCAGTGCAGTAGGCGATTATTTCCTGGCATTGGCGATAGGCGCAGCCCAGACCCAGCGAGCCAAAAAGCTATTTCTGACATTGTCGATTATCATGAATCTGGGCATATTGGCAATGTTCAAATATGCTGATTTTGCGATTACTTCAGTAGCTGACTTTCTGCAGTTCCTGGGCTACCAGTCCTCGTTGCCGACATTATCCTGGGTGTTGCCTGTAGGTATTTCTTTTTACACTTTCCAAAGCTTAAGTTACACCATAGATGTCTACCGGGGTGACATGCAGCCGCGCAAGGGATTGGTGGCATTTACCGCGGCCTTGTCATTTTTTCCGCAGCTGGTGGCAGGGCCGATTCTGCGGGCCAGGCAGATTCTTCCGCAATTTCATAAATTGCCTGTTCCGACCTGGATTAACGTCAAACATGGGTTTTTGCTGATTACGGCAGGCTTGCTAAAGAAAACAATAGCCGATTTGCTGGCTGTACCTGCTGCGGCAGCATTTGATACTTCCGGTTCAGTCAGCCTGTTGGAAGCCTGGACAGGGGTATTGGCATTTGCCGGTCAAATATATGGTGATTTTTCGGGTTACAGTGATATGGCCATTGGCTTGGCATTATTGCTGGGTTTTCAAATACCATTAAACTTCCGCTTGCCGTACTTTGCATCCTCGCCGGTAGATTTCTGGCGACGTTGGCATATTTCATTGTCAAGCTGGCTAAGAGACTATCTGTATATCTCCTTAGGGGGTAAATATAGTCGCTATCGAAATATCATGATCACCATGTTGCTGGGGGGGTTGTGGCATGGGGCAGCGTGGACATTTGTTATGTGGGGGGCGTTTCATGGTTTGATTATTACCACAACACATTATTTGAGCAGTATTAATATTTTCCAGACTTTTATTAAATCCAAGAGTTGGTGGGTAAAAGTTATTAAATGGGGCGTTACTTTTTATCTGGTGCTGCTGGGCTGGGTATTGTTCCGCGCAACCAATATGGATTCTGCGCTGCAATTATTGCATGACATGCATGCATTGACAGCGTCAGTGCCGGTTGCCGGTGTTGCAGCAGGTCTTATTTTAATTTTAACCATGGTTGCATTGGCACTAATGCATCTGATGGATTATTTCATCATCACAAAATCTGAAAAGATTGAGAATAAGCCGTGGCTATTTTGGTCATTATTGATTCTAGGCCAGACAATTTGTTTAATGATAGGAGAACCAAGCAGTGAGTTCATCTACTTCCAGTTCTAGTCCGGAACACGGCTCTATCGTTGTGCAAAACACACGTAAAATATATTTCAAAATATTATTGGCGATATTGATTGGAATGGGTATCAGTCTGGCATTTGTACGGTTGTTTACTTATTTAAATGACGCCAGCGGTGAAACATTTCTAAGCCGTGTGCTACAAGCCCAGGCGGCATTACCCACTATTACCAGTGAACCTGACGATCTGGTCATGTTTTATGGTTCATCGATGACACAGGCAGGTTTTTCTGCCCGGCAGTTCGATCGAGAACTGGCAGAGGCTGGCGTTGAAATTAAATCATTTAATTTTGGTTTTGGTGGCTTAAATCCGCTTTTTCAGGATTATTTATCACGCCGCATTGCAGATGGCTTTAAACAAAATGACCGGAAGTTAAAACTGGCATTGGTCGAATTCAACCCTTTCCAAACCACCGTGACCAGGCGTAACGGAGCATTAGAAGTAGAGGACTCATTTATTTCTTTGCTGGCAAGCCCTCAGGAACTGCGGGAGATTACTGCAAAAGATCCAACCACTGGTGCGCGCATGTATACCATTCGCTACTTGCGTGATGGTGTTTCGGCAGAAATGATCACCAGTTTTTTTGCAGAACCATTCCAGGCACCCAGGCCTAGAACTGAGTTGATTGAAGATGAAAAAATTGTTGAGCGCCGTGACCAACTGGGTAATGAGTTAAATGAGCGTTTTGAACAGGAATATCCAGATTTTGATGGTGCTGATTGGTCTTACCAATGGCAGGGGGCTGGAACAATACCTGAAGAACGTTCAGCGGAAACATTAGAAGTATTTACGGAATTTTATAAAACTCTGCGCACTGATTACCAGCTGGACAATGACCGATTATCCCGGATTAATTCGGCTGATATAATTGATCTGGATTTCAGTGAAGTGTTGGTCGAATCTTTTATTCAGATAGTTAAAAACTTTCAATCTATTTCAGACCATGTTGAAGTAGTGCTATTGCCCAAAAATACAGCCTGGATAAAAAACCCGCCGGAAGCCATGCAGCGTATGCAACAGGTGCTGGATAGAATACAAACTGAAACAGGTGTGGTGATTCGAAATTTCCAGACAATTGATGAAATTACTCCGGATATGTTTAGTGATACCACACATTTGGCAAGATATTCAGGTGATGTTGCATTTACAAACTTTCTGGCTGAGCAATACAAAGCTCAATTGCAACAACCTTAATTTAATTTTTTTTTAAATAAGATAAGTTATGGCAACCTCCGTGACCTATTTATGTTGCGAAAATTAATTAACAATTAAAAACAAGCTAATTGATCACTATTAGCTATAAGTGAATCTGCAAATATAACATCTACGTAACCTTTGCTATTTAGGTTGCGTTATAATGTCGCCACTCCACAAAATAATTTCCAGCATTTATTCAGATGTGTTTTCTGAGTGCTGCGTGGAGGGGTAGAGCAAGGGTTTAAAAATAATCAGTAGACAGGGTATGTCTACATGGAATGATCAAAGGAGGTCATCAATGCAACGATCTTATTATATTCTCTCAGGTGTGATTGCTGTTGCCTTAACAGCTGGCTTGGCATTAAACCTACAAAAACAGACGGGTGCACCGACACTAAAACCTTCATTTCAGGTTACGCCTGAAGTTATGAGTCGGGTACAGCAGGCCATGAATATGCCGGTGCCGGTCAGCGGGGAAGGTTCTATTCAGTACACATCTGCATCACCTTCAATAATCCAAATGGCTAATGTTCCGCCGATGGCTGCCAATAGTGGCAATGGTAATCCACTGGTGGTTGGCGGGCCACGCATCGAATCTAAATTCAACGATGCTGAAGTAGATGCCGCAATTGCCGAGGCCATGGCGAATGCGCCTGGCGGTAATATCCAGGGTGTTGATGACCTGGGGACCAATAACAACGGCAATGGCAACGGTATTGGTAAGAAAGGTCCGAAACTGTTACAGCAATTTGATTCAATCGGTGCAGAAAACTGCTGTAACGATGAGCCTTTTGCGGCAACCGTACCGCCGGATCCGGATATCATTGTGGGACCTGACCATGTGATTGTGGTTGTTAATGTAGCGTTTGCCGTATATGACAAACAGGGCAATGAATTAATACCACCTACAGGCTTTAACAGCTTCTTTGCTGGCACGCCTGGATGTGATAACACCGGAACTTTTGATCCTGATGTGGTTTACGATGAATCAGAAGATCGTTTTATTATGGGTGTTGATACAAACCTGGTGAGTTATTGCGTGGCAGCGACAACTTCGGGTGATCCTACCGGTGCCTGGAATCGTTTCGGAATTCCCACCAATATCAATGGCGAGTTGTTCGATTTTCCACATATGGGCGTGGGTGTAGATGCGATCTATATGGGATCAAATCAGTTTGGGTTTGATCCGGCAGTTGGTTTCTTTTTTGTTGGTGGCCGCGTATTTGCCATGAACAAGCAGGATTTATATGATGGTAATCCGTTACAGGTAGCCACCGAACTGCTGCCGCGTTTTGATGGTACGCCGCAACCGGCGCATCTAACCGGTATATCCAATAATAGCTTCCCTACCAGCGGTCCGCATTTCATCATGAGTGAAGTGTTTGATGGTATAACCCATTCGGTTTATTCCTGGGACGATCCGTTCGGTGCCAATGTGTTCCAGTTGGAAGGTGACGTGGACTTGGCGGCCGCTTCCGGTGTGCCATGTCCAGCTTTCTCGTGTTTCCCATTGCCGTTTCCTCAGGCCGGCTCGGCTGAGCTGCTGCAGGGTAACGACTTCCGCGGACAGGAAACCAAATACCGCAACGGTCTTATCTGGACCACCCAGACGATTGCCTGCGACCCGGGTACCGGACCGGTTAATTGCATCCGCTGGGCGCAGATAGACCCAACCGCAGTCAGCTTGCCCAGCAGTACCGCCGGGGTAGTTCAGGCGGGTGTTTTCAGCTCGGATGACGGATCATATCGCCAATTTCCATCACTGGCTGTTAATGCCTGTGATGATATGGCGATTGGTTATACCCGCAGCAGTTTGAATGAATTTCCATCGGTAGCAGTAACAGGTCGCCGTTCTAATGATCTGCCTGGCCGTGTCCGCAGTGAAATTGATCAATTTGCCGGGACTGAAGCCTATCGTTCGTTCCAGGCGCCGGGTCCGCACCGCTGGGGTGATTACTCCGGAATGGCGGCTGACCCTGATGGTCGGCGTTTCTGGTATGTCGGTGAATATGCTGGTGCCAGCAGTAACGCTTTTGCCAATTGGCGTAATTCGGTTGCCGAATACCGCTTCAGCTGTAATGGCAAGTAAATTGTAATGTTGTGATTTAGTCACAGTTACTTATTATTAAAGCGGGGCCATGTGCCCCGCTTTTTTATTATTGAATGGGTAGTCAGGAAGTTTAAGTTGTATCAACTTTGGGGTATTAACAGTAGCCGAATATGATTCATGAGGTATTTCCCTATTTGCATGTTTCTGATGCTGCAGCTGCAATAGCTTTTTACTGCAAGGTGTTTGGAGCCAGGGAAAAATTGGGTTTGAATGAGCCATCCGGACGCATTGGTCATGCCGAGCTGGATTTTGATGGTACGACTGTGATGTTGTCGGATGAATTTCCTGAATATGGAATTAAAAGCGCAACCACCATTGGGTCGACCTCGGAAACCGTGCATTTGCATGTGGATAATGTCGATCAGGTTATCCAGGTTGCAGCAATTGCCGGTGCAAGTATTGAGACTGCCTGTCAGGACCAGTTTTATGGCGAGCGCTCCGGTGTTATCCGTGACCCGTTCGGACATCGCTGGAACATTGGACACAGTATTGAAGACGTTTCAGCAGAGGAAATGCAACGCCGGTACAGCAAAATGTTTGAAAATCCGGACTGACAGTTGACCTGGTCAGCGCTTATGCACGGCACATCGATAAAGGTTCAGCGGGGTAAAACCCCGCTGAATTAAACATTACTATGAACAACGTCCCTTGGTTAAAACACCATCACAGTTTTCAACAATGCCATGATAGCCATTCAAATTTAATGCAGCAGCCATCCGGGTGGTTGCATCTTTTTTCAGGCATTGAGCCGTCAGGGTATTGTTATTGATATCAATCTGGTCGCAGGTCAGAGAGAACGAGCCCAGTGGCGGATTGCAAAGCAGTTTGCCGTTGATATTGGCAATGTCACCACTACATAAATGCGCATTATCCAGGCTGGTATGGTTACCGGCGCCGGTAAATGATGGGCAGCGGGCCTGTAGTTGGGTGCTGTCCATGTTCAATGCATAACAACTTTGCTGGTAACTGCCACGCGGAGGTGTGCTCAGGTCATCCTGCCCAATGGGGACAATTTCTTCAGAGCCGTCAGTCCAGGCAAAACTGAAGTCCAAGGCTGCGCCTGCATGACATTGCATGCAACCTGCACTGCTGAATTCAGTCACGCTGTTGTCTCCGTTTTCCTTGAAAGCAACCTGGAAAGTTTCCATGGTGGTGTTGCGCAAGCGTAAACCTTCAGGTTTTAAGTGATAGCAGTCGGTGGTGCGTTGCTGGTCGCATTGATGCATGTTGATAGTGGTATCCCCAGGTGTGCCCCGTCCGGCAAACGGCCATTGGGTATTGACCAGTTCAAAATATTGAAATACAGAGCCGGCGGTATTCAGCTTTTGTTGATATTGCGCATTCAAGGCTGAGGCGGTGGCTGGATCAATCCGGGTAACCTGGTTTGGTGTGAATTGCGCGTCTTGTTGTGTCGGAGTATTTTGCGCTTCTCCAGCCTCGCCTGGATGGCTGTTAGCAATCAATTGCAAATTGGTGCAGGCATCAGAATTTTCCCGATACCATTGACTTTGCTTATTGGGAATAACGCCAGGTCGTTGCACCCGGCAATCGGCCGCTGATGGTTTGCGTTTGGCCGTCTCAGGATTGAAAAAACTATATGGTGTTTGGCCGTTGTTAGCCGGTTTTATCGGTTGTCCAACTGTCGGCGCATTGTCCACATGCTCAAAAGTAGACCAGACCCATTGCGGTGCCCAGAAAGACTTATGCCCGATGTGTAAGCCGACCAGACCAACCTGTACCGGCTTGCAGCTGCCCTCGGTTCCGTCGCTACCTGGGGTGAACTTCAATGCATCCCGAACATAATATTTAGCGGGGTCATCCTGCTTGGTGCAACTGGCATCAAAGCACATCTGACGCCAGGATGCTTTGATTTCGATGGCACCTTCAACCCCTCGGACATTATCTGGGAAATGCAGCGGTGGAGCAGTCCAGCTAAGCTGTTTTAACGGACCACCAACATCATATTTGCCGGTATCGGCATAATTATTGTCTTTGAAAAACTCATATTCATCGCGGTTTACGCGGACTTCGAACAGTGTGAGGTTTTCGTTTTGATCGACCAGAATATTGAACTGATTGCCAAATGCCTGATGGGTTTCATTAAGTATCTGGCTGTTGCGTTGTTTGGCAAGCATGCGCATCACCTTGTCGCCCGGCAATTGATTACATACCGGGTCGAAATGCTCCGGGGTGTTCCAGTCCAGATTGGTTAATGTCCAGCTTGGATTGTCCGGTTGGAAGATTTCAAAGATTTCCCGGTAAGATTCCCACACCCGCTCGCCTGGATCGCTGATTTTCTTGGATTTATCCGGTTTGCCCCGCTGGTCTGGTTGGGCCGGCCAGTTAAGTGCTAAAAAGCTGCGCCAGGAAAGGCAGTCGAACATCATTTGGGTTTTTTCCGGGCCAAACTGTTGTTTGGCTTTTGCTGGATTCAAGGCAACATCGCCTGGAACTGTGGGGTCAATAGGCAGGCCTTCACAGAATTTGACCACATTGGTAGTCGCCGCCTGTTCTGACGGCACACTTGAAGTTGCCGGCTGCATAGCCTTGAGCTGATCAAATAATACCCAGGAGTAATCAGCCTTTTGTACCGGTCCGTGGCAATCCAGGCAAAAAGCCTGTGCTTTTCCGACAGCCGGTACCTGATTGAATTGCAGGAACTTGTCAAAGCGATACAGATACCAGAACCATTCGCCACCGGCGCATGGTCCGCTGCCGCCAAAGTCCGCATGGCAATAGCCATCGAGTTTCCACATAACGGTAAGCCAGGGTTGCTGGTTGGGATCTTGTGACGTCAGGGTAAAGTTTTGTTTGACGATCAACGAGCCATTGGGGAAATCCACCGTACCAACGGAAGGCCCCTGTTGCTGCACATTATCCAGGTAGTTTTTAGCAGTGTCATTAACATGGATGGTTAAAAACGCACCATGCATGGGGGTTTGGAAATTGTTGTGTAGTGCAGCCACCTTGGGAAACAACGGCCAGTCCTGGAATCGGAACTGGTTATTAATGTTTGTGGTCAGGTAATCGTTGATCTGGTTGGCGCAGAACATTGGGTCACGTTGGCAGCGTGGCACACATAATTCCGGATAAGTGCTACAACCTTGTACCCAATCTGCCGGGTTGTCTGCGGGTTGCGCATGGCTGCTGGTATTGGCCAATGCGAGAGTAAACAGCATTGAAATGGCCAAAAACATGTCACGATAAGACTTCATTTTAGGTCCCTCCTTTTAATAGGGAACCTTTGTTTGCCCTGGGTTCCCTGATGTTAGCCTCCGGCCAAAACAGCCAGAAGCAATTGTATTATAAGCCAGAGGGAAGACAATCTTGTAATGCGCAACAGGCAAGCCTGGAGTATTGATCGGCAGTAAAAATTTCGGTTGGCGTAAACAGTGCTCGATTGAGTCAGAAGTTGTTCAAAGTAAAAAGTAACTGGTTGCGCCAATAACTGAAGCAGCCAATGCCAGCCAAAACAGAATCCGGACAGATTTACTGTGAGCGGCAGCTTCAAAATAAAATGCGACTTCTCCAAAGCGAATGCGATCGCCGTGATTTAATGATTGCTGGGTAATTTTCCTGCCATTAACAAATGTTCCGTTACTGGATAATAGATTGATGACACGCCAGGTATTGTTTTCGCTGACAATGCGGGCATGTACCGCCGACACGGTTGGCTCATCCAGGACTACGTCATTGTCTTTATTGCGACCAATGGTGGTACGCCCGGAGTGCAAAGCAAACTCCTGGCCTTTGTGCGGGTCGGTCACCCGGATAAGCTTGGCACCCGTTTTGGATAACTGGACCGCGGATTTTTCAGCTTCCGGAATAGGTACATCCTGAAGTCTGAAAATACGGGTTCCCTGGGGTCCATCCTGGTTTGGGTTACGCTGGTTCATCTTCCTTTGCTCTGTCACTAAGCATCAGCCTCGGCACTAAGATACAACAAAACTCACCGATCATAGGCATTAGCTCGTCATACTATAGTCAAACTTACGCTGATCATCGTGAAAGCATATCAGCTCCTGGGGCTGGTTTCGCTACAACTTGTTAAATGAAAGCAAGCCACAGCAGAGCGGCTGTAATAAGCACACCGGCACTGATCAGCCAATTGGCTGAAAGACTATCTTCCCCAGGTTTTTTTGGGGCTCTGTTGCCGGCTTTGATAACTATGGTGGTGATATTGTCTCGGCCGCCATTACGCAGTGCTGCGTTAATCAGTTGGTCACAGATTTCCTGTGGTTTACAGGTGCTCGCAAGGATCTCTGCGATCTGGTTGTCATCAACTTCATCGGTCAGGCCATCACTGCACAACAGCAATAACTCACCCTGGTATAGTTTGCCATCGGAGGTGCTGACAGTTGGGCGCATGTCATTACTGACACCAATTGCCTGGATCAGGCTTTTACGCTCTGGATGGTTGTATGCCGTATCAGCATCAACTGCATCATTATCCAGCAGCGATTCCAAATAGGAATGATCACGGGTAATTCGCTGGAAATTCTGTTTGCTCCAATGATAGCAACGGCTATCACCCACCCAAGCGATTTGATAATGGTTGTGACGCAGGTGCGCTGCCACCACTGTGGTTCCCATGCCTCGCAGAAACGGGTCGTTATTAATGGCTTCAAGCACGGTAGGGTGCGCATCGGCCACGGCTTCATGCAGCAGTGAGCCACTGCTGAAGCTGCTTACTACAGCATTAATTGCCAGCTGGCTGGCGACCTCACCTGCTGCATGCCCACCCATGCCATCAGCTATAACCCAAAGCCCTAATTCATCTTCACAGGCATATTGATCCTCATTGTGGGTGCTCAACAAGCCAGTATGTGTGGCGCAGGCAATGATGGGTTTATTCCGCATTACTTATTACTATCCAATGCTGGTAAGAGAATGGTATGTGCCCAAAACAAAGGCTTAGTATAATTCAGTAGCTGTATACAAAAAATATACAGCCACATAGCGGTGTATTGGTATACAGATGATAATCTACCGATTGATGATCAGTGTGGGCAACATCAAGAAGACTTATGGCTGAAAACAGGCAGGGGATTTTAGAAATAGTTGATGACCCCATCGTATATCATCAACACGCTTAACGGATATGAAAAAACTGGTTGATTTAAGTCACTCGATTGCAGACGGAATGATTACCTATCCAGGAATTCCTGCGCCGGTGATTAGTGATTTGTTAAGCCGTGAGGCATCTCATTCGCATTACGCTGATGGGGTTGATTTTTGCATCAACCAGATTCAATTGCCGGCCAATTCGGGGACTTATCTGGATACTCCGTATCACCGTTATGAACACGGAATGGACTTGGCAGAAATGCCACTGAGTAAACTGGCTGATCTTGATACTGTGGTTTGCCGGGTACCGAATACCTGCCGTATTGTTGACCAATCAGCATTTGCAGGCTTGGATGTCAGTGGCAAAGCTGTGCTGGTGCATACCGGTTGGGCACAGCATTGGGGCAGTGATCAATATTTTGTTGAACATCCTTACCTGACGTGTGCTGCAGCTGAATACTTGTGTCAGCAAGGGGTGGTGCTGGTTGGTATCGATTCCTTGAATATTGATGATACCAATGACCCACAACGACCGGTACACTCTATCTTGTTGGCGGCTGATATCCCTATAATCGAGCATATGTGCAATTTGGAAAACCTGCCGGACGCTGGTTTCAGGTTGCACGCGGTTCCGGTCAAAATTCGTAAATTTGGTACATTTCCAGTGCGGGCATACGCAGTGGTTGGTGATTAAACTGGTTGGCTAATGATTGATAAACAGGTGAGAGAATGCTGGAACTGAGACCCAATTGCGAAACTTGTGATAAAGATTTACCACCGGATTCACCAGCAGCAATGATCTGTACATTCGAGTGCACCTTTTGCCGGGATTGTTGCGAGCAACGGTTCAAACATGTTTGTCCTAACTGCGGTGGTAATCTGGTACAACGACCCATTCGGCCGCAGCAGCTGTTGGAAAAGTACCCGGCATCAACTAAACGCATCCATAAACCACATTAAGGCAATGGGTGATAATCGCTAGTAAATTTGTTTAGCGTAAACCAGCTAGAGCCGATTTCCTACAAGAATGAGCGTCAGCTTCTCAAGCTGAAACCTCCCTTGCCATGCTATAAATTGTTTCTGGGTAATAGGTGTTGGCAAAACACTGTGTTACCTGAATAGAGCAAACAATAAAAATAATAAGACAGTGGAAAGTAGCGAATGCAAGTTGTTAATTCAATTGAAATGTTGAATGATTTAAGGCGTCGATGGGCAGTCATGGCTTCGGTCAGAAATACGCCTGAATACGTATTGGATCTTCAGGAACTGACAGGTCAGGAAAACGAAGCGTTGAGTCGGCAGATCAATCAGCTTAAAAATGTTTGTGGCTGCCTGGTTGCCTGGTTGTGCCTGATGGTCAGTTGTTTATTACTGGCAGGCCACTACCTGTTTAGCGAAAGCCGGTCGCCGGAATTGAATATCCAGATATTGATTTTCTATCCAGCAATTATGCTTAGCGCAACCCTGGTTGGCAAAGCGCTGACAGTTGCCTGGGCCAGGCTAAGGCTACTGTGGCTGGCAGATAGAATTATCCGTCAATGGCAGTATCCGGTAGTGCAATGATTGACCTGAGCACACAACAACAGGCGCTCAGCGAGCAAGGCGCCAAAGCCAGGCTGAGAGCCAGGCATGCCTGGCTGGTGTTTAACCTGATGGTGGGTTGTGGGGTATTAATCAGCGCAGCAGCCATCGGATATCTGGTGTATATCAATCTTCCCCACGGCTGAATCAGAGCTTGCTTAACGTATTTTAGCCTTGACCCTGATTCAGGGCTTGGCTATGGTCAACGGCGGTTATGCAGCTGGGGCCGGATTGATCATTTGGCAGCTGCATTTACCAGCCGGCAGTGATTACCAGGCAGCTGCAAGTTATCGGGAAAATAATGCATAAATACTATTGTTCAATTGCTCTGCTGTTGGCGGGGATATTCGTGGCGACAGGTTCCTTGGCTGAAGACGCTGCAAAATTTGATGCTGACAACTTTGTGACGCTGGCTTTGGAATGTGTGCACAAGCAATACCCCAACAAAATTGCACATGTTTTAAACGACGACGCTGATGCACAAACACCAAAGCAGTTATATCCGGCGTTTTACGGTTGCTATGACTGGCATTCGGCAGTGCATGGGCATTGGCAATTGGCTCGCTATCTGCGTTTAAACCCGGAAGGCACGCATGCTCACTCTGCAAAGACTGCACTGGAACTCTCAATTACTGCAGCGAATATAGCCGCAGAAGTTAACTATTTCGAGGCCGAAGGCCGCAGCGGTTTTGAACGGCCTTATGGCCTTGCCTGGCTGATGCAACTGCACGCAGAACTGCTGGAGATAGACAGCCCGATGGCGTCAATAATGGTGCCGCTGGTGATGAAAGTCCGTGGGCAACTGAGTGAGTGGCTGCCCAAGCTCAATTATCCGATCAGAATCGGTGAGCATTTTCAGACGGCATTTGCGTTTGGTTTGATGCTGGATTGGGCGCGCACTGTCAATGACCACGAGTTTGAACAATTACTGGTTCAGCGCAGCCGGGCACTGTACGGCAATGACCTTGATTGTCCGTTGAATTATGAACCTTCCGGGCACGATTTCCTTTCTCCTTGCCTGGGTGAGGCGGATCTGATGCGGCGGGTGTTACCTGCTGATGAATATGCCGTGTGGTTGAAAACATTTCTACCGGGATTAGGTAAAAGCAACTGGCTGCCGATTGCCCAGGTCACGGATCGATCCGACGGCAAACTGGCGCACCTGGATGGGCTGAATCTCTCGCGTGCCTGGATGCTGGAAGGCATGGTTTCGGGGCTGCCGGAATCAGATGCTCGTCACAATCAGTTAAAGGCCTCTGCTCAGACCCACAAGCAAGCGGGACTGGAGGGTATAACCAGTGGTCATTATGAAGGCCAACATTGGTTGGGCAGCTTTGCCATGTATCTGGAAACACAGCGCGGTATCCGCTGATTCAAACTAGCCCGGATATTGCACGAGCACGGCGAACATTGTCATAGAATATTTTTAAAATCAAAAGCATAGGCCGATTCTGCTTGATTCGATTGCCGTCACACTTTGTGCCTGTTTGGTTTTATGCTGAAACTGGCGTCACATTTCGCATTATCCCCGGCACACCATAGCCAGCTATGGTTTAGCCGACGATAACACCAACTGTTTAGCCACTTTCACCCTAAAATCCAAACACTCGTGCAATATCCGGGCTAGGTTATTGATGTCCGAAAATGGCCAGTGTTTAGCTGGCCACTGGCATATGCTGGGGTGATTAAATAGTCACATGAAACCCAGGAATAAAGCATGCCAAGTCAATTTCAGATACAGGCATTGCCGGCAACCAAGTTTGCTGCAATGTGGGATTTATCCATAGCCGAACTGGAACAACAAGCTGCCCGGCGCATTACAGTTGATAGCCGGACAGGCTATCCATGCCGGATCAGCCTGCAGGACGCACCAGTAGGTGAGCAGGTTATCGCAAT
Organism: Gammaproteobacteria bacterium; assembly: GCA_021772985.1. Taxonomy (GTDB): domain Bacteria; phylum Pseudomonadota; class Gammaproteobacteria; order Xanthomonadales; family Wenzhouxiangellaceae; genus JAJFKX01. The sequence continues at coordinate 17,752 of JAJFKX010000036.1, forward strand.
GCCCTATGTGCACCATGCCGTGAAATCATTTTACCGGGCATCAGGACCAATTTATATTCGTCGGCAGGCAACAGAAAACAACCCGCCGCCTGGCGAAATACCTTCTTTTTTAGCATCGCGGCTGGTCTCCATCCGAGCCTATAATCAAGCTGCAATGTTGTGCAATGCTGATGTGGCTGCGGGTGACCAGTTGGATCTGGCCATTCCGCGTTTACTCGATGAAATCCAGGTCAGTTATCTGCATTTGCACAATGCCCGTACCGGCTGTTATCTGTGCCAGGTGATCCGATTGAACAGCTAATCAAGACAGCACTTGAATTCGCAACGGAAAATCTGCAGTCTAGCCAGTCAAAGCAACAGAGATAAGAGCAGCAATAATGTCTGATTTGCCCGGTGTGAGCGGGATGTCGTTGTACGTCCCGCCGTTACGTGTGTGTTTGCAGGATTGGTGTGGCTGGTACGGACAGCCGTGGGAGAAGGTCGACAAGGTAGTTGGCAGTGGATTCAGGATGCTGCACCCAAGCCAGGATGCTTACACCCTGGCTGCTAATGCAGTATTGCGCCTGATTAAAGCATATGACGTTGATCCCAAACAGGTAGGAATGCTGGTGCTGGCAACTGAATCCAGTCAGGACAATGCCATTGGAGCAGTGATTGTCCGCGGTATGGTTGATCAGGCGCTGCAGGCTGCCGGCCTGCCCAGGCTGGCCCGTGGGATTGAAGTGCCGGAGATCAAGCAGGCATGTATTGCCGGCATATATGGCATCCAGAATGCGGTTCGTTATCTGGCCACCGACGGAGGGGATAAGGTAGCCATTGTGGTGGCTGCAGATGTGGCTGAATATCCACGCGGCAGCAGCGGTGAACAGACCCAGGGAGCAGGTGCGGTGGCAGCACTGGTTGAGACCGATGCAAAAATGTTCCGGTTGGATTTACATAGTCGCGGTGACGCTTCTGCTTACCGAGGTCCTGATTTTAGAAAACCCATGCATCGGCATCATCTGGATGCTTATCAGACCAATGCACAGCGCTATCATGATTTTCCGGTTTTCAGTGGGCGTTATTCCACCTACGCATACATCGATGCCACCTTGAATGCGTTTAAACGGCATGCTGAAAAAAGTACTAAAACCCCTTTGGAATTATTGGAAGATTATCACGCAGTATTTTTCCATAGGCCATACCGGTATATGCCTATTCAAGGTTTATCGTATTTGTATTTATACGGCTTGCTGAACAGTGCGGGATCAGAGGTCCTGGATAGTGTTTGTGCCAGTGCAGAGGTAGACATCGGACAATTAAGGGTTGAAGTAGCTGCCGAGCCGGATTTGCTGACCCATCTGCAAACCCATGGCGCTGATTCACCACCTTATCCATTAATGGATAAAGCCGCAGCTATGTTGCGTCGGTATCCGGTATTTAAAAATTACGTAGCAACTAAAACCCAGCTCGGTTCGGAAATAACCGCAGAGTTTGGCAATTTGTATTCAGCCGCATTATCAGCCTGGCTGGCAGCAGGTTTTGATGATGCGGTTAAACGTGGTGAAGAACTGGCTGATAAATCATTACTGGCGATAGGTTATGGGAGTGGTGATGCAGCCCTGGCAATGGCTATTCAGCCGGTCTCCGGGTGGCAAGCGGCGGCAGCTAAAATTGACTGTAGTGCTGCGTTGCAAGGCGCGAATAATATTAACCAGGCTGAATACGAATGTCTGCATGACCATGGCCGGATTGATGGTAAGCATCGGCACCCTAATGGATGCACAATTGCAAATTACGGTGAAATTCTGGATGGGGCGTTTCAGGATATTGGGGTGCCTTACTACCATGCGGATTTATCCAAGTTGTGCTAATTCAAGTATTACCGATCAATTGAAAGGTAAAAGCTGATAAAAACAGGACAGTATGGTCTCAACAGTAATAAAGTAACCGGCTTGTTAACATAGAATAAGCGTTGTGAATAACAATGTATGCCAAATTTTATTTTGTAATGAATCAATAGGTTTAGAGGGAAAGGTCTATTGAATGCGAATTATTATCGTGGATATACAGACAAAACTTTATTAACACAGAATAATCGCTGTTAACAGATTGGAAGGTTAATTTAATTATCAATAAAATCAGTGATATAATAGTCATTAGGGGATAAAAATGACGAATTCAGGTGATAGCAGCGGTTTGTCTGTATATTTATAGTTACACGGCAGGGGAATTTAGTTGATACCTGATGGAATAGAAAGAAAACATTTGGAGCTTGCGGTTCAAGAAATCATTAAGGATGGTATTCCTATTTCTAGAAAGTCTGTCCATTATGATTATTTGCATGGCAATAATCGCTACCCTCCCAAGTATGTCATTTCATTGGCCGCGAAATATGCTTTTGGAAATGAGCTCCCCTCTAATGATTTCAATGCAGTGAGAGCAAGAGATTATCTCAGGAGTAGAGGCCATACAGTTATAGATCGCCGTGATGGTACATTGGAAGTAATAGTCAGTGATGACGATGAGTCTTCATTTGCAGAAGGTAAAGAAAAATACCGCCTTCACCGTTCAAGGGAACGAGATTCCAGCATTACAAGAAAGGCTAAGGCCGCGAGGCTAAAAGACACAGGAACGCTATCCTGCGATGTTTGCGATTTTGATTTCTATAACAAATACGGGGAGCTAGGATTGGGATTCATCGAAGCACATCACAAAGTCCCAATTTCTGAGTTAGATGGAAATACTAAAATTAAAACATCTGATTTAGCTCTAGTATGCTCAAATTGTCATAGGATGCTTCATAGGCAAAAATCAACAATGCGTATTTCTGAGCTAAAGAAAATTATCGAGTCTTATGCAGCTTCCGTGTAACAAGTTGCTCAAACATCGTTCCGGCCAAAAATCGGCCTTCACTGGACGCGCTAACGCGCGCCGTTTAGCAAGGCATTGTCTCTAAATAAATAATATGGAATACTCTGAAAAAATAACCGAAAGAATAATGAATAGTGATTTATGGCCTAATTTAGAGAGGCCTGATTTTCTAGGAGAGCTTGATCAATTAGCTGAAGAATCCATAGAAAAGAAAACAACCGACGGTTACTTGGCTGCTGTCCTCATATATCAACAATTGGCTGAGGAAATATTAAAGGTTTATTTGGAGTGTCACGAGTTTTTTATTCAATTGTCATTATTTCCTGCAGAAATGAAGTGCAAAAAGAGAACTAAAGCTCAATTCGGCAGAGTAATAGACGACTTAAAAGACACTGTTACACTTAGTGATAACAAAGCAAAAATAATTTTTTTAGCCAATAAACTTAATCAAACAAGAATTGATTTGGTTCATGGTCTAACCAAGCTATCAACCGTAGAAGACATTGAGTCGAAGGTATTAGAATCCAAAATCGTCTTTGACGAGCTTTTTGAATTGTTTGGTGAAGAGTATGATTTGATTAGACTGACTTTTAAAGACTTTAAAAAAGACTGGGATGAAATTAATAGTGAGTAAAAGAGATAACAAGTCGTTCAAAAACGACCGCCAAACAGCGGCGGCCTTTTAACTTGGCGTTCGGCAGAAGGAGAAAACATCGTGAAGAAGGGCAAGTGTCCAGTGAAAGAGGTGATGATGAGAGCGGGACTGGTAACAGCATCGGCCATGCTATTCGTGGCCGGCACAGTATTGGCCCAAGACAAGAACTACCCCAAGGCGAAAGTCAGCTTCAATGACTTCAAGAGTCTTGTTGCCAGCGTTGAGGTCCACAGGGAAAAGCGCCTGGTTGATCTTAATACATTCTTGAAAATGAGTAAGGAACCTGGAGTTGTCGTTCTTGATACTCGCTCGGATTTCCGTTTCAAGCGCATTCATGTCAAGGGCGCAAGGCACCTGAGTTTTCCCGATTTCACTCAGGATAATCTGCGGAAAGTGATTCCCACCTTCGAGACTACCGTTCTCATCTACTGCAATAACAATTTCGAAGGCAACCAGACAGATTTCGCCTCCAAAGTTGCCATGCCGATAGCTATGCCAGGCGTAACGCCAGCCACACAATTTGCGGCGCAGGCAAAGCCGCTCATGATGGCGCTGAACATACCTACATACGTTAACCTTTACGGATACGGATATCGCAACGTTTACGAGCTGCACGAACTCGTAAATGTAGACGATCCACGGATTGCGTTCGAAGGCTCTATTGTCGCGCAGCCACAGGAAACCAATGCCGAACAAGGCGCTGCACCGGACACCGAAAAGCGGCGCCGGTGAGCTTTACGTTAGGCGTCGCAATCATGGATATTAAGCAACAGTATCGAAAAATAATAATTATGGTCTGGCTGGTGTTCGCCGCACTATGGTCGGCCGTGTGTGTTTTTGCATTTGTCCTGGGTGCAGGTATGTCTGTTGGCGATGCGAATATTGAACCAGGGTTTTTGTTGTATTGGCTTATTCCGATGCTGATTCCAGCAGCAATATACAAACTTGTTGTCAAATCGGCAAGAAACACTAAGTGAATAGTGTAAAACGAATATTCCAGTTTGTCTTATCGAGCGGGGCAACATTATTGTTACCGGGCTGCTGCACCTCTTAGCTTAAGCTTATATGTCTAAAACCTCTTGCCTATTCATGTTGTTTCTTGTTCTGGCATTTGTTCCGATGCTGGATGCTCAAGCTTGTACAGTCCGATGGAAATCACCCGAGGAACTGAAGATCGAAGCCGAGTCAGTAGTTCGGGCGCAGATTATTTCAAAGAGGTTCGTTGGTTCATCTTTTAGGGGCAATGACTACAAATATCGTATCTTGATCGAAACGTCAGAAAAAGGCAGCCTGAAGCGCGGTGAGATCTGGGTTACTTTCGAGGATTTAAAAATTCATCGACGTGGTGAAGTTACTGTTTGCCCTCTCAAGCACGGGTCTAAGATCGAACACAATTTAAAGCCAAATCAGCTTTATCGTCTATATTTGCGTTCAACCGACAATCTAGAGATTTTGTTAGCAGAACCGCTTACCCAAAAGATAAAGGAAAAAGATAAAGGACAGGCATGATTCAAAAACAGGATCACACAAAATCTTATCAACCTGAGTTATTCCCTCGAGAGCCATAAAAGATACAAAAAGAGACTAGACACCCAGATCTTAAAAAAAGAATAAATTGTGAGTGAACGAATACACACAACAAACCATCAGCCACTTTTCAATAACAAGGAATCATAATGCCGTCTCAATCTTCGCAGGTAATATTGGTCAGTCAGTGCTTCGAAGCGGCAATCATCCCTGAGAGGGGCGAGGGAGGCAACGAAGCAACACGCCTGCGTACTGCGCTCTTCGGGGTCTATGAGTATGTGCTGGTGCAGAAACCGCATTATGAATTCCGTAGCGCGGTTGTTTATAACTCGGAACGCTCTGTTTTGTACGAGGGGCAAGAGCACTTTAAAGTCGAAGAAAAAGTTAATGGGGCACAGCGAACTCTTACACTTGAGTGCAGCAGTGATGACTTATCCATAGAGCGTGTGGAGTTGATTCCTTTGGATATGAACAGTCGTCCAATTGATTATATGACGCTGGAAGCTACTGCAGAGCGACGCACTATTCGCTACTGGCAAGATGATCTCCCACATAAATTAAAGATCAGGCTATCAGAGCTCAATGTGATTGAGATCGAATCGGTCAACGCCTGCGTTTGGGTTGATGGAATGCCTGAAGTGCAATTCAGCGTGCCCCAAAACACATATTTAGACCGTCATGATGGCATCAGGGTAGATTTGTTGGATAACCCAGATGAACAAGAACGCACCTTGAAACAGTCCCTATATTCGTTATTTGTCAACGTTTTTGGCGAGGCCTTCGGTCGTGAGCTGAGCTTGTCTTGCGCATATCGGTTTCAACAAAACAAGGGCTTGCCCGAGATTGACTTGCCAGTTTTACAGATTCCATCAACCAGCTATAGCGAAGACCTTTCGCGCTCAGTGTCATCAGCATTAAAGAACTGGTATCGAGAAGCCGACGTTGCATCGAGCCAAGGGACTTTTATATTTGATTTGACGGTCTTTTCTACTCGGGTTGTTGAGAAGCGTCCGGTGCTGAAATTGATTAGATTGCTATTGCCAATCGAATCAACCTCAGATTTGAATGACAAGATATTATGAAATCCATCCAGGGTTAGTGACTGATCAGCAGTCATTCCTGGTCGCAGACGTGATGCAGGGAAACCTTAAGTTTGCCGTAACATATAGGGCAGCTGCCCTGGGTGACAGCGAATCACGCAAACATACTGCTACCATTAGCGTTGGATTTTTCAGGCGGGATTGGTAATGGCTCGAGGATGGATAATGGTATTGTTGTTTTTGGTGCTGGCAGCCTGTCAGCCGCAGGAGCAGCAGGCAACTGTTGAACAGACAGAATTAAGCACACCAACACCGGATGCCGGCGCTGCGCCAATCGGGCAGCTTGCTGAAACTGCTTATCCGTTGGGATACCAGTTGGATTTACACATAGACCCTCGCGAAGACAGCTTCAGTGGCCGGGCGATTATCGACATTGAACTGCGAGAAGCAGCCAATGGTATTTGGCTGCATGGCCAGTTATTGACGGTTCATTCGGTTTTGTTAACCAATAGTGATGGCCAAGAAAGCAAAGCCAGCTATCAGGAAGTATTGCCTTCCGGGGTGGCCTGGGCGGATTTTGGGTATGAGCTGGATGCCGGCCGGATCAGATTGGATTTTGAATACCAGGCCAGCTTTGATCAAAACCTTGCCGGGCTGTTTAATGTGGTTGAGCAGGGTGATGCGTATGCATTGGCCAAGTCTGAATCGATTCAGGCACGTAAGTATCTGCCGGGTTTTGATCAACCGGGTTTCAAAGCGCCGTTTACCATTTCAATCACCATTCCCAAAGGTGATCATGCCATCGGCAATGCACCGGAGCTCTCGAGGACATCTGTTGATGATCAATATGACCGGATACAGTTTGCTCAAACACCACCGATGTCGACCTATTTATTATCGCTGGCGGTTGGGCCGTTTGATGTGGTTGAGCGGGCCGATATCCCAGCCAGCCAGTTCCGGGACTATCCAATTCCGTTGCGTGGAGTAGCACGCCGTGGGCGGGGGTCAGAACTGGAATATGTCCTGGATATAACACCACGTTATATCGAGATTTTTGAGCAAGCACTGGGGCGTCCTTATCCGTTCAAGAAACTGGATATTGTCGCCGCACCAGCCTGGCCTAGTGGCGCAACAGAGTTATCAGGCGCCATTACTTACCGGGAAGAACGGCTGTTTTTGGGTGGTGATGCCTCGCCGCAGGCACGCCTGGATTTGTTGAGTGTGCATGCACATGAAATTGCGCATATGTGGTTTGGCAACCAGGTCACACCACCGTGGTGGGATGATTTATGGCTGAAAGAGGGTTTTGCCACCTGGGCAACACCGATGGTGTTGTCACTGTTTGAACCTGATGGTGGGCATGACTTAAATGGCCTGGAGCGTAATTTTGGAGTGATGCGTGTCGATTCGCTGGCGACCACCAGGGCGATCCGTGAACCCATTTTGCGCAATGAAGATATTCGCAATGCCTATGATGGTATTACCTACTCCAAAAGCCAGGCTGTGATCCATATGGTGGACAGCTATTTTGGTGCAGATAAATTCCGGCGGGCATTGGGTGGTTATTTAGCCGAGTATGCAGATAGCAGGGCTGATTCGACACAGTTTTATCAGTCCATCGGGGAACAAACAGGCGACCCGAAATTAACCAGAGTTTTTAAGCACTTTGTTGAGCAGCAGGGTGTGCCGCAGTTGGATGTCAGTTTGGACTGTGCTGACGCAAGTCAGGTTCGGGTAATGCTGGAACAGTCGCGTTACCGGCCACTGGGCTCATCAATTACAGATGATCATTCCTGGAGCATTCCCGTATGTGTACGCTATCCGGAAAGCAACACAACCCAAGTGCAATGCGGGATTGTAACTCAGGATAATCCAGTTCTGCAGTTGAACACACAACAATGTCCGGCCTGGATAATGCCGAACGCCAATGGCAGTGGTTACTATCGTTGGCAGTTAGCCGCGGATTATTGGCAAAGCCTGATGGCAAATTTTGAGCTGCTACAGCAAAGCGAGCAGCTGGCATTAATAGACAGTGCATTAGCTGCATTCGAGGCCGGAACAGCTGACCAGGCATTGTTATTGGAGGTTATCGAATTATCTACTCAAGCAACTACCCGGCAAGTGGTAGTTGCGCCATTAGAAGCATTAAGGCGCTACCTGGGAACCGTTTTTGAAAACGTTGAAGTTGAAGATTTCAGACAGCAGTTGACCCCGTTATATCTGATGGCATTGGAACGGGTTGGCAATTCAGCATCGGAAGATCAATTGCTGTTAAAAAACCGCCTGCTCGATTTTGTTGCCAGCAGCTTGCAATACCAACCCGCCAGGGAGTTACTTACTGAACAAGCGATGCGATTTACCGGCTTTAACCAGCAACGTGATTCCAATGCGCTCAGTTCAGATTTGTATAAGGCTGCTCTGAGCATTGCAGTTCAGGATTTAGGCGCTGGGTTTTTCCAGCATTTGATGGGTGGTGGCGTTGATGAGATTGACGACCCACGTTTTGCCGGGATGCTGCCAATAGCGCTTGGCAGCTTCAATGATGCTGAATTGCTTCCGCAAGCCAGGGCTTATGCATTGAGTGAGCGGGTAGGCCCACGTGAAGCATTCGATATGATCCGCAGCATGATGGAGAGCCCGGTGCTGCGTGACCAGCATTGGCAATGGTATCGGGCGGAGCTGCCGGCCATTCTGAATAAAATTCCCAGCCAGTGGCAGCGCCGTACGCCGCGTATGGCGGATGTATTCTGCAGCCAGGATAAAATTGGCGAACTGCAGGCATTGTTTGCAGAATATGGTGATCAGGCGCCTGGGCACGAGTTGGCTTTGCGCCAGACCAGTGAAGCGATTGATTTGTGTTCAGCGTTAAGAGCCGGCCATTAGGTGTTGCTAAGCACTGCCAAGAATATTTAATTGTTGCAAACTCGCATAGGACTGTGCATCCATGCCGTGCTGCACTTCACTGATTTGTTGAGCATTTAAATAACACTGCCTGGATGTATCCAGTTCGCGGGCTCTGCGGCGCAGCCCGCTAATACGCTGATGCACATTTGCAGGCATATCCATACTCAGTTGGTCAAAAATGATCTCCAGTGGCTTATTGGTATTAAAAATATCCGAGTAGCTGACCGGAACAACAGGCAGGCCTGTATCGATCGCTTTCAAGGTTAGCTGAAGCGAACGATTCCAGTCGCTGACAGCTGCTTGATAGTTTCTATGCTGTGGCCAATTCCTGCCTTTTTCACAACGTGCCTGGTAGGAGGAGGCAACATCGACCAGCTCGCGATAGATAAAAAACACTTTACAGTCGGGGAAGCCGGCGAATAATTGATCGTATACCAGATATAAATCCGGACATTTATCACCTATGTAAGTGCAGCTATCATATTTTTGCGCAATCTGGGTATCGAACTGATGAAACGGTTCGAAATCATGGTAAAAAGTATCGCCTGGCTCGACATTTAAAAAACGCTGTTTACCGAAATGCTCAGCTGATAATTCAAACTTGCCTGGGAGAACCAGCCGACCATAACGTTCCATGCCCATAACAATCTGCCGATGGGCAGTAAATAAATGCGTGAATGCGGTAGTGCCGGAGCGGGCACATCCGCAAATAAACAAAAACTGCTTGTTGCTGGGCATGGTCAAATCGGCCGCTAAAAAAGAGCCACAGATTATACCGGCTGGAATCCTGGCAAAGCTAAGGCAGTCAGTTGAGCGGTCTTTGCTTTGACCAAGAGCAGGTTTAATAGGTATGGTTGGCAACCCATGAATATAGCGTCGGAGAATTATCGATGGACCTGAGTCCGGAAAATAAATACAAAAAAATTCAGTGCTGGCTGGCTGTTGCTGTTTCACTGTGCATTCTGAGCACTGGATGTTTGGCCCAGGGGGCTGATAGTCATTGGGATCAGGGCAGGGTGATTGAAAGTGGCTTATCCGTGTTACCGATGCGTGAGCGGATTGAGCCGGAAAATAATATGCTCCAGCACCGTCTGGATGAACTGCTGCCGGGGTTGATGCAGGAAACCGGTATCGATATGTGGTTAGTGCTGGCGCGTGAATACGCTGAAGACCCGGTGTATTTCAGCCTGGTGCCACAACCCGGTTTTGCTGCCCGGCGCACTACCATGCTGATTTTTCACCGCCATGCTGATGGCAGCGTGGACCGTTTGACGGTCAACCGCTACCCATTAGGCGAACCTTATGAATCAGTTTGGTCGGGAGGTGAACTGGATGCCCAATGGCAGGCGTTGGGCGAATTGATAGCCGAACGAAATCCTGGCGCAATCGGCATCAATGTTTCACGTCACTGGCCGGTAGCTGATGGTTTGACCCGGGGTTTGCATCAGCGTTTGCTGGAAGTGTTGCCTGATGATTTTGAACAACGCCTGACTTCAGCCGAGGAGTTGGTGATTCGCTGGGTGGAAACCAGAACGGAGCCGGAATTGGCGGTTTATCCGCAAGTGGTGTCGCTGGCCAGGATGGTCATCGGTGAAGCTTTTTCCAATCAGGTTATAACCCCTGGTGTTACCAGTACTGCGGATGTGGCCTGGTATATCAGACAGCGTTTTGCGGAGCTGGATCTGCCCATCTGGTTTATGCCTTACGTCAATCTGCAACGCCAGGGACAGGAATGTGCTGCAGACAACCCTTTCTGTGGTAGCTCGGGAGTCATCCAGCCGGGTGATGTGCTGCATACCGATGTGGGTATCTGTTATCTAAAGCTATGCACCGACACCCAGGAAATGGCTTATGTGCTGAGATTGGGTGAACAGCAAGTCCCCAGCGGCCTGCGCCAGGCGCTGCGGGTTGGTAACCGCTGGCAGGATCACCTGACTGGTGCATTTGTAACCGGGCGCAGCGGCAATAAAATTCTGGCGGAAACGCAGCGGCAGGCTGAGGCTGAAGGCATTCGGTCAAGTACCTACACTCATCCATTGGGTTTTTTCGGACATGCACCAGGTCCTACTATCGGGATGTGGGATAACCAGAAAGAAACCCCCATTCGAGGCGACTGGGCGTTATATCCCAATACCGGTTACGCCATTGAAGGCAATATCAAAGCAGCAGTATCCGAGTGGGGTGATCAGCTGGTGCAGATCAAGCTGGAGCAGAGCGCGGTGTTTGACGGCAATCAGGTCCAGTATCTGGCCGGGCGTCAAACCCAATGGCATGTGGTGAAATAAATGACTAGTACTCTATCCATCTAATAATAACGGGTTCAGCGTTGCTGTGCTGTTTCGCCACCAGGCACAGCCCGCCGACAATGGCCAGCCATTATCAAGGGCTGTAACACCGTGGCGGAGCAGCACAGCAGCGCCCTTGGGGTGGATTTGTCAGCACCCGTGGACTGCGTTGCGATGGTTGGCAAGGGCCTAACCATTACCGGCCAATCGCGCCTTGCCACGAGCACTGACAAACCCACTGAACCCGTGACTATTAGATGGATAGAGTACTAGAGGTAAGTTCCATGCACAAAAGTAAACTGGCAGGTTTTGTGGTTGACTGCCGGACTGATAATTTACAGTCGGCAGCCGAGTTTTGGGCTGCGGCTCTGGGTATGCAAACGCAACCGTTGCCGGGTCAGGAGGGCGAAAAATATATCCAGTTGCTGGATCCAAGTGACCGGTTGCACATCGAAGTTCAATCAGTCGAGCACTCCAGCCGGGTGCACCTGGATATTGAAACCGATGACATTGAAGCAGAAGTGAAAAGACTGGAAGCATTGGGCGCCAGACAAATATCCAGTGTTAATACCTGGTGTGTGATGGAAGCGCCAACCGGCCAGCGGTTTTGTGTGGTGCGGCCGGAATCAGAGGCGTTTGCCGCTCAGGCAAAGCAATGGGATTAAGCAGTGACTGCGATATTTAAACAACGGCCAATTACCTGCAAAGCTGATAAAAACCCATATCCAGGTGCAAGTGATCATGGTGCAGACTGTTGTAATCCGGACCCAGTACGGTAGAGAAATAACGGCATGCACTGCCTTGCAGTGCGTGTAAGAAACGAGACTCTGTGGAGTTTTTATTCCAATGATGCTGGATACTGATATCGGTGCCGTCGGCTAGCACAAACCCGGCAATATCAATGGCATTGGCCAGCGCGTGTTCGGAACGGCGGCCTTTGCTGGCGTTGTTAATATTGCGGCATGCGTAGCTGCCGAAATGTCTTACCTGGCTAATATCCTGGCCAAACATTCGGCGTGCCAGCGGGCGCAGTTCATGCCGTTCCCAGATAGCCAGTGCTACCAGTGCCGGACAGGTCAGGCTAATATCTCCTCCATAAGACACCGTAGACTGCTGTAATTTCACAGCATCAAAAAAGCCACAATTTTTTCCGGTTTCACGATCAACCAATGGTTGATATTTCAGGTCACTGTTGTATAACGTTTTTAAGCATAGTCGGGGGCTGTTATTGATCCGCCTCAATTTGAATGAAGTGGCCAGTCCGGGTGGTTCAGCGATTGACAGGGGTGCAAACGGATCATGCTGATCCGGTAATTGATAACGCACGACATAAAAACCAGCTGCGATCAACAGTAGCAGGCCAAATATCATTAAGCGTTTGTGCATTACCGGTAAGTAGTTAGTACCATGTCGGTGGTAAGACCAGCCAATAGATCAATTAATTCATCTCTGGACTTAAATTGAGCAAGCCATTAATCATTCATTGCTGTTATCACAAATGCCTTACCGTGTATTTTTATCGGGTCATGCAAAAGGTTGCTTCAGTTTTTGAAATGCACTGCCAGTATTTCAATTGGAATGAAACACTGGATTCCCAAATCGATATGCTGATCATTCCGCATAGTCAGGTGGATTTCAAGCTGCTGCCGGATTATGTGGGTACACACATAATCCGTGATCCTCGAGATTTATTGATATCAGCCTATTTTTACCATTTGCGAACCGACGAAGAATGGTGCGCCAAACCGAACCCGGCTCACATCAGCCGACCGGCTGATGTTTCCTACCAGCAACATTTACGAAATCTGGATCAGGAACAGGGATTAATCTATGAATTAAACCATGTGGCTGGAAAAATGACGGCGTTAATGGGGCAGTGGGATTACCACAATAAAAAAATGTTTGAATTACGTTTTGAAGATGTCATTGGCAATGAGCGAGATACATTCAGGCAGGTATTCAAATGGTATGGATTTACCGGAGACAAATTGGAGCAAGCTGTTGAGATAGGAGAAAGTCTGGCATTGAACAAGGTCAGCGAGAGTGATAAAAAATTTCAACATGCACGACCAGGCAGCCGAATCGGGCAATGGGAAGATTTCTTTACGCCGAAAATAAAAGAGGACTTCAAACGCCGGTTTGGTGAGGTATTAATTAAATTGGGTTATGTGCAGGATAATCATTGGTAACACCGGCAACTTCGTTTAATTGTTATTCAATAGACTTGCCGGGAGCCCAGAAATACCACCCAAACAATCTAAGAAAAATCCAGTAGGTATAAGCCTGAATCAAGTTGGCGTGATGCTCTCCTGCTATTGCAACCAGCCGCCAAACTTTATCAGCCTTAGCTCGAGACATTGATTTAGGGAACCTCTGATTTAATCAGGCATGGCCGCGTTACTGCCCGAAATGCGTCAAGACAAGGCGTCGTTGTGCAGTGCAATAGCTGGCCTATTGCCAAGCAACGCAACGCAGGATTGGCGCATTTCGAGCGTAACCCCTTGGGGAGCAGTCGTTTTTTTCGCATGACAGCACTTTTTAAACTTGACGTAGCCCGCTATGCCTGCGTTCAAAAAGACACTGTCCTGCACAAAAAATGACTCGCTCGCGGTCATGCCTGATTAAATCAGAGGTTCCCTAGATTTATACAAATGATCATGCACTACACCGGCAATATCGACTTTCGACCAGCGCACAACAAACCGTGCGAACCAGTACTCTATCCAGTGGCACAGTAATATGCTGACCATCGACAGCAACACTTAGGTCGCACAAAAGTTGCCGTTTACCATTGGTCAGCCGTTCGGTTCTCAACGGCAGGTCGATTATGCAGGTTGCTAGTGTTGCCATATCTTCCCCATGTAATTAAACAAAACTGAAAAGCAAACGGCTGTTCAGTTCGGTTGAATGACCAGTACGCCAATTTCCAATTGCGTTCCAGCACTTTCAGATACCAGTGACAAAGATAGTTCACCCGGTTGCTGAAACATCTCAGGTGGAATGTTGCTGGTAATCACGCCATTTGAGCTATGCGTTTTAAACGATTGTTCATTTACCGATAAGCGGGTATCAGCTGGGGCACAGTCAATATCGATCCAGACACCCATGCTGCCGTCTTTTTGCGGGTGCTTGGCCACCCCTGCCGTGGTTTGCCTGGACCCCCAGTTTTTAACTTTGCAGAATGCCGGGTTTTCAGCTGCGACAGTGGTTTCAAGTTCATTGGCTGCAGCTTCTGTTACCACAAAATTGCCGACATGTTGCCAGCTATTGCTCATGTCATCGTGCAAGGTGATCGGGTATTCTCCCGGCTGGCTGAACAATTGCTGTTGAAACTCACGCTGCCCCTGGAAGCTGGCAACCAATACCCGGTTTTCGCGGTAGGTGGTGAACAACCGGCGATTATTGATTTCGATTTGTGCCCAGCGCGGGGCGTTATCAGCATCAAACCACAACGCACTGAATCCCTCGCCAAAGCTGTTGGGTAAAGTGCCGGCGGTAGTGGTGCGCGGACCCCAGTTGGCTATTTTTACAATCTGTTGTTCAATCGGTGCTTGAGCGATGGCGCCGGCTGACACGCCGGCGGTTTTGAACCGCAATACTGCTACCAGTGCTTCGGTCCTGGTCAGTTGCCAGTTTTGCACTGCCAGTAACGCAGCAGCGGCGAAATCCTGCTGAATGCTTTGCTGCAGCTGTTCACTGAATTGTGCAGCAGGCACCGGGCCATCGGCGGGTAATTGTAATCGGGAACGTAATTGTTGTGTCAGGTCCACAATCGGCTGGTCATAATCCGGGTGCTCGACAATGATCCATTCACCCAGTACGCCTGCACCGCCCAATGCAGCAAGTAACTGATCGGCATCCGCCCCTAAGCCGCTGGCATGCATCATGGGTTGCTGCATGCTTGTCCATTTCCACCAGCCACCGGCAAGCAATGCGGCCCCGGCAATTCCACCGGAGGTATAACGAATAAATTGCCGGCGGCCAGGGTTGCTCATCAATGGGTTCCCGTGGCAGTCAGGTGGGCGGCAAGACGGTGCGCCAGCGCGACAATGGTCATGGTGGGGTTGGAATAACCAAAACTGGGGAACACTGCTGAACCGGCAACGTAGAGATTGTCTGTTCCAAATACTTTCAGGTTTCTATCGACCACGCCATCAGCGGCGTGTTCAGCCATTCTGGCAGTGCCCATATGGTGTGCGGTACCGCTAGCAGAGCGGCGCCGCAGCTTCGTATCGAGGGGTTTAAGTTGACCGCGGCCCAGGCCCAAGCGGCCAATCTCATGGGTGAACCTGGTAAAAATGCTCTGCGCCGACTGGTAATCGCGTGGGTCAATTTCCCAGAATAACTTAATCCGTGGTAAGCCCAAAGCATCTGTTTGGGTGGACAATTCCAAGCGGCTGTTCTCGTTGCTGCGCGGCTGCAGCACCATTTGTACTGTGTAACTCCAGGTATCACCTCCGAGAAATCCAAGTGCCTGATGGTTGGTATAACCGGGTGGTAATCGATTAGCAGCCGGGGTGATTTGCAGCATCATGCACGCATTTTGCCAAGCCTCTGATGTTAGTGCTTCCGGTGTTGGCGTAATAATTGGCATGACCGGTCCGGTGCTGGATTCGGTGCGTTGATAAATGCGGTCCGCCTGTAGCTGCAGGATGCCCGGACGCAATCCGAAGTGGTCGGCAAACCCACGGGCCAGTTTCGGGGAGTTGAGCCCGGCTGCCTGCCAGCCCTGTTGCTGCATCAGTAATAGATGACGCGCACTTTCCATACCGCCCATCGCAATAACTACCCGATTGGCCTGGATGGTTATCTGTTGGCCATGTAATCCACCGACAGTAACCTTATTCAACCGGGTATCAGTGTGTTCATAACTTACTGCGGCAGCATTCAGCAGGCATTCGATGCTATCGCTTTGCTCAATCGCGGATCGGTACTTGGTTCCAAAGCGTGTCGGTGGGCTGAAATGGAACAAACGGTTTTGAAACCATTCATTGCCTGAGAAATCGATGAGTTTTTCCTGCAGCCCAGGTTCAAGACGCTTGGGGTCATAGTTATCATCTGGAATGTCCAGCCACTGATGAGCAGCCCGGTAATGCGACATCAGTTCGGGTTTATTAATCGGCCAGCCGGCCAGTCCTGCCTGCTGACGTGCAATAAAATCAATGGCATCCAATGGTCTGCACCAACCACCCCAATGGCCGGATGTACCACCAAAATAACGCAGCCGCGTAGTCGACAAAGAATAGGGTGAACTGCCTTCTGAATCACCAGCGTACAAATCGAGTTCTGCTGCTGAAGAAGGCTCCAGCCCACCTGCTTCAGCCACAATGATATTCAGGTCCGGTGCCTTGGCGGCAGTTTCCAGTGCCACAGTGATGCCGGCTGGGCCGGCGCCAAGAATTAGCAGGTCACATTGACGGTTAGCTGAATGAGGGCCATCGGCCAAATTGGTGAACATTGAAGCAGTACGAGTAAGTTTGGCAGAACTCTAACACAAACTGCAGTTATTTCTGCAGCCGGAAGCTGCGACTCGTTAATTCACCGTATTAAAGCTGGAATGGCGTTATTCCAGTGTTTTGGTTAGCCAGTTGGCTTCAGATTTTGTCAGGTAACCGGGGATATCTTTGCGCCAGGTTTGAAGTACTGGTACAGAGTGGTTCAAATACAGTTTGCCCTGATGAATTTCCCAGGCTTGTGGATCAGTAGGCACCAGGTAGTCTTTGGATAAGCCATAAGCACAATAGCCACCGTATTGAGGCGAATATTTTTCCGGATCACCGACAAACAGGTCACGGTTGGCGGTATTGGCAAAATACCAGGTGGCACCCTGATATTCAAAAGTGATATCACGCTGACCTTTGACGGGTTGTGCCTGATTAAAATAGGCAACCGGATCATACCCCCGGATGGCGCCGTCGTTGTTGCTGAAGATGGCTGGTTCCGCACAAACAACGTTAGCCAGCAACAGCATGCAGATGATCAGTAGCTTTCGCATAGTAATCCTTTAATAGTTTAATTTTTTTGTAGAATGGTTAATGACCGTGATTCATCAAAAAATCACACAACCATCTCCTAATCTCGATATGTCGGCAATATGCTGGCAGTTTATCGAGCCTTATGGCTGCTGAAAAGGCATCGTTGGTTATTTATCCGTTGTTTTTGCTCAAATAGCAAGCAATTGACTGCGCAACAGCGAATTGACGGACTCAAAACGAACTTTACTATCTGCCATACGACCAGGCCCGACAGATTGCCAGTAACCGGTATAATGGTGGATTGATTATGAACAAGCCTGAACTACATATTGTTATCCTGGCCGCCGGGCGTGGCCAGCGGATGCGCTCTGAGCAGCCGAAAGTGTTGCAGCAGGTAGGCGGGCAGCCGATGCTGGCGCATGTGCTCAAGGCTGCTCAACAATTGCCGTATGACGGCATTCATGTGGTCTACGGATATGGTGGTGAACAACTGCGCAGGGTGTTTACAGATACCCCGGTCGCCTGGGTGAAACAGGCTGAACAACTGGGTACCGGTCACGCACTGGCACAGGCCATGCCGTCGATTCCGGATAATGCACAAGTGCTGGTGTTAATGGGAGATCAACCATTGATTACCGCCCGGAGCTTACAGATTTTGATGATCGCCGGTGGTGATCTGGCAATTTTGACCATGCGCTTGGAGAATCCCACTGGTTATGGTCGGATTGTGCGTAACGTATCCGGTGAATTTACCGCTATTGTGGAACACGCGGATGCTTCGCCGATGCAGCTGGAAATCAAGGAAGTCAACAGTGGTGTTTATCGTTTTCCTGCGGGCAGATTGAAACAGTGGCTGGCCAGGCTGGATAGTCAGAATGCCGCTGGAGAAAACTATCTGACCGATGTGCTGGCGATGGCGGTGGCCGAGCAATTGTGGATCAAAACCAGCGAGATCAATGACCCCAATGAATTACTTGGTGCCAATGACAGGGTTCAACTCGCCCGCCTGGAACGAATCTACCAACTGCGCCAGGCTGAAAGGTTAATGGTTGCCGGGGTTGCTCTGGCAGACCCTGGACGGGTCGATGTGCGCGGCCAGGTACAGGCCGGCAAAGATGTGTTTTTAGATATCAATACAGTTTTGATTGGTAATAATTTCCTGGCTGACGAGGTCAGTATCGGCCCCGGCTGTATATTGGAAGATTGCCGATTGGCCGCTGGGACCAAAGTTTTGGCGCACTCGGTATTACAGGGCGTGGTAACGGAAGGGGAATGCAGCATCGGTCCGTTTGCCCGGCTGCGTTCAGGCACGGTTTTGGCTGCTGGTGTCAAGATTGGTAATTTCGTGGAAACCAAAAAAGCAGTGATTGGAACCAATAGCAAAGCCAGCCATTTAAGTTATTTGGGCGATGCTGTGCTGGGTGCCAATGTCAACATTGGTGCCGGTACTATTACCTGCAATTATGATGGCGTCAATAAATATCAGACCACCATCGGCGATGGTGTTTTTATCGGCTCTGACACCCAACTGGTGGCGCCGGTGAGTATTGGCACGGGCGCGTTTATTGGTGCAGGTTCCACCATTACCCAAAACGCACCGGCGGACAAGTTGACTTTGTCCAGACGCAAGCAGGTCACCATTGATCGGTGGCAACCACCGCAGCGCCGCCGGAGTGAAGACTGATGTGTGGAATTGTTGCGGCCAGCTCGCGCCGGGATATCAGTGAAATTCTGTTGTCGGGGCTGCAGGCACTGGAATACCGCGGTTATGATTCAGCCGGGCTGGCACTGATTAACGAGCAGCAATTATTACGCCATCGCACCGAGGGCAAAGTGGCCGCACTGGCTGAGTTGTGGAAGCGCCAGCCGCTGCATGGTGAATGTGGTATTGCGCATACCCGCTGGGCAACACACGGCCCGCCAACCACCAGCAATGCACATCCGCATGTGGTCGATGGCCACCTGGCGATTGTACATAACGGTATTATCGAAAATTACGTCGAATTGCGCGAGCAGTTACAGGCAGCTGGTTGCGCCTTCATTTCGCAAACAGATACCGAAGTGGTGGGTTGGCTGATCGCCCGGCGAATGGATCAAGGCATGGATTTACTGCAAGCCTTGCAGCAGACTTTGCCGGAACTGCACGGTGCTTATTCTCTGGCGGTAATTTCATCGCGGGAGCCAGGCTTGGTTACCGGTGCACGGCGCGGCAGCCCATTGGTACTGGGTATTGGTTTTGATGAGAATTTTCTGGCATCCGACAGCTATGCGTTATTACCGGTAACCAACCGGTTTGTGTATTTGGAGGAAGGTGAAAGTGCCTGTCTGACCGCCGGCAGCTGGCAGGTCTTTGATCAGCACGGGCAGCCATTGGAGAGAACCCCTAAAAGTTCTTCACTGAGTCTGGCCAGTACCGACCGTGGCCACTATCGACACTTCATGCAAAAGGAAATATTCGAACAACCCGAAGCGATAGCCCGTACCTTGGAAGGACGTTTGACCGACACCGGGCTGGTGCCAGGGTTGTTGGGCCACAAGACTGAACAACTGCTGGCAAAAGTACGCCAGGTACACATCATTGCCTGCGGCACCAGTTATCACGCCGGATTGATTGCCCGCTATCAAATTGAACAGCAGGCGGGCATTCCATGTATGGCCGAAGTAGCCAGTGAATATCGCTACCGGCAACCGGTAGTACCGGAGAACACATTGTTCATTGCGATTTCGCAATCGGGTGAAACGGCGGATACTTTGGCTGCATTGAAGCAGGCCCAACAAGCCGGATACCTGGCCAGCATTGCCGTTTGTAATGTGCCGGAAAGTTCTTTGGTACGGAGCGCAGATTATTCACTGATGACCCGTGCCGGACCGGAAATAGGCGTTGCTTCCACCAAGGCATTCACCACTCAATTGGCCGCATTGCAATTGATTTTGCTGGCTTTGCTGGAAACGCATAGCGAAGACATTGGATTGCGAAGTGAAATAACCCGGCAACTGCATGCTTTACCGCAGCAAATCCTTCAGGCACTGAAGTTGGACAAACAAATTGCTGAGCTGGCTGAGGGCTTTAGCGAAAAACACCATGCGCTGTTTTTAGGCCGTGGCAGCCACTATCCGGTGGCGATGGAAGGGGCGTTAAAGCTGAAGGAAATTTCGTATATTCATGCCGAAGCCTACCCGGCGGGTGAATTAAAGCATGGTCCGTTGGCGCTGGTGGATGCCGATATGCCGGTGATTGCAGTAGCACCCAATGATCAGCTGTTAGGCAAACTGCAATCCAATCTGGAGGAGGTCCGGGCCCGCGGTGGTGATTTGCTGGTGATGGCCGATCACCACATCAGCCAAAGTTTGGCAGGGCATGCCAGGGTGGTAGAAGTGGAAACCGGCGGAAATGGCTTGGCGCCGATTGTAATGAGCATTCCATTGCAGCTGCTGGCCTATCATGTGGCTGTGCTCAAAGGTACCGATGTCGATCAACCACGCAACTTGGCAAAATCGGTAACTGTGGAGTAAGCTAACAATTCAGAGTGGGGCCTGATCGGACAATACCGAGGTATCGATATGTCTGCTCATGACCGCCCCGAAAACGATGCTGAAATCAATATCACGCCGATGCTGGATATTGTTTTATCATGTTGATCTTTTTTATTGTTACCACCTTATTTGTCCGCGAGCGCGGTCTGGATATCTCCCGCCCGACAACATCACCACAAGTGGAAAACGCCTCTGAACCACCTATGGTGGTCAGAACTGATAACACCAATACCTTTTGGGTAGATCAACCAGTTGAGCGGCTGTCGTTGCAGGCCAACTTGGAGCGTGAAAATGCGACCCGCCCCCAGGCAACTATGCTTGTGGTAGCGCATGTCGATGCCATGACTGATCAGCTTGTGGCGGTTTTGGATGCTGCAAAGATCGTTGGAATCGAGTCAATCAGCATGGCCACCCAACCATGAGCCGATCAGAAACTCGCTGTTGGTGCGCACAAAGATGCAGGCAAATGTGGCGAAATAGGCCCCAGTTAGGTAATCTACAGGTAAATAAGAGCTGGTTGCTCAATAAAAACAGGAACGAACGCGCATAAGGAAATGCAAAATGAGCAATAAATCCACTTTTCCCACCAAACCATCTACCCCTGCCGATCGATTTATTCAATCCTGCTGCTGTATTCAGGCGGGAGTTTGTTAATGGGGCAGTTTATTGGACAACCAGTGCCAACCGGCTGTAGTTTCAGCGAACAAGTCTGGCAAACAGAAAACTTTTGCGACACCAGTTTCAGTCAAGCTGGGTTGGCAGTTCCTGAAACGATTCAGCGTTCTGTTGCTAAACGGCGCCAGGAGTTTTTTTACGGTAGATTATCCGCCCGCCAGGCTATCCGGCAGTTGAACTTCGGCTTTGATGGACAGATTCCAATTGCCAAAGACCGTCAACCCGTTTGGCCAGATGGCCTGATTGGTTCGATTACCCACTGTGCCAATTATGCCGCGGCCATGATTGCCAGTCGCCGGAACTATCTGGGCCTGGGCATTGATGCAGAAGTAGTGTTGTCCGAGCAACAGGCTTCACGGCTTGCGGATGCTATTGCCACCCCTGCTGAACTGGCTTTATTGTCTACTCAGGTGCCAGATTTTGGAACCCGGGTTAGTTTGTTGTTCTCAGCCAAAGAAAGTGTTTATAAAGCGCTGTATCCTGTGACTCAGCAATTTCTTGAGTTCCATGAGGTGCAGTTGATTGACGCCAGCAAGCCAGAGCAGTTGGGATTTAGGGTAAATGCCGCTTGTTCATCCGAACTACCGGTAAAGCAGCCGATAAACTGCCGTTTCGGGGTGGCTGATGGGTTGGTCAGCACGGTGACTTTATTGCCATTATAAGCAGCTCAAAATACCGGCAAAACGTATAAATACTATCTTGTTTGTGGCTCCGTTCCGGGGCAAAGTCACTGGTGAATAGTCGAGACGAGCCAGCCCGATCTGGCGAAATTGCTCATAGTCGAGTAATCTATGGGCATGCAGGCGCTGATTGTTCAGCCAGACAATAGGAATAATTTATGAAAAGACGCCGTCACGCGGACGACGAAGCCGAGATTAACATCACCCCGATGCTCGACATCGTGTTTATCATGTTGATCTTCTTTATTGTGACCACTTCATTCGTGAAAGAACGTGGTTTGGACATTTCCCGGCCGACCAAGACTTCCGAGCCGCCTCCGCCTGATCCGGATAATCTGCCGATTGTGGTCAAGATCAATCACACCAGTGTTATTACCATTAATGATCGCGAAGTCGATCTGGCAGCCATGCGCGCTAATCTGGAACGCGAAAACGCGATCCGGCCGGATGCGCCGCTGATTATTGCTGCTCACCCTGATTCCGATACTGAGGCTTTGGTGACGGTGCTGGATGCAGCCAATATTGTTGGTATTACAGCTGTGAGTGTGGCCACCACCCAGGGCTAGCAGATTCTACGTCAGGCTGAATTTGTCATAAGAATAATAATTTTGTTACCGGTTCCGCTGGAGCCGGTAGATACCGGCAGTTATGCCGTTAACCAACAGCCCGTAAACAGGGCGTAAACCTTCGGGGATACTCTAATGTCAGACGAAAACTTTTTTAGCAAACTCCTCAATTTCGACAGCATGATCACGCCGTCGATTATCAAAATCATTTATTACATTGGTGTTGTTGCAGTGGTCCTGAGTGGCATTGCCTTGTTGTTCCAGGGCGGACCGGCAACCTTCGGTGGCTTGATTTGGATAGTGCTTGGCCCATTGGTCGTGCGGGTCTATTGTGAGCTGCTGATCGTGATGTTCAAGGTCAATGAAAACCTGAAAGAAATCAACGAGCGCGGCAAGATGTAAGCAATAGCCAACAAACTTGCGCAAGGCCCGTTTTTACGGGCCTTTTTTTTAGGGGGCATCACTGTAATAACAACATAGGTTTTGCGGTAAACCAGATTCTGGTTACCAGTCTGCTTGGGCATTTGGCTGAAAACAGTTAGCCACGTATTAATAGTAAAATGTAACCCATGTCATGGATTGATCAGATCAAACCCCTTAATTCCAATTGAAACCCGGATAATCTCAAGATGCGCTATTCAATCATCTCTGCTTTGTTCTGCGTGGCCTGCTGGTCGATTGTCGCCACTGCCCAGGTAACGGTTCTGGATGAGCCGTTCAGTAACTCAAACCAGTTCACTGCCACCCCGGCGCTGGAATCGGCGGGTGAAGCCAGTGATTATTACCGATTGAGTGACGGTACCGATATCGTGCCCAATTTTTCCGGTTTCAGCGGTACTTTTTTTGCTGCCCAGGATACCAACGGAGTGAGCGGTGCTGAGACCAATACAGTTGCACTGGAATGGAATAACCTGACCATTTCCGGACTGAGCAATCTGCAGCTCAGCATATTGATTGCCGAGGATGATTCCAGTGACGGCAACGAAGACTGGGACAACAACAGCTCGGTGGTATTTGAATACCAGATTGACAACAATGGATTTCAGGATTTGCTGGCATTTGAGTCCAGCGGTGGTGAGTTCAATAGTGAACCGGCGCAGGATACCAATTTTGACGGTACCGGCAATGGCACAGCATTAACCGAAACCCCGGCTGCATTTATGGCGACTATTGGTGCTACCGGAATGAGCCTGGATTTGCGTTTAACGGTCAGCTTTCTGGATGACGGGGACGAGGATGTTGCGATCGATAATGTAGTGATCATGGGTGATGGTGAACTGATGGCGGTGGACCCGATCATCAATGAATTTGTTGCTGATCATGTCGGCAGTAATGATAACAATGAATATATCGAAATTTTCGGTACGCCTGCCAACGATTACAGTGCATATAGTCTATTACAGATCGAAGGTGACAACAGCCAGGGCCGGGGCAATATAGACAGTGTGATAGCGGTGGGAACCACTGCTGCGAATGGTTTGTATGTCACACCGTTTATGAGTGGTGTGCTGGAAAACACCAGCATGACATTGTTATTGGTGGAAGGTTTTACCGGCATGATTGGTGATGATCTGGATACCAATGATGATGGGCTGCTGGACAGCACCCCTTGGGATCGCATTGTGGATGATATTGCTGTTTCTGATCAAGATGCTGGTGATGTCAGTTATGCAGCGGTTACTTTACTGCCGGACTTTGATAGTGGGGCAGCTACTGTCGGCGGTGCTTCGAGAATACCGAATGGCACTGATACTGACACTGTCGGGGATTGGCTGCGTAACGATTTTGACGGTGCTGGTATTCCTGCCCTGGACCCTGGAACGCCGGTGGTTGGCGAGGCCATCAATACCCCGGCAGCAGTCAACGATGAGGTTGATCCCGGCAATGTTCCGCTTACCTGTGATAACGCGGCAAGTGAAACCTTGATTCATGCTGTTCAGGGTAGCGGATTTGCTTCACCATTGATCGGCAATGTGGTGGAAATTCAAGGTCTGGTGGTAGGTGATTTCCAGAATGGTCTGAGTGGTGAACTGGATGGTTTTTTTGTTCAGGAGGAAGATGCAGAGGCAGATGCTGATCCGATGACCTCAGAAGGCGTATTCGTGTTTGCACCGGGTAATTTGTTGGATATCAACGTTGGTGATCAGATTCGGGTGCGGGGCACTGTCGAAGAATTTTTTGACTCCACCCAGGTCGGCAATCTGACCGGCATCGAAATATGTACTGCAGCAGGCCGTGGTGTGCTCACCGCGACCCCGGTATCGGTCAATCTGCCGGTTACCAATTTGCTCGATCTGGAAAGAGTGGAAGGTATGGCGGTAGTGTTGCCGCAGGCATTAACCGTCAGTGATCAGTTTGACCTGGTGCAGTTCGGCGAGTTTGCATTGTCCAATGGACGTATTATTCAGCCCACCAACTTTGTGTTGCCAGGTGCCCCGGCCAATAGCCAACAGGTCCTGAATGATTTGAATCGCTTGCTGGTGGACAATGGTGCCAACGGTGCCAATGTAATGCCGTTTGTGGTCGGCCGGGATGATACCAACCCATTAAATGCCGGCAACCCGGTGCGCAACGGTTATCAGGTAACTGGCCTGCAGGGCGTGATGAGTTTCACTTTCAGTAACTATAAAGTGCAGCCGACCCAATCATTGGTATTTAATGAAAATGCCAATCCCAGATTGAATGCGCCGGCCATTGCTGCCGGGGCAATGAAAGTGGCGTCGTTTAATGTTTTGAACTTCTTCACCAATCTGGATGGTGGTGGAGCGATATGCGGACCATCGATGAATCAAAGTTGCCGCGGTGCCGACAGTGCATCGGAACTGACCCGCCAAACCGACAAGCTGGTGCAGGCGATTTTGGGTACCGGCGCACAACTGGTTGGTCTGGTGGAGTTGGAAAACGATGCCACCGGTTCATTGCAAGGCCTGGTTGATGCGCTGAATGCAATAGCTGGTGCAGGCGTTTGGGATTTTATTAATACCGGTACAATTGAAACGGATGCAATTAAGGTAGGGTTTATATACACACCGGCTGCTTTGACGCCGGTCGGGGCTTTTGCGATTCTCGATTCCAGTGTCGATCCAAGGTTTGACAGCAACCGCAACCGCCCGGCACCAGCACAAACTTTTATGGATAACAATGGTGAAATGTTCACCGCGATTGTGAATCACCTCAAGTCCAAAGGCTGTGGTGGATCTTCAGGCTTGAACCTTGATCAGGGTGATGGTCAGGCCTGCTTTAATGAGAGCCGCAGGCTGGCAGCACTGGCCCTGGCAGATTGGGTTAATACCGACCCGACCGGTAGTGGCGATTCAGACTTTCTGATTCTGGGCGATCTGAATTCTTATGCGATGGAAGATCCGATTCGGGCATTGACAGATTCCGGCTTGATTAATCTGGGCAGTGAGTTTGAAGGGGCTGGAGCGTATTCGTTTATGTTCAGGGGGCAGGCGGGCGCTTTGGATTATGCGATTGCCACACCAAGCCTGGCTGACCAGGTGATGGATGCCACCCACTGGCATATAAATGCCGATGAACTGGTGGCGTTCGACTATAACCAGGAAAATCTGCCGGGGGGCGGAGCCGTGATGAAACCGGCCAACTTCTATCAGCCCGATGCGTTCCGGGCATCAGATCATGATGCGGTGGTGGTTTCGATGAACCTGGGCTCGGGCATTGTGGACGCGAGCAACCCGATGACCATGTTAAGTGTGAATCGCACCTTTGTATTGGCTGATGGTTCGGATGCGACCCAGGTGACTATTCAATTGGTTAATGGAGCGGGCACGCCGCTGTCAGGAATCACTGTTGATTTGTCGGTGACGGGTAATGCAGCCTTTGGGCAGGCTACTGGAACCACTGATGTAAACGGGCAGTTCAGTACCAGTTTGACCAGCACCACAGTAGAGTTGGTAACAGTATCCGGGCGTTTTGATATGAATGGGGATGCTGCACCGGAGACTGCGGTTGTTAATGGGTTCCCGCGGATGGTCAGTTTTGAAGATGATGGGGATTTTATTTTTGGGGATGGGTATGAATAGCCAAAACCTTGAGCAGATAACAGTTCTAAAAATGCATGATGTGGTACTTATTCATTTGTCAGGATTAGATAAGCTCGTGCGGGAGAATCGATGATTCAACGATTGTTTGTTTACGGCACTCTGGCACCAGGTCGGCCAAACGAGCACATGCTTGATGGTATTGCTGGTTCCTGGGAAGATGCGATAGTCATTGGGACATTGCACCCGGAAGGTTGGGGAGCGGGTATGGGCTACCCTGGAATTGTGCTGGATAAAGATGGTGAGGCAATCGAAGGGTTTCTATTCAGTTCAGATAAACTCTCTGACCATTGGGCAAAACTCGATAAGTTTGAGGGTGAAGGTTATGAGCGTGTCTTAGTGGTCGCAAAGCGTAAAGACAACAGTGCTGTGGATGCTTATGTTTATACGCTCAGAGGCAATTAGGTAGTTACAGATTGAAAAAGGATAAAAGAACTTAGACACCCATTATTTTATAGCCTAAAAAGTAGAGAAGAATTTAGACATCCATTAATATCTGTAAGCAGACCGCTAAAAAACAGGCATCAAATTCCAGCGTTAAATAGCCGTACTCTTGATTTTCGTGCTGGAGATTGCAGACAAGCATAAAGTCGCTGATTTCAGGTATAGGTAATTCTCGCCAGCCAGCGATATAGAGGAATCCGAAGGTTTTGATCAGCTGGGTTCTGGAAATAACCGATTAGCTGCTGAAATGCCCTTCAAAAACGCTTTGCCAAGTTTCAGCGCAGCCGTTTGAATAGCTCGTCGACTACCGATGGCATGCACAAAGCCTTTTTCTTTATGGTCCAGATATCGAAGTAAATGGACTGGATCTATATTCAGTCTTTCCAATATCGGCGGTAGATTTTCCTGGATCCTTGCCTGTTTGTCGGGGCGTATGGCCCGGCCACTCCAATCGACCAATTCCAGATATTCTGTGAGTGCGCAGGGTAAACCTATATCGTCATATCGCATGCGACTGAAGTCCAATAATTTGGGAATCTGTTTATCCAAGGAAGCGACTGGTTGTGAGTTGTCTGGTATATCGACTGCTTGTTGTATGCGTTGCTGGATAGATGTGAAATCTGATGTTTCAGGTGTTAATGCAATACCTGCACGAATGGGATTCAAATCGACATAAGCGACACAGCTAATCAAGGCTTTCTCATCCAATAATGCCTGAGATTTGAAACGACCTTCCCACTAAATTGCCTGGAGTAAATTGGGCAGCTTTAGCTGGCCCAAAGGGCCGAGCGCCATGGAAGGTGCGAGTCAAACTCGCCCGTACAATCATCTTCAGCATTGGCCATCCGGGCTATGGGTTCATTTAAGCACCGCATAAACCAGGATAGGTCAGTCAACCTGGCCCGGTATTTAGCCACTAATTGCTGTACCGCGGCTATTTCACCCGAAGTCATTGATTCACCCGCCAGGTAGCGCTGTACCAATAAATGCCCTGAGAACAGCTGACACCAACGATCTAAAACCTCATCCATCGGCCAACACTGTGCAGTAGCCGTATTGACCTTCAAGATGACATGGTAGTGATTGCTCATAACGGCATAAGCACAAACATCCAGAGCAAAGACACGGAATAACTTGATTAACAGCACTACGATCCAATCACGGCGATGCTCGAAAGAACGTCCAGTGAGTGCATCTTGGCCACAAAGAAAAGCTCGCCGTATGCAACGCCCGATGCAGTGGTAATACGGTGTTGCATCCAGTGCAACCAGCGAAGATCCTGGGGTTGGCATAGCAGTTAAGTGATAAAACGTAAAGTTATCTTATGCAATACCAAACAGCTGAACCATCAGCAGATTCTGAAAATATTGTAAGATTGTGGCTATGGATAATGGGTGTCTAGATGTTTGTAGTAGATGTTTGTAGATGTTTGATTTGAGCCGCTACCCACTTTTTATGTAAGGAAATACCATGAGAAAGCTGGCTATTTTAACTTTTCAAACTCTTGACGGTGTAATGCAGGCTCCGAGTGTGCGAGAAGAAGATTTCTCAGGAGGGTTTACTCAAGGTGGTTGGGCTAATGAGCACTGGGACGAAGTAATGGCGCAAGTTGGTCGTGAGGCAATGGCTGAGTCATATGACCTTTTACTCGGACGTATTACCTATGAACTTTTTGCTTCAAGCTTTGCTGATTCAAACAATGATAACCCCGTTGTGGAAAAGCTCAACAACGCCAGAAAGTATGTCGTGACATCCACTTTGGAAAATCTTAAATGGCAAAACTCGGAAAAGATTACCGGGGATATTGCAGCGGAGTTATTTCAGCTCAAGCAACAGGATGGGCCTCTATTGCAGGTTCATGGCAGTTGGCAGCTAATCCAAACATTGCTTTCCAACCAGTTAATTGATGAATTTCGGCTTTGGACATTTCCTGTGGTCGTTGGTGCAGGTAAACGCCTGTTCGCCGATGGTGCCGTTCCAGCCAAGTTTCAGCTGACCAGGTTTGAAACTTGCCCATCCGGGGCATTTATGCATTTTTATAAGCCAGCCGTATAACTAATGTGTCAGTTTGACCAAGTTACGTTATGCTCCAATGAGCAAATTACACTGCGCAGGGCAACTGTCACCCCCAGAACACTACACATCGGAGGTTCACATGAGGCGAGTCACTGGCATCGGCGGCATCTTTATCAAGGCAAAGGATGCACCTGCGTTGCAGGCTTGGTACAAGCGTCATCTCGGCATCGATGTCCAGGAGTGGGGCGGTACCGCGTTCGCCTGGGCCGACTCGGATGGGAAGCCCGCAGGCGGGACGACCGTCTGGTCCGTTTGTTCGGAGGAAGGCGACCAGTTTGCTCCAAGCAAAGCCTCGTTCATGGTCAACTACCGCGTTGAAGACCTTCACGCTGTGGTCACGGCGCTCAAAGCGGAAGGCTGCAACGTCCTCGACAAGATCGATGACTCTGAGTACGGCAAGTTTGCCTGGGTCATCGATCCTGAAGGAAACAAGGTCGAGTTGTGGCAACCACCTGCCGGTCAATAGAAACGCGCCCACGCTCCCTGCGGCCTAACTCTTCGCTGCAGCAGACGAGAGCTCCGACAGCTATTATTTTATAGCCTCATGTAAGCTGAGATTTTGCTCAAACTCTCAGAATGAAAACTATGAATAACGTGTGTCTGAATAGCGCATGGAGGTAAGCTCACGATGAAACAAATCAATAAACTTTTCAGTCTATTCATGTTGGTGGCATTGCTTTTTACCGGTTGCAGCGAGTTTTCTGAAGATGCACCAGAACGATTAGCTGATCCATTGGCAGGGTTAACCGATAACCCACCGGCTGAGGGGATGTGTGCCGGCTGGCGGAAAAGTCTGGCTATAGGTAGGCGAATACATGATGTGGAATATTGCCTCCGCGAGAAAGCGCTGCGCGATCGCCCGGCAGCTGTTGCAGAAGCTGAGGTTTTACTCGGTTGGCAAATCACCGAAGATGATTATTCGATGCTTAAACCTGTACTGATGGCTTTGTCGAATTATCCTCAGCCGGGCAGCTTGGAACAATACCTTACAGAGCAATCATTGCTGCCCAACCTGCCTGATGAGTACAGCCAGCTTGAGGTGGCATTGACCGTATCCGATTTCGTCAGCGTGCTGGGCAATATCTATTGGCTTGATGTTGAAACCGGGGTATTCCCGAACAACCATGACTATCTATTGGCGGGTGTAGCCGCATTGAGCGAGCTACATCAGGCTCAATTTACCGAGCAACCACCTAACGACTATGACGCTGGCGATGAGCCCTACCTGCTGAGGGCACAGTTCAGGGGTAAGTCTTACCAGCAAGCAGCAGAAAATTATGGCGACTGGTATGACGTTAGTGCAGTCTTGAGACTACTTAATAGGATTGCCGTGGACCAGGCCTTGGATGACAGGTTTATGAGCTTGCCGACAGGTGATCAAACAGCGATTATCTGGGTGGTGGGTGCTCAAAAGCTGACTCAACTACAAACTGAGGGGTTGATTCGTCTTAGTGCTGCAGAGCTGTCGATGCAGACCGGGAAAGCGTTCGAACAAGAGGTGCGAGAAAATTACGATAACGTGCAATAGGTGTGCTGGGGATAGATGAATTGCTAATCACTTAAGCAACTGAAACGAACCCCGAGGAATGTATTGCACAGTTGCTGCAATAGGTAATCAAATGAAATTATTTTTATCATTAATAGGGGCATTGGCTGCATTTATTGTTTATGCAGAAGATGGATTGTTATCTGATTTGTTGATTGGCAAATATTTGCTGATAGGAAAATCCCCGGACTCTGATAATACCTACAGTGGGAAAGTAGAAATATACGGGGGCACGGACAAATTAAAAGTCATTCGTCAAATTGGTAATCTGACGGTACATGGTGAAGCCACTATAGAGACAGTATTAAATGGCGATGCAAAAGTGCTTAGGGTAAGGTTTTCCGAAAACACTATAGAATATGAAGAAACCTGTTTGGTGCACTCAGATTTAGATAATAACCCTAGAATTTCATGTTATTTGTATCAGCCTGGCGTTAAAACTGAAATGCCGGGTATAGAGGCATTATTTCATGACCATACTGAAGTGGACGTGGAATGACAGGGTAATGCAAAAATTCATCTATTGTTTAGATTAAAAATTAAATTGTCATAAAGAATAAAAAACCCATTGATTTATTATGGTTAGCATCAGCATTTCAATATGCTACTACTTAGGTAGTATATATCATACTTTGTCATGACATTAGAGCAGCATCAGTTAGAACACATCTTTGCCCTAAAGAAAGATCTGACGGGTATTATTCAGGTGCAGGTAGCAATAGCAGATAGCATTCAATGTGCTTGTGAAGGAAGTGGTGTCGGCATGGTGGTTTGTTATAAATGGTTAAGCCAACTATATGCAATATCAATTCTCTGAGCTATCAGCTAAAATGGAGATGTCGCAACTATGAGAAATAGATGAATACTGAAATATTTGCGACAATTGTAAAAACTTGTAAAATCTTATACTTGTTCGAATATTTCTATAATTAACATCGGTTTGTTTTAGCCGCTATAAACAGAACAAGGCTGTCGCAGCATTGAATTAGCGATAAACCAAGTCTAATAAAATCACGAACTTCTTGACAATATCAATAGATTCACTAAAATACGACATATGTGAACATTTGATGAATGCACAGGATTATTAGAGCCTCAAATAAAGGCCACTTCCAAGGAAAAGCCAGCAAGTAGATGTCGAGTTCTCGTGTCTACAATATATTTTCATCAGTTTTCCGGATCTTTATTATATTCCTGGAAGATTATTTTCGCTATGAAGCTATACGTTTTATATGTGTGATACGCAAGGAGCGTTTTGTTTACATGCTTTGAGTATTGCGTGATATCGTTTTTAATATAAAGCACAAATGTTACGTTTTATAACGAATTTAATTATATTTCTAATTTGGAGTAACATAATGAGTTCAACAAAAGAATGTCTAGATGAACTAATGACAATAGATGGTGCTATGGGGGGCTGCATTGTCGATTATAGAACCGGTATGGTATTGGGTATGATAGGTGGGGGCGTAGATTTGGAGCTGGCTGGCGCCGGTAATGCACAAGTTGTAAAAGCGAAAATGGATACCATGGCGTCATTGGGTATCGATGGAGAAATTGAAGACATTCTGATCACATTGGATTCTCAAATTCATATTATTCGCCCTACTGCAAACCACTCGGACCTGTTTATTTACCTGGTTCTTAATAAAGCCAAAGCTAACCTGGCCCTGGCTCGAAGAAAAGTCCAGAATCTTGAAAATGCTTTGGAGATCTAATTACACAAATAGTGTAAAAGTAGCGCATTAGATAATTCTAATGCGCACGCCCATAGGCACTATTGGCCTATCATGGAGTGGCAATGTTTAAGCAAATCTTATATTGCAGCACTGCGAATGGGCAATGGAGTGAACATGTACCAACTGCTATTACTGATATTATTGTGCAGGGAAGACGATTCAATCGAGCCAATAATATTACTGGATTTTTGTGTTATAAGGGTGGCTATTATCTGCAGGCAATAGAAGGGCCAACCGAGGTTATAACATCGTTATATAAAAGAATATGTACTGACTCGCGACACTATGATGTCAATACTCTTTTAGACGAGGCTAATTTAACTACTCGTGAATTTCAAGCATGGAGTCTAAAACTTGCATCAACCTCACCAGTCAGTGAAAAAGTCGCATTATTCATCGATAAGAAATGGCCTGCATTAAAAAACAATAATAAAGCCGCATTGAAAATATTAAGTATATTTTATAAGGCTCAGGTAAGATCTAATTATTACAATGCTGATTTCCCCAGCCTTAGAAAAGTTGGGCAAATTGAGGTAAAGTTGCTTTCTGTTCCCACAATTACAAGTGCGCAAGTTGGTAATCATGATCTGCTCGATATCTATGGCCACCTAATAATGAGATGGCGGACATTCTATGATTTATTGGGCACATTTAGACTAAAAGAATATGAGTTATATAACTTATTACATCAACTATATCAAAGCGACGATTTGGCCATTCGAAAATATCAGGTTCAGCACGCAAATAATACCTTTCGGAATCAAAGCAAACCCAGGCAAAGCGATAGTAATTTTTACAGCCAGCTTCGCTCATTCTTCCGCAGGTATGTTTGATGTCCGATTATCAGAAATTAGCATTTGTTGGTGATGTGGGGTCTGGAAAATCAACTATTATTAGAACTTTGAGTGAAATCGAAGTTGTCGACACAGACAAGCGGGCGACAGTTGATATAGGAAAAGAATTTACAACAATTGGTATTGATTACGGACGTATTAATTTCAATGATTCAATGGCCTTGGGTTTATACGGTGTGCCAGGGCAAAAACGTTATTCATTATTATGGGAGCATGTCAATAAATCACTATGGGGGCTTACATTGCTGGTGAAGTTTTCCGGTGCGCCCAATACTGTAGATTTATCTGAATGCTTAAGATTCTTTGATCCAGTAAAAACAGGCACACCATTTGTTCTAGGCCTAACGCATGTTGACGAAGTGAGCAATAAGAATGTCTCTGCAGTAGCTGACATCTTGAAGTCTTTCCTGCTTGATCATGAACTTCCTGGTGTTGTAATTCCTGTTAATTGCCTCGATCGGAAGTCATCTATGATGATACCGTACTTTATTAATTCCATGCATAATGCAAAAGCAATATAACTCAAGGAAATAAAATTAAGATGCTTAACCAAAGCAAGACTGTATTTAATGGAATAAAAAAACTTTCAATACCATTGATAAATCAGTTTGTTGAGGCTAATTTCGAAGTAATCATGGCAAGCGTCTGTACCGAGGATGGTTTTGTCATTCATCATAGAAACTCTGAGAAATGTGACCTTGAAGGCGATAAAATGGCTGCAATAACAAGTACGCTTATATCCATAGCCGAAGCTTCCGTACAAAGTATAGCCAGCGGAAAACTAAGGGTAACCATCGTTGAATCTGATTCAGCCAACCTTTTCGTTATTAGAACGTTAGTCCACGAGACAGCTATAGTTCTTGGTGTTGCTGTCTCTCGAAAGATTTCAATTGGACAGTCATTGTTTATCACAAACCGCCTTTCAAATGCTTTGGAAAGTCTTTAGACACACTAAATATATTTGATCGTTTTCACAGGAAATGCCTCAGTATTCAAGATAGATATCCCATCCACTATTTGGGTCGTATTTTTCTGGAAACCATAAAATAAGCTGTTGCTGGCAATGCGCTGAAAAATTTCATCATCCAGGTGAATTTTTTGGGGAAATGGATTTCAAAGGCTTTTGATACCAGGCCTTTGGAAATAGCTTTGGCAGCGTCTTCTGGCTCAATCAACATCGGCATGGGAAAATTATTTTTATCGGTTAGCGGGGTGCGGACAAAACCGGGGTTGATGACTTTGACGTCGATGTTTTGATTTTCCAGTTCAATTTTTAAGCTTTCTGCGTAGTTAATGATCGCGGCTTTGGTTGCGCAATAAGGTTGCCCGTATGGCAGGCCGCGATAGCCGGCAACACTCCCGCATAACGCAATTTGACCAAACCCCTGTTTCTCGAATAGAGGTAATACCGCATTGACGGTATTAAATGCGCCACCGAGATTGACATGAATCATGTCATGAATGAAGTTGATGTCTTTGGTTTGTTTGGAATGGGGCGCGTAAATAGCAGCTAAAAACACGACGCTGTCCAGCTTCTGCAGTGTTTTTGCAGCGTTTGTTAAAGCATCGTGGTCGGCAACATCGACAGCCAGGACGGTGTGATTACCGCCCAGTTGCTGATTAATGGCGTGAAGTTTATGTTCGCTGCGCGCGGATAAAATCAGCTGTGCCTGTTGGCTGGAAAACTCCCTGGCAAGAGCTTCGCCGATGCCGCTGCTTGCGCCGATAATCCAGATTTGTTTGCCTGCATACGATTTCATTATTGATTCT
The DNA here is from genome assembly GCA_021772985.1 of Gammaproteobacteria bacterium. Taxonomy (GTDB): domain Bacteria; phylum Pseudomonadota; class Gammaproteobacteria; order Xanthomonadales; family Wenzhouxiangellaceae; genus JAJFKX01. The sequence goes on from JAJFKX010000036.1 coordinate 52,936, forward strand.
GTTTTTGCATAAACAACGTGAGCTCAGCCATCCGGATACCAAATTTCTTCAAATATGAGCGGTTAATCAGCACTCCATCATTCATTAAAAACATCCAATCATCAAATGTGATGCGGTAAGTTTTCTCGCCGACATCCAGATCCATTCGATAAGCCCAACGCATTGCGTTGCCTTCGATGTTGCCATCAGCCTTGTCAATTATATCGCCGGCTGTGCCTTCGTATTGCTGGTCGGCAATTTTCTTAATGGTCCAGATACGTTTCTGGGTTTCTCCATCATAGTAATCAAAATGCTCTTCCAGGGTGCCGACATCACCATCCCATGTGCCATTCATGGTTACGTCGAAACGGCGGGTAACATGGCCCTTGCGATCTTGTACCAGTCCCCAGGCCTTGATTGGGCCGCTGAAATATTCCTTCAGATCCAAAGGCGGTTCGGCGCCTTTGTAGTGATCCAATGTCGGTCCACCTACGCAGGCGCTAAGAAATGCTACGAGTCCCATGGCAACTGTTCCTATCAAAGTTTTGTTTATCAAGCGCATAAATATCTCCTTCATGTTTATGCATGCGCCACAAATAGTAAGCGGCGATGAGTTTAATCAGGCAGGGTATAAGCGCATACAGCGTTATCAGAGATTGCATGACCGTTGGCGTGTTCTGGGTGCCGGCGACAAAACCGAGCTGGCCCAGCACAAGAAAAGAAACACCGCTGGCGATGGCTATCGAGGTTTTCGGGATGAACGCTAGCAGGGCGTAATATTGGGTGGCTTCGCTTTCGGTTTTCTGGCGTGTTACCCGATCGGCCAGAATGGATGGCGGTAGCGCTAAATCAGCCCCCAAAGCCATGCCGGAAAGAACACAGATGACAGCATAGGCAATCACATCACCGGGTTGGAGAAAAAAGGCCCAGATAAAAGTGACCACGGCCAGCAGCATAGAGGCAAGCCATGCTTTTTCTTTGCCTGTTTTATCCGCTAGTTTCACCCAAACTCGCATCAGCGCAGCGCCGGCAATAAAATATAAAAACAAAAACAGGCCGAACAGATTGCCGGCACCGAGATAGTCCCGAATAAAAAATAAAACCATAACACCCGGTATGGCAGAGCCGAGTTGGGCCAGGAAACATACACCGAAAAAATGACGGTCTGGGCCGATCAGGATCGGCAGGAATGAAAGCCCTTTGCTGGTGCCGGCTTTGGTGATTTTGTGTTCGGGTGAAATCCGTTTCATGAAATGGGTAAAGGTGATGAAACCAGCAACCAAGATCACAACGAAGACCCAGAATAAAATTCGGAAGGCATCCTCAGCTGAAGTGAAACTCTGGAATACTGCGGGAAGCACGGAGGCGATCAGCAATCCCACCAGGGCGAAGGCCTCCCGGAAAGCGGAGATACGGGTACGTTGTTTCGGATCATCATGCCAAAACCCACCAATCATATTGAGGTTGATGGTGACAATGCTGAAGCCGGTGGTGGCCAGGATCATGGAGAGCGTGAACCAGACAGCCGTGGGTATAGACAATTGCGGTCCATAAAATACTGCAGCCATACCGATCACCAACATGACAGCCCCGATTGAAACAATGGCATAGCGTTTGCCGGCATGTTTATCAGAGAGGTAACCGATGAAGGGGTCTTGAATGGCATCAAACAGCCTGACGGCCAGCAATATCATGCCGATGAGGCCAATGTTTAAACCCAGATCGCGGGTGTAAAAATCGGGCGCATGAATATACAGTGGTAGTCCTGCAAACGCTAAGGGTAGGGCTAAAATACTGTATTGAAACACCGCATAGCGTGATGGGGCGTCAGTCATGTTGTTCCCAGCAACTTTCGACGCAATTTTGGTGTACTGGTTTTTTCATTCAGCCATATACCAAAAAAAGCTTCGCTGAACTCAGGGTCGTTAATACGTCCGATTTCCACGTTGTTTCTAAAAAACACGGTTTCACCGGTTTTCGTGTAAACGCCGGTCAAACTGACGCCTTCGCCAACGTCGGGAAATATTTTCTGCATTTGTGCGTGCCAGGTGGCAAGTTTGACCTCATCGGAGAAACCTTGTTTACGGATTTCTTTTGCCGAGCGATCGGCAATTTTTTTGCCTTTCAGGTCTATCAGGTAGGCAAGTTCTAGAGCAAAAGGCTTGCCGTTTTCCCAACTGCCTTGTGGCGCGTAGAGCGTGGCATCATAGACATCCCAGAACAGGTAAGTCAGGCGGCCTTGACCGACTTCCCGGGCATCAGGAACCGAACTGTTAATGTGCTCCAGCGCATAAGCCGGTGTCATCACCAAAATGGCCAGAACCAATGCAACACGTATAACATTCAGCATTTTTTTATGCGTCATGGCGCAACTCCACTTGCATAACATCTGTCTGCCCGGTATTAAAACCGGCGATACATGCAGACAGGTAAAAGCGCCACAGACGGATAAAGCCATCGTCAAATCCCAATGCCTTTACTTGATCGTACTTTTGATCGAAGCCTTCGAGCCAGTGCTCCAGCGTGCGGGCATAGCTGTGCCCAAAATGGAAGGCATTTTGAGTTTTGAGGCCGCATTTTTTAGCTTCAGCTTTAAACACTGACGGGCTGGGAAGCATGCCGCCGGGAAAGATATAACTTCTTATAAAGTCGGCACCACGGCGATAGCGGGGGAACGCCTGATCATCGATGGTAATGGTTTGGATGACCGCTTTGCCACCTTGTTTCAACAGGGTACTGACTTTTTGGAAATAGGTTGGCCAGTAGCGTTCGCCGACGGCTTCAAACATTTCAATGGAAATGATGTTGTCGAACTTGCCTTGTTGATGGCGGTAATCTTCCAGCACAATATCGGCTCCAGGGCCCAGTCTGCGTTGCGCATAAGCATGTTGTTCTTCGGAAAGGGTGATGCCTTTTACAGTAAAGTCACCACGCTGGTTGGCGCGCTCAGCGAATCCGCCCCAGCCGCAACCGATTTCAAGCAGTCGGCCAGAGTTGTCACCAACACAATCAAGAATGCGATCATATTTATTGTATTGGGCTTGCTCCAAAGGCTCGCTCTGGTCTTTAAATATGGCGGATGAGTAGGTCATCGACGGATCCAGCCACAATTGATAAAAATCGTTGCCCAGATCGTAATGCGCATGAATATTTTTTTTACTGCCCTTGAGTGAGTTCAGGCGCAGCAGATATGACAGCACCGACAATGTGCGGTAAAGGTTATTACCGGTGACAACGTTTTCCAGGGTGCGTTTGTTAATGAGTCCCAGAGTTGTAAGGGCTGTCAAATCGTCCGTTTCCCAGTTTCCGGCGCGGTAATCTTCGGCAAGGCCAATATCACCCTTGCGGATCAAATTACTGACGACGCGCCAGTCTCGTAATTCCATATTGGCGTGCTGGCCGGGATTTTTGCCTTCAAAGATACGGGTTTTCCCATCAGGCGTGACAAGTTTCAAGGTGCCGGTATCCAGATTTTCCAGACGGCGAAAGAGTTGATTGGATGCTATTTTTGCGAACATAACTTGTATACTAATTGGTGATGCCTAACCGGCTGGTTACTTGAAAATTACATTTTTGTAAGGTTGTCGGTGGCACTTACCTTGTCTTTTTTTTGGGCTGGTTTGGAAATGAATTTTATGCCTTTGGCAAGCAATTTCAGCGCCTGCCAATGAATCAGGGTAATGGCTTTGAATGTCACCAATGGGTAGGCCCAAAAGGCTTTGCGTAGTGTGCCGGTGGTCATCGGCTCAAGCGAGCCGGCAAGTGTGGTCACCAATTGTTTTTTACCTTGTTGGTTAAAAAAAATTATCCGAACAGTGAATTGTTCTTGGTTAATATCGAAGTGAAATTCGTAATGACCTTCACGTTTGAGCAGCGGAGAGACATGAAAAACCTTGTCGCTCTGGAAAACATCACCGGCGCAAATCGGGCGATGATTACGATGCGCACATAGGTAGGTGTGACGCTCGCCAAAGGTATTGTGAACTTCGCAGAGTACCGCTCTCAGTGTGCCGTTGCTGCCATGGCAGAGCCAAAAGCTGACCGGGTTAAAAACATAACCAAAAACGCGCGGCATACAGATCAGGGTGATGTCACCAACAGCTTCTGCGAGACCGTAATCTGCGAGAATATCTTGTGCCCAAGCTTCCAGATGACTGCCATCACAGTGCCCATGATCGCGATCATAAAAGCTGAGTGCGGCAAAACGGTTATGTGCTATCGGTAACTGCTTGATTTTTGAAAGCGGCAGGGCTAGATAATAAATACCGTAGGAAAAGTGGTTGCGGCGTGGAAATATACGGCCATGCATCACTTTGCCGAAAAAAAGTTGTGGTGCTAATCCCATGGAATACCAGCGCCCATGGCTTTGGCTACATTCACAGCGCTAAGCAGACCGTCTTCATGAAAACCATAACGCTGATATGCACCGCAGAACCATAAGCCATTTTTGCCCTGAATACTCTCGATTTTTTCCTGTGCTTTAATCGCTTTGAGGTCAAAGACCGGATGAGAAAATTGATGCTCGTCGATGATCAAATCCTGTTGCGGTCGGCGGCTTGGGTTGAGAGTGATAAAAACCGGGTAATCCGGATTAAGCCCCTGCAGATTGTTCATCCAGTAGCTTAGCGATACAGATGGTTTGTTATCCTTTTTGCCATCAGATAAATAAACCCAGCTTGCCCAGCATTTCTTTTTTTGTGGCATGAAGCTGCTGTCGCTATGCACGATGATGTGATTGTCCTGGTAGTCAAATGAGCCGAGCACAGATGATTCTGCTGCGGTTGGATCATCGATTATTTTCAAGGCCTGATCAGCGTGACAGGCTAAGATTACCTGATCAAAAATCTCGATGTTTCCGTTGCTGTCTTCAACGATCTTTTGATGATCACGGGTTGTTACTTTTTTCACCCCGCAGTTCAGTTTGATTTTGTCTTTTAACGGAGCTGCCAGGCGTGCTACGTACTCGCGGCTTCCACCTGTCACGGTATACCATTGTGGGCGATTGTTGATACTGAGCAGGCCGTGGTTCTTGAAAAACTGCAGGAAGGTGCGCGCCGGGAAATTCATAATGGCATCAATCGGGCAGCTCCAGATTGCCGCACCCATTGCCAGCAGATAATAGTGCCTGAACCATTCACCCATTTTCAGTTGATTCAAACAGTCCTGTAGTGATATGTCGTCATAGCGTTCAATATAAGCCAGGGCCTGCTTATTAAAGCGCAAAATATCGACCAACATACTGTAGTAGGCCAGGCGCACCCAGTTTCTTTTTTGCGCGAACATGCCGTCGGAACCATATTCCAACCAGCCATTATCAATGCTGGCGCCAAATGACATATCACTTTCTTGGTAGGGTACATCCAGCTCTTTAAACAGCCCCATCAGGTTAGGGTAGTTCCAATTATTAAAGACGATAAAGCCGGTATCGACGGGCGTTTGAGTTTCGCCTGTCGGTATATCAATGGTACGGCTGTGCCCTCCGAGATAAGCGTTCTTCTCGTATACCGTAATATCATGGTGGGGTGCCAGAAGATAAGCAGCACCCAGGCCGGAAATACCTGTGCCGATAATTGCAGTTTTCATCACCGCAGTATGGCGCGGCGGGGTTTACGCGTTTATGTCATGAAGATTACAAAATGGTAATAATTTTGAGACCAGGGTAGGTATTTTTGACTTGAATACCACCACCATGCAGATCGATGACAGCCTTCACAAGGCTCAGCCCCAGTCCGGTTCCGGAAGAGCGGCGGCTTTTTTCGCTACGGTAAAAACGGTTGAAGATTTTATCTTTTTCCTGTTCGGGTATGCCTGCTCCGTTATCACATATTTCAACATGTGCGCGCTGATCTGTTTGATAGAGGGTGATGCTTACCGTTCCGCCGATTGGCGTAAACTTCACAGCATTATCCAGCAAATTGGCATAGGCCTGAAACAAAAGATTACGATCGCCGTGAATGCATGTTTCAGTTAAGCTGGCGGTTAGGGTAATGCTTTTTTCCTCAGCTAAAGGTTCATAGAAGGCTGTAACATCTTCCAACAGCACCTTTAAATCAACATCTACAAACTGGCTGCGTTTTTTTTCGGATTCAATACGAGAAATTCTGAGCAACGCATTAAAGGTGCTTAGCAGCTGATCGGTCTCAGCCAGCAGTTCGTTTTTATTGTCATCATGCTTTAACGTTTCAAGTTTGCTGCGCATCCTAGTGAGCGGGGTACGCAGATCATGGGCGATATTATCCGATACCTGCCGAACACCTTGCATCAGCTCCTGGATACGGTCTAAAAGCCTATTGAGCGCAGCTGCCATATTGCTTAGATCATCCCAGCGCGACCCAACATTCACGCGGCGGGATAAATCGCCAGTGTTGATGATGTCATTAGCAGTAGCAGCGATTTTGTTGGTGCCGCTAACCACAAAGACGCTGATGATGTAAGCAACAAATACGACTGCCATAACAAAAAAAATGCTGGCAATGCCTAACAGCTGCATAAACTTAAAGTCTTTTGAAATGCTGGTAATATCGGTGCCGATGAGCATTTTTCGCCCATCTTCAAAGGTGTGAATTTTGGCGGCGTAGCGGCGATTATTGTCGGGATACTCAAAAACTATAATACCTTCTGCCAGGCGTGAGACAGCAGCGGGTATGTTGTTCGGCAAACCTCCATCTTCACCCAAAAGCAGATAGATCTGCTCAGGGTTTTCGGCACGAGCCAGCTGCGGGCCAATGGTTTCTATATACCTGATTTCCGCATCCAGCACGGCTTCAGTACTATGGATGAAATGCCCTTTGGCGAAGTAATTAATCAGATAGCCAAGACTGAGCGCCACAGCCCCGCACAAAATTGTAAACAACAGGGCCATGATAAAGCTGGAGCTTTTGATATAGCGTCGGCTTTCAGCCTTCAATAATGTATCCTGCGCCACGCACGGTCCTTATCATTTTTATATCAAAACCTTTATCTATTTTGCTCCGCAACCGGCTGATATGAACGTCAATTACATTGGTTTGCGGATCAAAATGATAATCCCAGACATGCTCCAGCAGCATTGTGCGCGTGACCACCTGACCTTTATGCTTCAGCATATATTCAAGCAATCGAAATTCACGTGATTGCAGTTCAATGCTGATGCCATCGCGTGTGACCTTGCGTGACAAAAGATTAAGCTCAAGATTTCCTGCGCTCAGCATTGTCTGCTGGTTGCTGCCGGTATTGTCCCGGCGGCGGCTCAGAATTTCAATGCGTGCCAATAACTCCGCAAAAGCAAAGGGCTTGATCAGATAATCATCCCCGCCAGAGCGCAAACCCTCCACTCGATCATCAACTTCACCAAGAGCACTTAAAATCAGTGCAGGTGTTGAATTGCCTGCGCCGCGGATTGTTTTGATAATGGTCAAACCATCAAGTTCGGGTAACATGCGATCCACAATCATCACATCGTAGTTTTCGGTAGTAGCCAGAAACAACCCATCTTTACCGTTATCTGCCGTATCAACAGTGTGCCCGGCTTCTTTCATCCCTTTGCTGATGTAGGACGAAACCTTTTGATCGTCTTCAATAACAAGTATGCGCATATTTTTCTTGGATAATTTAAATCGCCTCAATGCCAGCAAATACCAAAGCGTGAATTCTTAAAGTAGCTGTCACGCTTGGGGTGAAAGAAAAAGCCTTTGCCAGAACGGCCATTGGTTTTCATGGCAACGATTCAAATGATCTGACAATAAAGTATCGACAGCTGACTCAATAACAACGATATCAGATTCAAGCGTTGCCAACTGTCTTGATGTGTTTCAATCCCTGGGTTTGCCTATATGTATAAGTGAAACAGCTGATAGTTATGATTCTGTTCAAGGAAATGCATGCAAGCGGTTATATACAAAAAGTACGGCTCACCAGATGTTCTTCAGTGTCAGGAGGTAGTAAAACCTGTTGCAAAAGATGATGAAGTCCTGATAAAAGTTTATGCGGCAGAGGTAACCAAGGCAGACTGTGAACTGCGTAGTTTCAAGTTTCCGGTCAAATGGTTCTGGCTACCTTTACGAATTGCCATAGGGTTTACCAAACCAAAGAAGCAAATCTTAGGTGGGTATTTTGCCGGGGAAGTGGAGTCAGCCGGCAAAGACGTTGCAAAGTTTAAGCCGGGAGATCAGCTGTTTGGGACTACCAATCTTCGATTCGGCGCATATGCTGAATATGTCTGCCTGCCGGCCAGCTACACTCTGGTACCGAAACCACATAATATGAGCTTTGCAGAAGCTTCAGCGGTGCCTTTGGGTGGGCTGAATGCACTGCACTTTTTGAACAAAGCGAATATCCAAAAAGGCGAAAAAGTATTGGTCAACGGTGCCGGTGGGAGCATTGGTACTTTTGGTGTGCAGATTGCCAAAGCGATGGGAGCGGTGGTAACCGCAGTTGACAGCAGCATCAAGCAGGAAATGTTACTTCGGATCGGCGCTGATCATTTCATCGACTACAGCAAACAGGATTTTACAAAAAGCGGTGAAACTTATGATGTGATTTTTAATATGGTGGCGAATAGATCATATTCCGGATGCATCAAAGCACTCAAACCCAATGGCCGCTACCTGATGGCAAATCCGCGACTATCCAATATGCTGAGGTCTGTGTTGACGTCCAAGTTTAGTGATAAGACAGCAATTTTTGCTTTTGCCGGAGAAAAGGAAGAAGAATTGCTCGCACTAAAGGGAATGATTGAAGCAGGCAAAATCAAATCAATTGTTGATAAAGTCTATTCATTTGAGCAAGCTGCCGAGGCACACCGAAGAGTAGAAACTGAACAAAGACTGGGGTCTGTTGTAATCTCTGTGAATCATGCTGAGCAAGCTGATAAGTGATCCGGTGCGTCAAGCTAATTGACCAGTAGCATTCAGGGATGCTGCTTATTGCCCGAAATGCCGAATGAATATTTATCTTTACTGTGAGTGAGATGTTATGGATGTTCAAAAAATTGCTGCCTTTTCGGATGGAGATATTGGTGGAAACCCTGCAGGCGTTTTGATTTCTGAGAAACTGCCCAGCACTATAGAAATGCAGCAAATTGCAGCTGATGTGGGCTTTTCGGAAACAGTCTTCGCAGCGCCAGTTAAAGATACTTTTCGAGTACGCTACTTTTCACCGGAATCCGAAGTGCCATTTTGTGGTCATGCAACCATTGCACTCGGTGCAGCGCTTGCCCTCAAGCAAGGTGATGGCACTTTCGCTTTGGTCTTGAATGAGGCTGAAATTACTGTTGAGGGTCGCCGGCAAGGCGGTGTTATCTCCGCCGCATTACAGTCTCCACCTACAAACAGCTTGAGCGCACCAGCCGAATTGGTTTCCGATGTGCTTGGTTTGTTCGGTTATACCAATGAGGATTTGGGCTTAGATATCCCACCGGCTCGTATACATGCTGGTGCAAATCATCTGGTAGTGGAGCTGAAAACACGAGAAGCACTTGCCGCTATGCAGTACGACCTGGCAGCTGGCCGAGAGTTGATGAACCGAGAGGAATTGGTAACCATTTTGTTTGCTTATGCAGAAACACCGCAACGATTTCATACCCGTAACCCCTTCGCATCAGGCGGTGTGTATGAAGATCCGGCGACGGGTGCTGCGACTGCTGCGTTTGCTGGATACCTGCGCGATATTGGCTGGCCGCATGATGGCATCATTGATGTGGTGCAGGGTGAGGATATGAGTATGCGCTCATTGTTGAGAGCAGAAATATCACCCATACCAGGTAGTTCAATCCGTATTTCTGGAACTGCAAGGGTTATGGAAATCTGATTGAATGAGCACCCATTATTTTATTCATGCTAACACGCACCGCTTAGCTTGGCGCTAGGCATATTGCAGAGATGAAACTACAGTGTGCACAGGCTGGAAATGGAAAGGATGGCTCAAGCTATCCCAGGTCAGGGAAAAGGGGTTAGAGTATATTCATTCCATGAAAGTTACTCTGTTCCCTTTATGTTGATTGACATCTGGAGGTTTTGATGACGAGAGATTCACAAAAGTCAGTGCACGAGGAAGTGTTCAAAAAACTATGTGTATTGGTCGGTCAATGGCAAGATAATAACGCGTCCACTTTGGTAAACTACAGGTTGTCAGCAAATGACACGGTGCTGGTTGAAACATGGACATGGCCGGAAAAGAACATTGAGGCTTTGACGTTATACCACATGGATGTGGACCAATTGATGGCAACTCATTATTGTCCTGTAGGTAATCAGCCTCGTTTGTTATTTGATTCGTTGGATGAGCCGTCGGTGTTTACATTTAAATTCGTATCGGCAACCAATCTGTTGGATCCGGGTGTTGATCACAACGTCGAGTTCTGGATCAAAATTAATGAATCGGATTTTTTCACACGTAGCGAGACTTATGTAGAGAGCGGTGTCTTTGATGTTCAGCAGAGCACTTACAGACGGTTGAGCTAGCAATAAATTGATGATGCATGTTAGGCAGAAGTATCATTAGAAAAGCTTCTAGCAAGCCCCTGCAGTATATTTATAATTAAGCGATATGCAGCTAGATCATCTCAACTTATACGTCAGTGACGTGAATAGAAGCAGAACATTCTACGAAGCAATCTTACCGTGTTCAGGTCACGTGCTGGTACGAGACTTCGGTGAGGTTGCGGTCGGGTTTGGAGATAGAAATTACGCCGTTCTTGCCTTGGTTAGGCAGACACAAACAATACAAACCACTCACGTCGCTTTTCGTGTTGACACCCGTTCCGAGGTCAACCAAATTTACACTTTGGCGCTAAAAGCAGGCGCATCTGACAATGGTCCGCCAGGATTGCGACCACACAATCACGAGCACTATTACGCCTGTTTTGTTTTTGACCCTGATGGGCACAATCTCGAATTTGTGTGTCACCACGATGTTGCCTGACAAGTCATTGCAACGCAGATGCGACTTCGCAGACATGGACATCCATTATTCTCTTTTAGCCGTTTTACGGCATATTTTTCAGTATTGACGGAAAGGTAACACTATGCAACACCACAGATGGCAATGTCCTAAATGCGGGCATCGTGAGTTTGATACAGATCAGTTTCGGGCAGCTGGAGGCATGTTCGCTAAGATTTTTGATGTGCAGAACAAAAGATTTACAACGGTGTCCTGTGCCCAATGCTCGTATACCGAGATTTACCGTACCAGTTCATCTTCATTGGGTGATGTTTTTGATTTTTTCACCAATTGATCACAATGAGTATAAAAGCTGAAACATCATTTTCACTTAAAGACCAGCTATTCAATGCAAAAACGCTGGGGGTGCTTTCCGAACGATTGAATGATGCTTATCCGGGCTTCAAGCGAAACAAGTTTGAACGTGAGGTGCTTGCCCGGTTCCCGGAGCTGGAGCTGAAAGAACGTATCAGCTGGATCGTCACCACCCTGGAAGCTCACCTGCCAGGCGAATTCCCCCTTGCGATGGATATTCTCCATCGTGCATTGCCAACCCCGCTGGATCCAAGTAAATCTGATGATGATTTTGGTCACTTTATCTGGGCGGTTCCCGGTGAATATGTGAGCAGGCATGGCTGCACTATCGAACACCTTGCTGCCTCCTTGGATTTTTTGCGGGAGGCTACCATGCGGTTTACCTCGGAAGGGGCGATTCGCCCATTTCTGCGCCGGTATCGTGCACAGACCATGGCATTTGTGCACGAGTGTGCTAAGCATGGCAACTACCATGTACGGCGTTTGGCTTCGGAGGGTATCCGGCCGTTTTTGCCATGGGCGCCACGGGCAGGCGTGCCTGTTGATCAGGTGATTTCAGTGCTGGATTGCCTGTACGCTGACAACACCCGTTTTGTTACCCGGTCTGTTGCCAATACCCTGAATGACGTTTCCAGGATTGATGCAGAATTGGTGATTCACACGCTGAAGCGTTGGCATAAACAACATTATCAGCAGACGGAAGAACTCGCATGGATAACCCGCCACGCACTGCGGACCCTGGTAAAACAAGATCATCCGGCTGCATTGGAACTGCTCGGTTATCCAACCGAGCCCAGGTTTCGTATATCGAATATTGAAGCCAGCGAAATAGTGAAAGTGGGTACTCACCTTAGCTGGCGTTGTCAGTTAGTCTCACTGGCGGAGCAGCGTCTAAAGATTATGTTGCGCATTAATTTTTTAAAAGCCAATGGCAGCCATTCCGTTAAAGTGTTTGCTGTAAAAGATGCCAGGCTGGATAAGGGTGAGCAATTGCAGATCAATAAGCAGTTGTTATTCAAACCCATGACCACCCGTGTTTTGTATCCGGGAACACACTATGTGGAGTTGGTGGTGAATGGGGTGGCACGAGGCAAGCGAGCGTTTGAACTTGTTGTTTAAGTAGATTGATAGACCACGAAAATAACCAAGTAAAATGTCAGGCCAGGAGTACTAAAATCATGAATTCCGAAATCTTAATGATCATCAGTGCCGCTATTATTGCATTGCTGGGCTTCGCCCATCTGCTGCTCACTTTCTGGGGACCCAAGCTACTGCCCCGCGACCGCACCTTAAAAGCGGCGATGGAGGAAGTCCATCCTGTCATTACTACCCAAACAACAATGTGGCGGGCCTGGGTGGGTTTCAACGCGAGTCATAGTATGGGGGCAATGCTTTTTGGTTTTGTATATGGTTACCTGGCAATGGCACATGGTGAAATCCTGTTTCAATCATTGCCGTTACAGGTGCTAGGCCTGGTAATGTTATCGGGTTATCTGGTTTTGGCTAAAGCTTATTGGTTTATTACACCCTTGGCTGGTATTAGCTTATCCCTGATCTGTTACGTTGTTAGTATAGGGTTATCATGGGTTTAACCTGGCATTTAAGAGTAGTGTTTGTGATGCTACGCGCTCCATTAGCCCTTTAGTTCAACATTAGGCAGGTATAGATGAATAATTCAGTTCAAGTTCGTGTTCGTATCGAAATCGAAGAACTGCACGAATTTTTCTGTAGCTGGTTCACCGGCAAATTGCCTAAGAGCGATTTCGAGGCAAAATTCCTTGCCCGGTTCTCGCCAGACCTAGGGTTTATTCCACCTGCAGGCAGGCTGTTGGGTCTTAAAGATATCAGCTCGGCGGTGTTCGCAGCGCATGCGTCTAATCCCGATTTTCGAATCCAGATTCGGAAGGTAGTTGTTCAGCGTGAGTTTGATGGATATATTCTGGCAACCTACGAAGAGTGGCAACGCAATGCACTGGCTTCCAAACCACCAGATAATGGCCGTATTGCCACGGTATTGTTCTCTTCAGGTGATCCGCTTAAATGGCTCCACATACATGAAACCTGGCTTCCCGAAGCAATCATGGCTGCAGATCCTTATGCTTTTTAGCTTCGATCGCATCTCAGCTCAAAACAATCGGCAATGTAAATTCACACAATAAGGGTTATAGGCGGACGTATGGACCATACTGTTATTCATTTCACTACGGTATTTATGGCGTTCTTTGCAATTATGAATCCGATTGCAAATGCTCCACTGTTCTTAGGGTTAACCCAGGGTCTCGATTCGAGCACGCGGCGGCTGGTTGCGCTACGCGCTGTGATAGTAGCTTTCGTAATCATCGCGCTATTTGCAATTGCCGGACGGGAAATATTCTCGGTTTTTGGGATTACTTTGCCTGCATTCCGAATTGCCGGCGGGATGATGATCGGGCTGATTGGCTATCACATGCTTCAGGGGGAAAACTCACGTCTGCATACGCCGACCAGTGCAGACAATGAAAATAGCCAAAACGCGGCTCTGGATATAGCGATTACGCCGCTTGGAATCCCGATGCTGGCTGGACCCGGCACGATTGCCGCCGCGATGAACTTTGCTGCAGAATCAACAGTTCCAGAAATTATGCGAGTACTTTCGGCATTTGGTTTAATGTGCGCGCTAACCTTTGTCGTGTTTCTGGGTAGTCATTGGTTGACGCACGCGCTGGGCCAGAATGCGATAAAAGTGGTGTCTCGTTTGATGGGATTAATATTGACTGTTATAGGGGTGCAAATGCTTATTGAAGGCATTAACGGTGCTTTTGTGGCCGGAACTTAACAGGCGCCTCAGGGCTATTGGCGGAAAACGGGCTTTCATTATTTCCTGGGCAAACTTATATGTAGCAACACATAGGCCACTATTGCAGATAAAACTGAACCCACCAGAATACCCAATCTATCCCCGTTGAAGTATTCACCACTGCCATGTTCGAAAGCCAGCCCTGCGATAAACAGGCTCATGGTGAAACCGATCCCACAGGCGAATGCTACACCAAGCAATTGAAGCCAGTTGACATTGTTCGGCAACTGGACGAAACGGAGCATCACAGCAAGCCCGATAAATACAAGAATTCCCAATGGTTTTCCAACCAGCAACCCTGATATGACGCCCAGTGTCACCGGATGTGTAAGATCTGCAACCGACATGCCGGTCAACGACAATCCGGCATTTGCGAAAGCAAATATCGGTAGAATTGCAAACGCAACCGGGCCATGCAGATTGTGCTCAAGCTCGCGTAGTGGGGATTTATCCCGGGCATCTCGCATAGGAATGCAAAATGCAATAAGTACCCCCGCTAATGTTGCATGCACGCCGGATTTCAACACTGCAATCCAAACAACAATCCCCAACAGGATGTATGCAGAAGTGCGTGTAACGCCCATTCTATTCATGATTATTGCAATAATCAGCACAAAAGCGCCAATCAACAGCGCAGCGAGTGACAGATCCCCTGAATAAAATAGCGCAATGATTACAATTGCAGCCAGATCATCAAAGATGGCCAATGTCAGTAATAAAACCTTTAGTGCAGTCGGTACACGAGCTCCGAAAACACTCAGCAAGGCCAGGGCGAAAGCGATATCGGTTGCTACCGGAATGGCCCAGCCATCCAAAGCAACCGGATCACCCCAGTTCATCCATGCATAGATGCCTGCAGGAACCAGCATGCCGCCGAGAGCGCCCATGCCAGGCAGGACAACCTGAGAGAACGATGACAGTTCACCTTCCATGATTTCACGTTTGATCTCCAGTCCAACCAAAAAGAAGAACACTGCCATCAGGCCATCATTAACCCACAACAGTAATGGCTTGCTGATTGATAAAGCGCCTACCTGAACCGCAATGGTTGTATCCAGCAGGGCACCATACAGGTTGGCCATTGGGGAGTTGGCAATAATCAGGGCGAGGACCGAAGCTGCCAATAACAGGATGCCGCCGGCAGATTCCAGTCTTATGAAATCACGGACAGTAGTTGCTATTTGTGATGATTTGTTTTGTACAGCCATAAGTCCAGATAGTACAGGTAACCCAGACGTTAGCAAGTTGCTCTCAGCTCAAAATATAGATGAACACCCGGTTACTTACCAACCCTGTTTAGTGCAACTCATCGCATGAGATCGGAGCACATATGAATGATGCTGGCCATTGTCCATATGCGCGGCATCCGCAGAATGGGGCCCGCTCGGTTAAAACTACGAGCGGGCTCGTCCGGAAGATGGCTACAAGACTTGATTACTGGTCTTCAACTTCCACAATGTCCGGTCGCAGGCTGGCAATGATAGTCATAAGTTCATTGTGTTCCTTTTCCGGGACATTGAATTTGTTCAAAGTATCGACAAGGTGCTGCGCGACGATACCGAACTCGCTCGCTTTGATGCCGAGGCCTCCGTGGGTCTGGGCCGCCGACCGACTGATGATCTTGCAGGGGCCGCCGGTTACGGCACAGACAAGGTTCTTGTTTTTCTGGCGAAAGCCTTCGCGTGAATCATCGCTCATGCCGAAAAAGCGAGCACCAACTACGGGGTCAGTGAACAGTTTTCCAGCGAAATCATCTACTACCGCAGAGACGGCGTCATAACCACCAAGTCGTTCGTACAGTGACTTCTCCATGGCTGTCTGACTGAAGCTTGGGTTGCCCAGTAAAACGCCGACTGCGATTAAACCGAGGGCTGCTGATAAGTACCGGTTGCGCATGTTGTTCTCCTTATGTGTCGATATATTCAGCCGGCAAGATGCGGTTGAATTTGCACAGTGAAGTGTAGACAGAGGGATTGGGAAAAGTCAGTGTCTAACGGTTAGTAACCCTGGAAAATGTTGCATGTAACTGTCAGAGATTGCGAGGCGCCTGTGGTTTTGGATCTGAGTTCGAGTGAACCCCTATGCGTTGCAATAGACTTTGGAATCGAGCATCGTGGTGGTATGGCTTCATTTCTTTCACAACATGCAGCCAAGCTAACGAACGTGCCCGTACCAGATAAGCCCGCTCCAGCCATTCGAACATTGAGTCAGCCTCGTTCAAACCTGCATAAACTGTGGCCACGTGAAAAGGAGACACATACACGTCTTTTGATAAAGTTTCCAACTCAGTAATGATTTCCCTTGCCTCATCCAGCATCCCGGCGACAGCAAAAGTATGGCCCAAAGCCGACATCGACAAGCTGTGTCCACCACCATGCTTGATGGCCAACTCAAACTCCTCAATGGCTTTTCCGTACATTTCGTGTTGTTTGTAGATATGGCCCCTGGCCCAATGGCCACCCCAAAAAGTTGGATTGAACTCAATTAAGCTGTCTATCTCAGCACTAGCCTCAATGTACTTTCCTGCCTGATACATTTGCCATCCAAGATTCAGGCTGGCAGCCAACGATAACGGGTTCAGCTGTTTAGCGTAACGGGCTCTGTCTATCGCCTCTTCATTACGACTCATTGCTTCTAAAAGCTGGCTCTGCCACACATAAGCCTGATATAAGCTCGGATTCAGATCGATAGCACGCGCAAGCATTGCCTCAGCTGCATCTGTATCCCAGTCGAATTTGAAATTAATGATGCCGAGAAATGCGTGAGGTTCGGCCAGGTCGGGGTTTATGCTCAAGGCTTTCAGCGCCATGGCATGCGCCTGCGGAATTGCAATCACCGGCGAGACAAGTTCCAGGCCGTGGCCAGCAAGCAGGCAATGACACGAAGCAAGCCCTGCATATGCTTCGGCGTAATCCGGTTCGATATTTATTGCCTCTTGAAAGAAATGCATACCTCGGCGATAACCGTTTGCAGTGAATTGATTGAAAAAATATCTGCCTTTCATATAAGCATCATAAGCAGCCGGATTCATTGGTTCGGCAGGCGATGTTGATGAAGGCAGTAATTCATCTGAAATTTGTGCGGCAACGGCTGTGGCAACTTCATTCTGCATCGACAGCAGGTCAAGCATCGGTCGTTCAAACGTTGATGACCAGACGTGCTCGTCGGTATCGCTGGCAATCAGTTGAGTGGTGATGCGGACGAGTTCATTGTCATGAAAGATACTGCCTTCAAGAATATAAGCGACACCAAGTGCACGACCAATCTCAGGTATTGGGGTTTCGGTATCGGAATACTGCATGACCGAGGTGAGCGAGGTGACTCGTAGGGTTGGTATCTTAGCCAATGAGGAAATAATTGCGTCGGTCATTGCTTCACTGAAATACTCTTCAGGTAAACGCGACCAATCTCTCAAGGGTAAAACGGCAAGACTCGAAGGTGAAGGCAATTGCTCGGATTCTGTAACCAGATTAGGCTCTTGCTTAGTTGTTTGATTGCCAAAATAAACAAATGCAATGACCAGTAAAAAGATTGTGATAACAACCCCAAGATATAAGTTTTGTCGAGAATGGGGTGCTACATGCGGAGCATTAAGTGGGCGAAAAACGGGGACGTAGTGGCCTTTGGGGATATCAATCCGTAACAAATCACCGGCACCTTCATCCTCGTAATACTCTCTTAGTTTTGCCCGCAAGCGGCTGGCTTCAACTCGAACGATCGAATCACTGCTGGGATCAAAATTTTCATCTTTCTCAAAGACATCGATCCCCAGGGTGAACTCTTTGAGCTGATCAGCTCGGCCTTCTAATTTTGCATTGACGACGTAGTTGAGGAATGCGCTATGGCGCTTGGCAAGAGCGAATACCCTGCTCGCCAATATCCGGTCACATTGCGCCCGTACTTGTGCAACTGTGGCTTTAGATAATGGTTGATGAGTAGGCATTAGGCTTATTTTTCTCGAGCCGCTCTCTGTATGATTATAGCAGAAGGCATTATTCAGTCGTATCCACACGGTGGCGACGCCCATTGGTTCTCTAATTAGTAAAAGATCATAAAAATCAATAGGGTGTAAAATTTAGATTTGGATTAATGTTGGTCGAATTGAAACTGGTTGGTGGGAAGAGCCTGGTGGGTGCACCAATAGTGGTTGTTCATATACAAAGTGTTATTTAATCTGTACAACGAATTTAATCAGCAAGCTTTTCAGGGTTAGCGCATTTATTGCGATTGATCCGGTGCAGCAAGTTTTATTGCAAATAGGAATGGGTATGGTTGAATTGGAAACGGAAAGGCTGATAATGCGGCAATGGCGGGAATCGGATCTGAATGTCTACGCAGAATTTTATTCCAACCAGCAAGCTGCGCGTTTTGTTGGCGGGCAGGTGACCAGAGATAAAGCCTGGCGGCAGATGGCTTCCATTGTCGGTCATTGGGTGCTTAGAGGATATGGCCTTTGGGCAATTGAACAAAAGCAAGCACCCGGGCTGATCGGCTGCGTCGGTTTATGGGAGCCGGAAGGTTGGCCGGAGTTAGAGGTTGGTTATTGGCTTGTGCCTAAAGCACATGGACATGGTTATGCCACTGAAGCTGCTATCAGAGCACGCGATTATGCCTATACTGAGCTCGAGGCGGAGACACTTGTCAGCTATATAGATCCAGCCAACGAGCCTTCCAAGCATGTTGCTGAACGTATGGGTGCATGGCACGAGGCAACTATCGAATTGCTGGATCACGGTCCGCATTGCGTCTACCGTCATCCCTCTCCCAGCATGTTAAATGGAGACGGAAAATGAGTGGTGAAAACTATCCTTATGTAAATCATATGAACGTACTATATGATCCTTTACAGTTGATTGACATCCAATCATTAGCAGAGAAGTGCACTGATAAATGGCACAACCAAACGCTGTGCCAGGTCAACGACTCTGTGGTGAGGCTCGGTATATTGCATGGAGAGTATCATTGGCATAAGCACGATAAAGAAGACGAGTTTTTCTTCACCTTAGAGGGAACGCTATTTATCGATGTAGAGGGATCTGAAACGGTTGAGTTACGGCCGCAACAGGGTTATGTCGTGCCAAAAGGTGTGGTTCACAAAACAAGAGCGCCGGAAAAAGCAATCGTACTCATGATTGAGACAGCGGGAATTATACCAACGGGCAACGCATAATACGTAAACCAACGCAGGCATTTTAAAAAAAGTAACGCAAATCTGATTAAATGGTTACATTGAGAAATGTGCTGATCTCAATGTAATCATTGCCGCTTAAGTGAGTTACCCGTTGCGGTTAGTCGCATTGCAACAATCTGCTCAATCAGACTGGTTTAGTATTTGTGCATCTGGGTCATTATCCGGTGGACTCGTATTTGGCACTGACGCATAGACAGACTGAGGGTTTTGTGGTGCAAAGTGTATTTGAACACCGCTGTTTTCCAGTTGCTTGAGAGTGCTGGCAGTTTCCGGCCAATTATCAAAACCAATGTCATTATTGGTCAAACTCAATACTTTTAATTCCATTAAATCAGTTAAGTTAGTAATTGAACTAAGTCGGTTAGCATCAAGCACCAGCCATTGTATTTGGTGTTGTTTGCTCAGGCCGTTTAAATTACGAATTTGATTTTTGGCAACAAACAGTTTTTGGATTTGTGGAGAGCTTGCAAGTGGACTTAAATCGGAGATCAAATTATCCCGCAAATCGACCCAGCTGAGTTCTGGATGATCAGCAAGCGCCTGTATTTGCTTAATGCGATTTTCCCTCAGGTTTAACCGTTCAAGTTGGATCATGTTAGTCAGAAATGAAACATCACCTAGATTGGAACCAGGTAAAGCCAGATCAACCAGATTGGATAATTTGAATAAAGCCGTGGTTTCGGTAAATTTATTCTGGCCAATCGATAGAATTTTTAATTGTGGCAAGGTCGCCAAAGGTGATAAATCGATGATTACGTTATCAGGTATCCAAAGCGCGACCAATTCTGTTTTATGTTTCAGATCAGAAATATCACTAATGTTATTTCCGGCTAAATCCAGACCGCGGATAACAGGCCAGTGTGAGATTACAGTCAACTCTTCAAGTTGATTGAATTCAGCACTGAAAAAAATTATTTCGCGCATCTTAGATAGCGGAGTAAGATCGCTAATTTGATTTTTGGATAGTATCAGCTGTTTGATTTGTGTCAGATTTGAAAGTGGTGAAAGGTTACTGATCTGGTTGTCTGTCGCATTCAGTGATCTTAGGTTGGTAGCAAATTCCAACCCCCCAAGATGAGCAATGTTCCGGCCGCTTATATCAAGCGATTGCAATTGGCTAAGCTGCTTTTGGGTGAGCATGCCCAAAGATATTCCCAATGTGTCCAACACCGCAGCCTGTAAAGCAGAATCATGGAATTGGACTTGCTTATCCTGCACAGCTGCCATCACAATGGAACAAGTGCTTTGCAAGATTAACCAAACCAAAATTAACTTGACTGACAATGTGGTTGTACTTTTGCGCATGACTGCCTCCGGGATTTGGAAATAATTAAAACAAGGTGGTTTTATTGCAATCAAGTATTGTTTTATGAAGTCATTTACAGCAAGTAAAGAGTGGTGATAAAGCGTGATAAATGGTGAAAATGGGCAATCAATGCCGAATTGCCAGATAGCCAGCTTCGGTGAATTTCGGATTGATTTTTCTCAGCAAAGTGTTTGGCGTGGCCGGCAACGTGTTGAGCTGTCGCATTTATCATACCGATTGCTTGCCGAGTTGGTCAGGTCGGCTTCGAAGCCAGTATCAATTAAGGTGTTATCGGAACGTGTTTGGCAAACCCAGGTGACAGGAGATACGGTTAAGCAACGGGTAAAAACCTTGCGTCGAGCACTGGGTGATGATGCTAATTCCCCCCGTTACATAGAAAATGTACGAGGTCACGGTTATCGACTGGTATCAGCAGTTGACTTTCACGCGAATACAGCTGATTCCAAAGCAAAAAGTTTTACCTGGCGGTGGGTAGGTGCAGGTTTAATGGTTGTGCTGGCGCTTTTATTTATTCTAAAAAACAACTGGTATTCTGAACTTGCTTCAAATGAAGCTGTGCGGTTCGCACTAATGCCGATTAAACCTATTGGCAGCAAAAACTGGACTGAAGCACTGGCTGCCGGTTTGGATGCGGAATTAAAAAATGCTTTTGGTCAGTTGTCTAGGTTAGAGCTGGTCAGCATGCCATTGGGTAATGATCAGTTCAAATTTGATGCTGAGACCTTATCCAGACAATTCGGCGTTGAAATCGCATTGACTGGGGCGGTTCGTTATGACCTTGAGCATTCAAGAGTCGTTTTTGAATTGATCGATTGCAATAACCAAAGTCAAATTGCTGCACGCGCGTTTGACCTTGAGGCAGGCTTTGATCTGGAAAAGCAGAAAAAGCTGACGATAGCAGTCGCTGATTTTGTTTCTGAGCAGTTGGCTTTGGCGCGTTAGGTGCAAACAAACCACGACGGTTGATAACCATCGTGGTGAGGGTAAATAATTTCGTGAGACTTAATAAGTCAGTGCCCCATTATTATTGCTGATTCCACGTAGTGGCAGACTGGTTTCATTTGCATGGCCCGAACTGGTTCTGCAAATAGCCGATAAGGTTACATCAGGACCGTCAACCAGTATCTGGATATTACCGCAGCTCTGTTGAAAGGAACTGGCACCAGAACCTTGGGTCAGTTTGCCGTTTTGATTGCTGATGCCCTGTAAAGCAAGACTTGCCGGTACTGCTTTGCCATCGGCTTGCAGACATGCTGCTTTCAGCAATGCATCTGTGCCATTGCCATAACCAAATCCGATATTGGAACAAGTGTTCTGGAAAGTGCTTGCGGTTGCTAATTGTGCAAAACCTACAAATAAAATCACAGGCAATAGTAATTTTTTGAACATGATCAATCTCCCTAATAATTGTATGATCGACGGCTGCTGATTGCATCCGTGAGTAAATTATGTTGAAAGTGATTACAACATTCCTTCCGAAAACCTGCTGATATATGAGTTGCAATAATAAAAGCATCAAAAACAGTAAGATAAGGCTAAATATAAGCATCTTTTCGCTTATTATTGCTGGTAATCCAGCGGTGCGTAATCAGTCGGATTATGCTGTTTTAAAGTTCAGCTTCAAAAATCTTATTTAATTCTGATTGCGGTATCTGTTGCTCGGCATATGAAAAAGTACCGTGTTGCAACAGTTCCTCGGCTGCTTTGCGGATTTGGAAATATAGCGCCCGAGCCAAACTGCCGCCGATACTGATCCGCCTGACACCCACCTGCTTGAGTTGCGATACGGAAACATCTGCTCCAGTCAGGCCCATGACAACGTTTATCGGGCCATTAATTTCTTTGACAAGCATGGAAACTGTATCCAGATCGCTTGCACCAGGCACAAATAGACAATCAGCACCGGCTTCACAGTACAGGTTTGCCCGTTGCACGGCTTTGCTGAAACCGTCTGGCTGTTTGACATTAATACAGTCGGTACGCGCTACCAGCACAAATGGAATTTCACTACTTTCAATGGCTGTCCGTGCTGCCTGGATTCGATCAACGGCCAATGAAATGTCATACAAGGGTTTGTCAGGTATGCCGGTGTAATCTTCAATGTTTCCTCCAACTGCACCGGCTTTAATCGCCAGTTTGATGGTGTCCGCTACGATTTCAGGCGTATCGCCAAAACCGCCTTCCAGATCTGCGTTAACCGGGACTGATACTGAGCTGGTAATAGCCTGAACCTGAGCGAGCATTTGATTGCGGTCCAAACGGGCCTCAGCAGAGCAAAAACCGTTGTCTGGATGCCCCATCGAAAAGGCGATGCCCGCACTTGTTGTTCCAATGGCTTTAAAGCCTGCAGAGACCAGCATTTTGGCACTGCCGGCATCCCATGCGTTGGGCATCAGAAAGCAACCATCATTAAGATGTTGATCATGAAATTTTTTAGCCCGTTGGTAAAGTGGTTGATTCACGGTGATTTCCTGCAAAGTTGCTGTGTTTGAATTTGGTAGTCACATCAGCGAGTATTTGTGATCGCTGCTGTGGTATTACGTGTCTATGTCCATTTGACATGGATTGCAGTAGGGCTGGGCTTTTAGCCTGGATTTTAGTGCAGCCAAGTTCCGTAAAATTAATCCTGCATACGCTAATATGGCATGCTGGAGGCGCTGATGCCAAACCTTGGATATAAAACTTATATAGCAATAATAAACAGTCAATTGTTGGAAGGATTGTGTCTTGGGTTCATCAATACCGGATCAATCATTCAGCACAGCCATACATTATGATTATGCATAGACACTATCCCAATGGGCAATGATTAATATTGTTGAGGTCCATAATGGCAGGAATCTTCAGTATATTCGGCAGCTTTTCAAGGAATATGCCAATTCATTGAAAATCAGTTTGGATTTTCAGGATTTTGATCAAGAACTCGCCGGCCTGCCTGGTGCTTATATGTCGCCCGATGGATGCCTTTTGCTGGCTGATTGGGATAAGCAGGTTGCTGGCTGTGTTGCCTTAAGAAAACTGTGTGACAATATTTGTGAGATGAAAAGGTTGTATATCAGGCCGCAGTTCCGAGGGTTAGGTATAGGCAAATCTTTGGCTGAAACAGTTATTAAGCAAGCTGTAGTGATGGGGTACAGCCGGATGCGATTAGATACCCTGCCGACCATGGAAGCGGCCCGCGCAATGTATTCATCTTTGGGGTTTAAAGAAGTAAATGCTTACTGTTATAACCCGATTGAGGGAACGGTTTTTATGGAGTTGCAGTTGTAGCATCTGTCAGTTTGTCAAATGACATTCAAAAAGGCAGATCAGCAGGCTATGCTGCAGCTAGCGTAATATTTTCGAATAATATTAGCGTGAGATGACCACAATGCTAGTGGCTGAACAACGTGGAGTCCTTCGAGGAATAGTTATCGGAGTCGGGGTTACGGTGGTATCGCTAGTGGTTGTTGTAACCATCCAGTCATTGATGTTCTCAGTTGATTTATCCAGTGCTGAACGGATCAAGTTTGCATTGCAGGCTGATTTGGCTTTGGCCTTGTGGTTGGCTTTTTCCATCGGCCGATTGGCGCGGCACCGGTTCTTCACTGCTGAAGATATAGATGGTGGTGGCCTCAGCAACGGTACAGAGCAAGCCTGGATTTTACAGGCCACATTACAAAACACGCTGGAACAGACGGTGTTGGCCGTACTGGTTCATATTATTTGGGCAGTGATGATGCCACAGACCTGGCTTTCAGCGCTGCCGGTTGCGGTCAGCATGTTTATCATTGGCAGAGTATTATTTGTGCGCGGTTACCGCCGCGGAGCTTCAGCTCGCGCCCTGGGGTTTGCGCTAACTTTCTATCCTTCAGTTTTAATGCTTATCGCTATCGTTATAAAAGCGCTATCAGGTCTCTTTGGTTAATCTGCTAGTGTTTGCCTGCTGGCGCGCGCTGTATTGGCAATATGCCACCAAGACGAAAGTTGTAAGACGCATAAATTCATGTTTCCCCAGGCCTTTCATGCTTCACCATTCTGAGGATGAGCCCTAACTACGAATAGACCTTCACGTTTTATCGATCCTGTATCGGTATCTTTACATTTCTAAACCGTGCTGGCGTATGGGTGTTTGATGCCAGTCTCGGGTTGTATCTGAAAGCATTCAAACAACTCGGACAAATGCCCTGGAGATATCCATTTACTGCACCAGCGAGCTATTTTGGGATTAATTGGCAGGCATGAATGCTGTGGATGAAGAGACTCCGGGTGTTTCCCCACCCACAAAAATAAGAACCAGCAAGCTAGGACAGGCCAGGAGGCGAGTAACTATGAACCAGAGCCGTTTTATCGCACCACCACAAATATCAACATTGCCTTCGAGCACCGGCACAGCGCTGGATCGACGGGTTCGTCAGACCGTACTTAACCGGCTCAGCGGAATTCAGGATGCCGGATTACGAATTATCGACCGGCACGAACATTTCTCAGTTGGTGATGAAACCGCCAGCCTGACGGCAACTATCGAAGTGCATGATTCACGTTTCTGGCGGATGTTGGCTTCGGGTGGAAGCGTTGGCGCTGGTGAAGCTTATATGTATGGGCTGTGGGACTGTGACAAATTGACCCAGGTAATTCGAGTATTGGCTCGTAACCGCAGTATTTTGCCAGGTCTGGAACCCAGCAAAAGCTGGTTCCTCAGGGTGGCGTTGCAGCTATGGCACCGCCGGAACCGCAATAGTTTGACCGGCAGTCGCAAAAATGTTGCGTCGTACTATGATTTGAGTAATGGTTTTTTCAAGCTGTGGCTGGATGAACGGATGATGTTTTCATCGGCCTGGTACCAGGAACCGTACTGGACATTAGAACAGGCGCAGGAAGCCAAGCTGGATAGGATTTGCCAGCAACTTAATTTGCAACCACACCACCATATCCTTGAAATTGGAACCGGCTGGGGCGGGTTTGCTATCTATGCAGCTAAAAAATATGGTTGTGAGGTAACTACCACTACGATTTCACAAGCACAGTATCAGGAATCCATGGGACGGATTCGTAATGCCGGTTTAGCAGGGAAAGTGCACTTATTGTGCGATGATTATCGCCAGCTGACCGGGCAATATGACCGGGTTGTATCGATCGAGATGGTGGAGTCGGTTGGTGCTGAATATGTCGATTTGTTTTTCCAGAAAGTAGCCGACTTATTGAAAGATGACGGTGAAGCGCTGATCCAGTCGATTACCATTGAGGACCATCGCTATGAGTCGGCGGTGAAAAGTATGGATTTCATCAAACGCTACATTTTTCCTGGCAGTTTCATTCCTGGTCTGACACGTCTGCGAGAGGCAGTGGCTACCACTGATATGCAGGTCAAGGACGTGTTTGAAATTGGTCAAAGCTATGCCTTGACGCTGTCGACCTGGCGGAAACGTTTCATCGATCAGATTGAAGAGATCAAACGACAGGGTTTTGGTCAGCCGTTTATCCGGATGTGGTTGTTTTATCTGTGCTACTGCGAAGGCAGTTTTGCAGAAGGAGCCTTGGATAATGTGCAGTTGCATATCACCAAACCCCGACTGGATGAGGCCTCTGCTAGCAGTGATGATGACCCGTTAATTTAAACCTCGTTACTTTCCAGGTGGCATAGCCTGCAGTTTTTATCCTGTATGGTCTGATGCAAAATCATTGATTGATGTGATCACAGTATGCTTTGGTCGGACATTATCGGCTTCAGTCCCGGTAGCTTAAACATTTCATAACTGCAACCTGGGAAATGGAATTTCCATCAATATTATCAAACGGTTATTTAGCGCTGACATAACTGGTCATGTAGCGCACTTTTGCCATTCGGCGTTATACTAAATCGGCTTTATCAGATTTCCCTTAGAGTCAGCAAGCCTTGATACCCAGACCCTTTGATAAACATTTGAGCTAATAACGTATATATGTCTTTAAACCGGCTTGAATACTGGTTAACCACGCCAATCAGTGTGTTATGGCGTGATGTTCAGGATGGTCAGATCAGCAATAAACTGGTGCGGGTATTTGTGTTGCAAATGCTGGCTATCAGTATGGCCGCTGCCTTGGGAGGCTGGGTGGCTACATTGGTGGTTGAAAGGGTGTTGGTTAAACAGTCACTAGATGCAGAAGCGCAATATTTCTGGCAACAACGAAGACAAAACCCCCGTCATCCGTTGCCAGATACCTACAATTTGATAGGTTATCTGGCGGTTGGAGGCGATCAGCGCCGGGTACCGTTAGCTCTGCGGCAGGAGCAGGTTGGATACCGACGGATCAATATTCCTCGCCGTGGGCAGCTGATTGTGCATATTACCCGGCAGTCTGAAGACTGGTTATATCTGACTTTTGATCAAGGCCAGGTCACCAGAGCATCGTTTATTTTTGGGGTCGCGCCGTTGGTGGCAGCGTTATTGGTTATATATTTTCTGACCTGGCTGGGTTATATCAGCTCTAAGCGCGCGCTATCGCCATTGGTTAAATTGGCTGAGCGGGTGGAGTCGTTTGACTTTCGCGGAACCGATATTGACGACCTTAATCTCAAGGATATTGCTGCAGAAGCGGATATTGAAACCCTATCCTTGCTACGTGCATTTGAACATTTTACCCAGCGGTTACAAACCATGCTGGAACGAGAACGGTTGTTTACCCGCAATGCCAGCCATGAGTTGCGCACGCCGATTGCAGTAGTGCTGGCCAATCTGGATTTGCTGCAACAGCGAGTACACGACCCGGAACAGAGTGCAGAAATTATCAAACGCATGCGTCGGGCCGGGCATGATATGCAAGGCTTGATTGAAACATTGCTGCTGCTTGCCCGTGACGATCATAAAGTCCTGAACCGAAAAACTGTTAATGCCAGGGAGCTGGCACAGCGTGAGCTGGAAATGCAGGCGGCAGCCTGTGCCCACCCGGGGGTAACGCATGCCTTGATTACAGAGCAGCAGTTATTGGTTGAGGCGCCGGAGCGGGTAGTCAGCATGGTATTTGCCAATTTATTACGCAATGCGTTTACCTATACAACCAGCGGGCATGTGGATGTGATTATCCGGCGTCGCTCAGTGGTCATTCAGGATACCGGAATAGGCATGAGCCCGCAGGATCTGGATCATGCTTTCGAGCCATTTTTCCGGGGTGGCAATCACAGTGATGAAGGCTATGGACTGGGATTAGCGCTGGTAGCCCGGTTATGCCAGAACTATGGCTGGAAGATCAAGGCCGATAGCGTCCAGGATCGCGGCACGGAAGTCACCATCGTATTTCCAGAATCCAGCTGGACTCAGCAGTCGGGTAGTAATCTTTAGCCCGCTTTTTTCCAAACAGCGGCGCGAAGTCTGTTTGTTACAGGTCTTGTGGTCGGGCCACCTTAAAACCCATGCCCTGAACGGTATGCACCAGTTTGGTGGGAAACGGGCGGTCGACAATTTTGCGTAGGTTGTACATATGACTGCGCAGAGTATCGGAGTCGGGCATCAATTCACCCCATAATTCATGTTCCAGCGCTTCCCGGCTGACCAGCCGTGGTGATTCCCGCATCAGGATTTTCAGAATACGCATCGCCGTTGGGGATAACTTCAGCCGCCGTTCACCGCGTTCGACGTTCATGGTATTGGTGTCAAACACCAGATCATCTATCTGCATGATACCGTTGTGGGCCTCACCTCGAGCCCGGCGAACCAAAGCTTGAATACGTGCTTCCAGTTCCGGTAGCTCAAATGGTTTGACCATATAGTCATCTCCACCCATGCTGAAAGCTTCAAGTTTGTCATCCAGTTGATCGCGCGCGGTCAACACCAATATAGGGATATTACAGCCTTGTTCACGAAGTTTATGACAGACTTCAATGCCATCCATTTTCGGCAGCATTAAGTCCAGCACAATGCAATCATATAAGTTACTGCTCGCCAGGTTATAAGCGATACTGCCATCGCTGGCATAGTCGACCGCCATTTTGGCGCCCTCCAGGTAACTGCCAACGGTGACCGCAAGGTCTTTATGGTCTTCGACCAATAAAACATCAATATTGTCCACGTCGACTTTTATTGCATGCTGCATGGCTGCATATCCTTGTAGGGTTCTTGTGAATTTAATGTACTAATAATGCAAACGATGCGTGAATGTAGCGTTAAATCTCACTAAATACAACCAAAGTTGTAGTTAACTATATGATTGATAATAGAAAAAAAGGCGAATTACGCAGTCTAAATGCCTTGTTGCCGCTATTCAGGCCTTATCGGGTGCCATTGGTGTTCGCGAGTGTATTTCTGATGATCTCAGCGGCAGCCACATTGGTGCTGCCGGTTGCTGTGCGACAAGTGATTGATCAGGGTTTTGGGGCAAACGATCCAACCGGTATTGATCGCTGGTTCTGGCTGTTGTTTGCTGCAGCGGCGGTGATGGCAGCTGCCGGTGGCCTGCGATATTACTTCGTATCCTGGCTTGGCCAGCGCCTGGTAACGGATTTGCGGGGTAAAGTTTATGCCAATGTGATGCGTTTAAGCCCGGTATTTTTCGAATCCACCAAAACCGGTGAAGTGCTTTCCCGATTGAACACCGATACCACCCTGGTGGAAAGTCTGGTGGGCAGTAATGTTTCATTTGCGCTGCGAAATTCGGTGATGCTGTTGGGGGCTGCCATTATGTTGATGGTCACCAGTCCACGGTTGGCGGCGATGATGCTGGTGTTGATTCCGCTGATTATTGTGCCGATCAAAGTGATCGGGACCCGGGTGCGGCGGTTATCACGTATCGGCCAAGACAAGATCGCTGAATTCACAGCGCTTGGTACAGAAACTGTTAACGCGATGCCGACTGTTCAAGCGATGGTTCAGGAACAACGCGAGAGTGAACGCTTTGCGGCAGCAGCCGAGCAGGCGTTCATTGCCAGTCGAAACCGAATTAGAGCCGATGTGGTGATGATCGTGACCGTGATCATGCTCAGCTTTGGTGGCATTGTGTTTATTTTGTGGTTGGGCGCACATGCAGTGCTGGATGGAGGAATGAGCGGCGGGGAACTGGGGCAGTTTGTATTGTACGCACTGATTGCAGCTGCGGCGGTGGGCGGTTTAGGCGAAATGTGGGGCAGCGTGCAACGGGCGGCCGGTGCCTTGGAACGATTATTGGAACTGCTGCATGCAAAGCCACAGATTGCAGCACCTGAAAAACCGGTAAAATTACCTGCGGTTGCACACGGCAAAGGATTGGGGATTTGTTTTGATCAGGTCAGCTTTGCCTATCCAGCACGCCCCGAGCTACCCGTTCTGAATGATTTGAGCTTCACCATTAATCCAGGTGAAAGCGTTGCGCTGGTTGGCCCTTCCGGTGCCGGAAAGACCACTATTCTGCAAATGCTGATGCGCTTTTATGATCCGCAACAAGGGCGGGTGCTGGTCAATGGCACTGATATCCGGGAGTTGGACCCCCAGGACCTACGCCGGATGCTGGCATTGGTTCCTCAGGATACAGTGATATTTTCCGGTGATGTTAACGATAACATCAGTTATGGACAACCTGCTGCAGAGCAACAGCAGATCCAGGCGGCAGCCGGTCAGGCGCATGCCGATGAGTTTGTACAACAATTGCAAGATGGCTATGCGACTTATCTGGGCGAGCGTGGTCAACGATTATCCGGTGGCCAGCGGCAGCGGATCGCCATCGCCAGAGCAGTATTGCTTGATCCGCCACTGCTATTGCTGGATGAGGCTACCAGTAATCTGGATGCTGAAAGTGAGCGCCGGGTACAACAGGCGATTGATGCATTGCGGATTGATCGGAGCATGATCATCATTGCCCACCGGCTGGCAACCATTCGTAAGGCGGACAGGATATTGCTGCTGGATAAAGGCCAATTGCAGGCTGAGGGCACACATGCTGAGCTATTGGAAAAGTCTGAGCTGTATGCACACTTGGCCAGCCTGCAGTTTTTGAGCTAATCGTTTGCGCTATATTGGGTTATTGAATTAATGATGGCCCAACGGAGCTTGGATTTTTAGTAAACTACGTATTTAATCTGTTTGGATATTGCATGTATGCTTTGATTTGCGGCTCGCTCGCTTACGACACCATCATGGTGTTTCCGGATCATTTCAAAAAGCACATTCTGCCCGACAAGATTCACATGTTGAGTGTGTCTTTTCTGGTGCCGGAAATGCGACAGGAATTTGGTGGTTGTGCCGGAAATATCAGTTACAACCTGAAAATGCTTGGTGGCGAGCCTTTGCCGATGGCTGCAGTAGGCAGAGGTTTTGAGCCCTATCGCGAATACTTCACCAAATTGGATATCAACCTGGATTGTGTCCGTTACATTGATGAAGAATTTACCTCACAATGTTTTATTACTACCGATCTGGATGGCAATCAGATTACTGCATTTCATCCCGGGGCGATGCAACTCAGTCATTTGAATAAAATTCCAGAAATAAAGCATGACATCTCAATCGGGATTATTGGTCCGGATGGCCGGGAAGGGATGTTGTCCAATAGCCAGGGTTTTTCTGAATGCGGTATTCCGCATATTTTTGATCCAGGCCAGGCCATGCCATTGTTTGATGGTGAGGAGTTCAAGGGTTTTATCGAACGTGCCAATTGGGTTGCGCTGAACGAATACGAAGCGCAGTTGATCATGGATCGTACCGGTTGGAACGAACAGCAGATTGCTCAACGGGTGGAAGCCATGTTTATTACCCATGGCGGCAAAGGTTCGAGCGTCTATACCGAAGCAGGTGAGGTGCAGATTGAGGCGGTGAAACCTGAATCGATTCAGGATCCGACCGGTTGTGGTGATGCCTATCGGGCGGGTCTGATATATGGCATTTCCAATGATATGGACCTGGAAACTGCGGCCCGGCTTGGCTCACTAATGGGCTCTTTGAAAATTGCTTGTCAGGGACCGCAGAACCATAAATTTTCCCAAGCGGAAATTGCCGAGAAATTTAAACAGTCGTTTGGCTATAGTTATCAGTAGCGGTGTGCTGCTAATTGATCGACAGGTCAGGGCTTGCAATTAAAGCGTGAAATGTAGTGGGCTAGTGCGACTACCCCACGCCAAGCAACCCGGTATTAACCACGCCGTCATCTGACAAATTAAACCAGCGTGCCCTGGGGCCGCGCGTATCCAATTTGAATTCCTCGCAACCGGGTACAGCGCAAGCTGAAGCGGATGGTGCTCCCAACAATTGAATGCGGTGATTGCCGATAAGCTTTTCGCCATGCCAGCCATGGTGAATATGTCCCCAGGCAATGGCTTTAATACTGTGCGGGTGTGATTCCAGCCAGTGCCACAATAACTCCGGATTTTGTAATTTGAACCGGTCTATCCATGGTGTGCCGACCGCAACTGGTTGATGATGTAGAGATAAAATTGTTGGCAATTTCGGATCGATAGTATCGAGTACCGACAGTTTTTTCTGGTCCAAGTCACCGGCTGGCTGCTGCGGCAGGTTACTGTCCAGCCATACCAGTTGCCAGCCATTAATAATCCACGGATTGTGCCAAACGAATACCTGATCAGTCAGTGTTTTTTGCATCATTGCAAAATCATCATGATTTCCTGGAAAGGCCATGGCCGGTATTTGCAGCGGCGCAATCCAGCCATTCAAACGCTGATAGACTTCCTCTGTAGCATGTTCAGCAAGATCGCCACTGAGTATTAAGGCATCTGGTTGCCAGTCGGCAGTAGCCTTCAGGACACGACCTAGGTTGAATTCGGGGTTAATGCCCCGGTAATTATCAGCCGGATCAATCTTCAAATGACAATCCGATAACTGTAGTAATCGCAGACTCATCGGGGCATCATAACCGTTAATCGTCATTCAATTGCAGGAGTTTTCCATGTCGCGCGCCAGCAAATTTCTCGATCCAACTATTGCCGCATACATTAACGAAGTCAGTATCCATGAGCCGGAACTGGCTGCCCAACTGCGTAAAGAAACAGCTGTGCTTAGTGAGGCCAATATGCAGATTGCACCTGAACAGGGGCAATTGATCAAAGTCATGCTGGGCTTGACCCATGCCAAACGTTGCCTCGAAGTAGGGGTGTTTACCGGTTACAGCAGTTTAATCACTGGCTTGGCATTACCTGATGATGGGGAATTGATCGCCTGTGATGTCTCTGAAGAATGGACTTCAATAGCTCGCAAATACTGGCAGGCTGCTGGTGTTGAACACAAGATCAAGCTGCATCTGCAACCTGCCGAAGATACCTTGCAGGCACTTCTGGACGACGGTCAGGCAGGCAGTTTTGATTTTGCTTTTATTGATGCAGATAAGGAAAATTATGACGCTTATTTTGAAGCCTGCTTGAAATTGGTACGCACCGGTGGGCTGATAATGTTGGACAATATGTTGTGGTCAGGCAATGTGGTGGTAGACACAATCGATGATCCGGATACCGTGGCATTGCGTAATTTGAATTTAAAACTGCACAAAGATGAGCGGGTCACAGTCATGATGCTGGCGATGGCCGATGGTATCTCGCTGGTGGTAAAACGATAAACAGTGATAGTGCGCTGATCAATAAACCATTTTTATCTGGCTTCCGTTGCCAATAAAAAATTTCCGAATCATCAACACTAATCCGGGCTGATATAACAAATGCTATATATCGGTCTGGTTTTTGCCGGCATTTTGGCCTGGACTATAAGCACCCTGACTGCCGGTGGCGCAGCTATGTTGGTGATTCCGGTCTTGGGTGTGTTATTGGGAGTGGAACTGGTGGCGCCGATATTATCAGTTGCTACAGTTATGGCCAACCCAGCGCGGGCCCTGATGTTTCGCAAGTTTATCCGTATGGATGTTATTCGCTGGTTGCTTCCCGGCAGTTTGTTTGGGGCGATCTTTGGCAGTTGGTTGTTGAGTCGCAGCAATCCGATTTGGATTCAATTGCTGTTGGGCATATTTCTTGGCTCAATCATGCTGCAATATCGGTGGGGTAAGTCCGGCCGAAGTTTTGCGGTTCCCGGCTGGTGGTTTTTGCCGATTGGTATTGTGGTTGCTTCGTTATCTGCACTCACTGGTGCTACCGGACCGGTACTCAATCCATTTTTATTAAATTATGGTTTGATAAAAGAAGACATGATCGGCACCAAGTCATTCAATTCACTATTTATGCAACTGACCAAAGTTGGTGCTTATATAAGCCTGGGGATTATGAGTCAACAGGCGTGGCTGGCAGGTTTGGCTTTGGGCAGCGGTGCAATTTTTGGTGCTTATCTGGCCAAACAGCAGTTATTGAAAATTTCTCCGGCTCAGTTTCGAATGGGTGTGTTGATGATGATGACCATCAGCGGCATCGTCATGCTTGTGGATGCTTTGAGAAGGCTTTTATCGGTGGGTTAGCCGGTGGCGTAACCCAGCGATTCGAAACCTGAATTAAGATTTAGGCTTCAGCTACTTTGGCATCGGGTGCGTTACGTTGCACAGAAGCAACACCATTTTTGCAGCCACTAGCAGTTTTATACATCTGGCTTTGACCAATAACCTGGCCATTGCTGGC
Source organism: Gammaproteobacteria bacterium (assembly GCA_021772985.1). Taxonomy (GTDB): domain Bacteria; phylum Pseudomonadota; class Gammaproteobacteria; order Xanthomonadales; family Wenzhouxiangellaceae; genus JAJFKX01. The sequence continues at coordinate 86,987 of JAJFKX010000036.1, forward strand.
CTTCAAAGTAAAGTACTGACGGCCATCTTTGGCTTCTTTGATTTCAAAGCGGCTTTCGTCTTTGCAGTTGGTGCGTACGGATTCGATACCGTTGTCACAACTTTTACGTGAAGCATATTGCTGACTGGTCAAAATGACTTCACCATTACCGGCTTTCAGTACAAAATAATCCTTGCCACTGGAGCCTTTGCTGATTACAAACTTGCCTGCCATGCTGTTCTCCTTTTGGTTTTCTTTAATTGGTGAATTCGGATTGTGGCACAGTTGCCAATTCAGGGCCAGTCGACGTATGGTGATCAGGTTGCAAGATGTTTCCAATTGGTATAAATGCCCATGATCCATCAATTTATTTCGGCATTTTTAGGTCGGCTGAGATTACCCTGGTTGTTTGTAGCCAGCGCAATTGGTTTGTTGTTGAATATTCTTTTACCGGATCCAATCCCATTTCTGGATGAGATTTTAATGGCGTTAGTAGCTGGTTTGCTGGCAAGTATCCGAAAACCCCGTCATCGAGCTGATGACAAAAGCGTTGATTGACAGCTTACGAGGATAAGCTGGGCTTTTCCGGTTGTTTAGTGGACGTTATGCAAACTTAGCTGACTGCCGGCTTCTACCCCCAGTTGCTCGGCTTTGCCGGCGTTCAATTCCAGCACATATTTGGCCGGCCCGCTGCTGGGGTAATGGCTACACTGAGCGGTTCTGCATGGACGGGCATTTTCTGAAACGCTGACCAGTTTAAATTCTGCATTAAAATAAAAAATATCCAAAGGGATTTTGGTGTTCTTCATCCAGAATGAACGCCGTCTTTCATCCGGGAAAAGAAACAACATACCTTTGTTATCCGCCATCTGCTCCACAAACATCAGACCGCGGGTGCGTTCGCTGTCATCATCGGCAATATCCACATAAAAGCGTTCACCTGCCAGGGTCACGGATGGTGAGTCATCGGCACAGGCGGTAATGTTGAGCAGGCACAGGGTAATCAGTAAAAGTTTGAATCGCATGATTATGAGTAAACCGATTTTTACGATGGAAAACCGGGATTTTAACCCGATACAAGCTGCGGCGCACGGATGATGGATGAGTACACGGCTGGAGCGGTTTGTCACCTGGTCTGTTCCTATATAGCTTAGCCAGCTTGAATATTGTAGGAGCTGATTGCATCAGCGAGCAATCTATCCGGTGGTTTGTTGGTTTCCGATATCGGGGTTCGCGGATGGAATCCGCTCCTACAGTTGGAGCTTATGTTGCTGTTTCAAATTAGCGTAGTGAGCGCAGCCAATGAATTTTGAGGCAGCCTTAACTTTCCAGCAAAGCTTTCAAGTTACTCAATTGATCATCACGCGCCTGTTCATGTCGTTGATGATCACGGCTATCGTCACGGCCGTACCAGTAAATACCTTCCTGTGGCAGTTCTTCCAGAAAACGGCTGGGTTCGCATCGTTGGGCTTCACCGTAGCGTAAACGTTTGCCGGCATAGCTGATGTTCAGGCTGTGCCGGGCACGGGTAATTCCGACATACATCAAGCGGCGTTCTTCCTGGTCGTCGCCTTCTTCAAGGCTGTTTTGATGAGGTAGCAAGCCTTCCTCAACACCAATCAAATAAACATGGGCAAACTCCAAACCTTTAGCGGCATGCAGGGTCATCAGTCGGATTGCGTCGTCTTGCTGCTGATCATTATCCAGGTTGCTGAGCAGATTGATTTGCGCAGATAATTCTTCCAGCGTTGCTTCCTGGAGCGATTGGGTTACCCGTTCCAGCCAGCCCAGCCACTCGTTGACTGCCGAGACCCGTTTGTCTGCCTGCGCCGGATTGTCTGCCTGGTCACGCAGCCATTCGCGGTAATTCAATTGTTCGATCAGATCATGAATTGCGCGCAAAGGATCACCATCGTCGGTGGCGCTCATTATTAAACGGGCGAAATGATCCAACGAGGCGCGTTGTCGGGCTGGAAATGAATGCCGGCAACGATCATCCGTGGTTGCATCAAACAGGCTGCACTGGTGTTGCTTGGCAAAATCAGCCAGCCGGTTGATGCTGGTATTGCCCAATTCACGGCGCGGTGTATTGATAACCCTTAGAAATGCACTGTTGTCATCCGGATTCACCAGTAAACGCAGATAAGCCATCAAATCGCGGATTTCCGCGCGATCAAAAAACGATTGGCCACCGGTAACTTCATAACGCAAGCCCGCTTCACGCAAGGCACGTTCAAACGGCCGGGCCAGGTGGTGGCTGCGGTATAGAATTGAAAAATCCTGGAGTTTGGCGCCACGTTGGGTTCTGCGATCCAGTTCGCCGACAATCCGACGGACCTCATCTTCGCCATCAACACAGGGTACCACCCGGATATCGTCCCCCGCGCCGAGAGCGCTCCACAGGGTTTTGCTGTGCTCATGAGGGTTGTTGGCGATAACCTGGTTGGCAGCGGCCAGGATTTTGCCGGAACAACGATAATTTTGTTCCAACTTGATGACCTTTAGATTCGGGTAGTCCTGACCAAGCAGACTTAGGTTTTGGGGTTCGGCCCCCCGCCAACCGTAGATTGATTGGTCATCGTCACCCACTGCTGTCAGCCCACCATGCTGACCGACAAGTTGCCTTAATAATTGGTACTGAGTGGTATTGGTATCCTGGTATTCATCAACCAGCAGATAGCGCAGTTTTTCCTGCCATTCAGCCCGCACATCGTCGTGACCCAGTAATTCCAATGGAATCGAAATCAGGTCATCAAAATCCACTGCGTTGATGCGTTTGAGTTGCTCCCGGTAGGCAAGGAATACCTCAGCTAGTTTGGCTTCTCCGGGGCTTTCCGCCAGTGACTGCGCCTGGGTGGAGGAACAGGCTGCATTTTTCCAGCGAGAAATTTGCCCGCGACAGAGTTTGAGCTGTTCGGGAGGGGTATTGGCCGGTAATAAATCTTTTAATAATCGGCTGGATTCGGTTTCATCGAGAATACTAATACCCGGACGAAAACCTGCACTGTCAGCATGCTGGCGCAGCATCCGCCAGCCCAACGCGTGAAAAGTGCTGACCTGTAATGGTGTTTTGGTTTTTTTGATCAGTTTATTTGCCCGCTGGCGCATTTCCTTGGCGGCTTTGTTGGTGAAAGTGATGGCTGCGATCCGGTCCGGACTCAGGCCTTGTTCGCGAATCAGGAATGCCAGTTTTTCGGTGATTACCCGGGTTTTACCACTGCCCGCACCGGCCAATACCAACAACGGGCCATCGGTGTATTCGACGGCGGCTTGTTGTTGGGGGTTCAACTTGGGTTTGGGGGCTGGCATAGCCCGCTATTCTAGCGGACACTGAAAAGTTTTTTGGATAAACATTGCTCAATTGTCGGTGGTAAGTAATCTGCCAACAGCTCAGCAAATTTGTGAGCTGTGAACTTCCCCAAAATTTCGGAGGCTCAAGTTATGTGATGCTAGTTGGTTCATAGGGATTGTAAGATATAACATGGTGCTGCAGCCGACATAAAAAATGTTATGAATTTCCGGAACGGCTGAGCACAAACATCATAGGATCAGAAATTGCGTATCACAAAATCCCTAGCAAGCATTTTACTCATCTTTTTGCTTGCGTATACCGTGGCCTCCATATTTCACTTCGTTCATAACGCAGTATTCTTAGAGAGCTACCCAAATATGCCAGGTTGGATTTCGCGGGCGGAAGTGTTCGGTGCGTTAGCCGCGGTCATCTCTGTAGGAATAGTTGGGTATTTGCTGTATGTTTTTCATTATCGGGTTTTGGGGCTGGTTGTGATCGGGGTCTACGCGGCATTTGGTTTCGACGGTCTGGCTCATTACGGCCTTGCTGCTGTTTCAGCCCATACCAGCATGATGAATTTGACCATTTGGCTGGAAGTTTCGACGGCGTTGTTTCTTCTGCTCTTTGTTGTTTGCTTAATCATGCGGCGAGTGGTGGTTTCGTTTAGAGAGCATGCGTAATGCATGACCAGCGGCAATAGTTGAGTTTGGGTATTACTTGAAACTGAGAAAGGTAAAAAATGAAAATAATTAATATATTGATCTTATCACTGTGGTTTTTATCTGGAAGCGCGATAGCGGAAATTATATTGGATGAAAAAAAGATCAATGAGATTCGTGCTGAAATTACCCAATCGGTAAAAGATAGTGATTTTTCTGTGATTGAAAAATATATGTATCCAGGAAGTGAAATCATCTTAGATTTTGATCCAGCAGCTGATAAGGGAGAAACCGAAATTGATTATGATGATTTTATGGAATTAGCTGAGTTCAGTCTGCAAATGATGGAAGGCGCGGAAATACATGATGAGTTGATCGCTTTGGAAATAGATAAGTCTAATAATCAAGCTACCGTTGAAGAAAAAACAACAATAGTGATGGAAATGATGGGCATAAAAATAGAAGATATATCTATAAGTACAACGACCTATGGAATTGTTGATGGTGAAATAAAGGTGTTATATACAAAGGATCGGCTGATTAGCTCCGGTTCAATTGATTAGCATATGTGCAGGCATTCAGATCGATAAAGATGATCATCAGTAAAAGCGACACCATCTTTTTGAAGAAATTTATAGTGTTGCAATTAACATGCCCTGGATTGAAATAATCACTTCATATGGCACCCAGGCTCTTAAGGTAAAAGGTAAACTCTTTGCAAGAATGCATCAAAGTGAAAACGCATTGGTGCTTCGTATAGAGATGTTCGACAAAGATATTCTTGTGCAGGTGGTTCCGGGTCTATGTTATATAACCGACCATAGCTTGGGCATTAGTCAACTTGACTGAAGGTAAACGACTAAATAATAAATACAGAACTAATGGTACCGTCTGGTTCAGACGCGCCTGCACAACTAAGGCTGACGCTATCAATGCAACACCTGTAAAAATCAATGAAATTGCAATGGCAAATTAGAGCAGCACTTCCAGAAGACTCTCACGGTCTGCAAGTCTGTATGGAGTTTGCCTATGCCTGTTACCAGCAACGGATGGAGGGAAAGCGCCTTCCGCCAATGGATCTTGACTACTCAGCTGAGATCAAAGATTTCCCTGTTTGGATAGTCGAGTGTGAAGGCCAGATTGTTGGTGGTTTGATAATGGTGTTTGAGTATGATCACGCGATGCTCGCCAATATTGCTGTTCATCCAGAATTTCAAGGTCTTGGTATCGGTGGAGGATTGATGAAATTTGCCGAAACAAAAGCGAAACAAAAAAGCTATAAGCAATTACAGCTTGCTACACATGTTCTTTTAAACGAAAACATATCTTTATATCTTCACTTGGGATGGAAGGAAACTCATAGAGACGAAACACGGGTATATATGCAGAAAGAATTATGCGGGGTAAAAAATAATCTTTAAAGAAGCGCATATAAACCGGGTCGGAAAGTTGGCTGATGGATGGTGCATATTGGCGCGCAGGAATGGCGCCAATATGACTGCCTGACAAGCTGTTGCCTTATCTATATGGATATAGGGTTATACCTGCCGATAAGTCGTGTACCGGCATTGCTCAATCACCAGTCGGCTGCATACGAACAATCTGCCCACTGTCACTACCCAGATAAATCAGTCCATTTTGATCAACTGCCAAGCTGCGGATGCGCCCATGTTGGCGGTACACCAGGCGTTCTTCAAGTACCACCTGGTTATCCTGAATCACAATCCTGTTGAGATGCTGATATGCCATTGATCCGCTTAAAATACTTCCGCGCCATGTTGGAAAGGCAGCGCCGTCGTAGTACAACATATCGCTGGGTGCGATTGAGGGAACCCATACCCATAATGGTTGCTGCATACCGTCTTCACTGACAATGCCTTTGCCGATTGGCCCACCGTCGTACTCAAAACCAAAGGAAATCACCGGCCAGCCATAGTTGCCACCTGCCTGGATCACATTCAACTCGTCACCGCCACGTGGGCCGTGCTCGTGGCTGAGAATGGCATTGATAGGAGGGTAATACATCAATCCTTGAGGATGCCGATGACCATAGCTCCAGATTTCAGGTTTGACAGTTGCACCACCACGAGTGTTGGCAGTACTGGCCTGGTTAACCAGAGGATTATCATCGGGTACGCCGCCGTCCGGCAGCAGGCGGACAATAGTGCCGGTGTGATTGCGGTTATCCTGGGCACGGTCACGATGATGCCGGTCACCGATGGTGATGAACAGATAACCATTGGCAAACAGCATCCGGCCGCCATAGTGAAAGTTATCTTCAGAATAGGCATCAGCAGTGAACAAGCGTTCCCGCTCAACCAGCTGGTTGTCATTGAGCTTAAAGCGATCCACTACTGTGGTGCTGGCCAGCTGATCACCTTCTGAATAGCTCAGGTAAATCCAACCGTTGCCCGCATAACCTGGGTGTACCGCCAGGTCATGCAAGCCTGAATCACCATTGGCGTATATTTCCGGCAATCCATTGATATTGGTTAATTCGCCGGTGGATGTGTTCAGTAGAGCCATACTGGGCACATTGCGTTGCAGTATCAGTAACCGATCATCACCGATAAATTCAATGTCGGAAGGCTGCTGTAATCCATTGGCAATAATTTCGGTTTGGTAACTGGTCTGTGCCAGAGCAGGTTGCAAAATGGTGATTAGAATAATTGCAGTCGACCGGGCAAAAGCCGCATAAAGCTGGTGCATCTATGACTCTCCCATTGTTAATAGTTATACGATAATGCTCGTAATATAGTCCGCGTCGGATTGGGTAAGTTTCATCAGATTATGTGACGGTGATCAAATCCGGGATTGGCATTAAGCGATCATTTTGCTCATAATTTACCGATGGCAAAATTGTACTTCTATTACTCCACCATGAACGCAGGTAAAACCACCACGCTGTTGCAATCGGCCTGGAATTACCGCGAACGGGGCATGCATCCATTTATTTTGACACCGATCATTAACAATCGTGAAGGGACAGTCCTGGTTCAATCCCGAATTGGTTTATCTGCAGATGCCTACGCATTCTCCGATGACGAGGATTTGCTGCGCGTGGTGGAAACTCAGTTGGATCAGCAAAACGTCCACTGTGTACTGGTTGATGAAGCTCAGTTTTTAAGCAAGCAACAGGTAAGGCAGTTGTCTGATGTGGTTGATGATCTTGGTATCCCGGTGTTGACCTATGGTTTGCGTACGGATTTTCGTGGTGAACTGTTCCCGGGCAGTCAGGCGCTGTTGGCCTGGGCGGATAATTTGCAGGAATTGAAAACCATCTGCCACACCGGTAAAAAAGCCACCATGGTAGTACGCGTGGATGAAAATGGTTATGCGATTAAACAGGGCGCTCAAGTCGAAATTGGAGGCAATGAACGTTATGTTTCCGTCAGCCGTAAGGAATTTAAGGCAGTTTTGTACGGCGGTAAGAAGGTCAAAGTGATCGATCAGCCCGAAAAAGAAACGCCTGCAAAACAGCAATTACTCTGATCAATGCGTATTCTTAGCGCCGATGACATACATGCCGCTGTGCCGATGCTGCAGGCCATTAAGATTATGTCTCAAGCTGCAGTTACTATTCATAATGGCAGTGTCCAGGCGCCGGAACGATTAGGCATCGACGCCGCCAATAATGGCCGGTTATTGTTAATGGGGGCGACTGATGACGCCTTAGGGATGGTGTGTAAAACCGTATCTGTGTTTCCAGCTAACCGAGCGCTTGGTTTGCCATCAATTATGGGCCTGGTTCAATACTTGGATGTAGCTACAGGTGAGCCATTGGCGATTATGCCGGGTGGCGAGTTAACCGCATGGCGTACTGGCGCGCTAGGTGGCGCTGCGATCAACTTATTGGCGCGCCAGCACCTGGAAACAGCAGTGATTATCGGTTGTGGAGCGCAAGCCGCGACCCAGTTGCAGGCCTTGCTGGCAGTGCGCCAACCCAGGCGGATTGGTTTGTATGATCGCAATCCCGAATTTGTCCAGGCATTTATTGAATCAAACCGTTTGCACGTCAGTTCAGAGCTGGTTGCTGTTAATGACATTGAGGCAGCGGTTGCCGCCGCTGATGTTGTGATTACCACGACCAATTCATCAGCGCCGGTATTTGATGGCAGATTCCTACGCCCAGGTACGCATATCAATGCCATTGGTAGTTTTAAGCCGAGTATGTGCGAGCTGGATAACCGGACGATTGCAAGCAGTAGAGTATTTGTTGACAGTGCTTCATCGGTAGCCCTGGAAGCCGGCGAGCTGATCGCCGCATTGTCCGCTGGTGTTACCCGGCAACAGGATTGGGCTGAGTTGGGTGAGGTGGTCAGTGGTGGTGATCAGGGCCGACTCAGTGATCAGGACATCACGCTGTTTAAATCCGTCGGGCATGCGGTGCTGGATTTGTATATGGCCAAAGCGGTTTTTCAGGCCGCGGAACAGCAGGGGCTAGGCAAAAGGATACACATCTGATGGAATCCATTCAGACTCTGGACCTGCACACTGCAGGTGAACCTTTACGTATTATTCGGACCATTCCAGGATTGGCCGGTCAAGATTTACTGAATGTTCCTGGTGATACTATCCTGGCGAAACGCCGTTGGGCACAAATCCATTTGGAAACATTGCGTCGACAATTGATGTTTGAGCCACGTGGTCATGCAGATATGTACGGGGCGATTTTGACACCACCGGTAACGCCGGATGGCGATGTCGGCGTGTTGTTTTTGCACAATGGTGGTTTCAGTACCATGTGTGGGCACGGAATTATCGGAATCGTAAAAGCCGGTTTGGATCGGGATCTGTTCCAGCCTGCCGATAGCAGCAATATTCGGATCGATACACCTGCTGGGCGAGTGGTTGCTGCAGGGCATGTTGAAGCAGGTGTTGTGGCACGGGTGAGTTTTCAGAACGTGCCATCATTTGTGCTTGCTGATCAGTTAAAAATTGACCTGGGCGATGATCTTGTGATTCAGGCAGCACTGGCTTTTGGTGGTGCATTTTATGCTTATGTTGATGCAGACGTAGTGGGTTTAAGCCTGCGTCCGGACCGATATCCTGCAATTGTCGATTGGGGTAAACGGATCAAGCAGGCATTTATGCAACAACATACGATTGTGCATCCGGGTGGCGAGCAGGATTTGAATTTTCTTTACGGCAGCATATTTGTCGAGCCGCTGATGGATAAACCTTTTCCACAATACAGCCGCAATGTGTGTGTGTTTGCAGAAGGCGAAGTTGATCGTAGCCCAACGGGAACAGGTGTCAGTGGACGTGCAGCAATTCATTATGCGCGTGGAGAAGTCAGTCTGCACAAACAGCTGATCATGCATAGTCTGGTCGATAGTGCATTCCAGGTGCGCTGTATTGCTGAGACTGATGTGAATGGTCATCAGGCGATTATCCCGGAAGTTAACGGGCAGGCTTTTATCACCGGCGAGCATCAATTTTTGCTGGATAAAGCAGACCCTTTTGTTGATGGTTTTTTATTGCGTTAGCATCGCATTTTGTAACCTTTTCAAATTGATCAGCATCATAGCAAGATGATGCGCAGATAATGGACTGCAACCCGGGTTTGCAAATGTTCTGCAACATGTCAGCTATTCACCCCTGCTCTGGTCTTTGAGCAATACTTTAATCGTAAACGGAAGTGAAGATAATTATGTGGATGAAGCAAATTTTGGTTTTGTCATTAACCCTGATGATATCTGGGCCGGGTTGGTCGATAGAGATCAATGGTTTTGATCTCAGCTCTGAATTGATGGATGCAAACACTGTCATTCGGCTGGGGTCTGTGGACTTTCCCAAGCAAGCACTGGATGAGGTGAAAACCGAGACCATTAGCAACACAGAATGGGAAGAAAGTAATTTAATTATGGGTGTGGCAATCAATGGTGAAGCCCGTGCTTACCCCTTGGCAATAATGATGTGGCATCAGATCGTCAATGATGAGCTTGGTGGTGTGCCGGTGTTGGTCACTTTTTGCCGATTATGCGGGACCGGTTTGGTTTACGACCGGGTTGTGGATAATAAGCAGCTTACGTTTGGCATGTCGGGCCTGATTTATCGTGCTGACATCCTCTTGTATGATAAGGAAACCAACTCCTTGTGGTCACGTTTCCTGGATGAGTCGGTGGCCGGGCCGTCACAGGGGCAGCCGATTTTTGATTTGCCGTACCGGATTACATCCCTGGCTGAATGGAAACAACTGTATCCGGAATCTACAGTGATCTCGCGGAATACCGGCTTTGATATTGACTATTCAAAAACACCCTCCGGAACATCCTCCTTGGGTGAAAGTGTATTCGCTGCAATGCCTACGGAATTACGTTACCACCCGGATATGCCGGTGATTGGTGTCAGCCGGAACGGTAAAGCCAAAGCCTATCCTGCTGGCGAGGTGCTGATTAGTGCCGGTAAAGTCACAGATCAATTCGGTGGAGCCAATTTGACTATTGAGTACACTGTTACGCAACAGTTGTTCAGCCATCAGATAGGCAATCAATTGACCGTGGAACAAACCACTTGGGGAACTTGGACTGATGCCCATCCGGACACTGCGGTTTTTACAGCTTCAATGGAGGATGAGGGATGAAATATTTTGCTGCTGGACTGATTTTGATCATCCTGGGTGGTTGTGGAGGATACCCGACATATAGTGACCCGAATAACCCTAATTATCACGCCTACGATCTGAATGAGCGTGCTATTCGGCATCGGGTGTATAGAAATAGTGATCGCTATCTTTATAGGAATACTCATCATAATGCGTACAACAACCATGGTTTCTATCACCGTTCTTCCAATTATGGAAGTTATGGTCGTGGTTACCGTAGTGGCTATAGTCGAGGGTATCGAGGCTATCGGGGTTTTCGGGGTTTTCGAGGTTACTGACCGAGCCATGAAGGAAAACCGATAATACCCAGGATACCGCTGGTAAAAATTACCGATAAGCTAAACATTATGTTTGTAGAGCAAGGAAAGCGCACGTGCGCAAAATTGTGGAGCAAATTATCTGGAAAGATTAATCATGGCGTGGGTTTGCTGGGATGAATTTTAAACAAGCCAAGGTCAAAATATATATTGCTATAATCGGATGTCAATAACATGGAGTCTCGTGTATGCGGTTAACGATCATCCTCGCGGACTTGTTTGGTTTTATCCGTTGATGGGTGCTAAACGTATACTGATAACAGCAGTTCTGCTTGCCGGTAATGCATTGGCGCAGACAGTTGAAAAAGATCTGGTTGCTGCTGCAATAGAAAGAACCCATCACACAGTCAGGTACGATGGTGGCTATTTTTCTATTGATTACCCGGGCGGAGATGTTCCAGAGGGCATAGGTGTATGCACAGATGTTGTGATTCGCGCCTTTCGCAGCATCGGTGCTGACCTGCAACGCCTGGTGCATGAGGATATGCTTAAGCACTTTGATGATTACCCTTCCAAGCGTATCTGGGGATTAACCAGAACCGATCGGAATATAGACCATCGGCGGGTACCGAACCTGCAAACTTTCTTCAGCAGGCATGGGCAGGAATTGCCGGTGAGTTCAAATCCAAAAGATTATGCTGCTGGAGATTTGGTCACTTGGCTGTTGCCGGGAAATTTACCTCACATTGGTATTGTTACCGACCAATTTAGTCGCAGTGGCAATCCACTAATCGTACATAACATTGGTGCGGGACCTAAGTTGGAAGACAGCTTTTTTGCTTATGATATTACCGGGCATTACAGCTATGTGCCGGGAATATTTCCAAATCAAGCATCAGCCGATGAAATGTCAGAATAGATAGCGCTTGGTTTACAAGCGCTAAATCGTTTCAGCCAAAAGTAGTGCGATATTGAGTGTTAATTATTCAGCTGGTGCTGCTGCAGGGTTTTTAAGAAATTCCAACAGCCTGCTCCAGCTGGGCTCAACATCACCTTTGTTACGTTCCGGGTTTAACATTGATGCACCGTGCGACGAGTCCGGCGCAACAAACACTTCAATACCTTTTGAGCTCAGCAGTTGGGCCTGTTCAGCAACCGGTGGAAACTCCATTTCACTTTCAGGTCTGTATACCAGTTTGGGTGTTGCAGAGCTGGCAGCCAGCCAGTCGACAACTTCACAATCACCCATTCTGCTCGAGGCTGGTGAAAAAGCTGCAACACCGCTGAGCCGGTTGGCATGTTCCGCTGCCAGCCGGATCACCAAAGCAGCACTGTAGCTACTGCCGATGGCAAGAATTGGCCCACCTGAACCCTGCAGAAAAACATATTGCAGGGCTGCTTCTAGGTCAGGGTAGGCGGCACAGTAATCGTCGGTGGATTCACCAATAGCTGTTACTGTACGGTTTTCTGAACCGAGGCGATCACCACCACTGCGGGCATCCCAAGCGAAAACTTCAAAACCTTCACGGACCAATCGTCGGGCGATTTCAGTGTATTCGCCGCGGGCATCGCTGCCGGCTTGATGAAATAATAAGATGCTGGGTGCAGCCGTTTGGTGGCTGCGGTAGTGGTCGCCGAAAAGCTGCACACCATCAGCAGCTGTTGTATGAACTTGTTGTGGTGCTACAGTTATGGGATCGGGATGAATGCTGCCTTTGCGCTGAAATTCAATCGCCCAGTGTGGAGGCCAGGTATTTCCCCGGTCTGTGCTTTGCAGGCCCTTCCAGCGATAGGCATCCTCACGCACATCAAAAAATATCCATTGAAATAGTGGATTGCCGGCGGTCTGTGCGGTGAAGGGATGCAACACAATTCGATTTGCTTCCTGCACGCCACCAAAATACAACGGGACGTTGTTCCGGTTGGGCAGAAACAGGCTTTCCCAACGTCGCATTGAACGATTGTAAATTCTTAAAATACTGGTGGCTGCTTCAGGCCTGTTTGGATTGCTTTCGGCCCAGTCAAATTCCAATATGGCGTAACCATCCAGGACATAGGTTGCCGTCGCATTGGAAGACCAGCGCAATTCGCCCTGTGGTTGCGGCAACCAGTGGCTGGCCTGGAATTCGCCCAACAGGAAGTCAAATTGTGCTGCCTCTTTTGCCCGGTCAGGTGCCGGCAGGCCGGTGTCTTCACGTAATGAGAAAAACGTTTGGTTTGGGCTGCGCCGGGTGAATGTGCGTTTTGCAGTGGGGCTCCAGGTTTTTCCAAAATCGGAGGAAGATTCACTTAGCAAAGTGTAGCTGTTATCTGAGCTTAATTTGAGTGTGCGCCTGAGCAGCAACAATGATGTCCCACCACCCGGCCGCATGCTGTTGTGTACAAGCAGTTGATCATTTTCAAACCAACCGCTGTATACCGTGATCGATTCGGTCCAGCTATTGCCTTCGCTGATGCTCCAAATACCATTACTGTCCACAGCTATAAAAGCCAGACTCGACATTGCATGACCTGCACCATCGAAATCTGTGATACGGGTACGTTCCATCAGGCCATGTCCGCGATTCATATAACTGACACGGGCAATACCCTGCGAACGCAATGGTTCCTGGTCCGGCTGATATAGTTCCAGCTGCAGGTCCCAATCACCAACAAGGCCGGCAAGTTTGTTCAGTGCTTCTGGTGCCAACTCGGATGGTGCAGTTAACTCGATGCCGGGATCAAACATTCTGCCATCACGCACCTGCGCTTTCGAGACCGGAGTAAAGATGACGGTTATCGATACAATTAAGCTGGCTGGAAAATAAAAGCGCATGGTAAATACCTTGTGGATTCTGTATGCAATAAACATACACCTTGATAGTATCGGGTTCGCATTCTATGCGTTCAAACAATGCAAACTTAAGTTCAACGGAATTAAACAAGCATTGAGCAAATTGATTTGCAAGTAAAGTAGGTACACTATTTCCTGCCAGTAATCGTGGCGGTCACAAGGAATAAGATATGGCTGAATACAGTGTTGACATAAAATGGGAACGGTCACAGGACGAAGCATTTATTGACAACAAGTACAGCAGAGCACATAGCTGGTGTTTTGATGGCGGCGCGAAAGTAGCGGCTTCTTCTTCTCCACATGTAGTGCCCGTGCCGTATTCTGTAGCGGCGAATGTTGACCCGGAAGAAGCTTTTGTGGCGGCCTTGTCCAGTTGCCATATGCTGTGGTTTTTACACCTGGCCGCTGCTGAAAAAATCATAGTCGAGAGTTATCGGGATAATGCTGTCGGGATAATGGCGAAAAATGCTGCTGGCCGATTTGCCATGACCGAAGTGACGCTTAAGCCTGAGATTGTTTTTTCAGGCAATAACAAACCATCCGCTGAGCAACTTGATCAATTACATCATCTGGCACATAAAAATTGCTTTATAGCCAACTCAGTCAAGACCGCCCTGAAGATAGAATCAGCCTGATTGCATAGCTATACAGCCTCAGGTATGTCATTGAGTGGATCATCAACAGCTTGTTGGTTATTAGCACCATTCATTATGAAGTGCTTTCCAGGTTCGCCTTTAAGCGCTTAAATTGCTCGGCTAGTACGCTGTCGACAACCGGAGCAAATGCGGCCAAATCGGTATCAGTGAAACCGTTGACGTAGTATTTCCAGTGGATAGTGGTGCCGCCATCTTCGTCAGTATCCAATGACCAAATCATGGTGCCGTCCAGGCCAAAGTCTTTCAGAGGCCCCAGGCCACCTTCGAATACCACTTTGGAGTTTTCCATCCATATGGCAAGGTCCAAATGATGCACTAGGTTGCCATCCCAACGTTCACAGAAGCAGGCTTTGTCAATTTTCAGATTGTTGCTGATACCAGAATAGGTATGTTCCGGGTTCCACCAGTCACCAACCTTGTCTGTCATGGTTGCGAATACGGTTGCAATGTCGTGAGTCACGGTGGTTTTGTGTTCGATAATGAAGCCATCCGTCGCAGATTTGCTGACTTCCGCATGAACTGTGATGGATGCAACCAGGGTTAATAATAGATAGGTGATTAAGCGCATAGCGACTCGACTCAAAATTAAGTTAAACATAGTGTAAGTGATTGATAAGCAGCTAATCTTGTAAAAATGTCTATCATTGATTGGATGACGTGAATTGATTACTGACATAGAATCAAAAAGTTAACAGGAATTACCTAGGTAATATTAGTGAAAAATCCGGCTGCTCCGCCACAACAAGATTTGAAAAAACCGTTACCGTTCCAGATTCACTTCTCGCGTCAGTTTTCTTCCTGGTTGGTCGAAGTACAGGCAAGCTTAATGTGCACCACTTATCAAACCGGCAAGGTGTTTATGTTTGGTATGGGGCAACAGGGCGTGTCGGTGGCAGAGCGAACATTTGCCCGAGTGATGGGTTTGGGGGTAGATAAAAAGGGTTTTTATATGGCCAGCTTGTTTCAGTTATGGCGGTTTGAAAATATCTTATCCAAGGGTGAGAGTTATCAAAATTACGACCGTTTGTATGTGCCGCAATTTGCCTGGACCACCGGAGATCTGGACATTCACGATATTGGAGTCCGCGGCGATGGACAACCGGAATTTGTGAACTCGCTGTTCAGCTGTCTGGGACGCCCTTCAGTTGAGTACAGCTTCCAGCCCACCTGGAAGCCACCGTTTATTTCCAGGCTGGCGGCAGAAGATCGATGCCATTTGAATGGCCTGGCGATGATAGGTGGCGAACCGGCTTATGTATCCGCCATCAGTCGTTCGGACGGTGCTGAAGGTTGGCGTGACCACCGGCAGGATGGTGGGGTGGTGATTGATGTGCAGGCTGATGAAATTATCTGTGATGGTTTATCAATGCCGCATTCACCACGGTATTACCAGGGTAAGTTATGGGTTTTGAATTCCGGTGCTGGTGATTTTGGCTATATCGATACTGACAATGGCAAATTTGAACCCATCGGTTTTTGCCCTGGTTATGCCCGAGGTTTGAGTTTTATCGGCAAATATGCGGTTGTTGGTTTGTCCAAACCCAGGAATAAATCTTTCAGTGGCCTGGCATTGGATGATGCCTTGGAAAAAAGAGCGATAAAGCCGCGTTGTGGAATCGCGGTTTTCGATCTGCAAAGTGGTGATAACGTACATAATTTGTGGTTCGATGGGATTCTGGAAGAGCTCTATGATGTGGCGGTGTTGCCTGGTGTGATTCGGCCCTTGTTGCTGGGTTTGAAAAGTGACGAAATTCGCCGGGTATTACGGCTGCCACCGGACAGTATTTAATCTTTAGTTTGTGAGTTCTGCAGAACAGCTATTCCAGCAGGCGCTGCAATTGCATGCCAGTGGTGATCTGGTCCAGGCAGAGACTGTTTATAGAGCAGTTATAGCTGTGCATAAACACCCTGGCGCACTGAGTAATCTGGGCCAGATTTTACGTAGCCGTGGTGAATTGGGGCAGTCGTTGGAATTACAGCAACGTGCCTGTGAGCATGCAAACGCGACTGCAGAAATGCATTTCAATCTGGGTAACGCCCAGCGGCAGGCAAAGCAGTTACCCGGCGCCTTGACCAGTTACCGACAAGCAGTGCTACTGAAGCCTGAATTTGCACTGGCGCATTGTGCGCTGGGTATTGTGGTGCAGCATCAGGAGGGGGCGAGTAAGGCGCATAAACACTATCAGCAAGCGATTGAGCTGGATAAAGGGCTATGGAGAGCCTGGTTTGGGCGGGCGGAAACCAGTTTGCAGATAGGCCCGGCAAATAATGCGATCAGTGATCTGCAATGCGCAGCACAATTGGCTCCGCAACAATTATCAGTTTGGCGGTTGTTAGCGCAGACCCTGTCAGCGCAGACTGATTTGGCTGGTCAGAATGACCAATCACTCATTCAAGCCTGTCAGCGCTGGGCCGCATTGGATCAGACAGTTACTCAGCCTTTGATAGAAATTGCCGCCCGGGAATGGGCGTTTAAAAACCACGAAGCATCGATTAATGCACTGCGTGAAGCGGTTAAGCGTGCACCTGATGATTTCAATCTATTAAGCTTTTTATCGCTGCGGCTTGCAGAAGTGCATCATGTTGGTGAGGCCGATGGCTATTGTCAGCAGGCGTTATCGATTAAGCCTGATGATATGACCATGCTGGCGCATGCAGGAAAATTGCAGATGCTGCGTGGAAATGTTCAAAATGCTGTTGAGCGTTTTGGCGAGTTGTATGCTCGTGATCCGGAAGGGGCCTATGGTGGGCGGAATTGGTTGTTTGCTTCGTTATACGATGAAACGCTCAGCGCGCAAACCATCACCAACCGGCATATCCAGGTGGCTAAGGGTTGGGCCCAAACAACTGACCCATCAAGTATTGATATGGGTGGTGGCGTGCCCCGCCGGATCGGCTATTTGACGCCTGATTTGACCGGCGATCATCCAGTGGCACAGTTTTTTGAACCGATATTGTCCAACCATGATCATCAGCGGTTTGAAATTTTCATTTATTCAGCTACCGATAAAGTTGATAACACCACCCACCGTTGCCAGCAACTCACCCTTCACTGGCACGATGTGCAATCCTTGGATGATCAAAAGCTTGCTGAGCTGATGCGAACACACCAGCTTGATGTATTGATCGACCTGGCCGGGCATACCAAAGGCTCACGTATAAGTGTATTTGGATATCGCCCGGCGCCGGTGCAGATTTGCTGGCTGGGTTACCCCTATACAACTGGACATCCACAATGCGATTTCCTGTTGGTAGATAAAATAGTATGTCCGCCTGGGCAGGCTGGATTGTATTCAGAAAGCTTGTTGTACCTACCCGATTGCGTGTTTTGTCAACCGAAGCTGGACGAAGCATTAATCAATTCCGGCCCTGCTCACGATAAACCCATAACCTTTGGGAATTTTGGCGCATTTCAGAAAGTGACACCCAAGACTTTTCGGTTGTGGATTGAGGTTTTGCAAGCTATTCCTGAAAGCCGTTTGATGCTTAAAAATGGTTCGTTTGCAGATGGCAATCTGCGTGAGCAGTTTGCTAAACGCTTGATCAAAGCCGGCATCAGCAGCAACAGATTTGAGCTGCAGCAGCCATCGCCGTTTGCCCATATGATGGAAGAATACAACTCGGTAGACGTGGTGCTGGACACGCTGGCTTATAACGGTGGAACCACTGCGTTTCATGCTTTATGGATGGGGGTTCCCACCTTGACTCAACCAGGCAATAAATTCTGTAGTCGGATGGGCGCATCTGTGATGCATGCAGTTGCCGGGCAAGGTTGGATAGTCAGCAGTAAAAACGCCTACATCAAACAGGCTCAATGGGCGGCAGCAAACTTGACCGAGTTGCGCACACAACGCAATAGCTGGCGAGGTATTTTGCAGTCGGGGCCGCTCGGGAACCATGCGAGGTTTGTGTCAAAATTGGAGCAGGCAGTTTGTTCCGGTTGGCAGCGGTTGATCAATATGAGCTAGGTTAAAGCGTTTAATTTTTTGCTTTTACGCCGACAGCAACTGGAATCAGGTAAGCAATAGCACCGCCCACGACCACCACAATCAATTGAATCAAGGGCAGTTGCTGTAGTGCGCTGGCAGGTCCTGCATGGGTGCTATCAAGTAGTGCCTGGCTTAGGTTCCAGCCTTCCAGTGCTACCATTACCATACAGGTCAATAACAAAACCATATCACGTTGACGTTGCTCTTCAACCAGCACATTGTTCAGCAACCACATCACTGCATAAGGACTAAGCGCCCAGGCAATGACACCACTGGCACTCAGCCACCAGCTCAATTGCGCAGGTGCGCCGATAAAGGCAATTAAGCCGATGGCAAACAGCGCGCCAAGCATGGTCAGTAAATTGGTTGCGCGATCCATTATTCAGTCCCCATGGTTAAGCATTTCTTGATTGTCTGGCTAGCGTAGCAGAATCAGGCAGATCATGGTGGCTGAGCAGTGTGTCAAAGCGTTTCTTTGTCTGCCAGGCAGAATAAACGGAAACGCCGAAAGGCACGAAGAAGGTCAGTGCAAATTTAGTCCAGTTAAGCTGCAGCAGCGAGCCGCTCAACAGTACCTCACCCTGATTGATTAAATTCAGGATAACCCCGACTACAAGTGCCACCTTAAGTCCGGTAATGACAGCATCTGGGCGGAAAATTTCTTTAAAGAAGTACATATTGTTCTGTCTATTCAGTTAAAATGATCGGTTGCTTCAATAATTCGAGTCGGCCTGTTAGCGTCGTCGTCATCAGGAATCCATAGATAATGTCAAAAATGCTTCGCAATATTGCGATAATTGCGCACGTAGATCATGGCAAAACCACGCTGGTCGATCAACTCTTGCGTCAATCCGGAACACTGGATCAACGCCAACACATGCCGGATCGGGTGATGGACTCCGGAGATCTGGAACGTGAACGTGGCATCACCATCTTGTCCAAAAACACGGCTATCACCTGGGGTGATTACCGCATCAATATAGTTGACACACCGGGACATGCTGATTTTGGTGGGGAAGTTGAGCGGGTATTGTCGATGGTGGATTCAGTGCTGTTGCTGGTGGATGCAGTGGATGGCCCGATGCCGCAGACACGTTTTGTCACCCAAAAAGCGTTTGCATTGGGGTTTAAGCCAATTGTGGTCATCAATAAAATTGACCGTGATGGTGCGCGTCCGGATTGGGTGTTGGATCAAACCTTTGATTTATTCGATAACCTGGGTGCGACCGATGAGCAACTGGATTTTCCGGTGATTTACAGTTCCGCATTGCATGGTTATGCCAACCTGGATAGCGATGCGCGCTCAGGTGATATGCAACCGTTGTTTCAGGTAATTACCGAAGCCGTGCAACCACCTCAGGTTGATATCCAAGGTGCGTTTCAGATGCGCATCAGTTCGTTGGATTATTCCAGCTATGTTGGGGTAATAGGTATTGGTAGGGTGCAGCGCGGGCAGGTGAAAACCAATATGCCCATTACCATGGTTAACCGTCATCAGCAAAGCAGTAACGCCAGGGTGTTACAGGTATTGGGTTTCAACGGCTTGCAACGGGTAGAGATTGAGCGAGCCCAGGCTGGTGATATTATTGCTGTGACCGGTGTTGAAGGGATTGGTATTTCCAGCACATTGTGTGCACGTGATGCAGTGGAGGCATTGCCGGTTTTAAGCGTGGATGAGCCCACCATTTCAATGTTTTTCCGGGTTAATGATTCCCCTTTTGCTGGTCGCAATGGCAAGTATTTGACCAGCCGCCAAATCGAAGAACGTTTAGCACGTGAAACCAGCCATAATGTGGCGTTGCGGGTTGACGCTACTGAAGACCCTGATAAATTTCGGGTTTCCGGCCGTGGTGAGTTGCATTTGTCAGTGCTGTTGGAGACCATGCGCCGGGAAGGCTATGAGATTGCTGTATCGCGGCCAGAAGTGGTGGTACGCGAGATTGATGGTGTTAAGCATGAGCCTTACGAAGTGCTGGTAGTAGATTTGGAGGACAGTTACCAGGGTGGAGTGATGGAGAAGCTGGGCGAGCGGCGCGGTGAATTGCGTGACATGCGTCCGGATGGCAAGGGCAGGGTGCGGCTGGATTACATTATTCCTGCGCGTGGCTTGATCGGTTTCCAAAATGAATTCCGTACGCTGTCCTCGGGGACCGGCATTTTGCATCATATCTTCGATCATTGGGGGCCGCATAAAGCTGGAGAAATTGCACAGCGTAAAAGTGGAGTGCTGATTTCTAAAGGTACCGGCAAAGCATTGGCTTATGCATTATTCACCCTGCAGGAACGTGGCCGGTTGATGGTTGGTCATGCAGAAGATGTATACGAAGGGCAAGTGGTTGGTATCCATAGCCGCAGCAATGATTTGACCGTTAACCCACTAAAAGCCAAACAGCTAACCAATATCCGTGCCGCAGGTAAAGATGACAGCTTGCTGCTAACACCAGCTATCCGGTTTACCCTGGAGCAGGCATTGGAATTTATTGACGATGATGAACTGGTTGAAGTCACGCCAACCGCCATCCGGGTACGTAAAAAATTATTGCTCGAGCATGAGCGCAAGCGCGCGAACCGGCTAACTGAAGAGTAAATCAGAATTTCTTTGCAGCAAACGGTTTGTATGGCTTTTTGCGCATGCAAGCGTAGATACGCCAGAGTATGGTAAAACTAAATCAACCTAGTTGATGTAGTTTTGGTTTTTTTGCTAAATTCTTAATATTCATGGCCAATTTGCTTGCAATAGGGTCAGGCAACTACCTAATATAAGTTACCAATTTGTTAACCGACTGCCTTCGGGGAGAAAAATGAATAGAGTTTTCTGTTTACTGACGGTGGTGATGGTAATGTTTTTGACTGCCTGCTCTGATAGCGGCAGCGTTAGCGTTGCTGTTCCCACTCCGCCTGCGACGACGGATAATGGTCAAGTAGTTACGGCGATTATTACCGCCAATTTTGACCCTACTATGGCCGTCATTCCATTTCCCAACAATCTATTGCTGTTGGGGACAACAGATTTAACCTTAAATATACCAGTCCCTGATCCAACCGATTTCGGCGATCCATCCGTAGCCCTTAACGCATTGGATGGTTTTAGTACGGTCACGCCCTGGAGCACTGGCTTCTCCGCCCGGGTTAACCCGGCAACCGTGATTCCCGGCAGCAGTGTCAGGGTTTTCGAAGTAACGCTGGTAACAGGAAACATCGCAGTATCCGGGGTAGTGCGTGAACTGACACCAGGCGTGGAATATGTGGCAGCCCTGTCATCAGCTGACCCTACTGGTCAGACGGTGGTGATAGTGCCACTACAGCCGCTTGATCAGTTGACCACCTATATGGCGGTAATATTGGATGATGTGCAGGATACTGCCGGTAATGATTCCACACCCTCACAAGCTTACTTTGTAGCCAAGCGGACCTCACCATTGGTGGATGCCAACGGTAACAGTACTGACCCGGTGTTACCCACCGCCAATGCTCAGGCATTGGAACCGTTACGTCAGATTATCAATACCCAGGAAGCGGCCGCTTCTGCTTTTGCCGGTATTCCGACAGAGGAGATTGTGGTCAGCTGGACTATGACTACCCAGTCCATTACCCCAGTATTGAGCGTGTTGCGTTCGGTGGCGACACCGGCGCCAGTGACAGTAGGGCCCACCGGTTTTACTACTGCAGATGTGCTACCGCCAGGTGCTTCTCCCGGGATCGCCAGCATTTTTGCCGGGACCATATCCATGCCGTATTATCACGGTATCCCGTCAGCAGCCAATCCGATTGCTCCGCTGACTGAATTCTGGCGGGCAGCACCAGGTGCCTATGTCCCACCGTTTGATGCATTCGGTTTGGATCCGACATCTACCAATCTGACAGTAGCCAATCCATTACCCGTTGTAACTGGAATCCAGACAGTGCCGGTGTTGATGACGGTACCCAATGAGGGCAGCGGTATGACCCGCCCGCCCAGCGGTTGGCCGGTAGCAATTTACATGCACGGCATTACCCGTAATCGCAGCGATATGCTGGCGATTGCAGACACCATGGCATCGGTCGGGTTTGCAGTGGTCGCCATTGACCAGACTCTGCATGGAATTACTGATGTGACCTCGCCGCTGTATATTGGAAACACACCATTTGCGGGTGCGGCCAATGAGCGCACCTTTGATTTGGATGTGGCCAACAATGCCACAGGCGCACCAGGGCCAGATGGTGTTTTCGATGCTTCAGGTACCCATTTTGTCAACTTATCCAACCTGTTGGCGTCGCGTGATAATTTGCGCCAATCAATTGCTGATTTGTCAGTGCTGGCGGTCAGTATTCCAGGCATTAATTTTGATGGGGTAGCTGACAATGCTGACCTGGATGGCGCCAACATTAACTTTATCGGTCAGTCGCTGGGGTCTATCGCTGGTATTCCATTCCTGGCCATTGAGCCAACCGTGAACACTGGTTTGTTATCGGTGCCTGGTGGAGGTATTGCCAATCTGCTGGCGGCTTCGGCCAGTTTTGGACCAGCAATTGCTGCAGGGTTGCAGGCAGCAGCGGGTATTGAACCCGGCTCAGCTGATTTCTTTGCCTTTTTAGGTGCCGCACAAACAGTTATCGATAGCGGTGACCCAATAAACTGGGCAGCTATTACCGGAGCCACCAATTCAATAGTGGTACAAACAGTGATCAATGATCAGGTAATTCCCAATGCTGTCGCAGGTGCGCCTTTATCTGGCGGCTTTCCGTTAATTCCGGCACTGGGTATATCCAGTATTAATGCCAGCGTGGTAGACCCCATGGGGGTACGTGCCAACGTCACCTTCTTGCCACCCGCTTCGCATGGGTCATTGCTGAACCCGGTTGATTCGCCAGCGGCTACCGCTGAAATGCAGGGCGAAATGGCCAGTCTGCTCGCCAGTGGCGGTGTCAGTGTGGTGATCGCTAACCCTGACGTGATTCAGGATTGAGGGAGTTGAAGATGAAACAGATAAACAACAACATCAAAACCACCCGCAGTTTACGCCGCAGTTGTCTCAGTACTGCGATAGCTGGCGCATTGGCCTTGGCTAGCCTCGGGGTTGCCAGCACAGCTTCGGCACTTGAATTCGATTTCAGTGATGAATGGAGTGCGCGACTGGATACCACCATCACCTACGGGATCGGTATTCGAGTCCAGGAACGGGATGAAGACATCGTTGGCTTTGCCAACTTGCTGGAAACCCCTGGTGCATTGAGCACTCAGGAGTTAATTGACCTACCGTTTGGCACATTCTCAGTGAATGGTGATGACGGCAACCAGAATTACGATCAATGGGATTTATATACCAATCAGGTTCGTGTCACCAGTGAGCTGGACGTAAGCAATGGCCAGTTTGGTGGTTTTTTTCGAGCTACTTATTATTATGATTTTGAAAATGAAAATCGCGATGAGTTGTCAGATACTGCTAAACGTTTTGTAGGTACCGACCTGCAATTGCTGGATGCTTACCTGTATGGCGATTTTGACATTGGTGACGGAATAGGTAGTGTTCGACTTGGCCGGCAGGTGGTTAGCTGGGGTGAAAGTACATTTATCCAAAATGGTTTGAATGTAATCAATCCAGTCAATGTTGCAGCATTGCGCTCAGCTGGTGCGGAATTGCGCAATGCATTCCTGCCGGTGGAAATGATTTGGACCACGCTCCCGATTACCGATAGCTTATCCTTCGAAGGTGTTTATCTGTTTGAGTTCGAACAGATCGATCCGGATCCTGCAGGGACATATTTCAGTGATAACGATTTTGCCACACCTGGTGGTGAATTCGCGATGCTGGGTTTCGGTTTGTTAAGTGATGATCGGTTTCCGGATGGAGGCTTGCCGTTTGGTGCGTTTCCGCGGGCAGCTGATCGGGCGCCTGGTGATGGAGATGCACAATTTGGCGCCGCGCTGCGTTGGTATGCAGAAGAGTTGAACGGTACTGAGTTCGGTTTTTATTATCTGCATTACAACAGCCGTTTACCTCTCATCAGTGGTACTGCTGTAACCAACAGTAATCTGTCCAGCGGCACTTTCTTCGTCGAATACCCGGAAGGTATTGATTTGTTTGGTGTCAGCTTTAATACCACACTGGGTGGTACCGTTTCACTCGCAGGTGAGATCACCTATCGAGATGATCAGCCATATCAGATTGATGATGTGGAAGTCTTGTTCGCCGGATTAACACCTTTGAACAGTGTCATCGCCGAACCGGTCGATCGTTTTGTCAGTCAATTGGGTGATTTTTCAGCAGGCCAGGAGATTTCTGGTTTTATCCGTCGGGAAGTAACCCAGGCGCAGTTTACCCTGACTCAGATTTTTGGACCTAATAACTTCCTGCGCGCAAACCAGCTGGCTTTGGTGGCTGAAGTGGGAGCAACCAAGGTTTGGGATTTACCCAATCTTGAAGTGTTACGGCTGAATGGCCCTGCAACCAATACCGGTGGCGGTTTTGATGAAACCACAGGTAACTTAAGAAACCCGATCACCCAGGTAGAAGGGTTTCCGGACTCATTCAGTTGGGGTTACCGGGCAGTATTGGCAGCGACATACAACAACGCTATCGGCGCGGTTAACCTGTCACCCAGAATTGCTTTTAACCATGATGTGAACGGTACAACACCGGGACCCGGTGGGAACTTTATTGATGGCCGCAAGGCCATAACGCTAGCGGTTAATGCCACTTACCTGGCCAGTTGGACAGGCAGTGTGGGATATACCATTAATTTTGGCGCCAAGGAGTTCAATACGCTGCATGACCGTGATTTTGTAACACTCTCGATCAGTTATGCGTTTTAGAGGCTGGTTGGCCATACCCATGTTTTTCGGAGGAGAAAACCCTATGCGTTATCAATATTCATTGCTGGTTGCTGGCTGTTTGATGGCAGTTACCGCTTTGGCCGGCCCCAAGCCTGATCAGGTAAATCGTCTGGATGCTGACTTGACACCTGTAGGCGCCGAGCGTGCCGGTAATGCGGCCGGTACTATCCCGGCATGGGACGGCGGAATTACTTCACCGCCGGCTGGCTATACTGAAGGTGATCATCATCCGGATCCATTTCCAGGTGATGAAGTATTGTTCACCATTAATGCCGGTAACTACCAGCAGTACGCAGATAACCTGTCACCTGGTCAAATAGCGATGCTGACTCGCTATCCGGATACCTTTTACATGAATGTGTATCAGAGCAGGCGCTCTGCTTCATTTCCTGAACGGGTTTATGCGGCAACCAAGGCCAATGGAGCAACCGCGACATTAATTAATGATGGTGAAGGTATTGCCAATGCCGGTGTTGGTTTCCCGTTTCCATTCCCGGAAGACCCCAAAGAATTGATCTGGAATCACAAGCTGAAATTTAAAGGTATTGGCGGTGTGCGTTATAACACCCAGGCCGCGGTAACCGCCGGTGGTTCGTTTAACCTGGTTAAATTGCGCGAAGAATTTCTGGGCTTGTATTACAAAGAAGGTGAAACAGTAGAGAGTATTGATAATATCCTGCTGTATTTTTTCCAGGAAGTGGAAACACCTGCACGGCTGGCCGGTAGTATTCTGCTGGTGCATGAAACCTTGAACCAGATTGAGCAGCCACGTCAGGCATGGGTTTATAACCCTGGCCAGCGCCGGGTACGGAGGGCGCCAAACATTGCTTACGATAATCCTGGTACGGCTTCAGATAACCTGCGTACCACCGATATGACCGATATGTTCAATGGTGCAACTGATCGGCACAACTGGACCCTGGTTGGTAAACAAGAGATGTATGCTCCATACAACTCTTACAAAGTGCATTCAGGTGACCTGGATCCTGATGACATGCTTCTGGAAGGCCATATGGATCCAGCATTAATGCGCTATGAACTACATCGCGTTTTCCATGTGGAAGCAGAATTAAAAGACGATGAGCGGCACATCAATGCCCGCCGCAGTTACTTCATGGATGAAGACAGTTATCAGCCTTTGATTGTGGATCATTACGATAGCCGCCGTGATATCTGGCGTATGTCAGAAGCGCACTCCATTAATTATTATGAAGTGCCTACCTTCTGGACCACCATTGAAGTGCACTACGACCTGCAATCAGGACGCTACCTGGCGGTTGGTTTGGATAACGATGATACCGTTAATACCTTTGATCAGGAATTGTCGCCAGCCAATTACACACCACAGGCCCTGCGCAAACGCGGTCGTCGCTGATTTTGCGCGTGGCTAAAATCGCGCTTTTGAAAGTATTTAACCAAGCTGCTGTTTCCCGCTGGGGAACAGTACTTGTCGGTTTGGTAGCACTAAGCAGTGTCGCTATCGGCCAGCAGCAGACGGTCGCGGAAGGCAAGCAAGCTATTCCGGCCAGGCTTGCCGGGCAATCCCTGTTATTAGATATAGCTGAAGTTGCCGACAGCCGCCTGTTGGTGGTTGGTGAGCGTGGGCATGTGTTGGTTTCTGATGATCAGGGCGATAGTTGGCGCCAAATTCTGGGTATTCCTACCCGAACCACATTGATCGCAGTGACGTCACATGGGCAGCGTATCTGGGCTGTTGGTCATGACACTACCATCATTGCCAGTGAAGACAATGGTGAAAGTTGGTCTATTCAATATGAAAGTATTGGTGGCGACCCGTTGATGGACATCGCCATCGACCAAAATGGTGACGGGATGGCTATTGGCGCTTACGGCGTTATGTTACTGGCAGAAGATTATGGTCAGCAGTGGACCCGGGAGTTCATGATAGATCTGGTGATCCATGCCGAGGCCACTGATGATCTTTCAGATGTGCTGGAGCAAGATTCTGAAACGGATGATGATGGCTTTCTGGACCAGGATGAAATTGCGGATTTTGAGGATTTGGATGTTGAGTACCACCTCAACAGTTTGCTGCGGCTGGATGCGCAACGTTTAGTGATAGCAGCAGAAGCCGGCCATGGTTATTACACAGATGATAATGGTGCCAGCTGGCAGATTTTCAGGTTGCCATATGATGGCTCGATGTTTGGGGTGTTGCCTCAGGCAGACGGAGCGGATTGTCTTATAACCTTCGGTTTGCGCGGCAATATTTTGAAGTCGTGCGAGATTCTTAGTGGCTGGGAATCGCTCGACAGTGGCGTGAACTCCAGTCTGTTTGATGCAGCCTATGACGATTCCGGTCAGTTATGGTTTGTCGGAGCAAATGGGACGTTGCTGCGGATGTCGGCTAATGGTTTGATTGAACAGGTTGCGCTGGATACCGGTGATGATTTCAATGGTTTATTCATCAGTGGTGAACGTTTAATTATGATTGGTGAATCCGGAGTCCAGACTACAGCTATGCAAGCCGGCTCGACTGCAGCTGGAACCAGCACGGCAAAACAGTAATAACTATTTGTTTTATCTTTACTTAATCAGCGAGTCAGGCGAATGAACTCACCCAGCTATCCCAGTAATGGATTGATTAATTTTGGTCAACGGCTGGTATTTGGTGCCAGACCCATTGTGCTTATCCTGTTTTTGCTGGGAACCGCAATAATGTTGTTCCAGGCAAGTAAGTTGCGCGTAGATGCCGGCTTTATGAAGCAGATACCGCTTGAGCATGAATACATGCAAACGTTCCTGTTTCATAAGGAATTCGGTGGAGCTAATCGTTTGCTGGTGGCATTGATGGCGGAAGATGGGGATATGTTCGATGCCGAATACTTTGATTCGCTGGAAGAACTAACCAATCGGGTAACTTATATTCCTGGTGTGGATCGCGCCACGGTACGTTCAATTTTCACGCCCAATGTCCGTTTTGTTGAAGTGGTGGAAGGTGGTTTTTCAGGTGGTAATGTTATTCCTTCCGACTTCCGCCCCAATCCGGAAGTATTTGAACGGGTACGGGCGAATATCGTCAAGTCGGGTGAAATCGGGAGACTGGTAACCAGTGATTTCAGCGGGGCCATGGTATGGGCCAATTTACTGGAAGAAGATCCGTTAACCGGTGAAAAAATCGACTATCAACAGGTTGCAGGCGAACTGGAGAGGATTCGCACAGATTTTCAAAATGAAGCGCACTCGATGCACATCATCGGGTTTGCCAAAATTGTTGGCGATATTGCTGATGGTGCCAAATCAGTGGTGCTGTTCTTTTTGTTCGCGATTGTAATTACGTTGATTTTGCTATGGATTTACGCCCGATCTATCAAGCTGGTGCTGGCGCCGATGCTGTGTGCCATTGTGGCTGTAATTTGGTGTTTGGGCGCATTGCAGTTAATGGGTTTCGGTATCGACCCGATGAATATCCTGACACCGTTTCTGATTTTCGCGATTGGGGTGAGCCATGGCGTACAGATGGTCAGTGGCTGGATAGTGGAGAAATACTTCACAGGTAAGTCTCCCACCGAATGTGTGGAAGCAAACATGGCGGTTGATTCTTTGCCGACCCATAGCAGCTTGGAGTCGGCCAAAGCTGCCTTTGCGCGGCTGCTGGCGCCTGGAGCGATTGCGCTGTTAAGCGATACCATTGGTTTTTTGACCATTTTACTGATTGATATCCGTATCATTCAGGAACTGGCGATTACTGCCAGTGTTGGTGTTGCAGTGATTATTTTCACTAATCTGGTGCTGTTACCGGTGTTGCTGTCATATGTGAAATTGAGTGATGATGAGGGATACCGCAAAGCCACATACGCAAGGGCTGGAAAATCGGTACCGATTTGGGGTTGGGCGGCAACTATGGCCAGGCCGGGGCCAGCCAAAATTGCGCTGGCGGTGGCGGCTGTATTGTTTGCGCTCAGTTTTTGGAAAAGCCACGATGTGCAAATTGGTGATTCCGAATCCGGGGTGCCGGAGTTACGGGAAAATTCCCGCTATAACCAGGATGCCCGATTGATCAGTGAGCGATTTGCATTGGGTGTGGATGTGATTGGTGTAATCACCGAAACCGCCCCGGAAGCATGTACCGAAGATTACGAAGTGATGCGCCGCATTGATGAAGTGGCCTGGCAGATTCGAAATGTCGAAGGCGTTCAGAAAGTGTTGACCTTATCGATGGTGGCTAAAATTGTTAATGCCGGTTGGAATGAAGGTAACCCTAACTGGAGGTCGCTGTCACGGGATCAATACATCATGCGCCAGGCTATCAGTGGTATTGAAACCAATACCGGCCTGTTAAATGCGGATTGCAGTGCTATGCCGATTATGGTGTTCACAGAAGACCATAAAGCTGAAACCATCAAACGGGTGGTGGCAGCAGTCAAAGCGTTACGTGAAGAATACAATCTGCTGCCAGAAAGTGTGGAAATTGTTGCTGCTGAAGGTGATGATAATGTCGACGCTGCGAGTTTAGATAATGTCGGTGATTTGCAAACCAATGTTTGTGAGGCTGCAGATGAATCGTGTCTGAGGATTCGCCTGGCGACCGGAAATGTAGGTGTAATGGCGGCTGTTAATGAGGTTATTTCAGCTGCACAAACACCGATTCTGCTGTGGGTTTACAGTGCTATTGTAGTGTTATGCCTGATTACTTTCCGTTCCATCGCTGCGACCCTGGCAATTGTATTGCCGTTGGCTTTGGTCTCTTATCTGGCTTACACGGTAATGGCACTGTTGGGCATTGGTCTGAAGGTCAATACGCTGCCGGTGGTTGCCCTGGGTGTGGGTATTGGTGTTGATTACGGCATCTATATCTACAGTCGTCTGCAAAGCTTACTGAAAGAAGGTTGCCCATTAGAAGTGGCCTATTACCGGACGCTACGTCTGACTGGACGGGCAGTATTGTTTACCGCGGTAACACTGGCGGTTGGTGTTGGTACCTGGTTGCTCTCGCCTTTGAAATTCCAGGCGGATATGGGCCTGTTGCTGGCATTTTTCTTCCTGTTGAATATGATCGCTGCAATTTTGCTAATGCCGGCCTTGTGCCGGGTGTTACTGCCGAAAAAACTTAAAAACGATTAAGTCGGGGCTATTAAAGCTCGCAGGCCGGGGTTAAGTGCAACCCCCGGCTTATCCATGCGATTTTTTGAATAAATTTATATTCTCCAACACTGCTCATTAAGCATCTTGGCGCTGGCTACCCGTTGAGCAGGATCAGTTGTTGAATGATCAGCTTTGAATCGTTGATCAATGGCTCGCAGGCGCGGTTTTAAACCGGCGCCGTTGGCAATCTGGATGTTCAGTCCGGGGCGCGCGTTCAATTCCAGTACCAATGGGCCGAGGTCCCGATCCAGGACTATATCCACACCCAAATAACCTAATGGCACTGCGTCATAACACTTTGCAGATAAGGCCAATAATGTTTCCCAGTTGGGAATCTGGAAACCGGTAAGCTTTGCACCTGTATCCGGGTGTTCATCGACGTTGGCATTTTGCATCACAGCATTAACTGTGCATCCGCTGCCGATATCTATCCCAGCGCCAACAGCGCCCTGGTGCAAATTGGCTTTGCCGTCGGATTGCCTGGTTGGCAGCCGGGTCATCGCCATTACCGGGTAACCGTGGTACACAATAACCCGAATATCGGGTACGCCTTGCGAAGTGAGGTTGGTGAATACCGGGTCAAAATGTACCAGTGTTTCGATCATGGCCCGGTCGGGATGCCCAGCCAGGCTGTACATTCCGGTTAATATGTTACTGACATAATGAGCCATTGTGTCCAGATCAATCACAGTTCCACTGGCGGTAATCCAGCGTTGATTGCGTCTGGAAGTAATCACCAGAATGCCATCGCCACCGGAACCATTGGCTGGTTTAATCACAAACTCGCCCTGGTCATGTAATTTGCCTAACAAGTGTGCAGCATCATGTTGGGTAGCAATAACACCAAGTAGATCAGGCACATTAATACCGGCATCGGTCAAACGTTGTTTGCACAAAATTTTATCATCTACAAACGGGTATAGCCGGCGGCTGTTACAGCGCATGATGTAATCACCGTTGCGAGCATTCAGCCCCAGCACACCATGTTTGCTAAGCTGACGATAAAGCGAAAACAGTGACATCCGAGTTAATCTGCTGAATCAGGTTGCGGCCGTTCAAGGTGCCGGAATCGACCAAGTTCGCTAAGCCGGTAACCGGTATAACGACCGATCATAATGGTGATTCCAAGGACCACCAATAACAGTTCTGGAAAAACCAGCATCAAATGCCGCAGAAACATTTGTTCCATAACCAGAAAAGCCAGGATGGCCATGGCCAGACTTCCGGCGCCTTCTATCATTGCATCCCGTGGTCCACGTTCTTCCCAGCTGATAGACATGCGTTCAATCACCATGGCAATGATCACCATAGGAAATAATGCTACTGACAGACCAACCTCTATATTTAACTGGTAGCTGACCACGCCAACACCAATAAGCAGTATTACCACAATGGTTAACACTGCGGCTAATCTGGGTACCAGCAACAGCCGCAGTCTTTCCAGGTAAAAACGTAGCAGCAAACCAATCCCAACAACTACCAGGAACAAAATAATTCCAGCCAGCAAACGGGTCTCGCGAAATGCCAGCGCAATCAACACCGGCATAAATGTTCCAAAACTGCGTATCCCGACAAGATTTCGCAGGATTACGATCATCAAAGCACCCAGCGGTATCATAAGTAACATTTGATAGAGGTTCTGGGTATGCAACGGCAGCCCGAGCGGCGAGAATTCAACCAGCCTTGAATTTTTTTCAGTGGCCCGCTGGGTAGCAAGTTCCAGGCTGCTTAAGCGGTTGCGCTGGATGGTGATTTGGGTATCAGTCAGTTCGGCACCTGTGGCCTGGGCCAGCGGACCGGTGCCGATTGACCATAATAAAAAGTCGTCCGGCAGAATTTGTTCCGCAGTCATGGGATCAAAAAACAACCAGCGTTGTTCATTATGAATTGCCAGCCATTGCACCAGAGGGGCGCGTTGATCTAGTTTGTTTAAGCGAATACCACTCAGTTGCACGCTTGGGATTCGAGCACCTGCGAGCAATAGTTGTGCGGTGGCCGTTCGATCGTTGCCATATTCCGGACTGGTCAGGAACAGGCGAATTTCCTGGCTGGGATCATTGCTGTTTAGCCGCCTGAGCATCTCAGCAGTGTAGCTGGCAATGTCAGCAGAATGTTCACGGACATCATCAACCAGGGCACTGGCGGCGGTAGCGAATGGTTCCGGTAAATCAGGCACCTGTGGGTATTGTGGCCTTATCGTCAACACAGCATCGCCTGGAGAGCGAAACCAGGTAGCTCGGTGGTATAGATTATGTGTGCCACGAGTCCTTCTTCTGGCCCATTCTGCTTCGCGGCCATGACGTCGGTTTTCCAGTGTCAGGCCAAATTCACGTGATACAAAGGTTTCATTTAACCGGTTAAAGCCCGGTGTATTTCCAGGTAACTGCAAATTAACTTTGACCGGCCCGCCGGCGGCACGAATTTGCACACGTGCCTGTACAGTCCAGGCTTCACTTTGCTCATCCGGTGTGACCGGAAAACCCAGCTTGGTGACTTTATAAATGGTTGCCGATAGTCCGGTAACCAGCAACACTAGCACCAGAATTAACCAATGTGGTATACGGGGAAACATTTTGATGTTACTCCACTGTCGCAATGTTAGCAGGTGCTTTGGTACAACTGGGTGTACTCAGCAAGGTTGCCCCCGGATCAATCACTGCGATGCTTTCCAGTGCACTGCGCCCCAGCAGCATCCGGTATAAAAACTCGCTGCGATCAATTAAATTGACTTCCACTTCGCGGGTGTACCCTCCCAGGCATATTTCCATCTGCACCACAGGCCGGCGCTGGTGATTATTGTTATGCCGTTTGATGACCGCGTCGCGTACCCGCGGACGCTCCAGGGTGATGGGTGTATCGTTAATGGGGTCTGTAATGGTAAAACGAACCCAGCGTTTCCCATTCCAATCGAAGTATTCGATGTCACTGGCGTCCAGTGACGAGGTTTTTGCACCACTATCCAGTTTGGCTTTAAGCTGGACTTCATCGTTCAGGATTAACACTGGTTCAATCCAGCCAAAGCGCATTGGTGCATGGCTGGCTAAGTTGCCCGTCTGCGCGAATGCAATACTCATCGTTAACCATAAGCTGGCCAACAATCTAAGCAACATTCGCATGCTGAGTCGCTAAGTTATTGATTAAATGGTCCGAAATTTTTTCTGCAAACATAATGGTCGGCGCATTGGTATTGCCACTGACCAGTTTTGGCATGATCGATGCATCAATTACGCGAATGCCTTCCAAGCCATGCACTTTAAGCTGGTGATCCACCACCGCCATCTTGTCTGCACCCATTTTACAGGTGCCGACAGGGTGATAAATGGTTTCAGCTTTGCGGCGAATAAACTCCAATAGTTCAGCATCAGTTTTGCAATCGGCACCCGGTAATATCTCAGTACCGCGATAGTCATCGAACGCAGGAGCCGCCATTACCTCACGGGCAAGCCGGGCCGCTGAAAGCATAGCGTCGATATCCTGCTGCTCGCTGAGGTAACGCGGGTCAATAAGTGGAGCTTGCAGTGGATCGGCCGATTGTAATCGGATTTCACCACGGCTGTGCGGCTGCAGGTAACAGGCATGAATGGTATAGCCATAACCTGGTAATTGATTACGGCCATGATCATCCAGTTGTGCAGGCACAAAATGCAGTTGGATATCCGGACGGCCTTCTATGGCTTGTGGGCTGGCGACAAATGCACCGGATTCAGCAATATTTGAGCTGCCGATTCCGGCATGTGTCAGCCAGTAATTCAGGCCGATCGCGATCTCATTAGGTTGATCATAAGTAATTGATTTTTTTGAGTTTTGCAAAATGCAAACATCCAGATGGTCTTGCAGATTGGCGCCGACGCCGGGTAGTTCATGTTGTACTTTTAGCCCATGTTGGCGCAGGTGGTCAGCAGGACCGATTCCGGAAAGCATCAGCAACTGAGGACTGTTGATAGCACCGCCTGAGAGCAATACCTCGCCAGCTTCAACTGTAATATCCCGGCCATGATGGTGATAGCTAATGCCGCGAATACGTTGACCATCCCATAATAATCGCTGCGCTCTGGCACGTAACAATATGGTCAAATTGTTGCGGCTCTTGACCGGGTCCAGGTAGGCAGACGCTGCTGAACAGCGTCTGCCACTGCGCTGAGTTACCTGGTAAAACCCAAAACCTTCCTGGCGCCCGGCATTGAAATCCGGATTGACAGGAAAGCCCAATTGATTACCAGCTTTAATGAATTCATGACTGAGTTTATTGGTATGTCTAAGCTTGGAAACCGATAACGGTCCGCCACTACCGTGATAATTGCTTTGGCCCTGATCGTTATCCTCTGATTCGAGGAAATAAGGCAACACATCCTGATAACTCCAACCGGGGTTGCCCAGCGCTTGCCAATGGTCATAGTCTTCAGCCTGGCCACGGATGTAACACATGGCATTGATGCTGGAAGAACCACCCAGAACTTTGCCTCGAGGCCAATATAAGCTTCGGTTATGCAATTGGCTTTGTGGCGTGGTCTGGTAGTTCCAGTTTAAGCCTTTGTGATTGACCAGCCTTGATAGGCCGGCCGGCATATGGATAAATGGATTCCAATCACGTCCACCAGCTTCCAGCAGCAGTACACGAGTATTGGGGTTGGCAGTCAGGCGGTTAGCCAGCACACAACCAGCTGAGCCAGCGCCAACAATCACATAATCATACATAGATTGAACAAGTCTTTAGAAAACTACAGGCTAAGTCTGACATGAGCCACGTTTTTGATCAAAATTATTCAAGAATATAATGCAAAAACAGGCATTGTTCAGTTGCAAAAACCATTTGTCAGAGACTGGATACACATAGTTTAAAACAGAAATTATCTTGTCAGTTAAGCGGTTTGCCGTTTTAGCTGTGTGAAATAACTCCAAACCCAGGTTATATGTCAAGTAAATGCGATAATAATAGGATATTGCGATCACAATCTTATAACCAAGCACAGGCATAGAAGTGACACTTACCAAACTCTCTCTCAGCAACCCGGTGGCGGTTGCAGTCGGATGTATTTTACTGGGTATCTTCGGAATTCTCAGTTTATTGCGGCTGCCTATCCAATTGGCGCCTGAGGTCCAGCGCCCGCAAATTACCATTTCAACCGGCTGGCGGGCTGCAGCACCCCAGGAAGTTGAATCAGAAATCATCGAACCACAAGAGGATCAGTTACGTGGTTTGCCTGGAATGCGCCGAATGACCTCCTCTGCCGGCCAGGGCCAGGGCAGTATCAATATGGAGTTTGATCTCGACACTGATATGCAGCAGGCCTTGGTTGAGGTCATTAATCGTTTGAATCAGGTGTCTAATTACCCGGTGGATGTGACTGAGCCGAGAATTCGGGTTGGTTCGGATAACCGCGGCGATGCGATTGCCTGGTTTGCAATCAAGCCGGCGGCAGATAACCCACGCGAAATTATTACCTATCAGGACTATATCGACGAAACCATCAGGCCTCGTTTTGAGCGTATTGAAGGGGTATCCACTGTTAGTGCTTTTGGTGGACGTAATTATGAAGTCCGGATTACTTTTGACCCTTATAAGGCAGCAGCTTTAGGCGTGGATGTTACCGGAGTATCCGGTGAGGTTGGCAACAATCAGGATGTCTCAGCTGGCTTTAACGAAGTGGGTCGCCGGCAATATACAGTGCGTTTTGCAGGCAAGCTGGATGTTTCCGACCTGGGTAATCTGGTGCTGCGCTGGGATGGAGGCCGGCCGGTCCGCCTGAGTGATATCGCGACGGTAGAGCGTACCCTGCAGGATCGACGTTTTATTATCAGCCAAAATGGCGGTCCATCGATCGCCATGAATATTGTGGCCCAGTCAGGCGCTAACGTGTTGGAAATCATGGCCGATGTACAGGCCACGGTTGATGAGCTGGAAGGTAATGAGCTGAAACAGGCGGGCTTAACCATTACCCAGGTGTACGACGCAACCATCTATATTAATCAGTCAATCGTCATGGTGCGCAACAATATGCTGATCGGCATCTTGCTTGCGATCGGCGTGCTGTGGTGGTTTTTGCGAAAATTTGCTGCAACCATGGTGGTGGCGCTGGCAATCCCGTTGTGTTTGATGTCAGCATTTCTAGTGCTGGATGGAACCGCCAGAACCTTGAATATTATCTCCATGGCTGGATTGGCATTTGCTACCGGAATGGTGCTGGATGCTGCGATCGTGGTGTTGGAGAATATATTCCGACAACGTGAGCAAGGACGCAGTGGTCAGGAATCAGCTTATCGAGGAACAACCCAGGTATGGGGTGCGCTGCTGGCGTCTACTGCCACTACGGTCGCCATTTTTATGCCGGTAATATTTCTGAATGATGAAGCAGGACAATTGTTTTCGGACTTGGCGGTAGTAATTTCTGCCGCAATCGTGTGTTCATTGGTAGTAGCGGTTACTGTTTTACCGGCTGCTGCCGCCAGGATTCTCGGCAATACAGAAGTGTACGACAAGCATCGATCTTGGTGGCGTGCCAGCACCGATTTTATTATGCGGATTACCGATACGCCGCAGCTGCGCCGAAACTGGATATTGGGTTTGACTCTAATTCCGATTTTGCTGGTAGTGGTGTTGAAACCACCGGCGGATTATCTGCCGGAAGGCAAACGTAACTTTGTATTTGGTTTTATGGTGACACCACCAGGGTTGGGGTTTGATACAGCAGAACAAGAACTGGTTAATGTTTTGAACCAGCGTTTGGAGCCATATCTGGATGAATCCGCTGACCCTCATTTGGCAAACTTCTTTATCGGTTATTTTGGCAGTGGCTCATTTATTGGCGTGCGTGCACAGCACCCCAAAGATGTTGATAAGGTACTGCAATTGCTTAATACCGAAGTAATGCAGGGCTTTCCTGATACTTTCGGTGGCGCTAACCGGCGGGCCATTTTTGGTGGCCGCGGTGGCCGCCGGATAGACATTGATTTACAGGCAGCCGACTATGAAAGCCTGTTAACAGCCGGTCGGGCTGGGTTTGGCGCGGTACAGGCTGCCTTGCCGGGTGCCGTGGTTAGGCCGCAGCCGGGATTGGAGTTGGCCGAGCCGGAACTGCGGCTGGTGCCGGATGATCGACGTATAGCTGAAGTTGGTTGGAGCCGAGCGCGTATGGCCACGGCTGTCAGAGCACTCGGCGATGGTGCATTTCTGGGCGATTACTTTGATGGAGACATGCGTCTGGATATTGTATTGCGGGCACAGGAATGGACCACACCGGAAGAATTGGCAGCGATGCCATTGGCAGTACCTGACGGTTCGATACAAACGGTTGGTGATCTGGCCGACATCCAGAGAACCGCAGGACCTTCGCAAATTCGTCGGATAGATAGACGGCGTACTTTGACTTTGCAGGTGACCCCCCCCAGTGGCATGCCGCTGGAAGCAGCACTGGATATTATTGAAGCCCAGGTTGCTCCTCAAATTCAGGCCTTATTACCAGAGGATGGTCGCATCGGGTATACCGGCACCGCAGAAGCTCTGGCTGAATCATTGACTACAATGGCGAGCAGTTTTGCTTTGGCGATAGTGATTTTATATTTGCTGATCAGTGCGATGTTTAAATCATTTACCGACAGTCTGCTGGTAATTGCCACCATTCCAATGGCCACGGTTGGTGGTGTGTTATTCCTGAGGTTATTGGATCTGGTTGTAGGACAGGCCATGGATTTGCTGACCATGATTGGCTTTGTGATTTTGCTGGGGTTGGTGGTCAATAATGCTATTTTGCTGGTTTATCGGGCGCGTGAGGCGGAACGGGAAGGGATGCCGCGGCGTGAGGCAGTAGCTTCTGCAGTGCGGCTGCGGTTAAGACCAATTTTGATGAGTACCATGACCAGCGTGTTTGGAATGTTACCGTTATTGTTAATCCCTGGTTCCGGTAGTGAGTTATACCGTGGTATGGCGGCAGTTATTGTTGGAGGGATGCTGGTTAGTACCTTGTTTACTTTGATTTTGCTACCAAGTTTACTGCGTTTCCGTGAACAGCATTACACTGAAGCGAGTACAGCGATGCAAAAAAACAAACATTTAGAAGCCGGTAAGCCGCAGTTGGAGGGTGTCTGATGCAGCCTATTCTTAATAGAGCGGTGATGCTGGGGTTGTGTCTGGTATTCAGCCAGCTGTTACTGGCTCAGCCCGGCGGGCGTGATGGAGGAATGCCACCCGCCCTGGTGGAGGTCGCTGAGGTGGTTGAAACCTCACTGGCGCCTGTTACCTGGGTGGCTGGAACTGTGGTTAGCCGTTCTGATGCGCAACTGTCTGCCGAACAGGAAGGTCGTATTCTGGAGGTGCTGGATGTTGGCAGTGTGGTTATTCAGGGTGATGTGATTGCACGTATTGATGATCGATCACTGGCATTGAGGGTTGCCGAGCTGGAAGCTGAAGTGGCCCGTACGCAAGCGCGTTTGGGGTATCTGGAATCCGAATATCAGCGTCAACAGGAATTATCCGAGCGACAATTGACATCAGCAACACTGTTGGAACAAACCCGGTCTGAACAAAGAGTTGCTGACAGCGAACTGAAAGTCGCGCAAAGCCGACTGGATCAAGCTCGCGATGATTTAGATCGAACCCAGATACGTGCTCCCTTCGATGGTGTGGTAGTGGAACGCATGGTGCAATTAGGTGAGCGCGTCAGTGAGGGCACCGTGGTAATTCGATTAAAAGATCCAAACAACCTGGAAGTGATAGCACGCCCACCATTATCGTTTATGCCATTTGTACAAATCGGGCAATATCTGCAGGTTGATTCAGCACATAGCCAGGGGAACTGGCCGGTGCGAACTGTGGTATCGCTGGGGAATGAAGCCACTCATGTTTTTGAGCTGCGGCTGGATGTTGATGCTGATCAGTTTGCTTCCGGTGAAACCTTGCGGGTTGCGGTGCCGATAGCGGATCGTGAACAAGTTGTCGCAGTGCCGCGAGACGCACTGGTATTGCGTGCTGACGGAGTATCTGTGTATGTGGTCAATTCAGATCAAACAGTGCGACGCATTTCAGTAATCCCCGGGGTAGGCGATCATTATTATGTCGGTGTGCGGGGCGAATTATGGCCCGGTGAGATGGTCATAACCCGTGGTAATGAACGGCTCCAGCCGGGACAAACAGTGCAGGTCAACGAAGCTTAGTACGGTGTAAGGTAACAAAACAACGCGGCCGGTGTTTCTAAATCCATAGTTATATATTTAAAAACCCGTGTCAGGGTATATAGCCAGGGAGCCTCAGGTTGGACCAAATGTTCCCCAGCAAAATGGCTGATTTATTGCAGTAGAAACTGGGGCAGTCATTGTCTTTGTTTACAGGCATAATATTAGTCAGCTATAGCTTGCGGCGGATTTGTGGAACACATTAATACCAGTGTCTTTTTATTGGATGCAGTAATTTTTCTGGCTGCAGCGTTACTCGGCCTATTGATTTTTCGTCGGCTTGGTCTCGGTTCGGTGCTGGGTTTTTTGTTTGCCGGTGCACTGATTGGGCCCTGGGGCCTGGATTTCATGTCCAGTCCAGCCACGGTTTTGGGTTTTTCAGAGATTGGTGTGGTTTTGCTGATGTTTATTATCGGCCTGGAAGTTCAACCCAAACGATTGTGGGAAGCGCGTAAGCAGTTATTGGGTCTCGGGTCGTCGCAATGGCTGTTGACCGGGGCTGCGATTTTCAGCACAGCGTATTTGCTTGGCATCCCATTTGGAACTGCAATTATATTGGGCTTGACTCTGGCGTTGTCATCTACCGCTTTTGCGCTGCAAATGCTGGCGGAGCGTAATGAGCTATCCCAGCCGCACGGACAACAGGGTTTTTCGG
Source organism: Gammaproteobacteria bacterium (assembly GCA_021772985.1). GTDB lineage: Bacteria > Pseudomonadota > Gammaproteobacteria > Xanthomonadales > Wenzhouxiangellaceae > JAJFKX01. The sequence continues at coordinate 126,999 of JAJFKX010000036.1, forward strand.
TTTTACTGTTTCAGGATTTGGCGGTTATCCCATTACTGGTGCTGATTCCATTATTGGGTCAGGAATCCGGTGGGCTTAGCTGGAAACCGCTGGCCGGCATCGGTTTGATTATCTTGCTGGTGATCAGTGAAAGGTATGCACTGCGGCCATTGTTGAAATTTGTGGCACGCTCAAAAAGTCCGGAAGCATTCAGTGGCGCCGCATTATTATTGGTGTTTGCAGTTGCGGTAGCCATGCATGCGGCAGAGCTGTCGATGGCATTAGGGGCATTCGTGGCTGGGATTCTGCTCGCAGACTCCGAATACCGTCATGAATTGGAAGCAGCGATAGAACCGTTCAAAGGTCTATTAATGGGGCTGTTTTTTGTTGCCGTTGGGGCCAGTATTCAGCTGGGCTTGCTGGCTGAACACCCGTTTCAGATTATCGCGCTGGTTACCGGGCTCATTACCATCAAGGTCGGGGTGTTGTACAAGCTGGGCCGGTACAACAAACTAAATAAAGCTAGTGCGATGACGTTGGGATTGGTGCTGTGCCAGGGGGGTGAGTTTGCTTTCCTGTTATTGGCTGAGATGAGTAGTCAGCAATTATTGCCATTGAATCTAACCCAGTTATTGGTGTTGGTGGTGTCATTGTCGATGGCTTGCACACCGCTGCTGTTATGGGTTTTTGACCGCTGGATTGCACCTCAGTTAAGCAAGCCTGAGGCACGTGATTACGATTGCATTGAGAATGACAAGCCGCAAGTCATCATCGCTGGTTTCGGTCGGTTTGGACAGATCACCGGGCGTATATTAAGCATCCGCAATATTCGTTTTATTGCTCTGGATAGTGACCCCACGCAGGTAGAACTGGTCAAGCGCTTTGGGAACAAGGTGTATTACGGTGACGTAACCCGTCTGGAATTACTGCGGGCGGCTGGTGCCGAGGACGCCAAATTACTGGTTTTGGCTCTGGAAAATATGCACGATAGTGTGCGGCTGGCGGAAATGGTGCGTTCCAGTTTTCCACATTTAAAAATATTTGCCCGTGCCGGTGACCGCGAACATGCTTATCGTTTGATGCAGCTTAACTGCGAGTTGGTCTCGCGCGAGATGTATGCTTCCAGTCTGGAAGTGGCCAAAGCCACACTGACAGAAATCGGCTTAACTGAATCAGCAGCCGCCAACACCGTGCGTCTGTTTCGTCAGCATGACGAGGATTTATTACAAGCGGCGGTGGAACACGTTGATAATATGGAAAAGCGCATTGAGCTGGCGAAACAATCCCAGCGTGAGCTGGCGGAATTATTTGCCAGTGATGAAGAAGCCAAAACATAACCCAGAAGGAACCAGCGCAGCCGAGAAGTCAGCTGATTTCAGCAGGATTGTTAAGTGGTGGGTTTGAATATCAGGTGGAGCAATTTGTGCAAGCAAACGGCCAATGCATAGCGTTGGCCGTGGTCTAAATTAAACCTTGATGAAAGATCAATCGCGGCGAATTCTAATTCCACCATTAACACTTTCAGCCGTCAATCTGGCACTGCCGGAACCACTGCTCGCTTCTACTGATTTACCTGGTCCCCAGCGATTTTTACTTTGGTGGATAATGTCCATGTCATCCACTGACAAGCCACCATTGAGGTTTTCGGCTTCAACCGTTACATCGGCGTTGCTTGGAATGTTTACATTAATACCACCATTAACCGTATCCATTTTAATGCTGTCGTTGCCACCCAGTGCCAGGAAGCTGGCATCAATATCACCATTAACGGTTTCCATAACCACGTCACCGCTCAGGTTTTCAGCATCAATGTCGCCATTAACGGTTTCTGCCTTGATATCACCTTCAATATCAACGATGTCAACATCACCATTGACGGTTGATGCCAAATCCAGGGCTACACCTGCGGGCAGCGTAACCACATAATCCACCGAGGCGTGTCCGCGACGCATTCTTTTGGGTAGTTCGGTATCGATGCTTACCTGGTTGCTGGACTCATCCACTTCGATTTCAATTTTATCCAGCAAAGCCTGTGAACTGGCACTTAAACTGGCGGTGACAGAAGCTCGGCTGCCGACACGTATGTCCAGATCGCCATTCACATTCTGAATGCTGAAACTATCACCGGCAGCCAGATTGAAATCGAATTGACGCTGGTCGGTAACATCAGCCATTACCGCACTGCTGCACAGCAAGCCGGCAACTATAAAAACTTTATGTTTGTACATTGTTTTGACTCCTTGGAGGTTTAAGTAACGGTGTATTGGATGCATATCCATCGCGTCGGGTTTAAACTGATCGCAACATTAAGATAATAGGCGTCACTATGATGATTGTTGAATGTCACCGATTGGCAAACCGCTTGACTGCTGTTGTGTTCGGGGTGCTGTTATCCAGTGCCGGCAACGCTGATGATTTACCTTTGGATCAAATTCAATTGCCGGAAGGCTTCAGCATTTCGATATTTGCCGATAAGGTGGAAAATGCCCGGCAAATGACTCGCGCTGATGATGGCACTATTTTCGTGGGTTCGCGTCGGGCTGGGCGGGTTTATGCGGTTACCGATGAAGATCATGATTACGTGGCCAACAAGGTTTACACCATTGATCAGAATCTCGATCTGCCCTCAGGCGTAAGCTACCGTGACGGCAGTTTGTATGTCGGCGCGATCAGCCGGATATTGCGCTATGACAATATCGAACAACAATTGAACAGTCCCCCGGAACCAGTAGTGGTAAGAGATGACTTTCCAAGTGATCAGCATCATGGCTGGAAGTTCATTGCTTTTGGCCCGGATGGCAAGTTGTATGTGCCGGTTGGTGCGCCCTGTAATGTTTGTGATGAATCCGGCTATGCAACCATCAAACGCATGAACGCAGACGGCAGCGAGTTGGAGGATTTTGCTCATGGGGTACGTAACAGTGTCGGTTTTGATTGGGATCCGTTGACCCATGAATTATGGTTTACCGATAACGGTCGTGATCTGTTGGGTGATGATATCCCGGCTTGTGAATTGAATCATGCACCTACCGCAGGCATGCATTTTGGTTTCCCGTTTTGTCATGGCGGAGATGTTGCTGACCCTGCTTTTGGTGAACAACGTAGCTGCAGTGAGTTTGTTTCACCAGCGCAAAAACTGGGCGCACATGTTGCACCATTGGGGGTGACTTTTTACACCGGCAAACAGTTTCCAGAGCAGTATCAGAATCAGATTTTCATTCCAGAACACGGTTCATGGAACCGCAGTAGCAAGGTCGGTTATCGAATCACCATGGTAACGCTTGATGAAAACCGCCAGGTATCCGGTTATGAGCCCTTTGCTACAGGTTGGTTGCAGGGAGAACAAAGCTGGGGCCGCCCGGTGGATTTGCTGGTGTTACCGGATGGCTCGATGCTGGTCTCTGACGATCAGGCCGGAGTGATCTATCGTATTAGCTATGCCCCAGCCGCTGCTGGACTGGGTGCCGCGCCATGAGATTAAGCTCTGATGATATCCGGGATGGTGAATTGATTGACGCAAAGTTTGCTTTCGGGAAAACCCATCCAACCGAGCACATGCGGGTATCCAGCAATATCAACCCACAGCTTAACTGGTCGGGCGCACCTGAAAGTACGCGTTCATATGTATTGCTTTGTGTTGATCCTGATGTGCCGTCGGTAGCGGAAAATGTGAACCAGGAAAATATTTTTATCGATGCAGACCTGCCACGGGTGGATTTTTACCATTGGGTCATGATTGATATAAGCCCATCGACCACTGGTCTGGGACAGGCCAGTTGCAGTCAGGCGGTTACCCCCGGTGGTAAATATAATCCACCTGGTCCACCAGCTAGCCGGCAGGGCTTGAATGATTACACCGGCTTTATGGCCGGTGGCCCGATGGCTGGTCAATACTATGGTTATGATGGCCCCTGCCCACCCTGGAACGACACACGGATGCACCATTATCAATTCAGCATCTATGCCTTGGATATCGATAAGCTTGAGCTGCCAGATGATTTTAACGGGCGTGATGTCAAACAGGCTATTGAAGGGCACATATTGGGACATGCAAAAATCACCGGGAAATACAGCTTGAATCCGGAAGTGAAAAGTTAAAGTGCAGCGTGAAGATTTAATCGACACGGATATAGTCAAAGTCAGCACCATCAAAATGGCGCCGGGTGAACAATCACCCTGGCATTACCATACCCATATTCAGGAAAGTGTGTTTTGTCTGACTGGTGAGCTGGTTGTTAGTAACGATATGCTTGCAGATATCACATTAATGCCGGGAGAGCGGATCGATTTTAACCCTGGCCAACAGCATTCGTTGCATAACCGGGAAAATCAGCCGGCCAGTTATCTCTTGGTACAACATGGCAGGTATGATTTCATTGAATGTGAACCACCATATCAGCTGGGGTAAACAGCCATGACGCTGATGCAAGCTATTGTGCTGGCCATTATTCAGGGCTTAACTGAATTCCTGCCGATTTCCAGCTCCGGACATCTGGTTCTAGTCAGCCAGTTATCCGAATGGCCTGATCAGGGTGTAGCGTTTGATGCGGCTGTACATTTAGGTACGTTGTTGGCGATTGTTGTTTATCTGCGCAGTGATTTGCTGGCTATCGGTCAAAGCCTGTTAACTCAGAAAAATGATGCAAATAGCCGACTGGGTATCAACATTGCTATTGCTACTATCCCGGTGCTGATAACGGGTTATTTATTGGCCGACTGGATCGATGCTTATACGCGTAATATTCCGGTAATAGCCACTACAACCATAGTGTTTGGGTTACTTCTTGGTATGGCGGATTGGCAGGGTAGTAAAGAAAAGAAGCTGGTCGATATTCATTTGCCACAAGCGGTGATTATTGGATTGGCTCAAGTTTTGGCACTGATTCCAGGTACCTCCAGGAGTGGTATTACCATGACCGCTGGTTTGGCGTTGGGCCTGGGGCGTATCGCTGCTACCCGTTTCGCATTTTTATTATCAATACCAGTACTGATGGCAGCAGGCGGGTATAGCTTTGTAAAGGTATTAACGGCTGAAAATGGCAGTAGCTCGCTGGAGCTGATGGCAATAGCCCTATTAATTTCAGCGGTGATTGCATTTGTCACTATCAGCCTGTTTGTCAAATTGGTTGCCAGCATCGGGATGTGGCCTTTTGTAGCCTATCGGCTGTTATTGGGTACGGTCTTGTTTTTGATTTGGTGAGTTCAGCAACCGCCTGGCATTGCAAAGTTGTTTTCAATGATGAGCTGCGTTGGTCGGATTGCTGCGAATAAACAGCAATACCATATTGTTATGGTTTGCTGCCCAATGGTTCCTGTGAAAAACCATCAATGGCTAAAAATAGTTGTTGAGTCATAATCGCGATAGCCCGCTGGCCTTTTTCTGCAGTGGCTTTGGTGGCATCACCAAAAATACCACTGTCTGAATAAGCAGGATCATTTGATTTGCGTGAGAATAACCCAGGTCGATAGCCAGGGTAGTTTTTTAAGGTGTTCAATCGTTCATCCTTGATGGCTTTGTCCATCTGAACTTTATCGCCTTGCAGATACAGATTGATGCTGGTTTCAATCTCGTCGCCGTGCCCACCTGCAGCCTGTTCGGTAAACTCGGCAATCTCATCTGTTTCCATGTCTTCCCAGTTCAACAATAGCGTTGGGACACCATGCTGTACCCGCATTTCCCTGGCAACTATGCCCAACGGAAGGCCACTGGCATTACCGATGGAAAGGTTCAGATACAAAATCCGTTGTGCACCCGAGCGGATCAGAGCCTCTGAAATGGAAGTCATATAATCGATAAAGGCGGTGGCATTGGACACTTCAGAACCTGGGTAATCACGAAATGCCGGTAACCAGCCATGCAATATTGGTGGGGCAGCCAGGATGTTTTTATTGGTGACGGCTTGCTCGAGTAGATATTTCATCACCTCCGCATCGGCATTCATCGGAATATGCGGGCCATGTTCCTTAAAGCCTGCAGCAAAGGGAATGATCACAATCGGAGTGGTGGTCAATCGTTGTTCAGCTTCAGGCCAGGTTAAATCTCCCAGGTAGGCGCCTTCGGCTGCTGGTAGCGCCGTAGCGGCAATGCTTAATAACAGTGACAGATAGCGCATATTTAATCCTTAGTATGACGATAACAGGGGGATAGCCTAGAATACCCCACTTCGTTGACAATCCGGACCCAGATATGCGAATTCAATTACAGCTGACGGCAATGCTCATTTTGATGCTGAACAGTGTGGTGTTACAGGCGGCACAACAGGACCCGCATAGTTTCAGTCAGCCTGAGTTGATGGTCATCGATCATCTGGACCTGAATCTGGATGTGGATTTTGAACATCAGGCATTGGCCGGTTTTGTCACGTTGAACATATCACGCCTCGACTCGGATGCCGATCAGCTGGTATTGGATACCCGTGATTTAAACATTCAAACAGTCGAAGTAAAACTGGCTGATAACTGGGTCAAGGTTAAGCATACGGTTGGTGAGGCACAACCTGGTCTGGGTGCGCCTTTGAGTATTACCCTGCCGAAAGGCGGTGTGCAGGTAAAAATCCACTATTCCAGTCAACCTCAGGCGTCCGGTTTGCAATGGCTGACTCCTGCACAGACTGCCGGCAAAAAGTACCCGTTTCTGTTCAGTCAGTCACAGGCGGTTCATGCGCGCAGCTGGGTGCCACTGCAGGATACCCCTCAAGTGCGGTTTACCTATGAGGCCAGCATCCGAACACCTGCAGGGTTAAAAGCGGTGATGAGCGCAGAAAATGACCCCCAGGATCAGGACGGCGAATACAAGTTCAGTATGCCGCAAAGAATACCATCATATTTGATGGCCATTGCTGTTGGGGAACTGCGCTTTCAGGCCATGAGTGAGCGAACTGCTGTGTATGCCGAACCTGCCATGCTGGCGGCGGCGGCGGCAGAGTTTGAAGATACTGAAGCAATGATGGTGGCCACTGAAAAACGCTTCGGACCGTATCAGTGGGGCCGTTATGATTTGCTGATTTTACCGCCCAGTTTCCCTTTTGGAGGTATGGAAAATCCACGCTTGTCATTTATTACCCCAACTGTAATCGCTGGAGATAAAAGCCTGGTATCACTGATTGCACATGAACTGGCACATTCCTGGTCGGGCAATCTGGTGACCAACGCCAGTTGGGCGGATTTGTGGTTAAACGAGGGTTTTACCACTTATCTGGAAGATCGCATCATCGAAGATATTTTCGGGGAGCGCCGTGCAGCCATGGAAGCTGTATTGGGTTATCAAAGTTTACTGGATGAAATCGAAACCATTGAATCTCCCGCAGATACCAGGCTGGCGATTGATTTGCAGGGGCGTGATCCTGACGATGGGTTTTCTTCCATAGCCTATGAAAAAGGGCGCTGGTTTCTGACCTGGCTGGAGCAGTGTTTCGGCCAGCAGCGCTTCGATGCCTGGTTAAAAGGTTATTTCCAACGGCACGCATTCCAAAGTATCGATACACATGGATTCCTGATGGACCTGAATGAACACTTGTTGATGCCCAACCCGGGTGTGGTGACGATTCAACAAATCAGGATGTGGATCGAGGGTGAAGGCCTGCCTGAAAACCACCTGGTACCAAAGTCCAGCGCATTTGAGCCGATTGATAATGCTCGTAATAGCTGGTTGGCAGGTGAGCTGGCAGCAGCAAATATCAATGTTGATCAATGGAGTACCCAGGAATGGTTATATTTTCTGAACAATTTGCCGCTAGGGATTGGCAATCAACGTATGGTTAAACTGGACCAGGCTTTTGAGCTGACTTTGGTTGGAAATAATGAGGTTGCACATAGCTGGTTAAAGCTGGCTATCCAAAACCAATACCAGCCTGCATACCATCGTTTGGAGCAATATTTGATTGGTATTGGACGGCGCAAACTGATTGTGCCCTTATACGAAGCATTGATGGGTTCCGAAAACGATGCAGAATTTGCTCGACGGGTATATCAACAGGCTCGTCCCGGTTATCACCCTCAGGCTCAATTAACTATCGACAAAATTGTCAATTAGCTGGAATTTGTCAGCGTCATGTAAAAATGGCAATTGCTTACGTACCTGCTGCAATTGTTCACCGGATATACGCAGCTTGATGTTGGTGTCGTGACCTTCAGCATTGGCTGCAATATCACCAAGTGGATCACAGACCAGGCTATCGCCGGCATAATGGTATTGGTTGCCGTCTACTCCGATACGGTTAACACCAATGCACCAGCATTGATTTTCGATGGCACGTGCTTGTAACAGCTTAATCCAATGCTGGCGGCGTTTATCCGGCCAGTTGGCAGCATAAATCAGCAAGTCGTAATCATCGTTATTACGGCTCCAGGCCGGGAAACGCAGGTCGTAACAGATCAAAGGACAAATACGCCAGCCATGCAGATCGACAATCAGCCGGTTCTGCCCTGGGGTATAAGCATGATGTTCTCCGGCCATGGCAAACAGATGACGCTTGTCATAATGGGTAAAACTGCCATCCGGTCGAACCCAATAAAGACGATTAACGCAGGCTGTGTCGGTTTTGGTTGATACTGACCCGGCTATTACTGCCTGCTGCTGATTGGCCAAGTCCTGCATCCATCGAAGTGTAATGCCACCATCAGGTTCTGCCTGGGTTGCCGAATCCATGGTAAACCCGGTTGTGAACATTTCCGGAAGAATGATCAGATCAGCACCTTTTATAGTGGTGATTTTCTCCGAAAAGTGCCCACGATTGGCACCAGGGTCATGCCAGTGCAGACTTGTTTGGACCAGGGCAATATTCAAATCGCGCACAAAATCTCTCCGGCACGATCCAGGGTGTCATTATCTTTGGCAAAACAGAATCTAAGTACTTTATGATCAGTGCCATCTGCGTAAAAAACCGATATGGGAATCGCGGCAATGCCATGTTCAGCAATTAATTGATCTGCATATTCTGTATCGGGTGCATCACTGATCGCACTGTAATCCAGTAATTGAAAATAGCTGCCGTCACAGGGCAGAACTTTGAACCGTGAGGCGGTAACTGCCTGGCGAAAGTGATCACGTTTTTGCTCATAAAAGAGAGGCAGATCATCATAATGCTGGTGTTGATCCAGCTGGTCAGCTATCGCGTGCTGCACTGGCGTTGAAACACAAAACGTAACGAACTGATGGATTATCCTCAATTGTTGGGTCAGCGCAGGCGGTGCTATGCAATAACCCATTTTCCAACCGGTAGCATGGTAGGTTTTGCCAAAAGAGGAGATCACAAACGCGCGTTGGCGCAAATCCGGGAATTGCAGCATGCTCAGGTGTTGTTGGTTGCCAAAGACAATATGTTCATAGACCTCATCGGAAATCAAATAGATATCTCTACCGGCTATGATGGCTTCCAGTGCCGCAAAGTCTTGTCTGTTCAACAGGCTGCCGCAGGGGTTATGCGGGGTGTTGAATATGATCAGGCGAGTACGTGGTGTCAGTGCTGCCCGGAGTGTATTCCAATCTGGTTTGTAGTCCGGCGGACGCATGGCTAAATGGACAGGTTGGCCACCTGACAGCCGGATCACCGGTGCATAGCTGTCATAAGCGGGGTCAAAAATGACGACTTCATCGCCAGGCCGGATAATGCAGGTGATCGCGGCAAATAATGCTTCGGTTGCGCCGGCAGTTAAAGTGATTTCACTCACTGGATCGACATCGACACCGTAGCAATGCTTTGTTTTAACGGCGATTTTTTGCTGTAATCTTGGTAGCCCCGACATAGGGGCATATTGATGGTGGCCCTGATCGATATGGGCTTTAAGACTATCCTGCAGCGCTTGCGGTGGTGAAAAATCCGGAAATCCCTGAGCCATATTCAAAGCGTTGGCAGCCGAAGCTTTTTGGCTCATTACAGCAAAGATAGACAGTCCAACGTCAGGCAGTTTACTGTCAGGATTAATATTAGGATTATTCATATTAGGTACGATTCCATCATATTGTCAGGCACTGTTTATACCCAGAAATGTTTCCAGTTCCGGGCGGCGATCATGCGCATCCTGGTAGCCGAGCGCAATTAAAGCCCGGCAGAAACCTGGTTCAAATAGCAGATAACTGGGTAAGCGTATCCGGTTTCCGTCGCCAGAAGCGCCGAACCGGCGCATCATAAACCGTACCGTACTGGGGACCTCATGGCTATGCTCGTATGCAATCTCGCGTATGTCTTTACTCGGTGCAATGGAGAGGGTTTCGATGCAACGCAGATTTAGCTCTTCGCGATCTGTTTTGCTTAACCTTTTAATGCTGGTGTTGAGTCGTTGTACACGATCAAGATCTTCACCTAGATTATCCAGAAAAATGGTATCTAATAATGAGCCAGCAATTTCGCCCAGGCTGGGGTAATGCAGCGTTTCCCCCAGAGGTTCATCATCCTGTTGGGTGTCACGGGTGCTAATTACCAGGATTTTTTCTGCGCCCAAGTGAATCGAGGTGCTTAAAGGGGCGGTTTCCCGCAGGCCACCATCACCGAAGTATTCGTTGCCGATCCGTACTGCTGGGAAAATCAATGGTAAAGCACTGGACGCCATCAGGTGTTTGACACTAAGCGCAGTACGCAGGCCTTCCCGGCGTCCGCTTTTCCATGGCATGATATCCGGATGTCCCTGGAAGTAGCTGATTGCACTGGACCTGCTGTAGCCGGAAGCGTCAACTGCGACAGCGTGCAGGGCGCCGGATTTAATCGCCGCATTGATACCGCCAGTGTCCAGTTGATTGGCCAATAGTTTACTCAATGGGGCATTGTCGAGCAGCGAACGTGGTGGGCTAAACCCAAAAAAACCGAGATACATTGAACAAAACCAGCGCAAAGAGTTACCAAATACGGTTCGCAGGTCAGTTTTGAAGATATGCTCGCTTTGCATCTGGTTCCAAAAATGTTCTAATCGTTGAACCCCTGCGGATAAAGAGTGCCCATGACTGGCTAAAACACCTGCATTGATAGCGCCCGCAGAGGTTCCGGTTATGATCGGAAAAGGGTTGCTGTGCTGTAAATCGTCGTCATCTCGTATAAACTCTGCGATGGCTTTGAGTACGCCTACCTGGTAGGCGCCACGCGCGCCACCGCCTGGCAGTTCTAAGGCGATCCGGGGAATCGCCGGGTTTACGGGTTGGTCTATATTCATGGGTTTGGCATAACCAGGGCATGTTGATGATTACTGAGCCTATAATAGCTGGCATCAATGTGAAGAAAAAATTAAATCACTTGCAATCAATTTACTGATTTATCGGTCATGAACAGTATTACGGACAAAAAACTGCGGTTTGATGCTTTAGCGGGCCAGTATGCAACGGACTTGTTTCGTTATGCTGTGTGGATGTGTGGTGATCAAACCTTAGCCAAAGATTTGGTGCAGGAAACGTTCCTGCGTGCTTGGCGGGCATTGGATAGCCTGAAAGATGAAAAAGCAGCAAAAGGCTGGTTGTTTACAATAATTCGACGTGAATACGCCAGAACTTTTGAAAGAAAAGTACCACCATTGGTTGATGTTGACGATGTGGTAGTAACGGACGAGACCAACATGGAGCCGGAAATGAATTCTGAAATTGGGATTCTCCGGGAGGCGGTTGGGAAACTGCCTAAAAAGTACCGGGAGCCGTTGTTGCTTCAAGTGGTTGGAGGTTATAGTTGCAAAGAAATTGCAGAACAACTTGGGGTTTCGCGCAGCGCGGTAATGACACAACTTTTTCGTGCCAGGGAAAAACTTAAAGATGCCCTGGTTGACGATGTGGTAAGAGACGATAACGTTCATGAATTATCTTGAATTTAAAAGACAATTGATGGTTGATCCGTATGATCGCAGCTCGGAATTCCGGGCCGCGCTGCTGAACGATCCTGATTGTGAGAGTGCAGCTGCGGAGTCAGATAGCTTTGAAACGCTATTACAATCTGCGGTCAAGGTGCCGGTACCGGAGAACCTTGTTGATTTGGCCATCAGGCAGCGTTACCAGGATTCATCCAAACGATCCACAATAGCCTGGTTGCCGGCGATGGCTGCAGGTTTGATGATGGGTGTGGGTTTAACCACGGCTGTATTTTTGTTCAATGGTGACAATAGCGGCAATCTGCAAAGTTTAGAGCAGCATTTGGCCAGTCACTGGTCAAAAGATGGTGAGATTACATTGCAGATGGCGGCCAATAATCCGATGGACACCGATGGTGTACAGCGGGTGCTTGCAACACTGAACCTGGTCGCTGACGAGGTTTTGATGGATGATATTCTGTATGCACGTAATTGCGGCACACCACATGGCAATGGCGTACATATGGTAGTAAGTACCAACGATGGCATGGTCACCGCAATTTATATCCCGGAAGCGGAAATTGATGACAGCAAACTGTTGAAGGTGCTTGCCAATGATGGATTGCTGGTCCCAATGGACAAAGGCACGATAGCGCTGGTAGCTGCTAACCGGCAGAGTCTGGATTCCAGTATGGGTATCATCAAAGCCGGTTTGCACGAAAACCAGCGAATCGAAACCTAAGCAGCTTCTGGTCTAGTCAGAAAATAGATAAAGCCCTGCAATTTGCAGGGCTTTATCTATTTCAGGTTCAGTTAACCAGACCCTGGTCTGGTGTGAATCGCCAGGTTCGGGTGATGTATAAAATATCTGTTTCCAGTCTGATTTCATCAGGCAAGGCCGCAAACGGTGCGGATAACTCGACGATTCTGATAGCGGCTTCATCAAGCATATCGAAGCCCGATGAGCGCAAAACTTCAATTGTCTCCAGTTCACCATTGGGGAGTACGCCAACTGAGACTACCAAGCTGCCATGCAGGCCTTCACGACGTGCCTGCTCCGGGTAGTTCAGATTACCGACTCGTTCTACTTTATCGGTCCAGGCCCGCATATAACTGAGATACTTCCATTCCTGGGTATTGACGGATACATATTTGCGACGAACTGTATCAGGCGCGAGCATGATTTCGGGCAACTTGCGCATGGCGCTTAAACCGGCCTGGCGTAAAGCAGAGGCTGAAATGGTTGCTGTCGGAGGTTCAGCTACTGGATCGTCGTTTTTAACGATGGTGGCAACGTTTTGAGCTTGTGGTGCAGTTGTTGTAATCGGCTCTGTTTCAGGCTGCGGTTGGCGCAATGGAGTCAGATCGGGTTGCCATTGCGGCACTGCTTCCACTGGCTGGGTATCAACCGCTGGTTGCTGGAGCAGGGTGATATCAAGATTGGGCTCGGTAAAGGGGCGCTCGGGAGTTGTGAACTGCAGCAACAGCAAGCCTGCGTGTAATCCAACAGCCATTGTTATGGTGACAATAAAGGGGTTCGCAAAAAGCCCCTGACTTTCATCTGTTATGGTGATGTCAGCAGTGATTGAGTTCATTTGGCAAGCTGTTGTTCGATAGCATCAAATAAATCTGCACAGATATTGATTCCATATGCTTGATCAAGTTCACGGACACAAGTTGGGCTGGTGACATTAACCTCGGTTAAACGATCGCCTATCACATCTAGGCCGGCAAATAATATACCGCGGCGCAACAATTCCGGTCCTACCGTTTCAGCCAGTTGTCGTTCGATAGCACCAAGCTCCCGAGGTTCACCACGCCCGCCGCGGGCGAGATTACCGCGAAAATCATGATCGCTGGGTATTCGTGCGAGCATATACGGAACCGGCTTACCTGCCACCAATAATACCCGCATATCACCATTGCTGATAGCATCAAGATATTGTTGCCCCATAATCCGTTGGCGGCCGTCCTGAGTCAGAGTTTCAATGATGACGTTCAAATTGGGATCACCAGCATCAGTCATAAAAATGGACTGGCCACCCATCCCATCAAGCGGTTTGAGTACACACCGACCCGTGGTGCGTACGAACTCACGCAACAGGTGCGCTTGGCTGCTGACCAAAGTTTTCGGTACTGAGTCAGGGAACCACAATGCAGCCAGTTTTTCGTTGGTATCTCGCAATGCCTGAGGCCGGTTTACAACCATTACGCCTTGCAGTTCAGCCTGCTCCAAAATGTAAGTGGCATAAATGTATTCCATGTTGAATGGAGGGTCTTTACGCATCAGAATCAAATCGAAACCAGACAGTGGTGATAATTGCTGTTCCAAAAGGGTAAACCAGTTATCTTTGGTATCCTGAACCTGGATAGGTTGCGCGGCAACCCAGGCCTGTGAGTTGTCCAGCCACATTTGGCTGGCATCGGCAATCATGCATTGGTAGCCGCGATTCTGAGCTTCAAGCAGCATGGCAACCGTCGTATCTTTATACGGTTTGATGGTAGAAGGCGAATCCATTATCACCAGCATTTTGTACATCAGATAATACTCCTATCGAGTGTATGGTCGATCAACCAAGTGCAGTTGGATTTTACTTGAAGTTTCATGATATAAGTACTCGCAATTAAAGAATTTTAACGCTAGACTAGCGTTCATCAGTTGGTCATAAAGGCCATAGCTGGGACACCTGAGGATTATGGATAGCCATAAAGTTTTAATCATTGATGACAGCCAGACCATCCGTCGTTCAGCCGAAAGCATGCTTAGCGGTGAAGGCTTGGACGTAGTTACTGCTGAAGATGGTTTTCAAGCTTTATCAGTTATTGCTGAACATCGTCCCAATTTGATATTTGTTGATATTATGATGCCTCGACTGGATGGTTATCAAACTTGTGCGATCATAAAAAATAACCCGGATTTCGCGCAAATACCAGTGATTATGTTAACCAGCAAAGATGGCTTATTTGACCGGGCTCGTGGTCGGGTTGTTGGATCAGATTTTTATCTGACTAAACCATTTACCAAAGATGAATTGTTAGATAGTTTACGGCAACACCTGCCAACCTAAAGCAAACTTTAATCAGGGAAAAGAACAAGCAGAGTAAGTTCTTTAACTTTCATGGGAGCAACGCAAAAATTAGTTTTTGACCGCTTGCTGGATTTTGAGCAGCAATGTCTAGATCATCACCCCCAGGCGCAGGCCGGCGGTGAAGGTGGCTATTGGGATGGTGTGGTCTATCGTCTTGACGAATTTTTCTTGACCAGCAGCATCAAGGAAATCGAAGAAATCATCTCGCCTGGCGATATCACGCCAATCCCCGGTGCCAAGCCATGGTTACTGGGCCTGGCAAATATTCGCGGTAATTTGACCACAATTGTTGATTTGGGTGGCTATGTGTTTGGCCAGCGTACGCCGATGAGTTCCAGCAGCCGGTTGTTGTTAACCAGCCTGCAAAACCGACCAATGGCGCTACTGGTAGACGAAGTGTTCGGACAACGTCACTTTGCTCAAAATCAGATTGTCTCTGAAGTTTCGATGGAACATGGACAGGATGATCGTTGGGACAGCATTTCAACATATATTGAGCGGGAATTCAGGCTCGATGATCGTAACTGGGGTGTGTTTAATATTAGTCGATTAAGTAAACAGGAAGATTTTCTGGATGGTGCAGTGTGATAAACGGGATACAGGTAAATGTTGGGGATATGGATACCCGGAAAAGCGAGTAGCGCAGTAGCCGGATGAGTTTACAAGCAGAAATCAAATAGGAAAAAACGATGGCGGCAGCTCAAACAACTCGAATAGGATTTGCCCCTTTGCAGGGAATTTTGTTCATTATTGCGATAGTTATGCTGGTGATCGTGGCATACAATTTCTATCTGCTCAACCAACAAAACAATTATCAGCAAGAGTATATTGCGTTGACTACTGATGTGCGCGTATTGTCGCAACAGCTGGCAAAATCGGCCGGCGAAGCGGCAGTTGGTAATTTCGATGCTTTTACCAGCCTGCGTGCTGAGCGTGATCAGATCGATAACAATATCAGTCTGTTGCGAAACGGCAACCCCAACACTGAATTACCAGCAGCGCCTGGAGTGATTAACGAACAACTGACCGAGATTGAAACTCTGTGGGCAAGCATCAGTGATAACGCCACTGATGTCAGTCAACGCGAAACCCTGGTGCAGGATTTGGCTGACAGTGCTGGGATTTTCAGCCGCAGCATTCCTGTTTTACAGGCAAGAACAGATCAGGCAACCCGTATTTTGACGGAAGCGGGTGCGCCGGCTGGGCAAATTTACATTGCTAGTCGACAGTTGGTGTTAGCTGATCGTATGTTGCGTCATGTTGGTGAAATACTCCAGGGTGGTCAGGCAGCTATTACTGCATCAGATAACCTGAACCGCGATTCTACCTTGTTCTCCCAGGTGGTTAACGGGTTGATTGATGGCAATTCGCAATTGGGTATCAACCCGGTTAATAACCAGGCAGCGCGTAGCATTCTGGAAGATGTGCAAACCAGGTTTAATGAAGCCGCAGCCGAAATTGATAATATTCTGGCTTCATCAGTACAGTTATCTGATGTGCGCTTAGCAGCTGATGACGTATTTGTGGATAGTGGTGACCTGAGTACATTGTCATCAGCTTTATCAGAAAGTTACCGCAATCTGAACACGTCTCGGTTGTGGCCTTCATTGCAGGTTGGTTTGAGTTTGGGCGCAGCATCACTGGCGCTGTTCTTTTTGATTGGTCTGCTGGCTCTGACCAATGCAAGAAAAAGGTCACAAACAGCTGCGGAAAGTAATCAGCGTAACCAGGAAGCTATTCTTCGGTTGCTGGATGAAATGAGTTCGCTGGCTGAAGGTGACCTGTCGTTTAATGCAACAGTTACCGAAGATATTACCGGTGCGATTGCTGACTCGGTGAATTATGCGGTTGAGCAATTACGCAATCTGGTTGTTGGAATTAACCAAACCGCTCGCCAGGTAGCAGCGCAGGCACAGGAAACTAGAGCTACTACAACACAGCTGGCTGAAGCCAGTGAATACCAATCGAATCAGATCAGTAGCGCTACCGACATTATTAACACGATGAACAATTCGTTCGGCGAAATGGCCAGCCAATCCGGTGAATCGGCGGAAGTTGCTAATCGAGCGGTGAGTACAGCCGGCGATGGTGCAGACCGGGTGCGGGAAACCATTGAAGGTATGGATGCGATTCGTTCCCAGATTCAGGAGACTTCTAAGCGGATCAAACGACTGGGTGAGTCCTCACAGGAAATTGGTGACATTGTTGAATTGATTAATGGTATTTCCGAACAAACTAATATGCTGGCTTTGAATGCTGCTATTCAGGCTGCTTCGGCAGGTGGAGCAGGGCGAGGCTTTGCTGTAGTAGCCGACGAAGTACAACGGCTTGCTGAACGCGCGACCAATGCAACCCGGCAGATTGAAAGCCTGGTTCAAGGTATTCAGAATGATACCAACGAAGCAGTTAGTTCCATGGAAACCACCACCAGCCAGGTTGTTCGTGGGGCCCGCACGGCTGAAGATGCAGGCACAGCTTTGAATTCAATTGAATCTGTATCCAAGCAGCTGGCTGATCTGATTGCTGATATTTCAAAACAATCAAAAGAACACTCGGAAACTGCGCGTAATGTTGCTCGTACGATGACCACGATTAGTGATATTTCCGAACAAAACAGATCTGGTACCAGTGAAACAGCTGAATCGGTACAACAGCTGGCAGAGCTGGTGCGGAGCCTTAGTGAGAGCGTAGCGGATTTCAAGCTGCCTAATAATGAGGTAAGTGAATCCATCGACAACGACCATGTTGATGTTTAATTGTTATTACAGACGTTAACGAGCAGCATGTGAATATGATTGCTGGTAAGGCACACCTCAGTTGGGTAAAAGAGTACCTGGTTGAGTTATTGAATAGTGTGGTCAGCTCATTACAACGAGCTGAAGAAGCACCTGAATCTGGTTTTGCAGAAGCAACGACTTCACTTAGTCAATTACAGCATAGTTTGACTTTGTTGCGTGGAGATGGCGCTGCCACACTGGCTGATGAATTGCTAAGAACTATCGATTTTGTTGCAACACATGAGCCAAAGTCAACGGAGGCGCTCAGTCAATTGCTGGAAGGTGTGGTTAATCTGGGCGACTATCTCGATCACGTTCAAGCTTGCGGACATGATCAGGCATTAGTACTGGTTTCACTGATTAATGAATTGCGCAGCAAACGTGGTGAAGCGCTGCTGCACGAGGGGAAGTTGTTCTTTCCTGAACTGGATCGAGCATTGGTTGAACCATCTGATTGGTCAAAACCGACAAAAAAAATAAATATCAGCAAATTGCGCAGCAAATGGCAACGGGCCTTGCGCGATTGGTTGAAAGCTGAAGAGGCCGGAAAGAAAAAAGCGATTACATCCTCCAGCAATGCTTTGGCAGATGCGGCACAGGATATGTACCATGCCCTCGCTGAGGGACCTCAACAAAGACGGGTATGGTTATTGGCTGCAGCTGTGCTGCAAGCGGTTGCTGATGGTTGCCGTAGTCCGGATGTAAACTTACAGCGGTTATTGGCGCGCTTAGATGTATATCTGAGTCAGCAGTTGCAGGAAAATGATGCTGATGAGCCGGTGGAAACCGCTGATAGTGTGGCCCGGGCATTGTTGTATTTCGCGGCCAGCTGTGATCAAGCGCATGCCGGATTAGACCAACTGAAGGAACATTATGATCTGAATCAGTTGGTTGACAAGGATGTTTTAAATTCCGCTCGCCAGAGCCTGAAAGGCCGAAACCGGGAATTAGAAAACAGTGTTGCCAGTGCTGTACTGGAAGAATTGCTACCCATAAAAGACCGCATTGATCATCTTCAATACCTGTCCGAAGATACCGATGTAGAAACCCTGGAAAATCATCACCAGACATTGAGCAATCAATTGCAACGTTTGTCCAATAGCCTGCTTGTCTTGAATCAGTCCAAGCTGGCTGATCGACTGACTGAAATTACTGAATTGATCGCCAGTTACATGGGTGAACAACGGGCCATACCGGAAGATGAACTGTTGGATCTGGCAGGTCTGTTATTGAATGTGGAGGAGCAGTTGGGAGGAGCAGGTTTAACGACTGCTGCTGCCGCTGCGGCAGCCACTGAGCTGGATAGCAGTTCACGCCAGGTGCTGAATTTGGCGATCAACAATCTGGATTTGACTCAGCAGACTTTGGATACGCTGTTACGCGGCAAGGATATTGAAGCATCTACACGGATGCCGGAACGGCTTTTGACTGAAGCGGCAGGTGCTTTGGATTTAGCTAATCGTTCGAGCAACGCAGAAATTCTTAGAACAGCGGCCAGTTACCTGCAAAACATAAATTTGCTGACGGAGCAGCAATCCGAGGACAGTCATTTACCTATGTTTGCAGACATGCTGGCTGCAATGGAACGTTTTCTGATTACTCTGCGGGATGGTGAACCTGTTGAGCATCTCGAAAAGGCTGCGCTTGAGCATGCGCAGAAATTGCAGGTTGAGCCTATCGTAGAATTGCCGGGACCGGATATATCAGCTGACAGTGCTGATGAAAATGTGGCCGAAAGCGAATCTAGTGAACTTGATGGAATTGAGCTCGATGAAATTGAACTCGATGAAATTGAGCTTGATGAAATTGAACTCGATGAAATTGAACTTGATGAAATTGAACTTGATGAAATTGAGCTCGATGATGTTGTCAGTGCAGCTTCTGAAGACGATCAGGGAATTGCTGAAAGCACTGATCCAGAAGCTGATCGAGCAGATCAAATCGCCGATATCGAACTGGTTGAACAACAGCCAACTGAGTTACACACAGACGAAAATCAAAGTGATATCCCTGAGACAGTAGTTGCTGAACAGGACCAGCTAAACCCAACTGAACAACGATCGTGGAAAACTGATGATGAGCTGCGCAGCATTTTCCTGGCAGAGTTTGATGAAGTATTGGAGGTCTTGGAAAGTGAAACACCGGCATACTTATCGAATCCGGAGGTAAGCGCTGGACTCACCTCTATCAGACGTGCATTTCACACCATCAAAGGAAGTGCCAGGATGGTAGATGCGCATCACATCAGTGAATTAGGCAAAGGGGTAGAATTCATGCTTAATGGAGTCATAGATGACTTGCTAAAGCCTGAATCCATTACCAAAACTTTATCAGCAGTGTTGCCGGCACTACTGCACCAGCGGCGTTGGTTGCAACAAGGCCTGGACGCTACTAACGACACTCAACAACAGTTGTTGGCTGACTGTGAAGCGATTCTGAAAGACAGCCGGAAAAATGATCAGGGCGTACCTGATGATCCTGCGCATGAAGATTTAGATGCCGGGGGCGAAGCAAATGCTACCGAACAGTTGGACCACCATGAACAGTCTGAAGATCTAACATCATCAGTTGACCTTCGAGGGGACGATGATTTTCAGATCGGAGATGCTAAAGGCCCAGAAGCAGAAACAGAAGCAGAAACAGAAGTAGAAACAGAAGTAGAAACAGAAGTAGAAACAGAAGTAGAAACAGAAGTAGAAACAGAAGCAGAAACAGAAGCAGAAACAGAAGCAGAAACAGAAGCAGAAACAGAAGCAGAAACAGAAGCAGAAACAGAAGCAGAAACAGAAGCAGAAACAGAAGCAGAAGCAGAAGCAGAAGCAGAAGCAGAAGCAGAAGCAGAAGCAGAAGCAGAAGCAGAAGCAGAAGCAGAAGCAGAAGCAGAAGCAGAAGCAGAAGCAGAAGCAGAAGCAGAAGCAGAAGCAGAAGCAGA
>JAJFKX010000037.1 GCA_021772985.1 Gammaproteobacteria bacterium
TGTACCTGCACATTGAATGTGACATCGCCGCCCGGTTCATCGACATTATCGGGAACCGCCGATTTGCTGACGATGATTTCAGGCTGTACGTCATTGATGCTGACCGTGGCACTAGCCTGCGCTTGAACATCGTTGCCGTCATCGTCTGAGACCATCGCAGTGATGGTATCGGTTTCGCTGTCACCGGCATTACCGCTGACCGTGGCTATAAAGCTGCAGCTATAGCTGCCACCGGCGATAATGCTTTGCGGCACACTGCAACTGCCCTGGCCATTCAGATCACCGTGGATATCGTCCCCCAGTGTATTCAAGGTGACGGCTTCATCACCCGCGTTTTGTACCTGCACACTGAACGTGACATCGCCGCCCGGCTCGTCCACATTGTCCGGCGTAGCCGACTTGTTGACCGTGATACTAGGGACCACATCGTTGATGGTGACCGTGGCGCTGGCCTGACCCTGGGCATTGTTGCCGTCATCATCTGAGACACCAGCAGTGATGGTATCGGTTTCGCTGTCACCGGCATCGCCATTAACCATGGCTGTGAAACTGCAGTTGTAACTGCTGCCGGCAGCTATGTTTTGCGGCACACTGCAATCGCCCTGGCCGTTCAGATCGCCATGGATATCATCAACCAAAGTATTCAAGCTGATGGCTTCATCGCCGGTGTTCTGTGCCTGCGCGCTAAACGTGACATTACCACCCGGTTCATCGACATTATCGGGAGTTGCAGTTTTAACCACAGTCACGCTGGGCAACACATCTGCAACCGCTATGTCATCTGAATCATTAGCAGTAAACGGCGAACCGGACTGATCACCATCTGCGCTGGTCACACTGGTGACCACATCACCCGCATTGCCGCTCACATTGGCACTGAAACTACAGCTGTAACTGCCGCTGCTGGCGATGGTTTGTGGCACGCTGCAGCTGCCCTGACCGTCCAGGTCACCGGCCAGATTATGTGTTAAGCCGGTCAGATCAACCGCTGCTGTTTCATTGTTATTAACCGTGATGTCAATGCTTGCAGCACCACCTGGTTCATTGATATTCACCGGTACCGTCTGGTCCACGGTGACATCCACAAAACCACCCAGGCAGGACGGAATGGTAAAACTGCAAACCCGGGTATTCCATTGAAAATTACCAGTGGTTTCCACGTATTCATTGGTGTGCCAGAAGGTGCAGTTATCCACCGGGTCAACACTGGTGCTGGCGTAATCCGCCCAGCGATTAGCGCCTTCATGGGTGCCGGTGCCATCCACGCAGACCGATTCGGCCTGGACCCCACCGGGTGCATCCACCCCCCGCTCGTGTACCGTAAAATAAACAGACGGAAAAGAAGTGGCACTGGAACGGGTATAGCCGATACCGATATTACCGGCTGAATCTACCGAAGCAGACCCTACCCAACGATTTAAACCATCGCTAAAGTCCACCACCCCGAACAAATCGCCACCATCCCCGATAGCCACAGCATTCGTCACTGGATTGATTTCAAAACCAGCCCACATCACACCTGCCCGGTCACCACCCACATCCACGTTATTGGTCACCGCTGATCGCAACAGACCTTCGCTGGGGAAATATCGGTTATTAAATCGATAGACGGTAAATGCCGCTAATGGGTCAAGACGCTGTGCCGATGGCTGGAATATACAGTCGCGGCTAAAACCACATAAACTGACATCAAACGGCGTGGTATTAATGCTTGGTAAAGCTGTTAATGTCGAGTTGGTCGGGGTTACAAAATCAACACATGCCTCCCAGAACTGGTAACGATCCGCACCACCAAAAGCTGCGCCGTCTGTGCCGTGCACCAAATAGTTACAAGTCCCGGCCGGTGGCAGGTCCGGTCCTTCCAGGTTGGCCGCCAGCGTACCGAATTCCAGCGATGTCGGAGAAAACTGAACCCCGCCACCGGTACCGGCCAATAACGCTGCCCGCTCAAAAACCGTCAGGTTTACACCCTGGAAAGCGGTACCGATAAATTCATGCGTGGTCATGTAATAACCATCCGGCCACAAACCGATTTTCGGATAGTCGTTAAATGCGCCGGGACTGACTAGAAAATCATACAAAGTGTACGGCCCGGCTGGATCTTCACCATCGGATATCGCAATACATTGATGGCCATCGGCAACCGCCGTGCCGGTAAACTGCGAGAACAGCCAGCGGCCTGCGATGTGATCGTAGAGCACAATCGGATCGCCGGCGTTCTGGGTTTCACAAACGCCACCGAACCCAGCCCAGAAGATATTGCCGACAAATGGTCCACCGGCAACTGCACCGGTGGCCTTATCAAAAAATACCCAGCCGAGATTAATATACTGAGCGTAATGGGTCAGGCCAACATCACCGTTGGTGTCAGGCGGAGTTATTCGGCCACCGATAATACTGGCATTATCATCACTGGAATAACCGGGAATACTCAGTGCCACGGCTGGCGCATTGGCCATCAAAGGGAATTGGCGCAACTGGGTGCCGTTGCTATTTTCGATGTCTGGCCCGGAACCTGTAGCAGCCAGTTCAGGCGGTAACCTCAGCGGATTAATTGCGCCGCTGGGTGGCGCCGGCAGCGCCGGTGCCGACAGCTGTATCTGGACAAGGTCTTCAATACGTGGCGCCCGACCCTGTTTTACCAAAGGAACTGCCTTAATAGCCATCGCTGGTGCAGCCGGAACCAAATCCGGCTGCTGCGCCATGGCCTGGTGTGTAAGCCAGACAAATACCACCCCCAGCAAAAAAACCATCAACCGCTTGGCCATCTACCAAATCTCCGTCTGTTGCTGATCCTCCTGATCAGAGTGGTATTACAATAACTAATGGCTGGCTTTAGCCCAGCAAATCTTCAACTGCAGCCCGTTCCTCACGCAATTCATTATCAGTAGCGTTCATCCGTTCTCTACTGAATTCATCAATACTCAAACCCTGCACGATTTGGTACTGACCATTGCTGCAACGACATGGAAATGAATAAATCACGCCCGCTTCGATAGCATAACTGCCATCGGCTGGAACAGCCATGGATACCCAATCATCACCGGGTGTACCCAATGCCCAGCTGCGGATATGGTCAATAGCTGCAGAGGCTGCAGAAGCCGCGCTGGAAGCACCGCGAGCCTTGATAATGGCTGCGCCGCGCTGCTGAACATCCGGAATAAAGGTATTCCGGTTCCAATCCTGATCAACCAGATCAGCAGCAGTATGGCCGTCAACGGTGCAATGGCTGATATCCGGATATTGGGTAGCTGAATGATTGCCCCAGATAACCATCTGTTTAATATCGGTGGTGTGTTTAGCGGTTTTAGCCGCCAGCTGGCTGAGTGCGCGGTTGTGATCCAGCCGGGTCATGGCAGTAAAATTTGCTGCCGGCAGGTCAGGAGCAGCAGCCTGGGCAATCAGCGCATTGGTGTTGGCCGGGTTACCCACTACCAGCACTTTGATATTACGGCTGGCATGCTCATTCATGGCTTTGCCCTGCGGACCGAAAATTTTGCCGTTTTCACTCAGCAGATCGCCACGCTCCATACCCGGACCGCGTGGTTTGGCGCCGACCAGTAATGCATAATCAGCATCTTTGAAGCCTTCATTGGCATCAGCGGTCACAACAATCCCGTGTAACAGTGGGAATGCCGCATCATTTAATTCCATCGCAACCCCGTTGGCTGCATCAATAGCGGGCGGAATTTCCAGTAATTGCAAGATCACCGGCTGGTCTTTGCCCAGCATATCGCCGGCGGCGATGCGAAAACACAATTGATAGCCGATTTGACCAGCGGCGCCGGTAATCGCCACGCGAACAGGGTTTTTCATGATTGTCTCCGTAATCTGAAGGCCCGGGGCTGTTGCTTGAAGCCGGGCGCTGTAAAAGCATTTGAACTGTCTGCTATTCTAACGGAATGCATCCTATCCGTTTAGTCCCAGGAGCGCTTTATGTGCCAATTGCGTCTGTTATTTTCATGTTTTTTGCTGCTGATCAGCTGTTCATCGCTAATGGCGGCTGACCGCGTTACCGGTGAACTGTTCGCCACCCGCTCGGAAGTTATCGCTGCGCATGGCATGGCCGCCACCAGCCAACCGCTGGCCACCCAGATTGCTCTCGACATTCTGAAACAGGGTGGCAATGCGATTGATGCTGCGATTGCCGCGAATGCCGCACTGGGTTTGATGGAACCAACCGGCAATGGCATGGGCGGTGATCTGTTTGCGATTATCTGGGATGCGGAAACCGAGCAATTGTATGGGTACAACGGCAGTGGCCGCTCACCTAAATCGTTGAGCCTGGAATGGTTCATCGACAATGGTTACACCGATATTCCGGCGCATGGCCCATTGCCGGTATCTGTCCCTGGTGCCGTTGACGGCTGGTTTGCCTTGCATCAACGCTTTGGCGAACTGGAGATGGCAAAAATATTGCAGCCAACCATAAATTACGCAGAAAACGGTTTCCCGCTGAGCGAGTTGATTGCCTGGTACTGGCAACGCTCTACCCCGGTATTGTCAAAGTATCCCGGCTTCAGCGAGCAGTTCACCGATAACGGCCGCCCCCCGCAGAAAGGTGAATTATGGAAAAACCCGAATCTGGCGACTACCTTGAAAAACCTGGCCAGCGGTGGCCGGGACGCTTTTTATAAAGGGGATATCGCACGCACAATCAGCAGTTATATGCAGGCCAACGGTGGTTTTTTGAGCTACCAGGACATGGCCGAGCATCAAGGTGAGTGGGTCACACCGCAATCGGTCAACTACCGTGGCTACGATGTCTGGGAGTTACCACCGAATGGTCAGGGTATAGCTGCTTTACAGATACTGAATATTCTGGAAGGTTTTGACTTGAGTCAGTATTCCGTCACCAACCCGGAATATGTCCATTTGTTTCTGGAAGCCAAAAAGCTGGCGTTTGAAGACCGCGGAAAATTTTATGCTGATCCGGATTTTGCCGAAATTCCGATGACATGGCTGCTGTCCAAAGAGTATGCCGCGCAACGCCGTGCCCTGATCAGCCCGGATCAGGCTTTGCAGAGTATTGCTTCCGGTAACGCACCTGAACACGGGGATACGATATATCTGACCACTGCCGACAGGCACGGCAATATGGTGTCGCTGATTCAATCCAATTACCGCGGCATGGGCTCGGGCATGGCGCCGCCGGGACTGGGCTTTATTCTGCAGGACCGCGGCGAAATGTTTGTTTTGAAAGCAGGTCATGCAAATACCTTTGAACCAGGCAAACGGCCGTTCCACACCATTATTCCGGCTTTTATTACCAAAGACGGTAAACCCTGGGTTAGTTTTGGACTGATGGGGGGTGGGATGCAACCACAGGGGCATGCCCAGATAGTTATCAACCTGATCGATTTCAATATGAACCTGCAGGAGGCCGGTGACGCGCCGCGCATCCATCACAGCGGTTCTACCCAGCCTACCGGTCAAAATACCCGGATGGCAGATGGCGGTGTGGTCAACCTGGAATCCGGTTTTGATTATTCAGTGATCCGGGCATTGAATGACAGAGGCCATCGGATTGCACCTGCCAGAGGTGTTTATGGTGGCTATCAGGCAATTTTGCGTGACCTGGAAAGCGGTGTTTATTATGGCGCCTCAGAATCGCGCAAAGATGGGCATGCAGCAGGGTATTAACCAACCCTTTATGCTTTAGATGAAATTCATGGTTTGTGCATGCTTATTTTATATAAGTCAGCTCAGCCATGCCTGTAGCCCGCCGCTTGTTGATCCAGCATTAAAGCCGGAGTGGTACATCCTGCAAAACTACAAACATGCTGATTTGGTATTTATCGGCAAAGTCGTCAAAGCCGGCGTTGCGGTTATTGATGAAGATGAGGATAACTATGAATGGCAATTTTCAACTTTTGTCATTGATCAGGTCCTGAAAGGTGAAAGCCGCCAACACCTTTCATTTAAAGAAAACATTACCTGTTGTTTATGCGGTATACAGGTAAACAAGCAGCAAACTTACCTGGTTTATGCGCGAGCAGCCAAGCAAGGGTTTGACCTGCAAAAAGTTGTTCTTGGATCGACTGACATCCAGCAAAACCTTGATCTTATTGGCGATATCCACAGCGGTAAAATTAATCCGGACAGTTCCCAACCGGTTGATTTTCGCAAACCATTGCAGCTACCGGCCAACCCATCCTTACAGGAAATTGAACAAGCTGTTTATGGACAATCTGAAGCTACTTCAGAAAACCTTCAGTTAATCCGCATTTTCAACTAAAGATTCAACTCGGCTCTGTCGGGAATTGAATCCGCCGCACCCTGGGTTTGCACACATAAGGCAGCTGCCTGTGTAGCTATCTCCAAACATTGTTCAAGCGGTAATTGCTGGGCCCATTGCGCAACAAAATAACCGATAAATGTATCCCCGGCCGCAGTGGTATCAACGGCTTGTACCTGATGTGCCGGCACCAGTATTCGGGAATGTTGATCAGCATAGACAGCACCTTGGGCGCCCAGGGTTAATACTATTCTTGTTGCCGGGTAGTGATGCAATAGCTGTTCGATGACCTGCTCGGATTCGGCAGCACCCACCAGTGCCTGGGCTTCAGTTTCGTTGACTATCAACAAATCAACCTTAGCCAGCGGATAGTTATGCACCTGGGTGGTCATTGGTGCTGGATTGAACACAGTGAATAAGCCTCGGCGACTGGCTGCATCCAATAGATAAGCTACTTCACTGGTTTCATTCTGACACAGCACCCAGTCGTCATTTTTGCTGCCGTTCAAAGCCTCATCAATTCTGGTTTTGCTTAAGCAAGCATTGGCGCCTGCATTAATGATAATGGCATTTTCACCTGAGTTATTGACCTGGATCACGGCTTGCCCGGTAGCCTGCTCAATAGTGACAACTTGATCGACGGCCACCCCATTGGCTTGCAGTTTTTCCAACAGCATACCGCCCTCAATACCAACCATGCCGACATGTACAACATCAGCGCCGGCTTTCGCCAAAGCAATTGATTGGTTTAAGCCCTTGCCACCGGCAAATTGCCGGTAATCATTGGCAGCAATGGTTTGGCCGGGCTGCACAAAATCATCAACGCTATAAACGTGATCAAGATTCAATGACCCAAAATTAAATATGCGCATCTCGCTTAAACGCTAAAACTATTGGTTGAATTATTGCTGAACACTCTGTTCCAGCAAAGCTTTCCAACGCACAGCATCAATTTCCCAGCATACTGTGGCATTGGCCGGTCCCTGCTTGACCAAAGGTTGCCACATGCTGACGTTTTCATCACCGCCATCGGTAATATTCAACTGGTCAACAACCGTCATACCCCTGGTCAATTCGCCCTGACATTCGATATCCACGTAGTGCTTGCTTTTTCTAGTACAAATTGATGGATCGATAGCAACGGCCATAGCTACTGGGTCGGGCAACGCCATGCCTGGATCACCCAGCATCTCACGATTGACCTGATAACCAATCCGATTACAGTCAACGACAAACTCTCCCAGTACCGTGTTGCTTGCCTGTTTAAGCCGATCAATCTCAGCTTCGCTCAGATTCGCCTCGCCGCGACATAACTCCCAACCGACCATTTCAATCGGCAGGCCGGAATGGAAACAGATTCTGGCTGCTTCCGGGTCGCACCAGATATTGTATTCAGCTGCCGGAGTAATATTCCCAACGGTACAGGCCACACCACCCATAACCACACAGCGACCGACATTTTTTACGATCTCAGGTGCTTTGCTTACCGCGTTGGCAATATTGGTCATTGGCCCGAGCGTGACCAGAATAATGCCCGGGTTGGCCTGAATGGTTTCGATCAAGGCATCCACTGCCGGTTTGTCTTCTACCGGGAGGTCCGGCGCCGGATAGTGCATATCGCCCATACCGTCCGCACCATGAAAAAATTCAGCCCGGTAAGCTGCGCGCTGCAGTGGCCGGTCAGCACCTTCAAACACCGGTATTGACTGGCCACACAACCGCACCGTATAACGGGCATTGATGCTTGCCTGTTGTAACGGCACATTCCCAGCTACGATGGTGATCGCCAGCACGTCTATATCAGGGTTCATCAACGCCATCATTAATGCCACTGCATCGTCAGAGGCGGTATCGGTATCGATGATCATTTTTCTGGTCAATGTGTCCTCCAGGCAAATACTAAGGGTTGATATTAAATCCATTCACTTTGGTGCGCAGGCTGCTGCAGGTAATCATTACAATTGTAGTGACTGGAGCCCGCATGGCGCCTGTTACTGTATGAATTAATTTTAAGGGCATAATGGTTAACAATATACATATGGTATATCAGTCACGGTGACATATTTGCTGGAGACCTGTTATTTGCCCAGCGAGACCGGAGGCTAATAATCGCTTTTATAGCTATATTCACACACAGTGTGTCACAGTGAGCTGATAAAAATTAATGCTACAAACAGCCAACTGCTAATCGCCACAGCACTTAATATCGATTACAAATGCTCTGGCCCTGAAATTTATTGACGCTGTAAAAACGGTTACCGCTTATGGGAATGCAGATTAACAAGCTATTGATAGTTGAAGATGATCATCAACAGCAAGCCCGGTTGACTGGTGCTCTGAATCAATACAGTACGATTGGCGAGGTTTATGTATGTGGAACCTTACAACACGCCAAACAACAATTGCGCCGACAGCAACCCGATGTAATTTTGCTGGATGTCGGCTTACCGGATGGTAACGGCCTTGAGCTATTGGTGTTTCAACAGCAAACCGGGCTGTTATCCAAAACCTTGATATTATCCAGTATCAGCGATGAACAGACTATTGTTAAAGCCATTCAGCTGGGCGCTCAGGGCTATTTGCTAAAACAGGACGACAGTGCCGACTTATATCAGTCCCTGCAAACCATCATGAATGGCACCCCACCACTCAGTCCATCCGTAGCACAATGCATACTGCAACACCTGCGTGAACCAATCGATACCAACAAAAATACCCGGCAGGCAGCAGTCACCACCCCACAATTACCGCCGCGCCAACAGCTAACCCTGTCATTGCTGGCCCGCGGCATGACATACCGTGAAATTGCCGCGCAAATGGATATCACCTTTCATACAGTCTCTACCTACGCACAGGAAATTTATAACAAACTGGCCGCACGTTCACGCAGCGAAGCGGTTTATAAAGCCCAGCAACTTGGTATTATCGGTACCAACGGCTATTAAACATGCCAGTGCTGAAATTCAGCCATCTATCACGCAGTGTGCCATGGTTGCTGGCCCTGGTTTATATGCTTGCGATTGGCATGCTCAGCTGGCAGTTTCATCTGCAACGAGATTACAAAATTTCCGAATTAACGGAGCTGCTAGCTGACGGACAACAGCAGCAAATTCCTTTGGGCATGGTCAGAGCTATCCAGCCCGGTGGTCAGCAATATACGTTCGAATACAGGTTCGCCCATCACAATGGACAACCTATGGCGTTGTTTTTACCTCGTTATGCTTCGGACGTTGATATTCAACTCAATGCGGTATCGATACATCAGCACGCTACCAGCTTTTCGGCCAGACACACTTATTGGCCCACCCTGGTGCCATTACCGCGAGAATTGCTGCAGCACGATGACAATCAATTACAAATTACCTTAATAGGCTATAACCGCGCAGCTTCAATCAGCCAATTTTACCTGGGCCCACTGCAACAAATCGAGCCCCTATACCAACGGTTTTACTTTTGGCGGGTACCCTTAATGCAATGGGCCTGGGTCATTACAGTTATTGTTGCTTTATTCATGGGAACCATTTGGCTGACTCGCCGCCAGCTTAGTGAATATGGATGGATTGCACTGGCCTTTGCCACTGTAGCCATTTATCTGGAGAGCTTTATTCGCACCAGCGAACCGGCATTCCCCTACTTTTACCACTGGCAGTTCTTTGCGGCCCGAGCGGTATTTATTGTTGCTTTTATCATTTTTACGCATCGAATATTGAACTTGAAACGTCGCCGCCTTGAACAATTGATCGCGGGTTTATTTACGCTTATCTTTACGCTCGGCTTAGGCTTGGTAATATCAGGCCAATTTAGCAACTTTGTCTCTTTGGAATTACTGACCAGCACCCCGCTCACGCTGATTTTGCTGGGTTATATAGGCTGGTGCTTAGCAACAGCCATTCGGCGCAGCAACAAAACCTACCTGCATTGGTTCCTGGTCAGCAGTCTGTGTGCATTGACACTGGGTTTGCATGATGTGCTGGTAGTGCTGGATATCCAGCACCCACTGATCAGAGATTTTTACCTTTCCCAATATGCCATATTATTTACCGTAATTGGTTATGGTGGAGTGATGGTCCATCGTATGGCTGCTGCATTACTCAGCAGCGAGGAATTGAATACAGAACTAACTCGCCAGGTCATCAAAAAGACCGGTGAATTGCAAGCTGCTGCCCAAATTAAAATGACACAGGATAAAAAACTGCTGCTATATGCTGAGCGGCAACGCATTATGGCTGACATGCATGATGGCGTTGGTGGTCAGCTGGTCAATTTACTGGCCGCCAACCGAAACGAAACACTGAAACCAGCCGAAATCAGCCGTGAGCTTGATTTAATCCTGGCCGATTTACGGCTGGTGCTGGATGCATTAACTCCGGCTGGTGAAGAATTGATCAGCGCCCTGGCCCGGCTTAAAGAACGTTATAACTCGATATTGAAGCACGTCAATATCCAACTTCACTGGCAGATTGATCTTGCTATCGAGACCATTCCAATGCCCCCCAGCCTAACAATCAATATTCTTCGATTAATCCAGGAGGCAATCCAGAACAGCATCAAACATGCGCGGGCCGACAATATCTGGCTGCACCTGTCACCTGCAGAAATGGGTTATTCATTGACTCTCAAAGATGATGGCATTGGACTTAACGAACACCTTACTATGCCCGGCCACGGCACAAAAACCATGCAGCAAAGAGCTATGGCTGTGAATGGCAGATTGATAATCTCGACCCCCTCGTCTGGTGGTACGCAGGTAAAACTCGACTTTCCGACCCCTGATCCCATCACCCCCTCCGAATAAAACACTATTTACTATTACCCCCCAATTTTTGGGTAAAACCACTGTTTCCAATCCGGCAAACTGTTGTTGTCTTTTGATAAAGAATTTTTACCAGCTGTTAGGCAGACAATAGGTGCTATCCCCATGCACCTGTTGTTTTAGCAGTTTAAGGGGCCTCTGATTCAGTCAGCGGTTCTCTATTAACTACCGCTTGACCTAAATTCCCCAAATTTTGACTTTGAAAATAATAATAAATGGAGAATTAATCATGAAATTTACGAGCTTATTTCTGCTCATGCTTTTGCTGACAACAGGTTGTACACCACCTGTGCATGACGACCCGAACGAAACCGACCAGGTTGCCAACTTCATTGGCTTGTGGGCCTCGCTTAAAGATTTTCACTATGAAAGCACACACAATGATTACATTGATGATTTGATTACCAATGGTGATCCAACTGATGATTTATTGGGATTGGTGACTGAATATGCACCGGGCTGTGCGGTAGGTGTTCTGCATGAAAATGACATCACTTACCTGCAAACCTATGGTTATGCCACCGAAACCTGGGATTGGAATATGTCTACCATTACCCCGGTTGCTTCTATTTCCAAAACCATCACGGCCATAGCCATTATGCGTATGGTTGAAGAAGGCTTGATGGATCTTGACGCACCAGTTGACAGTTATGTTGGTGATGCCGGTGTGTTTAACGGTATTACTATTGCAGAATTATTGAGCCTGGATGCCGGTGTTCCACCCGAGGCCCCACCCTGGACAACCGTCCCGAGTTGCCCAAATTCATTACCGGCCGGTGGCACTGTCGATTGGTGTTTAAGCCACCCCCGGGTTGCCCTGGATGCTATCAAAAATGACCTGACACTTGGACCTCAAGCGGATAAATATTCCAACATGAGCATCATGGCTGCAGCTGCAGCACTGGACCAGGTCAGTTATGACTCCGCTCAGGTGGATAATGATCAACGTGGCTATGAAGCTTGGGTCTGGCATCAGCTGGGTCACTGGGCTGATAACCATGGTATTAAAGGTGAGTTCACCAGTATGGCATTGGCCCACTCGTGGCGCGAAAACGATATTATCAACTACGCTGACGGCTTTGATTGCAATGGTGGCTGTGGCATGAATCCACCGCCAATGCCGGCGTGGATCAATGCCGGCACCTATGAAGGCTGGTGGGGCCCTGCCGGTGGTTGGGCAATGACCATTGGTGATCTCGCCCGATTTGCCGCCATTATCAATACCAATGATATTTTGACCAAGCAAATTGGCAATAACTCCTGGAATGAATTATTTGTAAAGCTCACCGACGTATTCGACAGCCTCGATGGTGATGATTATGGTCTGGGTACAATTGTAGAGAACTGGTCAGGTGGCAGTATTGCCGGTCAGGAAAACCCTGATAACGAAAAAGTAGTTTGGCATGGTGGTGATTTATATGGTTATGCCAGCGTATGGTACTACTCGGAAATAGACTCTGAATCTTATGCCGTTGTAATGCAATGCAATGGTGCTTCGGAAGAATCAACCAGTTTTCAGCTGAAAGAATATGCAGAAAATATCATCGCCTATGCCCGAGCCGGAGGAGATATTCATCCCACCTTGGATGTCACCATGGGTTATGCCAGTGCTGACCAAGCAGCCGGGGAATACATTCTCGATCCCGAAGCCACCTATCTGGCCAGCCCGCAAAGCCTGCATATCCCTCTGTTGCTGGATCATGAATTACTGATTTCGGCCGAAACCGAAGGTCACGAATACCTTGATTTTGCCATCCAGGAAGTCAGCTTGTCTGATGATGGAACCCCTATTCCGACCAACAGACCAGCTGTATTGCTGGGTAGTTATGTCTACCAGCCTAACCGAAGGGTAGCAACGCAACCTGTAGATATTGCTCTGCTGTCCAATAATCAGTCCATGACCATTCTAGATGCCAAGCTTGATCTTGGATTCGCCAAACAAGGCTCGCACATTGCGGACAGTTCCATTTCCGGGGTGCTCGATCTGAGAGACATCACTCGGCTTGGCTTTATCAGCGATTGGCAGCAAATGTGCGATGTCAGCAAATCCAAGGATGAAGTAGCCTGCCAGCCTTGTGAGGACGGAAAACAAGCTTGCTTGTCGGTAACCTGGAAAACCCAGGCAGATCGAATTTCGCCGCGAGAATAACATCAGAATTTACCAGCAGGCTTTAACGCCACCAGGGGTTCAGGTCACCTGAACCCCATTTCAGCACCAGCAACCGTTAATCGTGCCCCCTAATTTTTGGGTAACCACATCGCAACCTGCATGGCAAAGTGTTTGTATCTTTTGAATCAAAATCATTAAAAGGAGTCATGTCATGCGATATATAAGCACCCATTCCAAACCGTTTTTATATGTTTTATTGGTCAGCCTGGCGTTGATGGCCAGCAATGCCTATGCTCAAAAAGCCGTTTCTTTTTTAGCCAATGTGCACCCGGATACTGATCAAACCTTTTTCAGTATTAAAGTGAATGATCAGACGATAACGCCTGCTGCATTGAATAATATGTTACGCCCCGGTGGTGGCAGCGTGCTTAGAGTCACTTCTATTCATGGCACCTTATTTGATCGAGTATCTGCTCCAGACCCATCTGACTATGCATTAATATTCATTGGTGCCATTACCCCACGCTTTGCGGTACGAGGATTTGGTGCCGGTACGATCAGTATTAGTGGTGCTACCACCACCCAGATCAATTTCGCTCCTGGTTTATATGTCAATTTAAATAGTAATGAAACCCTGACTTTACGTAGTCAAACTCAATCCAACCAATTGGCACATATGGAAGTGCATGGTTTTTTAGAAGATATCTAACTTGCTGATTGATCCATAACAGCACCAATAACAACCAATATCCGGTCCGGATTATTTCGGGCCGGTTTTTTATTACCTACAGATACCAACCGTTATATTGAATTAATTCACCATGCACTGCTTTACGATATCTATAAACATATCTGCGCCATAGCCAATCAATTCATCCGGGAAATCATAATCAGGATTGTGCAATGCAGCCTGCTGTTCCCCGGCCCCCAGACCAAATAAGGCACCATCTCGGCCAGCAATGATATGACCAAAATCTTCGGACCAGCGGATCGGGCGTGACAATCTGATCAACTCTGTTCCAGATGAGCTGGCAGCATCAGCAACAATACCGGCCCCCGTTTGAGTATTACAAACGGTTGGAAAAACATCCTGGTAATCCATCGTGTAAGTTAATTGGTGCTGCCTGCATTGCAGCTTTAATCGCTGCTCAATATCATCCAGCATAGCCTGCATGGTGGTATCGGTTTCACTGCGCAGGGTCAGGTAAATTTCCGCATCGGCCGGGGCTGTGCCAAATGCTTTTGCACCCAACCGTGCTCCGACTACCGTTGCCAGCGCAAGCTCGGTTGGGCCGAACTGATCAGCGTAGCCTGCCATTGCGTCAATAAGGCTGGTCATTGCCGGCGCCGGTGAATGGCCGGCCTCTGGCTGTGCCGCGTGCGCGGTTTTGCCCTGTAAGCTGATGATTACACCACGTGATGCACAATTCATGGTGCCCTCTCGCAACATAACGCTTCCCAACGGATAACCCGGCATGTTGTGCAGTGCAAAGGCATAATCTGGTTGCAGAGCCTGATATTGAGGGTCACTGCAAACTGCCGCAGCCCCCGCTCCGGTTTCTTCGGCCGGCTGAAACAACAATATTACCTGTGCTGTTTTCACCGGCTTTTGCTGCAACCGCCTGGCCACTTCCAGCAATATCGCCATATGCCCGTCATGTCCGCATTTATGCGCCACACCACTTTGTTGCGAACGATATTCAAAGGTATTGGTTTCCTGGATCGGCAAGCCATCCAATTCGCAACGCAACAATATTTTGGGGCCGGCATTTTCCGCTCCAAATACAGCCGCCACGCCATGACCGCCTAGGCCGGTTAATATTTGATCAGGATTAACTGCTGTCAGCCATTTGATGATCCTGGCCGCTGTATGCTGCTCCTGGCCGGATAATTCCGGATGCTGGTGCAGCAGGTAGCGCGCCGCCTTGGCTGTTTCAGGCATTCTAGATCAAGCCTGTTCCAGCGCCTGTAACAGGTCGGCTATCAAATCATCAGCATGTTCGATACCGATTGATACCCGCAGTAATTGTTGATCAATGCCTTGCCGGGCACTTTCTTCAATCGGCACCCGGGCATGCGAAGTCAAAATAGGTTGGCAACAAATTGACTCGACGCCACCCAGGCTAACTGCAGAGGTAATCAACTTGAGTTTCCGTTCTACCCGCTCGGCAGTCAACGGTGGCTTGACCTGAAAAGACAGCATCCCGCCAAAATCCAGCATCTGACGTTTGGCCAATTGATGCTGTGGATGGCTGGGCAAACCGGGATAATCGACACTTTCCACCAGCGGGTGTTGTTCTAATACCTTGGCTACTGACATGGCATTCTGGCATTGCCGTTCCACCCGGATTGCCAGGGTTTTGATACTGCGCTCCAACAAAGCTGCAATTTGTGCATTCACACTACCGCCCAAGCGAAGCGCCAACTCTCTGACGGGCGCAACCAGTTCACTGCTGCCCAGAACCATGCCTGCGCATATGTCACTGTGACCGCCGATATATTTGGTAGCACTGTGCACCACCAGGTCAGCGCCCATTGGGATTGGGTTCTGCAGAACCGGTGTGGCAAAGGTATTATCAATCACCACCATAATACCCCTGGCTTTCGCCTGGCTGCACAGTAGTTCAAGGTCAATAACCTGCAAGCGGGGATTACATGGTGTTTCACAATAAATCATGCGTGCGTTGTCCTGACAGGCTGTCAGTAATGATTCAGCATCCGGCGGTGCATGGGTTACTTCGATGCCTAGCCTGGGCAGTTGCTGGCGGCACATATCATCGCTACCACCATAAATACCATGCGCCACCACCAGTTGATCACCGCTGTTCAAATGGGCCTGCAAAGTGCTGCTGGTAGCAGCCAGCCCGGAAGCACACAAGATGCCATCCTCGGCCTGTTCCAATGCTGCAATTTTTTCCACCACCGCCAGCTGATTGGGCGTGTTGAAATAACGTGGGTAACGCACCTGGTCATGATCCAGATACGGATAGGCACTGTCCGCATATATCGGGGTATTCAATCCGCCGAGTGGTTGCTGCTGGGTTCCGCTGTGGACCGCCTGGGTTGGTTTGTGCATACTGTTAAGTACTCTTAATCAAAACACTATATTCAAGTGTTTGAGCCAATTAGCCCGTTACACCTTCACTAATTTTTGATTATGCGTGTATTGTTGGTTAGCTGCCTAGTATTTTTTGTTGGTTCGATATTACAGCTGGTGTTACAGCCAGGCCCTTGAGTAACCATTCACCAATAATCAACATAACTTCACTAAAATAGCTTCTACTATGGTTGTAGGTATTTGAAATTTTCATGCCGGTTTTGTGCTTAACATCCTGTTAACACTTGCCTGAGGCCCTTTGTTTCAGCATAATTATCAACCCTTTACCCTGTTAACCAAGCGTTGACAGGTCATAAAATTATACAAATATGACACCAGTAGCA
This sequence comes from Gammaproteobacteria bacterium, assembly GCA_021772985.1. Taxonomy (GTDB): domain Bacteria; phylum Pseudomonadota; class Gammaproteobacteria; order Xanthomonadales; family Wenzhouxiangellaceae; genus JAJFKX01. Next base: position 16,603 of record JAJFKX010000037.1, read on the forward strand.
TAAGGATTAGGGCTTTGCGGACAGATTGGACTATTACCATTACCGATTATCGGGGGGCTCGGCATTACACAGTCAGCGCAAAATTACGGCGCTGGGTTGCCTATGGCAGTACTGCTGCGGTAGCGATTTGCGCGCTGGGTTTTCTAAACTTGCTTGATCAGGGGCAGCGCATTGGCGCATTAAATACAGATATCAATGAACTCGACAGCCAGCAGCTGGCATTGATTCAACAGAACAACTATTTGCAGGCTGAGCAGCAGGATTTGCTGGCAACCATCCGGCACCGCAACCAACGATTGGTTAGCTTGGACAACGGCGTGCAGCGGCTGGAATCTTTGCTTGGAACCGACAATGTGTCACAACAAACAGCGGCGCTGGAACAAAGATTAACCTCCACCACCGACCTGGCCTTTGAAAAATTGCTGATCTTGCGTAGCATTCCACGTGGCGCGCCGATTCCTTATAAAGGGGTTACCAGCAATTACGGCAATCGGGTACACCCGGTCAAACAGGTTCGGGATTTCCATCCCGGCCTGGATTTACGTGCAGATATGAACACTCCTGTGATGGCCACTTCAGATGGCATTGTTAAACGTGCAGGCTACGATGCCAATGGGATTGGCCAGGTTGTTGAGATCAGGCATAACTATGGTTTCACAACCATCTATGGTCATCTGGACAGCATCAGCGTGGAAGAAGGTGATGTTATCCGCCAGGGTGATCAGGTCGGATTAAGCGGAAAAACCGGTATGATCACCGGACCGCATCTGCATTACGAAGTGCGTTACATGGGTAAACGCCTTAACCCCAAACCATTCCTTAATTGGAATTTGGATCAATACGAAACACTCTTTACACAACAGCAGGCCATACCATGGGAATCATTGGAAAAAGTGATCGCGAGGAACGCCCAACAACAACTTCCACCCCCGGTGGCACAACGCTTATCGCCGCCCAAAGTAACGTTAACGGCAGCTTCACCCTAAACGACAATCTGCACATTGACGGGCGTGTAGAAGGCAGCATTGATTCTCAAGCCAATGTTGCCATTGGTGAGAGCGGGCGTTTTGAAGGTGAAATCAAGGCCAATCACATTGTTGTGTGTGGCCATCTTGATGCCAATGTTGATTGTCAGCGATTGGAAATCGTCGCCACCGGCCATGTTAATGGTGAAGTGATTACTGATGATCTGGTGATCGAATCCGGAGGCCGCTTTATTGGTCAGAGCCGGATTCGTGATGATAAAACCGTCAGCCTGATTAAACCCGATGATGCCAAGAAAACAGCTGCCGGCAGCAAGGCCGCCAGTGGGTCTGATAACGGCGATGCGGCTTAAAGTACTTTAATTATGAGCACAGACTTAAACAAGCAGCATGATTTAGCGGTCAATCAGATTATCAGCGCCGCCAATCAACTCAAAGACAACGGCACGGATATCCGGCTTATCTCCGCTGCAATGACGACTGCAGCCGGCATTTACGCTACTTACGCGGAAGCTGGTAATCAGGGTTTTCTACAGGCTGATGGGATCAACAAGATCTGTGACCGGTTTCGCCAGCAATTGGAATTTATTCAGGAACGTAAAAAAGCCGAACTGAAGGCAGCCGGACACAATGTTGAGCAAAGCGCTCCACGCTCTGGGGTAGTTGGCAGCTAATCCACATACTGCAGCGGTTCCTGAAAGCCCGGGTTGTGCCGCCTAACCTAACAGTCTGCTAAATCTGCAAAAGAATATCGCTTAGATTCTGATAGCTGGGAGCGATCGACACAGCTGGATTGATGATCGCAGTTGTGGGCTTCTCATCCGCAAAGCTTACCCCGGTTATGCTCTGCACTTCATCTGCAAATTTTGCCGGGTGGGCTGTTGCTACGATGGCTGCATGCTCACCATTCAAGCGCGCTTGCTTCGCACCAGCCCAGGCCAATGAAGTATGCGGATCAGCCAGATAACCATTTGCTGATAGTGCCTGCATCGCTAACCGGGTTGCCTGCTCATCAATACTGATTGCATGATATTCCGGCAACAGTCCCGGCTGTTGTTTTCGCAAATATTGAATGCGGCTGAAGTTATTCGGGGCGGCAATATCAATCGCGTTGGTAATCGTCCGGATCACGTCCTGTGGCCGCCAGTCACCATCACGTAAATACCGTGGCACGGTGTCGTTTTCATTGGTCACAGACAGCACTTTTTTAAACGGCAAACCCATGGCACAAGCTATCATTGCTGCTGTGGCATTCCCAAAATTCCCGCTGGGAATAGCAACTGTCAACGGTCCGGAGTTGTTTTTTTGAGCAGCCAGTTCAAAGTAATAGCAAACCTGGGCCAGCAACCGGGCAACATTAATGGAGTTGGCAGAGATCAACTTGGTGTTGAACTTTGCCTGGTCAGCAAATGCCCGTTTCACCATCCGCTGACAGTCATCAAAGCTGCCGTCAATGGCAATGCTGTGCACATTGCCGCCCAAACCAATAAAATGTTTTGCCTGTTGTTCAGTAACACCGGCTTGTGGATAAACAACCACCACCTGGGTATTGGGTTGCCCATAAAACGCCCGCGCAACTGCACCGCCGGTATCACCACTGGTCGCTGTCAGTACCGTAACTGCATGTTCGAGCTGGCTATGTTGCAGGCAACCGGCCAGGAATCTGGCGCCAAAATCCTTGAATGATTGTGAAGGTCCATGAAACAGTTCCAATACACAAACCTGACTGCTTAAATGCTTAACCGGCACTGGGAAATTAAATGCCTGTTGGACTATTTCCGGAAGTTGTTCAGCCAATGAATCATCACCGATCAAATGCCGCAGCAGTTGTACACTGCGTTCAACAAACGGTTGCTCCAGCAATCCAGCACAGTCTTCCAGGGGTGAAATCCCAGCCGGCATATACAAGCCACCACCTTCCCCAAGTCCTCGCAGTAATGCAGAAGTAAAATCGAGCCGCTGCGGAGCAGATTCAGCTGCGTTTCTGATATTGATAAAGCCGGACATAGGCATTGTCATTAGGGGTACCACGACTGACAGATATGCACAAAACCTCCGGGATGCATATGCAGGTTTGAACGCAGCCAATCCGCGAGTAACTCTGCCTGCTGCAGACTGTCACTCAGTGCAAAAAAGGATGGCCCGGCGCCGGATATGCCGACAGCCAATGCGCCCTGCTGTAACAGCGCTTTTTTACACTGCAAATAATCTTCAATCAATTCAGCACGGTACGGTTCAGCCAGCTCATCGTGCAAATGATCCAAGACCCTTTGAGGGTCCTGCCGATGCAGGCCATCCACCAGTGCCGCCATTCTTTGCAATTGGGCAATGGTGGTGGCCCTGGGGTACTGCGCAGGTAAACAGGCGCGTGCTTCACGGGTTAATAATTGCTGGCCGTTATAGGCCATAACAATATACCAATCATCAAAAAAAGGTAATTGCTGCGGCAGTCCGCGTTGCGGGCATAACACCAGCCCACCCAGTACTGCAGGTGCCAGATTATCCAGATGATTACCACCACTGACACCGCCTTCCAACTCGCCCATTATTTCCCAGCGATCAGCCATTGGAACCGCTATTTCCTGATATTCATTTAAATAGCCACAAATGGCCTGGACAGCCGCCGCTGCCGAAGCTGCACTGGAACCGGTCCCACTGCCCACCGGCAGGTTTTTTTCCAAATGCAGCATAAACTGCCATTCGGGTAAATCATGTTGCCTCAACCAGCCCTGGATTCGGCGTGCTGCCTGGAATACCAGGTTACTCCCCTGTTGCGGTACCCAATCAGCATAATTACCGGAAACCTTTAATCTGGTAATTTCATCAGCTGCAACCGAAACTGTATCACCCAATACTGCACCATTGACCGGTGCTATCGCCAGGCCTAATACATCAAAACCGGCAATAAAATTGCCGATCGAAGCCGGTGCAAACTGGGTATAACTGAACTGCATGTATAGAAAAAATAGATAAAGCCGAAGCCGTATGACAACAGATGGTTCGTGATTATTGTCGCCCAGTGTAAAGCGTTCCGGCCAATTAGGATACGGCCGGATTAACTAACAGTATCGGTTTACCTATAAAACCGTGCCAGACAAAACAACACGCCCTGAATCTGCACCCGTTCGGGCGGATAATGCTGTGGCGCATAAGCCGGATTTTCTGCCTTTAGCGTGACCCGGCCATCACGTTGATAAATACGCTTGAGTGTCGCATTTTCCCCATCAATCAAGGCCACCACAATCGCACCATTGGGCGCCGACTGGGCGGGTTGAATCAATACGCTGTCACCATCACAAATTCCGGCATCGATCATCGAATCGCCGGAAACAATCAATTGATACAAGCCGGGGCAATTCAATCGCTCATAGAAATCCAGCGATTCACTCTCGGGAATGGCTTCGATCGGCATGCCTGCCGCAATTCGACCTAATAAGGGGATTTTCGGTTTTTCAGGTAAGGATAAGCCCCGGTTCCTGCCCGGTTCACGTAACAGCAATCCTTTTCCGACCAGGGTTTCAATATAGGCATGCACCGAACCCCGGGATTTATAGCCGATTCCCAGCATAATTTCAGCAACGCTGGGACTGTAATCATGCTCTTCTAGATATTGTTCGATAAAACTTAGTATCTGGCTTTCCGTCTTGTTCATTTAACCAATCCAAGGAACATTTATAGAACACTATATAGAACATATGCAGGACAAACAAGTGGGCTGCCCTGCATGGATTTTACCGAGGTTAAGTTAACCGCCACTGCAATGCCGTGATTGGCGGTGCTGCTGAAGCAGCTTTTGGCTAAGCCAAATGGGTTGCCAATAATCGCTCGACTTCTGCCCAATCGAGTTGTTCTGGAGAGCTAATATTCGCACATAGCTTATCCAGCACTTTTGCCTGAACTTCACTGCGCTGTTTGGCCTCGGCGTAAGAGATTTCCGGGTGAAACATTACCATGGAATAACGAGGAATAAAGCGTTCCGGATAACGTTTTTCCAGTTCAAACCCAACTTGCTTTTTGAGCTGGAACAGTGGATCAGCAGTGGTATCACGCATTTCAATAAAATTCTCAACCGCCATGTCGGCAATCGCATCTGCATTGAATTTACGTTGTTCATTGAGCTGCTTGAATACACTTTCCCAATCGGGTTCTAATGTATCCAGCAATTGATCCAAAACAAAACAATCTTCAAACCCGCAATTCATACCCTGGCCAAAAAACGGCACCAATGCGTGGGCGGCATCCCCCAGCAGCAATGCTTGCCCCCCTACATGCCAGGGATTGCATTTAACCGTGACCAGCGAACCCACAGGGTTATTCACAAAATCTTCAGCCAGGGTCGGCATCAGTGATACCGCATCGGGAAATGTTTTTTGGAAAAATGTGATGACATCTTGTTCAGTTTTAAGCGCCGCAAAACTTTGCGGGCCTTGATACGGAAAAAACAGCGTACAGGTAAAACTGCCATCCATGTTGGCCAGCGCCATTAACATGTATTGTCCGCGTGGCCAGATATGCAAAGCATCCTTGTCTATTCTGTAACCGTTATTTTCACCCGGTGGAATGAACAGTTCTTTATAGCCGCTTTCCAAAAAACTTTGTGCATAATCAAAATTCATCACTTGATCGAGCATCGCCCTGCGAACCGATGAGAAGGCTCCGTCGGTGCCGATGACAATGTCAGCCCGGATATTATTTTGATCATTGAAAGTCAGGGTTTTATCGGCAATGTTGTAATCGGTACAACGCTGCTGGAACTGTATATTGATATTGGGGTGTGCTTCAGCGGCATCCAACAACAGACAGTTCAACAATCCGCGTGAAATAGCATTGATAACCTCATGCTCTTTTTGCCCATAAGGTACAAAAGTGGTTTGGCCATGTATGTCATGCAACATCCGGCCCTTGACCGGCACTGCGATATCCATCGCCTGCTCACGCAACCCTACTTGTTCCAGCGCATTTAAACCCCGGCTGGTGATCACCAGGTTGATGGACCGGCCAGCATCGATTTCAGCTTGACGCATATCCGTACGCGCTTCATATAACTCGACCTTAAAACCCTTTTTTGCCAGAAAAATCGACAACAGCGAACCAACCAGGCCACCACCTAATACATGCACTGTTTGCCGGCTCATTTCTAGATGGCCTCCCTAAGCTGATCAACTGCACCTGTAAGCCGGGCAAAAAGCATTACAAATTGGTAGACATCCTGATAACTGTTATACAACGGCACCGGTGCCACCCGGATGCAATCAGGTGAGCGCCAATCGCATATCGCACCTTGCTGTTCAAGTGCTGTAAAAACTTTCCGGCCATTTTCATGGACCACAATGGAAAGTTGAGCACCTCGTTGTTCTGGATCACGCGGCGTCAATACAGTGAAAGCGTCACTGTTAAGATTATCCAGCAGGAACTCCATATAACCAGTCAGTTTAAAGCTCTTTTCACGTAACGCCTGCATCCCAACCCGGTCAAAAACTTCTATGGCTGTTTTTACTGCAACCAGGGAAAGAATAGGCGGGTTGGACAGTTGCCAGCCCTCGGCGCCGGGAATCGGATGAAAATCAGGCCCCATTTGAAAACGGGTTTGCTTATCATGCCCCCACCAGCCACAAAATCGTGGCAGTTCAAAGTTTTCTGCATGGCGTGCATGCACAAAACACCCTGCAATACTGCCCGGCCCCGCATTCAGGTATTTATACGAGCACCAACAGGCAAAATCCACATCCCAGTGGTGCAATTGCAATGGCACATTACCGGCTGCATGAGCCAGATCAAAACCAACCACGCAGCCCTGTTTATGCCCGGCTTTGGTGATCCGCTGCATATCAAACAACTGGCCGGTGTAATAATTAACCCCTCCGAGCATAATCAACGCAATGCTGCTGCCTTCGCGCTCGATCAAGGCTTCAATATCTTCTGTCCGCAAGGTGTTCTCACCTTTGCGGGGTTGCAGCTCTATCAAGGCTGCGTTTGGATCCAAACCATGGAAGCGGGCTTGTGATTGAACGGCGTATTGATCAGAAGGAAATGCCTGGCCCTCTATCACGATTTTATAACGTGTTTTGGTTGGCCGGTAAAATGACACCATCAACAAGTGCAAGTTGACCGTCAGGCTATTCATCGCCACCACTTCAGATGGTTTCGCACCAACCAGTTTCGCCAGGCTTTCACTCAGAAATTCATGGTAGGGCATCCATGGGTTTTTAGCCTGAAAATGGCCTTCTACGCCAAACTTCTTCCAATCTTCCAGTTCCTGTGCCATTGCAGCCTCAAGTGCTTTGGGCTGCAAACCCAAAGAATTGCCGCAAAAATACAAGCAGTCATCACCCTGTTTGGTTTGGGGCATATGAAACTGTGCCCGATAATCAGCCAGTGGATCACCTGCATCCATCTGTTCAGCAAAATCCAAATTGTTACGATATTGGCTCATACAGGTTTTAACTCATACAAAACAGGTCTGCTGGGTGCAGCATCAGAACGAATATTTCCGATATTCAAGCCCAGCATGTAAATACCATCAACGACATTATCGGGCACAAAAATCAGCTCGGTAATGCTTTTTTGCGAAGCAATGGGTACATCGTTACTAGCTTGTGCAACCTGCCAAAATATGTGGTGGTTGCTCAACTTGCCTTCGTCTTTAAGACGGTCAACAGAAGGTGCATCCAACAATAAATGCTCAAATCCGGTCTGGGCAATATATTGCATCGCATCGTTGGTCAAAAATGGTGGTGAGATGTGATCATGATCCTGGGTTTTTTTGCCTTCATCATTGGGCAGGGTCCGGATCACCAATGCAGGTAAATCTTCGCAACCGGGCTGCCGCTGAAGTGCTGCTTCCAGTGCTGCACGGGTTATTACCTTATCTTCTTGAGCAAATGCCACTGCATAACCTTCACCACTGGCGGAGGCCGGCACCGGGTTCACGGTTATCAACACCGCCGGCATCAACCCGGGATACCCCACTGTGTCCTGAACAATATAATCCTGTGCGGAAATATGGCCCACACATTCTGTATGGGTTCCATGCAGATGCGCACTGAAAGTGATCACCTGACAATTGTAACCGGCGCCACTGCTGACACTGGCAGCAAAAGATTCTGTGGAAAAAGGTATAGCGGTAGCCGCAGGTGCACCAAACGCCTGCAGTTGCTGTTGGCCGAAACTTACCGGAATCGAGATATCAATTTCCCGGGCCGGGTCGATACTGAAAGCATCACCATCAAGCTTTATGATGAGCTCCTGCTTCATAAGCCTAGCCATTGTTTGGCGGTACCTGCCAGCATGTTTTGCTTTTGCGCATCACTCAGACGTGGCAGCTCACGTGGTCCATCGGCATTTTCATCAGGCAGCCAATTGAAATGTGCCCAAGCCTGCTGCATGTCGGTATCCGGACCGGGTAAATGCTCGATCATGTGGCCGGGATAGATGTTCTTTTTATCACCGGGGTCCAATTCACCCAGTGGATAAGGATAATCTGACCCCAAAGCAATTCTATGACTGCCCATGATCCCGATCAGCATACCCAAAGCCCAGGGATTGTGAGTGAGGCTATCGGTATAAACACCGCAATTTTTGACGGTGTCCCAGGGGCTTTTGGTCGGGTTATTGGTGAACAAATCCGGCCGGGTATATCCGCCGTGCTCCAAACGCCCGAGCAAACCCGGGAACATACCCCCACCATGGGCGTACAGCACCCGCAGCTCAGGCAGGCGGTCATGCACACCACCTGAATGCATATCATCAAATGCCAGCGCTGTTTCCAAACCCATGCCGAACAACCACGGCCGCCAGTTATGCCCGGCATGCATGCGGCGTTGCAGACACTTTTCCGATGGAACCAAAAACCCGCCCCAGGGATGGATGAAAACAGCCATATCCAACGCCACCGCCGCTTCAAACACCGGGAAAAAATCTGGATTGTCCAGATCCATACCGTTAATATTCGAATTGACTTCGATCCCGCGCATACCCAGCGATTTAATTCGTTCCATTTCCCTGATGGCCAGCTCGGGATAACACATCGGCAACGCACCAAGGGCCACAAAGCGATCGGGAAACTCACCGGCCAACCGGGCATTGTCATCATTCAGAATCCTGCAAATCTCAGCAGCATCCTCAGCGTTATCGACATAGTCGGGAATCATCATCGGCGTGGGTGACAAAACCTGCCTGTTGACGCCATGGGCATCGCAATCGCAGACGCGCACCTGAGCGTCATAGGCATTGTGGCCGATCACCCGCTGTACCTCACCACGGCTATTCACCAACTTGGCACAACACGGTTTGCTTTCATGTGCGCGGACCCTGACAAAATCGGCGTAACGGTCAAACCGCGCCAGCGACTCATAAGTCTCAGGTGAAAGCGTTGTATGGGTATGCACGTCCCATTTTTCTATCGGCTTGAACGGGTAAGACACTGGTTATTATTTTTATTTATGGTTGCTCGGGTTTTTGCAATATATGGCCACACCGCCCACAAGTGCGATTATTCTGACTCTCCCAGAAGGCAGCAAATACTTTGGGCAAATCATCAACAATACTTTTTAATGGAATGTATTGTTGATGAATTTTTTCGTGGCATTCATCACAATACCAGATAAAACCATCCAGCTCACCGGCCGCACGTTTGCGTTCAATGACCAAACCAACTGTGTCGGCAAATCGTTGTGGCGAATGATGGATATGTGCCGGCAGTAAAAACACCTCTCCCTGCTTGATGGGGATATCTTTGGGCCGGCCGTCATCAATGATGCGCAATACCATGTCACCTTCCAGCTGGTAAAAAAACTCCTCACCGGCATCATCATGATAATCCTTACGGATATTCGGCCCACCAATCACCATGATAATAAAATCGCCCATATCGTAAACCTGTTTGTTACACACCGGCGGTCTAAGATTATCGCGATTGTCTTCAATCCATTGTTGCAAATTGATAGGTGGCAGCATACCGCTCATCAAGCTTCTCCTGGCAACACCGCAATGCATTTCAGTTCAATTGCTATTGGGGTGGGTAGTTTGTTGATTTCTATAGTTGTGCGGCAAGGCGGGTCATCCGCAAAATACTCTGCCCACAGCTTATTATAGCTAGCGAAGTCGTCATCCATATTGGTTAAAAACACCGTTACATCGACCAAATCACCCCAGCTTGCGCCACATGATTCCAGAATATCGCGGACATTGGCAAACACACTGTGACATTGTGCTTCGATATCATAATCAGTGATGTTGCCCTGATCATCCAGGCTTACACCGGGAATATCTTTACTGCCCTTTTTACGCGGGCCGACACCGGACAGAAACAGCAGCTTCCCAACCCGTCTGGCATGTGGATAAGCACCAACCGGTTCCGGCGCTGTTGTTGAGTTTTCAGCAGTTGATAATGACATTTTTACTCCGTGTTATTTGGGCGAGGTCACGGTTTTTTGCTGGGTGAAAAAATGCATCGCATCCCAGGTGCCTTCACGCCCCAGCCCGGACTTTTTCATGCCGCCGAAGGGTGTGTCCAGATCACGCAAATTCCAGCAATTGATCCAGACAATTCCACTGTCGATCTGCTCAGCCATGCGGGCAGCACGATCCTGGTCTTGGGTCCAGACCGAGGCTGCCAGACCATAGGGGGTACTGTTGGCCATCTCCAAGACTTCCTGCTCACTGCTGAAAGGAATCAAGCTGACCACTGGGCCAAATATTTCCTCCTGATTGGTACGGCAACCGGATGGCAGGTTCTCAAACACGGTTGGTTCAATGAAATAACCATCCTGACAACGGCCCTGAAGCATACGGCGCTGACCACCAGCCAGCAGCTTTCCACCTTCCTGTTTGGCCAGTTCTATATAAGCCAGCACTTTTTCCATATGGGCTTCAGATACTGTTGCACCGTGCTGGGTATCGGCTTGTTGTGGATCACCTATTTTGATTTCAGCTACCTGTTCAAGCAAAGATTGTTTAAACCGGTCATAAATATCCTGATGCACGAACAAGCGCGATCCACACAGGCAAATTTGGCCCTGATTGGCGAATGCTGCAGTTTTGGCGCCGGTTACTGCAGCATCAAAATCGGCATCGTCAAACACAACTGTTGGATTTTTGCCACCCAGCTCCAGGGAGACTTTTTTCAGATGCGGTGCAGCCGCCTGGTATATGGCAAGGCCTGTGGCAGTACCGCCGGTAAAGGAAATCGCTGAAATATCCGGATGATTGGTAATCGCTGCTCCGATTTTAGCGCCCATGCCATGCACTACATTCAAAACACCAGGCGGAAAACCAGCTTCATTGGCCAGGGCCGAGAGCATATACGCGGTCATCGGTGTGACTTCACTGGGCTTGGCGATCACACAGTTACCGGCAGCCAGGGCCGGCGCCATTTTCCAGGTGAACAGCAGTAGCGGCAGGTTCCAGGGCGAAATGGTAGAAACCACACCAATGGGTGTGCGCAACACATAGCTGCTTGAACTGTCTTTCTCAAAACGCTCTCCACCAAAATCAGCCGCCATCCTGGCAAATGCCCTGAAATTAGCTGCCCCCCTGGGAATATCAATGGCCGCTGCCAGTGATTGGGGCTTGCCGTTATCCCTGGATTCCGCAGCTACAAACTCATCCATACGTGCTTCAATCAACTCAGCGAGTTTAATCATGATCTGGGCACGCTTTTCCGGTGCAGTGTCGCGCCAGCCTGGAAAGGCTTGCTTGGCTGCGGTTACCGCGTGTTCCAGATCTTGTTCATCAGAGTCGGGGATCAGCGCATAGGCTTTGCCGGTGGCAGGCTCGATGTTTTCAAAGTAATCGCCGTTGATAGGTTCGACTAGCTCACCGCCGATAAAATTGAGTATTTTGTTGTTATCCAGGCTCATCGATGGTCCTACAGGCAACCGGTCCGGCCACCGTCAACCGGAACATTAATGCCATTGATATAAGCTGCTGCCGGACTGGCCAAAAACGCAATCGCCTGTGCCAGCTCCTCTGGTTTGCCAAACCGTCCGGCGGGAATGATAGAACGTTCCGAGGCAATGATTTGTGCTTTTGTCTTGCCCAGTTTTTCAGCTTTACCGGTAAATATTTCATCAAGTCGGTCCGTATCGGTGGCTCCAGGCAGAATATTGTTCACGGTAATACCATGCTCCGCCACTTCACCGGCCAGGGTTTTTGACCAGTTGGCAACAGCACCCCGGATAGTGTTGGAAACACCCAGACCTTTCAGCGGCATTTTCACCGAGGTGGAAATGATGTTGATGATCCGTCCGTAACCTTTAGCTTTCATACCCTCCAGCAGCACTTGCATCATGATGTGGTTGCCGAGCAAATGTTGCGTGAAGGCTGCCAGAAACGCTGCTTCTTTAGCAGTATGCACCGGCCCGGGTGGTGGCCCGCCCGAGTTGTTGATCAGGATATGAAACGGACCATTTCCTTTAACATGCTCGGTAATGGTTTCCCTGAGTGATTGTGGGTCTGAAAAATCCGCAGCAAGGGCATGATGGCTCTGGCTGGCTGAGCTGTGTAGTTCGCTGCAAAGCTGTTCTAATGCAGATTGATTCCGCGCCATAACGGTAACACTAGCGCCACTGGACGCCAGTTGCCGTGCGGTAGCGCAACCAATGCCTTTGCTGGCGCCACAGACAATGGCTTGCTTGCCGTTGAGGTCGATTTTCATTCTGATAGGTTCCTGCTGAGTGTCATTCGCTTATTTTCCGGCAACTGTTTCCAGACTGATATAGTCGGACAGAGCTGCTCCAGGCACTATCCTACACCACCCCTTTATAGTTTTTAATCCAGGTATTCAAAACTGTGTTCAGCGCCTGTTATGGCTGATGGAATACTTTATCCATCAATTTCGTAAAATCTGATCTAGGATTGTTAATCCAATCACTTGTGTCACTCAGCGAATCAGCTGATACCGCGTCCCGATTCCGGGTGATCAATAAGTTGTTCAAGACAGTTATGCAAACCTGGCAGATAGCATTGTCTGTAACTAATGCATTACCACTTGTTTGACAACTCACTGCCCTAGCACGTATCGTGGTAATCGAAAATATATATAAAAATCAACTATCTATTGGCTAGGGGGAAATCATGCCATCACTCGCACTTACTTTCTTTAAATTTGCAACCACCAGCATCGCGCAAGGGTTTTTGGGCGGAGCCGGGAACCTGGCTATCGGCGGCATCATTTCGGCCATTTTCGGGGGCGAAGATCTTGACCAGAAACAGGTTCAGGAGCTGCAAAAGATTAATGCCTCATTGCTCGGGATTCGAGACGACCTGAAGACACTGGATTCCGATTTGGAGACCATTGAAGAAACCCTGGAAAGAATCCTCGGTGAAGAAAAACTGCAAACCTGGCTGGCGAAAGCCAATACCATTGCTGGTGCACTGGCTCACATCGAAACCGATTTTCAAAACTATATCGAGTACACCACTCCGTTATCCAATGGACAGTTGCCGACAATACCTAAATCGGCACTGAAAGAGCTGGCATACCGCGCCTACGAGGCACCGGTTATGAATGATGAACAGGCAATGACCGAGATACGCCAGGCTCTCATTGGCAGTGGTGCCGGTGACGGTCTGTTGCATCTTTTCGCTCGCTTGCTTATTGAGAGACTCGGCAAAATTCCTAGGGATCAACTGAGCAGCGAGGATCTTTCCGTGGTTTGCCACGCCCTGGTTAATTACTATCTGCGTTCGCTGGCTTTTCAACAGAACGCTATCATTCTGGTTATCGAAGGCAAGCGCCTGAATGGCTTTGACAATAAAGTACTGGAAGAAGAATGGAATGATTTCCAAGCCTCACTCAAGACCCAGCAATCCGTTTTTCTGGAAACCCTATGGGGCTTGATTTCAGTATGGCGGCTTAGTTTTGGTAATAATATTTACTCATCTGCACCTTTCAACGTCGACAGTTATATCTGGTCCGCTAGTGCTCCCGGGATTTTCTCAAATAACGACCTGCTGGCCTTTCTGCCTGGGATCACAAGCGCTAACGCATTTGGCGATGCTGTCAACTGGTACAAGCAGCACTACGATACAGTTTTAAAGTCACCCGAGCAGACATATCTTGCTGATGCCGAGATGGTGCTGGCTGCTTTTACATTGACCACTGAGACCGCACGACGTGTTGTTATCCATGTGCTGTTTTACATCGGTTATGGGCTTACCGGCAGCAAAATATCCGGCGTATTTAACAAACCGATACCGCTTTCCGGCATCAACTCCGCAGGCACGGTAGATGTACACATTACGCCTGTCCCAAAACAAAATTGGCAGTTTGGCTGGATTCGGCATGTGTTCGACCTTGACCACGATGGTGGGTACAAAATGGCTAACGTCAACAGCGAGTTTCCGACTTGGCAGGGCTATGCCGACCACGCGCAGTACAAGTTCCAATCGGATGCCGATCTGGCGTTGTCAGCAACAGTTGATTCGGATAATCCGGTAGGTATCATACGTTTTTCGCCATACATCCAGGCAAAATAAATATTGGGTGGGAGCGCGGGTTTCCCACCAGTTTAACGAAAGCATTTTGGATTTAAAACAGCCCATTGTGGTTGTCAGTTCCTGGGGCGGTAGCGTCAGCTTCAGCGGTGTACTGCGGCACGTGTTGTCCGCTTTGGGAAAACGTCCGATCTACATCATGGCACTGGATCAACGCGGCGAAGTTCGCGTAGAAGGTGGTGTCACCATTATTCCTACGTTTTGCGATGGCTATGAGACCCGCAGGGCTGTGCTGGTGTTGGAGGCAGTGTGCCGAATCAAGCCAGCAGCGGTGCTGTTCTTTTACGATCTTTTCGCCGCCCAGTATCATTACCCCATTCTTGTGGAGATCCAACGGCGACTGGCCCCGGTGGTCATTTATCTGCCTATCGATGGAACCCTGGTCAACGCCCAACCATTGCAAGCGGCAGCAAACTTTGAACGACTGGTGTTTTACACCGAAGCCGCCCAACGGCGTTTTCTCAAGCTCTGCGATTCACTGGATATGCCAGAGCAGAACACAGCGCTTGAACAGCGCTGCCGTGTCATCGCCCATGGTGTTGATCGAGCCAGTTTCTTCCCCACCGAAGGCGGCAAGCTGATCGCCAAACAAATGGCTTTCCCCAACCAGCCCCAGCTCCATCAGGCCCCCATCATCTTGAATGCCAACCAGCCCTGGGAGAGAAAACGACTGGATCTGACGGTGGAAGGCTTTTCCCGTTTCCTGGCTAAAAGTGATCGCGAGGTTTACCTGTATCTACATTTGCCTGGTGCCCGAAGTGAAGATATAGAAGCATTGGAACAGCAAACCCAGGCGCTGGGAATTCAGCAATACGTGGTGCTTGGAGGAACAGGTCGCAGGAGTATCGAGGACCTGAACTGGCTCTACAACGCCTGCGAGGTAGGTATCAATACCGCTATGGGAGAGGGCTGGGGATTGGTCAGCTGTGAGCATGCCGCTACCGGAGCCGCCCAGATCGTAACGGACGACGAGCAGTTACGTGAAATCTGGGGCTCGGCAGCACTGTATGCAAAAATAACCAGCACCGAGCAAAACTGGTTCTGTCCTCATGTCGAGTACCAGGTTGTTGACCCCATCAGTGCCGGCCAATCGCTGCATGCCCTGTTTTCCGATCAAAAATTACTACAGAAACACTCGACCGCCGCCACCGCAAGGATGGAGAAATCCCGATTTGATTGGGAATATATCGAACAACAATGGGCAACACTGTTCGATGAAGTGCTGGAATATGACTTTCCAAGAACCTGAAGCAGAAACATATAACAGGAGAAGAAGTGATTAATTTTTGAACAAATCCTGAGTTGCTCTAGAATAATTATTTGACATTTAGTTAGACAGGTTTTGGTTCTGGCTACTTTATCCCAGATTACTTTGAAGCTTTGCCATTATATAGCTGGGCGATAAAACTAATTTGGCAATTTATATGCAGGTTTAGCAGCTAACTGTTTATTGTCAGCATATCTCAATAACACATAGTCACCTTCAAACATGATGGCACCGAGCGCAAGCTTGCTATGCTCTTCTTGTGGGTATGCATTCCCGAATGAGTCGAGCTGAAACCAGCTGCCATCCACACGAAATATAACAGCGAATTTATGCATGGGAAGCAAGTGACGCAGCGGCGTGTTCTCTACCATTTCCAATGTGTTGGAATAACATAAAGGGCAGAGCTTAATATGTTCCATGTCATTGGGTTTTGTGCTGGCCCAATAGCGTTGGACATGATTTTCCAACGCTCGATGCCGGGCAGTAACCATGGCTGCATTTTCTAAATTAGCCAAAATACTTTCTAAATCAGCATTACTGAGTTCTTCTATCGCTTTTGGAAACAATGATTCCAGCTGTTTAGAAAGATGTTTCAGTAAAGTTTTGTAATGACCATGCCCTAAGTGCGGGTTTTCTACGCCAAATGTTTTTTTCAACGACAGCAAGGCACCACATGCACTAAGCGCAAAATGGACAATAAATGCACGCCGATTAAACACTGACCAATTGATTAATTACAAGGTGAAGCGGCAAAGGCTCTCCTCAAATTATCAATACCCATATAGCGACCATTTTGGAACCAGATATACCCTTGAGCTGCCCCCATTACTTCACCTGTTTGTGGATGCAATGGGTAAAGTTCGCCCCAATTACCAGCACCGTAAGGTGCATTATTAATAATAAAGCAACGAGGTATATTATCCCGTGGCTCAGGCAGCCCGGATTGTTGGGCAACTTCGGCTGCTGCCGTTCGACAATATGGGCACTTCTCTATATGACGACGTGTTTCACTTTTACCTGCTCCCCATGTATCCAATATATGTCTGCGAAAATTCTGATCACCGCTACGAACTATATCATCAGCTACATCTTCGACAACACCAACCATGTCATCCACATCGTGCTGGTCCATATCATCAATTTCATCTGCATAGATTTTTTCGGTGAGTTTTGCTACTGCATCAGTAAGCCTACCTGCATTAGCTTGTTGCGAGACCAGCAACATTATCAAGATAGTTGCGAAAATTAGTCGAATATTCATAAATATTCCTCTCTCTGTTCTGTGTGTTTGTGACTATTGGTTCTGACAACGCTTCCAAGCTGTTTCTATAGCTTGGGTTCTGTCCGCTGTGGCTGGGTGGGTTGGTGAACCCTTGTTTATTGGCAAGCCACGTAACATGGCAGCAGTCGCGTCTTGTAAAGATGCACCCATTCGTGCAAGCGCACATCCTGAAATTTCATCAGCTGCCAATTCACGGCGATGTGAGTTGGTGCTATTGGCATCAATGGCTATGTGATGTCCAATTTCATGTGCTATGACGCTTGTCCCTGCCCAGTCATTTATATTAAAAAGACCGGTTAGGAAATCTGGATTGTAAATAATAAAGCGAGGCTGCCCAGCTTGGGCGGGGTATGCAGCAGCATTAGCAACCGGCCCTGCATAAATCTGAATCGAACCGGCATAGCCCAGGCTCGACATGACATCTTTAACATCACTCTGAGCGGCCTCTGATGGCGCTTCAAGTTGGTGCTGCGGATTTTGTACCAGGTTGCGTGTAAATACACAAAGCGAACCCTCTGCATATGCTGAAGCAACCCAAAAATTGGATGATATTATTACGAAGTAGGTAATCAAGATAAGTCTGTGCTTTTTCATGATTCTTTCTCCCTTAGTGGCGTATCAGGTTGATGCCTAATAAAATTCGATTAACTTCCTATATTCGCGTACCATTAACGTAATGAAAGAGTCTGGAAGAACCCAGACACCCACAACTTCCGTTAATAGTAAAGTGTCGTGCTGAATTGTTTTTTCGCAGTTTAAAGTTCAGCAATAATTGTCTAACAACATCTGTGGTTTAGCCCCTTAACAAGCTCGAAGAACACAACCTGATAATTAAACAATAAAACCTCATTGATTATCTAAAACCAACTCACACCCATCACGCCCTGTGTAACAATAAGCTTGTGTCATTAAGCCTGAATTATTCTCAGCCTGGAATGGAGTTCGGTAATTAATTGCAATTGATAAAGAACTAATTTCTTCTACTATCTTTGTTACTCAATTTTACTGTTTTCAATAAATCCTTAATTTCGTCATCAGATTTACCTTGCTGATTTAAAATTTCCCGATAATTGCCAACGGCGGTTTCAAAGTTTGGGTGAATATAGTTGTTTTTATTCCTAAACTTAACAAAGATAATGATAGCTCGCCGCATTAATGGCTCCGCTTCATTCAACCGATTGGTCACCTTTAACAATTGCGCCAGGTTATTCAGATCCCTAGCCACGCTAGGGTGATCCAATCCAAAAGATGATTCATTAATCAATAATGCGCGGCGCACCAGTGGTTCTGCTTCGCTCAACCGATTGGTCATCTGCATCAATGACGCTAGATTGCTCAGGTCTCTAGCAACATTAGGGTGATCCAATTCATACGAGCTCTCATCAATCAGCAATGCACGACGCATTAAGGACTCTGCCTCATTCAAGCGCTTGGTCGCTTGCAGCAATTGCGCCAAGTTATTTAGACGGATAGCAATATTGGGGTGAGCCGAGTCATACGTCGCTTCATCTATCAATAACGCTCGACGTATCAATGGTTCCGCTTCGCTCAGTCGATTAGTCATCTGCAACAATGACGCTAGGTTACTCAAATCTCTAGCAACATTAGGGTGATCCAACCCATACGAGGATTCATCAATTGATAACGCACGGCGCATCAATGGTTCAGCTTCATCCAACCGGTTGGTCACCTGTAATAAGAATGCCAAGTTATTTAGACGTATAGCAACAGTAGGATGATTCGATCCATACATCGCCTCATCAATCAACAATGCACGGCGCATCAATGGTTCAGCTTCACTCAACCGATTTGTCGCCTGTAACAATAACGCCAAGTTATTCAAGCGTACAGCAACTATAGTGTGATCCTGCCCATACATCGCCTTATCAATCGACAGCGCGCAACGCATTAACTGTTCTGCTTTCTCCCAATCAGCAAGTTTATAAAACGAAAGTCCCAACCAATTGATAAGCTCTGCATTTTGCTGAACCAGCACATTGGCTTTACTGAAAGTTTTAACCGCTTCGTGATACTTCGCCTGCTCATATTGCGAAGCACCCAAATAACGCAGGGTCTCCACTATTCCTGCCAGCTGTCCATCCGCCGCCCGTTGCAAGTGCACTTCAGCCGTCTGATATTCACCTGCCAGGTAAGCGGCTATTCCCTGGTCTTTCTCATTATCAGTTTCAGCAAATGACTGGATAGCTGATTCAAGTTGTTCTGATGTCAAGCCATAATCAGGCGCCAGCTTACTCAGCACATCCGGCCTGCCCTTTCCTACCAGCGCATCGCCAGTGACTATTTCCTGTGACGAATCCCGGTAATCGGCCGCCAGATCACGGAATTCACTGCGCCGAAATAAAACCACCTCTGCAGAAGTATTTTCCAGAGGAATATTGACCATCGTATTAATCAGAAACCAATCCGATTGAGTAGATTGATCCGGCAACAATAGTAACTTGATTTTCTGGCCCGGCTGATAACCCGGCGGCAACTCCACTTCTGTTGCACCGGTAGTGGTGGTGAGTTGGCTTTGTACACCCTCAAAGGCAAAACGAATACCGGGAACCGGCTGTTGCTGGTTATCAACGGCAATCAATAATATCCGATCTGCGATTTGACCCCATGCAAAACCCACCAAATACAACCCGATAATTAATCCATATAGTCTCATTGACCATCCAAAACCAGCACACAGCCTTCACGCCCGGTATAACAATAAGTTTGTGTCGTCAGACCGAAATGATTCTCAGCCTGCAGCCGTATGCGGCGACCTTCCGGTTCTTTTAACTGGATGGAAAACTGCCCGTTGTTATCGGTTGTCACAGCAACTGCAAAACCGTTGGTTGAGATCACGCTTGCATCAGCAACGGTTTTACCTGAGCGATCTTTGACCACCCCCTGCAACTGACTTTGTGGTTCATTTAAGCGAATTTCTACCCATGGATTGGGATCTTCCGCCAGCTGTAATTCCTGTCGCCCTGGTGACCAGCCATAGCTTTTAGCCCAAATGCTGATACTCCTATCGATGGGTAATTTGGCTGCTGGAATTTCCACCTCCCACCAGCCATCAGCCAGCTGCTGCGGCTCATGACCGGCAGAGATGCTAACCGTAGTCCGTGATACAGGATTGCCTGAAGGGTCCAGCGGTAATACCCGTAAGTGATATAAATCCGGGAGGTTGGGTTGCGGTTGTGGTGGCAAACGCATGATCAGCAAGCTTGCCAATACAACTATCAGCATTAGCGCAACCAACCATCTCACCCAATCCGGGAAGTACTTTAATCTGAAACTGAGAGATTCTTTTATTGGATCCAAAGGAAGTTTGGGATCAATTGGCGTGTCAGGCTCCTTAATACCCCACCTCAGCAGCTCCATAGCTTCAGGCGTGATCCCATTACGCATATCAACCCAACGATATATACGTAAAAAATGCGGCAACTCGACCTCTGCAGGTGCAGCAGGCAAAAACACAGGGATCACTGGAAAATTATGCTCACGCATCGCCCGATCAAGAAAGGCCTCCATCTCCGGGCCTTGCCATGGCCCCAGCCCATCTGCACCGATAAAAACAGCCACAGCCTGTGACCGTTCAATACCATCCGCCAAGCCCTGCTGTAACCGCTGGCCAGGGCGGAGTCGCCAAGTATCCAGCCAGACATTAATATCACTTGCCTGCAATTGCTCGGCTATTTCAGTAACAACGTCTTTATCCTGACTGTTATGACTCAGAAAAACATCTGTAGATGGTGATGGTGTTTGCATACCCCTTAGCCCAAAATTGTTTCCCTAACCCAGTATTGCATGGAATTTGGTTTTGCGAATTGCCCGGTTACAAAACCTATGCTCAAACAAGGGTTAATAACTGTGATTAATAACATCTGAAACCTGGTCATAAAACTTGAACTGATCGTGCCAAATTTCATTAATCAAATCAGCCTGACTTTGTGCTTTATTCTTACTTGGAAACGGACCTAAGCATAACAATAATGGTGTTTCCATTAATTGAACTTCATCACCAAACCGACCATACAGCTCATTAAAATCACGTTTATATTCAGGTAAACTTTGGTCGTTTGTGAGTGTTATTTCTGCACAAATAGCATTGTTCATATCAATGGTTTTTCTTTTTTCAATCTCCTCAGGTTGCTTTTGCTTAACAGCGGCTTCAGCAGCATATTGTTCAAATCTTCTTATTCTTTGCTGCCCCTCAGAAATATCAACATTAGTTGCATTCGTACTGTCTCGTTTTTCCCGCTCAGTTGCACCGTGAATACGGTTGTTTTTTAAAATCTCAGAATCCACGTAGTCAATCACCGTTTGGGTAACATTGCTTAAATAATCATCTGGTAATAACTCATCCGGCTCTACGCCTTTGCCTGTGCAAGCCTCTTCATTAACCGCTATAACTTGTTGGGTAGTAAGGCTGAATGCATAACCATGCGACAATTCGAAAATTTCTTGCACCATGCATTTTCCAAACGTCGGCCACCCCAAAGTTTTTGCACCGTAGTGAGTCAATGTTTTTGCCATCACCTCAGCAGCAGAAGCTGTCAACGGACCAACAAGTATGTATAAATCCTGCAGCGATACAGTTGGAATGGTATCACTGGTTGAATGTAATGATAGTCTTTCGCCCTGCTTGTCATAGGTCGTGAATAACAGCTGCCCGGCGGGCACAAACAAATCCATGATTTTTGCTGCTTCAGTCAGATCACCACCCGGGCTGTAACGCAAATCCAGAATCACTGCTGGTACAGAACCGTCTAAAGACAGTAATTCTTTATATACCTGCAATACACTGTTTGCAGTGATATGCGGAACAATGTCATGCAATCGAATAAAGGGGATGGCAGCCTGGGTATGTAATTCAGCCACACCAAGCTTTATACGACTTTTATTTAACTGTATATGACGTATTTTTTCAGTAGCAATTTCACGTAATGTCAGCTGCACCGTGGTTTCTGTATCTGATAGTCTCGCTTGCAGGACATTGATACTTTTTATTGGCAGCGGCTGGTCATCTACCGCCAGCAGTTCGACCACATCACGTAGCCCTGAATCATAAAGAGCTCCACCTTGTAATGGCACCAGCAATAATGAGTCATCAACCAAAAAAACAGCAGCACCAATACCATTACGCCTGCCGCCTACTCTGCTATTTTGATATGCCTTGTATTCAGCAGGTGTAAGTAATTGACTATACGGATCCAAGCTGGCCAGATACTGCTCAAAATCGCTATTGCTGGAAGTTGGGATATCAGCACGATCAGGTGCTGATAAGTGCCGCTCGCTGACTAATCCAGCTGCTTGGAATAAATCGATGCCTAACGCATCAGCCTGCGCAGACCCAGCCAAAGCAGCCAGGCAAACCATCACCATATGCTGAAGGGATGCAGTCAGCTTTCTAAACCTGATCGCAACACTGATAATGCCCGAATGTGTCATCCCAGTCTGTATCCCTATACCTGGCATTTAAGATGGGCAAACTTTTTTCATCGTTTGACTGGCAAATCTTACAAAACCGGCACCTCGATGCATAACATCAAGCTTATCAAACACTATTAATTGCCCTGGTGTTAGCTCACCGCCCCATTCATCGAACTCAACTTGTGAATAACATACCCGGCGCTTAGGTGCACAAAACCAGTCTTCTGAAGAAACACCGGTTTGTTTGGCGTCGTACCTCAAGCTATAACGTTGCTGCACATTTACCGAGACCGAACCCGCATCCAGCTCATTCACTTCACCAGCAAACATTAAAATCCAGCCTTCTTTTGGATAAAGGCACTGACTACGTTCAATCGCAAAAACCTGACTGCCTGCCTGTATTTCAGGCAGTGGTGGTGCAGACTCAATCACAGTCAAAGGTTGTTTCAGCAAATTCCAGGTTATCTCGTCCAGCTGACCGGTTGGCGATAAGCCTTTGGCCTGTTGGAATTTTCGCAGTGCAGACCTGACCGGTTGTTGATCATCACTCTCGGCAACGCTGATCAGAGTATCTGCAAAAAAACCATGTGCTTTTAATTTATTGGCTACTGAAAGAAAAGCCACTTGTTGGTTAATTAATAAATCAACAGACTTTTCCCGAGGGGGATTTTGTATTGTATTGGGTGCTGAAAAACAACCGCTTAGCAGTATTAAAAAACCTATTACCATCAATAAAAATGTGTGCCGGGTATTTATCAAAAAACACACCTTTTTTGAGCCTGCATAAGAGATCATCATGTTTATATTCAACCACCATTAACTGTGTTTGCTTAAATCAAATCGGCATACAGTTCCCATAGTTGTTCAGCTTCTTTATCCAACCGTCGATATTCCCGCTGTAAGGCTTCTTTTTCTATCAGACCCTGTTCATTGGCAGCCCTTAATTCCTCAAGCTGCAGCTCTATTAACTCCAGCTTTGTTTGGATTTGCAGACGTGCTGTTTCAACTTTACTGCCCACACGGCTGTCAGCTTCGATATCCGATCGCAAGCTTTCGATTACTTTGCCCAAATCATCCAGGTTGGCTTCCAATCGCTCAATATCACCCTTGCGAATGGTGATGCTCTCGTCCAGCGTATCCTGTTCTTCTTTCAGGTTTTTATTAAAACGCTGTAAGGCAGCCAATCGTTGCTCCCGTGCTGCCCGTCGTTGTTCATACTCACCAGTGCTTAACCCCTTAATACCACCCAGCAAACCTCCTTCGTCCGGGTCGGTGCTGACACTGGCACACCCTGCTGCCAACGCAGTTATCAGTAAGAAGAGAATTAATTTAACACCCGCTGATAACTGCTCAAGGACATTACCATTCATATAAAACCTGTTTGTATTTGTATGCATGGTTGCTTAAATTATTCGTGCCAAAGAAGTGTCATGACCTGCAAGCAACTCAATATTCCCTTCCAGTTCCCGAACATAACCACGCATGTCTGTGATTTCATCTTCCAATTGTGCCAACTGGTGACTGGTGGCTTCGCTTTTTTCCTGGGCTATTACAAAATTCTCCTCTTGAACCTGCAATTCCTGTTCGGCATCTTTTAATGCCAGTTTCGCTTCTTTTAAATCCGATTTCAGTTGTTTACGGGTAGCTTTAAGTTCCGATTTGGTTCTCTCGTCAGTGGATTTTTCCCGCTGTAATTGTGCTATGCGCTGAGCCAGGTTCTGATTCCGTTGCCTCAAATTGTAATTTGCCTGGTGCAAGGTTTGGTTGTATTCACCCGAACGGGCTATCTGGGCATCGTAATACTCTTCATCAGATGCATATTGCGACTTGCGATGGGCAATCTCCGATCCAGCTGCAAACCCAACCGTACCACCTAAAGCTGCCCCCGCAGCACAATCACCTGCCCCACCCCCCAACAATAGAGCAATACCACAGCCCAAAGCTGCACCCACGCCTGCGGCCTGCCCTTGCGTGTTTCTTCCATCTGCTGTAGTAGCGCAACCGCTGATCAATAACACCGTGAGCATAAGAATCATGATCATCGGTTTCAAACTGTTGTGGTCACCAACGCGACCGTTCTCAGTCAATGACAGTTGTGCATTTATATTGCTTGAATTAATCATTTTTAATCCTCCTCTATGTTTAAACGCTAAGCTGATTATTTGGCCTTAGTAAGGTCATAAAGCAGCATCGCTTCGATATAATAATTATTCTTCCGTTGCTTGCTTTAATCATTTTTTGATGGTGGATGAAAAGCATTAATAGCAACTTTGCAGTTACGGTAAATTCCCAATGGGTAATGGATAAACCACTCCAGATTCCTTTTCGTTTAACTTCACCCATCGGGCCGGTCTGGATAAAATGTCCCGATATAAAGACAAAAGGCTGTCAATTTCCCGCTCCAGTGATGCTCTTGCATCCGGGGTCATCGCTGCGAACTGTGCATCCGATAATTTTTGCACTTTACTTTTGTAAGGCAAATTTTCTATCCAGCGGGGCAGCAATTGTGTTTCCGATAAATTACTGGCATCAGTGAAGTTCAGTCGGTCTGCATCGGTGATGCTTTGAGAAACAATCGCCTGCAGGGTTTTCATAAACCCGTTCTCGGTAATTTGATTGTTGCGCAATGCCGACAGTATTTGCTCTAATGCCCGAACCAAGCTATCCAGCTGATGTTTTTGGATCATCACCCGGATGCTTAAAGCCGGCTTCTCTGGTTCTATGACATCCCGGTCGAATACCCAAAAAGCCACATCACGTGGTGGCTCGGCTTCGTTGCCGAGATAATCCACCAGCGCATTTCGGAGAACCCGCTGTGCAATGCCACCAGCGCCATCAGCTGGGCCGCCTGCATCAAGAACCTTCTTTAGGCCACCGATATCACCGGCTACAATTCGATCCAAACTTAAACGGAATTTCGATAAAATGTCTTTTAATGCGCGGCGGTAATCATTGGCATCAAATGCAGAGATCGACATAAAATCCGACTGCTCTGAGCCCGGGTTTAGTGCCATTTCAGAAAATTGCGCAGCGGCCACCGACCAGTCCGAGCGTACCCGCTCATTTTCGAGATAAATGGTGATTACTGATGCGTTAACATCGGTTGCCTGGCGCCTTATACCAGCGGCATCCAACCCGGTTGTATTGCGAGCATGACCTGCAGGGTTAGCGCTGGCATCACCGATAAGAATAATCAGCCTGACACTTTCCGCACGCCAGCTGGCATTGACAGCATCGCGCATCCCGGCAAACACTTCTTCTTCCCAACCCGGATCACCTTCTTTAGCAACAGCATCCTGGGAAATAATCTGTACCAGCTGATTGGCATCTACTAATTGGGGTGTAAAAACCCTTGATGCGAATTCATTGCTACGACGAGCTCGAGGATCATCGCGATAACCAACCAGCCCGAAACGAATTTTATCGGCTACTTCAGGGTTTCCGGCAAGCCCGATGGCCAGATCCTGAACAGTCTGCATGGTCATATTTATATATGGGCCCATGCTGCCGGTCATGTCCACGGCAAATACCACATCAACCAGCAGATCAGAAAGGCGTTCTCGATGAGCCTTCTCAGTGGTTTCCAGGTGCAAATCTGTCTCCCGCAAAGTGTATTCACCGGGAACCGTTGCCCGCGACTGTGGTACCGCTGCGACCAGATTCAGGTACCGGGCCGGGTCATCGAAAAGTTCGACTTCCGCCCAATCGATAACAGGAAATAAATAGAATTTTTCATCGATGTCCAGAAATTCACCAGGGTTTTCTCTGATGATGACATCATCCGGCAATTGGCCAGCATCCAGTTGCTGATACTTTTTTTTCGCCAAGTCGATGCGCGTATCACTTTCGACCAACTGCCGGAGTGCCGTCAGTTTCTTGAATCCCAATACTGGTTTTCGAGCACTATCGCCGCTGCCGGGATGGCTATAGGCAACTGCCAGAGCGTTGCGCCAATGCATAATATCAACAGCACGCATCCATCCATCCGGACCTTCACTGCGATCCACATCAACCTGATACCAACCCTTTGGCTCCAATGGATTACTAAAGTCCAGGTCCTTGAACCCGTACACATCGTAAGGTATCAGTGCTTCAATATTTTCTGAGATTATTACACTGCTTGTCGCCCGGGTTTCACGATAAACATTGGAAAATGGCCGGGCCAGTATCCGAAATGGCAATAGCGTTTTCAGATCACGACAAACATCACCGTTTTCGCATTCAATATCTGGCAGGGTGTCTGCATTAACAGCCGCATTTACACAGATCAGCAACAACAGCATGTTTAAAGCCCGTATCACTATGCCTATTTGGTGATGCCGGATCGAGTAATCAGTATTCATCATATTTCACTCTTTGAATTGAAAAAATCAATCACACAAAAATCAACCGCAAACACTTGGAAACGTTGCATCACCATCACCTGTTCACAAAAAGTGAATCGTCCTGGTATTTCCCTTCCAAATCCTGCAACCAGGTATCCCGGGCCACACGACCAGACATCATGGTGGTTACATGCTTATCGAGCAGTTGGTAGGCGGCTTGCCCCAACCTATCTGAGAGAGGAATATCTTTTCCTACCAATTGAATTGTTTCCCGAATGATTTCTCCTGGTATGTCGCCCAGCTCAATAATTTCGCCGATATAATCGTCAAAATTGTCATCTGCCTGTGCCCGTTCTCGCTCGAACCTTTCCCGCAGCTTATGTATCTGGGCTTGTATTCGAACATTGGTATCTGCAAGGTTTCTGGCCTTTCCCAATACACTTTCCTCCATCTTGACCGTATGGAATTTACGCCCGAACTCATAAGAAAAAGCCAATGCATTTTTAGCGGATTTGCGTGCTTTTGCCTGTATCTCCTTGACCAGATTCGCTTGCGCACTATCTGCATGGGTTTGCAATCGATCGGCCAATATTGGATCAGTGCTCTGCAACTCACCGGCAATAACACGAATTTCGTTTAATGCTTCACCAACAAGATAAGCCCGGCCGGGTGAAGCCGATGTACCAACGACAGTTGTACTTGTGGTCCCTGTCCCAGGACCAGGAAATACACCTGCCACCCACTCGAGGTATTTTTTATGGTTTTCAGCAAGCCGATTCTTAAAACTGCCATGTAATATGGTGTAGCTGCCAATTGATAAGCGAATCCCGGAAAACGGGGAACGGGTGGGAACCATTTTGTGGGAATCATCGTTCCACTGATACAGGCCAACCTCAGTGCGCATGGATGATCTGAAGTCTCGATGAGCATCTAAACTTGCCCCGCCACGTGCAGCCAATGCCCCCGGCTTACCGCCACCAATACGGGTATGAAAAAGCCCCCAGGTCAGTTCATTAACATTCCCAAACATATC
Organism: Gammaproteobacteria bacterium; assembly: GCA_021772985.1. Classification (GTDB taxonomy): domain Bacteria; phylum Pseudomonadota; class Gammaproteobacteria; order Xanthomonadales; family Wenzhouxiangellaceae; genus JAJFKX01. Next base: position 44,420 of record JAJFKX010000037.1, read on the forward strand.
GTAGAGCCCATGGATAGGTTGCTTCCTGCCAATCCTGCGTAGTGCGTTATCGTTGACCCAGGCATACTCTTTCAGCTTGATGCGATCAAACGGCAATTCTTTTTCAAACTGCGAGCGCTCTGTCGGATTGCCCCTGACCGAATATTCCCATTCAGCTTCCGTCGGTAAGCGCAAGAAACCCGGTACTGCCTTGGGTTCCTGCATTTCACGCTGACAAGCCCGATCATCACTGGCGCAGGCTTCAAACTTGGGCAGCGCAGCTAAACATTGAGGTGACTGAAAACACCATTCGTTATAGCCAAGGATAAATTCCATATAATCTTGAAAATGAAGGCCGGATACCGGGAATGCCAACATCCGCCACCTTTTTAAACCTGATGCATTGCGTATCTCTTGCTTAATTTTTTCAATATTTTCCGCATCCGTAGCTGGGGCTAAATCAAATTCGGAACTGTGTTTAAACAGCCATTCCAAACCAGCATTGATATCACCACCACCCATTACCGCAGCTATCTGGCCGCGTGTTACTTCATACTTACCAAGATAGATAAGCCAATCATTGCCATCCGGCGACCTGAACGAACCACCAATTTCAATTTTGGACGGTGTTTCAAACAAATTCCCACCTGTTTCATCGCCCATTTGAACCAATCGGTTAGCGTCTCCCCAAAAGCTTCGACCTGGCACCGGTATAGCTCGGAAAACCATTTCCAAACCACCTGGCATAGGTAAAATATAATCGCCAGCATCAGGCTGAGGGTTATCCATATAGGTTTCATTGCTGCTAGCCGGCACGCTTATGACCAAGCCCAATAATGCTAGATAAACCCATGCGTATTTATTCATCACGAAGTGCCTCCGCCGGCTCTATGCGGGTTGTCTTGAAAGCAGCAAACAATGAACTGCAAAAAGCAGCAGTCAGTACCAGCAACATAATCACCAGCATCAGGTCTGGCTTTAGATAAACAGCCGGGTCACCACTGAGTCTGTCAGCCAGAGCCCGATTGATCACAATTCCAACCGCATATAAAACACCGCAGGCCACGGCGGTGCTCATGAGTGCGGTAGTCAGACCCTGGTAGATAGGAAAGCGGGACACTTCACCAGGTGACAAGCCGATTAAACGCATTACGCTGATATCACGTTGTTTCCGCTGCACCGCAGCATATAAACTTGCCACCAGCGCAGCGACCCCACCAATAATGCCAACCAATGCGACCAGGAAAAATATACGATCGAGCCCCGCTGAAAATTGTTGCAGACCAATAATCTGCTGTGCTTTATTGATAGTTTGGAACCCGTCAGCACGCAAGCTTTCAGCAATAGCTGGCACATCGTCAATGGTTTTGGCGTAGATACGATAACCACGAAACCCCAATCTACCGAGTAACAACGCTTGACCCAATTCGGAATATTCAATCCGCCGGTCAACGCCGGTACGCAGCATGCCAGCTAGATTGATTGGAACCAGTGCAAGTTTCCCTGGCGCTTTACCAGCAATCTCAATAGGAAACCGAACTATCTGATCCAATGATTGAACCGCGGCCAGCTGACTGATCTTTGATTGTGGGTCGCTATTTCGCGTTAGCAGTATTTTAGTAAACGATTGATAAGCAGGATTTAAATCCAATCCATCCCAATCTACCCAGGGCAAACCAAAATTTTGAGCTTGTTGTTCAGATACCGTATAGCCTGTAGCAATGTGTCGACTTTCATCTTCTAACAGGATTTCAAATGGGTTTACATACGGCAAAATCAGCACCCGTTTGCCGCGTAATTTATTCGCCACCTGCCTGATGCTGCCAGACTGTACTGCTGTTTTCAGTACACCAAGCTTCAACAGCTGAAAATCTTCTGGTGGAGAAAATCCATAATCGGCTTCGAACTCGGCATGTGATATTTGCTTAAGCGTCGAAAACCCAGTACTGATGGTGAGCTCACTACGCTCGATCGGCGAAATCGTTTCCTCGGCTAGGATGAATACGCCATCGTAACTGGGATAGGGCTGTGGCTGCTTACCTGGCCAACCTCTATGCAGAACAGATTTGCCTTCTTTGTAGCTTTCAACATCCAACACGAACTGCAGTGGTGCATAAATTCGATCAAGGCTATCGCCTCGCAACCCCAGCACACCGGCAATTTGCATCATTTGTTCTACAAATTCCGGCTGACCATCACTGGTCCGGGTAACACGCAGGCGTATCTCCACACCAAGCGCTGATTCACAAGGGGTATCGTTAACACAAAAACCCAGGCCTTTTGCTAATGGCGTTGAGATAACCACTTCACCAATAGCAGGAAAATCTGTTCCGTTATCCACCAACAACGGGTCACCATTCCCACTGGGCAATAGATCGACTATTTTGGATTGTTCACCATCTGAGCCATATGCTCGGACGATCGAGGCACCTCTAAGAATTCCCGGAACAACAAAAGCCACATCATCACGTGAGCGAACCTGCTCAAACCAGTTTTCGGGAATATCCTGGGTTGTTTGTGGACGTATCTCACGATTGACGGGGTCTTCAATCAGGTTGTCCCGCAAATGATTAATTAGCCCTTCCTTAAGCCCCAGCACGATCAGCAGTGGGGCGATAATCGCAGCCAGCGCAAGAATCACATTGAGCGATAAAATCCGTTCGTGCCACAAATCGCGCAACGCCAGACCCAGCACTACAAATCCCTGTCTGTTTTCACGCTTAGCCATTATTTTCACCCACTGCATAACAGATGGATTTGGTCACATTTTCTGCGGGGTATTCCAACTTGAACTTATAAGTAACATCCGCAATAGCGCTATTATTCTCAGCAGTTTTTCCGACCAATTCGGTATCATGGGTAACCATCACTACACTGGCATTTTCGGAAAGTGCCAGTTGTTTAAAAATTGAAACAATTTGAACTGCTCGTCGCTTATCAACAGCTGCCGTAGGCTCGTCCGCAATAATCACATCTGGCTGACTGGCCAGCGCCCGCAAAATTGCAGCCCGTTGCCGTTGCCCACCGGAAACTTTAGCGGGTTTCTTTTCCATGATGTCTATACTGATTCCGTTGTCTTGCTGCGATTGCTTGTTGGTATCGTGATTCCCATATTGATTGTTCTTTTTAGCTATACCCAATTGCTGAGCCAGCCTGTTTATTTTTTCATCCGTGTGTCTGAGCCCCTTGAGCCTGGACACCAGCTGGGCGTTCTTTTTGATAGTAAGAAATGGCAGTAAACCACCAGTCTGCAACACATAACCAATATGTTCTCTACGTAATCTAGCCAGTTCACGTTCGTTTGCTGATCGCCAAATATCCATGACATCAACTAGCCCTTCACCCGCATCTCCCTTAAAATGGAAAACATTTGCACTGGTGGGTTTAAGCACCAACCCCAGCATGTCTAACAAGGTACTTTTGCCACAACCGCTCTCTCCGACAATGGCTACAAATGTGCCGCGCTGAATAGAGAACTTAGGGACATGCAGTTCAAAAACTTCGTTTCCTGCTGACCGCCGTTTGACTAGATTCTTGATAGAAACAATCGTGTCCACATTGGCGTTGCTATTGTCTACCAATGGCTGAGCAAAGGATTTCATCACCTTAATCGTACTCATTAGGGCAAAGACGACAGTTTTAGCGGATGGACATGATGGAGTCGATCATCACCCTGATGCAATTCCGTCCACTGACCAGGATTGTCCAAAAGCTCTCGGTACAACTTAAGTTTGCTTTCGATATCAGTAACCAGATTGGAACGCTGATCTGGTGCCATACCTTCCAGTTGCGCATCATTGAGACCAAGAATTTTGCTTTTGTAAGGCAGGTTCTTAATCCAGATGGGTAACAGGTTTGTTTCAGCAATGGTCGATACCATGTCAAAACTGATCTCCCGTCCATAATTTTCAGCTACCACAACACTTTGTAGTGATTTCATGAAACCCATGCCGGTGGATTTGCCGGTATTCATCGCATCCAGCACATCCTCCAGGGCGCGAACCATATCGTCCATTTGCTTGATCGTTGTAAACGCATGCACGTTAAGCGCCGGGCGATCGGTTTGTTGCAAATCGTGATCAAATGCCCAGAAGGTTACATCCGATTGCGCTTTGGTTTTATCTCCGAGCACATCTACCAGGGCATTTTGTGCAAGGCGGGTAGCCATGGCTGTAGCTGCAGAAACAGTGGTATCACTATCGGCAACGACGGCGAGGCTTTCGACTGATTCAACACCCGGTTCGGCTAAGCGCTGAAAAACTTTAACGACATCCTTAATGGCATCCGCATAAGCAGTTTCGTTATGCGCCTCCACGGGCAAATATGCCGGGCTGTCGTCACTAAGGTTGTCCGCAAGCGTGGCGAATTGCTGTGCAGCTTCGGGCCAGTCAGCACGATCCTCTGGGTCTTGTAAATGCAATGCCATTACATAAACATCATTGGTATTGGCCAGCTCACGTAATTGCTGAGCACCCAAACCTGTGGTGTTCTGAGGGTGGCCGGGAGGGTGAGAGCTGGCATCACCAACGAGTATGATGAATTTCACTTTTGCATCTGGAGACCAGCCGCCGGCCGTTTCAGCTCCCCCGCCTTGTATCGCCTCCAGCATGCCTGCAAAAACTTCTTCCTGGTAATCATCACTGCTACTGGATGCAACCTCAATTTGTTCCAGAACTGCGGCGAAGTCATCAGCTTCCACCGGCATGGTTGTGAATTTACGACTGGTGTACTCCATTGCCGGAACAACTTCTACTGAATCCCGATAACCAACAAAACCAAACTTCATCCGTGCGGAAGTTTCATTGGCGAGCGCCAATCTGAGGTTATGAATTTGGGTCAACGTTTTATCCAAAAAAGGGGCCATACTGCCGGTTAGATCCATAACAAACATAATGTCGATGGCAATCTTGCCGGCGCTTGCGGATTCCATGCTGGCTTCGCCTGCTACTTCGGCACGAAACACTTCACTCACCGGCTTATCTTCGCTGTGACCCACAGCCCGTTCTTTAGGGACTGCTGTAGCCAGTTGTAAATATTTAGGATAAGGTTCATCGAATACTTCAGATTCAGCCCAATCGAGCACCGGGTAGACATAAAATGTTTCATTAATATCTAGGAATACCCCGTTTGGTTCAGCCGCAATAACACCATCAGGAATTTCACCTTCCTGCAAGGCAGCATATCGTGCCCGGACCAAGGCTTGACGATCACCAGCTTCAACCAGCGATACCAAATCCTGCTTGCTTTCAAACCCCAATACCCGGCCCCTGGCATCATCGCCAGAGCCTGGATGCGTGTAACTGACTATCAGCGATTGCCGCCATTCGATGACATCCTTTGTTTCCATCCATCCGCTGGCACCATCATTTTCATTCTTTCCAATCTGGTACCAACCTAAGGGATTATTCGGGTCTGAATAATCGACACCTTCCATTTTATAAACATAGTAAGGTTTGAATCCTGCAACATTTTCCTGTTGTATATTCCCAGCATCAGTCGACTGACCATTGTAAATATTGGAAAAAGGACGCGTCAGAATTCGGAGCGGTAAATAGGTATCAACAGAGCGACATAAATCGCCTTCCCCACACTTGTAATCATTGGCTTTTACATCTAATACAGGCAGGCATAATACCGCTGCCATAAAAAGCACTGTAAGCGTGTTCAGAACCGGTGCCGATGATTTCACTGCTGAATCCTCCCAAGGATCAATTTGTATAACTTTGCTTAACCGACAAACCACAGATGTATCAGTCGATGCATACAAAGTTCTGGTTTGCAGTAAGGTAAGTGGCCCCTGAAGTTGAAATGTCGCACCACTTCTCAACTGTAAAATCAAAGTGCTGAGCCCATAGTGCCGCCAATATGATGAAACCATCATTTTCAGCTTTAAGGGTGATCAACCGTTTCAGAGCTGACAGCATCGATTTAAAACCCTTTCTGCCCAAATTAACTGGCACAGGTAGTCATGCACAGAGTTATTAACTCATTATGGAATTGTGCATCAAGATGCTTTATTGAGTGAATAAGACAGGCAAGGCTGCGAATTTTGCAAACTCAGCGACACTACTTAAATGGCTTCATCAGCAGCAAAGCAATAGACACCGCCTGTTTGGGTTAAACAAGGAATGCATATGTACAATTTGAATAAGGCGTTATTTGTACTGATAATAACTGGTGCGCTTAATATAACTAACGCACAAGAATCCAACAATGCCAGCATATCAACGATGCAATTTTATGTTTGGGATTTTCATTCCTCGAACATAGACTCAATGGTATTGCTTAAAGATTTTACTGACGCCTTTGAAGAAGCCTTAATTAAAACAAGACTGGGCACAGCTTTACAAAGGAGGCAATATTCCGCCCTATTTCAACAGCAACAAAATGAAACAAAAATCAGCAGCCTCAGCTCGATACCGCCTCGGGCACTGGATAATCTATCCGCTCTGCGTGCAAAAGTTGTTATTTTTGGCGAGGTTGTTGATGACAAAGAAAGCGGTCAGATCAAAATATCAGTCAACTTTGAATCCTTTGATAGCAGAATCTTAGCAAAAGAAAGTATATTTCTGCAGCGAGGAAAAAGATTTGATGCCGAAAGCCGGCGGAATCTAATGGGCGAACTTGTATCAAAATTATTTCCGGCATCAGTAGAAACCCAGCTGTTAGACAATGAGAGGCTGAATGAATTGGCCTTTTTCGATAATGAAATAGTTTTTGTTTCTGTTAACTCTTTTAACAAGTCCGAGAATAATAAGCAACTAACACTGTCTTTGAATATTATCAATCTATCATCCAAAGATATATATATCAGTTTTGCAGCTTATAGAACCGGAATAACACTTATCGGAGAGGACGGAACCTACCAGGCTGCACAAAAGCTTTCCGGTCTTACATCCATAAAAAACACCCAATCCTTGAGAAGCATTAATAAGTATTCAAAAATATCAGGGAATAAGAAAACCATAATCAACATGGTCTTTCGCTACTATTATCCGGTTAAAGCATCAACTTTTGACTTTAGCTCTGAAATGGTCATCTTCAGCGAAGAATCAAGAGTTCCCTTTTCAGTTGGCATACCGAGTATCCAACTTATGAATCTGCACATCAAATAGCAATCTGTATGATTTTAAATTAATGAGCCTTAGAAATGAATATAATTACTAATCGAATATTATTTAACTCATACCTTATTGTAATAATTTTATTTTGCTCACACGTGCATGCTGATGATTCCCTTTCAGTGATACGGTATTATGTTTGGGATTTTCATTCCCCAAACATTGATTCCGCCGAATTGCTAAAGAGCTTCACCGACGATTTTGAAGAAGCGTTGATCAAAACAAAAATAGGCACTGCTTTACAAAGAAGACAATTTGAAGCTTTATTCCAACAAAAAGAAAAAGAACGCCGAATCAGGAACCTTGATGCAATTCCACGTCAGACCCTGAAAAGTCTACATGTTCTGCGTGCAAATGTGGTTGTTTTTGGTGAAGTCATTGATGACAAGGATAGCGGGCAACTCAAGATATCAGTCAACTTTGAATCCTTTGACAGCAGAATTCTGGCAAAAGAAAGCATATTGCTGTTACGAGGAAAAAGATATGATGCTGAAAGCCGTGAAGATACGATGGATAAACTTGTGTTGAAAGTTTTTCTTACGCTCAAGGTTATACCTACATCAAAAAGCATTTTTCAAAAAGCGATCGAAATAAAAGACCAGATGAGCACTTTGTTCTCAGGAGGCTCACATACACCAACAACTGCAAATAGCCTTGCTGATCCTAGTTGCGGAGGGCAGGTCCTGTCTGTTTCGAATGGCAGCACAGTACCGCTTTCAGGAAACAATGCCATATTAAGACCTGCCAATAGTGATTGTCTTTTTGGACCGCCTGGCGAAAACCTGAAAGTTTACTTCCAGCTTTGTAATAACCCGATGACTGGCGTGTCAGCTTTTGAAATCAGGCATAGCTCCAATGCTTTGGATGGGCGTAACACCAAGGTGTTTTCCAAAGTGGAAATGTCGTTTGTCGGTAACGGCTCTTATTCCTTCAGGCCAATGTTTGAATCGAAAAAATCTTTTGGCAACCTCAGAGTAAGCACCAAAGGACTTCCTATTAAGGGTATAAAACAATTGCGTTTAGATATTTCTGGAAAACCGGGGTATCAATTGAAACTTTGTAGTATCAATATCAATTGATATGATATCCGGAATAACTTGGCTGGACCCAATTAGTTGAATCAGAATTAAATAGTTAACCTTGTAGAGTTACTCTAGATATGGTGATTACAAATGACTCTTATAAAGGGAAATCGTGAGCCATGACAGGGAAAAGTTTAACTACCTTTTTGATCTCTTAGACGATTGGAATTATTACTTAGAGAACCATCTTGAAGACTTACCGGAGATGGAATCATGAGCGTCCATGCCATCGCTTCGGTTAGCTTAAAAAACTGTTCTACAAAGTTTCCCGCCTACCTGTTAATCAAAAAACCAAGCCATTTACATTACGCCTGACGGATAAGGAACGAGCGTTTTTAGAAACGCAGGCAGACGGTTTGCCTTTGAGTACGTAAATGCGTCAGCGGCTACATGGTGAGAAGGCCCAAACACGCCAAAAGATACCTAAGCCGAATATCAATGATGAACAATTCGCCTAATCAGTCCAGACACCCATAACTTTCGTTCACAAATAGTAAACCTTTAATGGATGTTCCGGCTCTTCAGTTTCCGGCGGGAGCCACATATGTGTCGGGGCAGTTCACAAACTGCCCCGACAATCCTTTATATATACTACCTCTCCCAACGCGATGTACCGTGCCCAGTGTTGGTCGAAGGATTGTGACACTGCAGGCAAGCTGCCGGTGGTGTTGGCGCGCTGCTGGGAGGGAATTCACAGCCGCTAGGAACGGTATAGATATCGCCCGGAATAGGGGCCGCTGTCGGCTCTTCCCAATGATAGTAATCAGCCAGACTTAGGCCGGTGCCAATGGTGATGTCTGCTCGGGTCTGCAGGAATACAATGGGTTCCGGAGGTTCTGCCACGGTATACCACATCCAAAAAAGAGTATCGCCTGAATAGTCCGGCAGCGGGCAGCTTATTACCTGCGTTTTCCGGTTAGGGCTTAGTACTGGGTTGTTATCAATAACTCCCATACACTCGCATCCGCCACGGGCACCCCAATCCGGATGAGGCGCCCCGGGGATGGAGGTATGTGGTCCCTTTGCGCAGTCTAATTGTGTGTACGGTGAATTGGCTAAAAAGTCGATTCCATAGCTGTCCTGATCGAGTAAGAGAGCATCAGAAAACGCTTCGATTGGTTTATGCGTGCTAGGGTCCTGCTCGACCTTGTGCAGACGCGTTCGCAGATTGGGACCCGCAGGATCATAGTACACCGAGGTGCTTATCGGCTTGGGTGTCAAAAATTTTGCGGCTGTAGAGAAGGAAGTGATATAAATCTCTTCAGGCCAATGTGGCGGCTCAATATCCGGGCTGGAGCAAGCCTCAACACTCAAGCCTGGGATAAGCTCAGCGACAGAGTCAGGATGGCCGACCCGAGGTGCTTGCTCAGTCTCCCGATAGGCGAGCCGCATTTTTTCGTCCAAGGTTGGCAAATTCTTTGCCGCCGTACACGATGCGATCAAGGCTTCTAGATTGGTATTCTCGACAGGCTGGAAACTGGAGAAATTCGAATAGGCATATTCAGATAGAACTGCGGGCAAGCCGGAATGTTCTCCCCAGAAAAAGGTTCGGGTCGGATAACCGTTCTCGTCAAACCAGAACCAATCTCCTGCCTGCCCCTCGGCCCCTCTGGCCTCAATTGGGGATGGTTGTTTCCACCAATCAACTTTGGGGCCAGTATGAATCGTGGGTGCAGTGCGCTGATTGCCTACACAGACCGCTTCCTGGTCCTGCCAGATACGCCCCGGTACGGGAAGATTTTTACCCCAGTTGGCATCGCATGAGGGGTTGTCCCAACTCCCGCTGAGAACCCAAGTCTTATCATGAGTAATTAAGAGATCGACCAGATTGGTCGTCCCGGCCCGGTAAACTCCAGCTCGCATCGCTCCCACACTAGCGTCATATGTGAATCTCCCGACCCTCAGTTCTGCCCCGTTGGGAAAGGTCCCCTGGTATAAATAGGGAGACATCAACGCAATGGCCTCCCATTTTTCTGGTAACGGGGTTGGGGTCCGCTGGGCACACTGCCCCATCTGTGGCAGATCTGGCTCTGGATAATTGGGGAATGGAACCTGCGCTCCCGCCCCGAGAGAGACCAGCGACAGACATGCCACCACCACGTAGGTTGATATGCCATATAGCAGGTGATTTCCTCTCACGATACACATGGCCGATAGTTTTGTTGCATCTCTCGAACTCATATTTTCTCCTCCTTGGTATTGCTGGCACAGCGTATCTATATGAAATAAATTCTAGCCTTCGGATTTTGCATTTAACAACTATTCTTAGCATTGCCTGGTGTCAGACTGTTTACTCGCCACCGTAAACGATGGTGGTAAAATGTATGGCATCTGCTTAACCTCCCCACTTGTTTGTAGTTGTTCCAGGTCGGGCCAGATTCCAGTCTACCGGGCACAAACAATTATGCCTTTAGACTAAGCTTCCGCTCTTCTGAAAGTCCTAACCTTCCGAAAACCTGCTGGTTATATGACCTTTACCTGAAAAGCCCCTCAATCTGAAAGCGCTACATCGCCACGAATATGACAAAGCCTTCAAACAATCGCCAAAAAATGAGCTGAATAAAAATGACCGCCAATCCCAAGCATTACCGAATTGAATCGTGCAAGCTAAGTTGCCGAGCGTGATTGATACTTTTGAAATGAACATTAAAAAGAGCGAGGATGGAAAAGTTGTGGTACAGGAAAAATCACCAGTTCTGGTGGTCCACTAAAAAACCATGATGAAATTTATTGAGCCGCTAACACTACCTTATTTTTCAAGGTGCTAGGTAACTTATCAAGGTAGAAAAATCAAATGGTGGGCCCTGTAGGACTTGAACTTCAATATCAACTAATTGATATATAAATAATTATTTATACATAAAAACATAAATAGCACCATATGTAGCACCAATTAGTATCTGTTAGTCAATTTTCATGATTTCCCCTGCACAGGTTATCATCTATTAGGTTCCTTTTTTAACCCTCACATTGAGTGGCTCGAATTGACTTACGCTAATGATCGTCGCACAATCTATATGCAATACCTAGGCTAACACGTTATGAGTACTGCCACCTTTTTCAACCCAACCAATAGCTCATTGGAGGCAAAGATAAAAGCCGCCAAAGGCATATTGCAATCTGTGCAAATGCTTGAAGCCAGTCAACAGCATATCCAAGCCAACGGCCCTGACAGTGCATTGGGCACTGAAGAAGAACTGAGCACAGCCAATACACTCACCTGTAATAGTTTCAATGATATGGTCAATGCGCTTTCCTTGCTTGAATTGCAACAAGCTCATACAGAAAAGCTCTTGTCCCTTGATGAATACAATCTGCTGATGACCGAGAAACAAAAAGCCAACCTGCAAGAGGCTCATCGCGCCCAATTAAGCTACGAGAGCACTCACTCCAAAGATCGTAATCGGTAATCAGAGTCAGCTGGAAAGTACTTCTAATACGTGGAAATTTAGGCTCTATCTGACAATTCCGCGAGCTTAGTTTAGACAAAGCCTGGCAGTTCGTATATTTGTCAGCTACTTGCCCATAGGAGACGGTCGAGATATTTGTTCTCGGGATATCGATTCGACCATTCGAAGGGCCTTCTTAAGCTCAAATCCTGATGTATAATTCAGCTCACGATTCGTGGGAGGGATGTATATGATAAAAAGTGTTGGTTCTGTAGCTGCAGCAATCATTTTTGTTTTCTTGACCACCATGGCGATGGCACAAGATATTGATGGCATCGTCGAACACCCTATGATTGAGCGCTATCCGGGGCAAGTGATAGCCTGGCAACACATTGAAAACTACCAGCCATACAAGGTGGCTGTGGGCCCGGTTGCCGGCTACCGTGCAATTGCAGATTGGATCGAGACCGAAGGCCGTGTGACTCGCACATTCTACAAGTATGAAGGTGAAGACCGGTCCTATTCCGAGGTCTACAAGAATTATCTTGATGCGCTGAAGGCAGAGGGTTTCGACATTCTGGGCGAAGGCATGTCAGCGGATCGTAAAGGTACGGCAGTTGGCTCGCGACAATGGATGGAAGTCACGTTCCGTGCGAACCCCGCAACCAAGCCTGGTGCCGTGGGTACGATGTTTTCGGGCACATCCTCGTCTGGTGGCGCAGGCGCAATAGTCGCCACCAAAGAACGCGCCGCAGGCATAGCCTATGTTGTTATATATGTTGAACAGCATTCAAAAAAATATATCGGTACATTGATAGATATAGTGGAGGTCGAGGCCGCCGAAACGGGGCTAGTCGTTGTTGATGCTGAAGCCATGGGCTCAGAAATTGAAGAGTATGGCCGCGTCGTCCTAGACGGTATCGTGTTTGACTTTGACAAGGCCACACTATCACCGGAGTCAAAGGCTGCTCTTGATGCGATTGCTGAATACCTGAACACCAACCCGGATAAGAGTTTTTATGTCGTTGGCCACACCGACTCGAAGGGAACCTTCGGATACAACCACAAGCTGTCTTCTGATCGGGCACAAACGGTCGCAAATGCATTGAAAACGGATTATGACATAGCACCGGACCGGCTGGAGCCTCATGGCGTCGGACCGCTTGTGCCAGTGTTCTCAAATGAGAGTGATGTTGGCCGGGATAAAAACCGGCGTGTTGAACTCGTCGAAAGGTGACCGTAGCGGGAGCATAGTCAGGTTACCTATGCTTTCTCTTACAGCCACTATCGCGGTGCGCAGGGTCCGCTTCCGGCCGCTAGCTGCCGGTCTGATAAACTGACGAACGACTGCAAGTTGCCCTAAGCAGACACTTTGACAGTCGATTTTTAGAGTGTATTTAGCTGTAAACCTAGTATTATTTGCTATTCCTCTTTTATTACTGCTCCAAATTTTAGCCCAACTAATACTTGTGAATAACAACAAATATCCTTGATGTCATCATTGATAGGCAATCCTGGCGAAATAGGGGCGATTCATAAAGCATAGTTTAATGTGAGACAGTTTGGGCTTTGAGTGCACTTATACAGCAAGGGTTATAGCTTTTGAGGCCCTTAGGTGTAATTGATAATAATAAAACTTCATTTTATCGCTACAATTTACGTAGTCTTGTAAACAGGGTTTTCGATCAAGTGCTACCCAGGCGCTGGCTTGTATAACACTATAACGAACGTGGAGGGGACAATGAAATATCTATACTTTTTTCTTTTTTCAAGTTTTTTGATGATTGTATGTACTGGGTGTACAGTTCAAACGACACCATGGGATACTAGTATTGCTAGGTTTCATGAAAAATCACCACCGGTCAGTGTAATGAAGCCTGAGCAATGTGACTTAGTTAATGATCATACAAACAAAACAATACCCTGTCATGGTGATGATTGTAATTGTAACCCTGATGAACCTCCCGGTGGGGTTTTCCCTCCTATTGCAGATGGGTGCTTAGACTGTTTGGCAGGTGGTGCGCAAGATACGCATTTATTTAGAGCAGCAATCGATAATAATCAAACACTTGGGCGCATCGGGCCGTTTAATTCAAACTCAACATTTGATCCAAAAGAGAGACGAGTAATTGTATTCAACAAAGATAGTGGTGGACCATTAACAACAACCCAGTCAATAACCAATGACACTCATCCCGTATATTTTGATTACGGGCAAGTCTGGTCCGGGCATAATTGGCTAGCTGACAAGGCTATAGTGAGCCCTTCAGGAATAAATTTTATACTTGAAAACTTAGCGTACTCGATTTTCCCATGTGCTGTTGCTAATTTAGCAATCGAGATTAGATTAAAAAGGAACAATTTAATAGCTACTCTAGCGAGTGTTGGGAGTACAAATTCGTGCACTAGCAACGACCCAGTCCTGGTATCTATTCCTTATCTAGAAACCGGTCCTATTGAAGTGCAAGTCGGAGACGAAGTCTTTGTGACAATAATTTTAAACTCTGTTGGAGGCGGTGGGGTTTTCTATGTATTAGCGGGTGACCGGTGTTTTCAAAATGAGGCTATTACTACAGAGTACGACTGCCAAGTGGCTGGATATGATTGGCTAAATACCCCTACATTTTCTAATCAAGACACAGAGTAACAATAATTTAGAAGTTGGGCGAGCGCTGAACTGTATCTAACATTATGTTGAGTATCTAGAGCTAGGAAAATTTGAATGATTAACCCAACAGGTTCATGATGGCCAGGAAACTACCGATACGAACGAAACAGATCACCGCTGACAGTGTGGTTAAGATGTTACGCGGGCATCAAGTGCATGCATACATTGGTCGAAAATGGCGTTGAGTTTACTGATCACCAGCGGATTGAGCACCGGGCTGATGTCATGGTGTATTTTGCTGATCCTTATGCTTCCTTGCAGCGTGGTAGTAATGAGAATGCCAATGGCAGGTTACGGAGATTTATCCAACGTTCTACGGACCTATCCAAATTCAGTGTACAGAGGCTACGACATATTATTGAATTAATAAATAATCAGCCAAGAAAGTGTCTTGGTTGGCGATCACCTTATGAGGTGTATCATGATGTGAGTATTGCGATTATTCTGAGAATTCACGGTGTTGTATTTAAGTAATTAATTTTTAATCCTAATTCTTAAAATGCCAAATACCATAGCGAGCATTAAAATGGCGTCTTTGAGTATACAAGAGCGATTATCAGATTTCACCAGAACCAGCTATTCAAGCTGGCCGACCAAATGTAAGTTTTTAATAAATAGGCAATCAAATCGGGCAGTGCTAGCTTGCTTTGGTCGGTTTCCCAGACTCCCGCAACCGGATATCCCAGACAAGATTGCCATGTGGTTAGAATAGCCATTCTCCCAGCTACTGTCTGTCGGAATACTGCACGGTAGCGTGTAGGGTAATCATTCTTTGTCTTATAGGTTTTAAAACCAGTGCCTTGGGGCTTGTCCTGCCGGACCCGCGCTCTATGGCTTCGCCACGGAGACTACAATCTCCGCCCGTTCGGGTGACGATCACTAAGCCATTCAAGAAATAAGGCCAGTGCTTTTGCCTGCAAAAGCACTGACGTAAAAGGAATATCCCCCCGCAGGCTAGCTGTGATTTTAACAGACTCACCACAAACTCCAGCAAAAATGCTCACCCGTTCCCGCTTCGCGCGCATGCGGCTTGCGCTTTTGGCTGGACTTTGTGTTTTTTCGTCTGTACTCGCTCATCCGCTTTGCTCCTTCCCTCGTCAACACAGGGGTTTTCAACCCCTGCGGGGGGAATGTTTTTTTTAACAAGAGAGAAGGATCAAAAAGATGAATACACAAAGCAAATACACCGCCCAATTAACTGCAAAACATAATGATCAATTACGTGCCCGACTTCAAGTACCCGTGTTTGGAATACCAGAGGTGCCGGGGACTTTCGTGATGACAAGTGGTATCAACTCACTTTCTCCAGAAGATCAAATCTGTATTTGTGCAGCGGTGCGTGACTACGACAATTTTAATGACGACCTCTATGGGAAACATGACTTTGGTTCTATCGATTATCCCAATCTAGGTAAGGTTTTTTGGAAGATTGATTATTACGCTAATGCCGCATGTATGGCTGGAAGTGAGTATCCATTCGACCCCACCCGTTCTTATCGCGTTTTAACCATCATGCTCGCAGAAGAATATTAAGGGGAGAATAGACATGCATACCAAAGACGCTGCCAAACTCTTAGGGTTAAACGGAGATATTACACCCGATGATGTTGCAAAAGCCTACCGCAAAGCCGCCTTTCAATATCACCCTGACCGCAATCCAGCAGGTGAGGAAATGATGAAAGCCGTAAACGCTGCTTATGAAACCTTAAAAGACTTTAGTGGCAATGTAGAACATCAAGCCGATAATTACGGGGAAGAACTAAACCGCATGATTAATGTGGCACTGGATATCAAGGCCCAATCCGGCGGCGGCATCACCATTGAGCTTATGGGCGCGTGGTTATGGGTGACAGGTAACACAAGACCTTATTCCCATTTATTAAACCGTAAAACGGGTGCGGGCTTCACTTTCGCATCGAAAAAGAAAGCATGGTATTTCCGGCCCGAAGATTACAAAAGTGCCAGCCGTGGGTCTTATTTCATTGATGATATCCGCAACAAATACGGCAGTGTCGAGCCAAGCAATGCAGGCTATAGCCGTTATTTGAAGCAGCACACAAACCCAAAGACAAACAGCCGTTGATTGTAAGCCTTGAGGTCAGTCTAGCCACTGGCCTTAAGGGTACAATTTCACAAAATTAAGAAGTCTTTAAGTAATTTACGCCATACTATTTATGGTAGCAAAAGCTTTTAAAGGCAAGAATAACGGGGCATTGGGGCGTGGGATGTATAAATCACTCAATAAAATGAAAGCAATCAAGTTCCTTGATTGCTTATTACGGCAAAGCGTAGCGAGCCGTAAAGATTGCGCGGTCTAAAATGACCTCTGATCTAACCCCGCAATTTAACGATGTCACGCTTTTAGAAAAACAAATTTTATTCGGTCAGGACAATGGATCAATCACTGGGCTGCAAGATCGAGCACCAGCGGCTGCAAAAGCGGATTCAAAATACCGTGAAGTACAAAAGGCCAAAGCTAAGAAAACAAGCGAATTCCTTAAAGCTCTAAATGATATTCATGACTATATTGAGCGCCTTGAACAAGAGATCGAAGCATTGGAAGAGCAATTCCGCAAGCGTGATGGTGATGAATGGCGTGAAAAGCTCGCGCTTAAAATACTGGATGCAGACGACATTCCGCCGCGCCGCGCAGGTGAAAGCATGGAAGCTTATCGCGAGCGGTTAGAGCCGATCTTAATGGATGAAATGCTCAATGAGGATGGCTCGATCAAGGCCGAGTATAAAAACCATCCGGAATTAGGCGATTATGCACTGTGGGCGCAAAAACAATATCATTTGAATGCCGCACGCGGTTATGTGCGTGAGCTTGAAGACCCGTATACGACCCCTGATCGCAAGAATGAAATTCTGGATGAACTAGAACAGCACGGCGATATTGAGGAATTAACGTTTGCTGACCGTGAGGCACAAGAGCAAAGCCTTGTGCAAAACCAGATTAAAGATAGTGCTGATACGAACCAAGATACACAATTTAATACCAAATCTGATATGAGTGAATGTTCAAACTTGTTTAAACCTATTGGATGAATAAAGGGTTGTCATTTTTTGCACGTTTAGCCAGTTTAGACACTTGCTCTCGCATTTCAGTTACTCGATACAGCCCGTCTGTGCCGCCCCGAATATGAAACGCTATACCAGTTGCTATTGCATCATTTTGTTCAAAGAAAAATCTGATATTTGTAACGCCGTAATATTTGAAATCGTTAGTTAAAATGCCTTTAACTTCATTATCAGTTGCTATTGGCTCTACCCCCATTCGTACAGCTATAGCAACACCATTAGGGTTTTTCTCTGACCATTTACTACCGGCTACTAAGACACAGGGTTGTTTCCAACAAGTGATGTAATCATCTTTTGCTGAAACCTCTATGGATGCATGAGGCTCTTGTGCAAGAGCCTGAAACGATACCCCAAACACAAGCAACACCAATAGCGGCATAATGATTTTGATTGTCTTCATATTTAACCATTTAAATATTGTTGAGAATGATTATGAAGATGACAAGAACAACGATGCCGATTACAGCTTGTTTAAAAAAATTCCCCGCATCTGCCCCAATCGAGGCTGGATAGTTTTTCCCGCAACTGGGACATTTTTTGATATCAAAGCTGATTTTGTGACCACACGCCCTACAGTTTGTTGATGAAGCCATTTTTATTGACATAAATATTAGGATGAGTTGGTATATTAACTTTTCCCTATAAGTTAGTGAGTTGCGCCGGAACGGACGTTTGCGCGGCGACTTCAAAGCTTTATTCATGTCCACTTCCTGTGTGAATGCCTTTGTATGCAATGATCCTAGGGCGTTGACTAACTTATAGGGAAAAGTTAGTGATAAAGCCCATCAATATAAATGCCAGGAAATGGCATGGGCTTTAAAAAAGGGGAAAATCCGCATCACCCGCCAAAGGGTGCATCAACTAAGGTTGAGCCGATACGCGAGCTGAAAGCCATTCAGCGGATCAAGCGGATCATTGCCGCCGAGCCGCGCAATTTATGCCTGTTTACAGCCGGGATTAACACCGCTTACCGTGCCGGGGAATTGCTTTCTATTACTGTCGGCCAGGTGTGCTATTTAACGGTTGGGGATCTTCTCGATCTTAAACAAAGCAAAACCAAAACCTATCGCGGGGCTACCCTGAATCAGACGACTATTGATGCTATACATGACTGGCTGAAAACTCATCCGGATACGCGGCCGGATGCACCCTTATTCCGCTCGCAAAAAAAAACACAAAGCCTTGACAGTTCAAACCGTCAACCGTCTGGTCAAAAAATGGTGCCGTGAAATCGGGCTAAATGGTAATTACGGTAGCCATACTTTACACAAAACATGGGGCTATCAATAGCGCACCCTTAAAGACGCGCCCGTGGCATTGCTTATGCGTGCCTTTGGCCATCAATCCGAGACCCAGACATTGGATTATCTGGGCATCCAGCCCAGTGAAATTAAGGAACTCTACGATTTAGAGCTTTGAGTAACCCATAAACATCAGGAAAGGAAAAGACAAAATGGATGACACTCTGGAATGGGCGATTGGCCATCTGATCAGTTTGGCAACCGCTCCTCACCCACGGAGCGAAGAAGAATAGCACGATCATTGTAATTATCTGGCCGCGATAGCAACCCGCCTTGAACTTTCACGACTGCCTAAAGGTTGATAATAGCTGGGAGTTGGTTTAACTCCTCGTTATCAGTGTTTGCAGTGTCAACGTACATTCCAAGTATATTAGAAATATTCAATCATTCGGTGAGTGCTTTTGCAAGACAGCTAACAAATCAAACTTCATCATTTTCTATAGCTTCCGGGTCGTTTAACATTTACCTACAATAATGCAAGTTTATATTTTGTAAGTTTCCCTACCATATTGTCACCTGCTTATTTCCCATATGACATAAGTTAACTTATTGCCGTATAATTAGAGGATTCTTGGAGAAAGACAGTAGATGGGGAGCAAGAAATATAATTGATTTCGAGCGCATTCCTCATTGGAAAATCTAACTCCAAGTGAACTTAAGGGCATACAAAATCAAATCAGAAATTTATAGCTCTGGCTACTACTGTTTTTGGTAAGGGGCACAATACATGTCGAATAAAATTAGAATCACTCTTGTTCATGGGACATTTGCTCGAAACGCAGAATGGGTGAAACCCGGATCAAAACTCTGCAAAGGCATTTCTAGAGAATTGGGAGATCTTGTTGAGTTTCAAAAGCCAATTATATGGAGTGGTT
Organism: Gammaproteobacteria bacterium; assembly: GCA_021772985.1. Lineage (GTDB taxonomy): Bacteria > Pseudomonadota > Gammaproteobacteria > Xanthomonadales > Wenzhouxiangellaceae > JAJFKX01. Next base: position 63,916 of record JAJFKX010000037.1, read on the forward strand.
GTAATTCTGTTAGGCACCGCCAAGAGGCAGCGCATTGCTTGATGGATGAGGTGAATAAATGTAAATCACGCCATCCAGAAGATTTACAACTTGTTATTGGCCATAGCCATGGAGGAAATGTTGCTGCATATGCACTGAAAAATAAAAATTTCGCCAGTATGCTATCTGGGGTAGCATTTCTCGCTACTCCATTTGTCGCGGTGAGAGCACAACCCAACTCGAAGAAGACAGCACGAGTATTGGTCATCTCGGTAATTACTATGATCTGGTTCAGCCTCATGCTTTTGATTATGTTTACTAGGAGATGGACTGGCATATATTACCTGCCATATTATATTGATGAATTGGTTTTAGGCTTGATCCACTTTAGCATTGGGATATTGATATTTGCGACCAATGGCTGGATATCGACTAGAATTGTGGCTCTAGTGATGCCAAAGATTGAGCTAGCAATATCTCACTTGTCAACAAGTGTATTACCTAGTGGCCCCAGTTATCTTTTTATTCGCTCGACGGGAGATGAAGCCGCAGGCATGCTTTCTGCTGTTTACATATTGGTGTGGCCGGTGATCCGTTTACTTATGCGTTTTTCAAATGCACTCGCTCATGTGATAGGAAAGATAGGACAGGTTTGGTCGTCTGGATATGCCTTACGTTGCGGGCTACTTGTTGTCTGTTTTTTAATTAGCATGAGTGTTTTTCAGTTCATCTCTTACTACACCTTCATAAATGATTTTAGGCAATCTTCTTGGGCGGGTATTTCTCTAATGGATGCTTTTATGAGACTAATATTAAGAGCACCAATTGTGGAAGGGGATTACTATTATTTTGCAAGCATTCCTGCATGGGTCAATGAAGGCATTGACCTGATAAGAAAAATTATTTTGGTATTGTCATGTATAGTGACTGTAAGTGCAGTGGTCATACTATCGCTCTTTTTTCTCATGACTGGTCTAGTTTTACTTTCATGTTTAGCATTTGGTGTGCCCCTAGCCCGAGTGGGGCCATTTATTGAGCTTGCGGTCGAACCAACTCCCGTCGGTGACTGGTATACACACCGCTTGGATTGGAACGACGCACCGACGACAAATAGGGGACTTAGTCACAGTTTTCCCTACACTTCGCCCGGGGGGATAGCTACCATCTGTGATTGGATTCGTGCATGCGCTGAGAGAGGCAACACACGCTAGTGATTTAATCAGGTAATTGCCAGGTCAAGTCTGAACTTCTACAACCAATAATAATGGGCGAAAAGGAAATATGGCTTTATATTATCTTTCCCTATCATTCATGGCTTGGTCGTTTTATCGTTTGCCCTTTGTGATGGTTTCCCTTTATTCAAACAATTCACGCTTTTGCTGGCAGATATCGTGGTATTGCGCAATATAGTTTGAGAATATTTGAGCGCGGTTTTGCCTAAACTCTTGTAATCGTTCAACCCGTCTTTGCAGGGCTTGGCGTTGATCCGGTTGTTTGAAAATTAATTGGTCTTTTTCTTCCCTATCATGCTGTTTGGCACGTATCGCTTCCTGCTCATTACGCTTTTTGGTTTAGTTGTGCTTGCCCGTTACACGGTCTACGACGCTGCGCAACCCTTTGCGAAACTGTGCCTGTCTTTGCTTGGCTTCCCTCGATCATGAAGGGGTATTTACATTGAAACCTGTTTAATCATTAATCACCATCCTTTCTGATCAAAACGATCAATCAGGAAAACAAGATTGGACAAGGCCGCAAAATTCCTCGATCTTCTCTTTTTCTAGTTGACCATTTTCGTAGCAATATAAAAGATGTTGAGGCTTGCGGCGAGATGCCTTAGAAGTCGGAACACCCAACATGGTTTCTAAATCCTGAGGTACCTGCTTAACCTCAATGGTCACGTCATCTATTTTTGAATTTTCAATTAGACTATTTAGTTCAGCGTGCTCATTTTTATTACCATCATCATCGTGTAAAACTGAATGATTAATACCTAGTGCGCCAAGCAGATTCATAAAACGATGAATATTATACTTACCCAGACAATCTAAAATATAAAATTCATCTGGGAGAGATAATTTTCCTTCATCAAGAAGTTTATTGATTAAGGCAGTTTCACTAGGCCCTTCAACGAGCAGGGCGTTTTGAGCAAAAAACATTCCAGCTCTTTCGGGGTTTATCCATAGAAGATACTTGATCGCTTCCATTTCTGGTTTTCGGTCATAATCTTGCATAGCCCCCATAACTTTAGGGTAACTATCAGCTACATCATTGATCGCTTGGTTTGAATCAACAATTACCTGCCACTTTTCATGGCTTATTTGGAATACGGTTACTATACCGTTATTTCTCTGTGGTCGGACAATAGCAGGTATTTTTGATGCTTTTCTACTGACGAAGTGGGAAGAGTGAGTGGAGCAAATAACTTGCCAATCGTCGGAATCACTAACCACAGAGAGATTTCTTGCAAGGCAGTTTTGCTGTGGAGGGTGCAAAAAAGCTTCAGGTTCTTCAAAAAGAACTAAATTTAAAGAAGGAACAAAATCCTTAGTTTTTTTTGAAGTTCTTGTAGGAGCATATTTTGCTCCTAGTTGTATTAATGAATAAATAAAGTACCTTTGAAAGCCGGAACCGAAATACTCCATTCCTTGAGGTTTATCATGATTATCATCTCGAATATCCCACTGAAGCATTGATTTGATAATTTCCGCTGTAGAAGGAGTAGTAAAATCAAGGTTGAATTGTATTTCCCAAGGAGCAAGCATAGAGTTTAAATCTTTTTCAAAGCTTGAAAGAGATCGCTTATCCTCTGTTTCCATTGAGCGAACTCCTTCAGCAAATAAGTTCACACTGTCTGACAAAGACTGGTAAGTGTCACTCCCTTCTACCACATCGGACATAATACTTGTTATAAGGTCTCTAAGCGCAGAAGGCCCACTTAATTTGGTATGGTCATCAACCTTGCTGACGGCAGGTACATAAATTAAATCACCAAATTTTCCACTTTGAACATTTTTAGCACCATAAAATGGTTCGTTAGCTAATTCTCCATCTGCTTTATACGCAACTATAGCTCCACTTGCTGTTTTCCCATCATGGAGCCTTTCCACAGTTTGGAAATACTTTCTAACCTTCAAAATTTTATCTACGGTTTGATATTCTTCTTTCAATGATTCACTTTCTTCATTGGTCAAAGAGAATCTTAGCTCTATCCATGACTCTTGGTCTATTGCGCCTATGAATGGGAAGTCATTTTCTTTCTTATATTTAAAACCATCTTTCTCATAAAAGGCACGTATTGCATCAATTATTGTACTTTTCCCAGCATTGTTCGCGCCTACAAGCAATGAGTAGTTTTGAAATGAAATATTAGCATTTATAATGCCTCGATAATTATGAAGTGTTAATTCGATTAACTTCATTAAAACTCCCCCGTTATTTTTGGAAATCCAAACGCCCGCTTTGGGTCGATAGCACCCAATGTAACTAAGTTATAAAATGGCAGCATTGAGTATACAAGAGCCATTGTCAGGTTTCATCAGAACTAGCTATTCAAACTGGCCGATAATACCTAAACTTTTACATCTAATATCATCGCAAGTTCTGCCGCTTGCGACATCTTTTGTAATTTCGGTAACTCCAAAGTGCCAAATCGACACGTCTTTCACCATTACCTCATTTGGCTTCTGCTACTTTGCCGCACTGTAAATTTGGTGCTTTGTTTCCTGTATTTCATGTCAAACCCTTCCACCGGTAAGGTCAAACCATCTATTCAGCCACTCAAGGGCCAAAAGGCGTTTGAATCGAGGCTGAAATCAGTCTTTGAAAAAGACTATGACATCCATTTGACGCCGGCTGAACTGCGCGAGTCGGCCCATAACCTTGATATTTTGTTGACTAAACTGCTGTAAGTGTCCATATGTGGGGATACCTAACCCCATAAAAATGGCACTGAGAACCGTCGTTTACACTCGCAAATCCACTAAAGATGAAGACGAAAAGCAGATCAACTCGCTGTATCGGCAAAAGCAGGATACCGATGATTATTTTGCTCGCCATGAGCGGGCGGAAACTGACCCTGAAAAAATATTAATCTGGACAGTCAACGATGGTGTGGATTGGTTCTTTGAAGATGCCTCCGCAAAAGTCATTGGACGCAAGAAGTTCAATGAGATGCTGGCGACCATCCGCAAGAACCGATTTGAGGTTTTGTGGTGTCCTGAGCTGACCCGTCTTTCCAGGAACGTATTTGATACCGCTCAAATCGTTCAGCTTCTAGAACCTTACGACAACAAAGGCAACACCCATCTCAAAGAAATTCGCACGCTTGATAAGGTTTTTACGACTTCACCAACTGACCGATTCACGTTGACGCTCTTTATGACCATTGCCAAATATGAAAATGACCAAAGAGCTGAAAACATTAAGTCAGGCATGCAGTACATACGCAGAAAAGGCGGTACGGTTGGCAAAGCCCCTGTTGGCTACTTAAACAAAGGCGATAAGAAAGGGGAAAAATACGTCACCCAGGACCCGGAAACCTTCCACAAATGTCGAGAGCTATGGGAAATGCTTTTATCTGAAGCCTATACCCTTCAGCAGATATACCATCGAAAAGATGAACTGAGCATCCATCACTTCTGGAGTGGTAAAAAGCGGTTGGTATCTAATACAACGATCCGAGAAATGTTTGCCAACTGGTATTACGCAGGAAAACAGCGCTATTTTGATGACAAAACCGGAGAAACACAGCTAATAGATGGCAATCATCCAGCCGTGGTAACTGAGAAAGAGTTCCAAAATGCCCAGTTTATCCTGCAGCGAATGGGTCATAAACATGCCAAAATTGATCGGGCATACGATATTGGTGACCTGATCAAAAGTATAATGGTCAGTGGAATCACTGAGGTAGAAAGAGCCGACGGGTCCATTGTTCCAGCGCCTGTACTCTATGAAAGCCGAACTCGCTTAACATGCGCGAAGTGCAAGCATCGATTTTACGCACCACACACAACCTGTTCAAAATGCGGGACGGGCATATCAGCTAATACCCATAAGTCGGAAATAAAGCGTTTTTACCACAGCCGGCTGGATAGGCGGTCAATCCCTTTGAGCAATGTACTTCAATGGCTTAACGCTGAATTAGAAAAACTATATATAAGCGATGACCAGTTCCAGGTGCTTAAGGAGCGCCTTTACTATCGATGGCTTGAAAAAGAAAAACAATACAAGCAAACGCTCAGCCGACTCAATAGAAAAACTAAGAAGCTAGATAATGAGCTCTCGAACCTTAAAAGGAAGAAGTTCGATCCGGAAGTAAGCGAGGATGATAAAAACGATATCCCCTTTGCCATTGCCAAAACACAAGAAGACAAGCAACAAGCAGCCGATGCAAAAGAAACATTACAACACGAACATGAAGAAGATTTTGAGCTGGCCTGGCAGCGGCTGCAAGTATTGCACGACGCAAAGCAGATTTTGAACGAGCAAACGGAGTTCGAACCGAAAAAGGCGATCTTTTTATCACTATGCTCGAACCTGAAACTTTACCCCGATCGAATCAAATTAGAATGGAAGAAACCTTTTGATAGCATAGCTCAGTCGAATATTGACAGAACAAAAAAAGATAGCAATCATGACAAAAGTGGACAAAAGGAACAGATTGGTGGCCCTAATATCGAAATGGTTCGAACCATAGCCGAACACAACCATAACTCATGCCGGATGTTTATCAAGATCAAACATCACACTACTTGGAAGGAGGAAGCACGCCTTATACAGTCAGAAAATAGGATCGCCGTTTAAGTAAGCCAAGTTGGAATATAACCAGCCCCTACGGCTTTAGTGATATAATTGTCACATGCTTATAAAATTAGATACAAGTTATAAAGCATTTAGGAATTTTATACGGAAACTAGACTTTGATGATTCCATGTATGTTATTTGGGCTTACTTTAACTTAATAACACTAAATAATTTTAAACTACCAGAAGATATTGAAAGCCCTCCGTCTGATATTTTCCGCCGACCATTAATGATCAGCATACAACCCTGGAAACTTCTCAGAATCACTGATGAGATACTTTTAAGAAAAAAAGAATTAAAAAAAGAAAAATCATTAAAAACATGGGGCTCTTTAGCTAATTGCCTAAATAAACTGGAAACAATTAACGGAGTAATAGCACAAAATTTTATTAGCGAAGAAAATATTAAAAACGAAATATTTAGAACAGCTCATTTGCAGTTCCCTTGGCAAGAGACTGCTCCTAATATACCCGAGCTATCGCGTTATTATCTAATCTATGAAAAAGTTAAGACTTTTTTTGAAGAATATTACGAGATACCAATAAAGCACTTCTATTTTTTAGGGTTAGCGATTTATACTAAGTTTACAAAATACCCAGCTATAAAATTGCCAGTTGAAGTTTTATTAAAAGATATTTCGAATGAACACTTAAATAAGCTTTTAAAGAGCATCTCTCTTCCAGCCTCTGAATTCCCTAAGGAAATATTGCAAAAGCAAAAGTTAGATGAAAGTTTTTTTAGCGCTTTTAGTCCCTTACAATCTTACCCGCTAATAATTGAAAAATTCCGAGGGGAAGAGTGTCTTATCTGCCCATCAAGCTACCTGTTATTTCAGCGGCTCACTACAGGAATCTATTACGATTTAATTTCTAAATTTGGACATGGAGAATTTGGGAATGCCTTTGGTGAAGCTTTTGAATCATATGTTGGAGAATTGGTTCATACTGCCAATAAAAACAAAAAGTTTACCATCCTGGATGATTCGAGCGATAGAAGCGCTCATACTGTAGACTGGGTACTATCTGATAGTACAACAAGGCTTTTTATCGAATGTAAGACTCAACGCGCCACGCTTGATGTAAAGCAAGAATTAGACCTTACAAAAAGCAAAGAGAAGCTTCTAGAGAGTATTTCTAAGCATATTGTTCAAGGATATTTATCGATCCAACGGTATTTAGACGGGGAATATCCAAATTTGAAATGTTCAAAAGATATTGAAAACATATACCTTGTTGTGGTTTATTTGGAAAATTTATATGTTTTCGGATTTGAAGGAGACGAACTTAAAAATAAAGTTCGTCACAGATTTAAAATCAACGGCATATCAGAAGATATGCTTGATAAATACCCGTATGTTATCTCTAGTGTAAGAGAGATGGAGTCAGCCTTACAGGTTTTACAGAAAGTAGACATGAACGAGTTTTTCCATAAAAAAATCAATGACTCGGAAATGAAAAAATGGGCGTTATCTTCTTATATGAATAATTGCTATAAAGAAGAATCCAAAGAAAACGTAGCTTTATTCAATATTTTTACTAGCAAACTAAGAGCTGAAGATATCAAGTAACAAAAACCCCGCAAAACGGGGTTTAACTGCGCTGAAAAGTTTCAGTAACCAGGGTCGAGAACTTACATATAATATAAGGATTTTCTGATTTTTGTCGATAGATTTTCATCATTGGTGGCCCTAATACAGAAATGTTTCGAACCATAATCAGTTACAACAATAGCGAATGTCAGGCATTTATCAAGATCAAACATCACACTACTTGGAAAGAAGAAGCACGCCTCATGAGCCCAAGGAATAATGCTACTACCTGAGTAAGCCAGATTGGAAAATAACCAAAATCGCGCTTGTATTTATATCGAGCGGAGTCCAGTGTAGCGTGAAAACCCATACCCACTACAAAACATGAGTCTAGATAAAACTTTAATTTGATTGTACTATTACATACTGTAATCATTAGGGGCATAAGGTGTGAGCAAAATCCCAATTCAAGTTGCGTTTCAAGGAGGCGGTGCAAAACTACCCTCACTGCTGGCAGCTGCCGATGCACTTCTTGAAGCAGAAGCAAGTGGAAAAGTATCAATTATTAGGCTTGCAGGTACTTCTGCCGGATCGATTGCAGCTTCACTTCTAGCGACACGACAAGACTTTTTAGCATTGCGCCAATATTTTAGAAGTAGCATTGGCGAATCTATTGCAAAGCAAATGTCTTCCCCTACTATTGCACAAATGCTATGGAATAGCATAAGAGGCAAGCCGATTAGTTCATTTAAACCATTTGGCGATATCCTCGAAGAGAATTTCAAAGCCAGGAGAATAAACAAAATTTCAGACCTTGATATTGAAACCTTAATTACTTACACAGAGTTACAAACTTCAGAGACCAAAATATGTGATCAGAATGATGATTTATTGCTGTCAATAGAAGATTCATGTGCTATCCCCATATACTTCCGAACCTGGAAAAGCAACCAAACAAAGTTAGACGGAGGTATTGGTGATAATTTGCCTGTTAACTTTTTGACTACCCAACACTCTTCTGATGGGAAAATTCTGGCAATAACTTTTTCAAAGCCATGTGGAAGGCGAATATCAAATGCTAAAGATTTTTTTCTCAGCATTATTGATACTGCTATATCTTCAAATGAAGAAAAATCGTTAGCTTTAGTTAAGCATGACTGTCAATTTTGTATTGAAACTCAGTTAGGGACTTTCGATTTTGAAAAAGCGTTTAAAGAAGGTTTTGAATCCGAGTACGATCTAATTAAAAGTAAAGTTACAAATTGGATTAACCAAATCATAGAAGCAGAAGCAATTAATAATCTAGTCAGAACAAACTATTGGAGTAAGAAAAACCCAGATCTGCTTGACCTAATGAATAGATCACACGATGTGCTTACAAATTTAGTAAAAAAAGAAAAGTATTGTTTTATTGAAGTAATATTTGAACTATTTGCTTGTAGTTTTCGAAAAAAAGATGAGAGCCTAGCTGATGTCGCCAAGCTAAGTATTAAATTTAAAGTTGAATCAGATTATCTGCACGCTATTCGTATTTGTTTTTTTGACACAGACGCTGAAACAAAATTTATGTCTCACGCAGAATATTATATTCAGGATAATAATGGTGGATTCATAGATACAACTTTTATCCCGATGCTAGATAAAGATTGCCCTGATGATAGGGCTTTAGGCATTTTCTTCAATGAGCCTCTGGAAAAGGACTCTGGCACATATACTTTGATTTATAAAGAATCTGGTTTTGGCTTATTAAATAAACTAAAGATGAATGGAGAAGATAACTTCTTTTTTAAACCTGATAAAGAGAAACAAGTAGGCCCAATTAAAAGTGTAAAGCTGATTGCACACTCGCCAGAAGAAGCAAATATCAAGTTAGAGAGTGCTCAAAGCCCGATTATTGGACAAAGTTTAGACATTCAAGATAATGCTGCCAAAGTGCCTTTCCCACGATATTCATCTGTTGGATGGGAGTGCAAAAAGCTGTCGTCAGCGAGCCCTGATGGCATTGAGCTCAAATTGTTGTATAATCAAAGCTATTCTTAAAAGAAGTAAAGTAATGAGCAGCATTGGCGTTAAAGTATAAGTTCGTAAATAACTTATTGATATTTAAGGTTTTATTTTTCTTTAACCAAGGTTAGATTGCACTTCTAAAACGTATAGCTATGAGCTACGTCGCAGTCTTTACATGTTATCAAAACCAAAGTTGTTTGGCCTGTTTTTTACAGTGCTGATCGTTCTCTTTTGCTTAATTTTCACTAATCAGGCCTGCAATATCTGCTCTGGCCAATTCACACATGTCATGTATAGAGAAGCAATGTTCGATAAGATTTCTCGGTTCCACAAAGGAGCTTGAGTTCGATATTCTGTCCTTACTATGTATAGAGAAGCAACATAGGGTGGGTACCCCTAGTTCTATAAAAATATTTCAACCTTATTCTGGAAAACTAAAATTTAGCCCATGACTCTGCAATCTCCCCATTAATAACCGCACCTAGAGGTAGAGCGATTAAGCGGCCTACAATAGCTTTTGTTTAGGCGGGGTTTTATATTTCGGTGCGATGACATGCATGAGGCGGAAAGTACCCAGTAAATAAAACCTATCTGATCTGTTGATTGGACATTGTAAAGTAATACTTTGTCGAAAGCGTACGGAGCTGCTCTACAAAAGGAATAAGAGGGGATATGTGGATACTTGACATTTCATAATAGAAAATACTTTTGGTCTGTGTGTAATCAAATAAGGCAACTTGACCAGTCTATATAAAAGGCAATCCATCTGCTGGCACTCAGCTATTAGTTAACACAATGGTTGTTGTTCACACCTAAAGATAAGTTTTAGTTATATCAGGTGACAGTAGTTCGCCCAGATTTTTTGTGATTATTCATCTAGGAGCCGACTCGGCTGTGGCTTTCCTGAATTCGGGCTTACGCATAAAAACCTTTTTGTGAATACCCATCCTGGCTCCCAGTCAAGGATTGCTTCTGTAAATTCCTCCTTGACTGGTCACTGAATCAGGGTGGGTTGAGGTGAGAGCGGTTTTTATTTTCTAACCCCTCTTAACATGAAAACCAACACTACCGGTAACGGCCAACCTGAGAACAGTAACTCAGGCACATTAAAAACTGGCCTTTATCATGGCGACTGTCGTCAGTTGCTTCCGCAGGTTCCTGACCACCACGTTGACCTGATCGTTACTGATCCACCGTACCTGGTTGATTATCAGGATCGTACTGGCCGCTCTATCGCCAATGACAAAAGTGCTGATTGGCTTGAAGCATCGTTTAAACAGATGTATCGGGCTCTGAAACCCAATAGTTACTGTGTTACTAATTACGGCTGGAACCGAGTTCATCTGTTTCAGCAAGCCTGGGAAAAGGCTGGTTTCCGAGCAGTTGCTCATCTGGTCTGGGTCAAAAATTACACTTCGAAATCTGGTATCACTGAGGCACGCCACGAAATGGCCTACGTGCTTGCCAAAGGCAACCCAAAGCCACCCACCACACCTCTGCTTGATGTCTTGGCCTGGCGGTATTCTGGTAACAAGCTGCACCCTACTCAAAAGCCAGTTATGGCCCTTGAACCGATCATCAAATCGTTATCACATCCAGGAGCGCTCGTTCTTGACCCCTTCGCCGGTTCAGGGACTACTGCTATCGCTGCCTGGAAACAACGCCGTAGATTCCTCGGCATGGAAGTTGATGCCGAATACTACGGTATAGCGCGTAAACGACTGAATCGTTATATCGCTAGAATCAAACAGCAACGAGAAACACCCAGAACGTAGTTGGGTTTCCTTCATTGCTTTTTATAGGGTCGCCTGGAAACCCAGGCGACCCTTTCATTTACAAGGGAGATAAAGCACAAACCTTAACTTCCCATGAAAACTTAGCCAAAATAAGAGTTGTGGTTGTCTTTGAATCACTTATCATATTGGCCATAGAAAAGTTGTTGACTGGCACCGATGAAACAACTGAATCGGTCACGAATATCGCCAAAACTTATCGTATTGAGGACAGCCAAGGCCGTGCTTTTGAACTAGAACCAGACCAGTTGATTCAAGCCGCTCAAGCCTGCATTCGAGAACGTTTTGACTTTGAGAAACCGGAGATCACCAGCGCTGATAGCGCCAGAGAACAAATACAGGTCCTAATCGGACATTACCAACACGAAGTATTTATGGCGCTGTGGCTCAATACTAAACACCGTTTGATTAATCATGAAGTCATGTTTCGCGGAACAATCAATAGTTCTGCCGTATACCCTAGAGAAGTAGTAAAAGCAGCTATCAGTCATAATGCAGCTGCCGTCATATTCGCTCATAACCATCCCAGCGGCAGCTCTGAACCTTCCCCATCCGATCAGAGTATTACACAGCGATTAAAAGAAGCCTTAGCACTTATCGATGTCCGGGTGGTTGATCATTTTGTTGTGGGTGAGCAAGTTAACTCAATGGCTGAACAAGGGCTGATCTAGCGGTTCCGTCGGTTGGTTGTTGGTTTTGATAAATCGGGTTCGATAAAAACCATTTCCGTTTTACCACTCCCAGCTCTCAGTCAAGGATTGCTTCTACGAATTCCTCCTTGACTGTTCGCTATTGGGGAGCGGTCTTTAAACGGTGGTTTTTATTTCTTAACCCTTTTTATCATGAAAAACCAACCTTTCAAATTCGGTTACCAGTACGACCCTACTGGAAAACTCAGTTCAGAGCAGGTAGCGCAGTTCAATCGCAGGATTGAATGGTTTTGCCAGGACCTGAAGGAACTGCACGAAGAGAGTGGGTACACGGTATTTGAACTCATTGAATGGCTACTGGAAGAAGCGATTAATGATTTTGTATTTGAAACATCATCGGAGTCAATACCGCCAGCGGAAATAGCCGATTCGATTAAGAAGTTAGCGGTGAGTGATCTGAGCAATCTCTATCATATGGCACCGCCGTTTGCTGACGTCTTGGGCGAAATATACCGCTACCTGGTTGCTACTGGGTGTCGTAAGAATTGGGGCATTATCTCTATGTCACCGATGGTAGCGAGACAGGTGGCAATCGATCACTTAGACCTGCACCAGTTGCTTAAATTTGCTAAACAGAAGCGTCAGTGGAATATCTGCTCTGATCTGCGGGGATGTAGTACTGGGGCGGTGCTGCTCGCGACAGCGGCAGAAATCTACCGGTTCGATCCGAAACTCCTGAAGTACGTTGGTTTCAAAGCCATCGATACGAACTACCAGTGCTGCCGGATGACGTTGCTCAATTTCCTCTGGCATGATCAAATATATCACCAGCTTGACCATGTCGAAGTGTTTCATGGCAACGGGCTGGGTGCCGATAAAGAGTGGTTGTCTTCGCTGGAGTGGTCGCTGAGAGAGTAAACCCAGCATGCGGTTAGCATCAACGAAAGCCATCCGGGACATCCGGGTGGCTTTCTTGGTGTTCAACGACACGGACTAACGACAAACCGGTACCCACAGTGTGTGGAGTAGTTGATATTATCCACCTTGGTCAATCACGCACAGCGGAATAAGGGCAGTGCTCCTCCAACGCCGGCATGACGGGCAACAACAGCAGCAGCAAGTTTGCACCTTAGCACAAAGTGCTGCGGTGCAACTTGTTCAGGGGTTCCCCCTAAAAACCCCAACGGTGAGCTGCACGTTAAGAATCGCCATGAAAAACTGAGGTTTCATCACAGCTTAGAGCGCCCCATATTTGTCGACTAATTGCCCTAAAGACTCATTCGAGTAAATTAGCTTAAAGATAGGAATCGGCCAAAAACAGACATTAAAACAGATCTTAAATGGTCTTCACTACAGTGCTAATTGGTCTTGAATAGTCAACGAAGCTATTAAAGCCCCGGTTTAAGGAAGTCTAGTTATCAATTAGCCTAAGGTTAACAAGACGGAGAGTCATTGCTTGTTCGCTTACCTCGAAATCTAATGACAGCTGATAAATATCCAAATCAGTCAGAGGCCTATCACCAACCGTTTCTTTGATAAGTGCTTCAGGCATAAGAATTTCAGCGGCAAACCGGTTTGCTTCTATTTCTATATAATCTTCCCCGGTACTTGAAGCCGCACTTCGTCTAAACGCTTTGTCGACAAACAAGCGATCTACACCTTGAGTGTGAAGGATGTAATGTCCTAGCTCGTGAGCGCCAGTAAATCGCTGTCTATTTGCATGATGAGATGAATTTATCGCAACTGTTCCCTTACCTTTCTCAACTAATAGAAACCCCGAATGATCGTCTTCCATATCTTCAAATATAATTTTTAATCCCTCTTGTTCAATTAAAGCAAAGATATCAATAGGTAAATGATCTACTGCGTGTTTTTTTAAAAACTTTTTCGTTTCCTTTCTAATTTGAGTTTTGTTCATAGCAAGCCTCTATTTCTAATTTACTCAATCCGAGTTTAATAATCTAGCTCTTTCAAGCGCCGCGGAAGCTTTTTCTGGTAAGGAGTGTTGTTGTTGGCCTACATCAATTTGAGAACTTGTAGTTTGCGCTTTTACATCTGGTAGCTTCGGCATGAGATCTTCAAGAGATACTCCAAAATAATCGCAAATCCGATAAATAACATAAACGGGGGTTCTTTGGTAGCCTAACTCTATATTCGTGAGAGTTGCTCTTTTTATTCCGATAAAGTCTGCAAGAGCTTGTTGGGTGATTTTTTTATCTGTTATCGGATGTCTTTCCCTAAGTCTCAAAATGTTCTTTCTCAGACCATCATAAACTTTTTCATCATTAATCATGATGTGCTCCATAAAGTACATGCCCAACTAAATGAGGTTAGCTTATATAGGTAAAAATGTCAAATAAAAAACATGTTGAATTCACAGGGTGAGTATGTTAAGTTTATGTCATATTAAAAACATATTATTTATATGACGCTGATTTAACCTAGAGATTGAACAATGAAAAAACGAAGAAATAGTGAGGTCACCAGCAAAAAAGCTGCTTCGGCTGCTGGGAAAGTCCTTCGGAACTCAAAATCCAGTAAAGCGGCTAAAACCGCTGCTGCTTCCGCACTCACACAACGCCCAAACCGAAAAAAGAAATAGGAGTGATACCAATATGTCTGAAGTTAACCAATTAGATGAGATCGAGATTGTTGATCTAGAAGAATATGCATGTGCTGACCGCCCTATCCCAAAGCGCGTTAAATACTATCTGATTAAGGTTGATGACGAGAAATTTCGAGTCCAATCACCTATAAAAGCATCAGAGATACTGATTGTTGCAGATTTGGACCCTTGCGACTATAACCTTATCCAGAAGTTCAGAGGTGGTCGGTCGCTGGAACTTGAGCCTGATCAGGTTATCGACCTCCGGGAACCAGGTGTGGAGCGGTTCGTAAGCATCCCGAGTAGTGATATCAATATCATAGTCAACGGGCGGCAAGAGGTCGTGAACAAGAAGCGGCTTTCGTTCTCAGAGATTGTAAATATTGCTCACGACGGCAATCCACCAACAGGTGAGTTTATCTGCTTCACCGTCACTTATAGTAATGGACCCCGTCAAAACCCTGAAGGGACACTGACCGAAGGTCAGTTCATCAAGGTTAAATGCGGTATGAAACTCTATGTGCGAACAACTGATAAGTCTTAGTCCAGATTTAAAACGGCTACGTGACGAGGGATACGACATTGACGTCGTATCCTCTTACTTAATTGTTCGTGATGTTCCTTATGTCAACACTCAAAAAGAAGTAAATCACGGAATTTTGATATCAGAGCTTAATCTTGCCGGGGATAGAACGGTACAACCAAAAAACCACACTGTGTTGTTCTCCGGAGAGCACCCGTGTACCAAAGACGGCATGTTGCTCAAAGAAATTCAACATCAAAGTGCACAGCAAAAGATAGCCGAAGGGATAATTTCTCAACACTCTTTTTCTTGTAAACCAGTGGTCAATGGACAGAAGGTTACCAAATATGCCGACTACCACGAAAAAATGACTACTTATATCAGTGTTATCAGTGGCCAAGCTCAAGCGATTAATCCAAGCGTGACAGCAAGGACATTCAATGTTATCGAATCCAGCAACGATGACACTGTATTTAAGTATAAAGACACAGCATCAAGCCGAGCCGATATCATGGAGGTATCACTTAAGTTGGCTAATCACAAGTTAGCAATAATTGGTCTTGGTGGCAGTGGGTCTTATATTCTTGATTTTATTGCTAAAACGCCGGTAAGTGAAATTCATCTATTCGATAAGGACCTTTACCAACAGCACAACGCTTTCAGATCACCTGGTGCAGCAACACTTTCGGAGCTTCGGGAAAAATTCTCGAAAGCTGTCTACTATGCAAAAAAATATGGAGAAATGCACTCTGGCATTGTTGCACACGAAGTATTTGTCGATTTATCCAATATAGTTAAGCTTAAAAACATGGATTTCGTTTTTATCTGCATCGATAAAGCTAGTGCAAAGCGTCCTATTGTTGAAAAGCTAGAAGAGTTTGGCCTGAGCTTTATTGATGTAGGCATGGGCCTTGGCTTAGTGGATGGTGCTCTTGATGGTTTAGTCTGTGCGACAACAAGCTTGCCTTCAAAACGTGAACATTTTAAGAGGCGTGTATCACTTGGCGATAATGATGATAGTGATAACGAATATTCTCGAAATATTCAGATTGCTGAACTCAATGCTCTAAATGCAATTATGGCGGTAATTAAATGGAAGAAACTGCTAGGATTTTATATCGATGATACAAAGGAACTATACAGTGTTTATAACGTAGTCAATAACCAAATTCTCAACGAAGAGAGAGAATATGAAGAAGAAAACAAGCTCTCACTTACGGCATAAATTCATTGAATTTGTACCTAACAATATAGAGACAGGAATGATCTATATCTCTATGGAAAACGCTGTAGCTATTCATAAATGTGCTTGTGGGTGCGGCCAAGAGGTTATAACACCATTTTCACCTACTGAATGGAAGCTCATCTTTGACGGGAAAGCCGTAACACTAAATCCCTCAATCGGGAATTGGAGCTTCGCTTGCCGATCACATTACTGGATAAAGAGAAACCGTATACTGTGGGCAGAAAGATGGTCACAGGCTAAGATTGAACAGAACCGGAGCTATGACAAAGCCCTTAAGGTGAAATACTATAATCAGTCCACAGAGGTGGATACATCATTAGACGTGATATCGGCAGGAAGCTCAACGAATAATGGAATATGGATGAGATTAAGGCGCCTGTTCAGAATTTGAATCTAGTCGGATGTTTTAATTATATTAATTCATTGGCAAATGGACGAAAAAGGGCTTTGTTTAGGCATTCCCAAATGTCCGCTTCGGGTACTAAGCCGCCTCTTACTAACCCTATTTCAATGACTGCTTTGAGTATACAACACTCATTCAGCTAACTTAAAAACAAGACACTTTCCCACTCATTCAGCTCGCAGCCTAAATGGACGTTGTTTGCCCATAACAGTCATTTGTGCAAGCGGGCTAGAACCGGCCAACCATTATTCAATGATGACAATCCCTATGGCTGTCTTATCTGTCTTTGGTTGGAGGCACGCGATGATATTGTCCACAACCCCAATATCAATCACCCCAGATACATCAAGTTAGCGGAGTCCGTCCGGTTCCACGATGCTACCTACAGCAAGGTTAATCCATCTGTAAACGTCATATAATTTTCTTCAATCAGAACGTGATATACCCGTTTTATACTCACTCGTAACACAATTGATCACGCTGTAATGGTTTGGAGGTATACCAGAGGCGCTCAAATTCGGCAGCATACATATCCGCTAGCACAGGGTCTGGCAGGATCACCAAGTTTTCATCGTTATTACGGCTGACCCCGCTATCAGCCAGAGAGCCTGTTGCAATGGTATCTTGGTCGAAAATCATAACTGAATGCCGCAAAAAATGTGGGTTCGAGTCTAGTCGAATCTCAATGTCTGCATCTCCGCAAAGGAAGGTTTTTAGCGATGAAGGCCCACGATTTAATAACACTGAGAACCTAGCGACTCTTGTTTCTAACAAACCGCGCACGGTCACTCCATTCTTGGCGCGTTCGACGACCTCCCGAGCCAACTCATTGTCGGCAAAGCCAGTTGCCATGAAGGTGATAGATCGTTTCGACGCGTTGACTCGAGTGATCAGCTCGTTAACGATCTCATCATCTGGCGAAAACAGTATTTTCACGCCGCGGCTTAGACCTATGGCAGGTGCCGTACCTGCGTCCTTCCGTGCTTGACCGAACAACCCTCCCTCAAACATCTGCTCAAAGACCCACTGGTACCTGGCGACGATATCGCCGCCAGTGAGGACTAAAGCATTGTTGTTATCAAAGTATGTAGACGCTGCCGTTGGCTCCCAAGTCCCGGTCCATACGGAGTGCCCATCGAGGATGGCGAATCTATTGCGCATAAAACTTCGGGGCCGAGGTAACTGACCGGAAGGTTCCGTCGTATCAGTCAATACAGCCTTTTGCGTGATCACTGGTATCCCCGCATTTTTCAAATCATCAATTAGCGAATTATGATACGTGGCCGAATCTAAGTCGGACACAATTCGGACCGTTACTCCCTTACGGTGGGCATCCAGTACCGCATCAACAGCGGTGCGGCTATTCATTGCAAATACCGCGATATCCAAAGAGGTCTTGCATCGTCTTATCGCGTCGGCGTAACGGGCATCAATACCGAACTTGTTCTGCTGTGCATACTGGGGTTGCGGGGAAGTGAAAAAGAGTTGCCAAAAATCACCACCTGTACCGACACCGTTGGCAAGTCCAATTTTCGTTGTAACTTTGACGTCCTGAGACATGATCCACCCGGTAGTGCCGTTTTCCGCATGACCTCGTATCCAGTTCGGATTATCCGAGTTACGAAAAAGAGTCAACTTTTGCCCAGCGGCAAGTTGATCAATAATCTCCGAATTCTGGTCCTGTTCACGAAAAATAGACAGACCACTCAACAGTGTTTCAAGTTCTCCTGGATTGTGGGGCGGTGTTTGTTTTAGATATTTCCACGCTGCTAGAGCCACAACAACTAACAAAGCGACAAGTATCACTGATTTGGTGATCAAGTACCGCCAATTCTTATGCTTTTTGTGAGCTGATTCTTTATTTGATACAGTGGCATTGCCTTGGAGAAACGGAATCCAATTCTCTTTGTAGTTCAAGTCGTAAAAATAGTCACTATGCTTAAATTTCGGGTTCCACTGTTGGGTCAGCTCCTCATCAGAATGCTCGAAGCCACGCAGTCCCGATTGGCCTGCATCCGAGACAACCCATTCAACGACTCGCGCCCACAAGTCCTGACCACCGAATTGATTCAAGACACTGAGAATCTGCCCACGTTCAGCGATTTTCTTCCAAGAATAGTCCCGCCGGATGATGCTGCCGCAGAGGATTACGCGCTCAAGGCGCATTTCTGGAAATTTTTCAAGCGCTTGTGCGACAAGGTATGATCCAAGACTGTGCGCAATGATCGCCGGACGCTCGCAACGCAGGCGATCACACTGTCGCGAGTATTCGTCCCGAAACCAATCAACCTTACGTTCTCGCTGGCCCGGTATCAAAAGTTGAAGCGCAAGGAAGTTACCAAAGTCGAGTGGCACAACGGTGAACCCTGCATGTCCGAGGAGTGGTGTGACGTCTTTCTGCCACTTTCCCCTCGTTTTGATCCCGTGAAGAGAAAATACCACTTCCGACGGGATAGGGTTTGTATTTAAACTGTCGCTCAAACGAGCACTCCAAAGTGTATTCTACATGTCTGCATTGCAGGAAATAGTAGTGTTTCTCAGAGAACTGCCTCTTCACTCAAGAATATAAGAAAGATTAAGCTCCCCATTTCGCTTAACCTTACACTAAGCAGATAGCGGGCGGCAATTTTTACGAGACTAGTTACTATAAAGGAGCTAATTGCTCGCACATTAAATATTAATTTAATGACATCTATTTTCACAAAAATTGGCTAGATATTTAAAAGCAGACTCGATATATACGAAACCAATAGATTGAATGTCTTCCGGTGCCAGAATGAATCTAGAAGTTGAGTATGAACTTGTCCTTTTTAGTATTTTCTCTTTTCCGCAGTGTGTTTTGGTAAAAAACTACCTTCCATTTCAAGTAGCACAGTCTTGTATATTTCCACTGGCCATCGATTGATTAGGTCACATCATGAGAGGTAGGCAGCACTAGTGGAACTAGAGATATAAACCAAAACTTTAAGTAATTATTTATTGCTGTTACCATAAATATCGCTACGTAGTCAAGAAGCTCTTATTTGGCTCATCCAAAAAAGGCTTGTCGGAAATGAATAGTGGGGCACTGTGTTTAAGCTACTTGGAATAAACCTTAAATTAGTCAGCTTTTCCAACTCTTTTTCTGTTGGACCGATCATATTGGTGGCATCACTTGCTAACAGCAAGATTATTAGCTCGAGTTGTGACGATGCTCCGGGCCCAACCAGTGATGATACCGATTCGCTTGGCTATGCACGTTTTTACCCATTCTTGGGAAAATATACGAACCGGCAACCATATGAAAATACATCGCTTCGTAGATCCTAGGGATGACCTCGAATTACTCGACCCTGAACTGCTGTGAAACCTCGTTTCAATCAGCAGAACATACGCTCCTACATGCTATTTACAATATAGCCTGGGAAGGTATCTCATGCTGACGATCATGGATAAGCTAATATGGAATCAACTACTATAACAATCGAAATGATCAATAAACAGTTTGGATTGTTCACCAGTCAAATTCTCAGCTACGCGATATTATTGGCCGCCTCGGGAACATTGGCTATGGCCTTACTTGATGCTATAAAGGGTTTGATATCAGCGAAATCTCGCTTCCACAAACGCTGCTTGATGAAGTGGCTGAATGCCAGATATGCTGAAATAATCAAAGCAGACTTGGAAAGCGTGCTCGTTCTCTTGGGCTGCAAGAAACCAAAGCCGTCACATTTTATTGAAGAAGAAGTTCCAGGTGAACCAACAATCACCGAAGCATGTCATCAAGAACGCCGTTCAAAAGCATTTTGCGAATTAGAGAGCCTATGTAGCGGAATCGACCTAAAAGCGACCGCTAGGCCAGGTAATTTATTCGAGATCAAAGAAGAACAGGCCTTTTACTCCATGGAAACGAGACAATTTGCCGCCCGTGTTGAGCGCTCACTTGAAGCTGTGTTGCGCCAGCCGGAACGAAGCAAACTACTGTTTGTGATCCTGGCGGCCCAGCATCCAGGTGCTGCTGAGAGTTGGTTAAAGTTCCTGAATGAATGTCGAGACAGTAGTACGGAAATCAGCCCTGGAGCAGACCAGAAGGCATCACGGCACCTGGACCAGTTGGTCGAGCTGCTGAATGACAAGCTCGATAGCTTCCAGGTCAATGTGGAATACACATGGGGAAGAATGAACCGATTCGCCGCAATGGCGCTTGGCGCAGCCCTTCTCCTGATTTTCCTATTGAATTTCTATCCGATTCTACCTGTCATTGACATGGTACTGTATTCATTACTAGGCGGCATGGTCTCCCCCGTGGCCAAGAACCTCGTCACAACTATCAAAAGCATTGCCCTGAAATGAGCGTCTTTAACGGCTCTGGCGTAGTAACCGATAGAGAGATGCCGATTCGCTCAATGCAGCATCGAGAGCTTATGCCCATGCGCCGAAAGGCCATCGACTTGCCGTATATTAAAAATCAGGCTCCGACACCAGGGGAGGAAGTACAGTGTTGTGTCAGTGCGGCAATCACCGCGTGTATGGAGCATCTCGGCAGAGCGTCTCCACCCATCGAACTTTCTATGCTGTATCACTATTTCCAGGTCTCTCCGTACAACCCTCACCGGCCAATGACACTGAAAGAAGGCTTTGACACTGCTGAATTTGATGGAGTGTGCCGCTTGAGCTTCCATCCATACATTGTGGATTTCATGGGGGTGTCAAAAAGACCGAGCGGACAGGCCCATAACGATGCGCAGGAACAGGCGGTTGAGCGCTATTCCCAGCCTCGTAGTATCTGGGAGCTAAAAACCTGGAAAGATAGCCTGAATAAAGATATTCCATTGATCTTGGCCTTCTATCTCAACAAGGAACTGTATTTCCGAATTCCCAACAACAATTTTACCCATCCAACTCTAACCACCCCACGGCCAGCCAATTCGCATGTCGTGATCGTGACAGGGTATGACGATTTCGAACGGCGGTTCACTATACAGGACTGTCGAGGCAGCGGATTCGGCGATATTGGAAAGTGGTATTTGCCTTATTCGATCGCAATGTCACAGGATTTTTCCAGTGCATTGGGAATCATCACAAAAATCACCTAAGGAGGAAGCATGAAAAAATTACTATTGGTAGGAGTTTGCACGCTATTAGCAGCTTGCGGGTCAACATACAAAGTCAAACCCGCGACAGGTGAAGAAACCGGTGGTATTCATTATTATCTGCCGAAGAACCAGGTCCGTGTGACGGTACCAGTTACGCAGACCAAAACAAAGCAGGGCCGGTTTCATGCGGAAATTGCAAACTGTTTTGAGCTTGCCGATCAACGTAAGCCGGATACCACGGGAACCAGCTACAAACTAGGTGCCCCAACTTATACCCTACTGGCTGTTCGCGATGATAATCATCGCTACTTTGTTAACCTAGAAAAGCCGGCCAACCCCTTCGTGACACGCACTGGTGAGTTCAACCTTAATCAGTCCCAGGTACTCACCTCGGCCAAGGCTGGGGCCACCGACTATACTGTCGATTGGGCCATAGACCTTGCTGAAACTGCGGTTAGTTTGGCCACGGCCGCCGGAGGAACGATTACTCTTTCTAATGGTAAACAATGTTCCGGTTTAGCGAGCAAAACAATAACGGAATTAAACCGCATCCGTGCAATGAAAATCGATTTAGCAGCTAATCACCGAACATCGATTTCGGAAGAAATCTACAAACAAAAAAAGGCCGATCTGAGTGGAGCTGAGAAAACCCTGTTAGGCTATTTCTATGGTGAGAAAGTGGTCTCAAAGTACGATCTCAATATTACGGTGGAGCCAGCGTTGACATGGGAAACTGCCGTGGACGTTTGCATGTTCGACGAAAATATGAAGGCGCTAGAAACTATCGAACAGTTAGCCAAGCACCACTTTCGCGTTTTGAGTGATGGCTGTACAACAACAGCAACTGGCCTAATACTCAGTGTGATTCCCAATCACCAATCGGGAGACGACCAGACCAACGAAAGCGGGTTGTATTACCGTGTACCAGGTGAGGCTTTGTTCAAACTGGCCTGGCTGGAAACCAAGGTTGTAGTACCAGCCAGCGGAATCGCTATTACGAAGGTTGACACTCAAACCCTAGGTCAGCAAAACCTGGCGATCGCCCAGTTCGGTGTGACACGATCATTACCCAGGAAATTTGGCTTGTTCAAATCCGAGGTGAGTGAATTCACGCTGGACCCGTTGACCGGCGGTATTCAGAAGTTGGCTGTGAATGGTGAGGGACTTGGTAAAACCCAAGCGTCTGCTCTGAACGACATCGTGTCGAAGAGCCAGACAGACAAAGAATTGGCCAAGCTTACGCGAGAGCGTGATATTCTCAAGCTTAAGAACGAGATTGATGAATTGCGTAACCCGGTTGAAGAATAATGAGATCATGACAAATGTCATGATTTTATTTAATATCAGAAATGTACGAAAAAGAAGCTAGAGATTTGAGGGCAAAATAAAATGCAAGGGTGAATCAACACTCACACGAGGCTCTGCGCTTAGCAAATAACTTTATCATCCTCTTTGAGGTGAGTCCCGGGTTTCTCCGAGTCAGGCACTAGGTAAGAACCGGCGAAATATCGATAGCTGTTAGTTTGAGGCTACTTCGTGGCCATCGCGAACGATCAAATAAGAGCAAACTGCCGCCTTTATAATAGAATAAAATTACTTTTCAAATACGTCTGTAATTTGTCCGTAACGGGAAGAAGTAAATAACTCTGTAATACACTTTAATGACCGACTAACTTCATAAGCACTGTGAAACAAAGGCTCAACCGTATTACACATATTCGTTATGCTTTGCTCAAAATTTAGTTAAAAATGATTTCAAACCGACTATTAATGCCGAAAGGGAGAACGCATATACTGCCGCTGAATTAGCTGAAACTCCTGTCAAGTTACCAAACAAAAGCGTCCCAACAGCTACGGCTATCCAACCGAATATAAATATTAGAGCTACCCAGCTTAATCCTGAAATTTCCCCAAGAAATTTGACCACTTTATTCTGCTCTTCAACCAAATCTTTCATCGCATTATCGGAGTTCAGAATTGGCACCTTTCCTTCAACAACAAATTTAGCGATTTCATTCCATTGTGATTCCACAATACCCGCACTATGTCCTCCCTTGACAAATTTCACAGGGTATAGGTTGGCTATCGATTGATGTTGCTCAAAGCCGTCGTGGCCTGCGCTGCCTAGATCGACTATTGGGATACCTTGAAGCCCTTTTGGAAACAGTGCAACTACAGCGTCAGCAGATGCTACATAGTTCATGACCTTCTGAACCTTATATTCTTGCTTTTTCTCGTTGTTAACCGTCCCTTCTTTCGGCATCAGTGAACCCCAATCATAGTCGGTCCTCACAACACTTCCCGCAAATACGATGTGATCAAAACTACATGCAGGGTAATCAGCCAAAGCCTTTGCAGCGAGATACGTACCATTCGAATGACCAACATAATGAAAATTGGCATCTGGGTATCTGGCACATGCATTTGCATAAACATCCATAAGCCATTCTACCTTCCTATATCGCACCCAGGACAAGACAAACGGCGCCATGCCAAAATATCCATAGGTTTCAGTAATAAATGAGAAAGAGCGGTGATTCTCTTGTGCCAATGAATTAATTGCGTTGGCTATTTTCTTAGTCCAATAGCCACGATCTCGTATCCCGTGAATAACGAAAACAACATCCTTGGCGGCACCATCTGTGAAATTAACATTGTTATTTAGCAAGGCCGAAGATGTATCTTTGATGCGATCAATTTCATTTTGGGCTCCAGCTATGGCGACTTGAAAAAAACGCCCACGTTCTAACTTTGCTTCTAGCCCGTCGTTTTGCAATGCACTTGCATTATATTCCATATCGACAATGGACGAATGGCCACTCCTAGGAACTGTTATATAGTTAAAAAATTGATTATCCTTATCTGCAATATAGTCAATATTGTCCTCAGGAGAGACTATGTCATCAATGGTTCCCAACAATTGAACGACTATGTAACGCGCATCATTAAATTCAGGGTCATCTCGAAACTTTATCCAATGTAGGCGCGTTTGAATAAGAAATACAGCGCCTCTCCGGACATCGAAGATCGTGAACTTACGATTGAAGAATACCTCACCAATAAAATTACCGATTCGCCAACTCAGCTTTTGCAATTTCCCCATGGCGGAAGATACTTCCCAGCCCCTTATCATTCCAGCGATCAGAATGAGCCTATCAATTTTATTCGACCAAGCACGTGGTCGTTCCATTAATTCCGCTATTTCAGATTCGCATTGAAAACCAGATACAGTTCCATTTGCTACTAGTACAACCCGGCGAGCAAGAACTGCACCAAAGCTATGCCCTATTACTCGTACATATTCATAAGAAACACCCTCGCTTGACTTGAGTCTTCTCTGCCAAGCTTTATCAATCGCTGAGATAATAGACTTTACGATATCTATCGCTGGTATGGTGCATACCATGTTTGAGTATGGCAGGTCGGGCCGCAATAGATCAGCATCTGGCAGAGAGTAGGTAACTACTTTCGCCATACTATCTAATCTTGTTAAACATTGGCCAAAGCCATGGAGTAAAACGACTAACCCACTAGAGTTACCATGACTTTCAACTTCACCATTTTTCCAATCTTTCATCATGCCCCCGCTTTAGTGTCATGCAATCAACATTTCTTTCATTTTATATCCCCGCCAAATGGCAGCTTTGAGTATACAGCTGCCATTATCAGATTTCATCTGAACCTCAATTAATTGACATTATGTCAAGTTCCACTTTATACAATCTTAATGATACGACAGGCATTCAAATTTTATTGTCGGCTCTGCATTCGCTCCAGTTCCCGCCATTGCCTCTCAACCACCTGCATCATCTGTTGCAGCTTTTGATATCGCGCAGCCAGCCCCAGCGTTTTCAGGCGGAACTTACGCCCTGTAGCCGATTGTATGACACCCACCGTTTTACCCCGCTGGTAGAACTGCAAGCCTTTTGCTTTAACCTGTTGATGTAACTCAGCTGGGGTAATAGCGATATCAAGGGCCTCACTCACGATCTGAGTAACCCGCTGCTTTTCAGTGATTTTGCCGGTGCGTTTTTGCAACTGGATTTCAGCGTCAGTCTGCCGTATTTGTTCATGCCTGCCAATCTGCTGATACAAACGCTGCTTGCCGAGCTCAGGGTAGTGTTGCAAACGGTAGTTCTCCAGATCAACTTGGATCTCGCGAAACTGTTTCTTACTCAACCGCTGCCTTCTTATGTTTTGTACCGGATTGGCCGAGATAGCCAGATGCACATGCGGACAGCGTTCCCTATGAATCCGCGCATAGACCAGATGACCCGGACAACGGCGGTTAATCCATTGCTGCACCAGACCTGCCAGGATTTCATCGGCATTGTCCAGCTCGGCACATTCTGCCGGCAAAGAAATCATCTCGTGATACATATACACAGATCCCGGACTGTCTACCAGGTAATCAGCGTTATCCTGGAACTGTTTGACCACTGCCGCAGTATCATTGGGCAGCGCCAGAAAATTATGCGCCAGGTAATAATCATGCTCCCCTGCCCCATGATCAATGTAGCAAACCAGCTGATCAAAGCTTCGGCTGTGCCGGCTCAATGATTTAACGATCATTTTTTCAACTGATCAGCATTACTTTTTGATAACCGCGGCATTTGATAAGTAAAATCTTTCAACAAGTTTTCCAGATTCTGCAGCTGTTCAAATACCTGCCGTTGAGTCACCATGCGCCGGAAAGAGTTGGTGTGTTTGGCGATTTGGTTGACGTTATTGCCTATGCGTCTAAGCTGGTTGATCAATTCCTGGTGAAGCCGCTCAACTGTTGTCGATGGCAGGTAACGTTGCTGCTGATATGCCTGGCTTTCCTGCCACAGCTGCTGGAACACACCGCGGCCGGCCACTTTGGCTCGTGATTCCAGTGTCTGATACTGTTTGGGCGTCAACGTCCCATACACACGCCGCCGGCGCTGTTTATAGCGCTGCCAGTATTGCCGGTTATATTCGGTGGAATTAGCGGGCATTAGGGCGTTGTAATGATATTAGGATCAACCACCGGTGTAGGTGCGGGCCGGAACTGCTCTAAATCTAGCATCGGCACAGGTGGCGGCGTGGTCTCCGGGATTGGTACCGGTGGGATTTTCGTCAATCGCTTATAGACTGGATGTTTAAAGTATGGCTTGCCCTTGAACTTCATTGGATACTGATCAGAAGTGGAGCAGAACAGATATTTCTTTTCGGTGTTGGCAATTTCACTGGGACTGATTAACACATCTTCCCGGTGGGTGGTGATGTGGTTATCTCGTTTCGGCACGGCAAACCGGGCTTTACCGATTTCCTGGGAAAAGTAATCAGCCGTTACTCCACTGGTTCCACCGAAACAGCACTTGGTCACCAGGTTCTCCTGAATGGTTACCGCGTGCTCATGGCCATACCGGGCGGAAAGCTGAGCCAGTGACTGCAGAATCGCCAGAATGCCCACGTTATAAGATCTTGCTGTACCCACAAAGTCAGAAAAGGCATCAATGGTAAAATTGCCTACCTCATCCAACAACAACATCACCGGGCGTTGATTGTCGCTCTGGCTACGCCGCAGGTGATCGAGCAGCTGATTAAAAAATAACCGCACAATCAAACCAAAATTTTGCTGGGCCAAATCCTGAATCGGCACAGTGATAAATAAGGCGGTGGGTCGCTGCCGGAGTTCAGTAAACGAGAAGTTATTGGAGCCCATCAGGTTGGCTATCGCCGGATTGGCCAAATTAGCCAGGGCCGTAATGGCGGTACCTATCTCACCAGCAACACTGTTTGGACTACCTGCCAGTGCTCCGAGATACTGCTGGGACAGCTGCGGGTTACTCAGACCCACCTGCAGCATAAACCGCGTCACCACCGGCAGCTCGCTTTGCCTGACATCCGGATAAACCCTGCACTGGTTGAGCAAATCCCAAACGCCCGGTAGATGACAATAGCGTTGATAGCGATCATCCTGCTCAGCCAATGCCCGCAATGCACCAATGAACATAATGGTGTGCTTGATAGCTGAGTTATTCCAGTGCGGATCACCGCCTTGCCGTCGATTCCCACCAGAGCCGGCCGCATTGTTAATGGCGATATTGGCAATCGCCTGGATTTCATTATGCGCTTTGAACGGATCATGGCTGAGGTTAGCTAACGGGTTCCATGCCAAACTGCGCAGTGGGTCGCCCAGGTTCAGTACTCTCAAGTTATACCCCTGCCCCGACAGATAACCGGAGGTCAGCTGATACAGCTCTCCTATTCCCGGATCACCGGCAGCTGGTTTGACATCCATAATCACCATCGAGGCTTTTGTGCGAGATAATTCGTAAATATTCGGCACGGCCACCACACTGGTCTTCCCGGCACCCACCGGACTGGCCACCAGCACGTTTTGAAACGAGTGTTTTAGTGACAGCCGCTTCTTATGACCATCCAGGACAAATCCAGTATGTGATGATTTAAGAAACAGCGCTGTTTCCCACCAATACGCCCAACGAGCGCCAGTGGCCATTGGACTGAATAACCCCTCAACCAGCCAGCGCAATGGTTTACCGATAAATCCCATCAGTTGTCCTATCGCTTTAAAGGCCGGTTTGACGCCAGGCAATTCAACCACTTTGGTCAACCACCACCACATAAACACCAGAATCACCAGATGGAAAATGCTTCCGGTTGAATCACCCTGAGCACTGGCTATCCCGAACTGGAGCACAAATACGCCCACCAGCACCAGGCACAAACCGAAAAACGCTTTTTTGAACCACTCCATTGTTTGCTATCCGTATTATCTGGTTTTGCAGTTGAAATCCTGATGAAAATCCAGAAAAAATCAGCGGTTCCGCTCAAGGCCATGCTCTAGCGACTGATCATTGAGTGCCAGAAGTTTGCGATCCCGTTTCCCCTGGGCTATGCCTTGTTTTACCACCTGCTGATAAGCGTGCTGGAGCTGTTGATTATCAGTTTTGACCGGCTCGACTGATTGATGAGCGATGGTTCTCAGGTAGGCTAACCGACGCTGCAGGCGAAGACTGGCTCTGACTTCTGGCAATTGATTGATGGGAACCGGCGCTGATTCCGGTTGAACTTGTTTTTGCTGCTCCAGTTCACGACAACCCTGGTTGTAACCTCGCCAGTAGGATTTACCGCGCCAACTCAGATAGGGCTGGAGCTGGCGCACGCTCAATAACAAGCTGAGCAAAGGCGGTTTAGGCACTTTGGCTCGTTTGCCGTTTATCCCATCAACCCGGCCTTGGTTGAACAGCTGGTGATATTCGCGAATATCCCGCAGGTCATCCATTGAATAGCGATCAGCCACAGTGTTAGCGTCCCCGGCCTAAATCCTGATCACGGTCTGGAGCAGGCGGTTCCCGATCCTGACTACGCTGTTGAATCTGCTCCTGGCACTGGTTTGTCCATTCAATGCCTTGCTGAGCCGCATCATTACATAACTCGGCCAGTGCTTCTGAAGGCGTCTCGATACGAACCTGTTTTGTGCCACTTAATGCAGCCAGCACGCCACTGCCAAAATTAGTCATCCAGGCATCAAATATGACCATTGAACTGCCTGACTGAAATGAGCGAACAGCCTCTGAGTAACCCAGGGCTCCAGGCTCGCTGGTGTTTTGTTGCTTAATCCCATCGGCATACCCCTGACAGTATTCAGCAATGAACGCTGCGACATATTGCCGTCGGTGGTGATAGTCATTCAAGTGCTTGGGTTTGGGTGGTTTTGGCGGCTGCTGAGCCAAACTATCTTTGGTGCCTCTCGCCTGCACTGCATCCAGCTCTTTCTGAACCTTTTGGGGGAATTTGGGTTTATCGTTCATACCTTTACTCCACTTCAGGCTTTTGAATCAATTCGCAGTTACGCATCCATTTGATACTTTCCTCAATAGCAGACTTACAGAGTGGATCTGATGAACGGGTAGCTATTTTCCGAAGTTCACGGAGGTTGTTATGCAGCACCAGTTTTGCGCCCGCCAGGAAACTTTCTCGCCAGATTTCAGCATCTTTGATTTGAGCTTTGAGAGTCTTTGCCTTAGCTAAAAGACTTTCTGGAGGAATATGCAAAAACCGCTGCTTCATCCCTTTGACATGTCCGTTTAACCACTGTTCTGCAAATTCGTAAAGGAACTGATTTATATCCTGAATTTGATTAAGACTCGGTATTGGGATACGTGGAGCACCATCTAAAAACCCACATCCCATACCATCTGCAAATGCTACTTTGAGTTGGCTTTGTGCAATTGAGGGAAACTTGGGTTTATCGCTCATGACCTGGTTCCTGATTCTTATCAGCTGATTGATCAGCTCCCAGATCCTTTTCATAACGCTTCCAGCCAGCATCCAGTCCTCTATGAAACCCTCGCTGGAACGCTTTTTCCGCTTCAGGATCGCTGGCTAGTTGGACACTAACTTCTGCCGAAGCCGTAAACGCTTGATTGTATTTACCGCAGCGGTAGCCAAGCGTATAACCCAGCTGGCCGGGGGAAGGTTGTTTAGTGTTAGACATGATTGATATCTCCTGGGTTAGTTACCATTCGCAACGCTGCGAGTTTTTTGAACCCAATAACCAGATCACGAACGTTATCGATAAATTGATATTGCGGCCCATTTGGGCCGATAGAGGCGATTTTTTTGAGCCGTTCCTCATCCACGCTTGCCCGCTGCCCAACACCAATTGTGTGGATGTCATAATGTTGGTGTTTTAAGTGTTGGCTAAATGCAAAACTACCTTTATCGCCATCCTGTCCATCGGACAAAAAGATAATTTGCGGTTGATACGATCGATCATTTAACCGTTGATAGGCCGATTGTGCGGATTTCAGTCCTTGCTGGAAACGGGTGTTTCCAGTAGCCGTCAGTTGATCAAAAGCACGGTTAAAGCAGACATTAACGGATGATGGGTCAGCATAAATTTTGCCCACCTTATTAAAACCAACGATAGCCACCACGTCATTCGGTCGTTTGGCGCGTTTCTCATCAATCAGCGCTTGAGCGGCCTTGATAGCACCAGCTAAACGAGTCGGGACATAATCCTGACGCGACATCGAGCCAGAACGATCAATCACCACCATGGTGCACAGCCGACTACCCGAAGGTAGCCGTTCGGCTTGTGTGCTTCTACCAAAGCCGGGAAGGAACCTCATACTGACACCTCCTCAGTGGCGGTAATGCCTTTCTCAGTGTCGTAGGCGGTAGACTTGAGCAGGCCATTCTTATCGATACTGCACGTGACTTCGACCCGGTGAGCACGGCCATAGACCGGTGTTAAATTCTCTAATTTAAAGCTGCCAAGCTGAGCAGCCTGACCAGGGTCGCCACCTTCAGTGCCACCCTGTAGCAACCGGATATCAGCACCGTTAGCTCCTTCCTGATCAAGCACAAACTCTCGGGTGAACGTTGAAGGAATCGATGCACCCTTTTGCAACAAGGTGGCAAATTTTGGCTGTGACTGATCATCCAGTGCCTGAATACCATAGCTGTAACTGGTGACATCATGCACAATCGCTACCTGCGCCGGTAATTTATAACCCGTGCTGGTAGAGACTTCGCCACATTCTGCCCAGGCAGCTAAAGCTGCTCCACGGCATACAGCAGTATGGCGATTACCAATATCCGTTAATGGGCGGCCAAAGTAGGCTTCTAATGCTGGGTCAACTGCATGATAGAGCGAACCACCTCCGACAGGAATCATTTGCTTAACCTGATCAAGCGCCACCCCTACTTCTGTGATGGTTCGATTAACTACCTCAATAATCTCATCGGTGAGCGGTTTGGCTAACTGCGCTGATTGTTCTTTGGTAATCGTGATCAACTGTTTCTGACCTCCAGTCTGGATTGGGATTTGCACCTGATCAGTGTTACGCAATCGCATCTTGGCTGCCTCGCACCGGTTAAACAGTTCTAGATCAAGATCCGGATGGGCACCTTGGTTTAGCTCGATACCAGTGGATTGTTTGAATTCATCCCTACAGTAAGCAACTAAAGCATCGGTTATGTCTTTCCCCCCCAGTTTGGGGATACCATTGGTGGTGGCGATCTCGTATTTGTTGCCCTGGCGATTGGCCAGGGTTATATCGGTCGTACCACAACCAATATCCACCACCAGACAGTAACCATCGCTGAAAACCACATTGTCAGCATCCGCGCAACGCAGAGCAGCGGTCGGTTCATTGCTCAGACTAGGTTCCTGATCAGTGAAACCCGGGCAGGAAAACCCGGCTTTTTTAGCAGCATCAATGACCGCTTGCTTTTGCTCATCGGTAAAGTTGGCAGGCACACATAGCGTACACGTATCTATGACCGTGCCATGAAACCGTTCAGCCTGTGTTTTGATGTAGCTACACAACATAATTGCAACATCCTCAGCTGTAATTGGACTGCCGTTGTTGTCATACAGCAATTTCCCACTACCTAAATCCCGTTTCCAGTGAAAAATTCCATTGAGTGGATCGAGTGTTGCCAGATCAGCCGCTTCCTGACCGATCACCGGAATACCGTTATTGAAATAAACAACCGATGGCAGGCATTCGCCTGAGTCGATAGGGCCGACCACTGATCGACCATCATCTGAGATAAAGGCGTACTGGCAATTACCAGTTCCTAGGTCAATACCAATAGGTTTAGTCATGATGCACCTCCAGTGCTTGGTGGGTTATTAAAAGGTGTGATTCTGACTTCAGCCGGCACCCAGACCTTGGTGTCGGATTGAAGACCAAACTTAATCGTGTGGGTGACGATCCAGACTCGTGCATCCGAATCAGACACTGATCCAACCGGGCGCATCGCCAAGTGGTCAAAACCCCCATTAACTGTCGGCAAAATCAATTTGAAGCCGAGCTGTTGGATCAAGTCACCGTACAGCTGTAAGTTGAATTGCCGGAATTCTTCATCATCCAGATCAGGATGAACATCTTTGATCAGCTGTAACGTAGCACTGGCGGTTTTGAGGTTTAGCTCGTGCTCAACCTTCTTTTCCAGTGTTTCCAAACGCTCACAGACACCTTTAAGAATCGTGCCGTGATGATCTAGATTTTCAGTGATCTGTTGCTCGACCTGATCTAATTGCTTGCCAAAGCCAACCACCATGTTACTGGTGCATTGATAGTCAGATATTAGTGAGGCATGCAACCTGGTAATGAATTCTTCAATACATAGAAAATCGCCACTGATTTGTAAAAATGCTCGGCGATTATCTAGCGGAGCGCCACCAAGATGATTGGTTCTAGTAGCTGATTGTTGGGCCATGTTAATCCCCTGCTGTGTTGGGATTGGCCTGATGATCTTCCTAATTCACCCCAGGCCAATACTGAAAATCGACCACGCATCCGTGCGTGAACCTGCCTTTTCAGCATATTCAGCTAAGGGGCTACTTGTCAAGGTGTTTTATTATACGTTTTTACTTTTATTTTTTTATTAAAAGCTAAGATATTGAATTTATTTCCTTATTCTTATTTTCCTAGCATACTCACTGGCACTGATTTCAGAGGCCTTAGGCGCTTCCGTAAAAGCTGCCATTCTTCTGAGGCGTTCTTTTTTAGTGAGTAGAAACGAACTCATCTTCGGTCGATCTTTTTCACCATAGCACCAATTTTCAAGTGCAGTGTACCCTTTTGGATCGAGCACTTGCAGCTGATCCTGAGATAACATTTTAATGGGATAGGTGTACCGGCCAAATCCGGCCGGATCGGTGATGTACTCCTGTTGAGATTTGCCAGTGGCACGGAAGCAAGCCCACTTCCATTCTTCTGGTACATCATGAGGGAGGGGAATCACAAGTCCAGTCTCGGCGTCAGCAGCACCCAGAAACTTGCGTTCCCATTCTCGTTCTTCCGGCAACATTAGAGCATTGATTATTGTATGGCGCACGAGATCGGATAACTCCAATACTTTTTGTGCACCCTGCTTCCCCAACATCTGATCTAGGCGATCAAGCACTTGTGGCTCTAACAAGGGAAACACTCTGCGGGCTTCAGCTGCTTGCTGCAACTTTTCCATGATTTGGTTGAGTGTTACAGAATCCAACCCTCTTTTAGGGGATTTGAGGCTTTTGTCAAATACGCCGAGCCGCTCGAAGTCTGAGTGCTGTATTAGAAACAAAAACAAGTCCCGCCAAATAGTCTTGTGACCATCGGTGAAGTCAAGGTGATGCTCACTGTAAATACTGGACATCAGACGGTGATCAGTACTCAGGCCAGTCACGTTAACATTGAGCAATTCTCGAATATTAAATTCATAAAGCCATTTCAGTTCAGAGTAATCACGCTGTTTTTTATCTGGCACAACTTCTCGATCAATCAGTACCTGATTGGGGTTTTCGAAAACATGCGGGATCATCGATTCGCGTTCGGTAGCAATGTATTCATCGAGCAGTGCAAAAAAGGCAGTTTCATGCTTCACGAGCCGAAAAGCCCTGCGTTGAAACCACTCTATTTGCAAGTCCTCGGTGAACACTCCTGACCCCCAAAATGCGGCTTGGATCGGCAACAGATGGTGTTCATAGATCAGATTGAACAAATCCTCGAAGAAACCGGCCAAGCTTAGCTCGGGTCGTTTTTTGTATTCGGCGAGCAACAAAGTCGCGGACTGGATCGTCAGCGGGCGATTTTCCAGGTTCCGCGCATCAGTATGGGCTTGTTCCTTGGCCAAGAGTTATTACCTGCTTCGCAATACAAAAGACTACTTTATACTGCATAGCGTGGTAAAAACACCTCATTAGCACAGTATTTCTTGTGCCAGACTCCTTATACCTACTGTATCGAAGGTATCAAAAAGGCGATTACAGTTTGTTTATAGCAAATTTACCCACGCTTAGAACAAATCTATTTGTACTTCTTCTTTGTCATCTTGAACATCCTCAGGTGAATAACGCTCAAGTGCTTCTGTCATCGATTCCGGTAGATCAGATTCAAAAGCTTCTGCCGGCTGATCAGCCCTAGTGGCATGAATAATCTTTTTCCACTGCTGTGGCTCTCCCAGCCCGTTGCCCTGCATAATCAGAATTTCTCCTACGGCGGTTTGTGTGAAATAACAATGAGCTAATAGATTAAGCCCAGCCATCCGGCAGCAGGTGTAATCTAAATCAACGCCGGTAAAACTGGCATAGGCCATCATCTCTGGGGCTTCCCGATAGATTTCCTGAACTACCGCCAGTAACAAAGCCCCTGAGCCGCACCCGGCAATATCCCCAATTCTCATCACCTTTTCTCGAACAGCATAGGTTTCTAATTGCGTCAGGCTAAAGTTCATCTGCGCCATCATGGTGGCTACCGAGGATGGCGTGAAATACTGCCCCATCCACTGCCTGCTTCCCGTAGATGACAGATATTGATAGATCTGTCCCAGCACATCGGCAAAGGGCGGAGCTAACTGGTAAACCCGGCTGACCAGTTGGGCTAATTTGAAGATGTCATCACGGGCATCTTCTGGGGGAAGGTTATCTTCTGCTATTCGCCGGCCAAAAGAAGCCAGACAGTCATCCAGCAGCCAGCTAAAATACTTGTCAGCCCGGTGCTGACGGTGCAGATCGACCAGCATTTTGCACAACGCCTTCACTTCACTATTGAATGCCTGCAGCTCATCCGGGCTGCGGGTATCGGTGGGGTCGTGTTGGAGTTCTGGATTAAAGCGGGCTATCTGATATAGGATTAATGCTCAGCGGAGCATAGGTGATGAATATCAATGGTAAACCGACAAACTTCATGAAGGATTAAGAACGGGGTAAAACCCAAGAGCAATCAAATCGGCTAGAGCTCATGGTATCGGTCGGTTTCCCTGGACTCCCACTTGAGGTGCACCTGACAAGACTGCTGGAAGATATTTTAACGTTTAATCGCCACTTGTCTGTAAGAAAACTGCTCTACGGCACTACAGAAATCATCGGTATAAAGTTTGGGTTTGTGCTTCATTCGTAGTTTGAACAAAGTTTATTGTGTTAAACACGAAAGGTTATCAAGATTTATTTTCATCGCTTTGAAACTCTTTACTGTATAAACGCGAGCTGAAAAACCTTACATAACTCACGTCAGCAAGAGGAAGTACTATAACAAGCGACTCTCGTAGATTATCATCTTTAACTGCAGTACCTGTATCAAGAAAAAATTGTGAGTAGTCGCGTTCTATAACTATATCCGCCCCGCCTATTTTAGAAATTCCTTGCAATAATATAAACATTTTGAAATATTGTTCTGAATTTCCAAATAAAGGCACGCTATTAATAAGACCAATGTATATAGATTGTGAGTTTAAGCACACTAATACCACTTTCTGTTCCAAGGCTGCTTTTAATAATAGCTTTGTTTTTAAGTCGCCATAGCGTCTGCTTATACAAAAATTTGCTTTTTGAAAAGGCATGAACCAATTAATCAATCTTGAAAATAGTTGTGAAATTAAAAGCGCAACTACTACTGTGCCTGAAAAACTAAATGGCATTATAGACTTTAACGTTTGATAGGAAAATACATAGAATTCAGTGTCACCTGCCATTGAAAAAAAATAAATGATCATTGCTCTTGATAAAAAAAGCATGATTCCACCTATAAGCGCAGCTTCAAATAACCTTTGTTCCCAAGCTATAATTTTTGCTCGCAATCTCAAAATAGTTGTGGTTTCCTGGATCACATATCCTATTGCTAGTGCGCCCAAAGTTATAAATATAGTAATATCTTCAAGAATCATTTCTAGATCGCTCAAATTGCCCATGGATTAGACTGAACTCAACGCCACATAGAATAAGGAATAAGTCCGCTTACGAACAATAATATCATGCTAAGCAAAGTAAGCTTTTATAAAAAGCTTGCTTTCTCAGGAGCGCTCAAAACCCTTTATTCATAAGATTTTCAGCAAATATCAACCTGCTTTCTATTGCCAATATGTAAGGTAATACGTTTAATACCACTAAAAGCTTACATAATTATTTGATGGATTTTCCCTTAGAAGCATTAACAGATTCCGACCTCAAGCACACCAGTAAACGTATTCCATGGAACAAGGGAAAATCTATTGGTCAGAAAAAACCGTTTACCCCTGAGCAAGTCCGGCTGATTAAGGATTTGTTGAAAACTGAAAAATCTGGGCGTGATCTTGCACTATTCTCTGTAGCCATTGATACGTTACTTCGTGCCAGTGATCTGGTCAAACTGAAGGTCGATGATGTTTGCGATTCTCAACGTGGAGTCAAGGAGGAATTTCAGGTGCGCCAGAAGAAAACAGATAAAGGGCTGACCGTCACCCTGAATAAAGAAACGCGGGCAGCAGTGCAAGCCTGGGTTATTGAAGCTGGTAAGATGCCCTGGGATCACCTGTTCACTGGTCTGCCGAAAAGCAAAATGCCAAACAAAGCTATCTCTACTACCCAGTTTTGGCGGCTCCTTAAAAAATGGGCCATAATGATCCGGCTCAATCCGACTGCTTACGCTTGCCACAGCACTCGGCGAACTAAAGCTGCTTTAGCTTGGCAAGTAACCGGTGGTAATGTTGAAATAGTTCGCCGTATGCTGGGGCAAAAGGATGTTACATCTACGTCTCATTATCTTGGCGTGACCGACCAGGAAGCTTTAGATGTGGCTAAGCGTATCAATATCTGACAACAAATAGTGGGGAATATATGGACATCATTACATCTGTAAGTAATTCAATATCAATTGCTAAGCGTCTTCGTGATATATCCAAAAGTATAGAAAATGCTGAATTTAAGAATGTATTAGCTGATTTGTCTATGGAACTAGCAGATATCAAACTTGAGGCAGCAGCTTTGAAAGAAAGAATAGCTAGCCTTCAAGAAGAAAATGCTATTTTGAAGAAAACTAGTTTGCCAGCAAATGAAACGCCAACAGGTAGAAAATTGGGCTGCTATCAATTTGACGGTGATGACGGACTTTATTGCCCTGGTTGCTGGGATTCAAACCGTAAAAAATCATCGACAACAAAAGCCATTGCTAATTTTAGATTATGTTCTGTATGCCAAGCAGTTACTGGCGGAAGCTGAAGCTAGTGTATCAACTCTTTAAACAGTCGTTTAAAGAATTGATACACCTTGATAAACTGATCAAAATATTAAACTTTAGGTGTTTATCCGCTCACCTCCGTTCTTGAACTTTAACAAACCAAAACTGCCCTACTCCGCTTGGTCGAGCTGAAGCAAATCATCACCGACGCCACCTAGGAAAATAAGCCATAATTAATGAGCTAGATTAGAGTTTTTGGGGTGGGTCAATGGTGGAGCCAGGGGGATTTGAACCCCAACAACTAGGTGCTAACGCTAGTGGCTCCACCACGGAGCATCTGGCCCCGCCCAAAGACCCACGCGTACCTTAGAAAAACTTTTGACTTAATCAAGTAAATTCTTATACTGAAATTGTTAGGTGCTAACTCTGGTGGCTTAACGTCACGGAGCAAAAACCCCCATCCAATCAATGGGGTTTTTCATTTGTGAAAATCGAGCAGATTCCTATACTGGAAGTGTACCCTCGAAGCTAGCTGCTGTATCCTTTCAGAGAGGTTTTGTTTTTATTCAGTCGGCGGTTGTGAGTTCAAACCTCCAAGCTTTCTCCTGAATCACTGGTTCGGCAGGCGAGTGCAGTATCAGGGGTTGACGTATTCTTTGCTTGTTTCTATAAAGTGTTCTTTGTATGTTCTAAGAACGATAACCATGGAGCCAGCAAAAACCCAGTTCCAGAGCTGGCTAGAAACATACGCATGGAAGTGTATATACAGACTCAAAGATTCAGCGCCAATAGCACTACTCGGTCGATTGACTGGTGGTCAACCGATTGCGGCTGTTCCCAATTCAGAAGGGACATATTTTTATGACCGCTCGGAGCGCTAGCCATGATCTTCTGGGCATTAAACAAATATCTTAAAGAGGTAGGGCAATATGGAAAAACGTCAAATAAAAGTGCCTCCCAAATGGGCGGATGACCCGATTTCATCGTTTATAGATGATTCATTCGCCAACTGTTTGTACTCCTTTGCTAGGTCTGGTGAAAACTATTCACTGTTGCTGCGAGTCGAAAAAGCATTTGAGACAATCTCAGAAAACTTAAATGGTCTTTCCGCTGATCTGCTGTTTCAGGCACTGTTTTTGATTAAATCGCGGTCAGCTTTTAGAGGCGCATATATGCTGGCCTTATCAGGACAAATAACCAACTCTTTTCCACTCCAAAGGTCTTGTTTGGAGTGGGCGCTCTACGCATTTCATATCAATAATAATCCGGAGCTTGGCGATGTATGGGTGAGAAGGCATGAGAGTGATGAGCATTACAGGGAGGTTAAAAATAAACTTAAACCGTATCTAATGATTCAAGGTCTCGAGAAACACCACTTTGTACTGTCTCTGGCTGCCCAAAAACTCTACGATAGCACCATTGACTTTGGTGCCCATCCTAACCAAAAAGCGCTTACTTCTGCTATGGATATTGACGATGAAGGATACCGGCCAAGTTACTTAGCCCCTGAAAAAAGTGACGATTTGCTCTTGGCGGTTAGTCAAATTGGTTATGTCAGTCTTCGCATTTTTAGAACCCTTTTTCGTAAACGCTTTGATCTTCTTTCCATCACAGACCGTCTTGATGAATTAGGCGAACAGGTTATGAAAGGGGCGTGACGCTGCCCGGAAAACTAGGTAGGGTCATTATAGGGAGTCACCTCGACGCTCGTTTAATATCCATATTAAGCCTACGCCGCGCCAAACAGATTAGCCGCATTAACTCCAGACTGCTCGCTTCGATGTCTTTCCAACCTTGCCTTGGTTTCTCTGTTTTCGGCTGTATCGTGGCGTTTTCACGTTCTTCTGCCAAACGCATAAAGTGCTGTAGCTCACTATCGAGTCGGTACAACAATTCAGATTTAAGGCGACTTTCCGGGTGCTTTTTTTCCTGATACTTAATAGCTCGTAAAGAGCTCTCAATTAAAAACCTGATGCTTTGACATTTCCAATCCAAGTCACCCGCAGCTGCTCTACCGGATGAACAACTGATCGTAATCTGGTTATGAATCACGAACAGGTAATGACTGAGGAAGTCGAGCTGTTTTTGCTGCGTGGTTTTCATCAAAGAGACGGGATAATCTAGGCAACCAAGCCTGGGCCACTATGACAAGCGCATAGAGACGAATTATCCCGTCTCGTAATATCGCTTATCATTTATTTTTGTTTACGTAGCCTAGCTTGGTTGCCCTGTAAATTTAGCGATCTGTCAGTGGCTGTCAACTCTAAGCCGCTACCATCAAAGAAAGCGACTAGCCTCCTGCATCTAGTCTTCTTCGGTGAGTTTTTCTGCCTTGATACGGCGGTAGATTTCTTCCCGGTGAACGCTGATCTCCTGCGGCGCTTCAATACCAAAGCGAACCGTCGCGCCTTGACTCTGAACTACGGTAATTTCTATATCATCTCTGATGATCAGCTTTTCACCAATTCTGCGTGTAAGAACCAGCATTCCATTGCCTTTTGTCGATACAGGTTTAGTGTACTACTCTTTTGCGTTTTTCCGTATAATCACCTCAAGCTTGATCGGTCACACCTTTCCGGTCAAGCCTAGTGAGGGTTCTAACTGCCCTTACGTTTTAAGCCTGGTTCTGCCAGGCTTTTTTCATTAAACCTTGATGAACCAACCCACTTGTGTCGATAAAAGTGTTGGCTATCCTGGGAGGCACTATCACCCTAGACAATGACCAAACGCCTTATCTGGCTTCCGCCTAAAGATCAATGTGGACTTTGGTTATCACCCAATCTATCAACTAATGAAAAGCAAGCGGCGCTGGAAAAATTTAATAAAGAGCTGGCGCTGGTACAAGAGCGTGTTTACACAGTATTGAATACCCCATACCCCAACCCAGCCATAAGAACGGAAGTGATTCGGCGGTTAAACGACTTACTACGGATCTATCATTTCGGCGGTCATGTGCTATTTACCCAAGGCGTGGCCTGCATTGGTGCCGCCGGCAAAGTAACACTGCTTGAATCTCTGGCTCAGTTCAATGATTTTAACGAAGACAACGATCCCTATGATGAACATGATTGCGCTATCTTTGCAGTCGAGGATAACGTAACATATATGTTCAAAATTGATTACTATGACGACTCTTTAGAAGCTGGATGCGAAAATCCAGCCGATCCCACTGTGACTACCCGGGTGATCACTATTATGACCCCATCGGAATACTAAATTTTTGCTCGTAATCCTGCCGGATAGGTCATAATCGATATCCAGGGTATCAACACTTGGTAGACTGGCCACTGTGAGTTGAACATCGGTTAACCAGTTCAGGCCGTCATAGCTGAAGGCTTCGATAAACGGCATACTCGGCATGTTCAGCTCATTAGCTGCGCTTGTTTAATTCGTAATTTGTGAATTAAATAGGCGGATACCCAAACTCTTTTCAATAAATGGATGCCGAACTATCAAGAAATTTTTATTAGTATGGTTGATATAACTTCACCATTTCTATATAAGATATAACCTTCACGCCCAGATAAACTTTTCCATGACTGCTCATCACTAGTTATATGAAAAATACAATCACCGGGAAGGTAACTGTTTTTGAATACCTGCCATTTTTCATGCTGATAACCAAAAGGCCTCATAATCCTAGAACCATCACTTTCCACTGCTGCCATTTCCTTTTTTTCAATTGCACTTATAGTTAACGGCCCACTTATTTCAAAATTTTGATAGCCATCTATTGCTAGATCATTCACATCAATATTGCAACAAGCAGATAATACCGGGCTAAGACATAATAAGATTAGATATAATATTTTCTTCATTTTTCATCACGCTTTGATCTTGTAGTTCTATGATCTTTTCTTAAAGGTTCGTTAAAATGTTTTCTCATGAATTCATTAGTGGCATTAATCGCTTCTATATCTCTGAGACCTGTGTCAATTAGACTATTACTATCTTGAGTTGCATGAAAGGTTTCGTGGAAAATTATTCGCTCTAGTGTAAAGCCGAACCAATCAGGGTAGCTATCAAGTGCATCAAAAAACTCATCATCACTTAGATGGTTAAGACTATCTTCAAAGTCCACAGGCAACTTAGTCCTGAATTCCTGGTTGAGCGTGCGTTTGTTAATATTTATTGTCCTTGTATTTGGATCTAAAGATGTAGGCTCACTTTCGTCAACAGTAATTGTTAAATCACCAGCTTTTTCTTCTAGTTTTTCAAACTCTTCAAACTTACGTAGTCTCTTTCTTACAGCCTCTGCTTTTAAGCGCAGAGATTCATCATCGGCTATAACTTCCTCAACCTCAACCTCATCCTCACTCGAATCCAGCCTACCCAGGCCACTTTCAAAACTAGCTGAATGCGTGCCCTCTGGTTTATCGCCAGCAATTGCCATTGTTCTAGTGTTGCCCTGCGATAGCTGCTGCACCGCCTGACGATCGCCACTTCTAGCTTGTTTTTCAATCACTCGCTGCCGAGATCGATCACTCGCATTGCTATCTCTTAGCCTTGGCGCATTACCGGTTGGGTCGCTGTAACTCAACGGATTGTTATACACGTAAGCAAACCGATTCAAACTCTGGCTGTTGGTAATATCCGGGATGATACTGTCCGCCTGCATCATCTGCCCCACATCCGCATCATAGGTTCGAGCATTCATATGCACCAGGTTCATGCTTTCAATATGCTCATGCCCGGTATAACCACGAGTCGTGGTGTTCTCCGCTGGGTTGTCAGTCAACAGGATATTCGGGTCAAGGTGATTTCGCCTTTCACCAAATGCCCCAAAACTCAACTGCGTGACCAGATTGCCATTCACATCGGTAATCGCATGCAGACTGCCCAGATGGTCTTTATGCGTGTATTCCACCCGGCTATCAGCATCACTTTCCGTGACAATCACACTATCACCGATATAACGCTTATAGGTGGTCACCGGATTGCTGTCTGGGTTTTCAGTAATCACTTCCACATTACCGACATACAAGGTTTCCCTTTGCACCTGGCCACCGGGTAAGCTGTCGGTCCTTCTGAACCGGTTTAAACCAGCCCCATATTCAAATTCAACTACCGCCTGGGTGTTTTCTATCCTGCTGGGCTTATTGAATACCGTGTAGTCACTGTCCCGGTCACCACTTTGGGTTTGGTTTCCATTGGCGTCATAAATAGCGGTATAGCCGTTGCTCATGCTGGTCATGCCATGAATTACCTGGCCTGCTGCATAGCTGTAGGTATCACCGTTCTTATTGGTGATTCTGCCCGACATGTCATAGCTGATGTCTAGGGTATCGACCGCTGACTGACCAGAGACGGTTAATGCCACATCGGTTAGCCGGTTCAGGCCGTCATAACTAAACGCCTCCATAAACGGCATACCCGCCATGCCCGCATCATCACGGGTTTTCAGATTGCCCAGCTTGTCGTAGCTGTAGCTCAAATCCTGGACCGGATCGTTGCCAGCTTCGCTGGTCAGAATCGACACCACCCGGCCCAGATCATCATAGCCACGGATCATTTGCTGACCACTGCCATAACTCGCGGTTGCGATAGTTCCCCAGGGATTGAGTTGTTCAGTGGTTTGATAGGTGCGCAGCGTACCCAAATCAGTAGTGGTGGTCACATAACCCTGGCTGTTATAACCATAGCTGACACCCCGGCCACTGGCATCGTATTCGTACAGTGACCGGCTGTGTAAATCATAACGGTGCTGTTGGGTAAATATTTCACCATCAATATCGGTGGTGGTGGTTACCACCCGGCCCAGATCGTCAAATATGTAATCGATCATCTGCCCGG
The DNA here is from genome assembly GCA_021772985.1 of Gammaproteobacteria bacterium. Classification (GTDB taxonomy): domain Bacteria; phylum Pseudomonadota; class Gammaproteobacteria; order Xanthomonadales; family Wenzhouxiangellaceae; genus JAJFKX01. The sequence goes on from JAJFKX010000037.1 coordinate 107,243, forward strand.
CACTGACGTTTTGGCTCAACTGGCCTGATGAACCCAAGCCGGACGTATTGTCATAAGTCCATTCATGCATACCAGCCAGATTGCCCGAACAACTGCTGGCAATCGCTTGAGTGTAAAAATGCCGGAAACTCACCCGTCCGAAGGCATCGTAGCTCAGTTTGGTGGCCTGATCTTTGGGGTCTATGCTACAGCTCTGCTCACCCAGTGCATTGACCTGATAATCCCATACCCCGCCCTTGCTGGGGTCGTTGGTTTGGGTAAGATAATCGAACTTGTTGTAGGCCATGGTAATGGCATAGCTGCCACTATCACCCATCGGGCCAACAATTTCTCTGACATTGCCTTTGGCATCAAAAGCAAAGCTGACATCCGGCGCCAATCCACCAACCTGGTAATCAGTATAGCCGGTGCGCTCACCCAGAATATTGTTGCGGTCGGTGCGGGTATAACCTTCAGCATTGGTGTAAATCACATCCAGACCAGGGTAGCTGTAGTTGGATAGACCGCCATCGGAAACCAGGATTTGTAGTGGCCGATCCAACTCGTCATAGATGGTCTTGGTCCAGTGCCCATTAACGTTATTGGCCGGTGTGCTGAACAAAGGTCGTGACTGGGCCAGCACCCGGCCATCGATATCGTATTGGTTGATGATCTTGCTGTACTGCCCGTCCAGGCTGGTTGTTTCTGTCAGCAAGGTTCTACCCAGTTCATCAAAGCAGGTTTTTTGATCCGGCCCATGCCCGGTTATATCTACCGCATAG
>JAJFKX010000038.1 GCA_021772985.1 Gammaproteobacteria bacterium
TGGTAGTGAGTTCATACCCAGGTCTTCAAGGAACAAATAAAGCAGCCCATCCATTTGATCGAGTGGAGCAAGATCAACCCCCAAATTACCCGAGACGTCCAAATGCTCCAGATCTTGTAAATCCTGTAATGGTGAAATATCAGTGATGTTGTGCGATGGTGCGCTAAATGTCCGTAACCCACTGAAATGCACAGCCTCGACCAGACTGGTCAATACCAGGGCATTACCAGTGCAATCCAGATTCTCTATATCCTCTAGCAATTGCGTACCGATGTAGCCATTGGCATAAACACATTCACCCAGCGCATCGTTGGTTCCATTTAAACTACCATCCGGGCCAAAGGAATCCTCGATTTCAGATGTCGGGCTGAGATCAGCACCATCACCACCACCCCAGCCACCTTTCAGGCCACCCGCTCCGCCTCTAGTCGTCATATCATTGGTATTACCTGCAGTGGAATTACCAAGCGCAGAACTCTTGACCGGATCGCCGGGCTCCGTCTCAGTTTGTTCCGCCTCCACATATACCGGCCGCACATGTACCGTATAAAAACCCGGATCACGCCGCCGGAAACGTATCCGCCGCTTCAGCTTTTCCGTGCCATCAGCCAGCAGTGTCTTGGAAATCACATGGTGCTCATAAGTACCGTCATCACGGGCCAAAAACACCTCGTAACTATCCAACTCATACAAATCTCGGATTTCGCGCGGCAATCTAACCGGTTTGCGCCATTTAACTTTAAAGCTGGGCCGGATCCGGCCTTCCCTAGTAATAATTTCTACGTCACGAACCGTTGGGAATATTGGGTTTTCACCATCCTTTGGCGGGCTGCAGTCGCTGCAGGTGCCGGCATCCAGCTGTTGCCCGTCGGCCAACGGCAACGGCTGTGCCAGCAACCAATCACGGAATGCCTGCTCCAAAGCAGACATATCCAGATGGCCATGCTCGGCTATCACATCGACAACAATCTGATTTTGTACTGATAACGGAATCTGATCTTCAGGCAGGAATTGGGCAGTACCGAAATGACAGTAGAGCACTGCTGCGGCAATCACAACCGAACGAATAATACAGAACATGTACGTTTACACCTTTATTTACCAGGCCCCGATACGTACATCCCTTGATCAACCGCCAGCCAGCTTTGCTTAAAAAAGTGCTTGCACATCCATGCAAGCACTCCAACTCTACTTAAATATGACTTTGTTGTTATTTGAACACTGGGCTCATTGGTGTCGTCGGATATTAAGCTGTATTTCCGAGAAGATTACAAGCCCTCACCGTTGCATCCAGCCGATTCCTTACAACCCATCGAGCGATTTTCTTACAAAATGCTAGAAAATCTAACGATGTTGTTTTGAACAGAAACAAGCAAGCAAAACCAAGACCTGACCCAAGTCATACAATGTGCCATTAAAATAAGGGGATTACAGGGGATAATTTTACCGACTTGTTGAAAAGCAGTTGCTAGAGGCAGTCAAACTATTAATAATGAGTGCGATCCTGGAACGCTCTGTATCCCGATGAGGGGGAAACCTGTTTGGATTTACCTGAACAACTGCAAGCACTCATACCGGTAGCGGAGGACACCGGCATTGCACTATATCAGCGATTTACCGAAGCCGAGGCAGCTGAATTCCTGTGCATACCAACGGAATCACTCACCTTGCTTCGCAATCAAGGCGAAATTGCCTTTATTCGTCTGGATCAAAACACTGCAGGATACATGGGCTATCAACTATTGCAATTCCTTCTCGGTCACACTGCCTCAACTAAGCTCTCAAGGCAATTTGCATCGGATAACGACCGAATTATTAGAGCCAAAGAAGTAGCGAAAATCACCGGCTTATCCCGAACCACCATTTGGCGGATGGAGAAAGCGGGCACATTTCCAGCCAGAGTATCACTAGGGGGTAATAGTGTGGGCTGGAAACATAGTGAAATTCAGGAATGGTTACGCTCCAGAGAAACCTTATGATCTGGCACCGGCACGTTCTTTATCCAGGTAATCAGCCCACCATTGCATCATCGTCACTCGTTCATCCAGGTATTGGGCATGATGCATGTAGGCCGCCCGCACCCCGTTACGTTCCTGATGAGATAGTTGCCGTTCGATCGCGTCAGGGTTAAAACCCTGTTCGTTCAAAATAGACGATGCGTTGGCTCGAAAGCCATGCGGAGTAGCTTTCGATTTTCCCTCGGTCTTACCGTCATACCCTAGCCGGTGCATAGCTCGCCGCATGGTGTTATTGGACATGGGTTTGCGCCAGTCCCGTTCGGAGGGAAATAACAGGTCGTATCGACCCGTTAAAGCATGAATTCGATTTAGTATCGATAATACCTGATGGGACAACGGGATCAGATGGTCGGTACCCATTTTCATGCGTTCGGCCGGAATTCGCCAGAGCGCTTTGCCGGCATCAATTTCGTCCCATCGGGCACCAAAAATCTCACCGGAACGAGCGAAGGTATACACCAATAGTTTCAGAGCGTACTGGGTGAGCTTACGTCCCCGCTCATGATACTGATCCAATTCATCCAGAAACCTACCCAGTTCACTGTTTTTCATAGATGGCAGGTGTTGCGTTTTCCGTGTCTTGAGAACGCCTTTTAATTCACCAGCGGGATTGTATTTCAGGCGACCGATCTGAACACCGTAACTGAAAATTCGCTTGATATCCTGCAGTATTCGGCTACCAAGGTCGAGGGCATCACGACCTTCCATAATTTTCAAGACAGCCAGGATATCCGCAGGCTCGATCTGATCCAGGGGTTTACGATCCAATACGGCAAAGGTATTGATTTTTAACCGGCTCCATAACCGGTTCGCGTGCCGGGCTGTCCATAAGCTGGTTTTTAGTTCCCACCATTCCCGAGCCAGCACAGAAAACGTATTGTTCTCATTCATCACCCCCTGACGCTTTTGCTGCTTCCGCAGCTCTCCGGGATCTATATTTTTTAATAACAATCGGCGGGCCTCATCGCGTTGAACCCGGGCTTCTTTCAATGAGATTTCTGGATAAACCCCTAGTGCCAGGGTTTTTTGCTTACCGGCAAAACGATATTTATACCGCCAATAGTGTGCTCCATTGGCTTTGATTAACAGGCGAAGACCTTTTTCATCGCTGAGCCATTGGTCTTTTGTCGTAGACCGCAGGCGTTTGATCTGGAGATCAGTTAATGGCATTGGTGGTGCTATCTCTACTCAATTGAACCAAGATAGCACTATTTATAGCACCAAAACAAATGGAATTCCACGAAACAGATTGAAACAAAGAGAAACGCTAACCCTATGTTTTACCTTTATAAAACAAGCATCTTGGAAAGAATTGAAACGAAATGAAACAAAGAAATGGTGGGCCCTGTAGGACTTGAACCTACGACCAATCGATTATGAGTCGACTGCTCTAACCAGCTGAGCTAAGGGCCCGTCAAAGAAAGGTTGTTAGTGTAACGAGAAGCCTGGGTTTCCGGCAACCGGTATTTAACCCCACATCCGGCCGGCTAAGTGGCCTCTGTGTTTGATCATATGCCATATTGCCCCCACCACATGCAAACCGATCAGGTACATCATCGTTTTGCCGGTAATGGCATGCACATCTTCCAGCCATTCGTGCAGGTCGTGCATCCGCTCCATAGGGCTGGGAATGCTGAACCAGCCGAATACGTTGAGTCCGTTTCCGGCACTCCAGACCGTCAATGGTCCGGTGATGAACATCACCACGATGCCCAATAACAATAACCAGTGACTCAACTGACTCAACCGTTGCAACAAACCATGTTGCTCCAGGGGTGATAACATCCCACGCCGCATCCGCCATAACACCCGGAACATGACCAGTAAAAAACCCAGAGTGCCGATGGAAATATGCAGGTTCTTCCAGAACAGCTTTTCCTCACCACGTGGCATCTCATGAAAATACAAACCAATAGCCAGCATGGTCAATACAATGACCGCAGTTAACCAATGGTTCCAGCGTGATAGTTTGCTGTAGCTCGTTCTTTCCATGTCCTTGACCTACCTGATTTAGTCTTATTCCATATCCAGGAAGCTGCGCAATTGCTCCGAACGGGTCGGGTGACGCAGTTTGCGTAAGGCTTTGGCTTCGATCTGACGGATACGCTCACGGGTCACGTCAAACTGTTTGCCGACCTCTTCAAGAGTGTGATCGGTATTCATATCAATACCAAACCGCATCCGCAATACCTTGGCTTCACGCGGTGTCAGGCTGCCCAACACATCTTTGACTGTATTGGTCAAACCGGAAACCGTGGCTGATTCAATCGGTGAGTCGATATTCATATCTTCAATGAAATCACCCAGATGTGAATCTTCATCATCACCAATCGGGGTTTCCATCGAGATCGGCTCTTTGGCAATTTTGAGCACTTTGCGAACCTTATCTTCCGGCATCTCCAGGCGGTCCGCCAGTTCATCCGGGGTTGGTTCGCGACCCATTTCCTGCAGCATCTGGCGGGAAATGCGGTTCAACTTGTTGATCGTTTCGATCATATGCACCGGAATTCGAATGGTTCGTGCCTGGTCAGCAATTGATCGGGTAATCGCCTGCCGGATCCACCAGGTGGCATAGGTGGAGAATTTGTAACCACGGCGGTATTCAAATTTGTCCACCGCCTTCATCAATCCGATATTGCCTTCCTGAATCAAATCCAGGAACTGCAATCCACGGTTGGTGTATTTTTTGGCGATCGAGATTACCAGGCGCAGATTGGCTTCGCACATTTCTTTTTTGGCACGGCGGGCCTTGGCTTCGCCCAGTGAAATGGTACGGTGTAAATCTTTAAGCTCGCCGATAGTCAGGCGCGTTTCCACCTCTATTCTGGCCAGACTTTCCTGAATACCAAACAATTCTTCGCGGTGCTCACGCAATGGTGCACTGAATTTTTGCTTGCGCTTGATCTGGGTATCCAGCCAGTTGGTATCAGATTCATTTTCCGAGAAGGTCTGCAGGAAGGTGCGCTTGGGCATACCGCACTGGGTCACACAGATCAGCATGATCTTGCGTTCCATGGAGCGAATTTTGGAAACCTTGTAGCGCATCCGGTCGATCAGCGTGTCAGTCATCAAACTGGGCAGCTTCATGCGCAGGAACAATGCCGACATTTCCTCGCGCAGCTCTAATACTTTTTTGGTCTGACCATAGCGATCATATTTGCTGACAAACAGTTCGTATAATTCACCCAGCGCTTTAAACTGCCGCGCAACCTGCTCCGGGTCTGGCCCGGTGTTGGGGTTTTCTTCCTCTTCGTCGTCCGCCCTCAGTTCAGCGATACGATCTTCTTCGCGCTGATCCTTCAAGGCTATCTCAGGCGGCTCTATACCCTGTTCTTGCAGCAATTGCGGGTGAATGAATCCGATCAATATTTCATTCATCCGGCGATTCCCTTTCAGGTGCTCGCCGTATTCACGCACTATGGTGCCAACGCTGTCGGTGTAATGCGATAACGCATGATTGACTTCGTTCAAGCCTTCCTCAATGCGTTTGGCAATCACAATTTCGCCTTCGCGGGTCAACAGCTCTACCGCACCCATTTCCCGCATGTACATGCGTACCGGGTCTGTGGTGCGACCAATTTCGGTATCAACAGCCGCCAATGCGGCAGCGGCCTCTTCCGATGCGGTTTCATCATCCGCGCTGTTGGCATCATCGTTCAAAATCATGGAATCGGCATCCGGTGCTACTTCATGCACCTGAATTCCCATGCTCTCGATCATCCCAATGATGTCTTCAATCTGGTCAGCTTCTACAATTTCATCAGGCAGGTGATCGTTGACCTGTGCATAGGTCAGCCAATTGCCCTGTTCACGGCCAATGCCGATCAATTGTTTTAGCTGTGATTCTTTTTGCTCTTCCATACTGTGCTCTACAATCGTCACGTCAGTTAGGCAGACCCCTGATTTTGCAGGTTCTGCACTTGTTGTTTGGCGGCCAAAAGCTCTCTTAGCTCTAACTTTTGCTCTGCCGATAATCCTGTTTGCTGTTGTGTTGCTGTTAATGTATCGATTCTGGCGGACAGTTGTTCCGCGTGTAATCGTTGCAGCACATGCGCAAGTTCCTGTTGTTGTCCGCTGTCTGTGTCGGGTATTCGCCAGGTCACCAGTTCCGCCAATAACCCTGCAGCAGCGTGCTCCCGCCAGCGTTCCAGCAACGCAACCGTGCTAATCTGCGGGCTTTGTTGGCAGAAGTCAATCAATTCCAGTACCGGGGCGGCATTTTTTTGTGACCGGACGATCTCCGTAGCGTGCTGGTCAAGCTGTTCTGCAAGCTTCGGTTGCTGTACCAGCAACGCGGCCAATTGCCGCAATAAGGTTTTTCCAACCGGCCGGTAATGGGTATTTGTTTGGCGTTGCCGCGAGCTTTTTAAATCGACATCACCAACTTTCAGCCGATGCCGGGTCAAGTTTTCCAGCTCATCATGTAACAAGTCCCGATAGGCGCCCGCGGGTAATTGACCAAGCAACGGTGCTGCCCGTGCCACTAGGCTGGCGCGGCCTTCAGCGCTGCTCATCTCCAAGCCTTCCTGCAAATGCCGGAACAAAAAAGCCGACAGCGGTTCTGCCTGAGCAACCTGTTCCAGAAAAACCTGCGCTGATGTTTTCCGCACCAGGCTGTCAGGGTCCTCACCCTGTGGCAAAAACAAAAACCTGACCTGTCGCCCGGCTACCAATTGCGGCAGCATCACCTGTAATGCTTTCCAGGCAGCTTGCCTGCCTGCGCGGTCACCATCGAAACAACATACAACATTGTCACAGGTTTGAAACAGCAGGCGTACCTGATGTTCAGTGGTTGCGGTACCCAACGCTGCAACTGCTCCTTCGATCCCAAACTGGGACAGCGCTACTACATCCATGTAACCTTCAACCAGCAGCAACTGTTCGGGTTTTCCGCCTTGCCGTGCCTGAAACAAACCATACAGTTCACGGCCTTTATGAAACACCGGGGTTTCTGGGCTATTCAGGTATTTTGGCCCCCGGTCACTCATTGCGCGCCCACCAAAACCACACACCCGGCCACGCCGATCCAGAATCGGGAACATGATCCGGTCGCGAAACTTATCGTAAATACGCCCTTCGTTTTCCGCCAGCAGGCCAATGTCCATTAATTGTTTTTGGGTTGCGCCCTGCTGGGTAAGATGATCTGATAGTGCCTGCCAGGCATCCGGTGCATAACCCATTTTGAATTGGGCGCAAATTTCACCGGTCAAACCACGGTCACGCAAATAAGCCTGGGGCGGTTGATGCTGTTTCAGATTAATCTGGAAAAAGCTGGCAGCCGACTGCATCCAGTCGAACATTTGTTCCAGCTTGCCGGTTCGTTCCGGATTGATGTTGGTTTCCGGCACCGTCATGCCCACCGCTTGCGCCAGCTCCGCTATCGCATCGGTAAATGCCAGACCATCATATTCCATCAAAAACCCGATAGCACTGCCGTGTTTCCCACAACCAAAACAGTGGTAGAACTGTTTTTGTGGACTAACTGTAAACGATGGGGTCTTTTCATCATGAAACGGACAGCAGGCCTGATACTCACGGCCAGCCGGCTTCAACGGTACCCGCTGATGAATGGTCTGAACAATATCCACCCGCTCCAGTAAATCATCAATAAATGATTCGGGGATGCGACTAACCGGCATTGCTCACCAATACCCATTGCAAGTCGGCGCAAGAGTGCCTGCCAGACCGATGGCAAAACCGAACAGGACTGCAGCAGTGAACAGTTACTGAGAAATGCCGGCTATCCATATTGTTTGTTGATTAAATTTTTGCGCCGCTGGCGCAGGATGTTGAGAGATCGTTGATTGATCTTACTGAATAAACAATCGTTTACTTGATTAGCCTTGTAGTTGCTGCCTGACCAGCGCACTAACTTTGCCCATATCAGCGCGCCCTTGCAGACGCGGCTTTAGCTGGCCCATCACCTGACCCATCGCCTGCATACCACTGGCTCCCAGTTCGGCCATGACCATTCCGATCTCGTTTTGGATTTCAGCGTCACTCAACTGAGCAGGCAGGTAGTGTTCCAGAATGCTTATTTCGGCTGCTTCTCGGTCGGCCAGCTCAAGGCGTTCTGCAGCACGGTATTGTTGTTCTGCATCACGGCGCTGTTTGATCATTTTTTCGATCACAGCGACGATACTGGCATCATCCAGTTCGATCCGCTCATCCACTTCACGTTGCTTAATGGCTGCGGTAGCCATTCGCAAAGTAACCAGACGAAGTTTCTCACCTGCACGCATCGCCTGCTTGACATCATCAAGCAGTTTGGCCTTTAACGGTGCTGACATAAGAATACGTTGGCTAAAACAGGACGTTTCAGCGTACTTTAGTACTGGCGGCGTGGAGCGGCATCACGGGATACGCGACGCAGGTTACGTTTAACAGCTGCTGCTGCTTTGCGTTTGCGTTCCTGGGTGGGCTTTTCATAAAACTCACGGCGGCGGGTTTCAGCGATAACGCCGGCTTTTTCGCAAGAACGCTTAAAACGGCGTAACGCATATTCAAATGGTTCGTTTTCACGAACTTTTACACTTGGCATGTAGGCTCCTCAGTTGTTTGGTCAGTGCATTGACAAAATAAATAGTTAGCCGTCCATTATAACAGTCAAACATTGCGGATCGCAAAATTTACAGCGCTGATTTCAATGCAATCAGGTAAACTTGCCTTTGATATTGTTTAGCAGCCGACAGGTAATGCTGTGCACGTACTTGGAATTGAGACATCCTGTGATGAAACTGGCGTAGCCCTGTACGCCGATGGACAAGGTTTGCTGGCTCAACAACTGTACAGTCAGATTGAGTTGCATGCCCAATTCGGCGGTGTGGTTCCAGAGCTGGCATCACGAGACCATGTGCGTAAATTATTGCCGTTAATCCGTGAGCTGATGACCCAGGCAAACCTCAGTCTGACAGCTATTGATGCGATTGCCTATACCAGGGGACCCGGCTTAATCGGCGCTTTGCTGGTGGGCACCAGTATGGCCGAAGCATTGGCCTGGGCTTTGAATATTCCCGCCATTGGTATACACCATATGGAAGGCCATTTGCTGGCACCTTTACTGGAAGACGACCCACCCGCGTTCCCATTCGTTGCACTACTGGTCTCCGGTGGACATACCATGCTGGTGGACGTGACCGGGGTTGGTGCTTACCGGTTACTGGGTGAAACGCTGGATGACGCTGCCGGAGAAGCCTTTGACAAAACTGCCAAATTGCTGGGTTTGGCTTATCCGGGCGGCCCATCTTTGGCGGCCCTGGCAGAGCTCGGTGATCCGCTACGGTTCCGCTTTCCGCGCCCCATGACCAACCGGCCCGGCCTGGAGTTCAGCTTCAGCGGTTTAAAAACCCATACCCGCACATTATGGGAGCAGCAAGCTACAGCCGACGATACCGACCAGATTAAAGCCGACATTGCCGCCGGGTTTCAGTTGGCAGTCATTGATACGCTGGCTATTAAATGCCGCCGGGCGATGCAGCAAACAGGCTATCGGCAGTTGATCGTGGCTGGTGGTGTCGGCGCCAACCTGTCGTTACGCCGGCATTTGCAGGCGGTTGGCGCCAAATCGGGTTTTCAGGTCAATTATCCACGGCCCGAGTTTTGCACCGACAACGGCGCGATGATCGCTTTTGCCGGTTGTCTTCGGCTGACAGCGGGCCAATATGATCATGGTTATCAGCATGGCGTTCTCGACGCCCGGCCACGCTGGCCGCTGGATCAATTAGGCTGAACAGAGCAGCATATGAGTACAACCGTTACATTTGATCGCGTATTTATCGAAGCACTGGAAATTGAAACCATCATCGGTATCTTCGATTGGGAGCGCACCCAAAAACAGATTGTCAGTCTGGATCTGGAAATGAATGCCGATATCACTCGTGCATCGTTGACCGATCACATAGATGACACTTTGAATTACAAAGAAGTGGCCAAACGCTTAATCGGTTTCATTGAGCAAAGTGAGTTCCAATTGGTGGAAACACTCGCACAACGCTGTGCCGACATTATTTTGAATGAATTCCCGGTGCAGTGGTTGAGCTTGAGAGTCAGCAAACCAGGTGCTGTCAGGGGCTCCCGCGCAGTCGGTGTGATGATCGAACGCTCACGCTCCGGCTGGGGCGCAAAATGACCGAAGTCTATCTGGGTTTGGGCAGTAATACTGACGCAAGGCGGTATTTGCGCAGTGCACTGCGCGCATTGGAAACCAAATTCGGCGCCATCCAGTGGTCACCGGTTTATACCAGCCCGGCAGTTGGCTTTGATGGTGATGATTTTCTGAATATGGTGGTCAAAATCAAAACCAACCTGCAAGCTGCAGTATTGCGTGACTGGCTAAGACAATTGGAAGACCAGCACGATCGTGACCGCAGCCAGCCCAGGTTTTCGGATCGCTCACTGGATATAGATATTTTGTTGTTTGGTAACCGGGTACTTGATAAAGATGGGCTGGTGCTGCCACGTGCCGAAATCCTTCATTACGCACATGTACTCAAACCACTGGCTGATCTGGCACCTAAACTGCGCCACCCTGTTGAAAAAAAATCCTATCGGCGTTTGTGGCGCGAGTTTGCTGATAAGCAACAACAACCATTGTATTTGACGACCATTTGATCATCACATAAACAAACTGCGACCACCATCCACAGCCAGTATTTGGCCGGTTATATAAGGCGCATCCAGCGCCAGAAACGCCACTGCTTTTGCCACATCCTCGGGTTGACCGCATCTTTGCAATGGAACGCGTTCCAGAATCAATTGCCGGCCCGCTTCACTGATGCCGTTTTCCGGCCACAAAATCGCACCTGGTGCGACCCCGTTAACCCTGATGTCGGGTGCCAGCTCTTTGGCCAGGGAACGGGTCATGGTTTGTAATGCAGCCTTGGCCATACAATAGATGGTGTGTGTTTTCATCGGCCGTTCGATATGAATATCGACAATGCTGACAATATTGCCTTGTGCCTGGCGCAGCAATGGCAGCAACTGCTGGCTGAGAAACAACGCGCCGCGGACATTGCTGTTGATCAACCGGTCCCAGTCTTCCAGTGTCAACGTCTCTAAAGGCGTGGGATAAAACTGTGATGCGTTATGTACCAGCAGATCCAATCGACCATACTGTTCGGTCAGTTGCTCTGCCAGTGCCTGCAAAGCCTGAATATCGTCCAGATCCGCACACAATACGCTGGCAGATTCCGCACGCAGGTTGTTGAGCCTCTCCACCAGTGCATCAGCTTGCTCTCTTGATTGGCGACAATGCACAATCACCTGTAAGCCACGGGCATGCAAATGCTCAGCGATGCCCGCCCCAATACGCCGGGCAGCACCGGTAATCAGGACAACTTTATTTTGCTCTGGAGGAATGCTCACTCGCATGTCACTATTGTCGCATGAACCCGTTGCAACAACAGCTGATCAGCGACATCCGCACCAACGGCCCACTACCCTTTGTCGATTACATGGAATATTGCCTGTATGCGCCAGGTTATGGTTATTACGATTCTGATAAAACCATCTTTGGTGCTACAGGTGATTTTGTTACTGCACCGGAATTGGGCAAGTTGTTCGCCGGAACATTGGCGCGATCGATTGCCGACACAGCTTCCAGGCTGGGTAGTTATGAACTACTGGAAATTGGCGCCGGTAGCGGCAAATTGGCCTTGGATCTGCTGCAGGCATTGCAACAGTTGAACAGTTTGCCTTCGCGCTACCGCATTCTGGAAAAAAGTAAAACCTTGCGGCAGCGTCAACAAACCTTGTTAAATCAGACTGGCTTACCGTTAAGCATAGAATGGTTGGATGACTTCCCCAGCCAGCCCTGGCGGGGCACCATCATTGCCAATGAAGTGCTGGACGCATTGCCGGTAGAAAACTTTCGTGTCACTGCTTCCGGGCTTGATCGGCTGGCGGTATCCGTTAATAAAAACAATCAGCTGAAATGGGACGCATTGCCGGCAACCCCGGAGCTTACAGAAGCCGTCAGGCAATTACAGCAGACCTTGTCCGAACAGCATGCCATTGAATGGTCATCACCTTATACCTCAGAAATCTGCCTGGGCCTGACCAGCTTGCTTGCAAACCTCAAAAAAAACCTGACCAGCGGTCAACTGCTGTTTATTGATTACGGTTATCTAAGGCATGAGTTTTATCATCCACAACGACATATGGGCACGCTGGTCAGTCATACCGGTCATCAAGGGCATTTTGATCTGCTGGCCAACCCCGGTGCCCAGGACATAACAGCCTTCGTAGACTTCTCTGCAGTAATGGATGCCGCTGAAGCTTGTGGCCTGAACGTTGATGCTTTTCAGACCCAGGCTAATTTTTTAATCACTGCTGGTATCGAACAGGTGATGCAGGATGCTTTACTGGGTGGTTCAACTCAAACTGCAATGATGCTTTCACATGAAATGAAGCAATTAATGTTGCCGGGTGAGATGGGAGAAAAGTTTAAAGTTCTGCAGTTGAGCTGTTAGACCGCTTCCATTCAAGCCGGAAATGACAGCAAGCAAGTCTTTGGGCCGCTTTCGGGCGATAGTCCGGCAGATGGGAGGTTTGCTTAGAGATTCGGTGGTTTATGAATACTTTTTAAACGCATAAGCCGCTCGGACCGTATTTTTTCAGCAATTAATTTTCCATTGGGGTTCGCTTTAACGAATTCTTGAATCGAGATGCCATGCAACGACTCTAAGCCCTGCAATAAGAATTGGAGCTGGGGATATTCGCGCTGCTCCAGCCCGGTTCTGCCTCTTGCATCCATTTCACTTGCCTGTAGAAAATATTCAAATCTCTGCGGCCGCCGAAAAGCATCCGTTTGTTCGAACAGCTTCAAAATTGTTGCCGGTTTTAATACTTTCGCTCGGTGCACATGCAAATGCCATCGACAGACAATTTCAGCCAGTTCAGTATATTTTTTAGGTGTTTTAAGCCGTTTCCCGACCATTTGCACCAGTGGCACGCCGGCTTGCTCATGGCCGCGATGGCCAGGCCACTCTGACGGCGGAGTCAGGCCTTTGCCAAGATCATGCAGCAATACCGCGTAGATCACCATTGGGTCAAGCTTCGCCAAGGCAGCCTGTTCCAAGGCCAGCAGGATATGCACGCCGGTGTCAATTTCCGGATGATGTTCCAGCGGCTGGGGCACGCCGAACAGATTATTCACTTCAGGTAATATTTCAGCCAAAGCTCCGCACTCGCGTAATACCTGAATAAATACTTGTGGTGCACGGCTGTTTAAAGCTTTGTGCAGTTCCTGCCAGATACGTTCAGCACTGAGTGTGGCCAATTCACCTGATGCAGTGATTGTTGCCATCAGTTGCAAAGTTTCCGGCGCTACTCGAAAACCCAATGGCGCAAATCGCGCAGCAAACCGGGCAACCCGTAACACCCGCAATGGGTCTTCCGCGAAAGCAGGAGAAACATGCCTCAGCCAGCGCGATTCCAAATCCTGTTGACCGTTATACGGATCGATCAATTGTCCATTGTGGTCCTTGGCAATGGCATTAATGGTGAGATCACGGCGTTGCAGGTCATCTTCCAGGGTGACATCCAGGCCAGTGTAAAACACAAACCCCTGGTGTCCTCGTCCTTGCTTACGCTCGGTCCGTGCCAAGGCATATTCCTGATGGCTTTGCGGATGCAGAAACACCGGAAAGTCCTTGCCGATAGGCCTGTAGCCCTGTTCAATTAATTGTTCAGGTGTTGCCCCAACTACCACAAAGTCGTGATCTTCGACCGGTATTCCCAGCAACTGATCACGCACCGCCCCACCAACTTCATAAATCCGCATAGGCTTAGCCGTTCCGCCCTGCACTTGCCTGATAACGCTGATAACGCCGACGTTTAGCTCCACTCAGCAGATACTTCGGTGCGGTTGTCTCCAGCGACCGCGGCCTGATACCAAGCTCAGGCAGTGCGTTGTGCTGACAAACGCTGTCGAGTTGCAATGATTTGTAATTATCACTGGAAAACGGTTTGCCCGGCACCAAATCCATCAGCTGACCCTGCAACCATGATAATGCTTTGGGCAATCCGATAATCCAGCGATGCAGACCCATTACCCTGCGGGTATAGTTCACCAGTTGTTTAAGCGTATACGTATCAGGACCACCTAGCTCCAGGGTTTTACCGATCAATGTTTGGTCATCAACCGCCCGCACAATCACCGCCGCAACATCACCAACCCAGACTGGTTGAAACCGGCTATCGGGACAGGCCAGCGGCATCACCGGAGCTATTTTTAATAGCTGCGCAAAACGGTTGATGAAGCTATCGCCTGAGCCAAAAATAACCGAAGGTTGAAATACAGTGACCTGCAAGCCTTCATCAGTTGCTTGACGCAACCGCTGTTCTGCTTGGCCGCGGCTGATCAGGTAATGGCTTTCCCCCTGTCCCGCACCCAACGCACTCATATGCAGATAACGCCTACAACCAGCCTGCTGCATCGCTTTGATAACAATTTCAGTCAACTCAACATGGGCGCGGTGGAAACCCTTACCGCCAAATCCGCGTTCATTAAGAATGCCGACCAGATTGATCACCAGATCATGTTGCGCAAATATTTCAGTCAACAACTTCACATCATAAACATCAACCGTCAGTACTTGTGTCTGCGGAATTAAAGCGGTACTACGGCAACTTGCCGCTGCTCTGGACAATACTGTAATGTGATGGCCACAGTCGGCCAGCAGCCGGCACAAATGTCCGCCTACAAAACCACTGCCGCCCAAAAGAGCGATTTGCTTTGCTGGTTTTTTCAAAACGTGCATTGTTAGTTGATTACGACCGGTAATACCTGGGTACAGTTTACCGCACGTTGTCGGAGGCGGGCTCCAATTACTGTTTCCATCCCAGGCATCCGGCTGGTGATTGGCTGGGCTGAACCGGTCAGCCGCCAGTCATACACCAGGCTGAACGCCAGCACTCGCGGAATATAATCCCGGGTTTCAAAATACGGTAGTGTTTCAATCCAGATATCAGGCGGATTGGATGGCCGGGTGGCTTCCCAGCGTTGTTGCACATGCGGCCCGGCGTTGTAAGCTGCCAACACCGCGACCGGATCATTCCTGAACCTTGTCAGCAGGCTGGACAAATTCGCCGTACCAAAACGGATATTGGTAGCTGCCTGCAGCAGGCTGGCGCTACCGGTGTAGGCCAATCCATGCTGGCCGGCCAACCGGCGTGCCGTGTCAGGCGTCACCTGCATCAGGCCACGTGCACCGGCACCCGAAATCGCTTCCGGATGCCAGGCACTTTCAGCCCGAATTAAACCATGAACCAGGGCTGTATCCAGACGGCGATTTTGGCTTTGCTGTTGTAGTTCCGCTTGATGCGCCAACGGGAAACGCAATGCATATTGGGCCCGATGCCCGGCATCATTGAGTGTGAATATCGATTGGTGCAGCCAGCCTTCACTGGCTGCCAATTGTGCTGCCCGCAACCGTTGTTCAGCGTTAAGATCAGCCTGAGCACTGCGCCAGGTACGGGTGGCGTGACTGGTTAGACCGGTATGAAATAACTCCAGCGCACGCTCTAACACTGCTTGTGACGGCAGCGGGTTATTGGCAACCGGCAATTGATCCGGGACCGGGCAAATCTGATAATCCTGGTCCAGCCAGTCCGCCGCCAAAAAACCATAATAACTGGCTTGACCGGCCAGTTGTTTGAATATCATTTTTGCTGCTTCTGGTTGGTTACTGTTTTGCAGCGCACGCGCCTGCCAGTAACGCCAGCGTTCATCATTTTGACCTTCAGCAGACATCCGCAAAATGCTATCCAGCACTTCCGCCCACAAACCATTGGCCAGCGCCGTGCGAGCCCGCCATTCCAGTAGCTGTTGATCTTGGTAAACTTTTTTGACGCTATCGATGGTATGCAATGCAGCCGGCTCCAAATCCAGCGCATGAAACACACCGATGCTGTGTAATGGTGGTGTGCTGATAACCTCAGGCCAGCTGAAATGCTGATCCAGGGATTGCCACAATGGCAAGCCGGTTGCTGCATCTGCCTTAGCCTGTTGCTCCAACCCCCAGGCTGCAATTTGCCAGGCTCGCTGTTCATCAGGCCACTGGCTGGCACTGCGCAAGGTTGATACACGTCGGTTTCGCATGGCTAACCAGCGTTGCAACCAGATACGATCAGCAGCACTTAAAAACCTCTGCAGGTATCCAGCCAAGCCAGTCTCACCTGCCTGCATTGCCAGACCCACACGCTGCCAGGCTAATTGCTGGGTTATACCCGCCCTTTTTTGTAACCAGATAAACGCAGCATCACATTGTTTTGGAAGGCTATTACCTGATAACCAAATTGACTGTATGTCATTTATCAATTCTGCTTCACGGTTTTGCTGACGTCCGTAAGTGACCACCCTGGCGTGGGCCAAATAACACTGCAATAACGTATCTGATGATGTCCCTGTCTCCTGTAGCAGGACATCATATTGTCCTGATCTGCCCAACCAGCCCAGCCAACGGTTACGTAAGGCAGAGGCGAAAGACCAGTCGGAATAACGGTGCAGATAATCGCGAATCTGGTCATTGCTGAAGGCATCCGGGCGCTGCCGCATTTGCTCGGCTAACAGATAAGGTAACAATGGATAGTTAGTCAGTGTTGCCGCTTCTGCATTGGCGGTATTCCAATCTGCGCGGCCCAAAGCCTGCCACGCGCGTTCAAATGCTTCGCGTTGTTGTTGCTGGGCAAAGGCTGGCTGACAGCTGTAAATTAATACCATCAGTATCAGCCAGTTAAATATGCAGAAAATTGTTGTTGCCTGTTTAGCAATCATTAAAACCGGTCCAATCGTGTTAAGTTTATGCTGCGTAAGAATATGACAATTAATATCTAAGTTTTGTTATGTCAATCATTCTATTAATTATCCTCGGTCTTGTGGCTGGCTTGCTGGCTGGATTACTGGGTATTGGTGGTGGGCTGGTGATTGTTCCGGTCATCGCTTTATCAGCAATGTCCCATTTTGATCTGGCCAATGGCCAAGCCATGCACATGGCTGTCGCAACATCTATCGCCAGCATCTTATTGACAGCACTTGGCAGTATTATCACGCATCACCGTCACGGCGCAATCCGTTGGCGATTTTTATTACGCTATACGCCCTGGATTGCAGCCGGTGCCTGGCTGGCCACCATCAGCGTCGAGTTTTTATCCAGCGTGCTGAATGGCTGGTTATTAATTGGACTGTTTGTCATGTTTGCCTTTATCACAGCCGTAAAATTGTGGTTCAGCAGCAATACAACCCATCGTATTGAGCCTCACATACTGAATTTCAGCTGGCCTCAAGATGCTTTTATTGGTTTTCTTATAGGTCATCTTTCGGCTTTACTTGGCATTGGCGGTGGCAGCATGAATGCGCCTTATTTTAATGGGCGTGGAGTGCCTATGCAGGTTGCAGTAGGCACCGCTGCAGCCTGTGGTTATCCACTGGCGCTGGCTGCTGCGTTAGGCTTTGCCTGGCAGGCGTTTCCAGGTGCAAATGATTTCAATGCACCATTGTTGGGCACAATCCATTGGCAGGCTGCGTTGATAATCGGCATCAGTGGTTTGCTGGCTGCACCATTTGGTGCACACTTGGCTCATCGCTTGCCGGAACAACTGCTGCGCAGAATATTTTCTGTGCTGTTGCTGGTTCTAGCAGCACGAATGCTGTGGTTTTGATAAGAACTGCAACTGCTTCACCAGCTTAAACTGGCATGCAACGGTAAATGGTCCGAGTAGGTTTGCTCACCTACTTCGCAAAATTCAATCTGCAAATCTGGCGAAACCAGCAAGTGATCAATACCACGCTGCGGTTGCCAGGTGGGGAAAGTCAAACTGCCGCAGCTGGCATGTTGCAACCCGGTATTGTCTAAAAATCTTTGGAAGGATAAGTTTTGCGGTGATACATTAAAATCCCCAAGTACTATGCAGTAACGTTGGTTTCGCAAGATTTCGGTCAGATATTCCAACTGCAACTGCCTGGATAACGCCCCCAGCGATAAATGCACAACCATCACCAGCAAGCGTATATCCGGCAACATAAACCAGGCACATAACGCGCCGCGCCCTGGAACTGTGCCCGGCAAGTTATATTCCTGTAGTTTTTCCGGCTGCCAGCGCGCCATCAAGCCATTGCCGGCATGAGCAAGATTCCCAACCCGCCGATTGGATTGATGATGTTGGAATTGAAACCCCGCTGTATCGGCTATGAATCTGGTCTGGTCGATAAAACCAGTGCGCAGACTACCTGCATCGGCTTCCTGCAATCCGACAATATCAAAATCACTGGCCAGGGTGGCTATTTGCCGCAGCACATCCCGATGCTGATGATGCGGTAATAACTGACGCCAACTGCCGGTGACGTAATCACTGTACCGACGGGTACGAATACCCGCCTGGATGTTATAGCTTAATACCCTTATCCGCCGCGAGCTTACTGGTGTATCGACTGCAGCACTCATTACCAGAGCTGTTTACTAACCCAAAACCAGCACCCATCGGTCAATATCACGCTTAGTTGTTGGTAGTGCTTACAGCAACTTCAGCCGCGTCAGCCGGGTTCTGTGCAACCTCAGTTGCGAATTCCTGGGCAACCAGAAAATCGACCAGTTGTAACATCGCTTCATGCGTTCTAATGACATCGTTCACACTGATCAGGTATTTCCCGTTAACAACAATACTTGGCGTACCTCGTAAGTTGTAACGACGGGCATTGGTATTTTCCTGGTTCATCCGGGTTACAACCGAGAATGATTCAGCTGTGCTTAGGAATTTTTCAGGTTCTACGCCGTATTCAACATAAAATTCAGCAATCTCGCCTAAATTGCGAAATCCGCGATTTTGATTGTGTATCGCATCGAACATCGCGCCATGGCTTTCATCAGCTATGCCTAATGTATCTGCAGTGATAAAGGCTCGACCGAATACCTGGAAGGTGGGATTGAACATGGCCGGACTACGGCGGAAATACACGTAGTCAGGTTTGCTTTCTTCCCAGGCTGAAATATGCGGGTGAAAACTCATACAATGCGGACAGGCATAACTGAACATTTCCACCACTTCGACCTGGCCTTTGGGAGCCTTAGTCTGTACCGGTGGCTCTATTACAGTGTAGTGTTTACCGGCTTCATACGTGGTTTGTGCGTTAACAGCGGTTGTATACACCCCCAAAACCAGTAACAGGCCAAGTATTGCCTTGTGCTGAATCTTGATCATTACTTGTTCTCCATCAATATTCTTTGGTCTGATCGGTTACAGACATTGCCTGCTAACCGGTGTTCCATAAAAATTCTTAGAAAGGCTTCTGATTGAATCCTAGCTGGGTTTAAATTCAATCAAATGCCCGCTTATATCCAGTACTCTATTCACTGAATCCGTTATTATTGGACCGATAGAGTACTGTCAGTATCCTTATCGGTACTGAATCCAAACTTAACTGCCGGCACCTGTTTGTTGCTAGCGTTGATCGTACAAACCCTCCAGGTAACTGGAAACCGCTTCGATTTCATGGTCACCCAGGTTTTCAGCAATAATTACCATTTGCACGCTGAATGGATCATTCCCATCGTTGTTGTCGCCATCCCGATATCGTTTCAATCGAGCAACGGTGTAGTCGGCATGTTGTCCGGCCAGTCGTGGATATTGAGACAATGGATTGCCATTACCTACCGGCCCATGACAGGCCTGACAGGCAGGTACGCCTATTTCCTGTAGCCCGGATTGATAAATGCTTTTACCCAAGGCCACAAGCTCTTCGTCTGCAACACCTGGCTTGATCGATTGGCTGGCGAAGTACTCAGATACTTTGTCGATGTCAGAATCTGATAAGGCAGCTACAATTCCGAGCATTTCCGGTACTGAACGTTGACCATCGCGCACCATTCTGGTTTGCCTGGCCAGATAATCGGCACTTTGACCCGCCAGTTTGGGCCAGATTGTTGTAGCACTGTTGCCATCAATGCCGTGGCAGGCAGCACACACAGTAGCCAGCTGTTCGGCAGTTTGTTCCGGCGCCGCTTGGTTTTGCGCAGTTGCCGCAGTCGACAAAATCAGTAAGCCCAGCCATGTAATTAAACGCATGCATCGCTCCTAACGATTTGGATTCTGAAAGTAATCGTCTATTATCGTTGTTTCGATTTAGACACGCCAGCCCAATTATGCAATACGACACATGAATCTTGCCCGTTATCGCAACGCCAGCTATCGCCTGTCAGTACATCAGCAGCGTCAATTACCAGCTGACAAAGGCTTTGAAGTGGCCTTCGCTGGGCGTTCCAACGCAGGCAAATCCAGCGCAATTAACTGCCTATGCGGCCAAACAGCACTGGCACGAACCAGCCGAACCCCAGGTCGAACCCAGCAAATTGTGGTATTTGATCTGGACCAACAACGCCGCCTGATGGACTTGCCCGGTTATGGTTATGCCAAAGTACCGGCAGATTTACAGCGCCATTGGCAGGATTTACTGGATCGCTATCTGCGTGATCGCCAGGCGCTTAAAGGATTAGTGCTGGTGATGGATGCGCGGCACCCGCTGAAACCATTCGATCGACATTTCCTGAGCTGGACCAATGCCGCGCTGATGCCCTGTCACATCCTGATGAGCAAAGCTGACAAGTTGAACCGCCAACAGCAAACCAAAGCACTACGTGATACCCAGGCAAGCTTACCTGCTCTGGTGCCGAATATTGATGTCACAGTGCAATTGTTTTCCGCGCTGAAAAAAACCGGCATCCCGGAACTGGAACAGCAACTCGATAACTGGTATCAATGGGATGTTGATTGCCCCGAGAACAATACGGATTGTTAACCATGGCTTACCCACAAACCAGATTACGCCGCATGCGCATGGCTGATTTCAGCCGCCGATTACAACGTGAAACCAACCTGTCAGCTGATGATTTGATCTGGCCGGTATTTGTTTTGGATGGTGCCAACCGCGCCGAACCGGTGGCCTCGATGCCCGGTGTCGAACGTCTTTCACTCGATTTACTGTTGCCACAGGCCGTGCAAGCCCGGCGACTGGGTATCCCGGCAATAGCATTGTTTCCGGTAATCCCGGCGGAAGGTAAAAGCGAAGATGCCAGTGCTGCCTGGGATGATTGTGGGCTGGTCCCTACAGCGATTAAAGCGTTGAAGGCAGAATTGCCCGATATGGGCCTGATTACCGACATTGCACTGGACCCGTATACCAGTCACGGACAGGACGGCTTATTGAACAGCGTGGGCGAGGTGGATAACGACACCACGGTTGCTGCGCTGGTGAAACAGGCTCGTTGTCATGCCAAGGCCGGTGCTGATGTGGTTGCGCCTTCTGACATGATGGATGGCCGCATCGGAGCCATCCGTGATGACCTGGAAAGCAATGGCTTTCAAAATACCCGCATACTCAGCTATGCGGCTAAATATGCATCCGGTTTTTATGGCCCCTTTCGTGATGCAGTCGGTTCAGCTGGTAATCTGGGTAGCGGCAATAAATACAGTTATCAAATGGACCCGGCCAATAGCGATGAAGCACTGCGCGAAGTCGCTTTGGATCTGGAGGAAGGTGCAGATATGCTGATGGTCAAGCCGGCCATGCCTTATCTGGATATTATCCAGCGGGTAAAAACCCGGTTTGGTGCGCCTACCTTTGCTTACCAGGTCAGCGGTGAGTACGCCATGCTGAAAGCCGCTGCTGCCAACGGCTGGCTGGACGAACGGGCCACCGTTATGGAAGCTTTGCTCAGTATCAAACGTGCAGGTGCCGATGCCATTTTAACTTATTTCGCCTTGCAGGCAGCACGTTGGTTGAGTGAGTAATCGACCTGAGTCATTGATGAAACTGGCAGTTTTCGGCGATCCGGTTGCACATAGCCTCTCACCGGATATTCATCAACAATTCGCTCTCCATGCAAATTTGCAGGTCGATTATCAAACTATTCATGCCAGTGTTGAAGAATTCGCTGGTGCGTTGATGGCTTTTCGCAGCAGCGGTGGAATTGGTGCCAACCTGACTGTCCCTCACAAGCACGCCGGATTGTCTGTTTGCGAATCTTTAAGTGCGCGCGCTGAAGCTGCCGGTGCGGTCAATACATTGATCCGTACTGATACCAGCTGGCATGGTGATAATACCGATGGCATCGGTTTGATCTGGGATTTACAGCGCCTGCAACTGACTATAAGCAACAGCAACATTCTGATTATCGGTGCAGGTGGCGCTGCACACGGAATTATCCCTGTATTGCTGGGGCATAGCCCGGCCAGTATTACGATCACCAATCGAACAAACAACAAGGCGCAACAGCTGGCTGCCCATTTCAAGCACCAAGCCGTACGTGCTTGTATGCTCAGCAATATCGGCGGCTTGAAAAACATCGACCTGATCATTCATGCCAGTGCAGCAGGCCATAGCAATGATGCTTTTGTACTGCCATCTCCAGCAACCGATCTAAACCCTTATTGTTACGATTTAAGTTATGGGCAAGCTTCAGCAGCTTTCCTGAATTGGGCTGCCGATCATCAATATCCGTCTTCGGATGGCTTGGGCATGCTGGTTGGACAAGCAGCTGAGGCTTTTTACTTATGGACAGGGTTTCTTCTGAATAATCAGGTACGTGAAGATACTTTAAGCTACCTGTTAGCTGCTTAACATCTGACGAATTTCTGAGTAAATTAGGGTTTCATTAATTATTTATTGATTGTTTAGCATTGGAAATTAATTTGATTTGCTTATACACAATCACTAACCCCTGCAGCAACAGCAACACCGATGCCAATGGAATCAATGTTTTTAATAAATAAATTGCCGGCAGGCCACCAGCTTCAAAGCTGGACTCCCCAATTGCCCAGGAACGCCGCACGTAAGGCAGGCTGCTATACAACAAAAATCCGGCAACCGGAAACAAAAATAAAATGGTCCCGAATAAATCCACCCAGGCTTTGCGCCTGACAGAAAACTCCCGATAAAAAACATCCACCCGCACATGCCCATCCATGCCGAGTGTCCAGGCCGCTGTCAGTAAAAAAACAGTAGCGTGCAACCACAACACACTTTCCTGCATAGCAATCCAACCGATACTGAACACATAGCGCAGCAATACCACCGTAAACAACATCCCAATCATCGCCAGGGTCAGCCAGCTGCTGATCTTGCCGATACGGTTAATGGTGTTTTCTAAAAATTGCATTTTCGAGCTACCTAGTTAAAAGAACTGACCTCAATTGATGCATGGTGGTTATTTCCTGTGCAGCAGAAAGCGGAGCTTACTAGTACCCCTTCAATGTGATAATGCTGGGTTCAGTTAGTTTATCAGTGTTCGTGGCAAGGCGCGCCTCGCCGGAAATGGCATGTCCTTTGCAAGCGGCGTAACACAGTCCACGGGCACTGGTAAACTAACCCGATGGGCGCTCCCGTGATGTTCCGCAGCCGCGTTGCAACGCTCGAAAAGGGCATGCCATTTCCTTCACGCTGCGCCTTACTGCAAAACATCACGGGAACGCTGAACCCGGCATTATCACATTGAAGGGGTACTAGAGTAAGTGAGTATTTCTGCTGCACAGGTCAAAGAGCCGCCAGGCGCGATTGAGGCCAGTTCGACAACGAAGCCTAGTCCCATTCGAGCAGTTTATATTGTGCCGGCTTGATCGGTTCCATATGATCCTCACCTATCCTGCTTTCCATGCGACCATCACCATCACTGTCAAAGTAAAAATATGGAATACCGTTGTCAGGGGTAATTTTCACCATATACACTCGCCCACCGACGCTGTATTCCTCAATGGTTTGATTACCCCGTCTGCGAATGTTGACTTCAGCTTCTGGGTCTATACCTTCCACCTTGGGTGGAATGGGTAAAGGCCGGCCACTTTGATCGGTGGCAGCAGGCGACGAGGTTTCACTTTCTGGCGCTGCCTGTTGTTCACCCACGGCGATCAGCGGCGCGGCGTCTGCAGAAGGTATTGACGGTGGTGGCAGTGCATCACCTGGCGGCTCATCCTGCGCCTGCAATACAATGGGCAAGACAAATAAGAATAACCACATTATCCTTTTATGCGTTTTCATGGTGCGACCTCTATGTACCAAGGGTAGACTATACCAAAGACCCCGTGAAATTCTGATGTCTGACAAACAACAAACAATTAATTCTTCGCAAAGCAACCAAACGCTGTATCTGGTAGATGGTTCCTCATACTTATTCAGGGCTTTTTTTGCGTTGCCCAACCTGACCACCAGGGATGGCAATCCCACCGGTGCCATCTTAGGCGTTGCCAATATGCTAAGGCGATTGCAATCTGAATACCAACCTGAGTATCTGGCCGTGGTGTTTGATGCCAAAGGTAAAACTTTCCGACATGAACAGTTTGCCGAATACAAAGCAACCCGACCCAAAATGCCTGAAGACTTGGCCGCTCAAATCGAACCATTGCATGAACTGATTGATTTAATGGGCATCCCCCGGTTGGTGGTTCCCGGCGTTGAAGCTGACGATGTGATTGCCACCCTGGCCCGTCAGGCCAGTGACTGCGGGCAAGCGTGCCTGATTTCAAGTGGTGATAAAGATCTGGCCCAGTTGGTCAATCAGCACATCACCCTAGAAGACACCATGCAAGACCGAGTCATGGATTCGGCCGGGGTAACAGCCAAATTCGGTGTTCCCCCAGAGCTGATCGGTGACTACCTGGCGCTGGTCGGTGATACCAGCGATAACATTCCCGGCGTTCCTGGTGTGGGGGCCAAAACTGCAGCTAAATGGTTGAATGAATATGGCAACCTGGATGCCACCATCAGCCATGCGGAACAGATCAAAGGCAAAATCGGCGAACGTCTGCGGGAAAACCTGGAACAGCTTCGGTTGTCCCGGCAATTGGTACAGTTGAAAGAAGATGTAGAGCTGGGTGTTGGCCTGAAACAACTGCTGATTCAATCAAACGACCAATTGCGGCAAAAATTGCGACAAAAATTGCTTGAATTGCAATTCAGCAGCTGGTTAAAAGACTTGGACAATTCGGCTGGAACAGATACGTCTGCTGATGTTCAGATCGCATCCTCCGGTTTTGCCTGTAAAACCACTACGGTTCTGGATGAAGCTGAGTTTACCGATCTACTGCGCAAATTACGTAAAGCAGATGCATTTGCATGGGACACTGAAACAACCAATAAAAATCCAATGCTCGCCAGCCTGGTCGGCATGTCTTTTGCGCTGGATGAAACCCACGCCTGGTATTTGCCTTTAGCACACGATTATCCCGGAGCACCACAGCAACTCCCGATGGATAAAGTTCTCTCTGCCCTTAAACCTATTCTGGAAGACCCTCTTATCGGCAAACTGGGGCAAAATCTTAAATACGACATCAACATCCTGCGGCATTACCAGATTGAGGTGCAAGGTGTGGTGCATGACACCATGCTGGAATCCTATTGCTACAACAGTACCGCCGGGCGACATAACCTGGATGTACTGGCACAGGCACACTTGAATCATAAAACCATCGCTTTCAGCGATGTCGCCGGCAGTGGCAAACAACAGCTGACTTTCAATCAGGTTGAAATTGAACAAGCCGCGCCTTATGCCGGTGAGGATGCTGCAGTGGTGGTCGGCATCCATGAACGACTGTGGCCAGAGCTAAAACAGCAACATGGCCCAAGCTCAATTTATCGGGAAATTGAAATCCCATTGGTTTCAGTATTGGCCAATATTGAATATACCGGGGTACTGATTGATGCTGCTCGGTTAAAAGCCCATAGCCATGAACTGGCCAAAACCACACATGACCTGGAGCAACAGGCTTTTGAGCTGGCCGGACATGAGTTTAATCTGGGTTCCCCTAAGCAATTGCAGCACATTTTATTTGAGGAAATGGAGTTGCCGGTAATATCCAAAACGCCTAAAGGGCAACCATCCACTGCTGAAAATGTATTGCAGGAGTTAGCCCGTAAACATGAACTACCACGCCTGATCCTGGAACATCGCAGTCTGAGTAAACTGAAATCCACCTATACCGACAAACTGCCGTTGCAAATACACCCCGATACCGGACGGGTGCATACCTCATACCAGCAGGCTGTTGCCAGCACTGGGCGACTATCCTCCACCGACCCAAATTTGCAAAACATCCCGGTTCGCACCGAGCAGGGCCGCCGTATCCGCAAGGCCTTTATTGCTCCCGATGGTTATCTGCTGCTGGCCGCTGATTATTCCCAGGTCGAATTACGCATTATGGCCCACTTATCAGGCGATGAAGGTCTGTTGGATGCTTTTCACAAAGGCATTGACGTGCATCAGGCTACCGCCGGTGAAGTCTTTGATGTGCCCTATGACGAAGTCGATAAAACTCAGCGCCGGGCCGCCAAGGCGATTAATTTCGGGCTGATGTATGGCATGTCCGCCTGGGGCCTTGCTCGTCAACTGGATGTTGAGCAAAAACAGGCCCAGGCGTATATAGATACCTATTTCAATCGTTACCCGGGGGTTCACGAATATATGGAACGCACCCGCAAAACAGCTCGTGACAAAGGTTATGTGGAAACCCTGTATGGTCGCCGGCTATGGCTGAACGAAATTAATGCCCGCAACCCGGCACGCCGTCAAGCGGCTGAACGTGCCGCCATTAATGCCCCCATGCAGGGTACTGCTGCAGATGTGATCAAACGGGCAATGTTGGATATAGATCAGTGGTTAACCGACAAAAAGGTTGATGCTCGAATGGTGATGCAGGTTCACGATGAATTGGTGTTGGAAGTGCATGCCGACAGCGCTGATGATATTGGCGCACAAGTCAGTCAACGGATGGCGGCGGCGGCAAGTTTGAATATTCCCTTGATGGTAGATATCGGTCTGGCGGATAATTGGGAAGCAGCGCACTGACTACTTCTAATAACTTTTGCCCGGATATTGCATGAATGTTTGGATTTTAGGGTGAAACTGGCTAAACAATTGGTGCTATCGCCGACAAAACCATAGCGGGCTATGGTGTGTAGGGGATAGTGCGAAATGTGACGCCAGTATCAGCGTAAAACCAAACAGGTGGGGCAACGCCCCACCAATGATGATTATATTCTTATTATTCCGAGTCGAACTTGGCGAAATCGTGCAATATCACCGAGTTATATTGCTCTTCAAAAGCCTCAGCTTCCTCAGCAGTCATGCTATGCGGGATATCTTTGGCACGAATAACACCACGATTACTGAATGAAACGCCAAAAGCTTCAATAGCACCGCAGTTTCCGACCCGGGATCCGGTGCATTTGCTTCGCTCTGCCCTGCGCCGTTCAGTTTTTGCGCGACGATCCATAATTTCAGTACCTGCAGCCCTCTCATTTTTGATAGCCAGTTCTGTACCGGCATCCTGCTGGTCCCGATCCAGTTCATCCCAGATGAGCAGCTGGAATTTTTTTACGACTTCAATCTGATCCTCTGCCGCTGTTGTCATCCAGCTATAGGCCGTTACATTATCTTTCTGAGTGCCCAAGCCAAAATAATTCATCATCGCATAACGATATTGGGCAAATTTATCACCGGCTTGCGCCAACTGCTGGTATTGACCTATTGCTGTGTCGTAATCCTCACGATCAAATGCTGCATTAGCTCCGGTCAAATCTTGTGCATTTGCCAGACCGCACATCATAAGAAGTGCAACCATAACAATTACTGTTGTTGTTTTGCTGTTCATTGTCAGACCCACGGTAGTTGGTTATTACTATATACGAAATTATTAGTATATTAGCAGATGTAAGCCGCTTATTACCAGTTAGCTCTTCAAATAGACTTCAAGCGCTTCAACAAAGCGTTTGGCAGAGCCTTTTTCCATATCGAAATACAACGAGGGTTCAATCAACTCTAATTCCATCAGAGCAAAAGTGCCATTATCAAGCCGAACCAAATCAACTCTGGCGTATAGCAATGTTTTGTCAATGGCATTCACCGCCAGCCTGCCTGCTTTAAGCAATTCTGGCGTTGGTTCGATCAGTTTTAAAATACCCCCATACTCTTCCTGTACCCGAAAGTCTCCAGACTTCGGCGTTTTCAAAATAGCGTGGCTAAATTCATCGGCAAAATAAAACAGTGAATACTCACCTTCCTCAACCACCGCATTGATGAATGGCTGCAACATTGCGGTTTTGGTTTGGAAAATAGGCAGAATTTCACTTTTCCGTGCCTGCCAATCAGTTTTACTGATCGGGTAAGTATTCATCGCGCTGGCACTGACTGTAGGCTTGATGATCAATTGCTCACAATCCAAGCTGGTAAACGCAGTGGCTACATCCACCTCCGTCAGCTTGTATTTGAACACCGTTGGCACGATTGGGCAGCCATACTGCTGCAATTCCCGCAGATACAACTTGTCAATATTCCAGCGCACAATATCCAATGGGTTTTCAAGCCGGGCACAACTGTTTTCTATCTCATCCAAAACAGCCAGAAACTGCTGTTGAAAATCGTGATAATCCCATGGTGTGCGTATTATCACCAATTCATACTGGTTCCAATTTATTTTCGCCTGCCATGGCACCATTTCAACCTGCCAACCTGCAGCTGTCATGGGTTCAACCAATAAGTGATCAGAGGTGATGTGACCACCAATATTGTTCATGGTTAGAAAAGCACAATGCCGCATCGCTAGGGTTCCAGTAAGGTTAATGGTGTAAATTAATTACAGCTGTTGAACGAATGCTGTTTAGCTTAATTCAATTTCACTGACTTCTGTGACCGTCTAGAGCCATGTTCAATGGAGTTATTTTGATCGATTAACCAGTGCCGGGGCTTTTATATAAAGAACCAGCTGGTTAAGCCTCTCCTGGGTAAACTCCACGCAGCTAAAACCGCATATATCGCTTTTCTATAAGGCCAGAAAACCTGGCGATGATAATATAATTGCGTATAGATTCAAATTCACCAGCTGATTAATTAAAACAGGAGTCTTTCTACATGCACATTATGCGCTGGCTTACTTATCTGGCTTATCTGATGGCTGCTGTCTGTATATTCTCGATATTACTCTCCGGACCCCTGTATAAACTCGAATGGTGGTCTTTAGGCAGCATCTTCACGACCTTGAGAATCACCGTTCCACTAGGCCTGGCAGCGATCGTTTTATTGTTGCTTTGCCGCTTCACCGGCGCTACAGGTAACCGTGCTGTGACAGTAGCCATTTGCATCGCCCTACTGACTTATCTGCCACTCACCAGTGCCATGACTGCTCGTCAGTTGCCTTATATTCACGATATCAGTACCGATACCGCCAATCCGCCTGAATTCAGCAGTGCTATGCTCGAGGCCCGTGCTAATGCCAGTAACCCACCTGAATATGATGGCCAGGACGTCGCCAGCCAACAAGCCGATGCCTATCCGGATATCCAACCCGTCACATTGGCATTTCCACCTGCAGAGATAATGTCACGGGTTAAGACCATTGTTGCTGAAGCCGGTTGGGAAATAGTCTCCAGCGATGCGTTAACGCTGGAAGCTACCGACACAACTTTCTGGTTTGGCTTCAAAGATGACGTGATCATCCGGTTACAATCACAAGGTAGCGGGACACGCATAGACATACGCTCCAAATCCCGTATCGGCCGATCTGATATTGGAAAAAACGCTGCACGAATACGTGCTTTTACACTGGCATTACAAGGCTAATCACTGCCTCAGGATTCTCTTATGCTTCGCACTTTTCTGAACTTGTCATTGCTCAAGGTTTTTTTACTGACTGGTGTCACTTTTGCTGGTGATATTGCTTTTAAACCCACCACGGGTGACGCGATTCCTGATGCCATCATCAACAAAGCCGGTGATCCGCAAGGTACGCTGGTGCATTATTTTGAAACTGACCAGCGAGCCGCCGGTTATTTAGCAATGCCTGCGGGTGAAGGGCCGTTTCCAGCGGTTATTCTGATCCATGAATGGAATGGTTTGGTTGATCGCATCAGGCAGACCGCTGATGCTTTTGCTGCCGAAGGCTATATAGCGCTGGCGGCTGATCTGTATCAGGGGCGGATCGGCAA
Organism: Gammaproteobacteria bacterium; assembly: GCA_021772985.1. GTDB lineage: Bacteria > Pseudomonadota > Gammaproteobacteria > Xanthomonadales > Wenzhouxiangellaceae > JAJFKX01. The sequence continues at coordinate 29,980 of JAJFKX010000038.1, forward strand.
TAATCGTGATGAAAATATCGCATTGATCCAGGAAACCCGGGCCTCACCGGATACCGTGATCAACAACCTGAATGCAGCCGTTAACTATATCCGGGATAACACCAACAGTACCGGTAAAATAGCAACCATCGGCTGGTGTTTTGGTGGCGGAATTGCGCTTTCCTATGCGTTGGGCGGTGAGCAGCATGATGGTACCGCTATTTTCTATGGACAGTTACTGGATGACCCTGAGCAAATGCGGCATATCCATCATGAAGTATATGGCACTTTTGCAGCATTGGACCAAGGCCCCAGTATTGAGCAGGTAGACGCCTTCGTGGCCGCCATGCGCACTGCGGGCGTCAGCAATGACGTGCACATCTATGATGATGTTAATCACGGCTTCTGGCTGCACGTGGAACGTGACCAGCAACACAACCTGCCGGCTGCCAAAGATGCCTGGCAGCGTTTAAAAGCTTATCTGAAACGTGTTTTGTAAACGACTTTGCAGGGCTAAGCTGATGCCAGTTCAGTAAATGTCTGTTTTGCGGCGCTGATCGTAGCCTTAATAATATCGGCACTGTGCTCTGCGGACACAAACCCGGCCTCATATGCCGAAGGCGCAAAATAGTGCCCTTTGATTAACATGCCGTGAAAAAATGCTTTGAACTGCTCCAGGTCACAATGGCTTACCTGGTCAAAAGTAGTCACCTTATCCTGGTCGGTAAAAAATAACCCGAACATACCGCCAATAGCAACACTCGCCAGCGGTACCTCAGCAGCTTGCGCTGCCTGCTGAATCCCACCAACCAATAGCCTGGTCGACTCCGCTAAACGTGTATAAAAATCCGGTCCGGTGATTAAATCCAGATTTGCCATACCTGCCGCTACCGCAATAGGATTTCCAGACAAAGTACCAGCCTGATAAATTGGACCGGTCGGTGCAATCTGCTGCATTAACTCACGTTTCCCACCAAACGCACCCAACGGCATGCCGCCACCGATCACTTTTCCATAAGTGATTAAATCTGCCGTCACCCCAAATACACTTTGCGCGCCACCCAAAGCCACTCGAAAACCTGTCATCACCTCGTCAAAAATCAACACGCTTCCTGCTTGATCGCAAGACTCACGTAATGCTTCAAGAAAACCGGGTTCAGGCAAAATACAATTCATGTTGCCGGCCACCGGTTCAACAATGATTGCCGCAATCTGCTCACCAATATCATGCATAACCTGACGCACAACCTGGGTGTCGTTGTACGGCAAGGTAATAGTCAGGTCTGCCAATTCCTTGGGCACACCAGGCGAGCTAGGCACACCCAAAGTCAGTGCACCACTACCGGCATTGACCAGAAAACTATCGCCATGGCCATGATAGCAACCCGTGAATTTGATCACCTTGTCACGCCCTGTCGCACCACGTGCAAGCCGCAATGCACTCATGGTTGCTTCGGTACCGGAATTCACCAGTCGCACCTGCTCCAGGCTTGGGATCAGTTCACAGAGCCGTTCAGCCATGGTCACCTCACCAGGTGTCGGGGCGCCATAGCTAAGGCCACGCTGTGCAGCCCGTTGTACAGCTTCAATGACATGTGGATGTGCATGTCCGGCTATCATCGGTCCCCACGAGCCAACATAGTCTATATAGCGCTGGCCTTCGACATCGATCAAATATGCACCTTCAGCCCGATCAATAAATACTGGTGTTCCTCCCACCCCGGCAAATGCCCGTACTGGAGAATTGACTCCTCCCGGAATTTTTTGCTCAGCACGAGAAAACCAGAATTGGCTGGTATGCATGTTTGAGGTCATTAATATCTCCTAAGGCATGATATATCTGAAGGATTCGGATTTTACGGGAAATCTAACCTGGTTATTACATAAAGTTCATAGCGCAGAACTCAGTCCCGGTTATTCCCACAATCGGCAATAGCGTTTTGCCTGTTGTTCTGTATCCTGAGCATTGGCAATATCCCCGATAACGGCCAGCATATCAGCCCCTGCCTGTATCACAACCGGTGCTGTTTTCAATGTGATACCGCCAATAGCAATCACTGGCAAATCAAACTGCCTGGCTGCGGTTAAGGTTTGCAAATCACAGGCTTGCGCGGCTGGTTTAGTCGTTGATGAATAGATACTGCCGAAGGCCAGATAGCTTGCTCCCAGCCTGCTTGCGATACGTGCCCATTCCAGATCGTTATAACAGGAAGCGCCAATAATCGCCCAACTGCCCAAGCTCAATCTGGCCTGACGCAAATCACCATCGTTTTTGCCCAAATGCACACCATCAGCCTGACTTGCTTTCGCCAATTCGACATCATCATTGATGATTAACCGCGCCCGATAAGATCTGCATAGTCGCATCAGTGCCTGTGCGCGTGCCAATCGAGCGGCATTATTTGAATCCTTATCACGGTATTGCAGCAGTTTCGCCCCACCCGACAGTACGTTTGCGGCATAGCGAAAAAAATCATAATCATTCCTTATCGCAGGCGTAATCGCATACAATCCCGATAATTTGTGACGGTTTGGGTTGTCTTGGCTCACTTTCGTCATTATTAAAGCGCTAATCGATTAAGCATAGACCAATTGTGACTACTGAAACCAATTACAAAACCTACATGTGTGTCATCTGTGGATGGATATATGATGAAGCCAAGGGTTCGCCCGACGATGGTATTGCCCCTGAAACCCGTTGGGAGGATGTTCCTGATTACTGGACATGCCCTGATTGTGGAGCCTCCAAAGAAGATTTTGAGATGATTGAAATCTGACCAAACGGATACTCATATACGGCTGGATACCAGCTTTGACAACAGGCAGTGCAAAATAGCTGAGTTACCGCTCCACTGACCTGATAATACTGCCTTGATAGCCGGCATTTTCAGAGACTTTTTAGATTTACATCAATATCTGATATTCTGGCACGTCTTGCTTGCCTTATATCGCAGACCGCGTTATTGGTAATGCAGTTGTGATATAACCGTATTACACCAACATAGCTTTTCCGGGAAACCCTATGCGCAACATCAACCCAAGCTGGACCAAGCCACCAATCAACTGGCCTGTGACCGGGTTTTTTATATTCAGCAATCTGGCGGTACTGACGCTGATACCCTGGTATGGCCTGACTTATGGATACTCTTGGGGTTTGTGGGCCCTGGCTGGGTTTTTCTGGTTTTTAAATGGTATAGGCATTACCGCCGGCTACCATCGGTTGTGGTCACATCGCAGTTATGAAGCCCATTGGTTGCTGCGGGTATTTGTATTACTGGCCGGTTCAATGGCTTTACAGAACAGTGTCCTGATATGGGCCAGCCGACACCGTTACCATCATCGACATACTGATGATAATAATCGTGATCCTTATTCAGCCAACCTGGGATTTTGGTTTTCACACATGGGCTGGATGATACGTGACTGGCCTTCCAGTGATTTGGATTTCAGCAACATCAAGGATTTGGAAGCTGACCCCATGCTGCGCTGGCAACACAAGCATTACTGGACCATCATCCTGACCCTGAATATTGGCTTACCGGTTCTGGGTGGATGGTTGATGGGAGATATTATCGGCGCACTGCTTTTGGCCGGCATATTCAGACTGGTGATTAACCATCACACTACCTTCTTTATTAATTCCATGGCACATTACCTCGGCAAACAACCTTATTCCGATGCAACCACGGCTAAAGACAGCACCCTGCTGGCTACAGTTACCTGGGGTGAGGGTTACCATAATTACCACCATTCATTCCAAAATGATTACCGCAACGGCGTCCGCTGGTGGCATATTGATATTGGAAAATGGTTTATCAGTACCTGTAACTTGGTTGGTTTGGCGTGGGGCTTGAAACGGGTACCACAGTTTAAGATACGGCGTGCACAAATGCAGATGTTGTTCAAACGCACTGAACAGCGCTTAGATAAGTTGCCATCCAGCCAGCGCTGGCGTGAGCTATTGGAAGCCGAATATGAAGCATTCAGTGCCACTGTGAAAAATTGGCAGGTCCTGCAACTTGAGCGCATGGAGCAGGCCAAGGAGGAAATTCGCGGCCGTTTCGAAGATAGCCGCCTGCACACACAACTCAAGGAATTGGAATACAGTCTGCGTCAGCAGAAAAAGCGTTTGCGGGTGCTGCTGGGTGAAGCCGAAGCACAACCTGCCTAGCGCGGATTTCAATAACAAATCGCACGCCCTGAATGAGCCTGCTCAAACAGCGGAACTCAGCAGGGCGCCTACACCGGCTACATACTTGCCGATAATGACGACCAGGCAACAGATACTTGAGCCGCCTCGCATACCCGGAATTGCAGGCTAACCGACAGCCACAGCCAACTCAGGTAAATTGAATACCCGCCGGGCATTGCCAGTAGTCAGTTCAGCGGTTTGATCCGGAGTTTCTCCACGGCATGCAGCAAGTTCTCCAACAATCCATGGAAGCCATTTAGGTTCATTGCGGTTGGTCGCTACCCGCGGACGCATACTGCGTGGTTTTAAATAGGGAGAATCCGTCTCCACCAAGAGTCTGTCTTGAGGGATATCGCCGACACTTTCTTTCAAATGCTGTCCTCGGCGCTCGTCACATAACCAACCCGTGACGCCGATATAACAATCTATATCCAGATAATCATGCAGCGCCTCTCTGGTATCAGTGAAGCAATGTACTATCACTGCTTTTAGCTGACTGCGATAATGCTTCACAATCGCCAGAAAATCCTTATGCGCATCACGTTGATGTAAGAACATGGGTAACCCGGTTTCGATAGCAATCTCAATATGAGCTTCAAATGCCTGTTGCTGGTCATCTCGTGGTGACAAATCCCGATAATAATCCAAACCTGTTTCACCAATGGCAACCAATGCCGGTTGCAGGGCCAACTCGCGGATCAGTTGCCCGGTAGCAGTATCATAGTCGCTGGCATGATGTGGGTGGACACCAGCGGTGGCAAATAACTTACCTGGATATTGCCTGACGATCTCGGATGCCCGCCGGCTGCCTGACGCACTTGCACCGGTAATCACCATTTGCACTACGCCCTGCGCATCAGCCTCGCTAATCACCGTTTCCCTGTCTGAGTTGAAACTCTCATGGGTTAGATTGGCGCCTATATCGATTAACTGCATCTTCACCACTCACAAAAACGCGCATTGTAACCGCCCGTATAGATGGTTTATATGAACTTAGTCAACCAATATATAAATATTTTTACCCGATCAGTTATGTCTGCCTCTAACAAATGTTGTTTTGGAGTTAACTGTTGAGCAGTTTCTGCAATGGTTGCTTGGTAGAATATGCAGCAGATAAAAATCTTGATGGTAGAAGTTGAGATGGCAAAACGCATATTAATATTGGGTGGAGACGGATTTTGTGGCTGGCCGACTGCGCTGCGCTTATCCGGGCAAGGTTTTGAGGTAGCGATTATTGACAATCTGTCGCGCCGCAATATCGATAACGAATTGTGCTGCGAATCCCTGACCCCAATACAATCCATCCGCACGCGACTGCAGACCTGGGCTGAAATCAGCGGCAAAGAAATACCCTTTTCCCACCTGGATATTGCCCGGCAACCAGAACAGTTGTTGGCTTCTATCAAAACCTGGCAACCGGAAGCAATCGTGCATTTTGCAGAGCAACGTGCCGCACCGTATTCCATGAAGAGTGCCTGGCATAAACGCTACACCGTCGATAACAACGTCAGTGGTACCAACAACCTGTTGGCGGCCATAGTTGAATCGGGATTGGATATCCATTTGGTGCACCTTGGCACCATGGGTGTTTATGGATACGGCCGGGTTGACGGCGCCAGCATTCCTGAGGGTTATCTACCGGTGAAAATCGAAACCGAAATGGGCTGGCAAGAAACTGATATTTTACACCCGGCTGACCCTGGTAGTGTTTATCACACCACTAAAACCATCGACCAGTTATTGTTTTATTTTTACAACAAAAACGACAATCTACGTATCACTGACTTACACCAGGGTGTGGTCTGGGGAACCCAAACACCCGAAACCGCTCAGCATCCGGCTTTGATTAACAGATTTGATTACGATGGCGATTACGGCACCGTGCTTAACCGGTTTTTGATGCAAGCTGCCATCGGACACCCCTTGACTGTGTATGGTTCAGGTGGACAAACACGTGCCTTTATCCATATCCGTGATACCGTTCGTTGCATCCAACTGGCAGTGGAACACCCTCCCGCAGCTGATGCTCGGGTGGAAATTTTTAATCAGGTCACCGAAACCTGGACTATCGCGGAACTGGCCGAAAAAGTTGCCCGCATCAGTGGTGCAGAAATTCGCCGTTACCAAAACCCACGCAAGGAAGCGGCTCAAAACAAATTGGTGGTTGATCGCGATAAGTTCATGAGCCTGGGGTTGAACCCAACCACTCTTGACCAGGGCTTACTGGGTGAAGTCGTCGAAATTGCCCAACGTTATAAAGAGCGTTGCGTTATCGAACGAATTCTACCGAGTTCACGATGGACCAAAGCACAACAGTTGGACAGTGACGGACAGGCTGTTGAAAATCCAAACCACTCCCGGTCTAAAAATGTGGCCGGATAACCGGCCCTTCGATTGTAATCTGCGGATTGATATTGAAAATACTGCTAGGCGTTCAAACCACCGGCAATGGCCATATAGTTCGTAGTGCGGCATTGCTGGCTGGACTGCGTGACCGTGGTCATGAGGTTTATTGCCTTCTGACCGGCCCATCCACTGATAAGCGTTGGAACCTGGACACGTTTAAGCCATGTGAAACCCGTTTCGGCTTGTCATTTGCCAGTCGCGGCGGCAAGCTCAATTATTGGCGTACAACGCTGGAAAATAAACCCATACGGTTTTTTTTGGATGTCCAGCAATTGGATTGGCGGGGCTATGATCTGGTTATTAGTGATTACGAACCAGTGACTGCCTGGATGGCAAAGAAACGCGGCATGCCCTCTATCGGCATCGGCCATTTGTATGCCTTTATTCATGATGTGCCCAAATCACCCGGTAACCGTTTCGCCCATTGGGTTACCAATATTTTTGCGCCTGTTCGATATCCTCTGGGTTCACATTGGCATCATTTTGACCAACCCCTGTTACCTCCAACGGTGGCAGATGATATCCACCAGTTGAAACCTTCTGAAGCTGAACATTTGCTTGTCTATCTGCCTTTCGAGCAACAGGCCGAAGTTATTGAACTGTTGAAAAAATTCCCTGAACAACAATTTCGCTTATATACCGGGACCTCCGAGCAGCGTCAAATTGATAATGTGCAACTTTGCAAAATCGGGCGGCAGGGGTTTATTAATGATCTGGCCAGTTGTCGCGGCGTTATCTGCAACGCCGGTTTCTCATTGGTTTCCGAGGCTTTACACCTGGGCAAGAAAGTATTGGTAAAACCACTGACCGGGCAGGTCGAACAGGAATCCAATGCGGTGGCGTTGGAACAACTCAAGCTTGGTCATTGGATGTCTGAGATGAACGCCGATAACATTACCGCGTGGCTGGACATGCCGGCAATCAAACCCTGTAACTGGCCTCAGGTGATGGGGCCGCTGGCTGACTGGATCGGTGCCGGCGATTGGGGAAATCATGACGCCTTATGCGAACAGTTCTGGCCTGACAAACAGTTATCCTGATGATTATGAATAAATGGTTGCGCCTGATGCGTTTTGATCGGCCAATCGGCATATTACTGTTGTTATGGCCCACAACCTGGGCTTTGTTGGTCGCCGGCGCTGGCTTCCCTTCAATTAAGAATGTCATCATTTTCCTGACCGGTGTGGTACTGATGCGTGCTGCCGGCTGTGTGATTAATGATTATGCCGACCGGGAGTTTGATCAGCACGTGGCCAGAACCAAAACACGACCGATCGCTGCCGGTGAAATACAACCCAGACAAGCATTGATCGTGTTTTTTGCCTTATTGCTACTGGCTTTTATACTGGTCCTGCAGACCAATACCCTGACCATCCAGTTATCCGTTGTCGGCGTTGTTTTAGCTGCCAGCTACCCCTTTTTCAAACGTTTCACGCATTTGCCACAAATTGTATTGGGGGTTGCCTTTGCCTGGTCAATTCCAATGGCCTTTGCTGCCGAACTAAATCATATTCCGGTTGAAGCCTGGTGGCTGTTTGCTATTAACATAGTCTGGACCATCATTTACGACACTGAATATGCCATGGCAGACCGGCAGGATGATCTTAAAATCGGAGTAAAATCAACAGCAATATTATTCGGCAACCATGATCGGTTGGTCATCGGCCTGCTACAACTAACCATGCTGTTAATGATGGCTGTCTATATTGCAGGTTTTACCGACTGGCCCGCAGCCTGGCCGCTATATCTGGCCGGGTTAATTACCATCGGGTTATTTGCACAGCAACAGCTGCTGATCAGGCATCGCCAGGCAGCCAATTGTTTCCGCGCGTTTTTACAAAACAACTGGGTCGGAATAACCATTGCTACAGGGCTGATGTTGTACTTCCGGTTGCCCCATTTGACCTTTTTAGCGACCTATTAAAAGTTATCTACGCCCTGATCAGGCTGGCCGCTCAGCTCGCGCCAGTACCCATACCTGTACCGTTTTGCAACCTGCTTTTTTTAATACCCTGGCACATTCATTGACCGTGCTGCCACTGGTCATTACATCATCAACCAGTGCTACCTGGGGTGGTGGCTTACCGATCATTTTAAATACGCCTTTCAAATTACGGCGACGCTCGGCCAGTTTCAAACCTGGTTGTGGTTGGGTTTTGCGGACACGCTGCAATAGCTGGCTGGAAACCGGCAACCTATCCGGCCCTGAATCGAGTTGTCTGGATATGTCCCTGGCAAGTATCTGTGCCTGATTAAAGCCACGAGAAATTTGCCGCCAGGGATGCAACGGAACCGGGATCAGGCAATCCGGTGATGACAACTGTCCGGAGCGCAACGCTTCTTTCACAGCCTTGCTCAACAGTATACCCAAAGCATGTCCGGCACTATGCTGTCGCTGGAACTTGAACGCGGTGATCAATCGGGTTACCGGTGGGGAATACAAATAGGGCGCAAACACATTATCAAACACGGGAAGCTGCTGGTGGCAGCGCCCACACAAACTGCCGGATTGCGCCAACGGCTCAGCACAGCGACCGCAACATGGTCCCATGGTGACCAAATTCGCCTGGCAACCCGCACACAGGTCCAGCCGATGCTGACCGGGTTGCCGGCATAACAGGCAAACGGGAGGAAATAGCGAAAACCTTAAAGAACGTGCTTTGGCGGTCAACAATTCTTTGAGCCATTGCTCTAACATCACTATTCAAAACTCACATAACGTTGACACCCAATGACGTCCTTTTCATACTGTCGGGCTATTTTTTGCAACATTCGATATGGATTCCTTGCAGCAACAATTACAACAAGCTCAAAAAGCCATTGTACGTGGTCAACTGGATTACGCGGGTCGGATACTTGAGAAACTGCGCCAAACACATACTTCCACAGCCAAAGTGTGGCTGTTGTCTGCCGCCTGGTTTCAAGCGGTAGGTGATGCCCCTGAAGCACTGAATGCTTTGCAGCAAGCCGCTACCATGGGTCTGGCCGAGCCAGCGCTGCGCACCCAGGTAATTGATGCCTATATTTCCATGCAAGCCTGGTCACAAGCACTGAGATTGCTTAAGCAAATGGATCCTGATGGTAATCTTTTTGCTGTATCGATGGCGCGTTGCGAATGGGGTATGGGTGACTATCAAACTGCCATCAAACGTCTCCATAGTTTTGTGACGACAACACCCGAACATGTTGAAGCCAATGTCTCTTTATGGCAATGCCTGGAACGGTTCGGGCAATTTTCAGCATCAGATCAACAACGCCAACACTGCCGAAATTGGGCCGGAACCGATCCAATCACCACCATAATGGAAAATACTTTTTTGGTGGCAGATGGTCAATTAACCGCCGCCGCTGATTTGATACAGGCCTGCCAGTTACGGCTATCCACAGCACATGCAGGGCTGCAACGCGCGGATCGTTTAATCCATCAGTTGCAAAATTCTGAACAGCCTGCCGCTATAGATGTGCAAGCCCAAGGCCCGACCAATAAGCTCAACAGTGCCCGTAATCAAGCTCTGGATGATGCTCATCAGCAATCCATGAGTTGGCTGAAAAGCCATGGGGAAACCCCATTTTTCGCTAGCTCGGCTCGGTTGTTGATGCACGCTTTAAAAACCTCTACAGCAATTTTTACCCCTTCAGACTGGTATCTGGAATTTGGGGTCTACTATGGTCGCAGCCTCAGCGTACTAGCCAGCTCTGAATTATCACAAGCATTGCATTGGCATGGTTTTGACAGCTTCAGCGGACTACCTGAGGATTGGTCAGAAAAAGAAACCAAAGGCAGTTATTCAACCGACGGACAGGTCCCGGAAATGCCGGATAACGTCACCCTGCATGAGGGTTGGTTCAATGATACGCTGCCGCCGTTTATTGCGCAGGATAAGCAAGCAAGTGCAGCTTTCATCCATATCGACTGCGATTTGTTCAGCTCCACTCAAACCGCACTGGAAGCGCTGCGCGACCGCTGCCGTCCAGGAACCGTGATTCAATTCGATGAATTGATTGGTTATCCCGGTTATCAACAACATGAATGGCGTGCCTGGCAGGCGTTCCTGCAGCAATGGCCACAAGGCTATCGGCTGCTCGGCTCGGTATTCATGGGACGTGCTGTTGCTGTGCAACTGAATTGACGTGGTTGACAGCCCGGCAATTGCTTCACATACTCATTGGACAAAACCGGTTACACCAGCCAATAATTATTATCAGGAATCTCCATGTCGGTCAGTATTGAAAGTCTGCCTGCTGCAGCTGCGTTTACCGAAGCTCTTCGTCATGATTGGACACAAAGTGAAATCGAAGCAGTTTATCAACAACCATTCAATGATCTGCTATGGCAGGCACAACAGGTGCATCGTCGATATTTCGATGCCAACCAAGTCCAGATCAGTACCCTGCTAAGCATAAAAACCGGTGCGTGCCCGGAAGACTGCAAATACTGCCCCCAGAGTGTGCATTACAACACCGGGCTGGAACGCGAACAATTAATGGATAGGCAGGTGGTCGTGGATGCCGCCCGCGCTGCTAAACAAGCCGGTGCCAGCCGTTTTTGTATGGGCGCGGCCTGGCGACAGCCTACCGATCGCAATATCGATAAAGTGATTGAGCTGGTACAGGCTGTACGTGATGAAGGCATGGAAACCTGCCTGACCCTGGGCATGCTCACTGAAAAACAGGCGCACAAGTTAAAAACAGCAGGTCTCGATTACTATAATCATAACCTCGACAGCTCTCCTGAATATTATAAAAAAGTCATCTCTACCCGCAGTTACCAGGAACGGCTGGACACATTGAAAAATGTCCGTGATGCCGGCATGAAAACCTGTTCCGGTGGGATTATCGGTATGGGTGAACAACGCGATGATCGACTAGGCTTGTTACAGCAACTGGCTAACCTGCCGGAACATCCACAAAGCGTACCCATAAACATGCTGGTACAAGTTAAAGGAACACCTCTGCACGGTACTGAAGAACTGGACCCGCTGGAATTCGTTCGGACAATTGCTACCGCGCGAATCATGATGCCCAAATCAATGGTCAGGTTGTCTGCCGGGCGTAGCAGTATGAGTGATGAAATGCAGTCTTTGTGTTTTTTAGCCGGCGCCAATTCTATTTTTTATGGGGATAAACTGCTGACCACAGAAAACCCAGAGGCCGATGCTGACCGCATGCTGTTCAACCGGTTGGGCATCAAGACAATGGAAAAGCCGCAATAATTTGACCATGACAACATGGCGAGACGTTCTTGACCGACGTCTGCAACACCATCGCGAGCAACAACTCGAACGCCAGCTTATCGCATTCGAAACACTGGATGCCACGCGTATCAGAATGGCCGGCACCAACCGGCCGCTGGTTAATTTTTCCAGCAATGATTATCTGGGATTACGCAGCCACCCAAAACTGATATCTGCTGCAAAGATAACCACGGATTTCCCTGTGACCGGTGCAGGCGCAGCTCGCCTGATTGGTGGCAATCATCCATTACATGAACAGCTGGAATCCGAGTTGGCCACTTTTTTCCAGCGCGATGCCGCGATGCTTTTCAGTACTGGTTATGTAGCCAACCTATCCGTATTGCAGGCATTGTGCCGACGTGGAGATGTGATTGTTCAGGATCGCCTATGCCATGCTTCATTGATTGATGGAGGGCGCTTGGCGGATGGCAAACTGTTACGTTACCGGCACCGTGATATTGAGCATTGTCAGACCCTGCTGGAACAGACCGCCAAGTTGAGAGTATTGGCCACCGATGGGGTGTTTTCCATGGACGGGGATCTGGCGCCGGTAACCGCTCTGGCCAAGCTGGCCAGGACCCTGGATGCCTTGTTTATGGTTGATGATGCGCATGGTATCGGCGTATTGGGCGAAACGGGTTCTGGCTTACTGGAACATGCCGGGCTATCTCAAACTGAGGTCCCATTGTTACTTGGCACCTTCGGCAAAGCCTTTGGTCTGGCTGGTGCCTTTGTCACCGGCAGCCAGGTTTTAATTGATTATCTGCGCAATTTCGCCCGTGGCTGGATATACAGTACCGCAACCCCCCTACCACTGGTGATTGCGCAACGTGCCGCTTTGCAGCTTGTTCAGGCTGAACCGGAGCGTCGTTGGCAATTACAACACAATATTGCATATTTTAAACAGCTTGCGGAGCAACGGTTGTTGCCCTTATTGGCTTCGGATACAGCTATTCAACCGCTGCTGGTTGGCTCCAGCGCAGCGGCACTGCAACTACAGGCAAAACTTCAGTCGCAGGGGTTTTATGTTGCTGCGATAAGACCACCAACGGTTCCGCCCGGCACCAGCAGATTGCGAATCACGCTGAGCAGTGAGCATCAGCAAAGCGATATCGAACGCCTGGTAGCTGCGTTAGCAGTAGACATTGTGCCGGCATGAAAATGTTGGTAGAGCAGCATCCATCAACCAGTCGTTCAGCCGGCAATCTGGTATTGCTACACGGCTGGGCCATGCACAGCGGTATTTGGCAATCAGTTATCGAGCAGTTGCAATCACAACACAACATCTGGTGTGTTGACCTGCCCGGCCATGGTCTCGCTCGTGAACAAGCGTGGCCGGAACAACCTCTCAAGCTACTGAAACCACTCAGTGAGCAGCTACCAGATGATAGTGTTTGGCTGGGTTGGTCAATGGGTGGTTTATTTGCCCTGCAAGCTGCCCAAGAGCAGTTTTGTAAAGCGCTGATTCTGGTCGCGAGTAATCCTTGTTTTGTGCAGCAACCTCACTGGCCAAGTGCGGTGCCGGCTGAAGTGTTTCAGCAATTTAGCGAGGATCTGTCGACTGGGTTTGAACGCTCGCTACGCCGGTTTTTGGCCCTGGAGGTACATGGCAGTGACTCTGCCAAAGAGCAATTGCAACAATTACAAACCATCGCTTTCAGCCGCGGCACGCCATCATTGGCTGCTTTGCAAGGTGGCCTGCAGTTATTACAGCAGGCCGATTTCAGTGAAACGCTACCGACTATCACCTTGCCTGTTTTAATCGTTGGTGGGCGGCGTGACCGCTTGGTGCCATGGACAAGCTTAAAACAAACCGCCCAACAGATGCCTAACGCAACCTTGAAGCGGATCCCCGGTGCCGGCCATGCGCCGTTTATCGGTGATCCGGTGATGTTTTCAGAGCTGGTGCTGGAATTTTGTAATGGACTTTGATCGTCGCGAAATACAACGCGCGTTCGGACGTGCTTCCAGCCATTATGAGCAACATGCCTGGTTGCAACAGGAAGTCCGCTCACGATTGTACGAGCGTCTGGATGATATCCAAACCGAACCAAAACGTATTCTAGACCTGGGTTGCGGTACAGGCGCCGGCACCGCTGAATTGAAGCAGCGCTATCACCCGGCCCAGGTTATTGGCCTGGATTTTGCCCTTCCCATGTGCCTTGAATGTCAGCGCCAATCCCGTTGGCGCCGCCCTATTTATACGATACAGGGTGATGTGGCCCAGCTGCCTCTTGCTGCCAACAGTATTGATCTGGTAGTGGCCAATTTGGTGTTCCAATGGGTCGATGATTTACCTGCTGTGCTTAATAATTTAAGGCGGGTTTTAAAACCGGGTGGGGTCTTACTGTTTTCCACCTTTGGCCCGGATACATTGAATGAGTTACGTCAGGCCTGGGCGGTGGCAGACCAGTTGCCACGCATCAGCCGTTTTGTAGATCAACATATTATTGGCGATTTACTGCTCAGCATCGGGTTTCGTGATCCGGTAATGGATTGTGATCTGATCACCTCGACCTACTCCACAGTAGACGTTTTGATGCAGGACCTGAAAGCTATAGGCGCACATAATGCCAATCAGCAACGGCCGCGTGGCTTAACCGGTAAAACGAAGTTTAATGCCATGCGTCAGGCTTATGAGCGGTTTCGGGATCCACAATCAGATAAACTGCCAGCAACCTGGGAAGTGGTTTACGCCAATGCCTGGGGACCATCAGATGGGCAACCCCTGCGCAACCCTGATGGTGGTGAACGGGCAACATTTTCTGTTGATTCATTGCGTGATAGGTTGAGGAAAAAATCATGACCCGGCATTACTTCATTACCGGTACTGATACTGAAATCGGTAAAACCTATGTCACCTGTGAAATTGCCCGCCAGCTACGCGAGCAAGGCCAAACTGTCAGCTGTTTCAAACCCGTTGCCAGTGGTGCTGCGATGTTGCATGGTGAATTGGTGAATGATGATGCAGTTAAACTGCAACAAGCGGCATCCACGCAGCTGCCAATGAAACAGATTAATCCTTATTGTTTCGAGCCAGCCATTGCACCCCATATCGCGGCACAACAAGCTGGTGTTGAAATTGATCTCAATGTGATCCAGCAATGCATTGCATCAGCGGATACCGACGTGGTGCTAATCGAGGGCTTTGGCGGTTGGCTGGCGCCGGTGTCGTTAGCTGCAGACAATACTCTCTGGCAGGCTGATATTGCCCGAAGCTTTAATGCTGAAGTTGTTCTGGTGGTCGGTATTCGTTTAGGCTGTTTGAATCACTCGATGTTAAGCGTGAAACAAATACAGCAAGATGGTTTTATTTTGAAAGGTTGGATTGCTAATCAACTTGATCCGGATATGCCGATGCTTACCCAAAATATAGAAACCCTGAGTCAAATAATATCCCCTCCGCTGTTCAACTTTACTTTCCAAACAGATGCATAACAGCATGCATTAGTCCCTGACGAAATCTGTGATCCCAGCACAATCCGTCAATAAGTGCTTTTATGGCAAATGTGGTCTGGCTAAATAATCCTTGCTTTGCATTTCCTGCAGGCGGCTTAAGGTGCGCTGAAACTCAAACCCCAGCCGATGTCCGGAATACAATTGGTCCATCGCGACTTCTGCCGACAACACCAACTTAACCTGCCGATCATAAAACGTATCCACTAAGTTGATAAACCGCCGACAGGCATCGTTGTCATCATTGCCCATAGCCGGTACAGCTTCGATAAAAACCGTTGCAAACCGACGTGCGAGCTCAATGTAATCATCAACACTTCTGGCTTCCCGGCACAGTGCAGAAAAGCCAAACCAGGCCACACTGTTGGCAATCCGCAAAGTTTCAATTCCCCGGTTGTTGATCATCAATGGTTTACCGCGGTGCCAGGTACCAGGCACGACTTCTTCAAAAATTTGGTGTAATCCCCGGCAGGCCTTTTCATCCAATGGATAATGGAACAACCGGGCTTTTTCCAGTTGTCTTAGGCGATAATCCTGAGCCGCAGCCAATTCATGGATGTCGCAATGCTTTTTTAATAATTCTATGCTGGGTAAAAACCGGGCTCTTTGTAAACCATCGCGGTACAAATCATCCGGATGCACATTGGAAGTGGCCACCAATAACACTTTGCGTGTAAACAGCCGCGCCAATAAGCCACTAAGCAGCATAGCATCGCCAATGTCACTGACAAAGAACTCATCAAAACACAAAACATGTGCATGATCTGCGATTTCATCAGCCAGTTTTGGTAACGGATCCTGGCCATTACCCAGTGATTTGAGGCGATCGTGAACTTCACCCATTAAACGGTGAAAATGTACCCGTCGTTTACTTACACCATCAGGCAGACATTCATAAAACAGATCCATCAACCAGGTCTTGCCACGACCTACACCGCCGCATAGATATAATCCTGGAATCCGTTCCGGCTGCCGCCAGAATTTCCACCCAGGCGTATCTTGTGCTGCAATAATCCGATGATAACGATCATCCAATAATTCCACTGCCTGGGCTTGGGCTTCGTCAGGGAAAAATTTACCGGATTCCAGTAATGCCCGATAGCGCTTGTGAGGAGAGTCTCCCATCGCGAAAATTGATCAGGCAATTGGCGCTGGCAGGTTTTCCCGCAAGGTGTTTTTAAGCAAACCGCGTAAATCCATCAGTCGGCGATGGAAAAAATGCCCTGCATCCGGCATTACCAAAAGCTGTGGCGCAGGCTCAATGCCGGCTGCCCACTCGCGCACTGCCTGGGCATCAACAACATCATCGTCTTCACCTTGAATGATCAGCCAATCACAGCCGGGTATATAGGCAGTCTCAAACTCCATACGTTGAACCGGCGGTGCAATGGAAATTAATTGCCTCGGCTCCAGTGTCTGCGCAGCACGAGCTGTTATCCAGGACCCGAACGAAAATCCGGCCAGCCACAATTCATGGTCAGGCAGACATTGACGTGCCCAGTCATTGACCGCCAGCAAATCCTGTAACTCTCCCTGCCCATTAGCATATTCCCCCTGACTTTCTCCAGCCCCGCGGAAATTAAACCGCACCGTAGACAAACCCAGCTCCCGCAAAGACCGTTCCAAAATCGTCACCACCTTATTGCGCATGGTGCCACCGTGTTGCGGGTGCGGATGGCAGATGATGGCATAAGCCGGTTGTCTGAGCTCTGCTTCCGGCACATCGGCAATACATTCCAGCAGGCCTGCAGCCCCATCCAGAGTAAACTCCGTGGTGTTGTCTGGAAATGCTTCCGGCTGATGTTGAATTTGATCGGTCATGCTATCTACACATTGCCACGTTTACAGATCGGCCAATGATGATAACCTAGCCGGGTTAATAGACCAAAGTCGCTCAAGGTTACATGCATGAATCATCTCGCTCATCTTCTTACCGCCGGTAGCAGCGACTCTGTGCGTTTAGGTGTCTTAATGGGTGATCATGTGCGTGGCAGCCATGTGTTGGAAGAGTATCCGGATAAACTCGCGATGGGTATCCGATTACACCGTGCTGTGGACAGTTATACTGATCAGCATCCTGATCTGGCACAGGCCCGCGAATTGTTTCAGCCCCCATTCCGGCGCTATGCAGGCATTATGCTGGATGTTTACTGGGATCACCTGTTAAGCCGCAACTGGTCAGACTATTGCCAGCAACCACTGGTTGAGTTTGCTGCTGCAACCATGGATCTGTTAAATCAGCATTTCGCCAGCTTGCCAAGCGGGTTACAGCGCTTTACCCGTTATGCCCGGGTAACCGGAGTGCTGGCCAGATATGGCGAAACAGATATGCTTGAGCAGGTATTTGCCGGCCTGAGCCAACGTATCCGGCATGCCAATCCGTTGGCCGATGCTTTGCCTGAATTGCAAGCGCAAACCGAGCCATTGTCGACTGTATTTACCGCCTTTTTTCCGCAGCTATTGGAATTTGCACACCAGTGGCGGCAAGAAAACAACACACCAGAATAGCTTTTTACTATCGCTCCAATGAGCTTTTCAATCTAATAACAACGACATGTACTTACTGATATCTGATATCCACGATCAGTGGATCATGATCTGAAAACCTCGCAATTCCGGTACTGGTTGCCGGCACCACTTCATTTGGTGCTGTATCAGAATTAATATGCCAGATATCGGCATGTTCGATGTGCTGTATTAATGCCTGATTGGCAAAAGCATAATCCAGGGTACCCATCTCTCCGAAATAGCGATAACTGTAGTACGGCGGTGCTAAAAACTGACCTGCAACATCGACCCACCCAGCTTGAATCAATGCCCGGATCGGGTCTTCCATACGATAACTGTTAAGATCGCCAACAATCAATGCATTGGGTTCATTCCAATCCTGCTGTAGTTGTTTGACCCATTGTGATAAAACCAGCGAAGAACGCTCACGTGCTTCATTCCAGCAGCCTTGTCCATCACCTTGATCGCTATTGCGGGCATTTCCGTCTGGACAGCCCCCTTTAGATTTGAAATGGTTTACCGATACCAACAAGCTGATATCCCCTACGCTTGCCACAAACCGTTGTGTCAATGGCACTCGACTTAGACCATCAAACGGCCGTGTGCTGATGCTGGCTGAATCACCTTCGGTACGAACCCGATCACTGCGGTACATTAAACCAACAGCAATCACGTCATCACCCAGCCGTTGCTCTACAGGCCTGACATAAGCCCAGGTCTGACCAGCCAATTGATTTAACTGCTTGCTTAATTGGGCGATGGTGCTGGTTTCAGAATACCCGTCATTTTCAAGTTCCATCACTGCCAGAACATCTGGGGCCAATGCATCAATTGCAGCTGTCAGCTCGGCCAATTGGCGTTGATATTCAGCTTCTGTTTCTGCTCCACGCGGTGTCGGGAATTCACCACCTTTACCATCACCATTGAAAAGATTCTGGACGTTCATGCTAACCACGCGCAAATGCCGGTCAGCATCACGATTCGGCACCGGCGGTACTTTCGCCGCATCAGCCACTGCAGGTGCCGTTTCCGCCAGAATTGACGGGTTTCGCTGTCGCAAATCAAAAATGCCGGTCACCGACTGCAGCTGATCTCCAGCACGCAAACGGCTGTTCAGTGTTGTTTCACTGGCCGACCAATCCATGCTTACCGAACGTTGAGTATTGCGCTGCTTTAATTGGCTGGCGGGCGCGCCTGGTGATACCACCTGTGTTGCAACAAACAATCGCTCACTGGCTATCCGCAGCCGTTGTCCCGGTAATGAATATAAATCCACAGCCTGCCAGCCTGATGGAATGGATAACCGCATATTTTCCAACGCTTCTGGATTATCCATATGTTCAACAGGCTGTCGTGGCAGTTCGGTCAGTTGACTGCATTGCTCCCAGTTAACATCGATCAGTGCCGTTATGTTTTCCTGTGGCTGTTCCGACGGCAGTTCAGAGACTTCTCCGCTTACGGCAAGCACAGCACCTGGCTCTGTTGGCCCACTGGTTTGTATCCACAATGCTTCCGAGGTATCCGGGTCATCATCAGCATCAGTTGTCCTTGATTGCAGAAAAAACCCTTGTTGCTCAATATGCGTAACAACACCGGTCACGGTTACCTGTTGACCCAGCATCACCGATTGAAGATCACTACCCTGGATTACGCTGATCGGAATGTAGGTCTGTTCACATAAAGCTGAATTGCTTGAATCAACGGCCTGTTGGTCACAACCGATCATCAGCAAAAATAGCCCAGGCAATAAAAAACGCCGCGAAAACGCGGCGCCTAATGACTTCATGTTGAACTGATTCATTGCTGAACCTGCGCAACCATCCATTCAACCGTTACCCGAACCTGATCATCGGTGAGATCAACCCGACCGCCCTTGGCGGGCATCAGATTAATGCCATTAACTGCATTGGATACCAAAGCATCGATACCCTGCGCCAACCGATCCGTCCACAACGAAGCATCGTTCAACACCGGCGAGCCTGCCGCACCGGTGGTATGACATGCAGCGCAAACGTTGTTGTAGATTTCTTGCGGATCCATTCTGCCACCATAAGCTGCGGGCAAAGCTGAAGTCTGAGCTGCCGCCGCTGCCACTTCAGCACGGCCCGTTTCACCCGCATATACCCCTGCAGAAGGTTGTATCCGCGCAAGTTTCACCTCTTCACGAATCGGGTTTTCGCTGGGTACCAGCTGACCATGCAAGTAAAGTGCGTAAAAAATAATCACCAATGTAAACACCATCATCCCGATAATTAACAGGCTGAAGCGCTTCATGAACACGCCGTCTTCGTGATCCATGCTCAAAACTCCTCAAAATAATTGCAGCATACTGCTTTGATACAGCACGGTATTATAGCCATAGCCCCGGCCTTACACCATGCCAGACTGGTACAATGCTTCCTGCTTGCCTACAATAACCGTCTACGATGCGCCCGTAGCTCAGCTGGATAGAGTACTGCCCTCCGAAGGCAGGGGTCAGAGGTTCGAATCCTCTCGGGCGCGCCAAATCAAACGAAGCCACCACACGGGTGGCTTTTTTGATCTCATTCAGAATAAAGCATTAGCAATGTTACGAATTATCAACAACTGAAAATTGAGGCAAAATCATTCTGTATAGCTAACTTGCGAAGCCGATACTTTGCTCTTGATAAAATTTTACTTAATTGCACGGTGGTTAAATCTAGCTCATCACAAATTTTTGTACGTTCCTGATGTTTGAAAAAACGGCGGGTCAAGATGTCTCTATCTCGGTTGGTTGGCATAAGGTCTATTAATTCTGCAGTTAATTCAATGGCCTGTGACGTATCTGCCTGCTTCAAAGGATCACCTTCAGAGCTTACGGTCTTATCGATTAAATCAGTATCCGCATCCGTTTTTTGGCGATTTCGCTTGCGATTCTCGTTTGCAGCCAGCCGCCGCGCCATTGTTGATAAATAGGCAACTAATGTTTCAGGCGCACGCAATTCACCTCTGCGCAGCTTGGGAATTGCCACCAGCCAGATATTATTGATCAAATCATCCACGTCACTGTAATTATTCACCAGCGGCCACAGTACGCGCCTCAGAACTGACTCATAGCGCAGACACATTTCCTGCTCTGCGGTCAAATCTCCTTTTTCAATTCGCGCCACTATTGAGCGGGCAATTTGACGATTCTTTTCAAGTGTATTATTTCGCTTTTTGTCCGTTTGCAAGAACATCATCCATCTCCTCATTTGAGTGACTGAACTTATCTGCAGACCGGATTTTGTAATCGGCCAGCAGCTCGAGATGGATCGTATTAGCAAAGGTTCTTGAAAGGCTTTTGGTTTTTATTGAGAGTTATGAATTACAATGAAATCATATGGTTATGAGGGCTTCATTTATCAAAGGGAATCAAAATTTCAGTATCTTGAAACAGACAACTACCCGCGCAATGGGCTATTTTGAAGTGAAGGTGTGTTATTCCAGTTAAGGTATCGAGGTATTGTTCAGGCGCTTCAACAATGGTCCCACGTCAGCATCATCACTCAGCAGGTTAATGTATGGATCTGAGGTAATCAGACCAGCTGGGTAGCCGAGTTCAAGTGCCCGCTCCAGCCTTATTCTGACTAACTCGTTTTGCCCCATTGCCGCCCACATCAAAGCCTCCAGGAAAAAGATATCTGGATTATCAGGTGACTGGGCGTGGGCTCTGCGGATAAGTGTTTCAGCACGGTTTGGATCACCGGCTGAGGCATGAAATACGCCCAAATAGGCCAATGTCAACCAATCCGTGGGGTTCAGCTTAAGGTGGTTTTCGGCCAGCTCAATTGCCTTGCTAAAGGCCCTTTTTGCATTTTGTTGCTGACCGTCAATGAACATGTAAGCATCAGCCAACCGGCCATGTAAACGGTAATCTTTAGGGGCAAGCTCAATCGCTTTCAGCTGCATTTCAGCTGCTTCGGTGAACCTGTCTTGACCATAGTAAAGCAACCCCAAATTGGTATATACCATGCGTGAGGGTTCAAGTGTCAGGGACTTCTGATAAGCTTCAACTGCTGCATTCAAGTCCGCCAACATTTGATACGACGCTGCCAGGTTACTGAATGCCCGTCCACTGTTGGGCGTAAGTTCAGTCACTTCTTGAAAATGTTCTCGTGCCTGCACATATTTTTTCTGTTTAAATAGAAAATTACCAAACGCAGATTGTGCCGTCCAATAACCCGGCTGTAATTCAATTGCCTGTTTAAAAGTATGTTCAGCCAATTGTTTCTTATTGGCTACCGCCAGCGTTTCCCCCAGTTCAATCATTGCTTCTATATTCAAGGGATCAAGTTCCAGTACCTGGTTCAGATAAATCTGAGCTTGCACAGTATCTCCAAACTCTCTGTAAAGTATGCCCAGAGCAATCGGTGTACCCAAAAAACCCCTATCCAATGTCTTGGTCCGATTACAACTTTTTTCTGCTTTTTCAAAGTAATCGGTATCTCGACCACTGGTAACGTAAAGTCTCAAATATGCTTTACACAGCCCAGCATTTGCTCGCGCACTGCTTGGCTCAAGCTTTAAAGCATATTCAAATTCCTTCACGGCTTGTTTAAGCTTATCGGTACCTCTTGAGTCACGCAGATATTTCAAGCCTCTTAAATAGGCCAGATAGGCTCCATCATCAAGCCCATTCGATGAAACATTCAACTCTGGAATCACCTCCAGAGCTTCGGTAACAGCGGTGGTAATTTCCACATGGATATTTGCGATATCTGTCGTATCGTATCTCTCTGTGTCAGACCAAAGCGCCCGTTCATTTTCAACGTCAATTAAAGATGCGCTGATTTCAATCAGACCACCTGTTTCACTTATGCTGCCCCTGAGAATATGTTTAACACCCAAATTTTGCCCGATGTTATGTAACAGAACGCTATTATCTTGGTAAGAATTGGACACAACGGCTTCGGCAACCGCCAGTGTTTTAACGCGATTCAAATCCAAACGTACATCATCAGCTATGCCATACGCCAGATAATCATTTTCACCATCGCCAGTCGAGTTCTGAAATGGCAATACCGCCAGTGACTGCCTTGCAGACTGCGGTTCCCCAAACACCTGTACTAAAATGACAGTTGCCAGCAAACCAAGCACAATCATGGAAACAACCGCATAGCGGCGGTGTTTGCCGCTTACTGTTCTATTAACTTCGGGTATCTCTAGCGGAGCTGTTTCCAACGGTTGAACTGCACATACCAGTCTATAACCCTTGGTGGGTACAGTTTTAATATAGTTGGGAGTACGTGGGTTATCTTCCAGTACATTTCTTAGTATCCAAATGCAACGATATATCGGGTTTTCACCTTGGTGTGTTTGGCCCCATCCTGCCTCAATCAACTCATCGGAACTGACTACTTCTCCCTCGTTCTGTGCCAGATAAACGAGTACCTCCATCGCACGTGGCTCGATCCGCATGGACTCTCCATCACGTTCAAGACGATCCTGAGCTGGATAAACAGTCCATAGCCCCAACCGAAAAGGGTCCCTGGTTAAATCCATTGCTGTAACCACAAGCTAGTTTGTTTGATGATAGCTATCCTAGCGCTCCCATTTGGTAATTGACAACCATTGCAGTAGCCGATATCCGAGCTACCCCGCCTTCCCTAAAATATTTTGAGCCTCAATCATAAATTACTTCTTTACAAAAAAGAACCGGGATTATTAAACACATCACGACACTACAAGTTTGTTGGCATATAAGAGCAAGCATCGTTCTATCTTTAAACCGGCAAGGAATAGCCAATGTGTCACAACCAAACCAACTTAAACAAAAAGCATTGAGCTGGAGGGCAATATGCATCTATATCCAAATACCAATACGGAAAAAATTGACGGCCAACAGGACATTCTTAAGCTTCATCATAATGTGCTGGT
Organism: Gammaproteobacteria bacterium; assembly: GCA_021772985.1. Taxonomy (GTDB): domain Bacteria; phylum Pseudomonadota; class Gammaproteobacteria; order Xanthomonadales; family Wenzhouxiangellaceae; genus JAJFKX01. Next base: position 53,635 of record JAJFKX010000038.1, read on the forward strand.
TCACACTTCATCTTCACCCTCACAGTCGGCGAACTGGCATGAATCACTGAACATTGAGCCCGAACGTCCTATGCCACCTGACACTGAAACAGATTCAGAATCCCAGCGCCCCGTGCCACCCGATACTGAAACAGATTCAGAGTCCCAGCGCCCAATGCCGCCTGATACTGAGACAGACTCCCAGCGACCATTACCAACTGATACCGAAACAGTATTTGGGGGTATCTAAGAACCACTTGCTAGGCAATAAAATCTGACTTAAAACTCAGTTAATCATTAAACCAATGTTATCGGATTGATAACTATAGAGCAGGGCGGAACATGTTACTTTCGCCCTGTTTTAGAAAAAAATACAGACTAATCTTTTGTCATTTTTTATCTATTCTTGTTAGAAAAATTATTTGGTAATACTTATAAATCATACATGTTATCGGGTTTTATATGCGTTTCGCTCTAGATTAAATAACTAACCAAACAAGCTCGTATTCCGATGCAAACTTTTACTGTAATGAATTATGCAAACTTTTTCGTTGATACCAAAGCTCTAGTGCCCGTATCTTCAAATCCAGTCTGGCACTTTGATCATTGGGTTTATCTGCGGCACGAAAAACCTCACGCCAGCGGTCTGCAAGAGCTAAAGTTTCCAACATTGTCTGCCATTGTTTGTGGCCTACTGTCTCTTGCAAAGTCTGTAACTCAACGAGTTTTGCTTTGCGGAAGGCTTCAGTTGCATCCTCAGCACGACCCAGCCGATCCAATGCCAAACCGCGCCAGGCCCAACCCGTTGACCAGTGATCAGTGGAGCTTGGCTCTGGAGCCAATACCAGTAATGCTTCTGTAGCCTGTAAATACCCCGCACCAGCCGCATGTGCCGCCACCTGCTGGATGCGATCCCAGGTGTTTTCCATTCTGATCTGCTGTTCGTTGTATAGAATAAATGTATCTATAATTATCGGCAAAATTGTTTGTGCTACCGGAGATTGCAGTTCACCGGCAAAATCCAAAGTAGCAAGCGGTTTTACCAATCCCCATAAATCCCAGATCAACTCATCTGGCTTCATTTCCGCCATCCAAGCCTGCAAAACGGCCTCTATTTCAGCAGAACTGACGACATCGCCGCTAAGTTGTAATTCGATAAGGATATCCAGTTTCCAGCTATTTGGAATATTCCCATTTAACAATACCTTCCTTGCTTCCGCCCACCACCCCGAGCGGGCAAGATGAAGTGCCCACTGTGCTTGTGCACGATCATCTTCATGATCAAATTGTGGGCGTGCTATTTGTATGTCCAACTCTGAGCAGACACGTGCTGCAATCAGCGCACCATCACGAAACAGATAGGTCTCATCATCGGCGAGCTTCAAGCGTGCGAATTGATATGCAACTTCATTACAAAAGGGTGGATCAAGCATTGCGTAACCAACAGCAAGTACCAATGGCTTGTAAGTATCATTATGCGAGGCTGCCAATCGTTCAATCGCTGCACGCCCTCCTGTAGTCGCCACCAACCGGGCTAAAGGAATAATATGCGAGCCTCGGTTTTCGGTTTCTGCCAATTCGACCGCATCCTGAATAGCTGAATGGTGCATTCTGTTAGGTGTTGTTAACCAGTAGCTCCAAATGCCAATAACCATCACCATGATAGTTAATAAAGCAACAATGCCATAAGCCATTTGATACCGCTTACGCTTGGTGGTATCAGTAAATTCACGCTGATCACTGAATCCCATAATCCGCGCCAACAAAGGCAACAAAATTTCTTTGTATTTATTTCTTACCTCACCTATTGCGTTGGCTGGATCACCGCGCAAATCGGGTACCACTTTCTGATCAGAGTATGTTGTACTTGTTAAACTACTTTCTGCTTGTTGATATTTAGCATATTCATCTGAAATTTCATCAGGTAGCATATCATCAGCTATGTCACCTATCCGGCAAAATAGTACATTTTCTGAATTGTGATAGCGCCGAAATATTCGAATTTCCTCATTAACCCGGGAAGAATTGGTTGCATCATCTGATGCACAAACGACAAGAAACCGGGACTGACATAATGCTTTAGTGATTTGTTCATGCAAGTTGCCGGCAGTCGGCCTGGCCTGGTCGAAGAAAATTTTACGTCGTTTACGAAACGGTACCCAATAATTTCTTAATATTGTGGCTAACCAACGTGCGGAAGCCTTATTTTCATGGGCATAGCTAATGTAAGCATCATATCTATAGCTGGTATTTTTATTCATACTGAAAATAACTGACATCCGCGCCAATAACATCAATTAACTTAAGTCAAATGAAACCGTTTTATTGACATCCCACTAATACCCTCTTTCTGCATTATTTGAATTTCTGACTGAAGTGTAGCCAGCGGCTCTATAAACGAAGTGTCTTTCAGGTAGAAGTTATCTCATAGCATGAGACCAACAGCAGGTTCAGTCCTGGTAATCAATATGCTTATCTCAACTACAAGTGAGATATAGATGCTTTTGGAGACACTCAAAAATAGAGTTATTTTGGCAATTGAAAAACAATAATGCGAGATCAAAAATGGGAGCATCAGCTAATACTTTGGAAAGCTTCGAAAACACGAAAGCCAACCGTATAACAAAACCAACACTCCGTGTTTATACCGTCTACTTTCACGAGTCGGATCACGATCATGCATACACATTAGGCAGTGACCTATATGCATTGCTGACTCGGCCACCTGACAATCCACTGGCTTTTGGTGCCGGTGTGCCCGTACTAATTGCCGCACATGCCGATAATGTAGATATTTCAATCGCTGAACATGTCGTTATTATTCCGGTTTTAGGCAAAGAGTCTTATGCGATTGCGCGCAACGATATCACTGATCGTGTTCAACAATGGAGTCAGACTTTAGGTACCGGCCACGTCATACCTGTACCCACTTCTGAAAACTGGCGCAATGCAAGTATCCCTTCAGTTCAATTGCTAACTGAACTTTATACTGAAGCAAATGAGAAGCGGCACACGCTCGAAGAGATAGTGCTTGCTATCGCCAAGTTACTTGGCCATAACCAGCAAAAGCCACAGCTATTTATTTCTCATGCAAAAGCTGATCTTGCCAAAACAAATCATGCAGCCAAGCGTATCCATAAATATGTCGTCAACAATACTACTGGTTCTGCCTTTTATGATCAGCTAAGCCTTTCGCCCGGCCACTCTCTCAAATCTCAATTGCAAAAAACCATTGGGCCAAATACAATTTTTATTGCCGTCAATAGCGACTCCTATAATTCCCGACCGTGGTGCCAGGAGGAGTTCCTGCTGGCTAAACAAAATTGTATCCCAACCATTTCCGTTGTAGTGCTTGAACAAGGTGAGCCACGCAGCTCAAGCTTTGGCGGTAATATTCCCTCGATTGTTTGGCGCGACAATCCAGAGGAAATTGCACTACGTGCAATGGTGGAATGGTTGAAAGCCCATCTATTTCAGAGAGAAGCTTTACGTATCTACCAGGAAGCTCAACTTCCTGAACCCTGCATTATGCATAGACCGCCTGAGTTACTGGATTTAACCGGTAATCAGAACACAGTCAAACGTTCACGATTAGTAATGCACCCTGATCCTGAACTGCCTATCACCGAAAAGAACATTCTTGCTTCAGCAACCGAGAGTCCGTATCTAGTCACTCCAACTACTGCTTACCGCTTTTTTCGAGGTCAGTCAGATAAACAACATATCAGCACCACCGCCAGTCCTCTAGATGGGCAAAAGATCGGCATCTCACTATCCGATAGTCCTGACGTTGATGGTCCTGAGGGCTATACCAAAAATCATGTTGATGACGCAATCAGCTATGTGTGTCGGTGTTTGGTGTCTGCCGGTGCCGCAATCGCCTATGGCGGAGATTTCCGCAGTAATGGTTACACTGAATTGCTGAGTCAGTTGATCGCCTCCTATAATCAAACAGCATCAAACGATAGTGCTTTATTGCAGAGCTATTTGGCCTCCGTGATTTCCATAGCTGAGATGCCGGATAATCTACAAATTACCGCTCATCATATGAGTGAATCTCCAAAGCTATCTGCCAGAGCGATACTCCCGCCTCCAACGCAGGACAATTACATACCTTCCGCATTGTATTTTTCTGATATGCGGCGGGTGATGAGCCAGGATATTGCGGCATCAATATTTGTCGGTGGTGCTGCAGAACCTCAAATTAAAGAGCGTGGAAATGGCTATACAGGGCGGTACCCCGGCATTGTTGAGGAAGCGTGGCATATGCTTCAGGTTGGAAAACCTATATATGTTGTTGGTGGTTTCGGTGGTGCTGCCAAACTGATTGCCGACCTGATGCGCGGTAATGCGACACCAAAACGATTACTCGACGAAACCTGGCTGAATTACCACATATACGCTGAAAAAGCGAAATTTATAGACGACTCTAAATGGCATACGAAACTTAATTTGCCTGATTCAATAGCTGACATGGCAGCGGCAATACGCCAGAAAACAGATAGCCTGCTGCAATCCGATAAAGCATCCCTGGCATGGAATGGTTTGACCGTGGCGGAAAATCACACGCTTTTTAATACCCGGGATCCGGTACAGATTGCCGCTCGTATTTTCAAAGGTCTGTTGGTCAAAACTGCGCAGCAATCACAAGATAAGCTGAGTATTGAACTGGTACGCGGGGATATTCTCAGCGATACAACCCTTGATGCTATATCAATACCTGTATGTAACGATATCCCTGCCGGCGGGGTCGCAGGAGTCGTTAATAAGGCACTTGATAATCGCCTGAGTGTAGCTATACATAACACCCTGCCTGTGATTGGCGTCAGTGGTAAGGCCTTACACGCAAACTGGGTGCATCTGGCAAACTTAACGCGCTCCGATAATGAAACCGAGATACCTTTTGATATCCAATCAGGCGTCGAAAGTGCTGTACATTGTGCCCGGCGCTATGGCTTCCATAAACTCGGCGTGGTGTTGTATGGCGCTACCCTGGTCGGTCAACCTGTGGCTGGTTCAAGCAAAGCAATTGACCGATTGATTGATCAAATGATTGAAGGCTTCCAGGGGAAACTTCCAAAATCAACCGCACTGGTTTGGTATGAGGCTGATCACCAACGCTTTGCACATATCAAACAACGGCTTGCCGAGCTTGAAAATATCCATCTGACTACACTCATTTTACAAGATCTGGATGAACCACCGGTCACCACCCAAAGCCTGGTAATTCATGCTGAGTTGTCTGATGACGAAACTTCACTGCAAACCACCATCATACCGCCCGCTGGAACCGCAGTAGCGAGCTACCGGAAAAAACTACTGCAACCCGGCCTGATAAAACAATTGAGCCAGGGCATTGACCAACATGGCAACAGTACTCCCGGCATGGCTGAGCTTGCCGCCCGAGGGCAAACAATATCAAGCATTATGTTAGGTAAAGATGCTGATGAATTTCTGCAAAAAATCGGCCAATCCGGTATTCATATCGTGCACAACCTGGCCGCCTCGAAGATACCTTTTGAATCAATGACCACAAAGTCGATTAAGGGGCCAGCGTTTCAGTCCGGCATGTCACGCCGATTGCTCATTGAAAAAGGCAATATGCAGCAATTATTTGCTGATCCACCTGTTAGTGGCGCATTTAGGGTACTGCTGGTTGCCGACCCGCTTAATGATTTGCCCGGGGCCAGAAAGGAGGCAGAAGAACTGGAAAAAGTGCTTGAACCATTACCGCATATAGAACTCATGTCCCTATGGAATAAGCACGCTACCATCGAAGCTGTAATGACAGCCTTACCGGATATCGATGTTATCCATTACTGCGGACATGCTTCTTATTCCGGACCTGGCCCAAATGATAGCGGTATCTGGCTGGCAGGAAAGCAGCTTTTAACCGCTGGAATGTTAAGCAATTTAACCCGTTTACCCCGAATCGCCATATTCAATGCCTGTCAGGCAGGTCGTTTGCGAGGCAGAGACTTCGAAGATGAACCCATCGAGGTGATCAACGAGGCAGCAGTATTTGCTGAGTATTTCCTGCGCAGTGGTGTGGAAGCTTATATCGGCACCCATTGGTATGTAGGAGACAATGCCGCCAAAGAGTTCACCGGTGAGCTTTACAAGCAGTTGGCAGCCAGCGAAACACTGGGTGAATCAGTCCGCTGTGCCCGTCAATTGCTGTACGAAAATAACCGAAGGGACTGGGCAAACTATGTGTTATACGGTGAAGGCGGGTTCAGGTTACTGCAACCCTGATAAACGATAAACCAAAGATTTCAATCGACTCACCATATTTTCTGGAACAGATTTCAAACACTTTTACCGAGTCACTCTTATTGGGGATCTCATTATCATGAATAAGGTATTTATCTGTTATCGACGCGAAGACACCAAACTGATGGTTGATCGTGCATATAATTTGCTTAAAAAGCGCTTTAATGTCATCCGGGATATTAATGCAGCAGAGGCGGCCAAGCCTTTTGAAAAACAGCTGTTTGACCATTTAAAAAGCTCATCGATTATGCTCGTTTTTATTGGTGATAACTGGGAGTCTCAGGATGGCGCCGATCGTCTTAATCACCCTGACGATTATATTCGACGTGAAATCGAATTGGCTATTGAACATAAACTTCCAATCCTCCCGGTTATAGTAGGGGAACGCGCATTCCCCACAGCAGACCAGTTACCCGATAGCCTGCAACCTTTGCTTGAATATCAAGCACTCAGGCTTAGATCTGACCCTGACTTTAAATCTGATTATGCCCGCCTCACTAAAGCTATTATTAAATTTGCGCCACCTACAATAAAGCGCATTATTTTAGGTGCGGTAATTATTATTGCCATGTATATAATTATTTCACATCTTGTTCAGTATTTTATCGATGAAACAATAGACACAACCGCCAGTAATTATCTCTCTGATTTTGATAATCGTGCATTTGAAAAGATTTATGATAAGTACATTTCTGATCGCACTATCGCGCTGACACCCACATCACCAAAGCAAACCATCATTGCTCAAATGAACTCAATTAGTACTCAGCGGCCAACCAGTAAACCTCAGCAAAGAAAAGAAGTTTTCACTAAATCAATGCCTCAACATCCAGGGGAATATCGCTCTGGTGAATTTATTCAAAAACGATATGAAGCCAACTACCAGGAACAATTGTTTTGTGAAGATATTTGGTTTGAAAAGCTTATTGAGAATGGCTGGGTAGTTGTTGGTGCAACTGAATGGCCGGCCTTTGGAAAATGTGAAAAAAACACTGAAATAGCTCAAGCTAATATTCAGGCAAAACTTTTTTTCGATCGAATAGACAATAACGACCTGGATATCATTTACTCACAGCAATTGAGCCCTGATGTGACTCGTCTTCAGTCTAAAGACCAAACACTTTTATCACTGACCCAGTTTCGCAAAACTACGTTAAACATAGCACCCTCCCGGGTGAGGCTTATGAGTATCTATTTAGGTATGAATCAAAATCGAATTGGTCAGTTCGTACTTGTCCGCTACAAAACTCCAACCCCACAATTTAGCTTCTTTGAAGATGTATTATTTGAACTTACCTCGGAAAACGAATGGAAAATCATATTTTTCTGGGCAACTGCCGGTAATTAAGCGCATGGGTACTTAAGTTGTTCTAGCCACGCACAGTAGACATTCGCGACTTAGGTTTTCTTACAAGGTTTCTTGTTATTTGGCTTTTGCACATGCATGGTGAATGCGCAAAAAAACGATGTGCCTGTTATGTTATTGCCCGCAAGCGGCTGTGCAGCTTATCGGCAATACATTTGGTTTCATCGATTCGGCCCTGTAGCATTCACAGGTAGTCGTAAGGGATGTGGATGTCCCAGCTTTTCCTTTATCTGGTTTATGCAGCTTGTAACCCACAGGGCTTTGCAGACCACCCTGAAGAGAAGGTGTTAGTGTCCCATCTTCACCGTTAGATTAATCCATGCATTGTGTCTGTCCCGACCCTGCTTGGATTCTGCCAGAAGGGCATTAAACTTTTGAACAAATCCAATACCCTCTGACAGACAAGGCTAGTGATGTGGGTGTCTAGTCTTGTCGACGATGCTCAAAGCATTGGCCGGAAAGTTTATCAAAACCACATAGGAATGCCCGCCTGACACAGCGTCCGATACAGTGCTAGTAGGGAGTGGTTTCAGGAGAGACGAGTGAAGAGCGAGGTAGTGTCATTGTGCGCCTGATGAAAGCCTCATCATGATCATTAGCTGTGCTGATTTCAGCCAGAAATGTCTCAAGTTTCCGTAATATAATGGCTTTAGGTATTGGATGTCCTTTTATTTCTTTCGTTGTGAGAGTCCGGTTCTGTTCTATAAATTAGCATAATATTCAAATTAAGTACCCAACAGAGCCGGTTTAATCATCGCGTTCGGCTATGTAAGTATAAATCGCACGACGGTCCTCTAAGCTTAACTTGCGAGTACTGGCTACAACTTCAAGCATCTTGGGTTTGGTAAGCGGCTGATTGTTCAGGTCATTACCATGTACCAATACGCCCTCAACAAATGCCTGTTCTCCCAGCGCTTTTAGAAGTTCAGTATTAAGCCCTGGTACTTGGACGCCATCGAAACCCAACGAACCTTCAAAAGCTTTATCACTGTCCAATCCCAAGGTGATATTTCGTGGCGTGTGACACTCTTGACAATGGGCTGCGTGTTCAACCAGGTATTTACCACGGTTATACATATCCGACTTGTTCGGATTGGGTGTATATGTTGAGGTATCGAAGTTAGCTATTTTCCAAAACCCAATACCCCTTCGGATATTGAAAGGGAAGCCTATCTCGTGTTTTGCAGCAATTACTTCCACAGCCGGTAGAGAAAAGATAAATGCTTTTATATCCAAAACTTCGGCATCAGAAAGCCCTGTATAGCGGGCATAGGGAAAACCGGGGAAATAATGTTGGCCATTGGGGGATACACCAGCTTTAACAGCGTTTAAAAAATCTGAATCAGACCAAGAGCCAATCCCATATTCTTTACTCGGGGATATATTTGGAGAGACTAGGGCGCCAAACGGTGTTTCTAATTTAACACCTCCACCTAGTAACAACGCATCATCCGAAGAGCGATGACATGATACACAACCAGCTGCATAAAATAAGTATTCACCACGTTTGAGATCAACTTCAGTTACTTGCTGTAGAGAATCATATGGTCGTTGAGGGCTCGTTATTACGAACGCTACAATGGCTAGAGCAGCGCTCAATAGCAAGACTATAGTAAGAGTTCGACGCATAGCTAATTTAATGGTGCATTTAAAAGGAGGCTACAAAATTTTTCCAAAGCTTATAAAGGCAAGCCCGTCAATCAGCACCTTATGGCCGATTGACAGGGCTAACCAGGTTGACGCTCAGTGAGCTAATCCGATGCCAATGTCATAGAGCCTTCCATATTAGGATGGAATATGCAGAAGTAATCGGTTTCCATTCCTGAACCGATAACAACACTCTTAGATTCATCCTTGTTAATTGCCCCAGTATCCCAGCTTTTATCCGAGGCTGTCGCGGTGTGAGGCACGAAGTCTCGGTTGGTCCAGGTAACGGTATCACCTACGTTCACATCGATTGTTGCCGGCACAAAGTTCAAGCCTTTAATCTCAACTTGATGCTCACGTGCTGCCGTTGCTTGTTTTACCTGGGTTGGCTCGGGATCATCAGTGTTACACCCGCCCAATACGCCAACCACGAAGGCTATGACAATTCCAGGTGCAATAAGCCGGACCATCTTAAAAGGATTAGCAATGGCTTTTTTTATCACAGATTGGCAACCATGTTTTCAGCATGAGCTTCATGTGTTTTGAATATTGCCAGACCGGCCTTAAACAGCTCTTTAACTTCAGCGTTTTCGATATTGGGGATAAAGGCATCCGCTACCAAACCGTTAACCGCTTTGTGGTAAGCAAGTTCATTTTCTGCATAACGCCGATCAAACTCTGCGCCACGCAATTTGCTCAGATCATTAATGATCTTTTCGGCATTAACCTGTAGCGATTGGCTAAGGAAATTATCTTCTGGACTGGCATTTAATTTTTTCAATAATGCAAGCGCTTGTTCGTTCACTACCGTGTGATCACGAATCATGGTATTCGCGAAATCATGTATCGCTGGGTTGTCACTAATGGCAAGTGCCAAGTGAGCATAACGAATATCAATATTATCAGCGATGTACGCTACGTGCGCGATTTCCAGGTCATTCAGTTCAGAAGGTGACTCTGCCAGAACCTGGGTATTAATAGCGGTTAGCACGAGTGCTAAAAGTGCAATCTTGAGTTTCATTGTTAGGGTACTCCTAATAAGCGGTTATTGATGGTTTATTGTCTAGAGCTCTCATTATAACCAGATTATATGAAGCATAATGCCTTAAAAATTGCTTTATCGTCCCAAGTTATTATCTTATTGTCTCGTAAATCCGAATCTAGACATAACTCTAGCTCGTGTTATATGCATTTGAGACCTAAAGACGTGGGTGTCTTAATTCATTTCACTCGACTGGTATGCTTGATTTTGATTGGAATATCGATCAGGCCGGTGTCGCAGGGCAAAATATCAACCCGCTCTACACAGAAACCATCGATGGCATCAGCCACTTGGTAGAAAATTCGCCCGCAGTCGATGTCTGTAACCCTGTGCCATCCACATCTTTGGTTGCTCTTGACGGTTTTTCACGCCTGATTGGGCCAGCTGCTGATATGGGTGCGTTCGAGTTCGGCACATTATCAATTAGTGGATTTGAATGAAAAGGAAGCAATAGCAAAGTGCCTGTCCCAATCCTATTATTGAAGGGGTGAGCTGTTTCCAGTCGTGTCGATTAGTTAACTCAGTCAGTTAGCTAGTCCGCTTTCATGTACAGGGTTTTCCCATTGATGTTGCGCTTAACCAGGCTATTATTGGCAACCAAATAGTCCAGCGCACTTTCGACTATCTCTTTAGCGTCTTCAAATCGCTGTCTGGTCAGCCACCAGCGAGCAATACCTTCAGCGGTTTCAGCGGCATTAGGTCGAGTACTAATATACCTCAAGATAGCGTGAGCAACTGACTGAATTCGCTGCTCTCTGTCATCATTATTCATTAAATAATCAGGCCTCTGATTGAGTGAAGTACACCGATGCTTGCTAAAATTGCGCTTCTCTAATGTCGGAAGCGAGGTTACATGCGCCAATTTAGTTTAACAGCGCCCCGTATCTGGTTTACACAGCTTCAAGCCCGCCGGGCTTTCCAAACCCTGAAGAGATGAGGTGAGGGTGTCCTATCGTCACCTTAAGATTAATCCATGCATTGTGTCTGTCCCGACCCTGTATACCATGACTCCCTTCACTGCCCTGCACTTCAGCGTTAATGTTATATTCAAACTGTTACAGTTGAGGGACTTCCTTTGAAAACACTCCAATTTTTCAGCACCATACTCATGCTGGCCTTGAGCACAGCTGCGTATACCCAAAACCCGGCGTCACCGGCATCAGAAGAGTCGATACCAGCAGTGGAACTTGCGCCTGAGACATCCAGCGAAGCTGCCGCAGCGCTGAATGACGCAGAACCAGTCGATCTTTTTGCCCGCGACAGCTACCGCATCGATACCCACATCTGCCCATTCAAAGGTGATTTGGATTACGAGCCCGGTGAAATCGAATGTGGCCTGCTGCAGGTGCCGGAAAACCGTGAAGACCCCAGTTCGCGCTTCATTGAACTTAGTTTCATCAAATTGACCTCGCGTTGGGACAGGGAGCATGAAGAATCTGACGGCGACTACGCAGAAGATGAAGAAGACCATGGCCTGCCGGCGGGAAAACGTGACGACCCGGTGATCTACCTGACAGGTGGTCCCGGCGCCAAAGCCATTAACTATGTCCGCCGGTTTAAAGACCATAAGCTGCTGGACCATCGTGATCTATACATACTGGAACAGCGGGGCATTGGTAATTCAGGTGATTTCTGCCTGTTTTATGGCACTCGAAACCCAGCACAATATGAAGTGGAAAGCTTTGCAGAAAACCTGTTGCTTTCCGAAATCGGCACCGCCGACTGCGCCAACAGTGCCACTGCGGCAGGCGTTGACCTGCGCGGCTACAACACCATCGAAAACGCCCGGGACTTTAAGGCATTGCGACGGGCCCTGGGTTTTGAAAAGTGGAATGTCTGGGGAATTTCTTACGGGACAATCGTGGGACAGGCCTATATAAAAGAAGACCCGGAGGGCATTCTTGCGGTTATTCTGGATGCCAACATGCCGCTGGATATCCGTGAGTCGGAAGAGTACTGGCGGGTGGTGCACTGGTATGAACGTGATTTACAGAAACTGCAGGAAATCTGCCAGCGGCAGCCGGATTGCGCCCGGAAGTATCCTGACCTTCCCGGACGCCTGCGTGAAGCCATCCTTTCCGTGGTCGATAACCCGATAGAAGTTGAAGTAAAAGATACTGAAGTTTTTCCCTCCGGCAAGGTCAGGTTTTTCCAGGACATCGTGGCTTTTCTGCCTTTCATTTTCCTCTACGAGCAAGCCAGTTACCCTGGCCTACCCGGCATGATTTATGCCTGGGCCGATGCTGTGGAAAGCCGCGATCCGGCGCTGTTCAAGGCACTGGCGGCAACCGCCGGTGATGGTGGTTTTGGTGGCGGCAGCCAGGGTATGTACAACGCCATTTTCTGCCTTGATGGCGATTCAGAAGCGCAGGCCAGGGCGGGTAAAAAGGATCTTGAAGAATATCCGGTTCTGGGCGCCGCAATCGGCTCTGTTGAGTCCTATGACAGTGGTGTCGCTTTGTGCAGCGAACTGGGCATGTGGCCGCGTGACGCAGAAGAGTATGCCGCGGTTGAAACAGACCTGCCTGCGTTGATTATCGAAGGTGACATGGACCCGATTACCCCACCGCCTAATGCAAAAGCCATCCTGCCCGGTTTCGAGAACGGGACCTACATAGAATTTCCGTTTGCCGGTCATGGGCCTTCACGGTCGGTGGAATGTGCCGGCCATATGATGAACAAGTTTTACGATGATCCCACCGCGGCACCGGACCTGAGCTGTGTGGAAGAAATGGAGGAACCGCAGATGTGGGCGCCGATGTACACCACTAACATTGCCCCGAGGCTGGGGGGCATGATGGTGGAGGACCCAAAATCCATGGTGCTTCCCGGCGCCTGGCTTGGCCTGTCAGTAGTGACCGTACTAATTGCCTTCCTGAACCTGAGCTTTGCCCCCATTGGGCGGCGCATCGATAGAAGGAAAGCAGTCGATACATCCGGCGCACGAATCTTTGCCTGGCTGGCTGCCACATTGTCAGTAGTCGCACTATGTATTTTCGGTGCAGCCTTTGCTGTGACTGCTGAAGCATCAGATTTGCTACTGATTTTCGGCCTGCCACCGTGGGCCAGTTTCGCAGCCTGGAGCGGTTTTCTTGCCGGCCTTCTGGGCCTGTTCACCCTGATCAAAACCCTGCGCAAGCATCTGAATACCCGGTTGCCCTTTGGTACCATGCTGGGGCTTTCCGTAACCGGGGTTGCAGCTATTGCACTAAGCCTGTTCTTGCTGATCTGGGACCTGGGCCCGTTTTAATACCACGCTAATATGCGCTGGTGGTCTGTTCCTGTAGGGGTTCAGTCCACCAGCGCAAAGATTTCGGCTAACGAATGAGGTAGAGCAACGCATGTAGCAGTTACCGCAGACATCAACTTGCCTGAAGAAGATTGGGACATCCATCAATCTGTGATTGATTACTGAGCGATAACTTTTAACGCTGCCATTGAAATGCTCTGTATCGTCAGTGATGTAGGGTGCAATAAGCGCAGCGCATTGCACCAAATATCGTATGCCTGGCTTGAGTGGTTGCACTATAACTATTAACTCTGTCACCGAAATGCTGTGTATTGTCGGCGGTGGTGGAGTGCACTGCGCTTATTCCACCCTACAAACTATTCCAGCTATGTGGTTGCCTGCCAGCGGCTGTGCAACTCATCGGCAATGCCTCTGGCTTCAGCTACCAGGGCCTGCAGCATCCAATTCTTCTAGCATGTCAGTCATATCGGTATAGTGACCGATCAAGATCGCGATATGTACTGATACATTTGTCAGTTCATGTATTGATTTATGAATTCCCTGATTTTGTACAACGCCTCCCGTTTAAGATGAATCGCAACTGTGAATTCGATCCATTAGGGGGCCTGCGGGAGAGTCCCAATTAGTTCTCCAAATATGCTTTGAGAACAATCGTTAACTCTCTTTCAAATACCTTTTCATCAAGTTTTAAGATAGATGAGGGTTTATTCTCACCAAAAAGAAAACGTTCATTGATGGTCGTCACCAAAATCAGAATAAAACAACGAACCTTATCGCCAGACAAATTAGCTTGGGCCTTTGGCTCAAGGCGCTCCCATATTGGCGCTAATAATTTCGTATAAATATCTTGCCTGGTAGCCTCAGCATTAGGCAATGACACTTCTCCGTGTAAGCGATTATTGATATACAAAGTCCGTAGTATATGCGCGAATTCTTTATAAAACCGCACATGCTCCTTCACCAACCAATTTATTCGCGATTCTAAATCACAATGCTCTTCCAGCCTTTTGTCTTGCCAAACCGAACTAGCCCACTCACCAAGTTTCTGGTCATAGCGCTCATATAAAACAGGTAATAATGCTTCTTTGTTCTGAAATCGACGATAAATCGTACCAGATGATAACTCCGCTTTTTGCGCGATATCTCTAATTGTAATTTGTTCCAAAAAGCGCTCCTCAAGTAAAGACTCAAAAGCGTTGAGTAATTTTTCCTGGGTATCTTTCGAACGATCTTGTTTGGGTTTATGTACCAGTTTCAAAATTAGTTTACTCATTAGGCCAGTTGCTGGAATGTTAGCATATGTAATCAATTGTTTACATATTGCATACAATTTGATATTGTAATCACACGTTCACATATTGTTGCAGGAATGCATTATGACAATCAAAAAAGCCGGTTTATGTTTATTCTCGTTGTACCTGGCGATATTTCTACTGGGTGAAGCCTTGGTTTTGGTTAAACCATTTTTCGAACCAATAACTCAGTTAGGTTTCATGACAATTAATAAATCCATCCTTACTGCAGGTTTATTAATCTTTGTTTATTCGTTGAAGATTCAGCGACAGTGCGGATTGGTTTTTAAGGCCAACTGGCGCACATTACCGTTGTATTGGCCAATTGCCCTGATTGCAGGCTTAACCCTGACCGCCGGCATTAATACGGACACTTCGGGATCAACGATGGCCATCCTATTGCTAATGGTGTTAGTCGGAAGTTTCGGTGAGGAGTTGATGTTCAGAGGGCTTGTATTTCATTGGTTTCGAGATCTTAGCGTCAGAAAACAAATTCTTATTTCGGCCTTTGCTTTTGGCGGTTTACATCTGCTTGGATTGTTGACCGAAATTAATCCTGCAATCATTTTTTCGCAGGTTTATCTTGCCGCAAGTTTTGGCGTTATTTTTGGTTATGCCAGGTCACAGGATTATTCCATTATGATCCCAATAATGGTCCACATCATTTTTAACGCCATTACGCTTGGCAGCCAAGGAGGCGTGGTGGAAGCAGCTACTACGGCTCCCGCCGAGCAAGTGGTGGTAAGTCTGTTGGCCGTTGGTACCATAACCTGGGCGTGGGGTGGATATTTGCTATGGAAATCGGGCAGAGCGGGCAATATTGCGCCTGCTCAATCAACTATTTCTACGGCATAACAACCTTAAAGACTGGGACACCCATCAAATTGAGCCCGTAATAAAATGGGTGTCCCGTTTTTGATCACAGATGCCGCAGGACATCCATGCTGTTATGCAGGACGCAAACAATCAGGATGCCCTGGGACTCGGGGATGTAGAAGATGACGTGGGATTTATGCTCGAAACGGCGCATATAAGGTTCCACATAATCCGCACTGCGCCCCAAAGCCGGTTTTTCTGCCAGCATTAAAAAACAGGCTTTGAGTGCATCCCGGTAGTCGCGTGCTTGCTCAATTCCAAATTTTTAATTGTGTAATCAGCAATGTCGGCTAAATCAGATTTGCAACGACACGATAAGCGATATTCAGGCATGGGCATCCTGATGCCGCTTTTCGGCCTGTGCCCAGATATCATCCAGGTTGTCATCACTCACACCACTATCCAGCCCTTCCTGAATGGCCGCTTTTAACGCAATCAGTTTTTCACGTTCAGCCTGGTCACGTCGAATCAGCGCCCGGACATACTCGCTTTCATTGGTGAAATCACCACAGCTGATTTGGGCTTTAATCCATTGTTCCTGTTTTTCGGTCAAGGTAATGGTTTTACGAACTGTGCTCATTGAAATGTCTTTGTGCGTCAATAATCATACTATTCACACAGTAGCATGTGTTTGCTCACCCGGTAAAAGAAAAAGTGCCAACTGACACCGGACGATCATGATGAAGGTGGGTTGTGTTCATCTGTTGCAAATGAAAAATCTGGTTTCAGTCTTCTAGGGTGTCCAGGATTTGGTCAATGGATAGTGTTATCGTTTCCGGGTAGCTACGGAGAACAATATGCGTGATGAGACAAAGGCAATCCATATTCCGGCACGACGTTTGCAGGGATCTGTTTCACCACCTATTCAACTCACAACCACATTTGAACACGGCCCTGCAGGGGAGGATCTTCATGGATTCGAATATATCCGGGATGGCAACCCGAATGTGGACGACCTGCAGACACGCCTTGCCGTAATTGAAGGCGCTGATGGGGCTATTGCATTTGGTTCAGGCATGGCTGCCGCCTCGGCCGTGCTTACCAGGCTTGCTCCGGGTGCCAGGGTTATTTTCCACAAAAGCCTGTACATTGATGTTCGCTCGTTAGCACAAAAATTGTTGCCCAACTGGGGGCTGGATTGCGAGAGCATTGATCTTGCAGATGCCGCTGCACGCTCACAGGCATTTGCCAAAGGTGTCGACCTGGTGTGGTTTGAAACCCCGTCAAACCCTTTGATTGATATTCTGGATATTGAGCTTATCTGCAAGCAGGCCAAAAACAGTGGTGCAGAGGTGATGGTTGATGCAACCTTTACAACACCGGTTGTGCAGAAGCCGCTCGATCTCGGTGCTACCTATGTTTTACATTCACTTACCAAATATATGGGTGGCCACAGTGATGTTCAGGGTGGTTCGATTGCTTACCGTGGAGATTCATCTATAGCAGATCAGCTTAGTGAAACACGCCGATTAACCGGTGGTGTTTTGTCTCCATTCAATGCCTGGCTTATTTCTCGCGGGCTGCAAACTCTACATTGCCGGATGGAACGGCACTGCGCCAACGCACATGCTGTGGCTGAAGCACTTGAAGCACATGATCGTGTTGCCCGTGTTCGCTATCCGTTTCTTGCCAGTCATCCGGGCTGCGATACGGCGAAGCGGCAGATGTCCATGGGTGGGGGTATGGTTTCATTTGACGTTGTGGGTGGCAGAGCTGCTGCGGTTAAGGTTGCCTCGAAGGTGAAACTGTTTATCAATGCAACCAGTCTCGGCGGTGTAGAAAGTCTGATAGAGCATCGGGCTTCCATTGAAGGCGCTACTTCAACCACGCCCGGCGCCCTGCTGCGCTTGTCGATTGGTTTGGAAAATGCACAGGATTTAATCGAAGACTTATATTCGGCGCTGGAAGACTGACAACCGCGGGCTGCATTAAGTCGTAAATTAACCCCTTTCCGTATTTATAAGGTTTGTTGTTGTTTGGTTTTTGCACATGCCTGGTGCATGCGCAAAAACTGATTATTACACGCTTAATTATGTAGGGTGCAATAAGCGCAGCGCATTGCACCAAATACCGTTTGATTGGCTAGATTGGTTAATGCGCAGTAACTGTTAACTCTGCCATCGAAATGCTGTGTATCGTCAGGTGTGGTGGAATGCGCTACGCTTATTCCACCCTACAAACTGTTCCAGCTATGTGGCTATCCGCCAGCGGCTGTACAGTTCATCAGCTATGCCTCTGGCCTCGGCAATCATGGCTTGCAGCATCCACATGTAATCACTGTTAATGGAACTGTGTGGTGCTTCGGGTGGATGGGTGGCGGCGTAGAGTTGGTTGAGGCGTTCGGAGAGTTTATCTTGCAGGTCCAGGGTGTCGATGGTTTCGGGGATGTTGAAGATGCCATCGATCAGATCGGCTGAGCGTTTCTGTTTTTTGTAGTCGCTGCGTTTTTCGTGGATATAGATTGTGTTATTGGCAGGCGTGGTAAGATTTTGGGTAGCCATGATGCAACTCCTTGTAAGTTGGGTTGTGGTTAGGGGCTTTGTGGTGCGCCAACACCGCACTGCCCCGATTTGTCTATTCTGATATGGGATATTATAGCTCTTTTATGAGGCTTTATCAAGCTTAACATACTGATTTATAAAGACTTTATTAAATTTTTATGAGGGGCGTGAGTGAACCATTCTCAATATTCACTAGCTTATCGTAAGTATTCTTAAGATATTTCTGAGCCTATTGTATTTTTAAATCGATATGACAGAAAGTTGCCCTAAGCAGTCATTTGCGTAAGCGGACTGAGGGCAGTTCACGGCCAGAAGCAGACATTCAGACTGACCGAGTAATGCCGCCATCAACACGAATGTTCTGCCCGGTAATATAGCCCGCACCATCGGACGCGAGAAATGCAACTGTTTCGGCAATCTCATCGGTCGTTCCGTAGCGTTGCATTGGAATCCGATCACGAAATTCTTTCTTTTCTGGCAAGCTATTGATAAATCCGGGCAGCACGTTGTTCATGCGGATGTTCTGAGCCGCATAGCGATCCGAAAACAACTTTGTGTACGCGGCAAGACCGGCGCGAAAAACGCCCGACGTTGGAAATACGGGATCCGGTTCAAACGCAGCAAACGTGGAAATATTTATAATCACACCAGACTGCTGTTCTTGCATGACTGGAGTTACCAGTCGGGTCGGGCGAACCACGTTTAGAAAGTAGACATCTAGACCCGTATGCCAATCGTCGTCCGTTAATTCGAGTATTGGCGCTCTTGGTCCATGTCCAGCACTGTTTACAAGGACATCAATTCGGCCCCACTCGTTCATGGCTCTATCAGTCAAAACCTTGAGATCATCATTAGACTGATTTGATCCAGTGACACCGATGCCGCCCAGTTCATTTGCAAGTGCCTCGCCCTTACCGGACGAGGACAGGATCGCGACGTGAAAACGATCAGCCGCAAGCTTTCGAGCTGCACCTGCGCCCATACCGCTGCCGCCCGCAGTAACTATCGCCACTTTTCTTATTGTCATTTTTTGCACCTATGCGTTAAATACCTGCGATCTATTTACTTCTTGAACATCTACTTTGGGTCAGCAATAAGAATCATAGCTCAATAGAGGCGACTGTCGCTTTCCCGCCAGAAGCGGACGAAGCAATTTTTCGCACCTTTACAAGTTGATTCCTACGCAAAACACCAGCCATAAGCCTCTAGAACAGTGCCGGTATTCGTCGCGTTCTAAGGCACACCTCTATATTGAAGCTTAATTCTGACTCAATACAAACTACATCTGTATGAGCTCAATCCGATACCCATCCGGGTCCGCAATATGCGCCAACGTATAAATCTTGCCCGTCTCTGCCGGTAAGATCGGTAGATCACCCGCAGGGCGCAGTATCGTTACGCCCTGCGCCTCTAAGTACGCTTCCAACGCATAGACGTCTTTGACGGCAAGCGAAATATTGCCAAAGGCCGTACCGTGCTCGTAACCGTCATTCTCCCAGTTGTGGGTCAATTCTAAGACCGCATTTTCGGCTGCTTCGCCGTAGCCCATGTAAACGGCGGTAAACTTAGCGTCGGCAAATGTTTCTCTACCAAGCTCAGCCATTCCAAGCATGTCTCGATAGAACGCTACGGAAGCATCAATATCACTGACGCGTAACATCGAAAAGAGAATTCGATTTGGTGCAATCGATTGTGAAATAGTAGCCATAGTAGTCTCAAAATTCTTGAACGGTTGGGCGCAAGAT
Organism: Gammaproteobacteria bacterium; assembly: GCA_021772985.1. Taxonomy (GTDB): domain Bacteria; phylum Pseudomonadota; class Gammaproteobacteria; order Xanthomonadales; family Wenzhouxiangellaceae; genus JAJFKX01. Next base: position 73,606 of record JAJFKX010000038.1, read on the forward strand.
TATTTCATTGATATCGACATCATCAGGTTGTTCAATTGCGTAAGCGATCGCTCGGGCAACCGACTCTGCCGGTATGGCGATTGTGTAGAATTCATTGACGAACGCTGCACTATCGGTATGTGAACTACCGTGCTTCAACTCCGAGTCAACGGCACCTGGCGCAATCGACGTTGTCCGAATATTGCCACCGACCTCATGCCGCAGGCCCTCGGTGATGGCGCTGACAGCGAATTTGGTTCCGCTATAGACAGAGCCTCCCGGGCTAAAGACCTTAACACCGGCAACCGACGATAAATTGATAAAATGCCCATGACCTTGGGATTCGAAAACAGGGAGTGCCGCAGCGACACCGTAAAGAACGCCTTTGATGTTGATGTCGATCATCGCATCCCATTCATCCACTTTCGTTTCAGTCAGTGGTGCAATCGCCATTAGTCCAGCATTGTTAACTATGACATCCAGCCCACCAAAAACTTTCACCGCTTGATCCACAAAAGCTTGAACGTCTTCCGCCCTGGTCACATCTATAGTCAGGAAATCGGCCTCGCCGCCGGCTGCTCGAATGCTAGTCGTTATCGCCTCAAGTTTTTCGGTTCGGCGCGCGCCTAGGAGCACTTTTGCACCGAGACTTGCAAGGTGGCGAGCCGTTGCCTCGCCCAGACCACTACTGGCGCCTGTAATCGCGATGACTTTATTCTCTATGTTGTTGCTCATTGCGTTACCCCTGCGATTTGTCGTTCGTTATCTTCAAAACGGAGGTAATCTGAATAACCTGTTTCATCACCGCCGTATAATCGGTCCTCGTTTACGTCGGCGAGCGGCAGGCCAAGTTCAAGACGTTCGGGCAGATCGGGGTTGGCAATAAACGGACGGCCAAACGCTACTGCGAAGGCGCCGGCCTTGACGGATTCGGTGGCTGATTCGCGTCCATAGTCGCCATTGGCGATATAGGCACCATCGAATTCGTTACGTAGTTGAGCCAGAAGATCTAAGCCAGCGTCTGGGACTGCAATTCCAGGAAACTTTTCTGCGACGTGCAAGAAGGCGATGCGACGCTTGCTGAGCTCTGAGTAGATGTAGGTGTAGTTCTCTTCCACCTGCTCATCATGAACGTCATTGAATGTACCGGTTGGTGATAGACGAACGCCGGTCTTGCCTGCTCCGATTTCCGCGCTTACAGCATCAACAACTTCGAGCAAGAATCGAGCACGATTCGCGACGTTGCCGCCGTATTGATCATCCCTATGGTTTGTGTTTGTGGCGATGAACTGGTTCAGCAGATAGCCATTGGCAGCGTGAACCTCAACTCCGTCGAATCCCGCACTAATCGCCAGTTTCGCAGCGTGTGCGTACTGATCAACGATCTGCCCGATTTCATCGGTGAGAAGTGCTCGCGGGGTCGACGCCATCTCTACACCGGACTCGGTGAATGTATCCGCGCTTGCCCGGATATCCGAAGGCGCCAACGGCTGCCCGCCATTCGGCTGAAGTGAGGTATGGCTGATTCTGCCAACGTGCCAAAGTTGCAGAACAATCTTGCCGCCGGTTTCGTGTACAGAATCGGTCACCTTACGCCAGGCCTCGACATGTTTTTCGTTGTAGATACCCGGTGTATTGACGTAACCCTTACCTTCGGGGCTAATTTGTGTAGCTTCTGCAACGATCAATCCAGCACTCGCGCGCTGCTTGTAATACTTGATCGCCATTTCGTGTGGTGTTCCGTCAGGATGGGCTCGGTTTCGTGTCAGTGGTGCCATAAAGATTCGGTTTTTAACAGCGATGTCACCGAGCGCTCCTTTTTCGAATAATGTAGTCATTGGTTTATCTCAAAATAGTGGGGGAATAGTTACAGACTTGGGTATTTCTCAGGCCCAGCTGTGTTCAGGAATATTGCGGCCGCGTTGAACGGCAGGTCGTGCATTAAATCGATCGATATAGGCCGAGACATTACCGCTGTCCCGAAGTCCAGTGATCTCTGCCGCGTTGTAGAATTGCTCAATGCAATTCAACCACGGGACAATTGCCATATCGGCAATCGAGTAGTCCCCTGCAATCCAGTCACGACCTTCCAAACTGCCATCAAGCACGTTCAAAAGACGCTTCACTTCGTCGGTGTAACGAGCCAATGGACGCTTGTCTTCAAAATCCTTGCCAGCGAAGGAATGGAAAAAACCGAGCTGACCTGTCATTGGACCGAGCCCACCCATCTGGAACATAAGCCACTTCAGAATTTCGTACCGTTCTGCGTACGAACTTCCGTAAAAGCGATTCGTCTTCTCCGCCAAGTAGACCAAAATGGCACCGCTCTCAAACAAGGCAATCGATTCACCATTCGGTCCGTTCGGATCGATAATGGCCGGGATCTTGTTGTTCGGATTCAGTGACAAGAATTCCGTTGACGTAACTCCCTCATCGTTCAATGGCACCTTGTGAGGCTCATAATCAATTCCAAGCTCCTCAAGCATGATAGATACTTTCTGACCATTGGGCGTTGGCAAGGAATAGAGTTGCAAGGCATCCGGGTTGGCTGCCGGCCAACGCTCAGTGATCTGATATTCGGTCAGCGAAGTGCTTAGTTTTTCTGCTAAATTTGACATTACTTTTGTCCTGAATTTCTTGAATGCGAATCGTAGACCTTGCCGCTGATCTTCCACTGGCCATCGTGTTTGTAGAGCACGAAGAAATCGGTAAACCGAAACCCGTTCCAATTGATAAATTCAACTTTGGCCGCTGCTGCCGGACCCGAGATGTCAATCCACGCGATGTGGTGCTGCACGAGCGGTGATGTGCCGCCATCGTTGATGCTCTTGACGAAGGAATCCAAGTCTGTGTTGTAGAATTGGCCCTCAACTGAACCAACGATGTGAGCGTGATCGAAAAAGGCGGTGCGGGTAAGGTTCCCGTCGCCTGTCTTAGCCGAAATAATGTAGGGCTGAAGTGCCTTGGCAACTGCCTGGTATTCGGCGAAGCTCTGTTGCTCGTCCTCGACTGTACGAGTCTCTGCTTCGGTGTCAGTTCTAACGCTGTCTTGTGCACTAGCTATGGAGGCGACACTCATCAAAGCGATGCCGACGAGAGTTGATAGGTTGTAGATTTTCACGGGTAAATTCCTTTGGTGTGCCTCGAGAAGGACGCCGATCCGTTGGATACAGCGTCCTTCATGCGAGGATTAGTTTGATGGGGTTACAGGTCAGTCGAAGCAACGTCACGTATTTGGGTCCAGTGACCTTCTGCCTTGACGATATTGTTCGGAATGTCCTTCTTCCATGTTTTGTACACATCGAGGTTCTTGTTTACATACAAACGACCTTCAACCACCTCGAACGCTTTGCCGTCGACTTCGAACTTCTTGCCGAATGACGTTCCTAGTGCACAGTAACCACCGTAGGCCGGCGCGTACTTGTCTGGATTGGCACGAAACGTATCGCGATTTTTTGCAGACGCGAAACGGTAGACGGCACCTTTATGCTGTGCCGTGAAATCCGCACTTCCCAGTACGGGCTTAGACTCGGTGAAATACGCTACGGCATCGTGGCCAGCGAGGATGACATCGTTAGCGTCCGTTTCTGTTTCGACGCCGGCCAATGAATAGACCGAGGTCAGTAGCAGCCCTATAACGACAAGGGTTCTTGATTTGAAATTCATTTTGTTCTCCTAGATTAAGAAAGTATTGTGTTGATTGAATAGTTTGCGCCTGGACTCAGGACGCTCTTAGGGCAACCTTGACGGTCCCCTCTGATCGACTCCGCATCAACTCATAGCCACGCTCTGCTTCCGCAAGTGGCAATGTGTCGGTGAAGAGCATGCTGGGATCCACACGACCGCTTTCGACCAGCGGCAGCAAGGTATTCATGTAGGCGACGACATTTACGATGCCTGTATGGATAGTGAGATTTTTAAATAACGCACCCGGATAAGGGGCATCGACCGGTGCATACAAATGACCAAACCCGAGTACGCTGATAGCCGCTCCGGGCTGCGCGAGATCAAGGCTCTGTTTCAATGACGTCTGATTCCCAACGGTGTCAATAACGGACATCGCTCCAAACCCATCTGTTAGATTCTTGACGTAGTCGACAACGTCGTCGGTCTTTCCATTGACGGTATGCGTCGCGCCGGCTCTGCGACCGAATGCCAATCGCTTATCATGTCGACCTACGTGGATAATTTGGTCCGGATCGAATAGGCCGGCCGCCATGACAGCTGACTGGCCCACCGCACCATCACCGATTACGACCACGGTTTCGCCCGGCCGCACTTTAGAGTTCAGGGCACCGTGATAGCCCGTCGAGAAATTATCCGCGAGTGGCAGCACTTTTGCGTCTGTTTCACTGGAGCTCAGGCTCTCTGGCAATGTGAACAGGGATGAGTTTGCATACGGCACTCTGACAAATTCAGACTGACCACCTTGGATATCGTCACCGCCATGCTCCGCAAACAATGGCGAGCCAAACAGCCCACCGTGCAGGCAGGCAGATGTCAGATCTTTCTGACAAAAATGGCATTCGCCATCGACAAACATGGCAGAGGCAACCACGCGGTCGCCCACCTTCACGTTGTGAACGTCTTTGCCGATCGCTTCAACGATGCCTACAAATTCGTGGCCCAGGCGCATACCTTGCTGCACGCCCATTTCCGGGCCGTTTTGGGTGAAGTCGAGATCGGCTCCGCATATGCCGGCGAGTGTCACTCGAACGATCGCGTCGCTGTCTTGAATTAATTTTGGTTCAGGTAAATTACCCACGCGGACTTCAGCGCGATCATGGTAGTACGTTGCTTTCATTTTATTGATCCAGTGGTTTGTGGCGAGGAAGTCAACCCGCGGCTAATGCTCCTGCCGCGAGTTGACATTCATCTATGCGGCGAGAGAGTCCGACTTACTCCAAATATTCGCTTTGAACGCATCGTCGAGTGGCGTTTGAGCAATGTGATTGGTGTGTTTCGAAAGCACCTTAAAGCTCGTGCCAAGAATGACTTCGAGAATGTTGGCCTTGCTGTAACCTGCTTCGAGGAACGCGTCGATATCGCCCTGGCCAACAATGCCGCGCGTCTCATTGATACGAACGGCGAATAGGCGCAATGCTTCGAGTTTTGGGTCGTTTATAGCTGTGCCGTTACGCAGTGCTTCGATAACGTCCGCATCAATTCCCTGCATTTTCGAGATGGTGGTATGAGCCGCCATGCAATAGGTGCAATCATTGAGACGGTTGTTTGACATCAGGACAACCTGTCGTTCGGTCACGGTAAAATCCGTCTTTTCGAAAATTGTGGAGAGCACCGCATAGGCCTCGGCAATTGCTGGCGACTCCGCGAACACACCGAACAGATTCGGCACAAAACCATTGGCCATTTGAATCGCTTCCAGAATCGGCTTGCTTGCCGCCGGCGCTGTGTCGTGTGTATGTACTATTAGATTGCTCATGATCGTTATTCCGTTAGTTCAGGTTGATTAGTTTTTGGCGTGCGAGTCGTAGACTTTGCTGCTGATTTTCCATTCGCCGTCTGTCTTGTAGAGGACGAAGAAATCGGTGAAGCGGAAGCCGCCCCAGTTGAGGAACTCCACTTTGGCGATTGCCGCAGGGCCTGAGGTTTCGATAAGAGCAATGCGGGATTGAACGTCCGGAGCCGGTCCGCCTTCATTCACGGCGCCTTCGAATTCGTCTGCCGTCATCACGTAGACTTCGCCTTCGACCGACCCGACGATGTAGGCGTGGTCGTAAAACGCCGTGCGAGCCAGTGCACCATCGCCCGTTTTGGCTGAGGCGATATAGGGTTGAAGGGCCTTTTCGACTGCCTGATATTCAGCGAAGCTTTGAATTTCGTCCGCAGCTGTCTCTTGTGTTACTTGTACTTGTGTCATTGGTCTTTCCTCATTTGTGGTGACCTCATAAAAAGGCCTATATGTAGTAACTATCTATATATCGATAGGTATTTTGATTAAAACTAAACTTAGTTCTGCTTAACCTGCTCCAACGCACTCCCTATAAGAGATGCGTCGCCATTGAGTCGTGCTAGTAACAGGGACCCTTCCAAGGAACTCACGAAACTGAGTGAGCGATTGTCCGAGTCTGTAAATCCCATCTCATTGAGCTGTTTAGCTACCCAAGATCGCATGTCCTGAAAGTATGTCCGTAGCCTGCCGCGAACCGCCGGACTGACTGACTGAAACTCAGCCGACAACATGCCGCAAAGACAAAATTTGTCATCATTGACGTAGCCCTCAAACACCTCGACTATTGCTGCCAGGCGATTTTCTGCATTCGGGACCTGTGCGTCTAGCTGCCCAAATGCGGCAACGTGAGCGCCGTGTACTCGATCGACCAATGCCAGGGCCAGGTCCGCCTTTGTCTTGAAATGGTAATGGATACTGGACGTCTTGACGCCAACCTCTTCCGCTAAGTCGAGGTAGCTGAAGCCATTGAATCCTTTGGTCTGGGTCAATCTTTCGGCAACGTCCAATAATTTGGTCTTAGTGTCTGTCATTTTCGTCTCTTAATTGATGTCGGTATCTATCGACATGTAGATAGAATACACGATCGATATCAAAAGGCAACACTTTTTTGGAATTTTTTTTGGGGGTAGCCAAAAACACCGGTAGGGCGGGGACGTCCGCTTTGGGTCAAAAGCCACCCTTCTCTACTTTTACATAAATGACAGTTTCGAGTTGTGAGTTCAACCGATCGACGCAACACATGCGTTAAATCGTCCAGCTGGCGTCTCGTATTCTAACGTTTTACGAGGCCGCTCATTTAATTGTCGAGCCACTGCACTCAGCTTAGACTGTGAGTGTATCGATAAATCTG
>JAJFKX010000039.1 GCA_021772985.1 Gammaproteobacteria bacterium
GTGCTGTGCAAAGAGGCGGGGAGCCACTCTACAAACGAGGTCAGTATGATCTGCCTCTAGGAGCGTTCGGCTTCCCCAATGACCCATCTATAACTTAATCGGTCATGGGGTTAACATACAAGGAGCGGATTGTATCCGCGATACGTATTAATACCTGCCAGCTGGTTTGCAGGGTTGTTCGCGGATAAAATCCACTCCTACATTTCCAGGCATACCCAACCCTTCAAAAAAACCTGTAGGAGCGCACATGTGCGCGAGCCAGAACCACAACCCCGGCCACAGGCAAGCCGTGCTTTTGATTAATTGCTACACTTCCTGCTTAACCCACCATTTTAATTTCGATATGCCTCGCCTCTTCTTGCTGATTATTATTGTTTCCACACTGATCCAGCCCGGTTTTGCCCAATCGCCGCAAGCCGATCCACAACGCCTTGAACATCGCATCCAAACCCTGTCTCAATTTGGCGCCAATGCCGAAGGCGGTGTCGACCGGGTGGCATATTCGCAGGCCGACCTCGATGGCCGTGAATATATTATCGGGTTGATGCGTGATGCTGGTCTTACAGTTCGTATTGATGCCGGTGGAAATATCATCGGCCAACGGCATGGCACCGATGCTGATGCCAAGCCGATCATGTTTGGTTCGCATACTGATTCAGTTCCCGGTGGTGGCAACTATGACGGCCCGGTAGGCGTGGTAACTGCGCTGGAAGTCATCGAACTATTGAATGATGCCGCGCACACCACCCGGCACCCATTACAAGTCATAGATTTTTCCAATGAAGAAGGCGGCCTGGTTGGTTCACTGGCGCTGACCGGCAAGTTGCGTGCATCGGCACTGGATGTGGTCAGCCACTCCGGCCTGACCATTTATGACGGCACCAAAGCCATTGGCGGCAACCTGGATAACCGTAACGATGACCAAATAGCACCCGGCGATATTGAAGCCTTTATCGAATTGCATATCGAACAGGGCGCGATTTTGGATAACAGCAATACCGATATCGGTGTGGTCCAGGGTATCGTCGGTATTGGCTGGTGGGATGTCACTTTAACCGGTGTGGCCAACCATGCCGGCACCACGCCGATGAACCTGCGTGATGATGCCATGCTGGCAGCAGCAGAATTAACCCTAGCGGTGAACCAGGCGGCGACTTCCCGGCCCGGTGGTCAGGTCGCCACAGTCGGCCGAATTCAAGCTTTTCCGGGTGCCCCCAATGTGATTCCGGGACGGGTGGAAATAAGCCTGGAAATTCGTGACCTGGAGCAAGCAGTTATCGATGCCGTGTATGCCGATATTGAACAACGCGCCATAGAAATATCCGAACTATCCGGCGTTGCCATTGAATTCGCACCGATTGATGTCGCCTCACACCCTGCTCCGATTGATCCACGCATGCGCGATATTATTGCCAACGCAGCCGATCAGCTGGGGTTGAGCTACCAGCGTATGCCGTCCGGCGCGGGACACGATGCTCAGGACATGGTGTCTATTGCACCCACCGGGATGATTTTTGTACCCTCCCGGGGAGGCCTTTCGCATACGCCTCAGGAATTTACCTCAACCAGGGATATGGCCAATGGCGCCAATGTACTGTTACACACCATTTTGGCCATTGACCAGGGTGCACTTGACCAGTAACCAAGGACTTTATGATGCTCAGAACAACGCTGTTATTTCTTTCCTGGCTGGTGATCCAGGGTTGTGCGGCACAGCAACACCCGTTATCGGTTGAACGTATCAAATCTTTGACCGATGCCCGCGCACACCAGGCATTAAGCCTGTACCGTGAATACCTGGCGCTACCCAACGATGCCAACTTCCCGGAAGATATCGAACATCTGGCAGTATGGCTGGAACATCAATTTAGGCAGCGCGGTTTTAAGCTGACCCGTATCCACACACCCGGCAGCCCTTTACTGTTGGCAGAACGCCAGTCGCCAGGGGCTGAAAAAACCGTGCTGGTGTATCTGCAGGCTGACGGCCAACCAGTTGATCCGGCTGCCTGGGATCAACCCGACCCATTTATTCCAGTCATGAAAACCCTGGATGGCAGCGGTGGCTGGCAGATCATACCGTGGCCGCCCGAAGATGTTGAACTGTGGCCGGATTGGCGTGTGTTTGCCCGTTCTGCTTCAGACTCAAAGGGGCCGAATATCCAATTTTTAGCGGCCATAGACAATCTGGCTGAAGCAGGTGTTGAGCCAGATTTTAATTTGAAGGTGATTATCGACCTGGAAGAAGAACTGGGCTCACCCAATCTGCCGGCTGCAGTACAAGCCAACCGTAAGCTGCTGGCGGCCGATATGCTGCTGATTTTTGACGGCCCACCACATGCATCCAATCAGCCGACCCTAGTGTTTGGTGCTCGTGGCATTGCCACAGTAACCCTGACCACCTACGGCCCAAAGGTTCCGCAACACAGCGGACATTACGGTAACTATATTCCCAACCCCGGCTTTCATCTGGTGCATATTCTGAGCTCATTGAAATCCCCGGATGGCCGGGTCTTGATACCGGGTTTTTATGACGGCGTTCAGATCAGCGATGAAGTGCGTGAAATTCTGAGCCAGGTGCCCGATGACGAGGCGGCTATTCAAAAGCAGATTGGAATAAAGCAGCCCGACCAGGTGGCGCCGACTCTACAGCAGGCTTTGCAATATCCGTCCCTGAACATCCGGGGGCTGGGTTCAGCCTGGATCGGTCAGCAGGCCCGCACCATTATCCCTGACACGGCTACCGCAGAAATCGATATCCGGCTGGTTAAGGAAAGCGACCCGGAACGCCTGTTGCGATTACTGCGTGAGCATATTGAAGCACAGGGTTATGTGGTCTTGGACAGCCCACCCAGCGACCAACAACGTCGGCAACATGCCCGTATCGCCAGCTTTGCTTCCAACATCAGCTATGCCGCCTTCCGCACTGATTTCTATTCTGCGCCCGGCCGACTGGCTACCGCTGCCTTACAGCATTTACACGGCAACGATCCTATCCGTATCCGCACCGCAGGCGGCTCAATTCCCATATCGCCGTTTGTAGACACGCTGGGCGTACCCGCTGTCAGTGTACCCACAGTCAATATCGATAATAACCAGCACAGCCCCAATGAAAACCTCCGGATTGGTAATTTTATTGAAGGTATTGCCATGATTACCGCAGTGCTGGCACAACCGCTGATACCTTGAGCGTATACCTGTAGGAGTGCACCAGAGAGCAAACCCATACCTGAGCGGAGAAACCACCATGCAACGATTTTTTTGTGTTTTTGCCTTATGTCTGGCACTGCCCGCCATCGCCCAGCATGGCAACAATAACGCACCGGAAGTCGACAACTGGATCGTGATTCACGCCGGGCAGTTATTAGATATTCCCGGCGAAGCACCCCGTAATCAACAAAGCATCATCATCCGTGGTGAGCAAATTGTTCGGGTGGAAAACGGTTTTACCGATCCGGACAGCTTAGCTGAAGAGCATGTCGAATTGATCGATCTATCCGATCAGTTTGTGCTCCCTGGCCTGATCGATGCCCACGATCACATCACAGCCAGACCGGGCCGGGTAAAACGTATTTGGGATACCACCGCTTCGGATTCGATGCGGGCTTTGTACGGTGCCCATTATGCCAAACAGACCCTGGAAGCAGGATTTACCTCGGTGCGCAATATCGGCTCGATTGGCGAATCGATCTATGCGCTGCGCGATGCTATCAAGCTAGGCCTGATACCCGGCCCCCGGCTGCAGACTTCGGGTAATTATTTATCGGTTACCGGTGGACATGGTGACCGAGCCACTGGATTTCGCTGGGATTTAATCGAACCTCTGGAGCATGATGGAATTTGCGACGGTGCGGATGAGTGCCGCAAAGCAGTTCGCAAGTTGATTCGCAAAGGCTCGGACTGGATCAAGGTAATGGCCACCGGCGGCGTGAATAGTGAAGCGCAAACCGGAATTGGCCAGCACTTTACCGATGCAGAACTAACCGCCATAGTCGATACCGCTCACAGCCTGGGGCGCAAGGTTGCAGCACATGCGCATGCTGCCGGCGGCGTTAACGCTGCTTTACGTGCTGGAGTAGATTCGATTGAACACGGTGCGTTTATCGATGATGAATCTATTCGCCTGTTCAAGCAAACCGGCACCTCTTTGGTTGCCACCTTGAGTGTCGGCGATCACGTGTTACAGATTGCCAACGACCCCGATTCCGGCATGTCGGAAGGCGTTCGCATCAAAGCCCGTGAAGCCATTCCCACCATGATGGACAATGTCGGCCGTGCTTACCGTGCCGGTGTCACCATCGTATTCGGTACCGACTCCGGCGAACCCGAACACGGCCGCAATGCTGATGAATTTTTATTCCTGGTCCAGGTTGGCATGAGCGAAATGGACGCGATTAAAGCAGCAACCGTGAATGCTGCGGAGCTGATGGGTGTTGCCGATAGTGTTGGCAGCATAGAGGCCGGTAAAGCAGCGGATATTATTGCCGTGGCCAATAACCCTTTGGATGACATCAGTGCTTTGCAACAGGTGGGTTTTGTAATGCAGGCCGGTCGGGTTTATAAATCTATCCAACAATAATCAGCATTACTGGATAAACATCGAATTGTAGGAGCCGATTGTATCGGCGAAACATATTACCGGAAACCAACAGGCCCTCAGGTGAATTGTTCGCGGATAAAATCCGCTCCTACAGTTCGAGGTTATTTTGTACAATCCTTGTTATTTGCAGGCGCGTACCCAGGTGCACGCCTGCACTGTATTCTTGGTTTAAGCCCTCTGCCCGCCTTTAAGCAAACGCGCAAAAATCATCACATGCGTGACCAGCAACAGCGGTACAACAAAAGTCGGGATATACCAGGTGGTTCCCAGTTGCGGCACTACTTCGGCCTGGCGCAGTGCATTAACCAGATCAATACTGCCAAACAGATTGAATACCCACACCAATGACAAGGCCAGCACCCAGCTGTGTCGAAGCGCAATCAGTGCCAATATAGCCAGCAAACCGCTGAACAAATCACCATAAGCAGCTGCCATGGCAAAACCACCGGGAAGTGCATCGCCGACTAATCCCGGCACCATAAACGCCATGCCCAGATGCCGAAAGGCATGTGGAATAATCAACAACATCAATGCTGCATTAAGCGTCTTATCAGCCAGCCATGGTGCAGCGTACCACTTCGCAAGTAACCCAAATACCACCACGCTCAAAGTAAACTGTAATCCGAAAATTGCTAGAGTATCCATCATCTTTTCTCCTTTTTAATTAAAACTATTCATATATACATGTATATACATGTTATTATTTAAAAAAACCTGCCGTTAGCGCAGATTCACCAATGCTTGATTCATTTTTATCATTTCAGTGGTCATCTCAGGACCCAAATGCTTTTGAATATATTGCTGAGCCTGCCTCCATTTTTTTTCCGCTTTCCGATACATTCCTTGCCCAGCCGGCGTCAAAGATAATATTTTTTTTCTCTGATCATGCTCACTGGCCACTGCGCTGATAAAACCGTCACGGATTAATGGCTTAATCCCACGTGTCAAGGTAGTTTGATTCAGGACCAACATATCCTGAAGTTCAACGTTAGTGGTTTTGATCAGGTGTTGGACAGCCCGAAGTATGCTGAATTGAGTGCATTTCAGACCACAATCCGCTAATTCATGATCATAGATCTGGCTGATGACCCTGGTTGCCTTGCGGTAACTCAGGTTGAAACATAAACCTGAATCAATGCTATTGCTGATGTTTTGATTTTCCATAATGTAATTATTGCATGTATATACATGTATTTCAAGCCTTAACCTAAATTACTACCTTCGTGGAGATTCATGTATAACGATGCTGGCTGAAATACGGATAGGCAGACATCGAATGTGTCGGTGAATAAAACACCTGACCTGGGTTGATTTCTGACAAATTCCCGGCCAGGCCATCGCGGATGCAATCCGGTGCTACCGAGCGAGGATCTTTTGCGTTGTCTATATTAGTTGTAGAAGTTACCCCGCTCGTGAATGGTGATACAACTACACGCCTCTGATATCACCTGTCATCGGCAAACGTCAGTTGGCTTAGCATCAGGTCAATTTCTGCTGCGTCAGTTCGGCTGACCAGCAAAGTCTGTTCATCGCTGCTCATCGCCAGAGTAGTGCCAATGGATGTTGGAATAAACTCGGTCAACAACTCGGGCTCACCGCCGTTAATGGATATCTTCCAGACGCCATTCGGGTTGGCATATACAACACTTTCGTTAACCACCAACCAGTGGAACCCATTGGCTACCCGATAATCGCTGACAATCATTTTTTGCTGCTGGCTATCCACTTGCAGACTGACAATACCGTCTGCCACAGGCCGGGTAAACAGCACCTGTCCTGAGCGACTGACCTGTACCCTATTCGCCAACACTGTGCCGACACGGCGACTGGTTTGCTGACCATCTATCAGGCTGGCTTCCCATAATTGTGATGTTTCCGGGGATTCATTGATGTACAACAATCGTTGACCATCAGGAAGGTAAACCGCATTGGATGCATGCTCACCCGCCCACTCAATCACCCGGATAAATTCACCATCAGCGGTTAACTCATGTAGTTGGCTGCCTCGTTCACCATAGACGCTGGAAATTAATCGCTGCCCGTCCGGTGACCATACCGGGCGAGAAACCCTTGCCCCGGAAACACTATACGCCTGGCGGGCCTGGCTGCCATCAGCGTTGGCCAGCCATATTGACTCTATCCCGGTTCGATTTGAACCAAATGCCAGCTGCTGGTCATCCGGAGAAAATACCGGCTGATTATCATAACGGGTTGATACAATCAGTGGTTGTGGCTGATTGCCCGAAGCCAAATCCAACGCCCAGATATTCGCCTGGTATTGCCAATCTTCATAAATTAGCAGGTTGGTTGGCATGTTGTAGGCTGGCCTGCGTGCCCGTCTGGCTCCCAGATAGCTGACTTCCAATGTATCCAACTGCAGCAGCCACAGCGCCTGAAACGCCTGTTTGTCGGAGGCATAGACCAAACGATCTGCGGCAATCCAGTCATGGCCGTTAACCAGTTGCGCGTCAAAGGTTAAACGTCTGGCACTGTGGGTGCCACCCAATTCCAACCAATAAAGCTCACTGGTAGTGCTATTGCCGCGTGAAAATGACAAGTGTTTGTCATCAGGTGAAAATCTCGCTTTGATGTCAGCGTGTTCGGGGTTTTCAGGGTAGGTCAATATCCTGATATCCCGACTATCAATATCAATCAACGCCAAACCAGTACCCACCGGCGCTGCATAAGAATAAGCCAGCCAGCGGCCATTATGTGACCAGTCCAATGCCGTGCCATTACCATTCCAGCAATCCCCCAGGGTATTGCTTTGATGACTGGCAAGACTGAATAAAACGATACTGCAACCTTGGTTTGAACGGGCCAGATAGGCAACCTGGGTCTGATCGGGAGAAAAAACCGGCGACTCCTTATATCCGGCACCACCGATCAGTAGCTGATGGGGACCACCCTCAACAGCACTGACATAAATATCACTGCCGTCCTGTTTGGATTTGGCGTACACCACTTGTTCGCCATTGACAGATATATCAGCGGATCGCTCGATACCCGGTTGACTGGTGAAATTAGTAGCCAACCGTGCCGGGTCAACCATTTCTGAACCGCCTTCCGGCAACAACACCTCACTACTGCTTAACCAGAGATATATCAATACAGCCAATACAACCAGCAGCGTAACAAACAGTGTGGTGCGATAACGCTGCCAGCCTGACCGGGCATGCTGACTATGCATAACCGGCTTAATCAGCAACCGGTAACCCTTGCGTGGAATGGTCTCAATAAAGGTCGGTTGACGAGCATCATCCCCCAACGCCTGTCTCAATTGCGCGATGCTTCGGGACAACACTTCATCATTGACAAACTCGCGTTCCCAAACCTCATCCAAGAGTTGTTCTCGGCTCAACATGTCGAGCGGATATTCGGCTAGATAACAAAGCAGCTTGATCAATTTGGGCGGGAGTTTATGTGTTTGTTGATTATCTGACACACGATTGATTGCCGGCTCGACTAACCAGTCGCCTAATCGAAATGCCTGTGTTGTAAAGCTCGTTTTTACTGGATTCGCCAATGTTCTGTTTGAACGATAATCAACTGTAGCAGTATAGCCAATATCACCGCTGGGCACAGCCGATTCAGGATTTTACCTGGCAATAATCAATTGATTTGAATATGAAATTTAAAAAGGAGAAAAAAAAGATAGCCACTACCGTGCATATGCGCACGGATAGCTAAAAATAGCTTGAAACAATATCAGGATTGAATATGCCCGCACTCTCCAAATTCACATTATTGATTGGCTTTCTGGCCGTATTATCGATACCGGCCGCCGCCCAGACTCTAGGTGACCCCGACTGCGGAACCCTATTGCTGGTAAGTGGGTTTAACTCAAACAATGTAAAAATTTATGATGGCTGTGATGGACAGTTTATCCGTAACCTGGACGACACCGGCACACTTGCCGGACCTCAAGCGATCGTAGAAACGCTGGATGGCGATATATTGGTAGTCAGCGAACAGAATCACAGAGTGGTGCGGTTTGATCGGCAAACCCTGTCGTTTGCTGAAATTGTAGTCGGTGATGACCCGCAAACACCTGAAGATGAGAGCAGCGGTTTACTCAGTCCGACCGGTGCAGCCATTGATGCAGATGGATTGTTATACGTAGGCAGCTTTTCACAGCATCGGGTACAACGTTTTAATCCGGATACCGGGCAGGATCTGGGCACTTTCGTGCCAACAAGTACCGGTGGTATTGCCGGTATCGACGCAGGTATGGCATTTGGCCCGGATGGTAATCTGAACATCCCGGGTTTTGACAGCAATTCAGTATTAAGGGTGAATGGTCAAACCGGCGCGGCGCTCCCCAGCTCAATTCCGGCAGCCACTGGTGGATTGAATGCACCACGGGTGGTGGCCTTTTCACCAGATGGGCAACGCATGCTGGTTTCAAGTTGGCGCAGCGGACAGATATTGGAATATGCAGTTGGCAGCGGCGCATTCATTGGTCAATTTGGTCCCACCATTGACCGGGTTACCGGTATTGGTTTTGGGCCCGACAATGTTCTTTACGCGACCAACAGCAATACTGATAACGTCATCCGCATCAATGCCACAACCGGAGCGTTTATGGACTTGCTGGTTCCAGCCGGCAGCGGTGGCTTAAACGGCGCCACATTTGTTTTTGCATTGAGCAAACAGGCAGGTATGGTTGATGCCGGAACACCGCAACAGTTCTGGCTGACCGGACTCGGTGAAATTGTCGGTAACAGCATTTTGGTTCCCAATATGCGTTTCACCACCGGTGGCGTATTCGGTGATGCCTTTGATGCCGCCCAGATCCAACGGCACTCCTGGGGGCCCTTTGAAATAATATTCAATTCCTGTGACAGTGGCGAAATGAGTTTTTCCGCCACAGCAGAATCCAGCGGCCTGTTTGGCTCCGGCGGTTACACTGTCGTTCGCCTGCTGCCGAATGCAGCAGGCGACAGTTGCCTCACACAAGGCTTTGATAATGTTGTTAATGGTGATTGGATGTCTGGAACCTGGGCAGGCATACCGGAACGCTCCGGAGAGGGTTTTTTTATCGATGCAGCCAACGGCAACCAGGTGGCTGTAGCGTGGTTTACCTATATGCCTACCGGATTTAGTTTTCCTGAAGGCTAATCAGTCCCACCACAAACACCTTTATTCAACAACTCCCCCGCCGTTCAGTCATACGTACAGGCATAAAAAAGCCCCTGGGAATATCCCAGGGGCTTTTGATTAAATCTTATCCGGTTTCTAACGCGAGTTTATGGCACGATAATATCTTCGAAACCGTCCATAAAAAATTCCTCACTAACCTCCCCACAGCTATCGAAACGAAATGAACCAAAGCGGGTACTGGAGGTGTTTGTTTCGTTGTATTCGGTACTTAGATAAAAGGTGCAATCATCATCCGGATCAACGGTCACTGAAGCATAATCACCCCAGCGGCCGGTGGTGCTGTTAGGTGCACTGCCTTCAATCAGGCTGAATTCACCCCTGGGCAGAGTACCCAATGGATCATCCGCCAAACGTCCGGAATAGCGGATACTGGGGAACACGTTGGCCACCGGATCGGTGGCGCTGACACCCATCAAAATATTACCTGACTGATCCATCGCCAGACTCGGCAACCAGCGATGAGTGGTATCACCCAGCGCATAAATACCTTCCTGTTGGATCGTCCAGCCTTCAGTGGTCACATCAGCAGGCCTTTCCATCACAAACCAGCGGGCACCGTGCAGATCATTACCATCCACATCCACAGTGAAACTACCAACCATCTGCTGCCGATCACCGAAGTTGCGATATTGTACCCGCCACATAATCGGCTCTTTGACGGAATCCAGAATCACACCGCTGCCGGGTTGTTCCACGCAATTGAAATTGAAGGTGCCGCATAAATCGGAATCAAATTCAGCCACTGCAATCGGAAACGGCCCGGTAAAAGTGCTGTTGGCCGGCGTGTCAAAATCGGCGTCAAATTCATAAATATCGATAAAATCCGCACTAGGATCTATACCGGTGGTGTTGTGTACTTCATCATCACGGTGTCGCATCAGGATGCCCGGCGCACCGTCAGGCGGTAAAGTGGTGCCATCCAGATCAGCAGGTTGTAATAACTGGAAATTAAAACCACCTAATTCAGGCGTAGACACAAATACCTGTGCAGGACGTGCAGTGTTACCAAGAATCATATTATCCCGGTCATACGCATAATTGGTCCGTCCACCCATAAACACATCATTGACCCCAACATAATAAGCATCCGGCCAGACACCAATTTTGAAATAATCAGGCAATGTACCGGAAGCGGAAATGAACTCATAGACAAACCAGTTACCAGTGGTCGGATCGGTATCCTGAGAAACATAAACACAAATGGAATTACCAGTGAATTCAGAAAGCACCCATCGATCAGCCAGTTGATCAAAGTTGATCACCGGATCACCAATACCACCTCCGCAGCCGGTGCCCATGCCTGCAGCCAGGTCTGAAAGCTCAAAAGTCATCACCACCGCGCCGGTCGTTTTATCAAAAATCCTGACTGGCGTCGCATTCACAACCTGAATGTAAAACTGTCGGCCCACATCGGCAATCACATCAGATGGACTGCCACTTTGTGCAAATCCATCTTGATTAAGAATTGGTGTTTCAATACCGGCGCCATCTATCGGGCCGGCCACTTCCAGCTGTGCGGCAAGCAAAGGGTCCTGGTCAAAACCACGTGGCGCCGGGTTGGTCACCAATCCACTTTGTGGCGGGCTGATCTGGCGTGGCGGTTTTACCCGAATCGGGTCCCCGGGCTGCCATGCTGTTACCGTCGGCAGATTGAACATATCAACACTGATATGCACCGGTACCACTGGACCGCCCACGGTTTGTGCTCCCTGAACTACCTTGACTGAGTTTTTGACGTCATCTTGCGCAATACCGATCAGCGCAAAACTGATTAATAACATTCCAACACAACGCCTGCCCAGGCGCGATACGCTTATCTCTTTCATGATGTATTCCTATTCAGAATGACTGTGAGCAAATATCCATATGTGCTCATTAATTAACACTCCAGGCTTGTTAAAAGCCCTCAACTCAAAGCAGAATGCTTTGATAGATTATCAATGGCCGAATGTCTAGTACATAGGGCATTATAAACATAACGCTAAGGTAAAACCCAACCGGGCCGCATGGAAACAATACCTTTGCATTGTCAACCCGGCCGACAAGCCCATTGGATAGCTGAAACCATCTATTCACCCTTTGAGCTAGTGCGCATCATCAAGCAATTACATGTTTGCAATCAAATGACTGGCCGATAATGCTTTCGAATTGCAGAGTGTTAATCGACACTAATGCATTACAACAGCTTCCAGCAACAATTCCATCCAACTCAATTATTCTGGGTTCGAATTTTGTCTGCTGTAACGTTATCGCAAAACCCACCTGGACAAGGCGGGAATAACACCCAGGGTTAATACCGTCGAAGTAATCAGTCCGGAAATAATGGTCCAGGCCATCGGTGGCCAAAGTGTGCTGTGGCTAGCGGTCAACGGCAGCAAGCCGGCAACCGTGGTCGCCGTGGTCAACAATACCGGTCGGGTACGGCGGGCAACCGCTTCGATAATGGCATAGCGAAGACTTTCCCCTTCCTGCAAATGTTGATCAACCACATCAAGCAATACAATCGCATTGTTAACCACAATTCCAATCAAGGCTATCACCCCCAGCAAGGCCATGAATCCAAATGAATAACCAGTCAATAATAAACCCGGCACCACCCCTGCCAATGCCAGCGGCACTGTCACCAATACCAACCCTACCCTACGGAACGAGTTGAATTGCAACATCAAAAAAAACAGCAGCAAAATCATACCCAGTGGCAAGGTGCTGAACAACGCACTGTTGGCCTGGCCGGAAGAACGCTGCGCACCGCCGGCAGAAATTTCCACCCCCATCGGTAATGATGATTCAGTTAAACGCCGTTCCAGTTCAGCATACACATCCGGATAGGTATATCCCTCCAGCAATTCACTGAATACCGTACTGGAAGGCCGTAGATTAAAATGATGCCGTACCGAAGGTTGCCAGATCAATTCCGGCTCCCCCAGACCCAGAACCGGAACACTGTCAGTGTTATCAATATTCCAGTTTTGCACTGCTGCAATTTGGTCAGCATCAAAATATTCGCCTTGGCGGGAGCGCAATACAATCGGAATCGGGTCGCGCTCTGCACGGTAAGTCCCAATTTGCAAACCCTGGCTTTGTCGCGCCAGACTCTGACCAATCAATTCCCGGGTAATACCGGCCGGCTGACTTCGCTGATCATCGATATTAATCCGTAATGTTGGAACCCCAATTCCTAAATCATGACGAACATCCACAGTACCTTCAATATCGCGCAGTATCCGGGTAACCTGTTCAATACCCTTACTCAGAGAAGGCCAGTCATCAGCCAACATCCGCACTTCAATTGGTGCCGGTGTAGGTGGCCCTTGTTCCAACTTGCGGGGCACCAGTTGCAGCTTAGGCCATTGCCTGTGGTTTTGTTCGCGTACCCAATCTGATAGCCGCCTTATATCACTGACATCATCAGTCAATACCACCACCCTGCCCAAATGCGGCGCCCGCGGTGTTTCGTTCAGGTTGTAATAAAATTTGGGCCCACTGTTACCGGTAAAAGTATAAGTCCGCCGCACACCTTGTTGCTGACGCAACTGATAGGCCAGTTGCATACTGAATTCGGTGGTTTCGCTGATCGGTGTGCCTTCCGGGTAATACACATCGACGATGAATTGATTCCGATCGGTATCAGGGAAAAAATTCCGGCTGACACTACCACTCAAAAACACGCATACAGCCAGAAATGCCACTGCACCAAACAGGAAAATACGTGAATGATCTACCGCCAATCGGCCCAATTTCCGTGCTTGCCGGCTAAGCCATTCGTTGGCTTTTTGTGACAGACTCTGTCGGGTCTTGGGCGGATTCAGAAACCAGCCGGCCATGACCGGCGTGACCATTACCGCATACACATAACTGACCAGCAGCATCAGAATAATCATAATCGGTACCGCCCGGGTAAAATCTGCGGTATCTCCCTGGGCAAGCACCATCGGAATAAACACCGCAACTGTGGTGCCGGTCGCCGCGCCCAATGGTCCGGCCAGCTCACGTACCGAACGTCGGGCCGCTTGTGGTTTGGGTACCTGTCGGTCAATATGCCACTGGATGTTTTCCGCCATCACGATGGCATTGTCGACCAACATCCCCAACGCAATCACCATTCCGGCTACAGCCATTTGGTGCAATACCCCGCCGCCGGTGCTGTATAAGGCCAATGATGTCAGGGTAACCAACGGCACCATCAACGCCACTAACAACCCCATTCGCAAACCCATCACCAGAAACAAAATGCCGGCAACAATGCTCACCCCTGCCAATAGATTGCCGCCAAGCTCACTCAAGCGATCATGTACCCGATCCGGCTGGAAAAATAACTCGTTGATTTCCAAAGGCGCCAAGGCAGGACGCAACTGCTCGACACGCTGCCTCACCTGTTGACCAAATAATTCAGCATTCAGGGTATTGTTCTGGCTGATAATACCAACCACCACCGCTCGCTGGTTGTCGACCCAGGCGGTTTCACGGGCAGGCTCGCGGGCAGATAAGCGCACCTCGGCAATGCTGGACAATGGCAAAGTGGTGCCGTTGGGCAAGGTAATCGGTGTAGCTTGCAGACTGTTCAGGTCGGAAAAATCGGTTTGCGGACGAATTTGCAACTGCCTGCCCGCAGTATTCAGGTATCCACCCGGCACCACCTGGTTACGCCCCTGTATCTGCGCCGCCAACGCAGCCGGGCTTAAACCCAGGGTTGTTGCCTGGGCATCATCATAGGCAATGGTGATCTGCTCATCTGTATGGCCAAACATACGGATGCGGGCAACGCCATCCAACGACAGCATCCGGTTACGCAACTTTTCAGCTGCATCCTGCATCGCAATTTGATCATTCGAACCGGTGATCGACAGCACCACGGTAGCCGCATCAATGATACGGTCATCAATTTGTGGCTCCTGTGCACCGGCAGGAAATCTGGCCTGGGCCCGCTGCGCAGCCACCCGGATTCGATCCCAGGCGGTATCGGTGTCATACACGTTCTGCCGCATCACCACTATAACCAAGGCAAAACCACCACGAATGGTGCTGCGCAATTCGTCCACATATTCAACTTGCGCCAGTTCCTCTTCCAATGGCTTGGTAATCAGACGTTCCACCTGATCCACATCTGCTCCGGGATACTGCACGGTGACAAAACCATAGCGGTATGGAAAGGACGGATCTTCTTGGCGATTCATATTAAACCAGGCGGTGATACCGACAATTGCCAACAGCAATACGGTGGCCATTACCAACCGTTTTTGACCAAGCAGTTTGCTCAGAGTATTCATTGTTGTGGTACGGCTATTGCTACCGGTGGCTTATGGACATTAACCGTCTGACCATCCACCAATGACATATGCCCGGCAGTAATTACCAGATCATCAACCTCAAGTGCTGCCCGGATGGCAACCTGCTGCCCGGCAAAAGCCAATACTTCAACCGGGATTGTATAAGCCGTATTGGACTGTAACCGATAGACTTTGGGAGCCCCGCCGATAGGATCGACAATAGCGGTTATCGGCACCTGCATGGCATTTTCAGTGACCTGTTCAAATGCCACGGTTACCCGTTGTCCAGAGCGCGACCTGACACTTTCAGGGAATCGCACAACGACTGGAAACAATCCAGTGGCCGGATCGGCCAAGGCACCGATGTCATACACTTCACCAGTGTAATTTTCATTCAAACCTAAAACAGTTACCTGTACGGATTGGTTTTCATACAAGTCTTTCCAGATTGCAGTCGGCAACGCCAAAACAACTTCCATGATGTCCAATCCGCCGATAATCAGCACCGCCTCACCAGCACGAACATATTCACCAACTTCAAAATTCACCTGCCCGATCAAGCCCGCAAAAGGTGCTGACAGGCTGGAATCAGCTACCCGGCCAATATCACTGGCCAGCTGTGCCCGGGCTTGCCGGATCTGATCGTTCAACGATGCCAGCCGCGTTTGCTCTTCCTCCAGGGACTGCTCACCAACCGCACCTTCAACAAACAGTTCCTGCAGCCGGTTAACATTGCGCTGCGCCTGAACCTGTTCAGTACGCAAACGCGCCAAACTTGCTTCAGCAGCTCGTTTACTTGGTTCGAGATCAGGATTTTCCAGGGCGGCCAGCAAATCACCAGCGGCAACTTCATCTCCAATCCGCACCGGCCGCAAGCTCAGCACACCGCTGGATTGAAAAGCCAGGTCTGCGCGTTCGGCTGCCCGGCTTACTCCCGAAAACAACATCGGCTGGACCAGGTCGCCTTGTATGACTTGCGCCACATCAACCAGCTGCGGAACACTTTTAACAGGCGCTGATTGCTGACCACAGCCAGCCAGCAGGACTACTGGTAATAAACATGACCATATTTTGTTCATTGGTTTGCTCCTTGCACGCCGTGCAGCAAAACATCAATTAATGTTTCCAAAAATGCATCATCCGGATTTTCATCAGCCGCTATTTCTTCCCAGCTGGTGAATTGATGACGTGCTTCCATCCATTGGGTAACCGAGCTCAATATCATCGCCAGCAGATACGCGGGTTTAACCCTGCTATGGAAAATTTGCTGCTGTTGACCTGCCACAATCCGTTCAACAAAACCGGTTACCAACTCCTGCTTGAAGCGTGAGCAGGTCAAATCCTGCTCCAATTCAGCACGCGCCAATAACTGCACCAGTGCCGGGTCATCACGCAACAATTCAAAATACAACCGGGTTGCATCCAGAAATTGTTCAATATTAAGCTCCGGACTTGCCAATATGGCTTGTTGTTTTTCCAGAAAACCCTGCATTCGGCGATGCTTGACCTGTTCCCACAAATCCGCCTTGGTACCAAAGTGGTGCACGATCAAGCTGTTGGTGGTATTCGATTGAGTGGCAATCTCACGCATGCTGGTGGCCGCAAAACCTGAGTGAATAAAACAATGCTCGGCAGCATCCAGAATTCGTGAACGGGTATCTTCTGCAACTGGTCTGGCCATGATCGTTTGTAATTTGTATATTGACTGACTGGTCAGTCTATTTATAATTCCACCCAAAGTCAACCTGATACAGGTTAGATACTGCTTGCATCTATATAAATATTTATATAGTATATCATCACTATATAAAGATATATATACTGGAGTTGGATATGAGCACATTGATTAGCATTTTATTGGGCCTGCATGTGAC
Source organism: Gammaproteobacteria bacterium (assembly GCA_021772985.1). Lineage (GTDB taxonomy): Bacteria > Pseudomonadota > Gammaproteobacteria > Xanthomonadales > Wenzhouxiangellaceae > JAJFKX01. Next base: position 16,902 of record JAJFKX010000039.1, read on the forward strand.
CGCCGGGTTTATCGGCCTGGTGGCTTTCTGGATACCGGTGTTCACCCGCAAGGGTGGCCAATACCACCGTTTACTCGGCAAAGTTTTCAAATATTGTGCTTATCTGGTGCTGGCGGCTGCGGGCATTGCAGTGCTGTCTCGTCTTGGCGGTATGTTGGCTAGCGGTGTGTTTCCTGTAGATCAACCGGCTCTGTATGGTATTTTTCTGTTTTTGGGCTACCTGACACTGGTTACGTTTGTGATTTTGCGGCATGGCTTACAAGTGCTGGCGCATAAATCTTCACTGCTGGATATGAATACACCGGTAAACCGTGTTTTCGCTGGATTGGCAATAGCCGCCAGCCTGTTCATTATTGTTTATGCATTGTATTTTTCACCGCCAAACAGGGTGATTCTGTTTGCCTTATCACCTATCGGCATTTTATCGGGAATCGGTATTTTGAAAGCCATCCGTGGTCTCCGTACGGAAAAGAAAGTCTGGATGTATGAGCACCTGGGTGCGATGTTTGGCGCCGGCATCGCTTTTCATACGGCTTTTGCTGTGTTTGGTTCATCGCGGTTGTTTGAATTGAGTCTGCCCGGCTTCTGGCAGGTGTTACCCTGGATATTACCAACGCTGATAGGAGTACCTGCCACTATTATCTGGACCAATATTTACAAACGCAGGTTTGGTGATACATGAGTCTGCCCAATATTCTGCTGGGTCTTATCAAAGAACCTAAAAGCGGTTATGACATCAAACAGACCTTTGAACAGGTATTACATTACTTCTGGAATTCAGATCTGGCACAGATTTACCCGGCACTGAAAAAACTGGAGCAGGATGGCCTGGCCACAATCCAGATGGCTGAGCCGGATAAAGGGCCGGCTAAAAAGCTATATAAACGCACCCCCAAAGGCACCCGGCAACTGCGGGCCTGGCTACAGCAGGGTCCGCAGCTTAATACTGAACGCCTGCACTATTTGACCCAGGTATTTTTTCTGGATGAAATACCACCGGCTGAACGGATCAAATTTTTTACCAGTTTGCACCAATATTTCAAACAGCAATTATCCGAATTAATTGAAGTAGAAAAAAATTGGCGCAGTCAGGACTCTCGCTACCCGGACAAGCTGCCGGATAAAGATCAGGCTACACAATTTACTTTGCGGTTAGGCCTTGCAAAAATTAAAGCCATTATCGATTGGTGTGAAAGCTGTTTGCAAACACTGCGAAACAAGCACCAGCAAGCAAATTAATTTCTTCTTTATTAAATCAATTAAATTGACCTATATAAAGTCAATAAAATTGCCCTAATTATTGAATTCAAAGGCATATTCTTATGTTACTTACTGTAAATTTAACTCAAAATAAGCATTTATTTGTGCAGTTTATTCTCCAGTAGCTGCTATACTCCGGCCGTTTTGAGCATTATCTGCTCAAAGCAGAGCAGTTTAATTTATTTTTTTAAACTCGGTTGTATGCGTTTATGCAGATAACCTGCGTATGTGCGTGCAATCCCGAAACATAGGGATATTATGAAATCAAATTTACTTTTCTTATTTATCTGTATGCTGTGCCTGCTGATCGGCAATGCATCAGCTCAGGACAGTTACGCAGACCTTAAAGCAGCACAAGCCAGCAATATTGTCACTGGCCAGGCGGCAGCCTCCGGTCGCGCTGATAACGCTTATATCCAGCAGCAACTGCGTGAACAAAACCAACGCGACGGTAACCTCGCACCACCCAGCCTTGGTGTAATTAACAGTCACCAGATACCGGATAAATTGCGTAACAATGCAAGCGGAGCTAAAGCATATGCTTTGACCGATACCAGTGTGGTGGTTCGATCCAGCGTAACGCCACAACTGAACGCGCCTAACGTTGACGTCAGTGTGGAAGGCTATGGTAATGACGATAATGCCAATCTGTTTGGTTTCCGCATCACCCCACCTGACACCAATGGCGATGTTGGTCTGACCCACTTTGTACAATATGTGAATCTGGGTTGGATGGTGTTTGACAAAACCAGCGGCCAGGCAGTTGCCGGCCCATTCGCAGGAAATACCTTCTGGCAGGGCTTCGGTGGTATATGTGAAACCGAAAATGCTGGTGACCCGGTGGTAATCTACGACCACTTGGCAGGTCGTTGGTTGTTCTCCCAGTTTACTGGCACAGCTAATCGTAACGGACATCAATGCGTTGCATTATCAGACGGTGAAGACCCTCTTGGTCCATATACGCTATACGATTTTGTTGTCAGCCCACGCGCTTTTAACGATTACCCAAAAATCACAGTATGGCCCGATGGCTATTACATGACTACCCATGAATTCCGCCGTAACAGCTTCACTGGCGTCAACCTGACTGTTTTTGACCGCCAGTCAATGCTCTTGGGTGATCCAAATGCCGGTTTTATTCAGTTCACCAGTACTAATTCGGGTGCAGAACTGGAGTTTGGGGTGCAGGTCGGTCATCTGGAAGGCTTTGATCTTCCACCGGCAAGCAGCTGTAACTATTTGGTACATGCGACTGATGCAGAGTCATTTGGCTTATCAGGCTCAGACAGTTATCGGTTTTGGAAAGCTTGTGTAGATTTTAATAATCCAAATTCTTCCTCACTGGACCAGATCAATAGCATTAATGTTGCTGAATTTGATCAGAATTTCTGTGGTTTCAACCGCGATTGCATTGACCAAAACTCTGCCAGCGGCCAAACCCTTGATGCCTTGGCCGGGTTTACCATTTACCGGTTTAACAATCGCTACTTCCCGGGTGAAGGCGTACTGAAAGGCGTTGCTACCACCAATGTAGATATCGGAGGGGATCAAGCCGGTGTGCAATGGGCGGGTTTTGACATCAATCCGAGTAATGACAGTACTTCCATCGGTGATGGCGGTGCACTGTTGGGTGTAGTTGACTTCAATGACAACCTGAACCGTTGGATGGGTTCTGCTTCGCTTGATGCTGACGGCAATATTGGCATCGGCTATACAGTCGCTGGCCCAGGTGTGTTCCCGTCCATTGCCATTACTGTGCACGAGCGCGGTGTTGATGGCGCTGGCCAGGTTCAGGCTGAATCCACCTGTGTAATCGGCACCGGTTCCACCGAAGGCGCCAACCGCTGGGCAGACTATGCCAGCACCAGTGTAGATCCAATTGATGGTTGTACTTTTTGGCATACCAATGAGTATGTTGAAACCACCGGCAACTTTGAATGGAACACCCGAGTCTGTAGCTTCCAGATAGCTTCCTGCAGTGGTGGTGGTCCAATCAACATTCCACCCACCGCCTCATTTACCGATAACTGTACTGATTTATCCTGTAATTTTGATGGCAGTGCCAGTAGTGACAGTGACGGCAGCATTGTGTCTTATAGCTGGAACTTTGGCGACGGCAATACCGATAGTGGCGTTAGTGTCTCGCATACATATGCTGCCGGCGGCGACTTCACAGTCGGATTGACGGTTACCGATGATGGTGGTGCAACCAACACCAGCTCACGCACGGTTACTGTGGTTGATCCGAATGGTGGCCCGACCATTAACCTGAGCATTAATGTCAACGGCAACCCCAACAACCCGAATGTAAACCTGAGTTGGAGTGGAGCCACCACCAACCAGGTAGACATTCGCCGTAACGGCAGTGTTATTTCCACTACCGCCAATGATGGCAGTTTCCGGGATCGCCCGGGCTCTGGTAATTTCACTTATGAAGTATGTAACCAGGGCTCAAGCACGGCTTGCTCGAATGCAGTCAATGTGTCGATCTGATTACTTTCAGGTTCAATAAACCACTCTTTAAACCCCGCAGCCTCTGCGGGGTTTTTTATAAGCCGTCATCCAATCATCGCCTCTACGTAATAATTAATAGGAATAAAATCGGATAATATTTTCTGACTTTTGTATATCAATATTGTTGATTTAATTCTATCATTTAGAGTCAACTAGGTTGAATTATATTATTAATAATAATTGCTATTTTTATATTAAAAGCAAAATTAAACGTAAATATATAAAAATTACAACAAAATAGTCTTTATTCACTTTCACGGATCGTATATGCTTAGCGGGTTTTGGGACTGCCTCTATCAAGGACGAAGACTTAATTCTTCTAATTTAACCCTAATTTCGTATGGCCTCAGCATCTAGTGTGCTGCTGGCTTGTGTCAATCACATGGAAACCGAGAGAAACCAATGAAGCAAAGATATTCAATATTATTAGCTGGCATTGTGTCACTGGCCAGTACTGGCCTGATAGCACAGACCGGCGTAGGTGGCACTGGATCTAACGATGCGGTAAGGACCGGCCAAGCTGTCGGCTTTGGCTTTGCCGATGATGCCTTTACCCAACAACGGCTGCGTGATGAAAATGCCGCCGCCGGTTTGTTATCACCACCAAAAATAGGTGTGGTCAACGATCACCAGCTTCCCGGGAAATTATTGAATAACAGCACCAAAGACAACACCAGCGGTGTTGCTATACGCAGCAGTGTCAGCCCGGTATTAAATGCCCCCAGCGTCAATGTCAGCACCGAAGGTTACGGCAACGATGACAACGCCAACCTGTTCGGTTTCCGAATTACTCCACCAGACACCAATGGTGATGTCGGTTTAACCCATTACGTGCAATACGTTAATCTGGGTTGGGCAGTATTCGATAAAAGCTCTGGCCAACAGGTTGCCGGGCCATTTGCCGGAAATACTTTCTGGCAAGGTTTCGGGGGAGCGTGTCAAACTGAAAATGCCGGTGATCCAATTGTTGTTTATGACCACCTGGCAGGTCGCTGGCTGTTCAGCCAGTTCACCGGCACCGGTATCAGCGATGGCCATCAGTGTGTGGCGTTATCTGACGGTGAAAACCCACTGGGCCCATACACCTTGTATGACTTCGTGGTTAGCCCCAATGGATTTAATGATTATCCAAAAATCACCGTATGGCCCGACGGCTATTACATGACCACCCACGAGTTTGCAGGACCACAATTGAGTTTTGCCGGGGTTAACCTGACAGTATTTGATCGTCAGTCGATGCTGGCCGGCAATGCCAATGCAGGCTTTATTCAATTCACCGGCACCACTTCCGGAGAACAGCTGGAATTTGGCGTCCAGGTCGGTCATCTGGAAGGTCCGGACCTGCCACCTGCCGGCAGCTGTAACTATCTGGTACATGCGACTGATGTTCAGTCTTTCGGCTTGACTGGCCAGGATCGCTACCGTTTCTGGAAAGCCTGCGTTGATTTCGGCAACCCGAACTCATCTACACTGGACCAACTCAGCGGAATCAACGTTCCAGCGTTTGATCAGAACTTCTGTGGCTTCTCACGTGACTGTATCGACCAAAACTCAGGTAACAATACCCTGGATGCTTTGGCTGGATTCACCATGTACCGTTTCAGCAACCGCTACTTCCCAGCTGATGGTGTACTTAAATCAGTTGTCACTACCAACGTTGACATCGGTGGTGATCAAGCCGGCGTGCAATGGGCAGGTTTTGATATCAACCCGACAAACGACGCTCACTCTATTGGTGATGGCGGCGCATTGTTGGGGACCATTGATTTCAACGACAACCTGAACCGCTGGATGGGTTCCGGCTCACTGGATCAGGATGGCAATATCGGCATAGGCTATACAGTGGCCGGCCCAGGAGTATTCCCCTCTATTGCTATTACCGTTCACGAGCGTGGTGTTGATGGCCCAGGGCAAGTTCAGAGCGAATCATTCTGTGTAACCGGCACTGGTGCCACCACTGGTGCCAACCGCTGGGCAGACTACGCCAGCACCAGTGTTGATCCGGTTGATGGCTGTACTTTCTGGCATACCAACGAATATGTTGAAACCACCGGTAACTTTGAATGGAATACACGGGTGTGCAGTTTCACCATTCCTTCCTGTGGCAATGGTGGCCCGGTCAATATTCCGCCAACTGCTTCATTTACCGACAACTGTACTGATCTTGATTGCAGCTTTGACGGCAGCGGCAGCAGCGACAGTGACGGTACCATTGTCTCCTATGATTGGAACTTCGGTGACGGTGCTAGTGACAGTGGTGTGAACGTCTCACATAGCTATGCTGACGGTGGTGACTTTGACGTCAGCCTGACGGTTACTGATGATGGTGGTGCATCCAATACCAGCACCCGTACCATTACTGTGGTCGATCCAAACGGCGGGCCAAGCATCAGCCTGACCGCATCAGTGAATAACCGCGGACGCGTTACCCTGAACTGGTCCGGTGCAGTAGGCAACCGTGTTGATGTCTATCGCAACGGCTCGTTCCTGAGAAGAACCCGAAACGATGGTCAATACAGAGACCGTCCTGGTACCGGCACGTTTACGTATGAAATCTGTAACCAGGGCACCACGGATTGTTCCAACAGTGCTACCGTTACGGTTAACTAGCAGCTTTATCATTTAAATATTAGCCCTGCAGACTCTGCAGGGCTTTTTTTATGTGCACAACTTATGTCCATCGTCAGCTGATGACGTTAACATACCGTCATGCACGACATCACCATACTTAATGAGCTGCTGAATTATTGGTTTGGCGCAGCCGGTCAACGCAACCATTCAGACCGGCAACACCAGCAACTGTGGTTTTCAGCCAGCCATGCACAGGATGCGGAACTTGGAGAACGCTGGGCGGCTTTGCACCTATGCGCCGTTGGCGGTGAACTGACCCATTGGCATTACACACCGCAGGCACGCTTGGGACTGATTTTGTTATTGGATCAATTTCCCAGAGTGTTATACCGCTCTACCCCTCAGGCTTTTGCCTACGATGGCCAGGCATTGGCTTTATGTCTGGCCGGGATTCACGCTGGTCAGGACCAGGAATTGCAGCTCTGTGAACGTGCCTTCTTTTACATGCCGTTGCAACACAGTGAGGATATCGCGGCACAACAGATCAGTGTTTCACAGCATCAGCAACTGCTGGATGCGTTTCCAGACTTTCAGGAAAAGGCGACAGGCTTTTTGAAATATGCCCAACTGCATCACGACATTATCGAGAAATTTGGTCGCTTTCCGCATCGTAACCAAATTCTTGGCCGGGAACCGACCGAGTTTGAAAGCGAATGGTTAAATGGAAAAGATGGGCACAGTTTTGGCCAATAAACCAAGACATTGCAGCTGGCAAAACCATTCCAGAGTTTTAGACCAATGCCATTAATTACTTTTCGCGATATCTCATTAAGCTATGGTGACCAACCATTACTTGACCGGGTCAATTTCCAGATTGATGGTGGCGAACGACTATGTTTGATTGGCCGCAACGGTGCGGGCAAATCCACACTGTTAAAAGTGACTGCTGCTGAAATCATTGCTGATGACGGAGAGATTGTACGATCGGCGGGCTTAAAGGTGGCCCAACTGCCGCAAATGGTGCCTGAAAATATCCAGGGCAGTGTGTTTGATTATGTCGCCACCGGGTTAGGTGAAGCGGGCACACTGGTGCGCCGGTATCATGACTTAACAATACAACTGGCTTCAGACCCCAGTGTTATGCCAGCCTTTGAACGCTGCCACCAACAACTCGAAAACGCCGGTGGCTGGGAGCTTAACCAAAAGGTTGAAGCGACCCTGTCACGCCTGAAACTGAACGGCGATGCGCAAATGCAACAACTGTCAGGTGGCATTAAACGGCGCGTACTGCTGGCTGCAGCGCTGGTCAGTGACCCGGACCTGCTATTGCTGGATGAGCCCACCAATCATCTGGATATCAAGGCCATTGAATGGCTGGAAAATTTCCTGGTCAACTGGCAGGGTAGCCTGTTGTTTATTACCCATGACCGTGCATTCCTGCGCAAACTGGCTACCAGGATAATTGAATTGGATCGCGGCCAGTTGACTGACTGGCCAGGTGATTACGATAGTTACCTGCAGGGCAAACAACAGCAATTGGCCACTGAACAAAAGCACAATGCTTTGTTCGACAAACGTTTGGCTCAGGAAGAAGTCTGGATTCGCCAGGGTATCAAAGCCCGCCGTACCCGCAATGAAGGCCGCGTCCGGGCTTTACAGGCGATGCGCCGGGAACGCGCTCAACGCCGTGAACAACAAGGTGCCGCCAGACTTGGCGCCCAGGATGTTCAGCAATCCGGAAAGCTGGTGGTGATGGCCGAAGAGATGCAATTTGCCTTTGACGGAAAACCGGTCATCAAATCACTTTCCACCACTATTATGCGTGGTGACAAAATTGGCATTATCGGCCCCAATGGCTCCGGTAAAACCACACTGATCAAATTGCTGCTGGGTGAACTGCAACCGGATGCCGGTCACATCAAGCTCGGCACCAACCTGCAGATTGCTTACTTTGACCAGTACCGTCGGTTGGTTGATGATAATAAAACGGTGCAGGACAATGTCGGCGACGGCAGTGACACAGTGACTGTCAACGGCCAATCCAGGCATGTCATCAGCTATCTGCAGGACTTTCTGTTCAACCCACAACGTGCTCGGCAACCGGCCTCGGTACTATCCGGCGGGGAACGCAACCGCTTGATGCTGGCCAGACTGTTCTCCAAACCTGCAAACCTGCTGGTACTGGATGAACCCACCAACGATCTGGATATGGATACCCTGGATTTGCTTGAGGAACTGCTGATTGATTTCCCGGGCACTGTGTTGCTGGTTAGCCATGACCGTGCATTTATTAATAACGTAGTGACCAGTACGGTGGTTTTTGAAGGTGATGGCGTAGTAAATGAATATGTAGGCGGCTTCAACGATTGGTTACGCCAGCGGCCACAAAGCCATACAAAGCCATCTGGCAATACTGCCAAGCCACCGGTAAAAACCAAACAGAAAGCAAGCACAAAAAAACTCGGTTTTAATGAACAGCGAGAACTAAAAATTTTACCGAAGAAAATTGAGGAACTTGAAAACGAACAAAGTGAGCTGACTACGACGATGAGCGATGCAGGTTTTTATACCCAATCAAAAACTGATATAGCCGATGCACAACAACGTATGCAATACATTACTCAGGAACTGGAAAAGTTATATCAACGCTGGGAAGAGCTTGAAATATAATTTTCAGATATATTTGCACAAGCAATCACCAGTACTCCCAAGTTTGTTACAGACGACTCCATTAAGATCATTCACATATTGTGAATGATTACTATTTGCGCCATAGCCAGAGAGTAGAGACATTGGTCTTGTAACTGCAACAAGTATATTTCTGCGCATGATTTGCACCTCTGAATTCGAAAATAACCATACTCTTTCCTAATTAAATACAATTACATTAATGTGATTTAATAGGCAATAAATCATAAAGCACGAATAGCAATCTTATTGCCATATATGTTTATTGGCATAGTAATAAATGTTAAAAAATTAGAAAAATTACTTCCGAAAATCTTCAGCTTATGTATACTGCTATTGCGAGCAGAGTAATAAATAGCCGCGTTACCAGCAAATTATTGCAGTACCGGCACTACGAAGATAAGTATCAAATATTATACGAAATATTCCGTATTTATTCTCTATACTCCAACATATTTAATACCTACAACAAGGAATGTGTGATGCTGAGAGTAATACTAATATTATCAATCCTATTTTCATTTTCTATTTCTGTATATGCTCAAGATGAAACTTCAGAGGAAGAAAATGAGCTAAACGATGTACAGGAAAATGAAAACGGCTCAAAAAAGCTGGAGTCATTGGTTGTTACCGGTACTCGACGCGAAGCCCGTTCAATAAATGATTCCCCGGCTCCTATCGATGTGCTGACCAGCGAAGACCTATTGAATCAGGCCACTCTGGATCTTAGTGATGCGTTACGAACCATAGTGCCCTCTTACAATGTCAACACTCAGCCTATTTCAGATGCTGCAACACTGGTGCGGCCAGCCAATCTACGCGGCCTGTCACCAGATCACACACTGGTATTGGTTAATGGCAAACGACGTCATCGGTCTGCGGTTATTTCATTCCTGGGCGGTGGTATTGCAGATGGCGCGCAAGGCGCGGACATTTCCGTGATCCCCGCAATTGCATTAAAACAGGTTGAAGTATTACGCGATGGTGCAGCATCCCAGTACGGCTCGGACGCCATTGCCGGGGTAGTTAATTTCATTCTTAAAGACGACACCAGTGGCGGCTCAATTGAAGGACAGTATGGCTCTACTTACGCAGGTGACGGCGATAACTATCGCTTTTCCGCAAACCTTGGCTTACCCATTAGTGATCGAGGCTTTATTAACCTTAGTGGCGAATTCAGAGAGTCTGACGCAACCAGCCGTTCGGTACAGCGCGATGATGCAGCAGCACTGATCGCAGCAGGTAATCTGGCTGTTGCTGACCCTGCACAAATCTGGGGACAACCCAATGTCAATGACGACATCAAACTATTTGGTAATTTTGGAGTAACCTTTTCCGACAATGTCGAGCTGTACGCATTCGGCAACTACGCCGAACGTGAGGTAGAAGGCGGATTTTTTTACCGTAACCCTAACACTCGAGGCGGCGTGTTCTCCAATGATGATGGCGCAACATTGTTGGTAGGTGACCTTACCACAGATGCTTCGGGTAACTGTCCGACTATCAATATAACCAACAATGTCCCGGACCCGGCTGCTTTGGCTGCCGTGTCTGCTGATCCAGATTGCTTTGTATTTAACGAATTATTCCCTGGCGGTTTTACGCCACGATTTGGTGGCAATCTTGAAGATAAATCCATCGTAGTCGGTTTTCGCGGCACCATTCCAATTGGTAATGGGTTAAGTTATGACGCCAGCTACAGCTATGGTCAGAATTCAGTCGATTTCTTCATTAATAACACCATCAATGCCAGTTTGGGCCCCGACACACCAACTTCTTTTGTACCTGGTGGCTACACCCAAACGGATAACAACTTTAATCTGAACCTGGCATACGGTATTCCACTAAGTGGTTTTGCTGAATACCTTAGTATTGCAACTGGTTTTGAATACCGTGAAGAACAATTTGAAATTTTTGCGGGTGACCCAGCATCATTTGCTATTGGCCCCCTGGCAGCTCCATCGGCAGCGTTTCCAGTAGGACAAGGTTTTTCATCAAGCTCCAACGGTTTTGGTGGGTTTACACCGGGCAGTGCAGGAGCTAACGATCAATCTAATACTGCGATTTACCTGGATACCGAATTGGATGTAACCAGCGACATTATACTCCAGGGAGCCGTACGCTACGAAGACTTTAATACCTTTGGTGGTACCACCAACTTCAAATTTGGCGGTTTGTATAAAGTAACGGAAAATTTCACCCTGCGTTCAACATACAACACAGGTTTTCATGCCCCTACTGCCGGCCAGGCCAATGTGACCAATATCACCACTGCCTTCTCGGGTACGGTGCTGGAGGATCAGGGAACCATTCCACTATCCAGCCCAGCCGGTCAGTTTATCTCTGATTTTATTGTTGCCAATGGTGGCCAGCGACCAACGCTTGGCCCTGAACAATCAGATAGCTTTTCTTTGGGTACCGCATTTACTGTGGGCGATTTCGATTTTACGGTCGATTTTTATAACATTACTGTAGATGATCGTATTTCCATATCGGAACAGCAGGATTTTCTGTTTGCATTGCAGCAAACCGCTAACGAGAATAATGTGATTTTTGATCCCAATTCCACAACCAGTCAATTACTGAATGCTCTGGATAATGCGGGCGTGCTTAACGTTGCTGATTTCGCCGGCTCGGAAGATTTGACCAGTTTCGGCTTCTTTAATAATGATTTTGATACCCGCACACGCGGTGTTGATTTGGTGGCCAGTACCACTCAAAAGTTTAGTGATGATAGTGACACCAGCTTCATTATGGTTTGGAACTACAATGATACTGAAGTGACCCGGCTGGGTAATCTAGGTAACACCCGTTTGCGTCAGTTGGAAGAAAACCTACCGAAATTCCGAGGTACTTTTACTGTTGCGCACAATCAAGGCCCATGGCACGCACTGGTAAGAGCAAATTATTTTGGTTCTTTCTTTGAGGCACATCTGGATTCTGGAGACCTGGTCATTGAGGCAGGTTCTGAAATTACCCTTGACCTTGAAATTGGGCGCCGCATTTTTAATGACAGCATTGACTTGAGTGCTGGCGTAAGCAATTTATTTGATAATTTCCCGGACATCAATCCACACGCTGGCGTAGCCGGATCTCTTTACCCGGCAACCGCACCAGGTGGATTTAGCGGTGGTATTTATTATTTCCGAGCACGCTACGATTTTAATTAAATAATTCATAACACCATTCATTAAATCGCCGGCAGAGCCAATCACTCTGTCGGCGATTTTTTTGATATAGACACCCATTACTCAGAGCCATCTTCCTACATCAATTCCAGAATCACGCCATAGCCTGACAAACAAACGGTAGTTACTCTATTACCCTGTTATCCAGGTTATTAATCATGCCTCAACCACGAACATCTCTGGTTTCACTCGATGCAACACCCTATTACCATTGCATTGGTCGTTGTGTGCGACGGGCATTCTTATGTGGCAAAGATAAATTCACCGGGCGATCCTTTGAGCATCGACGTGATTGGATTGTTGCACGCTTAGCCAAACTATCGCAGGTTTTTGCTTTGGATGTTTGTGCTTATGCGGTGATGAGCAATCATTACCATGTAATTCTGAAAGTTAACCCTACTGTTGCACAATCCTGGTCAGATGATGAGGTGCTAAAACGTTGGTCAGAATTGTTTATCGGACCTTTCCTTTTGCAACGTTATCTGAATGATGAACTTATTAGCTCTGCTGAGTCATCAGTCATTGCCGAATTGGCTAAAAGGTATCGTTCTCGATTGGTTGATTTATCATGGTTCATGCGCTGCTTAAATGAGCCGATTGCCCGTATGGCTAATGCCGAAGACAACTGTACTGGTCGTTTCTGGGAAGGTCGCTTCAAATCCCAAGCGTTATTGGACGAAAAGGCTTTGATCAGTTGTATGGCCTATGTTGATTTAAATCCAATTCGGGCTGGTATTGCTGAAACACCAGAGGCTTCTGATTTCACTTCTATACAACAACGAATCACCCCATCAAACCCCTCTGTCAATAACCAGCCAACAGCCATATCACTGGATGATATAACCCCGAAGTTATTACACTTCAACAGTCAGCTAGATGATGACCGGGGATTACCCTGTGAATTAAATGATTACCTGGTACTAGTCGATTGGAGCAGCCGTGCCATGCATCCAGCCAAACACGGTAGAATCAATGACGAAGCCCCACCCATTTTGGATAGATTGGGTATTGATCCGGCACACTTGATACGCTACCTGAACCGTAAAGAACAGGGGTTCGTTCATGTGGTTGGTGTTCCTTCATCTATAAAAGCTGCAGCTGGCAAACTCGGCAGGAAATTCCTGAAAGGCATTTCAGCAGCCAATCGGCTGTTTCCGCAAACTACCTAAGCAATACCTTTTAATTCGTTTTTATCACCGAATGGTGATAGTTACCTATGTTTGAAATCAGCAATTTGTAGCTATACTCGATAATCATCGTATATAAAGCCGCAATATAAACATATATCCCTAGAACTCGAAGCATATTTTTAGATCAATATTATTACTAGAAGTAATGGGTGTCTATGTACTTTGTATATCCCTTGAAGTTGAAACATATTCTGGCTGATATTTTGCCGAGAGTAATGGGTGCGTGAATTCACAGAATAAGTGCAACACTCACATTATTATAAACCTCATAAGGTGATCTCCAGCCAAGGCACTTCCTTGGCTGTTTATTTAATCGCTCAATAATGCGTCTGAGTTTTTGCGAACTAAGCT
>JAJFKX010000040.1 GCA_021772985.1 Gammaproteobacteria bacterium
ACATTTTTTGCTAAATCGATACCGAGTAATTTAATATTCATGATGGACGTCTGCTCACAATTTGTGACTGGGTATGAAATACCAGTGTGGCGCATTGTGACGCCGGTTAAAAAGTAGCAGGCGTCCATCTCATCACCCACAATTCTATCTGTTCGCATCTGAAGATTTGGGTGCCTTAACGCTGCCCCTGAATGTCCCTGAAAATAAGACAAGATTGTGGGCATGAATAATGGGTTTCTGGATTCATTTCTTCAGCGGTTCATGTTTTTGTGACGTGGTGAACGACTTTTTCACAAGGCTGTAATATCTTCTGTACTCGGGGAGGAAACTGAAGGAAGCCCCCCGATCTGAGGAACACAAACTGGATACGAGGTATCTGTACATGAGCAAGGAAGCATACGACCGTATGGAGACGGTCTGGGGGCTTATCGAGAAGCAGGCGCAGGCAAATCTGCAGCAGATCGCAATTATCGATGGTGAAACGGAGATCGACTACCAGCATCTGACCGAACGGGCGAGTACTATTGCGGGTGAGCTTGTGGCTCGGGGCGTGGAGCCGGGGTCATTGGTCGGGGTGTGCATGCGTCGCACCTGGGAGCTCGTCGCAGCTCTGGTTGGGGTATTGCGAGCGGGGTGTGCCTACGTGCCGTTGGATCCGGCGTACCCTCGGGAGCGAGTGCGCTACATGCTGGAGCACTCTCGTGTAGTGGCCGCCATCGTGGACCATGAGAATATGGCAGAGCTCTGCCGGGGAGTGCCCGAGCTAATACGGCTGAATGAAGTGGGGGAGCATACAGGGGACGGTCTGGTTGGTCCTTCGCCGAGGGATCTGGCCTACGTCATCTACACATCGGGCTCGACAGGGCGACCGAAAGGGGTCGCTATCGAGCATCGCAGCATCGTCGCGCTGAGCCGGTCGATGCGTACGTTACTGAGTGATGAGGAATTAGCGGGTGTTCTGGCTGCGGCCTCCGTTTGTTTCGACGCTTCAGTCATGGAAATCCTGGGAACATTGTCACTGGGTGGGACGGTGGTACTGGCGGAGAACGTGCTGGCGCTGCTGGAGCTGCCATCGGCGGTTCGGGTGAGGATGTGCGTCATGGTTCCGTCGGCGATGCAAGTGTTACTCGCAGCCGGCCGGCTGCCCGAGGGAATCCGGTGCGTCGTTTTGGGGGCCGAAGTACTCAAACGCTCGCTGGTGGACCAGCTTCACGCACAGGATCCAGGGCGGCGATTGGTCAATGTATATGGGCCAACTGAGGACACGGTCTATTCGACCACCGCCGAGGTTTCTGTCGGCATGGAGATGATCACGATCGGCAAGTCGGTGTCGGGCTCTCGATCGTACATCCTGAACGATTCCATGCAGCCAGTTCCTGTTGGAGTTGAGGGAGAGCTGTACCTGGCGGGAGACAAGCTCGCGCGCGGATACCTGCATGACGAGGAGTTGACGAGGGAGCGGTTTCTCAAGGTGGATCCGGCCGGGCCGGTTCCGGAGGAGCGGTTGTACAAGACAGGAGATTTGTGCCGCTGGAGTGAGGATGGCGAGATCGAGTTTCTTAGTCGGATCGACCAACAGGTTAAGATCCGAGGCCACCGGATTGAGCTCGAAGAGATAGAGTCGACACTGGAGGCGATGGAAGGCGTGGAGGCCGCCGCTGCGGCAGCCGCGGACGGGAGCGGTGGTCAGAAGATGCTGGTGGGGTATGTGGTGAGCCGGGACGAGGCGGTCACGAATGAAGCGGTGCGAGCGTACCTGGCTGAGCGGCTGCCGGGGTACATGGTGCCTCAGGTCGTGATGCGCCTCGAGGAGCTGCCCCGATTGCCCAACGACAAACTCGACCGCAAGGGGCTTCCGAGACCGGAGGTGGGTCGCCATCATGGAAGACACGAAGACCGCGCCCCTCACTCCGGCACCGGCGGCTTGCTGCACCGTCTGGCGGGCTCTTCGCAGGACGAACGGCATGCGGACTTGCTGTCGATCATTCGGGGCGAGATCGCCTCCATACTTCGCTTTGATGATCCCGAGCAAATATCGCCGGACCACTCATTGGACGAACTCGGAATTGACTCGTTGGCCAAGGTGGAGCTGAGCTCTAGGCTTGGAGCGATCATCGATCGAAACCTATCGGTATCGGCCATTGTTGAGGGCTCAACTCCCGCTGCTGTGGCCGATTATCTCCTCGATGTGATGGGCAGCGGTAAGGAGCATGCTTCGATCGAGAAGGCCCGAGCTGGAGCCGCGGATACACTCAGTAGTTTTCAGGCGCAGATCCAGTCCTGCTACCCGCCGTTCCTGGCTGCCAAGGCACCCGCTTGGTCCGCTACCGATAAGGGTACGCTCGTGCGGGAGCTCAAGCACCTGGTGAGCCGTCGTGGAGACCCTTTCTGCAAGCTGGTCCGTACAGGTAGCGCGCACAGAGGCATTGTCGCCGATGTCGATACTGATACAGCACGCGAGGCTATCATCTGGACCACCAACCTGTACCTTGGTCTGAACCGTGATCCGGAAGTTATCGAGGAAGCCAGGTCTGCCCTCGAGCGTTTCGGGACCGGAATGGGAACATCCGCAGCGGCATCCGGCATAACCGATCTCCACCTGGAGTTCGAAAAAGCATTTGCCGAGTTGGTCGGAAAGCCTGCCGCATGCCTGTTCCCCACTGGATACACCGCGAATGTCGGGGCTATTGCAGGTCTTCTCGGCAACAACGACGTCATCGTGATGGATCAGCTCTGCCACGCGTCCATCGTCGACGGCGCTCGGCTGTGCGGCGCAACCATAAGGACGTTTCAACATAACAATCCATCGGACCTGGAGTCCGTCCTCGAGACCGAAGCGTCACCCTACCGCACGGTCCTTGTGGCTATTGAAGGCGTTTACAGCATGGGGGAGGGGGTGGCACCGGTTGCGGATATCGTGCAAACGGCGAAGAAATACGATGCGCTCGTTCTGGTGGACGAAGCACATTCCTTCGGTTTCTATGGCCCTCGAGGAGCCGGTATTTGCGCTTCTCGAGGTGTCACCAACCAAGTCGACTTCATCATGACGACACTCAGTAAGGCGCTCGGGAGCCTCGGGGGTGTCGTTGCCGCCCGAGAGGAGCACATTGCCCTGCTGAAGTCGTCCGCTAGAGCCTTTATTTTCCAGGCTTCAACCAGCCCTGCTGACATCGCGGCAGCGCTCGCCGCCTTGCGTCGGCTCAGCGCGGACGATGCACTGCGAGAGCGACTGTGGGATACGACCAACTACATGCGGAAGCGATTCTCCGAAGCAGGGTATGATCTCGGGACAGGAGATGGCCCGATAGTCACCCCACATTTTTTCGACAAGGACAAGCTCTTTGCGATCGTTAATGGCTTATTTGAGCGTGGCGTTCACACCTCGGCTGTCACCTACCCGATCGTGGAGATCGGACGTGGTCGCCTGAGGTTCATCTGCTCGGCTACTCACACACGAGAGGAGGTGGACAGGACGCTCGAGGCCCTGATCGACGCGGAGCGCGAAGCTGAGGCGGAGCAACAGAATGCTGGCGAGGGTTCGAGCGACGCACATCCAGGACGATCCGGCCTGGAGGAGTGGGCCAACGCCTTTTCTGCCTACCTGAAAGAAACGGTGGCCAGGGCCCCTGGCTCGACTCCGAATCTCGCCGTGTCCGTCGGACTTCCGGATAATGGAGAACCGATCACGATTGTGTTCAATGAGCGAGCGGTCACGTTGCGAAATCACGAGACAGAAGCTAACGAGATATCGGATATGCCATTCTGTTCAATGCTTCTCACGGACAATCGGGCAGTCTCCGCCCTGTGCGCATCGGATGTGCAGCTGCTGCTTCATAGCATTTGCAAGGGCGGATGCGTGTTGAACGGCCAGGTTGAGCCGTTCATATGGTTCATAGGGCAAATGATCGACCAACAAAGAGATTTGCGTACGTTTGATACTTCGGAGCAATGACCACATTTGCTAGCTATTCATACCCTTAACCTGATACGCCAATCTTGCGCTCCGTTTCGGTATTTAAGAAGGGTATCAACATGAAAGAAACTGATAAGGATATCAACATGAAAGAAACTGATATAGTCATTGTAGGATTTGGTTTTTCAGCTATTTCATTGCTTAGAGAATTGGATCTTAGAGACCAGGAATACACAATAATTTCTGACAAGCCAGGCTCAATCTGGGCTAATCTGGAACGATCTGATGCTCTGGATTTTGACTTAGTTAGTTCCTATTACTCCAGTTGGTATACTTTTGATTTGGTTGAGGATTTCAGTGGTGGTAATGATAGATACCCATCAGCGCGTGAATTCTATGATATGCATCTGCGTTATTACAGAAAATACAAAGATCAAATTGTAGAAGATTTTGTCATCCACATCGAAGAAAAGGACGATTACAATCTCGTACATACCAAGCAAGGCGATTGCTACAAAGCTAATAAAGTCGTCATATCCACCGCATTTCAACGTAAAGTGCATGCTTCTTTAAAACATCTTGATTATGACGCTATAACTAACAAAACCATTGTTTTGAATACCATTGGTGATTCAGCCAATTTAATAATTTCGAAGTTGATCACCGGTAACAATAATATCGTTTGCGTCCAGGATGGTTTCCTGCCTCTCGATAAGTTAATTCAGGTGGGTAAGACTAAATACAGTCTGGAACAGCTGGAGGCGCACCAATTCGCTAAGTACTTCAAGCGTTTGTACGGCAATGTTATAGACACAAACTACACAGATCTTTTTGAGTTCCACCCTAGGCAGAAAGTTGGTGCGATTCTCGCGAGCCTGACCCATAAAGTACGGGATTTATTGGGAAAATTGTTTACGCCGCATAATTTCCATGTGGATTTTGTACGGACTCGCAGGGGTTTTGAAGCAGATCGTGAACCAGAATCGCCCA
This sequence comes from Gammaproteobacteria bacterium, assembly GCA_021772985.1. Taxonomy (GTDB): domain Bacteria; phylum Pseudomonadota; class Gammaproteobacteria; order Xanthomonadales; family Wenzhouxiangellaceae; genus JAJFKX01. The sequence goes on from JAJFKX010000040.1 coordinate 4,904, forward strand.
TTCCCAATGGAATCTCAACACTTAAATACTGGCCGATTGATCAGTATTTCATCGAGTTTTCCGATTGCCTTGAGGAAAGTATTCAAAAGGGCTTCCTTTTGAACGACATCACATTTTTTGCTTCTGAAGGGTTGTTGAAATTTTGGAGCAAAAAACGAACGACGGTGAATGAGATAGAGAAAACAATCGAATGCAACGGCGAAAAGCTTCATTACGATTACTTTATAGACGGTGATGTTGAGACACCTAATTTGCCTAGGATTAGCTATCAAAAAGATGGCGAGACGCATGAATTTTGTTATGAATATCGCAATAGTTATCTTGGTGTGATGCAACGCGATTTGAAGAATATCTACCTGTTGGGTTACACCAGACCAACGACCGGTGGACTCTCAAATATCACGGAAATGCAAAGCTTGCTGATCCATAAAATGGTCTCTGATAAGACCTTCTATACCAATATGCGGAACGGGCTTGATGCGAAAATTGAGAAATACAACCAAAAATATTACCCGCTTATCGAAAGCGGCCCAAGAGATCATATCGTTTATTACGGTTTTTATACCGAAGAAGTAGCCCGGGAACTCGCAATTGATATCACGCTAAAATCGTGCAAGGGAATAAAGGAGATTGCCAAGTATCTAACCTATCCGAATGGTGCTGAAAAGTATCGCCAGAAAGGAGAATACAAAATTGAAAAAGCCGACCAGTTCGTTGAGCATGTTTATAAAGAACATAAAGGTTTCGAGAGGATTTGGGAGTCGTTTATATGCTATGTCGGCTATAATGTCGTGACGATAGGGGTGGCAACTTCGCTGTTTTTACATGATTGGATTAACGGCTACGTCTATGCTGGAGCACTTGGTTTTCAGCTGATTTTTGGTTACTGGGTTATGATATTGGTAACCAACAGCGCGCCATTTTTTCGTGTTAAATTACTGCTACAGTTAGTATACTTGCCGATGTTGCTTGAGCCTCTAGCGGCCTGCATGATATTACCGATTGATTTTATTATCACCTTTATAATGAGACAGCTTCCCAGTGCAAGATATCAATTCAACGACTTGAAGAATAAGAAGCGCTATCGTTCCTTCTACCAGAGGTATAAAGAAACTTATAATAGACTCAAGGCTTCCAAACATCCTGAAAAGGGCGACGTAGTGGAGACAGTTTAAGCGTTGGCCGCGCCTTGGTGCTCTTAAGAGATCGGTACTCTTAGCGATTCAGTAAGAGTTTGGGACAAATGGGATTGGGACACCCAAAAGTCACCCGCACCGTCGGTCTTCTCTGAACGCCTGGTCGTCGTTAGCTCAGGCCGAGCCAATGGGGTCAGGTTCATTTTTTTCTGAAAGTTTCAGAAAAAAATAGACTTACCACAGCCTGCAAAGCTCGAATTTCCGCGCTGTCCGCAAGGTCCGGTCCTGGCCGGGAAGAGTTGGGGCAGGCATGTTTAATAGTCATATTGTACTTATCCAAGTCCGCCTAACAGCAAAACTACTGCCACACGAAAACTAACGAACTTTGCTCAGCCAAGGCAAATCTTAGTAAAACTGATCGAACCGCAAACACCACCTTAACTTTCAAGGTTTTAGCATTGATTTCAGTGGTTAATGAAGGAATGGCGCGCCCGGCAGGACTCGAACCTGCAACCCTCGGCTTAGAAGGCCGATGCTCTAGCCGGTTAAGCTACGGGCGTGTGCAGCTGTGTTTATACTTGCAACCCGAAACTGCGGTATGGCGTGAATGATTAAAAGCCTCCCAATGGACGGCTTTATACAAATGTTAAATAGCACTTACCAGATCGAGACACGCTCTTCCGGCGGCAGATACATGGCATTATCCGGTTGCACATCAAACGCCTTGTACCAGGCATCAATGTTGCGCACCACACCGTTAATGCGATATTCCGGTGGGCTGTGCGGGTCGGTCAGCAGTTGTTGGCGGATGATATCTTCACGCGCTTTGGCACGCCAAACCTGAGCCCAGGACATGAAAAATCGCTGATCACCGGTGAAACCATCTATTACCGATGGTTCACCGTATTCGGCTTTGTAGCGCTGATAAGCGCAATAAGCCATTTCCAGGCCGCCCAAGTCACCGATATTCTCACCCAGGGTAAGCTCTCCATCCACGTACATACCTTCTATCGGCGAAAAGCCATTGTACTGTTCAACCAATTTGCCTGATCGTATTTTGAAAGCTTTATCGGCAGCGGTTGTCCACCAGTCACGGAGCTTGCCGGTTTCATCGAAACGGCGTCCCCGGTCATCAAAGCCATGCCCGATTTCGTGCCCGATAACACCACCGATAGCGCCATAGTTCACTGCTGGATCGGCATATGGGTCAAAGAACGGTGGTTGCAGTATACCGGCAGGGAAGGTTATCTGATTCAGTAGTGGACTGTAGGAAGCGTTTATGGTTTGTGGCGGAAAAGACCACTGCTGCCGATCTACCGGCCCTGCGAGTTGTTCTACTTGGCGATTCCACTCAAACTCTTTAATCCGTAATGCATTGCCCAGCATATCATCTGGTCTGATATCCAGTTTGTCATAATCTATCCATTTGGAGGTATAGCCAATACGTGAATCTAAGCTGGCCAGTTTGGCTAAAGCGGCGGTTTTGGTTGCTTCATCCATCCATTCGTTTTCACCGATGCGTTCTTCCAGGGCCTTCAGCAGGTTAACAACCAATTCGTCCATTTGCTGTTTGGCTTCCGGTGGAAAATGCAGATCAATATAAATTTGGCCCACCGCTTCACCAAGATGGTTGTTGACAAATTCGGCACCACGTTTCCAACGATCACGCTGATCTTCGATACCGCTTAAAGTTTTATAGAAGAAGTCGAAATGGGCATTATCAAACTGCTCAGACACATTATTGGCATTGGTGCGGATAAAGTGGTAACTCAGGTAATTCTTCCAGGTTGATACCGGTGTTTCGGCAAAAATTTTAGCACTGGCTTGGATAGCGCTTGGTTGGCCAACCACGATGCTGGACACATTATTCAGACCCCGGTATTCAAGCGCTGCAGCCCAATCAAATTCGGGCGCTAATTCTGCCAGTTGTGCAAGGCTCATGGGGTTGTAAATTTTTTGAATATCACGATTATCAGCAGGGGACCAATGTGCTTCAGCGAGCCGAGTTTCCAATGCAATGATGATATCTGCCTTGCTCGCAGCATCATCGATGCCTGCCAGTTCCTGGATTTTGATTACATAATCGCGATAAGCTGCTCGAAACCCCACAAAGCGATCTTCGTTACTTAAGTAATACTTACGATCAGGCATGGCCAAGCCTGCTTGCCCAGTGAACAGTGTGTACTGTGTAGTATCGGCAGGGTCTGGAAAAACAGCGATACCAAATGGTGCCGTAGCGTGTACATCGGCCAGCCCCAGCACCAGCTCCTGGTGGTTTTCGATGTTGTCGATGGTATTCAGATGGTTGCTCAATGGGCCGGCGCCTTTTTCATTTAGGGCATCTTTGTTCATCCAGGCAGAGTAATAATCACCTACTTTTTGCTCCAGAGAGCTTGCTGCGGCTTCGTTTACACTCAGGTTATTGATGATCTGATTAACCTGTTCGGTTGAACGCTCACGCAGGGCGAGGAAAACACTGTAAGAAGGCAGATCAGCGGGAATTTCGAAAGTATCCAACCAATGGCCGTTAACATATCCGGCGAAGTTATCGCCGGGAGCAATTTCAGTATTCATCAGGTGCAGGTCAATGCCCCAGCTACCCAGCTCCGGTTGACTATCGGTTGGTGTGGCATCGATAACATCCGGGAGGTCGGGCGCAATGGTTTCAAAATCAGATGAACTTGCCGGTTCAGATTGCCGCCCACCGGTGCTTAAAATAATGGAAGGGTTGGTTGTCGGTAATGGTTTATTCATAAGTAATCCCTAGATTTATGAATGATTGTCAGCTGCTTTCAGCAGCCAGCTTCCTAGCTTATAGACAGTGAATATGTTAACTACAACGGGTTTATATTGTGTATAGCATGTGTTGATCAGGCTAATAATGGGGTGGTTCGGTCTCCTATCTGCTTTAGACTGGCCTGTAACTTGCCAAAGTATGGGTTAATGCGCAAATTATCTGCTATTAATAATCTATAAAATTATTATTACCCTTCATTTTCAATAAGTTATAAAATAGATACCCCAAATTAAATAAGTTAATTGATAAGGTGTATTGAAGAATTTGCTTTGTGGTAGTTGCAAATCAGATGAGGGATTTAGACTATGGCGCGCCCGGCAGGACTCGAACCTGCAACCCTCGGCTTAGAAGGCCGATGCTCTATCCGGTTGAGCTACGGGCGCGTGCAGCGGTGATTATACCGGCATTCCTATACGGTGGTATGCCCTGAATGATAAAAAAAGCCACCTGGTGGGTGGCTTTTGGAACCGGGTGATACCACTTACCAGATCGAGACGCGCTCTTCGGGTGGCAGATACATGGCATTATCCGGTTGCACATCAAATGCCTCGTACCAGGCATCAATATTGCGCACCACGCCGTTAATGCGGTATTCCGGTGGACTATGTGGGTCGGTCAGCAATTGCTGGCGGGTTGCATCTTCACGCGCCTTGGCACGCCAAACCTGAGCCCAGGACATGAAAAAGCGCTGATCGCCGGTGAAACCATCTATTACCGGTGGTTCGCCATGCTCGACTTTGTAGCGCTGATAGGCGGAATAAGCCATTTCCAAGCCACCCAGGTCACCGATGTTTTCTCCCAAAGTGAGTTGGCCGTCAATGTTCATGTCTTCTATCGGTGAAAAACCATTGTACTGCTCAACCAGCTTGCCGGAACGTTTTCCAAAGGCTTCGTCGGCAGCGGCTGTCCACCAATCACGGATCTTGCCGGCTTCATCAAAGCGGCGTCCCTGATCGTCGAAGCCATGTCCGATTTCGTGTCCGATAACACCACCGATAGCACCATAGTTCACTGCTGGGTCAGCATAAGGATCAAAGAACGGCGGCTGCAAGATGCCGGCTGGGAAGGTGATCTGATTCAGCAACGGATTGTAGGATGCATTCACGGTTTGTGGCGGATATGGCCATTCCTGGCGATCTACCGGACCAGCAAGCTGTTCTACCTGGCGATTCCAATCAAATTCGTTAACCCGTAAGGCATTGCCCAGCATGTCACCTGATCTGATATCCAGCTTGTCGTAATCAATCCACTTTGAAGTGAAGCCAATGCGTGGTTCAAAAGTGGCCAGTTTGGTCAGGGCAGCGGCTTTGGTTTCTTCATCCATCCATTCGTTTTCACCGATACGTTCTTCCAGGGCTGCTCGAAGGTTAGCGACCAATTCGTCCATTTGCTGTTTAGCTTCCGGTGGGAAATGCCGATCAATATAAATTTGGCCAACCGCTTCACCAAGATTGTCATTGACAAAATCGGCACCGCGTTTCCAGCGCTCACGTTTTTCTTCGATGCCGTTTAAGGTTTTATCAAAAAACTCAAATTCGGCATTATCAAATTCCTCTGACAGGTTACTGGCATTGTCGCTGATAAAGTGGAAGTTCAGGTAATCTTTCCAGGTTGCTACCGGTGTTTCCACAAAAATCTTGGCACTGGCCTGGATAACGTCGGGCTGCGCAACCACAATGCTGGGGACATCACTCAAACCCAGGTATTCCAGGGCTGCGGCCCAGTCATATTCAGGTGCCAGTTCCGCCAGCTGTTCGGGGCTCATCGGATTGTAAACTTTCTGGATGTCGCGGCTTTCAGCCGGAGTCCAGTGCAGTTCAGCGAGCTGCGTTTCCAAAGCGATGATGGCATCTGCTTTGTCTGCAGCGTTTTCGATGCCGGCCAGTTCCTGGACCTTGATAACATAATTGCGATAAGCAGCGCGAAATTCCACGAAATTATCTTCTTCGCTTAAGTAATATTCACGATCAGGCATACCCAGGCCCGACTGACTGGTGAACAGCGTGTATTTGGTGGTATCAGCAGGGTCTGGAATAATACCGATGCCAAACGGTGCAGTGGCATGAATATCGGCCAACGCCAGCACCAGTCCCTGGTGGTTTTCGATGGTATCGATGGTATTCAGATGGCTGCTCAACGGGCCGGCACCTTTTTCATTCAAAGCATCTATGCCCATCCAGGCAGCGTAATAATCGCCCACTTTCTGTTCCAGCGAACCTGCTGCGGCTTCGCTTTCGCCCAGGTCATTGATGATGGCATTGACCTGTTCGGTTGAACGCTCGCGCAGGGCGAGGAAAATACCGTAAGAGGACCGGTCAGCTGGAATTTCGAAAGTATCCAGCCATTTACCGTTGATGTGTTGGGCAAAGTCATCGCCGGGAGCAATTTCAGGTTTCATGTATTGCAGATCAATACCCCAGGTTCCCAGTTCCGGCTGGTTATTGGTTGCGGTTGCATCCACGACATCCGGTGTGCTCGAAGAATCGGTTTCAACGGCAACCGAGCTTTCCGGCTCGGATTGCTGGCCGCAGGCACTTAAAATGATGGCAAGGCTGGTTGCCAGTAATGGTCTATTCATAAATTTATCCGTAAGTTTAAGCCTGATTGTCAGCTGCTGTCTGCAGCCATGCTGCTTTGTTTATAGGCAGCAAAGTTTTTAATCATAACGGATTTATATTGTCTATAGCATGTGCCAATCAGCCTAATTGCGCCTTAAATCAGATAAAAGCACCACCAGCATGTTTATCGGTGAGGTAGGGTGTTTTGCTCAATCAGAATCCCAGATAAGCTTATTAAATGTAAAAGGTTTAAGGTGCTGTTGCAGTAAGCTCTACTTCGAGTGTGCTGCCTACCTCGCGAATAACCTGTACCAAATGGTCAATATGGCTTTTATCTTTACGGTGGTTGATGATGCAAGCTCGTATTACGGGTTCTCCATGTAATCTGGTGCCAGTGATAAATACCCGTTGGTCTTGTTCCAACGCGGGAATGATCATCGTATTAAGCCGGCGAATTTCCGGATCGGAGTATTGCCCCGAGCCAATGTAACGGAAACATGAAATAGCCAGTTTTCCGCTGGTAACCAGCTCAAAATCGGGGGCTTTGACCAGTAATTCATCCAGATATATCCGCAGTGCAATATCTTTGCGAATCATATCTTTGAACCGCTGACTGCCGAACGCTTTAAAAGACATCCATACCTTGAAAGCCTTGGCATTGCGGGATAGCTGGAAATGGTGCTCATTGATATCCAACCGATTACCACTCTCTTGGCTGCTGTCGAGGTAATCTGCGGTGGTGTGATAGGTACGTTTCATCTGGTCCCAGCTGCGTACCAGGGTGCAGCCGATCTCAAAGGTTTGGTACAGCCATTTATGAAAATCGCAGGCAATTGAATGCGCCCTATCAAGACCCTTAAAGGTGTCATTAAATTCCGGCAATGAAGCAACCAGGGCGCCGTAGCAACCATCAACATGCAGCCACATTCCATAAGTCTCAGCGATATCAGCCAATGCATCCAGCGGGTCTACCGCGCCGGTGTTAACTGTGCCGGCATTGCCGATTAGGCAAAAAGGCTGAAATCCGGCAGCCAGATCAGCTTCGATACTGCTTTTAAGGGCGGACAAATCGATTTGGAATGACTGGTCAACTGGAATTTTTCGGTATTGCCGGCTGCCGATGCCCAGTAACTGGACACTTTTGTCGACACTGCTATGGGTTTGGTCAGATGCGTAAATGGTGAACGGTTTTTGGCCAAACAAGCCGTTTTCACGAATCCCGGCCTGTTCAAAGAAGATATTTCTAGCAACGGTCAACCCAGTCAGATTTGCAGCTGAACCGGCACTGACAATGGCACCGCCGGTATCATTGTTGTTGGCATAGCCAATGAATTCTGCAGCCCATTGGATAACGCGTTTTTCGATTTCGGTCAGTGCCGGAGCCAAGTGCCATTTTGCGACATTCTGGTTAATCGCTGAAGCCAATAAGTCAGCCAGCATCGAAACCTGATTTCCTCCAGCCATAACATAGGCATACATATGCGGCCCAATATTCATGGTGGGGGTATCCATTACCCTGGTTTTGATTTCATCCAGCAATGAATCCATGTCTGTGCCAGTTTCGGGCAAAGGCTGATTAAACCAGTTGAAAACCTGTTCCTGTGAGTGGCCAGGGTGGGCATTTCCGCCCAGTTCGGCATAGCGGGCCAACACCAGGTCTTTGCTTTTGGATAGTAACCGGTCAAATTCCTGCAGCGGGAAATCCAAAGTATCCGAGTAATCATCCATCTGACCTGTCTCTCCTATGCCTGATGAAATGGTGCTGAGTTAACCCAGCAATAGTTTTTAGTGTTTCAGTGTATTTTATCGCGCCGATAGTTAGAAGCCACTAACGATGAGGCATACTCACATAACGGTGAATATGCATCTGCTATGCTCTGGATGTTTGGTTTTATTGCCCGCTGGTTACCTGAATAGCTAAGCTTTTCCAGGTGATAGACATGCTTCGTGGCATCAGACTTTGCTGTTGTGGTCGGCAGTGCAGCCGATGGTGTTTAACAGCTAAATCGGGACAATCAGTGTACAGCTTACTTTCCAGATAACTATCAGCTGAGGCAACTTTGAATGCTTTGAGTTCAGCTGTCAAATTGGCTGTCGGACACCATTAATCACTAACAGGAGCACACTTTGAACAACGGTAATGTGATATTGGGTTTGTCTGTGGTGTTGGTCTTTATGTATGCCAATAGCGCATACGCTGGTGGTCCGGTGTTTTCCAATATTGCTCCGTCAGCTGGTATAGAAGTGGCTGATTTGTTAACTGAATCACTGGCATGGGGTGATTATGATAATGATGGTGATGAAGATTTATATCTGACCAATGATGGTGCAAATAACCTGTTTCGTAATGATGGAGGTGGGGTGTTTACCGATGTGACAGATATTACCTTGACCGGCAGTACAGCCTGGGGTGTTGGCGCAGCATTTGGCGATCTGGATAACGATGGAGATCTGGATTTGTATGTGGTTAATTTCAGTGGCGGCAATGATGTACTGTATCTAAATCAAGGGCCTATCGGGGATACGCCTGAATTTATTTTTAGCGATATTAGCGCTGCAGCCGGGATAACCGATCAATCAAGTAGTCGGGGAATGGCATTTATCGATTACGACCGTGATGGACTGCTAGATATTTATGTCAACGCCATTGGTCCTGATATCCTTTACCACAACGAGGGTAATTTAACCTTTAGCAATGTGGCTGCTGATCTTGGAGTTGCAACTATTGGCCAGGGTGTAGGTGTGGTAGCCACTGATATTGATAATAACGGTTGGGTGGATTTGTTTACCGGCAATCGCAGCAATAACCTGAATCGACTGTATACAAACAATTCTGCTGATTTCACCGACATTACCGTTACCGCCGGGATCAGTGAGGTTGGCTTGGGAATGGGGGTGGCTGCTTTTGATTACGATAATGATCTGGATATGGATTTGTATTGGACCGCCTGGCCGAATGCAGGTCCGGGTCCCAATGCTTTATATGAAAACCTTGGAAATAATACCTTTCAAAATAACGCAGTCAGCAGCGGCACGGATGACCCGGATGGTTGGGGTATCAGTATCAACACCGGCGATATAGACAATGATGGCTGGGAAGACTTTTTTGTTACCAACGGTTTTAGTGACCAGACTACAGCCAACGTGTTGTTTCAAAACAATGCTGATGACACGTTTACTGATATCACTTCATCGCTGGCTGGGGGTGGTTTGTTTGACGGGCGTGGTGTGGCCTTCGCTGACTTTGATAATGATGGTGATCTTGATTTATGTGTGACCGCCGATGTTGGTGAAAGTAACCGTTTGTGGCGCAACGATACGGTCAATAACAGCCATTGGATAACCTTGAAGCTGGTTGGCGTAATCAGCAACCGCAGCGCAATTGGTGCGCGCATCGAGGTTACCACGGATATCGGTACTATCGTCAAAGAAGTCAGCAGTGGTGCAGGCCGTGGCTCGTTTAACAGCTTGCCGGTAGAATTTGGACTGGGTGCTGCTACTAAAATCATCCAGGTGTTGATCAACTGGCCAAGTGGCTTCCAGGAAGTATTGAATAACTTACCTTTGGACCAGTTTGTTATTGTCAGCGAAGGGATAATCACTGTTGATGGTTTTGAAATACCCTGAATTTTTGCAGCCTGCAAATCAATGTTAAAGTGCAGTTCTGCATTTTGTATTGATATTGAGTAACGGCCAGGTTGCCTGGTTGTTCAACTTAAAGGCCAACAGGCTGGAGTAAATGTTATGCGTTTGTACTGTTTGATGATGTTGTTTATTGCCACGGTGGTTACCGGCCAGGAACGTCAATTTGACATTGACATACTTGCAGAAACATTTGGTTTTGATGAGCAAACGCCAATAGCTGTTGATCGAGATAGCCTGATCCAGGCATGTCCAAGCCGTGATTGCATCCCTTCGATTGATACGCCTGAATTTGTTTCCAGTGATCAGGCTGACTTTGTAGCCGATGATGACCTGGTGCTGGCGGTTGCATTGAATGGGGTACTGAAAGCCTATCCAACCAAAATTTTGATTCATCATGAAATAGTCAATGACGATTTTGATGGTGAACCGGTAGCGGTGACTTACTGCCCGTTATGCGGATCGGGGGTAGCGTTTGAAGGTAAGCTGGATGGTGAACCAGTGGAGTTTGGGGTGTCCGGCGTACTGCACGAATCAGACCTGGTGTTGTATGACCGCAATTCAGAGACGCTTTGGGCACAAGTGACCGGAGCAGGCATGATGGGCCCCAAAACCGGTGAGCAATTGCAGGAAGTGCCACTGGTCATGACCGAATGGCGGACCTGGAGACAGCAGCACCCGGATACTTTGGTGCTTTCTACCAACACAGGTTTTGATAAGGACTACACAGTAGATCGCTATGCCGATTACCGCGAATCAGATCGGCTGTTTTTGCCGGTTTCCGCTTCCGATGCGCGATTGCATGTCAAAAAGGTTATTTACGGGGTAATGGTGGATGAGCAGCCGGTTGCCTATGAAGCTGAATGGTTGAAATCCAAAGGGGAATATGTCGAATCCATTAATGACCAGATGGTAGAAATTAAATACAACAATGATGGCAGTGTAACGGCTGCCAATCCAAATACCGGTAAAAATTACCCGGTCAAGCGTTTGTTCTGGTTTGCCTGGTACACCTTCCACCCGCACACATTACTGCGTATGCAACAGCCATCAGCGGGCAGCTAGGTCTGACAGAACTACCAGTTCCGATTACAGAGTGACTTCAACAAATATGCCCACTACGTGGGCGGTGAAATCTTCCGGGACTGCCAGCAGAAACAATTGATTGTCCACCACCGGATCAGTTAGGCCATCGAAGTGAAAATCGTTGATGTCTTCGCTTTCCAGGTGATAAAAAACACGGGCTGCAACTTTATCGGTAATCGGATAACGCAAACTTAGTCGTACCAGGTGTTGTTCAAAAGTTTGATTTGGGAAACCTGTACCGGTTGCATTAATATCGACACCTGCGGTCAAAGCGCCTGCTGAGTTAAAACTGAACCCCAGCCGAGAGCTTGAATAACCAAAGCTATAGTCTGCTTCCAGCAACAGCTTATTCCATTGACGGGTGAAGCCGATACCGGCAGCGTGGTGAGACTCGTTAAGGGCCTGACGCCAGGCATTTTCCAGCGGAAACACATCACCGCCGGCAGTGGGGTCGGTTCCGGCAGGCCCAATGTCGTTGATGTTTGCTGCATTGCGATCATGTGACTGGTAGCTGTAATACAGGAAACTGTTGCCGTTATCGTCAAACTGATAATTCCACTCTGCATTGGCACTGATCTGTTCGGTTTCACGTAAGCCAAATTCAGCATTAAAGTCATCACGCTGGTAATTGGCACTGAATGCCAGATCTGAACGTAAACCAATGGTGAAGCGCAGTTGCAGGTCAGCTACTAGCTGGTTGCGTGAGGACAGATCAAAGACCTGTAAATCAGCCAATTCTCTTGGTGCCGTACTGTTACCAAACAGCGGCACAAAGCCGGGCAGGTTGGAGCTTAGGAATTGGGAGAAAGGGTTCAAGTCATAATCATCTCCGGAACGTCGAGCATATTCAGCCGCAGCACGCAGGCTGGCCCATGGTCCGGAGCGATCGGTGAATTGCAGGCGCACTCGATCGTCACGCAGCTCACCACGCTCACGATGGTCGTGGTCTTCTTCCAGGTGTTCATAACTCAGACCAAGTTTCATGCTACTGGCCAGCCGGTAATCGGCATTCAGTCGTACACTGATTTCATCTTTGGCAAACGGGACACTGCGGAAACGCAGCAGGTCGCCGGCACGACCTGGCTGAAAAATGCCGTCGTTAAACAAAAAACCACCGTCTTCAGGGATGTATCCGAACTCACCGGTTAGTGGGTTGAAAGCGGTGTAGTCGGTATCGTTATCTTCATCGAGATAACGAAACTCCAAAGTAGTGCGTAATTGCGATGACGGTTGCAACGAGAGTTCTGCCTGAGCAAACATCGTTTGAATACGCGCGTCGGCACTGGTCTGGCTGAGTGCGGCAGTTGTATTCCACAAGTCAAAATTCACCGGTATGCCGGTGTTGTTACCGATACCGGTACTGATAGTGGGAGGCAACAGTTGTTGATCCTGGGTTTTGCGGTTATACGCTATCGAAGTGGTCCAGCGCCCACCTAAAAATGGTAACAATGCAGCAAAATCAAGCTTGAGTTGATGGAACTGGTTGTCAGGCGCTAATGCAAACCGGCCCTGTTCAGGGGTAAAATCAGGCTGGAAAAGACTCAAACCCGGGTTTTCCCAGACCAGGGTTTCGGTATCGTTGAAAAACAGCGAACCGTTATAGATAAAGTTGGCCTGATAGGTGGCCCCGGCATAGCGGAACCCAAGGTCAAGTTCTTGGGTAACATAGTTGATCGGTTCGACTGTTTCGCTGACTTGTCCCAAAGTAGGGTAGTTGAAGGTGCCACCAAAGGGCCTTGTGCCATCACGCCATTCGGTGTTGCTGTTAAAGAACAATTCAATATTTTTCCAGGGTGTCGCGGTGATCGCTAAACCGCCGCGCTTGCGTTCCAGTTTCAGGGTGCTTTGTTCATTGTTGAATAAAATATCTCGGATCGCCTGTGCACTGCTGGCGCCTGGCTCCAAGCCACCAGGCAAGGTCAGCTGGCCTGTGCCTGCACCATTCCATAGAACCCGCGCATTGCTGCTGAAGGTGTGCGGTATCTGGTTGAACCAGGCGTTAATATCGTAGTCGCCATAACGGCCATAGTTCAAACGAAAAAACTGATCATTGCGACCTATGCTGCCACCTGAAAATGACAGGTGCTCGCCACTTTGCAGGTTGAGACCCTGAATCTTGAAACCGCTCAATACAGGCGCTTCGCTCCAGTCAGTGAATTCGCGAAAGCTGGCGGTATCGGTGGTGCCAAAGTTAGCCAGGTAACCGATCGCAAATGCGCCACCAAATGACCAGCCAGGGTTAAGTTCAAAATTATCCGTAGGCGGTTTTGCAGCAGTCGCGGGTTCATCATTCAAAGGTAGATATTGGTAGTCAATCACCAATGGATACATGATGCCGGATGGCGAAAAGGCCGACCAGCTGATAATAGAATACCCATCCGGATCAATGCTGCCGGCCAGTGGCGGTGACTCATTAGTCAAGGCATTGCTCAGGTAATTGTCAAAGCCTATGCCTGAATCTGCGCTTGCAGCACCTGCGGCGATCAGCAGCACGCTGGCAACTATACCGGCGGTGCATAACACTGATCTGGATTGCGTCATGGTTATTTCCTCAGCGGTGAAATTTAACTCCGGACGGATGATTGGAACCATGAATCTGGGTGTGGCAGTTACTGCAACTGCGACCAATCAGGCGCGCATCCGCTCGGGTACCACTGGCCAGGTTGCCTGCTGTCAGTAAATCATTAGGATGACCGAGCTGCGAATGACATTGCTGGCATAGCAGTGGGCGTGGGGCGTTAAGCAACATGTCATGGTTGGAGCCATGCGGTCGGTGGCAGTTTATGCAGCTTTCACGTACCGGTGCGTGTTCCCAGATAAACGGGCCGCGTTTTTCGGCATGGCATTCATAGCAGGTGTCATTAACACGAACAGTTTTGAGTAAGGGGTCGGTAATGCCTCCATGCGGATTATGGCAATCGGTGCATGCCAGCTTGCCTTCAGGCAATGGCATATGTGAACGCCGATTAAATTCTGCACGTTGCTGTTGGTGGCATGAAAAGCAGGTGTCATTGATATCCTGATTGGCGAGCAGGCCACGAATTGAGAGTTGCACCATCGGATTGTGACAATCACTGCAGGCCAGATCCTGGCGCTCGTGCACCGAATTGGGCCAATGCAGACGTTGGCCACCTTGATGACAGCTTAAACATTGGGCGTTTTGGTTTGCTACCGGGTCTACACTGGTGGATGAAAACCGGATGATGCTGGTTTTGTCCAAGGGATTAAGGATGTGGCGAGAGCCAGGGCCGTGGCAGGTTTCGCAGCCACGAGATTGTTCCGGGGTTCCGGAGGCTCGCAGCGAGTGCAAAGCGTGTGCGGTATGTGCCCAATTATCACCAGCCTGGATATGACAGCCGGTGCAGATTTCGATGCCTGTATAGCTGTCGTCATTTTCCTGCGCATGGCTGGCTTGGATTGTCATAACGGTAATGACAAAAAGAAATATCTTGTATGTGATTGGTTTGCTTAAAGACTTAAACACAGTGTTTTCCTAGCGGTATTGCTGCAAAGTGTTCTGATTTAAGTCCATGTTTATACACCACTTAGCTGATTTGACTATGAATCAGTATGTCACATCACTGTAGATGCTAGTTGCGCAGAAGGCCGGAAAATCAATTTACCGGGCTGCCATGACGGAGCCACTTTCATCACAAGAGAAGCCATTGGGGTTAACCACTTTTTCCAATGGTTCAATATCAAAGCTGCCGCTGGTGTTGGTAGCAGTAATGAAATAATCGACTTGAGCTAGGTCACAAGCCAGAAACTGGACTGAGAACTGTCCGGTTTCAGCACTGACTTCGCCTTCAGTCGGCGGCATCTCAAAAGCGCCACCCTGACGAGCCCGCAAAGGACCGCTGGCGGTATTACCGTCAAGAGTCAGTAATGCAGTCATCCAGCGCTGACCACGCCCGCCAATTTCAATATCGGGTGGATCAGCCGGCACAACTTCTTCGAGCGTGGAGGTAAACCATGCGGCAAACAGCAGATCCAGGCTAGGGCCGAAGTCAAATAAAATACCTTCGCCATCGGTATCACGGTTCAGCCATGCGCCTTCTGCAAGGGCAAAGTCGAATGGCTCACTGGCAGCACCCAGATCAATAACCCTGAGAGAATTATTCACAATGCCGGGTTGCAACACCGTGCTGGAGCCTGTGACGTAGAGGAATCGACCATCATTGGATACTGCAATTCCATTAGGCAGAGAAAAGCGCGCCTGAGCTGCACTACCATCCAGGTTGCCATCGATGCCGCTACCTGCCAGTACACTGACATCTCCGTCCAATGTAACTTCAAAAATCTGATGCTCGGTTCGTCCCGAGACATATAGTTTGCCTCGGTTATAAACCAGGTGTCCGGCACCCGGCGAGTCTTGATCGTCTGCTACGGTAGCAATGAATGTTACTGTTCCATCGGGGGCAATGCGGTGAATATTGGCATTGAAGTAGTTCACCGTATACAGGTTGCCTTGTTCATCCATGGTCAGACCGGTTGGGCAATTAAAACTTGGGCCTTGCGCCAACACCATGGGTGTATTTGTGCCAACAGGCACTTTAAAAATACCGGGTGTTGTGCTGCAGGAAGTGGTAAATACATTGTCATCGGCGTCGATCACCAGACCAGAAGGGCCTGGGATGGTCGCGAACGTTGTTGCACTGCCATCAGGAGCAATTTTCCATACCTGGTTGGAGCTGAATGCAGACTGCAGCAGGTTGCCTTGAGAGTCAAAATCATTACCGGCATTGCTGAAGCCTAGACCTTGTGCAAACGTCGAAACCTCACCTTCTGGAGTCACTCGGATTACCCGTCTGCCGGTAGAACCGGTATTCACTAGACTGCCAAACTCTCCGATATAAAGATCCCCGGTAGCAGGGTGAACAGTAATTCCACTATGCGCGACAATTTCTGCCAATGTGGATACTGTTACTTCGGCTTGAGTGTTGCTGATTACAAAAACAAAAATAAACAAGGTCAGTTGTTTCATATTGAGATATCCAGATTGTTTATTTTCTGCTGCTGACTCAAATAGCCGCTATCAGGTATTGGTGGTTAATAAAGCCACAGCGTTAAACAATATTAATGACAAATAATTATTCATGGGCCACAACTGAATCCATTTGGGTTAACCACCTTTTCCAGCGGTTCAATTTCAAAACTTCCAGTGGTTCCGGTGCTATTGATGGTGTAATTCACCTCAGCCAGATCACAAGCTAAGAATTGAACAGAAAAGTCACCAACTTCAGCGCTGGCCTCGTCTTCCGCCGGTGGCATATCAAAAGCGCCGCCCTGACGAGCACGCAATGGGCCGCTGGCGGTATTGCCATCCAGAGTCAGCAACGAGGTCATCCAGCGCTGACCGCGTCCGCCAATCTCTATATCCGGAGGGTCAGCTGGAGCAACTTCCTCGCGTGTGGAGGTAAACCATGCGGCAAACAACAGATTCAGGGTGGGGCCAAAATCAAATAAAATACCTTCGCCATCGGTATTCCGGTTCAGCCATGCGCCTTCTGCCAGGGCAAAGTCAAAAGACTCAGCAGCTAAATCCAAGTCGATAACCCGTAAGGCACTGGTAATAACACCAGGAAAGTCTACGGTGCTTGAGCCTGTGACATAAAGCAGCCGTTGGTCATTGGATAATGCAATTCCATTGGGCCTTGAAAACGTCGCTTGGTCGGCAGGCCCGTCCAGGTTTCCATCTATACCGGTACCCGCTAACACACTGACGTTGCCGTCCAGGGTAACTTCGAAAATCTGGTTACCTCCGGAAACGAGCAATTTGCCCTGGGTGAATACAATATGTCCGCCGCCCGCGGGTTGCTGGTTGTTCGAGGCTGTAGCAATAAATTGTACTGAGCCATCTGGCGCAATGCGGTAAACATTCGCATTATTGAAGTTGACGGTATAGAGATTGCCCTGGTCATCCATAGTTAGGCCATTAGGGCAACTGAATCCAGGGTTTTGTGCAAATATCTGCGGTGTGCTGGTGCCTGCTGGGATAGTCAAAATGGCAGGGTTGGCACTACAGGAAGTAACAAAGATATTGTCATTGGTGTCTACCACTACCCCGACCGGCCCAGCAACATTGGCGAATATCTCGGACGATCCGTCTGGCGCAATTTTCCAGATTCTATTTGAGTTGAATGCCGATTGCAGTAAATTCCTCTGGGAATCAAAATTATTACCGGTGTTGCCAATACCAAGGCCATCTGCAAATGTCGACACATCACCATTTGGAGTGATCCGAATGACTCGCATACCACTGGTACTCACCAAACTACCGAATTCTCCAATATAAATATCGCCGCTATCCGGGTGAACAGATATACCTCCATTCGCGACAACTTGTGCCAGGGTCGAGACTTCTATTTGAGCACCGGCGATATGAGTAACCAGGATAAGGCCAAACAACACTGCTGACATTTGTTTCATGGTTGAATCTCCATGCTTAATACTAATGCGCATTAAAGCCTAAACTCGGACTGGCAATTATGATCCATAATTTTGTTATTACTTATTAATCATTGGCTGGTACCCCTTCCGCATTGCAGCTAAACCCATTGGGGTTTACAACTTTTTCCAGTGGCTCGATCTCAAAACTTCCAGTGGTTCCGGTGCTATTGATGGTGTAATTCACCTCAGCCAGATCACAAGCTAAGAATTGAACAGAAAAGTCACCAACTTCAGCGCTGGCCTCGTTTTCCGCCGGTGGCATATCAAAAGCGCCGCCCTGACGAGCACGCAATGGGCCGCTGGCGGTATTGCCATCCAGAGTCAGCAACGACGTCATCCAGCGCTGACCGCGTCCGCCAACCTCTATGTCCGGAGGGTCAGCTGGAGCAACTTCCTCGAGTGTGGAGGTGAACCATGCGGCAAACAACAGATCCAGGGTAGGGCCAAAGTCAAATAAAATGCCTTCGCCATCGGTATCCCGGTTCAGCCATGCGCCTTCTGCAAGGGCAAAGTCAAACGGTCCTCCTTCCGGACCCAAGTCGATCACCCGAAGGAAATTATTGGTAGGCCCCGGTTGGGTTACACTGCTTGATCCAACCACATATAAAAATCGGCCATCGTTGGAAACGCCTATGCCATTTGGACGTGAAAAACTCGCCTGGTCAGCTGGCCCGTCCTGATTACCATCCACGCCGGTTCCCGCCAATATACTGACTTGTCCGTCCAGGGTGATCTCGAAAATTTGATGTTCGGTGCGGCCTACCACATATAATTTCCCTCGGTTATAAACAATGTGGCCGCCGCCAGGAGCAACTTGGTCATCGCCGGCAACGGCTATGAAATCGACGGTGGCATCCGGTGCTATGCGAAACACTCTGGCATTGGTGAAATTGACGGTATATAGATTTCCTTGTTCATCAATGGTCAATCCATTCGGGCAATTGAAGCCAAAGTTTTGAGCGAATACCGAAGGTGTGTTGGTGCCTGCCGGTATTCTGATAATGCTGGGGATATTCGAGCAAGAAGTAACAAAGATATTGTCATCGGCGTCCACCACCACCCCAACCGGGCCGGCCACGTTGGCGAACTGTGTGGCTGTGCCGTCCGGTGCAATCCGCCAGATTCGGTTTGAGCTGAATGCGGCCTGCAACAGGTTGCCTTGTGAATCAAAGTCGTTACCTGCGTTGCTGAAACCCAGGTTTGCAGCAAACGTAGAGATTTGTGCATCAGGTGTTACCCGAACCACTACTGTGCCGGTGCTGCCGGTATTAACCAGGCTACCGAATTCACCCACATAGATATCATTGGTAACAGGATGAACAGTAATGCCGCCGTGGGCAACAATTTCTGCCAGGGTAGATACTTCAACCTGGGCATAAGCACAGTTGAATGCTGCGATTAAACTGATAATGAATAACGGCCGCTGTTGCATGATTACACTCCAAACCTGTTGATTTATTCGTACCTGCTATAAAACCTCTATCTAAAACAGCCGTTTAAACTGTGGTTATTGTTTAGTTGGCGGCGGCTGTAGCGCAGCTAAAGCCATTGGGGTTTACAACTTTTTCCAGCGGTTCAATCTCAAAACTGCCGCTGGTTCCTGTTGAGGTTATGCTGTAATCAACCTGCGCCAGATCACAGGCAAGAAACTGAACGGAAAACTCACCGACTTCTGCGCTGGCTTCAGCTGCTGCCGGGGGCATATCAAAGGCACCGCCCTGACGGGCCCGGAGTGGGCCGCTGGCGGTATTGCCGTCAAGAGCCAGCAATGCAGTCATCCAACGCTGACCGCGCCCGCCAATTTCAATATCGGGAGGATCAGCCGGTGCAATTTCCTCGAGTGTGGAGGTAAACCAGGCGGCAAACAGCAGGTTCAGAGTTGGGCCAAAGTCAAAAAGAATGCCTTCGCCATCGGTATCTCTATTCAGCCAGGCGCCTTCTGCAAGTGCAAAGTCGAATTCTTCGGCTTGTCCATCAAGATCAATAACCCGAAGGAAATTGTTGGTAGGCCCTGGCTGGGTGACACTACTGGAGCCGGTAACATACAAAAACCGCCCATCATTGGATACGCCGATGCCATTAGGTCGTGAAAAACTGGCTTCTTCAGCTGTTCCATCCAGGTTGCCATCAATACCGGTGCCTGCCAGTACTGAAACTTCACCATCCAGAGTAACTTCGAATATTTGATGCTCAGCGCGGCCTGCGACATAAAGTTTGCCCCTGGTGTAAACGATGTGGCCGGCACCTGGGAACGCTAGATCATCCCTGGGGCGGGCTATGAAAGTCACGGTTCCATTCGGCGCAATTCTATAAACCCCGGAGTCATTCCAGTTTACGGTATAAAGATTACCTTGTTCATCCATGGTCAAACCATTTGGGCAGCTAAAGCCGGGGTCCTGGGCAAAAATCACCGCATTAGTGGTGCCGGCGTTGATCCTGTAAATGGCCGGTGAGTTAGAACAGGAGGTGACAAATATATTGTCGTTGCCATCTACCAACAACCCAACCGGGCCGGGTACCAGTGTCAGTTGTGTCCCAGTGCCGTCCGGCGCGATCCTCCAAATCCTATTTGAGCTGAAGGCAGACTGTAGAAGGTTTCCCTGTGAATCGAAGTCGTTGCCCGAGTTGCTGAATCCCAGGTTATTGGCAAAAGTCGATACTTCACCGCTCTGTGTTACCCGGATAACTCGGGTACCTGTGGTGCCGGTATTTGCCAGGCTACCGAATTCACCCACATAGATATCATTGGTATCTGGATGAACAGTAATGCCGCCATGTGCAAATATTTCGGCCAAAGTGCTGACTTCGACCTCAGCATGCGCACAGCCTAATACTGAGATGAACCCCAAAATGAATAGCAATCTCTGTTGCATGGTTATACTCCAAGCCTACTAATTTATTCGTATTTATATGTAATCACTCGATCCAGACGTCAAGCGCCTGGATTGGATGTTTACTCAGTTAGAGGCAGGAGTGCCGCAGCTGAAACCGTTAGGATTAACAACCTGTTCTAATGGTTGAATTTCAAAGCTGCCGGTGACATTTGCGGCCGTGATGTTGTAATCAACTCGGGCCAGATCACAGGCTAGAAATTCAACGGTGACGTCACCGACTACAAAGCTCATTTCATCGGCTGTTGGCGGCATGTCAAAACTGCCGCCTTCGCGTGCCCGTAATGGGCCGGTCGCTGTGCTGCCGTCCAGGGTTAATAACGCGGTCATCCAGCGTTGCCCATCAAAACCGATTTCCATCGGTGGTGGATCAACAGGTTCGACGGCTTGCAATGTGAAGGTAAACCAGGCCATAAACACCAGGTTCAGGCTCGGTCCAAAATCAAACAATATCCCTTCACCATTGGTATCTGGGTTGAGCCAGGCACCTTCCGAAATAGCAAAGTCAAATGGAGTGGGTGTAGCTGCAACGGTGTAGCTGAAATTATCGATGACACCACCGGAAAAATTAATTGAGGAAATCGGCTCGGCAGTATCGAATTCCATGAAATTTGCCTGATCAGCAAACACCGTGGCTAGATTGCTATCTGCGGTATCTAAAATTGTGCTGTCAGCGGCCATGGCGGTTGCCGTGCCTGCTGGAAATCCTCCGCCGTGAACATAAAAGAACCGCACATCAGTTACCGGGTCGTCAAAGGTTACAGTGGCTGGACCATTAGGAACCTCATAGGAGAACTGGCCGGAAGCATACAATGGCGGATTTGCGGCCGTAGCTACAATACCACCGGACCAGTTGGAGCCCATAAAGCTAAAAGAGGCCCGAAGGGGTGTGGTAATACCAAATTCAGGGCCGCCATTATCAAAAAAAATGTTTGTGCTGTCTTGAGCCATGACACTCGAGGCCAGGCATGTGGTAGCAGAAAAAAGTAG
Organism: Gammaproteobacteria bacterium; assembly: GCA_021772985.1. Classification (GTDB taxonomy): domain Bacteria; phylum Pseudomonadota; class Gammaproteobacteria; order Xanthomonadales; family Wenzhouxiangellaceae; genus JAJFKX01. The sequence goes on from JAJFKX010000040.1 coordinate 26,454, forward strand.
GAATCGGCAGAAATATTTTTTCATTGTTCTAACCCTGTGATGGAAACCCAGCTAAAACGGATAGACCGGTAAAAGCATTAATTACTTACATATCGTACGTAAAGTACCGTAGAAAGTATATAGTTTATTATTGCAGGCGATGGTCTAAATATTGCAATCCCTTTTAATGTTGTGAGGCTTTCTGGCTGGATAATTTCAAAATATCCTGTATTTATGGCCCGATGTATGAGCACTGAGAGCCAACCCCAAGGCAGAATGCCTACCTTGGGGTTGGCTAATACCTACTACTCGCAGCGGGGTTGGATCACTGTTCTAACAGCTGCCCCGGCATTTTAGTTGTTTGCAGGTGTGCCATCCAAACTGCAGCTAAACCCATTCGGATTAACAACCTGCTCCAGTGGCTGAATATTGAAACTGCCGGAGATGCCGCCTGCTGAGTCGATGATGTAGTCTACCCGCGCCAGATCACAGTCCAGGAATTCAATCGTAATTTCACCGACGTCGGCACTCGATCCGGATTCGGTCGGAGGCATATCAAATGCACCGCCTTGACGTGCACGTAACGGGCCACTGGCCAGATTGCCTTCCAGTGTCATCAATGCCGTGATCCAGCGTTGGCCGTCAAAACCAATGTCTGTCGCCGGAGGGTCTATGGGAACAACTGGATCCAGGGTGAATGTAAACCATGCGCCAAACAGCAAGTTCAGGGTTGGACCAAAGTCAAACAATATGCCTTCGCCATCCGTATCCGGGTTCAGCCATGCGCCTTCGGCGAGTTGGAAATTGAAGGGGCTTGGGGGGGCGGTAAACAGGCTGAAGCTGAAGTTATCGATAACCCCGGCGGAAAATTCAATTGAAGCAATCGGTTCAGTGGTGCTGAATGATTCAAAGTTGGCCTGATCACCAAAACTGGTGATTATATTGCTGTTCACAGTGCCTAGAACTGCACCATTACCGGCCATGGCAGTAGCTGTACCTGCGGCAAACCCATTGCCGTGTACGTAAAAAAAGCTGATATCAGTGACTGGATTATCAAATGTCACCAGGGCCGGTCCGGTGGGTACTTCATATGACCACGCACCTGAGGCATACAGTGGTGGTGAACCTTCGGTGGCGACAATGCCACCACTCCAGTTTGATCCCCTAAAGCTGAAGCTGGTGGCGCCGGGAGTGGTTACACCTGTTTCGATACCGTTATTATCGAAAAAAATTGTATTAGCTTCCTGGGCGAAACAGTTTGTTGCGCTCGCAATAAACAGCATTGTCAATAAAAGCCTATGGCAATAATTGGTCATCAGAATTAATCCTTTGATAAGTGTGATCAGGTATTTTTAAGTCGACTTGATGTTGATTTGGCTGTAGGTGCGTACTCAGCAGCATTAGGTTCAACGGATATAGCGCCGGGTACAATTTTCTTTAGCACCAGTGTTGTTTAGATGAACTGGAAATAGGTGTGTGGCTATTTATTCAGGTGGTGGCGCGCGCTGAAGATAGGTTTATCAGCATTCTGGCGTCTGCTTTATGGCTGAGTGCGCGCTGATATGAGGTCTGATTAGTCGTTTTGCCAATCAGTTTTGCTTTGGCAATGCTTTGTTAAAAGCTCTAGTTTTGAGTGGTCTGATACAACAAAGCCACCTTTGCTAAGGTGGCTTATTGGCTTGATTTGGCGCGCCCGGAAGGATTGACTCACGCCATCCCTGGTGTCCGCCCTGCGGGCGCATTCAGTGCGTTCATGCGCCCCAATCAGCATCCTGCCGATTGGCGAACCTTCATTAACGAATGTCAGAGGTTAGAATTTGAGGTGCTTAAAATGACAAAGCCACCTGTAGTTTAGGTGGCTTTGTCGGGGATTTTGGCGCGCCCGGAAGGATTCGAACCTCCGACCGCCTGGTTCGTAGCCAGGTACTCTATCCAGCTGAGCTACGGGCGCGAAGCCGGTAATTATCAAGTTCTCTATGGTATGTGTCAACGTGAATCGCAAAATATTTTTCTATTAGTCACTATTTTCCGTTGACCTTGGCTTTTCAGGCCTATAACATGTGCGCCCTCAGTCGGGGTGTAGCGCAGCCTGGTAGCGCAACTGCTTTGGGAGCAGTGGGTCGGGAGTTCGAATCTCTCCACCCCGACCAATTTCATTACAACGTACACTTGTCACCTTCATAGGGCCTGAATTGCTCATCAATTTGTGGCAAAATACCGCGTTCTGTGGTGGGCGTAGCTCAGTGGTAGAGCACCGCGTTGTGGCCGCGGCGGTCGTGGGTTCAATCCCCATCGTCCACCCCATTTTTAAATTAGCGATGCTGGGCCTGGTCCAGCATGGTTTGATGGTGTTGGACGGCAAGGGCCATTAGCTCAATTGGCAGAGCAGCTGACTCTTAATCAGTAGGTTCAAGGTTCGAGTCCTTGATGGCCCACCATTCGCACATTCGCAGCGCCGGCAAATTAATTTTCAGCTTGGCGTATAACTGAGATAACAAACGAGTATTGCTACACCGCTATGCAAATCAATATTGAAACAACCGGTGCGTTAGAGCGCAAACTGGAATTTGGTATTCCAACCGCTGAAGTCGATTCGAAAATTCATCAGAAACTTACCGAACTGGGACGCACCGTTAAGTTAAAAGGTTTTCGCCCTGGGAAAGTGCCTTTGACGGTGATTCGTCAGCGTTATGGCAAGCAGGTAAGAGAAGAGGTCATGCAGGCTGTGATGCAGCAAGGCCTGGGTGATGCGATTCAGGAAGGTGAATTGCGGGTTGCTGCGCTGAAAAGCCTGCAGCCGGAGGAGCAGCAGCAAGATAGCGAGATGCTGAATTTCAGTGCTCAACTGGAAGTATTTCCAGAGCTGGGAGCGCTGGATGTTCAGGCAATTGAGATCAAGCGTCCAGTGGTGGAAATTAAAGATGTCGACATTGATGACATGTTGACCACTTTGCAGGAACAGCGGCGTGAATGGAAACCTGCAGATGGACCTGCTGAGCAAACGCATCGGGTATTGGTTGAATACCATGCGATGGTTGATGGACAACGCATCCCGGAAACAGGCAATCAACGGATTGGTACCATCATCGGCAGCGGGATCATATTTGAAGCAATGGAGCAGGCGATAACCGGCATGCAGGTCGGTGAAAGCAAAACAGCTGAACTAAGTTTCCCGGAAGATTTTCGCAATGAGCAACTGGCCGGCAAACAGGCGACGGTTGAATTACATGTAACGCATGTTGAAATTGGCGCATTACCTGAGATTGATGATGCTTTTGCCGCCAGTTTTGGCATTACTGATGGTGGTGTTGATAAGCTGCGAGAAGAAGTGCAAGGTAACCTGGAACGGGAAAGACGTATTGCCGAACGTCGCTGGATGAATGAGCAAGTGGGCAAGTCACTGACCGATCAACATGCTGATATGGAGTTACCCGGCAGCCTGGTGCAACAGGAAGCAATGAATTTGCGCCAGCGTATGCAGCAGGAAATTGAGCAATCCGGTGGTGACGTCAGTCAATTGCCGGAAATCGACACATTATTGGATACCGCCCGGATTAGAGTGCGTGGCAGTATTCTTCTGGGTGAGCTTGCCCGGCAAAATGAGATAAAGGTTGACGACAATCGTGTATTTGAGCGGATAGCGGAAATTGCATCAACTTATGATGAACCTCAACAAGTCATTGACCTCTATCGTAGTAATGAACAATTGTATGGGCAGGTGCGCCAATCGGTACTTGAAGAGCAGGTAGTCGACTGGGTGGTTGAGCATGCAAACTGTATTGATGAATCAATGGCGTTTAAGAAACTGATGAGTGGAACACAAGATGCCTGAGCATAATATGCCTACACGAGGTTTGAATTTGGTGCCTATGGTGGTTGAGCAGACCGCCCGTGGTGAGCGTGCCTATGACATTTATTCTCGTTTGCTGAAAGAGCGGGTGATATTTATTGTTGGAGGCATTGACGACCACGTGGCCAATCTGGTGGTTGCGCAAATGCTTTTCCTGGAGTCTGAAAATCCGGAAAAAGATATCAGCGTGTATATCAATAGTCCCGGCGGCGTGGTGACTGCAGGGTTGGCTATTTACGACACCATGCAGTTTGTGAAGCCTGATGTCAGCACTATCTGTATTGGTCAGGCGGCCAGTATGGGGGCTTTATTGTTGGCCGCAGGTGCCAAGGACAAGCGTTTTTGCCTGCCACATTCACGGGTGATGATTCATCAACCCTTGGGTGGCTACCAGGGGCAGGCTTCAGATATTGATATTCATGCCCGTGAAATTTTGTTGATGCGGGAAAATTTGAACGCGATTCTCTCCCGGCATACCGGTCAATCAATGGATGTTATTGAAAAAGACACTGATCGTGACAATTTCATGTCGGCTGATGATGCCAGTGTCTATGGATTGATTGATGAGGTTATTCGTGACCGTGATGGCATTATCTTTAGCGGTGATAAAGATTAAACGGCAATAATTCCGTATAATCTGCATGATGGTAGGCCGTTTTTCGGTCATGTTTACTGATGAAAGTGCTGATTTGATTTTAGACAACCAGTCTTACAGGTTAAAATCAATGCTAGAATTTGTCACAGCGAAACCTTGGAATTGATACTCAATTTGGCAGTATGAGCGACGAGCCCAAACAATCCGGCGACGGTAAAATTCTTTATTGTTCTTTTTGCGGTAAAAGCCAGCACGAAGTGCGTAAACTAATTGCTGGTCCCAGCGTATACATCTGTGATGAATGCGTTGAACTGTGCAATGACATTATCCGCGAAGAGCTTGAGGATAAAGGTCAGGAGCAAGGGGAGAGCTTGCCGACTCCGCGTGAAATCCACGATTTCCTGAACGAATTCGTCATCGGTCAGGCACAGGCCAAGAAAGTGCTTTCGGTTGCGGTTTATAACCACTATAAGCGGATGCAGGCAGAACAGGGCAAAGAAGAAGTCGAATTGGCGAAAAGCAATATATTGCTGATTGGCCCGACAGGTTCAGGTAAAACACTGTTGGCTGAAACGCTTGCCCGGATGTTGAACGTACCATTCACAATAGCTGATGCAACGACATTGACCGAAGCCGGTTACGTCGGAGAAGATGTTGAAAACATTATTCAAAAGCTGTTGCAAAAATGCGACTACGATGTTGATAAAGCCCAAACCGGAATTGTCTACATCGATGAAATTGATAAAATTTCCCGCAAAGCTGAAAATCCATCAATTACCCGCGATGTATCAGGTGAAGGTGTACAGCAGGCATTATTGAAGTTAATCGAAGGCACAATTGCTTCAGTTCCACCACAAGGTGGGCGTAAGCATCCACAACAGGAGTTTTTACAGGTTGATACAAAAAACATCCTGTTTGTCTGTGGTGGTGCTTTTGGAGGGTTGGATAAAGTCATTCAACAGCGATCCTCAGCAACTGGCATAGGCTTTAGAGCTGAAGTTCGTAGTACCGAATCCAGGGACGATTTAAGTGAATTACTGCGCCAGGTAGAGCCGGAAGATTTAATCAAATATGGCTTGATTCCTGAATTCATCGGTCGCTTGCCAGTTGTGGCGACGCTGGAAGAATTGGATGAAGATGCATTGGTGCAAATTCTGACTTTGCCCAAAAATGCGCTGGTTAAACAATACCGGCGTTTGTTCGATATGGAAGATTGTGAACTGGATATCCGCGATGATGCCTTGCATGCAGTTGCCAAGCTTGCGATGCAGCGTAAAACCGGTGCCCGTGGTTTAAGGACCATTCTGGAAAACGTGCTGCTTGAAAGCATGTATGACCTGCCATCCACTGACGAAGTACGCAAAGTGGTCGTTGATGAAGCAGTAGTCAATGGTGAGGCGCAACCTTATCTTATCTACGAAAGCAAAGAAGCCAAGGCTGCCGGCGAAAGTATTTAACGTATATTCAGGGGAGTGAACTAAGGCAATTGCCGGTTTGGTTGAATTGTCTCAGCTTAGCGCCATATTTGCCCTGGTAGGGAGTCTGGTAAGTAATATATCTAATGTGGTTTGACCGAACCCCATAAATGAATCTCCCATCCAAGCTCCAGTAGGTCTGTTGTTAATCCTGGCGCGCTAATCAACAAGTATTAAGGTATGACAAACAAAACTGATCAACAAGCTCACCAGTCGGAATCAGCTGCATTGCTGCCTGTCCTGTCGTTAAGGGATGTGGTGGTGTATCCATTTATGGTTATTCCATTATTCATTGGCAGAGAAAAGTCCATGCAGGCGCTGAAAAAAGCCATGGACCTGGATAAGCGCATTCTACTGGTTACTCAGCGCAGCCCGGATGTGGATGATCCGACACCTGATGATTTATACACTGCAGGTACCATGGCAACGATTTTGCAGTTGCTGCGTTTACCGGACGGTACCACCAAAGTACTGGTAGAGGGTGGCGAGCGGATCAATGTGGATACATATCATGAGCTGGATGAGTATCTGGCAGCTGAATGGTCTCCGATGCTGGCTGATGATCCGGATGACCCGCGTACTGCAGAGGTGACGGCCCGGTCACTGACTGCAATGTTTGAACGGTATATTAAACTAAACCGGAAAATCCCACCTGAATTATTAACCACCTTAGCCGGTATTGATGATAACAGCCGCCTGGCTGACACAGTAGCAGCACATTTGAGTGTACGCCTAGAAGACAAGCAGGCATTGCTGGAGATGGCTGATGTGCAACAGCGGATGGAGCAATTGCTGAAGCTGATTGAAGCCGAGCTGGACATGCTGCAGCTGGAGAAACGTATCCGTGGGCGTGTCAAAGGCCAAATGGAGAAAAGCCAGCGCGAGTATTATCTTAATGAGCAGATGAAAGCCATCCAGAAAGAATTGGGTGACCTGGATGATGCGCCAGATGATCTTGAAGACCTGGAAGGCAAAGTGGAAAAAGCCGGCATGCCCAAACAGGCGCTGGAAAAAGCTCAGTCAGAATTACGTAAATTACGGATGATGTCACCGATGTCGGCGGAAGCAACGGTGGTGCGCAATTATGTTGACTGGATGGTTGGGTTGCCATGGAAAAAACGCAGTAAAACCAGTAAGAATCTTAGAGCATCCGAACAGGTTTTGGATGATGATCATTATGGCCTGGAGAAAGTCAAAGAGCGGATTCTTGAATACTTGGCGGTGCAACAGCGCGTAAAGAAAATGAAAGGCCCGATTTTGTGCCTTGTGGGGCCACCAGGCGTAGGTAAAACGTCATTGGGTAAATCAATTGCCCGCGCTACCGGTCGTGAATTTGTGCGCATGTCGCTGGGTGGCGTCCGAGACGAAGCGGAGATCCGTGGACACAGACGTACCTATATCGGCTCTATGCCGGGCCGGATTTTGCAGTCAATGTCACGGGCAGGTAAGAAAAATCCACTGTTTATGCTTGATGAGCTGGACAAAATGTCGATGGATTTTCGCGGCGATCCTTCTTCTGCATTGCTTGAGGTGCTTGACCCGGAGCAAAATGACTCATTCAGTGATCATTACCTGGAAGTTGATTACGACTTATCCGAGGTAATGTTCATAGCAACAGCAAATACATTGAATATACCGGCTCCATTGCTGGATCGGATGGAAGTCATCCGTATTCCCGGCTACACCGAGGATGAGAAACACCATATCGCCACCCGATTCCTGTTGCCCAAGCAACGTCAGCAGCACGGGCTGGAAGAGCATGAACTGCAGGTTAGTGATAAAGCAGTAACGGATATCATTCGTTATTACACCCGCGAAGCCGGGGTTCGCAATGTTGAACGTGAGCTCGCAAAGATCTGCCGTAAAGTGGTTAAAGAACTGGTGTTGGATAAACAACGCGACAAACGCCAGATTACAGTTCGTAACCTGGACAATTACCTGGGTGTGCGTCAGTTCCGTTATGACAGTGCTGAAAAAGAGCCTGAAATCGGTCAGGTCAATGGACTGGCATGGACTTCAGTAGGCGGCGAATTACTGAAAATTGAATCCAGTCTGATACCAGGCAAAGGCAAATTAACGCATACCGGCCAATTAGGTAATGTCATGCAGGAATCGGTTCAAGCAGCACTCACGGTGGTGCGCTCGCGCGCAGAAGTGCTCGGTTTGCCTGACGATTTCCATATAAGCAAGGATTTGCATATACATGTTCCTGAAGGTGCAACGCCCAAAGACGGGCCGAGTGCGGGGATTGCAATGTGTACCGCTTTGGTATCTGCCATTACTCGAATACCAGTTAGAGCAGATGTGGCAATGACCGGTGAAATCACCTTGCGTGGGAAAGTTTTGCCGATCGGTGGCTTGAAGGAAAAACTGCTGGCAGCCCATCGGAGTGGAATTCATACCGTGATCATTCCTGAAGAGAACCACAAAGACTTAGTGGATATCCCCGATAACGTGCGTGACAAGTTAACCATTAAACCGGTAAGCTGGATAGACGAAGTACTGGAAATCGCCTTAACTGAGGTGCCCAGACCCTCAACCAAAGCGTCCCCAGGACCATCGGCGGCGTCAGAAAGCGATACTACAGCGGCAGGTAGCAATATTCGATCCCATTAGGATTGGTTGTTATCAAGTCGAGACAAATGAGCTAACCGCTTGAACTCAATCTGTTTTATTTTTCAGTAGAAAAAAAAACAGGCAACCAGGCAATATGATGGTATAAATTTTCCTTGAAGGCGCTGTGGAGCTGGGATAATATTCCGCATTCCGCTTGCAGTCGCTGTAACTGCCGGAGATGGCAGGCAATAAGGGAATGCTGCTAAAAGAAGAGTCATCGCAAGTACATCTAGCAAGCACAAGAACAAACAGAGATCAACGGAGTTAACTAATGAACAAAAACGAAATAATCAATTGTATGGCTGATGATTGTGGCATGACCAAAGCAGATGCTGGTCGGGCTCTTGATGCATTCTGTGGAGCCGTATCAAGTGCTTTGCAAAGTGGGGATAGTGTACAGTTGGTTGGATTTGGAACGTTTGGTGTACGTGAGCGTAGTGCCCGTACTGGTCGCAATCCGCAAACTGGCGCTACGATCAATATCGCCGCTTCAAAAAATGTGGGTTTTAAAGCTGGTAAAGCGCTTAAAGATTCATTAAACTAGCGCGCTTGCCTGAAGGTCAATGACCTTGTGGTGCCGGGTGCTTAGCTCAGCTGGTAGAGCATCGCCCTTACAAGGCGAGGGTCGGCGGTTCGATCCCGTCAGCACCCACCAAAAAACGGAGTGGTAGTTCAGTTGGTTAGAATACCGGCCTGTCACGCCGGGGGTCGCGGGTTCGAGTCCCGTCCACTCCGCCATGATCAAAGGCGTCCCTAGGACGCCTTTTTTTTCGGCTATGCCTGGGCCGGTTCGCAGGCATTAAGATATTATTAGGTAAATAAGATGTTACAGCTAATACGTGAACGAATAAGCGGCATTGTGGCCATTATCATTTTTGGTTTTTTGGCGATCCTGTTAATTCCGTTCGGAGCTCAAAATTTTGATCAAGGCAGAACCACAGATGCAGTGGCTCGCGTTGGTGATTCGGATGTTACTCGAGTTGAGTTTGAAAACAGTTTTAATAATTACCGGCAACGTTTGCGGCAGTTGCTGGGTAGTAATTTTGATGAGTTTGCTTACAGTCAGCCATTGGTTCGCCGGCAGCACCTCGAATCTGTGATTGACCAACGTCTGCTGCAGTTATATGCCGAAGACAGCGGCCTGGCTATTCCGCCATCACAAATAATGGAAACCGTGCAGGCTATACCGGCATTTCAAGTTGCCGGGGTGTTCAACGAAACAGTTTATCGTCAAGCATTGGCTAATCAGCGCCTGGATGAAGCAAGTTTTTTAAGTAATTTGCGTGAAAACCTGGCAACCCAGGCTTTATCAACAGCTTTACGATCTTCGGTACAACCTACCGAGCATGAAATTGATGCCATGCTGGCATTGCAAAACCAAACGCGTGATATCGACTATGTATTGTTTCCTGCCTCAGTGCATTTAGCCGGTCTGACTGTTACCGACAGCGAAATCGAAACTTATTACAACGAAAACAGCCAGCAGTTTATGCAGCCGGAACAAGTTTCACTCAATTATGTAGAGGTTGATGCTGCAGATTTTGCAGTGACTGAAGAGTTGGATGAGCAACTGTTGCTGGATCGTTATGAAATGCAAAAAGCAAGATTCATGACGCAGGAGCGCAGGCAGGCTTCACACATTCTGTTAACCTTGGAAAGCGACGTGGATGAGCAGGCTGAAGCTGATGCATTGGCATTGGCAGGCTCACTGGTGCAACGTGCCAGGGACGGTGAAGATTTTACTGTATTGGCTGCCGAGTTTTCTGAAGATCCAGGTACCGCTGATAATGGTGGTGATCTTGGCTGGGTGGATTCCGGCGTGATGCCACAAGTTTTCGAGGATGCGCTTTACAGCCTTGAAACCGGGGCAGTATCTGATCCGGTTCGCACCGGATTTGGTTACCATGTGATCTTATTGCGGGAGATTGAGCCTTCGACCGGTAAGTCATTTGAGCAGGCCCGAGAAGAATTAATTGAAGAAGCGCGTAGTGATCTGGCCGAGCGTCAATACCTGGATGTTGCAGATGAATTGGTTGATTTGAGTTTTGAACAGCCTGATGTGCTGCAACCGATTGCTGATGCGCTCGGTCTGGAGATGCAGGAAACAGAATTATTTTCTCGCAGCGGCGGTATTGGCATTGCCGTACAGCAGGAAGTGATTGAGGCTGCATTTTCTGATTTACTGCTGGTTGAACAAAGTAACAGTGATCCGATTCAGTTAGGACCAAACCAAATGCTGGTGGTGCGAATCAAGCAGCATGTGCCCGCAACGCCTCGCCCGTTGGAAGAGGTAGAGGTTGAGGTGCGCAATATCTTACAGCGTCAAAAAGCCAGTCAGCTGGCTCGGGCAGAAGCGGAATCGCTATTGGCTGCTGCGAGTGAGACAGGAAGTTTGGAGCAGGCATATCAGGCCAGCATCGACAGCGAAACCTCTTCGGTCAGTAGCGAATCAGATTCAGATGCGGAAATAGATACACAAGCAGCTTCTGATCAACAACCTGCCACTGCTATCGAACCGGAAGCGGTGTTAGTGCATGTTGATAACCTTTCACGAAATGATTTCCAGTTGGGTCAAACCTTCCTGCAGGCGGTGTTCGCCATGAATTTGGCCGCTGATGGAGCCAGTGTTATTCAGGCAGTGCCTCAAAATGGCCAGGATTGGTCGGTAGTAAGATTGAATGCTATTACTGCAGGTGATTCCTCCAGTGCCAGTGATGCAGAGCGACAACGCATCTCCCAGCAGTTGCAGAGGAGTCTGGTCAGCGAAGAGCAATCAGGTTTACTGGATCAATTGCGTGAACGGTATGAAATTACCGTTTATGAAGATCGACTATAACTACTTACCGTTAATATATGAATTAAAAAAGCCGGTGTAATCTAAGCACCGGCCTTTTTATTGGGAATGACTTTGCGGGTCAACCGCTACCAAGTTCCGGCATTCCCAAAATGTTGTATCCAGCATCAACGTAGGTTACCTCACCAGTAATTCCAGAGGCGTAATCAGAACATAAAAAGGCGGCAACATTACCCACTTCTTCGGTAGTGATGGTTCGCCGCAGTGGTGCACAGCGCTCGACATGATCCAGCATATTGCGAAACTGCGAAATGCCTGCTGCGGCCAGGGTTTTGATCGGACCGGCTGAAATGGCATTTACCCGGATACCATCCGGCCCCATACTCTGCGCCAAATAACGCGTACAAGCTTCCAGGCTGGCTTTAGCCAGGCCCATGACGTTGTAGCTGGGCATAGCCCTTACTGAGCCAAGATATGACAGTGTGAGCAACGAGCCATTGCGCTCTTGCATCAATGGTCGAGCGGCTTTGGCCAATGCTGCAAAACTATATGAACTGATATCGTGTGCAATGGCGAACCCTTCCCGGGAAACGGCATCTACAAATCCGCCTTCCAATTGTTCACGGGGGGCGAAGCCTACAGAGTGAACAACACAATCCAGATTGCCCCAGGTTTGCTGCAGTGCATTAAATACACTATCGATTTGTTCATCGGAAGCCACATCGCAGGGCAGGCAGATATTCGAGCCGCATTCATCGGCAATTTTTTCTACCCGCGACCGCAGTTTGTCATTTTGATAAGTAAATGCCAGTTCTGCTCCTTCCCGATGCATTGCTTTAGCAATGCCCCAAGCAATAGATCGAGGGCTGGCAACACCAACAATCAGAACACGTTTTCCCTGCATCAAACTCATAATTCAAGCTACTCCATACAAAATCGCCAATGCGATAGGTAGTATTAATCAATACATCAAATTAAATTATTCTAATTGATATATACAGTGAATTTTAAACGCTTCCAGCTTATATCGCCGGAACGCAAGCGAACATCATGCCGACTGGTTTAATGTCGATCAAAAATCAACCTTTGCCCGTTGGTGTGATTATGTATTTTGTTGCCTGAATAAACAATCTGACCGTTAACCATGGTGGTATGTATCGAGCCGTGAAATTCCTGTCCGGCAAAAGGTGTCCAACCACATCGTGACAGGCATTGATCATTGTGCACTGTCCAGGCTAGATCGGGTTGTAACAGGACCAGATCAGCAAAATAGCCTTCACGGATAAATCCACGCTCACTTACCTGAAAGCGGATCGCAGGGTTATGTGCAGTCATCTGTACCAGCCGCTCGATGCTTATCCGGCCGGTATGTACCAGCTCATAGGCACAAGGCAATGCATGCTGGGCCAGTGGCAGTCCAGCGGCGTCGCTGATGTAGTTGCCGGTATTTTTCTCAGCAGGCAAGTGCGGTGCATGATCGGTTGCAATGATATCAATTCGTCCATCAACTACTGCTTTAATCAAAGCCTCGCGATGGCGTGCTTCCTTGATTGCCGGGTTGCATTTGATTTGATTTCCCAATTGTTGGTAATCATCAGCTGTAAAATGCAAATGGTGTACGCATACTTCAGCGGTAATCTGTTTGTCGCACATATCCCCAGCAGTAAATAACGCCATTTCTTCAGCTGTGGTCAAATGCAATACGTGTAACTTTGTGCCATGTTTTTTGGCAAGTTTGATGGCCAGCTGAGATGATTTCAGGCAGGCTTCAACATTGCGAATTTCAGGATGGGCGCTGGCAGGAATATCTTTGCCGAAGCGGCGGGTAGCGCGCTCCAGGTTCTCCAGTATTGTCGGGGTATGCTCACAATGTGTTGTCACTGGAATCATGGCCGCAGCAAAAATTTGATCAAGTATTTCCTCATCATCTACCAGCATATTGCCGGTGGATGCGCCCATGAATACCTTTATGCCGCAAGCATCTGCTGCAGGCAGCCGACGGATTTCTTCGATATTGTCGTTGCTGCCACCAAAATAAAAAGCGTAATTTGCGGCACAGCGGTTTAGTGCCATGGCATATTTATCCGCCAGTGCCTGACGTGTGGTTGTCGTGGGTGAAGTATTTGGCATTTCCATGAAGCTGGTTATGCCGCCAGCCACCGCCGCCGCAGACTCACTGGCCAGGTCACCTTTCTGAGTCAATCCCGGCTCGCGAAAATGAACTTGATCATCAATCATGCCTGGCAAAAGCAACAGTTTTTGAGCATCAATGATGGTGGCCCTTGCGGGACTGGAAATATTTGAGTCCAACCGTTCAATTCTTCCTTTTGCAACAAGTACATCGGTACGTTGCTGACGTCCCTCATTAACCAGCATTGCATCTTTGATAATTATCGTATCAGTCATGTCGGGGGATTCTCTAATGGTTGTTATACTTGCCGGGGACTGGGTCATAACCGCCTTTACATAAGGGTTGGCAGCGCAGAATGCGGCACACGGCCAGCCAGCACCCATATGCACTACCATGTGTTTCAATGGCTTCGTATGCATAGTTCGAGCAACTTGGGGTAAAACGGCAGTGTCGGCCTACCCATGGGCTAAACCAATACTGATAAATCCTGATCAGTTTGTGCAGTAATCGTTTTATTGTTGCGGTCCTACTTGGAATTGACTTAATTTACCACTATATCAGGCCAGCGCTTGCCGCGGCCAGCTACATAGGTTATAAAGTTCGCCGCCTGGTAAAAAGCGATAGACCGACTCGGAGTTCAAAGGATGCCAGAACAGATAGTGTTAACAAAAAACTACAAGCCTTCAACCAAAGAAGAGTATATGAACAGTCAGCAGCTGGAGTATTTTCGGCAGAAGCTGTTAAATTGGCGCCAGGATTTGGTGGAAGAATCACAGGAAACCATCAACAATCTGCGCGATGAAGTGCGTGATGTCGGCGATGAAGCCGAGCGCGCAACCCGTGAGACTGAAAACAGTCTTGAACTGCGTACCCGTGATCGATACCGAAAACTGATCGGTAAAATTGATCAGGCTCTGGCGCGTGTTGATGATGGTGCTTACGGTTACTGTGAAGAAACCGGTGAAGAGATTGGCATAGCGCGTTTGGAAGCCCGCCCGATTGCCACCCTCAGCCTGGATGCGCAGGAGCGTTGGGAGCATCGGCAGCGACAAATGGGTGATATCCGGCGTGCTTAGCAGCTGTTTATTGAGCTGATACCTGATAACCGGGAATCAAAGCGTTAAATCATGTATCAGCTCGCAAATAATCACCTGAAGGCTACGTCTTGTTGATATAATGGAAAAATTATAATTTTAATCGCTCAGTCATTAAAGGAGGCTGATAATGAAATATGCAGCGAAAAAAGCTGTACTTGCATGTGGCATTGTATTGTCATGTGGGGCTGTACAGGCACAGGATGATTATGATGGCCGCTGGTACGCCAGTATCTTTGGCGGCTTTGCTGAATTGGATTCAAACCGGGCAGGGGTGGAAAACAACGCAATAGCCGGTGTTGGTTTTGGGCGCTATTTCAGCGAGCATGTATCGTTTGAGCTTGAACTTGATCGAGTCGAATCAGATTTGACTCCACCGCCAGGTTTTTTCGGTACGGAATTCAATGCGAAATCGCTGGGAATCTTTGGCCGTTATCATTTCCGTGATGAAGACAACCTGGTTAGACCCTATCTTGGCTTTGGTGCCGGCGGTACCTATCGGCAGGCATTTAATGGTGGTATTAGCGGCGATAAAGATGTTGCTCTGTATTTATCACCTGTTGCCGGTGTGGGCTTTAAAATCAGCGATAATTTCGCAGCGCGCTTGCAGGCCGCATGGCGTACTGATGTAGGTAATGACAGTACTATCAATCAGAATCGTTATGATGACTTCCTGTTCACCGCTGGGCTGACCTATAAATTTGGCGCTGCACCTGTTCCGCCACCGCCACCGCCACCACCAGCCGCTGCACCACCGCCACCGCCACCACCGGTTGATGGTGATGATGATCGTGATGGTGTGCTCAACAGCAAAGACAAATGCCCTAACACCCGCGCAGGCGCTGTAGTTGATATGGACGGTTGTGAAGTCCAGGTTATTATTGACTTGCCGGGGGTTAACTTTGATTTTGATGAAGCTCGTCTGACAGCAACATCATTTGCGATTCTGGATGATGCAGCAACAACTTTGCAACGCCATCAGCAGGTTCAGGTTGAAGTTGCAGGTCATACCGATTCTGTTGGTACACAGACCTATAACCAGACTTTATCAGATCGTCGTGCTTCTGTGGTTCGCGATTACCTGATCAGTAAGGGCGTGGGCGCTGATCGTATGACCTCCAACGGTTATGGTGAAAGCCGTCCTGTTGCCAGTAATGACAGCAGTGAAGGCCGGGCGCAAAACCGCCGTACTGAATTGGTTATTACCAGCAAATAATCGCTAGTCTATAGCGTAAAAAGCCGCAGCATTGCTGCGGCTTTTTTTGTGGTAATTTCAAACTTGAGGGGTATCTGGTTTCATTCTCTAGACGCTTGCCATCGAAAACAATGGACTGAAAGCTGCTCAGTTTGAAAGCAAGCACATGCAAGCGTAGTCGTTTTTGCATGGCAACATTTCTATACCCGAGCTAACCGTTATCTCGGAATTCAAAAAGACACTGTGACGCATAAAAACGACTCGCTTGCGGTCGTGACGCTTTAAATCAGAATTGGCTGAAATAACCAAGGGTTGAAATCATCCGAATCTGTGGTGTACTGTCGTGCCCTTCGTATAAAAATAAACCACACACTCTGCGGGAGATTGGGATGAATCATCGTCAACTTTTGTTGATTGTTCTGTTGTCGGTGTCAGGCATGCTTAATGCACAGACAGCCGAAGATGCTCAGTGGAATAAATATTGGGAAGCCTCAATTCATACTGGTTATGGATTTCTGGATGGAAGTGCGCGCCCTGGTGTAGATGATGGCCCGTTACTGGCCTTGTCGATTTCACGGTTTTTTAGCCCGAGTTTCAGTTTGAGTTTTGAAATTGAACGAATATTTGCTGATACTGAAGGCTTACCGGCTAATGTGGATAACAATTTTGAATTGAATACAGCCAGTTTGCTGGGGCGGTTCTATACGCCAGAGCGTTCGGGTTTTCGTGCCTTCGGCTTGGTGGCGATAGCACTGACAGATCATTCTGGTGTCATTGCTGAAAGCTCGAATCTTAGTTTTGGTTTTGGCGGTGGTGTTCGATATCAGTGGAGTGACAGGTTCAGCAGTCGTTTACAGCTGATTTACAGGCGTGATACAGACACGATTATTCCAGGCAACCGGAGTTCTGATATCGTTCTGACGACAGGTTTGAATTACCGGTTTAGCCAGTAACAATCATTATCTGAAATAAAAACGGCTCTGCAGTGCAGAGCCGTGGTAGAGCAATTTCAGGATTACCAGATTTTAACCCGTTTTTCCGGTTCGGTATACATTGGGTCTTCCGGGCTAACCCCAAAAGCATCATAAAACTCCGGCATGTTAGTGACGATGCCGTTAACCCGGAATTTAGCAGGTGAATGGGGGTCGATTTTCAGCCGTCGTTTGAGTTCTTCATCTCGATAGAGCCGTTGCCATACCTGAGCCCAGCCGAGGAAGAAACGCTGTTGCCCGGACAAGCCGTCGATCACTGGAGAGGGTTCTCCATTGAGTGACTCCTGCCAAGCTTTATAAGCTATGCTCAGACCACCCAGGTCGCCAATATTTTCACCAAGAGTCAATTCACCATTGACATATTCACCATCTATTGCATCGTAACCTGCATATTGTTCGACCAACTGGCTGGTGCGCTTCTGGAATTCTTCCCGATCCTGATCAGTCCACCAGTTACGCAGGTTTCCGTCACCATCGGATTTGCTGCCCTGGTCATCGAAGCCATGACCCATTTCATGGCCGATAACAGCACCAATACCGCCATAGTTAACTGCATCATCCGCGCCCAGATAAAAGAAGGGTGGTTGTAATATTGCAGCAGGAAAAACAATTTCATTCATAGGCGGGTTGTAATAGGCATTTACGGTTTGCGGTGTCATAAACCACTCGCCGCGATCGATTGGTCCACCCAGTTTATTGATATCACGCAGGGAATCAAAGGCAGTCCCATTCTTGATATTGCCAACCAGATCGTCAGCACTGATAGATAGCGAGTCATAGTCGCGCCAGATATCCGGATAACCAATTTTCGGTGAGAATTTTGCCAGTTTGTCGATGGCCTGTTGCTTGGTCTGTTCGCCCATCCAGTCAAGTTCCAGAATAGACTTGCGATAAGCTTCACGAAGACTTTCCACCAATTCGGTCATTCGCTGTTTGGCTTCCGGCTGAAAATAGCGTTGTACATATATCTGACCTAATTGCTCACCCATGACATCGTTAGCAGCTTCAATAGCTCGTTTCCAGCGTGGACGCTGTTCAGATATCCCTTGAAGACCTTTGCTGTGAAACTCGAAGTCTGCCTGGGTGAAAGGCTCACTCAGGTAAGCAGCATAAGCATCCAGCAATTGAAATTTCAGGTAGTCTTTCCAGGTATCCAGGGAAGCACTATCCAGAATTTCAGGCAGTGCCTGAATGTAGCTCGGTTGGCGGATAATCAAATAGGCCTGTTCCGGAATTTCGGCAGCTGCGAAAAAGGCTGTCCAATCTATGCCACCAGCCAGTTCCTGTAATTCGGGAATGCTTACCTTGTTGTAAGTCTTATCACGATCGCGGTTATCTACACGCTGCCAGTGATGCTCAGCAATTTTGCTTTCCAACGCCGAAATTGCCTGTGCACGGCTCACGGCATTGTCCATTTGGGTTAATTCAAATAAGCGGATGATGTGTTTTTGGAGCAGTTCGCGGGCGTTATCAAAACGTTCAGTCTGTTCCAGGTAATAATCTCGATCAGGTAGTGTAAGCCCTGCTTGAGTTAGATATAAAGCGTATTGGGTCGCTTCCTTGGAGTCCTGATTTATAAAGGCTATCAACGGTTGGTTGACCCCGAGCAGCTGCAAATGCCCCATTGCGGAAAATAATGCTGTCCGGCTATCGATAGCATCCAGTCTGGCTAAATCTTCAACCAGTGGTTGATAGCCTTTAGTATCAGCTGCCTCTTGATTCATATAGGCCTGGTAAAAATCACGTATTTTTTGCTCAGCTGACCCTGGTGGCACGTTTTCAGCATTGCTGATTTCTTCAACTATAGTCCTGATATTGCTTTCTGCGGCATCCGCCAATTTGGTAAAACTGCTGTAGTTGGATTTGTCAGAAGGGATTTCAGTGTTCTTCAGCCATTCCCCATTGGCAAAAGTGAAGAAATCATCACCTGCCGTGACTGTTTTATCCATGGCCGCCAAATCAATGCCCGAAATTGGCTGCTGTTGCATACCGGTATTTGCGTCAGCTTCGCTTGACGCGGTTTGTTGCTGGTTTGAAGACTCTTCAGCTGCTTGTTGTTGACAGCCGGTCGTGAGGCATATCAGCAACATGCTGACTGCATATAAACAAACTTTCATTACGGATGGTTCCTTTGTTTTAAGACATCACTGAATAATATCATTAGGTGCATTGAAAAAATTTCCATCCGACTTGAAAACCGACAAATTGGTCTCATCTATTTAATCGTAGCTGCTGTTAAGAGCTATGGGTCTGGCCATTTTGGCAGATCGAGATAACTACCTATTGCTTTTGGAGGATATGGTTATGACTACTTTTGATTTTTCCCCTTTGTTTCGTACAGCCATTGGTTTTGACCGCTTGGCCAATCAATTGAATAGCGCTGTCAGCAACGATTCAGGTGGTTACCCACCGTATAACATCGAAGCCCGAGAAGAAAATGCATATCGCATTACTATGGCGGTAGCTGGTTTTGCCGAAGCTGAACTGAATATTGTCAGCGAGCAAAATACTTTGACCGTTTCCGGTAAGCAGGGCGATGGTGATGCTGAAAAGCATGAATATTTGTACCGCGGAATTGCCAATCGCGCATTCGAACGACGGTTCCAGCTGGCAGAACATGTTTCTGTCGAAGGTGCTCGCCTGGAGAATGGCCTGCTGCATATTGATCTGGTACGCGAGATACCTGAGACAATGAAGCCAAAGCAGATAAATATTCAAGCTCAAACCGCTTCCCAGTTGCTGGAAAGTGATCCGAAGTCGGTGAAAGCAGCTTAGCTGTAATTTCCGTGTACGACACGAAGGGCGCCACCAGGCGCCCTTTTTTAATGTTGGTTTGGGTAATGCCAGCCAAACCAAACCGAGTGACGCACTCGTGATGTTACACCGCCAGGTGAGCATGATGGCAAAGAGAAACGCTTGAACCTGGTCCGCACTAGTGGAGAGCAGGTCCGGCACAGATTGCGCTGCATCAACAGAGCAACAGCAGTGTTTGGCTCTCAAATTGCTGTAAATGTTGTCAATGCATCGGTAAAACTCGCATAATTCACGCCATGAATCGGTTGTTGTTATTTGGCCATCGTATTTGGCTGATTTTTATTTGTGCGCCATGGATACTGCTATTGACTATATTGGCGGTAATTGGTGTGATTGTTTTCCGTTGGCTGGTGGGTAGCAAGGCAGCCGGCCGGCTGGTGGTCTCGCGCTGGGCTCGATGCTTAGCCTGGATTCTGCCATTACGGGTTCAGGTAACTGGTAAGCAGAACATCAACCCTGAGCAGGCCTACGTGGTGGTTGCCAATCATTTAAGCATGCTGGACATTTTGGCAATTTTTGGCTGGTCGGGATTGGAGCTGCGCTGGGTGTTAAAACATGAATTGCGCCACGTGCCGTTAATTGGTTGGGGATGTAGCGTAATGGGTTATGTATTTGTTGATCGTCGTAACCGTGAACTGGCTATCCAGGCAATCAACAAGGCCACCGGTAAGTTGGAAGCGGGCGAGGGCATGATGTTTTTTCCTGAAGGCACACGCAGTAAAAGTGGACAACTGTTACCATTCAAAATGGGCGCGTTCAAAACCGCCCTCAAGCAGCAGATGCCGATATTACCAATTAGTATCCAGGGAACGTATGCACTAATGCCGTCGGGTGCGATGCTGCCCAAACCAGGACGTGCGAAAATTTGCATTCACCCGGAAATAGCTACAGCTGGTATGAGTAAGAGTGACACTGAACAAATAGCTGAACAGGCAAGACAGGCAATTGCTATGGGCCTGGAAACATAACCATGCGGGTGCATATACCTGATCCTAATTACACCGGTTCCGCTCGCGCCAAGCGTAATATCATCACTGCGTTACGTGCCAGTGCACTGTTTGTGCTGCTTATCTGGGGCGTGTTTCTGGTTGATCGCATCGGTGGATTAGAACTGTATCGTTATGGATTGCTGCCGCAAACTCAAGCAGGTTTAACTGGTTTGCTGATGACGCCCTTACTGCATGCCTCCTGGCAGCACTTATTATCGAATACGTTGCCATTACTGGTTGCAGGTACAGCAATTTTGTATCTATATCCTAATTCTGCGATTCGAGTGATTCCGGTGATTTACTTTGGTAGCTCGCTGGTTGTCTGGGTTTTTGGACGCCCGGATTTGCACATCGGGGCCAGTGGTTTGATATATGGATTATTGGCTTATGTTTTTATCGGTGGGATTTTACGCCGTGATATGCGCTCGATCGGGGTCTCGCTGCTTATTTGGTTTTTATACGGTTCCCTGTTATCAGGTATTTTGCCGCGTTCCGGGCCTGTTTCCTGGGAACTGCATTTATCGGGTTTTATTCTTGGTGTGGTATTGGCAATTATATACCGCCAATGGGACCGGCCACCTCGTAAACGCTATGCTTGGGAAGACGAAGAAGATCAGAGTGATGAACACCAACAGGATCAGAAAGTGGCAGGTAAAAACGCTGAGAAACCATGGCTTGGCGGTGATCAGTAAACTGACCTTTAGCATGGGATACGGCATAATTGCCGATCTTGAATAGCGTTTGAAACGAGATTGATGAGTTACTTCCGGGGTGTAATCAAGGCATTGATCCTGCTGCTGGCGATCGTGGTTGTTACCGCTATGTTTTTGCCTGCCTCAACCACCGTAACCCGTAGCAGCATTATCCAGGCATCTCCGCAGCGGGTATTTACTTTGATCAATGGTTTTGAGCATTTCAAGTTGTTTTCGCCGTGGCATTACCTGGACTCCCAAAGCCAATACAGATACAGCGGTCCGGTAACAGGTATAGGCGCACAGATGCAATGGCACAGCGATAACCATAAGCTTGGCAGCGGAAGTAGCCAAATCATTGCAGTTGAGCAAAACCGCAGAGTCACCATGCGATTGAATTTTGATCGACGGGGTTCTGCCACGGCCTGGTTTGAATTACAACCGGTGGGCCTGGATACCCAGGTTATCTGGGGTTTGCAAAGTGATGCCGGGTTTGATCTGGCAACACGGTATTTCAATCTGCTGCTGGATTATTTTGTAGGCAAAGATTATGAGCAAGGTCTGCGGCAATTAAAAATCCTGGCTGAAGCCACGCCTGATGTTGATACCCAGGCAGTAACCCAGCAATACGACGTACGATTATTTGACCAACCAGATGCCGAAAGATTATTGATAACAACGCAATCAGATCAAACTATCGAGGCATTCAGTAAAGCAGTCACTCAGGCATATGCGCAGTTAAAAGTGGCTACGCTTGCCAGCGGTTTAAACATCGATGGAGCACCATTCATGGTAGAGCAGTATTCGCAGGGTGATCATTATGTGTTGACTGCGGGTATTTTTGTGAGTGGTGAAATGGAGGGGAAATTGCCTGTTGGCATAAAACTGGAGCATGTTGCCGCTACCCAACTGGCTTGCAGCGCTCACAGCAATCAAGCAACCAACAAAGCTGAAACGTATCAGCGAGTAATGCATTGGATCATAGACAATGATTATCTGGTGTCGGGGCCATCCAGAGAACAGCATCCGCAGGGAGTATTGGCGACAATGACTCAACCAATGTATAGATGGATTTGTTTCCCGGTGGAGGCGGCTAATAATGGGGGCTAATTCACTGCTCGCGCCCAGACAAAGTCCCAGAATTCATATCCTGGGAGCAGGGCGGGCTGGGACCACACTTGCGCAAGCCTGGGTTGAGGCTGGTACTGCTGATATCGGCCTGGTAATGAATCGCCGATATGACTCTGCGGTATCAGCTGTGAGGCGTATTGGAGCAGGGTATCCGGTAAAATCGTGGGTACCTGCTTTTGGCGAGTTTATAGCAGCGCATAAAGAGCAACCTGATTGGATTATGCTGGCGGTGCCGGATGGTGATCTGGCAGTGGTGGCAGAAACCCTTGCCCAAGGGCTGAATGAGTCCATTAAACCGGTACTGGTATTTCATATTAGCGGGCAACTTGATAATCAGGTACTGATGCCGCTGTTTGAGCAGGGGATTGCAACAGCCTCAGCCCATCCGGTACTGGCATTTTCTCAGGCAGATACCGCTCGTCAGCAATTGCTGGATAGCTATTGCCTGCTTGCTGCTGATGTTGAAACACAACCCCAATTGCAGCGGTTATTTTCGGGGATCGGGATGCGTTGTGTAATAGCACCATCAGATTTGGATAAGACCGCGTATCATGCAGCGATGGTGTGCGCCAGTAATTTTACCTGTGCATTGCAATATCTGGCCGCCAACCTCGCTCAGCAAGCCGGATTGCCAGCAGAAAGTGCGCTGGAGTTATTAACCAACCTGTCACAGCATAGCCTGGAAGGCATTGCCGAGCATGGTCCATTGGATGCTTTGACGGGCCCTATTGAGCGAGGGGATTCAGGCGCTACCAGGCAATTGTTGAGTGTCATCAAAAGGTTGCCGAAACAACAGTCAGCAAGTTTGATGGCACTGGCTCGGACAGTTTTGGAAATGGCGCAGACAAAACAAAGCATCAATCACAAGCAGGCGAGCCAAATTACTGAATTACTTGATGCATCTGAATAAATTTGGAGAAATATGAAACAAGGCCAACCCCCGCAAACACCGTTTAGGCGCGCCGACTACCAGGCGCCTGCATATTTGGTTGATGAATTGGAATTGGACATCATCATTGATCCACAGAGGACCTTGGTCAACAGCAGTTTTGAAGTCTATCGAAACCCGGATAATACTGAAGCAAATGATGAATTGACGCTGGATGGTGCAGCACTGGATTTACAGTCGGTGATGATCAACGGGCGACAGTTGGATAAACACGATTACAGCATTAATGATGAAAACCTGGTCATTTCAGGAATTGGTGATCGTGCCAGACTGGAGATCAGTGTAGCAATCCAGCCTGCCAGCAATACCGCGCTGGAAGGCTTGTATGTCTCGGGTGACTTTTTGCTTACTCAATGTGAACCACAGGGGTTTCGGGCGATTACCTACTTCCTGGACCGGCCGGATGTCATGTGTCGCTATAAAGTGACAATTGAAGCTGATCAACAGCAATACCCGGTACTGTTGTCCAATGGCAACGAAGTGGCTCGTGAAAGCCTGGCGGATGGTCGCCACAAAGTCAGCTGGGATGATCCTTTTCCCAAGCCCACTTATTTGTTTGCGCTGGTGGCTGGTGATCTGGCAACCGTAGATGAATATTTTACTACTGTTGGTGGGCGTAAAGTATTGCTGCGTTTTGTGGTTGAATACGGCAGCGAACAACAGTGCCGATACGCAATCCAATCGCTGCAACGTGCAATGCGCTGGGATGAGCAGCGGTTTGGTCTTGAATATGATTTGGATATCTATCATGTGGTGGTCACCCATGATTTCAACATGGGAGCGATGGAAAATAAAAGCCTTAACATATTCAATTCACGCTATGTGCTGGCTGACCAGGCGACCGCAACAGATGCCGATTTTCAATCGATTGAAGGTGTGATCGGACACGAATATTTCCACAACTGGACCGGCAATCGGGTCACTTGCAGGGATTGGTTTCAATTGACCTTAAAAGAAGGCTTGACGGTCTTTCGCGATCAAGAGTTTTCTTCAGATATGCAGTCCCGTTCGGTGGCAAGAATCAATAATGTGAGAGGACTGAGGCAACGGCAGTTTGCTGAAGATGCCGGTCCAATGGCGCACCCCATCCGCCCGGATGAGTATTTGGAAATTAATAATTTTTATACCGCTACCGTTTATGAAAAAGGGGCGGAAATTATCCGGATGTATCAGACTTTACTGGGGCGAGATGGTTTTCGCCAGGGCTTGGATCTGTATTTTCAGCGTCATGATGGTCAGGCAGTAACTTGCGATGATTTTTTAGCAGCCATGTCCGATGCCAACCAGATGGAGCTAAATCAATTTGGGCGATGGTACAGTCAAATCGGCACCCCGGAAGTAGATGTGGAAATGCATTACGATGCGGCACAACAGCAATGTGTACTGCACATGCGCCAACGGCAGAATGACGCTGCCGGTGAGCCATTGCTAATCCCCGTTGCAGTTGGATTATTGGGCCAGGATGGTAATGATTTGCCATTGTATGGTGATGATGTGGCAGTGGCCGGGGATTCCACTGCCATATTACAACTGAAGCGTTCCGAGCAGCAGTTTGTGTTTACCAATGTGCCTGAACAACCGTTACCTTCATTACTGCGTGGCTTTTCGGCACCAGTTAAATTGCATTTTTCAAATTCGCGTAATGATCTGGCGCGACAGATGGCGCATGATAGCGATAGTTTTAACCGTTGGGATTCTGCGGAGCGCCTGCAACTGGGTATTCTTAAAGAAATGGTCAGCAAAGCAGCTGTCCGTCAGGCCACTAATGTTGATCAGATTTTTATACAGGCAGCCGGCCGATTGCTTGCCGACCAGCAAATAGACCCGGCTTTGGCTGCATTGGCGATGACACCCGTGACCGAGGGGTATCTCGCCCAGCAATTAAGTGTGGTTGATGTTGAAGCAGTGTTTACTGCCACCAAAAATTTCGCTCGAGGTGTGGCTGCGCAGCCGGAGCTTAACAGTCTGATGGCTGAAAAGATGCAACAGGCTGCAGCGAAAACACAAACATGGTCACTGGATACCAGCGCTATTGGCTTGCGTAAACTGCATAACGTTTTACTTGGTTATTTAATGCAGTGCCAGGGTGAGGAGATAACTGATTATTGCCAACAGCGTTATTTTAGTGCTGATAACATGACCGACCGACTGGCTGTGTTACAGCTACTGGTAAATACCGAGTCTGCAGACCAACAAGCAGTATTAGCCGATTTTGCCGAACGTTATCAAAATAATCCGCTGGTGATGGATAAATGGTTCACAACCCAGGCGATGCGGCATCATTTACCGGTAACTGAACTACAGCGATTGATGCAACATTCGGCATTCAGTATCAAAAATCCTAACAAGGTGCGGGCAGTCATAGGTGCCTTCGCACATGCCAACCCGACTGGTTTTCATGCAGCGGATGGCAGTGGTTATGAATTTATGGCCAACCAGATTGTTGAGCTGAATAACTTGAATCCGCAAATTGCTGCGCGATTGGCGGGTTGTTTTAACCGTTGGAGAAATTACACCGAAGATCGGCAGCAGTTGATGAAGGCGCAATTGGAGAATATTGCCGGGGCCGGTAAATTATCATCAGATGTATTTGAAGTGGTAACCAATGCTTTAAACAAAGCTTAGTGGCTCAGTCATCTCGAAGCTGAGCCAGCTGCTGTCACGGCTTTGCACTGTTTTACAAAGGGTTGCTAGTGGCTGAGTGTATTCGAATATCAATCCAGCACTTCATCCATATCCAGTTTGTTGATGGCTTTTACCAGTAATTCACGCGCTAAAGTAGCATCCTGGCGGGTTGGATATTTAAACGGTAAACGCATATCGGTCATACGGATATTAAACTGGAACCCTTCCTCATCTTTGGCGGTAAATACCGGCGTAACCATCATGATGTGGCGTAAAGACAAGGTATAACCTTGTAGATCATAGGTGCTTTTTGTCATCTAACAGTTTTCCTTAAATGTTTGGTTGGCTGTTGGTAATACGGCGTCGTTGGCCGCCCAGGCTGGTAATCATTGAACCAATTACAACCAGTACAGCAGCAATAATACTTAGCGAATCCAATTTTTCCGGCGGTACCAGGCCGGTGGTAAGACTAGCGATGAAAGATAATATAACAATGGTCACCAAAGGGGTAATTGCAATCACAGCGCTGACCCGGGAAGCTTGCCAGTGATGCATCGCTTCACCAAACGCACCATAGGCTATCAATGTGTTCAGACCACAAAATATCAACCACAACCATTCATTTATTGTGAGCACCATCAAGCTGGGAAACTCACTCATGGGAAGTATCAAAACAGTTGCGACACAATAAATAAACAGCATAATCTGCATGGCACTCATATTGCGCATCAGCTGTTTTTGTACCAGGGCATAGATTGCCCAGGAAACGGCGGCAAGAATAATCAAAATCACCCCGGATTGATAGCGTTCGGTACCACCCAATGCGGTCAGCTGATTACGGAAAAAAATCAACAAGCCGGCAATCAGCACCACAAATCCGAACCATTGTTTGAGATTGTAGCGTTCGCCGAAAAAAACCATTCCACCGAGTGCCAGAAACAACGGCGCCAGTTGAATCAGGATTTGTGCATTCGCCGGAGTGGTGTAATCCAAGCCTATCAAATAGAAAATATAGTTCCCGCTGAGCATCAAGGCTGCCAGCAGCAGCGCCGGCCAATAGCGGTTCACAAGTTGCCACCAGCCAGGTTTGTTGTGAGCTGGTGATCGATGGCGAAAACCCATCCACGCGCCCAGCAACAGTGCGGCAATCGACATCCTGAACCAGGTGACTGTCCAGACATCCAGGCTTTTTAAAGTAACTGCCAGCGCCAGTGGTAAAGTAGCCCAGCTCAACACTGTTATCAGCGAATAGATCAGGCCTACATACCATGCACTGTTTTCGGTGGTTACAGGGGAAGATGATGGCATTGGCCTTCCAGGTTCAGCTTCTGTTTAGTAAAAGTGGTGCATTATCCGTCACATGAAACAATCAGTCCAAGTTTATATTGATCGCTACTTCACCCAGAGCAAAAAAATGCTGGTATTACTGGCTGTCGGCCTGTGGTTAAGTGGTTGTGCAGTTTATGAGCCTTATGGCTACGATAACGATTATTACGGCTACAGCGGTAATAACCACGACACGGGTTATGACAATGGCTCGTATCGCAGTCATGTCGGTGTTTCGCTGGGATATTCAGGTTATGTGCCGGATGCGTATTATTATCCTTATACCAGCCTGGATTTGTTTTACGGCGGCGGTTATGGGCATTCATCCGGTTTTTCAGTCGCCTATTCAACGCCTTATCTGGGTTACGGTATAAGCCACTATGTACCATACCGGTATAACCATTATCGGCATCGGTCTTACCGTTCAGGATTGTACGCCTATTCCCGCGGCTACCGTTCGGGCTACCGTCATAGCCGCTATGATAACCATTACCGGGGCAGTAATTACCGCAACCGCAGCTACCGCAGTAATCATCGTCGCGGCAGACATGACGACTACAATCGGCGGGGAGCTTACGGGAATGTCAGGCATACGGACCGCAATTCCTATCGCCGGGGCAGAAACGATCATCAGAAATTCTCTGATAGAACAAACTATCGTTTACATAACGATAAAAACCGCAATCATCGGCGGAGCCGTGGCGATGGCTACAACAATATCGACCTTGGACAGCAGTATCGGGACAGTTTCTACCAAAGAAACGGATTTCACCTGAAGGATAGCTCATCAGGTCATCGTTCGGGCAGAAGTGACAGGTCTGATCGCCCCGCAAATCAGAACCGCAGCAGGCGGCAGGTACAGCAATCGCAGGCACCACGAAACCGGGGGCGCAACAATGCTGTCAGCCCACCAACACGTAACGCTCCGCCACGGTCACAAAACCCCAGGTCACAAAACGGTGGCAATCGGCAGGCAAACAGGTCGCCACGCCAACCGCCCAAGCAAAACCGACAGCAACAACAACGGCGCCCTGAAAAGCAGGGGCGGCATCAAGCTGAACGTAATCAATCCAAGCATGAAGAGCGCCACCGCGATTAGTTAAGCGTTTCTGATTCAATCAGAGGCTGCTTAAGACTAACGGTTTTGGACTACACCCGATGCAGAATCTGCATCGGGTGTATTATTTCAGACTGTAATAAATCATCCAGAATTGGGCTGCAAATGGTTGAATTTTGGTGATAATCAATGCATTCCGCAATCAATCGGTCTAAAATGTCCGGTTATATTTTTGGCATAAGTTAGGCAATTGAACTGCATGGAATTCCCCACGCGTTTTAATGTGATTGTAATCGGCGGCGGGCACGCGGGCACCGAAGCCGCTTTGGCTGCTGCCCGTATGGGCGTGAGCACGCTGCTGTTGACCCACAATATAGAAACCATCGGCCAGATGAGTTGCAATCCGGCGATTGGTGGAATCGGCAAAGGCCACCTGGTAAAAGAAATTGATGCCCTCGGTGGCGTCATGGCTAAGGCAGCTGATCTGGCTGGTATTCATTTGCGTAAACTAAATGCCAGAAAGGGCCCGGCGGTTCGCGCCACCCGTGCCCAATGCGACCGGGTGTTATACAAGGCAGCCATTCGCCAAACCGTGGAGCAACAGGATAATTTGTGGTTATTCCAGCAAGGCGTTGATGATCTGATTGTCTCTGGTGGACGTGTATCCGGCTGTGTAACTCAAATGGGTTTAAGGTTTACTGCGGATGCAGTGGTTTTGACCACCGGAACATTTCTGGGTGGCCGGTTGTTTATGGGCGAGGCCAATTATCAAGGCGGCCGGGCAGGTGACCCACCAGCCAATCGATTGGCTCAAAGACTTCGTGAATTACCTTTTACAGTAGGCCGTTTGAAAACCGGTACACCACCTCGGATAGATGGTCGGTCGGTTAATTGGGATGGCCTGGAAGAACAGCCGGGTGATCAGCCGGTGCCGGTGTTTTCCTATGTGGGCAGCAAGCAGGACCATCCGAAACAGGTCAGTTGTTATATCACCCATACCAATGAGCAATGCCATGAGCTAATCCGTGGTGCTTTGGACCGTTCACCAATGTATCAGGGAGCAATCGAAGGCACCGGGCCACGTTATTGCCCGTCTATTGAAGATAAGGTTGTGCGCTTTGCAGATAAAGACCGGCACCAGATTTTTATTGAGCCGGAAGGTTTAACCACGCCCGAACTTTACCCCAATGGCATTTCCACCAGCCTGCCATTTGATATTCAATGGCAGTTCGTGCGTGCCATCAAAGGTTTTGAGAATGCCCACATTACCAGACCTGGTTACGCCATCGAGTATGACTTTTTCGATCCACGCGGGTTGAAAGCCAGTCTGGAAACAAAAGAAATGCCGGGCTTGTTTTTTGCCGGTCAGATCAATGGCACCACCGGCTATGAAGAAGCCGGCGCGCAAGGTTTGATTGCCGGTTTGAACGCTGCCCGCCAGTCACGTAATTTAGAGCCATGGACACCGGGACGCGACCAGGCATATATAGGCGTGTTGATTGATGATTTAATCACCCGTGGGACACTGGAACCCTACCGAATGTTTACCAGCCGGGCTGAGTATCGCTTAAGCCTGCGTGAAGACAACGCCGATCTGCGTTTAACTGAATCAGCCCACGAAATGGGTTTGATTGATGAACAACGCTGGCAGGTTTATACCGATAAACGTGATGGTTATCAGCATGAGTGGTCACGTTTGAATAGTCTTTGGGTGCGTCCTGATCAAACCAGTGGCCAGCAATTTCAGCAACAACTTGATATCCCGCTGCGTAAGGAAAGCAAAGCTGTGGATTTGCTTAGACGTCCGGAACTGGACTATCGATCATTATTGACTGCTGTGCCCGAGCTGGGGCCGATGGTGGAGAACGAGCAGGTGATTGAGCAGATTGATATTCAGGCCCGTTATGCTGGCTATCTGGATCGGCAACAGCAGGAAGTGGCCAAGCTGAAAAAGCAGGAACAACAACGGATTCCTGACGATTTTGATTATCTGGCCGTGCATGGGTTGTCATCAGAGGTGCGTGAAAAACTGGCCCAGGTTAAACCAGAAACAATAGGGCAGGCGGGACGTATTTCAGGTGTTACACCTGCGGCTATATCACTATTGCTGGTGCATTTAAAAAAACACAGATTGGTTGCCTGAATAACTTCAGCAGCTATTCGACTGGACGACGGCTATATGATGTCCTAATATCATAGGCTGCAGGGGAGGGGATTCGCTACGGTATTTACTGCAATACACTTACCTGCTAAATCAGCAATCGCAATCTATGTGATGAATTTGTTCCATTAGAACAGGTGTTGCTGATAATAATTTGTCTTAATTAAGGGAGAATCAGACATGACCGACTCACAATCAACTTCTTTTATTCCGGAAAAACAATTTGCCACCGGTAAACTTGGCCAGCCTTTATCAATTATTCTTAA
The DNA here is from genome assembly GCA_021772985.1 of Gammaproteobacteria bacterium. Classification (GTDB taxonomy): domain Bacteria; phylum Pseudomonadota; class Gammaproteobacteria; order Xanthomonadales; family Wenzhouxiangellaceae; genus JAJFKX01. Next base: position 57,185 of record JAJFKX010000040.1, read on the forward strand.
AGGAGAAGACAATGTTCCGCCTCCCGGTCCTGGGATGGTAGTTATGGAACATTATGAAACTGCTTTTCTTAGAGTTGAATCATGTGGCTGGTATCCAGCTGGTGAATTGGCAGAATATGCCGCTGCTTTTCGGGTTATATTTACACCGCTGCAAGCCGGCAAAACGGAAATTAATTTCCTGATCCAACCGCGAGCCATTAACCCGCTAAATTTACCCGTAACTTTTTTTGTAACCATCGACTCGTAAGCAAACAGGTTGTTAAGTTGGTAAGACAAGTAGCCGGTGATAATGCTTGAATTGCATAAACCGGACAATGGCAGCTATATACGGTGAGTTCAATTGATCAACGCAACACTTTATATTCACATAGTAATATGAGGTGTCGACAATGTCATATCGAACTAGGATTATTTATTCTGCTCATCAAAAAGAGTTAATGTGGGATCGGTGGAAGAAAGGAAGTA
>JAJFKX010000005.1 GCA_021772985.1 Gammaproteobacteria bacterium
GCGTACTGACTGGGGGCAGGTGATTATCGATTTGAATTGTGACCAGGGTACGGCGATGTACAACTCCAGTATCCCTGAGTTTGGCAGTGGAGTGTTGGATTTATCACGTCTAACCACAATTGCCGGTGTTGGCTGTACGCAGTAATACAGTCAACCCATAAGACAAACCAATCACCTCATTACATGATGGGGCGCGAACAATCACGCTGTCGTCCGGTGTTTAATAGTTATCGTCAGGTTCGTAGTAAAACTGCTGAACTTTGCCTGTTTTACTATTGAGCAGAAAGCTGCAGCAAAATTCGAGAGAAAATAATGTCTACCGATGCCATCAAATTGCCTTTTATCAAACTCGTTTACTGGCTTTGTTTGTTGATCACCTCTTTTACCGTGCAAGCCACAACGGTCATCACCACATTCGACAGCAACACCCTTTCGAGAGTGCAAATCAGCCAGCTTATCTCACCGGAAATTACTCGTCGCAAGACCAGCGAATTTGCCAACTGGTTAAACTTTGCCCCCGTTCCGGATGCCATTAATCTGGTCCATGGGCTGATTGCCGATCCGGATATGGATATTGTCCAAAAGGAAGCAATCCTGTTACGTCTAACCAAGCACCTGCGCAGCACCACACCCACTCCAGCAGATCGTGCCGTAATGCTGGAGCTGACCGCTTATGAAAGCAGGGTGATGACTGAGCACCATGATGACCCCCGGCTTACCGAACCAGCATTTAATATCGCCGCCAGTGCCAAAGGCGCGCTCAATGAATGGCGCTATCAGGCAATCAGTGCTGAGATGAGTGGCGCCAATATCATGCAAATGTGGCATGCCGCAGATAACAAACAAAAGCGGTACATATTAGCCGGTCTGCGTAGTGGCCAAATACCCCAGTCAACACTTGCTGGTGTGCATGCCGTTACCTTGCAACACAAACTGGAGCACCCGGACCTTGCCATGGCGGCAGCAATCGGCAGTGGCGATCTGCAAGTGGCCACCCCAATGGGTTCAATGGTCACACCGCATATGGCATTGGATATGCTTAAAACTGTTGCTTCTGGTCACAATCCATTCAACGATGAGACCACCAGCGAGCTGTTGCAATCGATCAGCCAACACGCTGATCCAGCGATCGCCGGCCTGGCATTAAATGCGTTGGCCAGACAGCAGCCGGATTCAGCTGCTATTGCTGGATTGGTCGCTCAACTGGGCGACCAGGTCAGTGGTGTTAGTGCTGCGATGACACTCGCTCAAGTGCTGACGGATAACCAGTTGCAGGAATTACAATCTTCCACTGACCACCACAATAAACTTCTGCAGGCTCGAATTAAACTGATCCAGCAACTGCGAACGGAGCTGAAATAATGGGTAATGCAGCCACTCGACTGAGCTTATTCCTGGCATTGCTACTTGTTGCCAGTGTCTGTTCCGCGCAACGAATTGTACGCTGGACTGAAGGTCCGGGAGAGCTGGGGTTGGGATATCCAGTACCAATTCCGCAAAGTACACCACTGCCCTTTGATGGGTTTCGAAGCTACTTCGCCCTGCTCTCCAGGCATATGGACCTTGCCAATACACGTGCTGATATTACCAACTACATCATCGGCAATACCGAAGCTGGGCGGGATATTCATATGTATGTGATGAGTGATCTTGATACATTGACCATGGATGGACGCATAGAGGGCAGCATGTTGATTAACGGCGGTATGCATGCCCGTGAATGGCAAAGCCAGGAGGTGGTTACCGGGGTACTGGAACTGCTTGCTGATCAGGGTGAAGATCAATATTTCTACCAATACTTGATGGAAAACGTCAATATTGCGGTAATCCCGGTATTGAATATCGATGGTTTTTTACAGACCCAGCGTTTTCCATTAGCCAGTTATTTAGATAGTATCCCGCAGGCAACCATCAACTTTCCACGCGATGGCCGCATGCGGCGCAAAAACATGCGCGATGTCGATGAGGTTCTGGATACCGCCGACGATCATTTGCTTGGTGTTGACCTGAATCGCAACCATCCTCCATTTTGGGCGACCAGCCCACGTTCATCAGATGATCCCGAATCTGGTGTCTATCATGGCGAAGGCCCGTTTTCTGAAGGCGAAACCCTGGGCTTGGCTAACGCCCCAAATATGCTGATCCCCGGCTCGGATGATCTCAGCATTGGTGATCGACTAAGACTGTATTTTGATATTCACTCATTTAGCCGGGTCATTGTCCCAACCGCCAATATGACTGAAGCTCTGATTGCCAATCAGCAGTCGGTTGCTGATACGTTTTCCAATCACCATAACAACATCCCTGATGGCCGGTTTTATGCAATAACACCGTTACCTACACTAGACACTGGTGTAGGTTTCAGTCCGGAATACTTTGCCGATGAGTTCATGATTCCATCGTTTACCGTGGAAATGGAACCTCTATTCCCGGATGGTGGAGCCGAATATGGCGGTTTTGGTGGCTTTGGAAGTGGTTTTGTACTGCCCGAGTCCGATATACGTCGAGTCCGTGAAAACATGTCCGCCACTCTGGCTGCAACTGCTTATCATCAAGCGGGCCCTCCGGCTATACAACGCATCCGTGTTATCAAAGCTGACAGCGGCGCGTTGCTGTTCCAATCACAACAACAGCGTTTGTCTGCTAACCAGTTAACTCGTGAAGTATTAGACTTACAAACGCAGGATCTGCAACCTGGTCAAAATTATCAAATGGAAATCAGCTTTGATAAGCCAATGCGATGGCTCGACAATGACAACAACATTGTCGCTTTTCCTGGTCAATCTGAAGACACTTTAGGTTTAAACCTGGCCCTGGAAACACCTGGCGGCAATTTAGACATCACTACTGAAAATATTCAGTGGCCTTTGGATTCAGGTTTCTTCAGTGGTGGTTTTCGATACTACATGACTGACACCGTCGTTATTTCATTCTCAATCGATGACAGCACTGCTAACAGCCAATTGATTAACAACCAGATCGATGCCAGCATTGCTGTTACCACCACCGATATGGTCGGTTTTGGATTGGACTCCAACCCTGCTACGCCAATTGATTTCCAAAACGGTGATTGGACCAACTACGAACTAGAGCCAGCACAAGGCTCGATCGGTTCAACTGATCGCAGTATCAATATTGCAGTCAGCACTGAACAACAAGATGCCATTTACAGCATCGACAACAGTGTCTCAGGCACCTGGCAGTCACTGTCACAAAACGGCATTGGCTATATCATCGAACGCCTCCCGGATGGACGTGTAGCTGTTTCATGGGCTACCTATGACGAACAAGGTAATCAGCGCTGGCTGGTCGGAGTTGGGCAGGTTATTGGCAACCGTATAGCGGTTGATAATTTGAGTTTCGCCACCGGCCCCAGCTTTGGGCCTGACTTTAACCCTGCAGATGTGGTTCGACAGACCCAGGTAGGCAGCCTGGAGTTCACCCTGACCGATTGTAATGCCGGCAGCGCAAATTTCGATGCCTTTGGCCAATCCGGTCAATTCGATGATTTTGTACCCACTACCCAAATTGCCGGTATTGGTTGTCAAATTGATAACGTACAATTGCCGCCTTTGGCTTTTGCCAGTGGTACCTGGTTTGACCTCACCCACAATGGCGAAGGTTTTACCATTCATGTATTACCTGATGGTCGAGTGATTGTGTATTGGTACACCTTTGACAGTGAAGGCAACCAGGTGTGGCTGATTGGCGTGGGTACTGTGGATACCAACAACCGCATTGTGATTGATAACATGCGGACCACCACCGGTGCTTTGTTCGGCAATGACTTTGATCAGAATGATGTGGTGCGTACCGATTGGGGCCAAGTCATTATCGACCTGAACTGTGATCAGGGTACTGCGATGTATAACTCCAGTTTGCCAGCGTTCGGTAGTGGTCTATTGAATTTGAGTCGGTTGACAACTATTGCAGGCATTAACTGTCCGCAGTAAGTAAAACTTCCATCTATTCCGGGCAGTGGCTACACTGCCCGATTATCATCGACAGAACATACATTGTTAAACAAACTTAATCACCTGCGACGCTTCTGGTTGGCCTGGTTACGCAACCCCGGCTCGGTTGGTGCGGTGGCACCCAGCAGCCCTGCACTGGCGAAGGCCATGATCAAGTCACTTGGGGATATTCCCAAGGGTGATATTCTTGAATTAGGCCCTGGCACCGGCGCCATTACCAGCTTCATCATGGAGCTGACGGGCCGTCATGTCATTGCCCTGGAAAAAGACCAGCAAATGGCTGACAGGTTGAAACAGCAATGGCCTGAATTAGAAGTTCTGCAGGGTGATGCCCAGCATATCCCTGATTTACTGGCAGGTAGGAGCATAGCAGCGGTCGTATCGGGATTACCGTTACTGAATATGCCGCATGAGGTTCGCAAAAATATTATTGCAGGCGCATTTGAAGCTATGCCACCGGATGGCGTAATGGTGCAGTTCACCTATGGACCGAATCAGCCCATACCTGTGGAATTAACGGATGCTTTGAGTATCAAAGGTGAGCGTGGTGAAAAAACCTGGAACAATGTGCCGCCCGCTACGGTTTGGCGGTTCACTCAAACCAACTGAGTCATCAAACCACTGAGTGCATCAACCACCAGCCTAAAAAAGCCACCCCCAGACAAATTAAGTTCTGTACCACAACATAGCCGATAACCACACCCAGGCCGGCCTGATCAAAAAGCCGCAAACTATCCACCGCAAAAGCAGAAAATGTAGTAAAAGCGCCTAGAAAACCTGCGGTAACAATTAATAATAAATGGTGGTCGATCATGTTCCTGGTAAATGCCCACCCCATCAGCAAACCCGCAGCCAGACAACCCAGCATATTCACCAGCAAGGTTCCCGTTGGCCAGCTGATACCACCGATAACCAAACTATGTGAAGTGTTGGACCAGTGTGCTATACCATGCCGCAGCATTGCCCCAACGGCACCACCCAAACCGATCCACAATACCTGCGTCATCCAGGCGGCCAATTGAGATTGCGGCCGGCCAAAAGGTGCAAATGAATATGAAACACTGTTTGCCCAGCTGCTTCATTGCAATTCATCACCACCCGGTAACCATCATCCGCATAGCCATGTTCCCTGGCAATAGCAGCAGCGGCGATCAATAATTCGCCGACTAATGAAGTGTGATCTGCACGGATATCATTAATCGTTCTGATATGTGTTTTAGGGATTATCAGCACATGCAGCGGCGCTTGTGGATTAATATCACGAAAGCCCAGTACCGAGTCGGTTTCGTAAACGATATCTGCAGGGATTTCCCGGTTGATGATTTTTAAAAAAAGATCTTCTGACATAAGGTTTTCCGTTTCTCTCATTCAGGTTGATGTGAAGGCATCTTCAGGGTTTGCAGCTCAGCTGACAAGTTGTTTGTCTGCAGCCAGTTGATCAACTCAGCAGCACAGACTATTGGGTCAGGCCAAGTTTCCGGACTTATCGCCGGCCAGATATCCATCCGCAAAGCAGTTCGCATGGCGCCTGGGTGGCACAACAGAAAACGCAGCCTGGTGTTGGCCAGTTCTTCTGCCCACTGTTGGGCCAGTGCTATCAAACCGCTTTGAGCTACTCCATAAGCACCCCAATACGCCTGATTGACCGTTTCAGGCTCGTTCACACAAAATACCACCCTGCCGGATGCCGCCTGCAGCAATGATGCCAGACAGGCCTGTAACAGCAATTGCGGACCGCCCAGATTAGCATGCAACTCCAGCAGCCAGTCACGACTATGGGTTTGATGCATGGGCCGTAAACCACCGGATTGTGCCTGACACAAAACCACCGCATCCAAGCGTGAATGTGCAGCGTTGATTGCTTCCATCATCACCTCGTAATCGCTCGGTGCAGCACCGGCCAGATCCAATGGATAGATGGATACTGCTGCATCCGTTATAGTTTCCAGTTCATCGGCCAACTGCTCCAAACCTCGTCGGTTCTTATCCAGCAAAATCAATTGCGGAGGCCTTGCCTGTTGTGATACCAACTTAGCCAGCGCACTGCCCAACCCACCTGCTGCACCGATCACCAACCATACCTGTTGTTGATTGTTATTAGTCATAACGCGACATAATGCCGAAAAAATGGCTGGATGCAATCATTCCGGGATAAACCTGCCGCTTAATAGTTGACCCGGAGGCCAGAAACGGTAATCCTTGTACGAATGTACATTTGAGATAGATTTTATGAGTTCAGTAGCCCCAACCGCCGACATTCTCGAGCAAGACCAGCTATTCGGCCATCCGAAAGGACTGTACATTTGCTTCGCCACCGAACTGTGGGAACGATTCTCGTTCTACGGTATGAAGTACCTGCTTTTACTGTATTTAACCAAATACCATTTGTTCACTGATGCTATGGGTCTGGATGTTCTGGGTGCCTACGCCGGATTGGTTTATGCGCTACCGGTTATCGGCGGAATGCTGGCAGATCGCTATCTCGGCTTCCGTAAAGCGGTAGTATTTGGCGGCATTATGTTGTCATTAGGACATGTACTGATGGCGGTTGAGGGACATCAGGCAATTAACTATGCTGCCGGCACGGTGTTATCTGAGGCGCTGACATTGGTAGACGGCACAGTGTTGGCAGCAGGCACTACATTAGCAGAGAACATAGTCATTCGAGATGTTGCCGCGCTGGATGTATTCTATTTTGCGCTGGCATTGATCGTGATGGGTGTTGGTTTTCTGAAACCCAATATTTCCACCATTGTTGGCCGTTTATATGAACAAGGCGACGCACGTCGTGACTCCGGGTTCACCATTTTCTACATGGGCATTAACATCGGCTCGTTCACCGCTACATTATTGTGTGGCTGGTTGGGTGAAACCTATGGCTGGGGTTATGGCTTCGGTGCCGCCGGCATCGGCATGATTCTCGGCCTGATTACTTTCCTGTGGGGACAAAAATACCTGTACGGTCATGCTGAACCGAGTGACCCAGAACGTCTGAAGGAATCCGCGCTGGGTCCAATTAATAAAGAATGGGCTATTTACCTGGGTTCCATGGTTGCATTGGCAGCCGTCTGGTGGGTAGTGCAACGTGAACATGTGGTCCACACCGGACAATATGTAATGCTGGTGATGGCGGGCTCAGGTTTGCTGGGTTATGCCTTTTTGAAAGCTACCCGGGAAGAGTTTCACCGCATGATCGTGTTGGTGGTGCTGATTGCCTCCACCATCGTTTTCTGGGCTTTATTCGAACAATCCGCTAGTTCTATGACCTTATACGCTGATCGGGTAGTTGACCGGAATGTGCTGGGTGGTGAAGTCAGGGCCTCACAATTCGGCTCCTTAAACGCAGGTTTTATTATTCTGCTGGCACCGGTTTTCGCCGGGTTATGGATCTGGTTATCGAAGCGCGGCTGGGAGCCTTCTACTCCCGTTAAATTCGGCTTGGGCATACTCCAGGCTGGTTTGGGTTTTGGCGTCTTGGTTTTTGGTGCACAGTTCCCCAACGAAGCTGGTCAGGTTGCTGCTATTTGGCTGGTATTGGCTTATTTGCTGCATACCACTGGTGAGCTGTGTCTTTCACCTGTTGGTTTGTCTGCGGTGACCAAACTGGCGGTACCCAAAGTAGTGGGAGCAGCCATGGGAACCTGGTTCCTGGCAACAGCATTATCTGAAACATTGGCTACTCGTATGTCAAAATGGGCGGCCATTGATACTGCGGAAGGTGAAGTTCAAGATGTTGCCGCGGCACTGGCCACCTATACCGACCTATTCCAGTTCCTGATGTGGTTTGGCATCGGTGCCGGTATAGTTATGTTTATCATTTCGCCGCTGCTCAGAAAAGGCATGCACGGTATCCATTAATAAAATCTGCGGGCGGCCTAGCCGCCCGCTTTTTTACTTATGCCAATTTACGAATACCAAGCCAAATCTGAAGACGCTTCCTGTGACTTTTGCCGGGCCGGTTTTGAGCGCCTGCAAAAACTTGCAGATGCCGCAGTATTGGCCTGTCCTCAATGCAGTCACCCGGTAAGACGGGTGATATCCGCACCCAATGTACAAAGCAGCAGTACCGATGCTCTAAAACCAAAAAATGTTGAAAAACATGGTTTTACCCAATACCGCAAGGTAGGTAAAGGAAAATATGAGAAGACGGCTGGAAAAGGGCCTAAAAAGATCAGCGCCTAAATAGGTTGATCATCGATACAATCGCCTCTTTCTGCTATGACCGCGGATTACACCAGCCTATAAGCTCTGATTGTAGCTGCGAATTCCACCCAAGACACGCATCGAATTTCTAAATCGACTGTCCCTGCAATCAATTCCAACAACTGTGACCGTAACCTCTGATATAACCAAACAGTTGTAGTCAGCAATAATCGTCATTCACAATACATCTATCTGAAACCTTTTTGCAGTTGCTGTGTATTTATCAGTATGGACGCAATTCAGGCATCAGCTTTTGACTACCAACCCGGGAAAACAATGAAAGGCAACAACAACCCGGTCATTGACTTGGCACAACGCAGCGTGGAAATGGAGCAACGCAATTGGTTGGTGCGCCATTATCAAGGCGATCAATCCGCTTTTCCCAAACTGGTGCAATGGTTGCGCAAGCCAATCTATACGTATCTGGTACGTTGCGGGATAAGCATCGACAGCAGGGATGATCTCTTTCAGGATATCTTTTTGAAGATTCATGCTGCAGCGGCCAGCTATCAACCCAAACGACCATTAAAACCCTGGGTATTCACTATTGCAGCCAATACTGTGCGTAATCATTTTCGTATGGAAAAAAACCGTCGCACTGTTCCCTTGAAACAGGACTTTGAAACCCAGGCTGACAGCTCGCCCGGAACCGAGCGGATAGCAGTAGCCAATGAAACCGTCAGTTGGCTGGAACAAGCTATCACACGATTACCGCTAGCCCAGCGCGAGGTATTGGTGCTAACCACCATCCAGGACCTGCAACTGAAAGACGTTGCCTGCATTTTAAAAATTCCACTGAATACCGTAAAAACCCACCTGCGCCGTGCCCGGCTTAACTTACTTAAAGCCAAAGCCATGCGCGAACAGGAGGAGGACTAAATCATGACCCGCTGTGAACAAATTCAGCAAATGCTTATCGAGCAAGGGCATACAGCACTGTCAGGCGATATGTCATTACAACAACATATCGATAACTGCCCTGAATGCGAAAAATTACAACAGTCATTAGGTGCATTGGAATTCGATCTGAATTCCTTTACAGAGTTGGATGCCCCCGACTCGCTGATTGCCAAAACCCTGCAGGCCGTTGAACAGTCTGATCCATCAATTCCGGCTGCTTCCAATTTTGAACGTTACCGTCTGCGCTGGGCATCCGGCTTTGCTTCAGTGTTTGTGGTTGTCTCGGTATTGGGTTTATGGCAATCCGGATTGCGGGAAATGATTCTGCAGCGCGACTATTTAACTGACCCATTCAGCTCTACATCATCAGTGCCCGCCAGCGATGATGATTTACTGAGTGAATATGAACAAAGTCATGCAACTGATGGCAATACCGATATCGGTCAATCACGTGAACAAAATGCAGCTGATTATCCGGATTCAGTAGACCTGGTCATGCAATCGCCAGCCACCATTTCCGAGGTAGTTTCAGATAGGCGTGACGCTGAGATTGACGCACAACTGGGTGCCAATCAACAAGCGGCAATAGCTGAATCAAAAGCCTTGATGCCAACTGCCACTCAACCGGGCCGTCGCTCAGCTACCACCGAAAACCGCCGTAAAAGAGAATTGGATGCGCGTGCCCAAAATGAATTTGGTCGCCAATCTGAACAGACTGCTCAAGAACGGAACGCACCAGCTGATTCGACTGAAGCGTTCCGCCAGTATTCCAGCTCACAACCCGAGCCTGCTGCTGCTCCTCCAACGCTTACTGCTGCAGACGAACTACAGTTTGCAGGTGGGTTCTCTGATGCCGAAGCCACAGCTGATCAACTACCTTCTTTGCGAGCTGAGTCAAAGCGCGTAGACGTGACCGGCTCACGCTTATCACAGGTAAATATTGAGGGCGCCAAGCCGGCCACTTCGATAGATCGTAGTGACAAAGCACTTCAGGACATCCCTGAATTACGCAGCAACGACAAAGATCGGCAACAAGCATATAAAGAAGACCTCCGGGAACAATTGCCCAATTCCCAGGCACTCCCACCGGATGAGCTAAAAGTGCTTGCAGAACATATTAGCGAAGGACGCCTGCGCACTGAAGAACAAAACCCTGGTGATAATCCAGCTCGCGAACTGGTTCGTGTGGCTGTTACTGGAGCCGGTCCCTCACCTGAAGAAATCGCTGAATACGAAGCCGAAGAAAAACGTCAACGTAACCAACAAGCCCTTGATTACCACTTGGTTGGGCAGTCAGGGAAATCGGAACCTGAGACTATTGAAAAGACTGCTCCACAAAAGCCTGTAGATCCCAATGCTGAAGCACGCTTCGCCAACAAGCAACAGCATGCTGCCACGGGTTCCGATGAAGCTGATCAACTGCCTGATCAAGCACTTCGAGAACAGCATTTGCCGGATCAGGCACAGCAGTTCCTGAATCAGCTGGATTCCCTGGATGACCTGACATATCAATCCGCAAGTGGTTACTGGGCCAATAACTATGTCCCCGGTGATCCGGTCGTTGCTTTTCTGCAATCACAACTGGAGCAGATAAAGGCCACGGTAAGCATTGATCATGCACACTTTGAGCAATTGGCCCAACCTATCCGGGAGCCATTTGATATACCTGATAATGCCGCATTAGCCACCTATTTGCATAGTGACAAAACCCATATTGACGGCCCCACCAGACTGCGCCTGCAAGTCGGTTTGCAAACCAGTGAGCATCATGGCGGGCAACGCCCGGCCATGAATGTGGCAGTGGTTGTGGACCTGCATGATACCGTCAGCACACAATTCAGCACTGAAACCCGTGCGTTGTTAAATGCCTTACAGGCAGCCAAACAAACCGGCGATCGGTTTTCGTTGACCGTTGCCGGACAATCTGGAGGGGTGTTGATTCCAGCCGGTCAGTTCCGCCATGGATCACTGGCAGTAGCTGTCAATCAGATGTTTGGTGATACGGACCCAGCCAGTACTGCTGCATTAAGTCTGCCTCAGGCGATCACCGCTGCGGGCCAGAATCTGATGAACGATATCAACACCGATAACGTACTGGGCACAAATCTGATTTTGCTCATCACAGCAACGACTTGGCATGAGTATGAAGAATTCCTGCTGTTGGAACAGATGGCGCATCAAAATGCTGTCAATGGCCTGTTGTTAAGTGCAATCAGCCTGGGCAGCAAAGCCGATATCGGTTTGATCAATGCCTTGGTGCTGGCCGGCCAGGGTCAGCGCCGGTCGTTGCCCAATGCTGATGCTGCGAAACGTATGATTGAGGAAGAGTTATATACTGCCAGCCGCGCAGTGGCGCGAGCGGTGCGCGTGCGTATCCAACTGGCACCCGGGGTCAAGCTGGTTAAGGTACACGGTTCCAGACGCCTGGATACCACTCAAACCGAACGCGTCAAACAGGCGGAAAACAGCATCGACCAGCGGCTGTCGGACAATCTGGGTATTTCCACCGACCGCGGCGAAGATGAAGCAGGGATTCAAATAGTGATCCCCACTATGCCGGCCGGATCCAGGCATGTCATTTTACTGGATGTGGTGGCCGAGCAACCCGGTCCAATCGCTGATGTGCAAGTGCGCTACAAAGATCTGATACACCTGCGTAATTCGGTTGCCCAAGCACAACTGAACCTGGGTGAGCAACCACGCAACGCCGGCAAATTGGAACTCAACGTGATCAAAAACCTGCTGGCATTGCAATTTGCTGAAACTTTAAGCAACGCCAGCCAAAGCCTGGCTAAACATGACATAGCTGCCGCCAAAGCACAATTATCAAATGCCGTTGAACTGTTGTCGGGTTTACGACAGCACGTTCCAGATTTGAAAGAGGACGCGGAATTGATACGTGATGAGCAACTGCTGGCCGAATATCAGCGGGTGCTGAACCTGGATGATATCAACAAATACCCGAATGAATGGTATCTGTCTACTTCATTGAAACTGGCCGCATTTCAGAAATTGAATGTCGTCACCGACTAGGCATTAACCGTTAATTGGAGAACGTTATGCAAACGTCATTATTGTCCTTTAGTAAATGTATCTGCCTGCTGGTCTTGCTTTTGATTTCCAGCGCTGTCTTGAGTACCCAGGTATTACCGGATGGTAACGGCCAGGTGCAAATACCTCTGTCGGTGTATGACCAACTGATCAACCAGGCCAATCAGGACCCGCGGCCTGCGCCGGCAGGTTATGCCATCGGCAATGCTGAGATTAATGTGACAGTCTCGGACCGGGATGACCGGAGTACTGCGCAAGTAGAAGCCACGATTATGATTGAGGTATTTGAGGATCAATGGACTTTGGTTCCGGTATTATCCAGTGGTACCGCATTGAGCAGTGTTGAGGTCGATGGGCAAGCTGTACAACTGGTACAGGGTCCTGATGGCTTGTCATGGAGCACAGCGACCGCCGGTACGGTCACAATGCATTTGCAATACGGATTGGATGCGCAGCGTTCTACAGCGGGTTATGTGCTGCCTGTGCCAGTACCTCGAGCCGCCGCTACCCGGATGAATGTCACTTTACCAAGTACCAGCCTGGATCTGGCAGTGGTTCCGGCAGCAGATATCAATACTGAAGAGCGAAATGACCTGACAATAACCACAGCCAGCATCCCCAGCACCAGTGCGGTGATGATTTCCTGGCGGGCTTTTGGCAACCGGCCATATGTAATAAGCCGTGCACTTTACCAGGGTGCCCTGCAAGGTGATTCATTGGTCTGGGATGCAGCTTTTTCGGTAGAAATTTTTGAAGGCGAGCTGATCACCTTGCCGGTAATGCCGGCCAGTATAACCTTGAGTGATCTGCGCATTGATGATCAGCCGGCAACTGTACTGGAGCAGGATGGCTATTTCGCCACAGTTGTACAAGGCCGCGGCGCGCATACTGTAACAGCACAATTTCACATCCCGGTGAATACTGATTCAGGTCCGCCCAGTGCGCTGCTGGCTATTCCCAAAGTACCCGTTTCTCAATTTGATCTGATATTACCTGGTAGAAAAGAACTGAGCGTCAGTCCAAATGCCAATATCAGTAGTAATGAACTGAATGACCAAACCCAGACAACTGTATATGTTCCAATGAGTGACCGGGTTACTTTTTCCTGGGTCGAGGCAGTGCCCGAACACTTACGCACCGAAGTGCGTGCCAATGCCAGTATTTATCATGCACTGCATGCTGAAGAAGGCGTGTTGCATGCGCGTGCATTGGTTGCTTATGAGATTACCCATGGTGAGACCAATCAATTGAGTCTTGAGCTTCCGGCAGATGCACAAGTCAACAGCATCACTTCAGCTACCGGCGCGATCTCTGATTGGGCTGTTGAAACCAATCAGGAAACCAGCAGAAAACATATCAGCATTTTCCTGGATCGGGCTGTCCGTGGTAAATTTCTACTGGATGTTGGCTATGAATACCTGACCGGTGTTATCCCGGCTGAAACACACGCTATTCAAGTTCCACTGCTGGCAGCTACCGAAGTCCATCGGCAACGTGGCATGATTGCTTTGCTCAGCGGTTCGGAGTTGGTCCTGACGCCGGTTGAAGAGCATGGCATATCGAGGGTTGGCGAAAATCAATTACCGGCATTTGTACGTAATGATTTGAGCATGAGTGTTGCGCATACCTACAAATATACTGACCCGATGTCGCTGCTGACCGTGATGCCAACTGTCCCTGAACGCCAACAGGGAAAATTTGATGCCCAAGTGGATACCTTGATTTCCATCGGCGAAGTAACCTTGGCTGGATCAGCAACAATTGCTGTTAGTGTCAAATCCGGCGCTATTATGGAATTGCTCTTGCAGCTACCGGAAGACATCAATGTTCTAGATGTCACTGGACCATCAATTCGAAGTCATCAAATCGTTGCTGGTAATGATGTTCAACAAATTCAACTGGAATTCACCCAGGAAATGCAGGGTCAATTCAAGCTTGAGGTTAATTACGAACGGATCATGACAGCAGGCGCCACGGGCACGGAAGTACCCACCATTCTGGTAGCAGATGCAGAAGTTGAACATGGGCGAATTGCTATTGAAGCACTGACGGCAGTAGAAGTACAAGCCGGTGTTACTGAACAATTATCCAATCTGGAAATTAATGAGCTTCCCCGGCAATTGGTTTTAAAAACAACTAATCCCATTTTACTGGCGTATAAATATGCCCAGCCACCATTCAAATTGGCCTTGAACGTAACTCATCATCAGGAAATTGATGTGCAGGTAGCCAGCATTGAAAAAGCCCACTATGAAACCTTGTTTACCCGTGACGGTTTGGCGGTAACCACAGCAAATTTCATGGTACGTAATAGCCGTCGCCAGTTCCTGCGCCTGAACCTGCCATCAGATTCGACTATCTGGTCAGTCACGGTTAATGGACAGCCGGAAAAGCCGGCACACTCAGGGCCGTCCGAAAATTCTCAGGATAAGCAGGTGCTGATCAAGATGATCAATTCAGCTGATGGTTTTCCAGTGAAAATTGTTTACGCTACGCCTGTCGACCCATTGGGTTCATTGGGTAAAATCAGCAGCCGCCTGATACGTCCTGACATGGTGGTTACCCACACTTATTGGGATATTTTTCTGCCTGCGGGTATTAACTACAAACAACCACACAGCAACATGCAGATTGTCAGTCAGGCAACACCGGTTAATCCAATGGAGTTTCGGCGCAGCAGTGAAGACTTAAACGGCAATTTGAATACTCAACCACTGCAAATTACCGTACCCACCCAAGGAATTCATTTTGCTTTTGAGAAACTCTATGCAAACCAGGCCCCACAAGATCCCCAGTTCACGATTCGCTATGCATCCCTGGAGGCAGGCAGAATGGGTGGCGCGCTCAGTGCAATTGCAGTGCTATTGATCTGGATCGGTATTATCGCACTTGGCAGCCGGCGACTGCATCTACCTAAATCTGTTGCCGTTGGTCTGGTATTGCTGGGCGCTACTTTACTAATAGTATCAATAGGCCCCGTCGGCAGCAGCATCGCATTACCATCTTCACTTGCGCTGATAGTGGCACTTGGTTTGGGAGGCTGGCTGGCAGTCAGCCACTGGAAACAAAGAAAAGAACTTCTTTAATGCTTATACAAAACCAAACATTGGCGGGATCTGGATGCCTCTCCCGCCTTACTTTTTCCTGCAACTGTGATAATTATCAATAAAATCGCTGACTTGGTAGCTGGCGATAATTACTCCGATAACATCCAATGGCACCTCTTCAAGTTTTTTGAACCTGATACAGGATTTACCCATGTTCAGCTTCAAACCGGCCATTTGGTAACCATCCTGCAACTTCTTCAACATCGCTTCATCACTGTAAACACTGCATAAATAAATGGCGTTATGGTTTTTTTGGGCAGCGATTGCGCAATACATCAACGGTTTTTTATTATAGGTTTTAGAAAAAGTGGACAACGGTATTTCGTAAGTTGGCATTCTCATGGTCATGCTTTCAACAAAACCATCCTGAAGATTTTTCAAAATAACCTGTCGGATTGGAACCAGTATCTGGCGCCGGTCTGCTGGCAAGTCAGCCAGATATTGATCTACCGATTCAATTTTGCTGGATACCATTGACGTCTCCCGTTTTAACATTTTTATTTGATTAACTGCCATTGTTCAGGCAACTATTAGCTCGTATCTTATTTAACGCTAAAACACCAATCAACTGATGTAAAGCCGACATAAAAAAGCCGGCTGGCAACCGGCTTTTTATTATTTACAGGGTTGTTCAGCGATTTCGTCTCAAGCGCTTGTCTGCATCTTCCTGATAGGCTTCTGCAGCAGCCAGCAACACTTTAGGGGACAGACGGATACTGTAATCCGGGTTGGTGTATTGAAAGTGCACCCGACCATCTGTACCGATAATATAGGTCGCGGGAACCGGCATGCCATCTTTGTCATCCCCGGAGATTCCTTCCAAGGTCAAATCACGGCCGGCAAAATACTCATGCATGCGCTGATTGGCTTTAAAGGCAATACCAAAGGCTTGTGCGGCTTCCAGCGAGCCATCTGAATAAAGCTGATAATCCACTTCTTCGGTCAGGCTTTCATACAATCTTTCAGGCCGGTCAGCGCTGATAAACCAGACATCAAAACCTTTGGATTTCAACTCTGCTTCAGCATGTCGAAGCTCTGCCAGATGCAAGTTACAGTAAGGGCACCAGCCACCACGAAAAAAAGTGATCACGACTGGTTTTTCGAATGCATCCGGTTGAATATTGACTTCGTCACCAGTGGCTGTTTTAACCGTGAAAGCTGGTACCGTCATGCCAGGCAGTAAAGGCCTGACTGCATTCGATTCATCATAAATTTCTGCACCTGCCAGTTGGCATAGCAGAATGCTGCCCATCAGCAGGGCCATTCGTAAAAAAGACATGGTTTCTCCTAGTACTAAGTAACTTTATGCTTGTTTGCGTTTGCGCACAATCAACATTGCCAGCTCGATTGCTTGTTCATAATTCAATCGTGGGTCAACGGTAGACTTATAGGCCCGCTGTAAATCTGTATCTGATAAAGCCCGCGCACCTCCGGTACATTCGGTCACATCTTCACCGGTCAGCTCCAAATGCACGCCTCCCAGAATTGAACCGCAATCGGCGTGCACATCAAATGCCTGTTCCAATTCCGATTGAATATTCTCAAATCGGCGGGTTTTAATCTTTTGGGCTGTACTTTCGGTGTTGCCATGCATCGGGTCACATATCCAGGTAACCGGATGATCTGTGGCATTAACAGCTTGAATAAGGTCAGGCAGGTGATCAGCGATGTGCTTGGCACCCATGCGATGGATCAGAGTGATTCGTCCTGGTGCGCGGGTTGGGTTAAGTATATCCAGCAATCCACGCAGCCAGTCATTGGTCATGCCAGGGCCAATCTTGATACCAACCGGGTTGCGAATACCGCGGAAAAACTCAACATGCGCGCCATCCAGTTCCGCAGTGCGCATACCAATCCATGGAAAATGCGTTGATAAATTATGCCAGCCTTCCACCCGTGGAACTTCACGTGTCAATGCTTGCTCATAATGCAGGTGCAATGCTTCATGCGAGGTGTAAAAATCGGTCCGCCGAAGTGTCCCTGCAGTTTTGCCGGTGACGGTTTCCATAAAACGAATGGATTGTTCGATATCATCAGCAATCCGTCGAAACTCCTCTGCCAGCGGCGAATGTTCCAGCCAACTCAAATTCCAGTACTCAGGGTGATGCAAATCGGCAAAACCACCATCTACCAGAGCTCGTACAAAATTCATGGTCAGTGCGGAACGTGCATGCCCACGCAATAACCGGCGTGGATCAGGAATACGTGCTGCTTCTGTAAATGCCGGCCCGTTAACCAGATCGCCACGGTAACTCGGCAAACTTACATCACCACGCGTTTCGATATCAGAAGAACGTGGTTTGGCGTATTGCCCGGCAAAACGACCTAATCGAACTACCGGCATTTCCAAACCATGAGTCAACACCAAAGACATCTGCAATAATACCTTCAGGCGATTGGTAATTACCGGTGAGGTGCACTCATCAAAGTTTTCCGAACAGTCACCGCCTTGCAATACAAAGCGTTGGCCCTTTTGCGCCAGAGCCAATTCCTGACGTAGGGTATTTATTTCCCAGGAAGTCACCAACGGCGGTAGCTGGCTAAGCTGGCTAAGTGTGTCAATCAGTGCCTGTTGATCCGGATAATTAGCCTGTTGCCTGGCAATCTTATCCTGCCAGGAATCTATCCGCCAATTGTGCACATCCAGTGCTTCTAATGCTTGTTGCATGTTTTACTTAAGCCTCAGTAACATTATTAAAGTGCCGATTGTCATCAACAGGTAACAAATCAGGGTCCAGGCTGGCATACTCAGCCCCACAAACTGCCAGTCTACCGTGGCGCAGCTTCCAGAACCATGCAATACGGTTTGCCATACTTCTGCCAGCGGAAAATTCTCCAGCATATAACTAAGCCCTGGGCCACATTCAGGCACTCTGTCAGGCGGTAGGCTTTGTAACCACAAATGCCTGCCTGCAATCAGGCTGCCGATAATACCGGCTAGAATAACTAGACCGCCATACACCCAACGACCTTTCATCCCAGGGTTATGAATTAAACCCACTAAAGCCACACAGGCCATGACAAAAAATGCCACTCGCTGCAAAATACATAACGGACAAGGTTCAAGTAACAACTGATATTGAACATAATAGGCATAACCCAACAGGGCTGCTACTGCCAGCACCACCAGCGTATACCAGACTCTGGGGCGAAATATTGTACTAATTGTCATTAAACCTACGCTCCGGTTAAAGGGTTAGATATACTGCACTTTTTGCAGTCCTGCTGACAAGCTGAGAACATAATTGTTCAGTTGATACCGCATAAAAGCATAAGGAAACCAGCCAATCATGCAGCAACTTACCATTGCCAATTTTAATAATGATATCCACAGCAGTTTGCAACAGACCCGTGAAAAACCTGATCGCCTGCATGCCTCACGCGCACATGTTGAAACCGCCCTGCGGGAGGGTAGCGCCTATTACGGTATTAATACCGGGTTTGGAGTGCTGGCCAACCAACGCATCAGCGACGATGCAGTTACTGACCTGCAACGCAATCTGATTCTTAGCCATGCTTGCGGTGTTGGTGAACCAGTGCCGCGACAGATCAGTCGGATGATGCTTGGACTTAAATTGCATGCCCTGGGGTTGGGGTTTTCAGGTATCTCGTGGCCTACATTCGAATTATTATTGACCTTTTGGGAGCAACAGATCACTCCCTGGATACCCAGCCAGGGTAGTTTGGGGGCCTCCGGTGATTTGGCACCACTGGCACATATGGCCTTACCGTTGCTTGGCCGTGGCCGGGTGTGGGACGTCGACAATGCCACAATCAGCGGTGAAGTTGCGTTACACCGTTGCCAGCGCAAACCGGTTACTTTAGCTGCTAAAGACGGACTGGCATTGATCAACGGCACCCAGTTAATGAGCGCTTATGGTGTGTATGTACTACAACAGGCTTTAACCTTGGTCGCTAATGCTGATTTGCTCGCTGCGATGAGTCTTGAGGCCCTGCAGGGCAGTGCGCAGCCATTTGATCAACGAGTCCATGCACTGCGCCCGCATCCTGGCCAGCAACAGGTGGCAGATAATATCCGCAGATTACTGGAAGGCAGTGAAATACTGGATTCACACCGTGATTGCGGCAAGGTTCAGGATCCTTACAGTCTGCGCTGTGTACCACAGGTACATGGCGCCAGCCGGCAGGCCATTGCGCATGCAATAGAAGTGTTTGAGATTGAAATCAATTCGGTTACCGATAACCCCCTGGTTATGAGTAATGGTGATATCGTATCTGCCGGTAATTTTCATGGCCAGCCTCTGGCGCTGGCACTAGACTACACCGCAATTGCTCTGGCAGAACTTGCCAGCATTTCTGAACGGCGGACATATTTATTGCTGGAAGGTCATGATGGTTTACCGCGCCTGTTGATGGAAGATACCGGTGTCAATTCAGGCTTCATGATTCCGCAATATACCGCTGCTGCACTGGTTTCGGAAAATAAAGTGTTATGTCACCCGGCCAGTGTTGACTCAATTCCATCCAGCCTGGGACAGGAAGACCATGTCAGCATGGGTTCGATCAGCGCGCTCAAACTGTTACAAGTGCTTAAAAATACAGAACGGGTACTGGCTATTGAATTATTGACTTCTGCCCAGGCACTGGATTTTCGGTTGCCCTTAAAGCCTGGTGCCGATGTCGCTCAAGCGCACGCCACAATGCGCCAACATGTCACTCATGCCGATTCTGATTACGAAGTAGGCAGCGATATTGAATGTTGCGCAGAATTGCTGCGCAACAACAGCTTGTTGCCAAAATCTATTAGCTAACCAGGTATCCGGTCATGCCAGTAGCCGAAACCGGGTATTGGCCTTTCTATAAGTCTCTGGCCAAGCGGATACCTACCCGTGGACCACGAACCTGCATACGCGCTGAAATCCGCATCGCCGATCGGCTCTGTACCGGGGTACTGCTCCAATCAGCGCCCCGCACCACCCGTGATTCACAACCAGCATTAATCCAGGCAGAACCATCCGTTGGTGCACGATTGTAATTTACATGCCAGCAATCAGCAGCCCATTCTTTGACGTTGCCGTTAATATCGAATAATCCGAATGGATTGGCCTGCATATTTGCTACCGGCGCAGGTCCCCAGTAACCATCTTCGTAATTTTCGAAAGAATCGTTCCAGCGGCGGCGGGATGATGATATATCCCCGGAGCCGGTTACATTCTCAGTATCATCCTGGTTTGGGCTATCATCCCCCCACCAATATGCCGTCTGGGTATCACCACGAATGGCGTATTCCAATTCAGCTTCACTGGGCAGGCGGTATTGCCTTTGGGTTACATCAGCCAACCATTGGGCATAGGCGTTGGCATCATTCCAGGAAACGTGCACAACCGGCATGTCATCTTCTGCCCGGCCACCCGAATAATCATTTTGCCAGCTCATATCACCAGTCCCTAACCGGCCGCTGTCTTCATCATAATAGGATGACTCACGCAGCCGTTCGGCATCGGTACGGTACCCGGAGCTCTGGATAAAACGACGAAACTCCTCAACTGTAATCTCGCGTTGCGATAGCGCAAAACCACGCTCAAATGTCACCCTGAAACGCGGGCTTTCACTGTCGCGTCTGCCTGCTTCAGAATCGGGTGAGCCCATCATAAAGCCACCAGCGGGCAAAACCATCATAACCGGCCCCTGAGCGCTTCCACCGGCATAGCTGTCCCTGAATACCTGACCAGGAACCATACCACCATATTGGCGCACATCGGCGATACTCTGTCGCAACCGTTCGGCCGATTGATCTGCATTACCCAAAGCAATCAAGTCATTTAACAACTGCTCAGCCTGGTCCAGATTCCCGGCATCCAGGGCCGCTCGTGATTGATCCTCCAAATCCGCCGCATGTGCCTGGCGTTGATCTACCAGTGCTTGACGAGCAGCATCAACATCTGCGTTGCCTGCCAGTGCTTCAATCTGATCCAGCAAACTTGAAGCCTGCTCAAAATCCAAACTGGTTGCCAATGTATCTGCCTGATCCAATAAACGCTGCTGAAGCTCATCACGACTGGCCAGTGCCTGCGCATTGGTGGCATCAATGGCCAGAATCTGGTTCAGATAGGCCAGCGCATTGTCATCATCAGGTTCTAATAAACGATCATCTACAAAAGCCTGATCCAATTGCGCTTGTAAAGTCTGCAGCTGGAGCAAGCTTTGTAACTGAGTCTGCCGCGCAGTCAAACCTGCACGATTGCCATCCAATGCTGTAATAGCAGCGATATAAGCTGCTGCCTGCTGGATATCACCACTGGTCAGATTGGCATCTGCGCGTTGCTCGATGACTAATAGCACCGTCTCCAATCGGCCAGCCACTTCCAGAGAATTCGTGCTGTTGGCTTGATCAATTAATACCTGTTGTAACTGATTGTTCAACTGCGTATCGGGAACTTGTACGTCAATGGTTGGTTGCTGCTGAATATTCAGGCCTTGTGGAATATCCAAAGTCCACTCGGTTCCTGGATCGCGAGTCACATCACCCAGCCTGCGAATTTGACGGCGTGGAGTGGTAGCCGTGTCAGCATCAGTGGCGTCCTGACTGCCATCACCGGCAGCTGTGTCATTACTGCCATCAATAACAGCCGGCACAGATGCATCATCAGCACCAGTGATTGCAGTGTTGTCGACGCTTGCCGAACTCGTATCAACGTCACCGGCACCGGCACCGGTATTAGCGTCATCGTCAGCACCACCTGGAGCAGTCTCAGCATCACTAGGTACATCCGTGCTGGTATCAGCTGTTTCGCCACCATCAGCAGTTGCAGGCACAGACACACCCTCGTCACTGGCCGCATCACTGATTCCGGGTGTGGTTGCATCAGCTGTTCCCGTGCCGTCATCCGCGGGCACACCGGCAGCTATTGCCTCATCATCCACACCGGATGCCGTGGTATCCGTATTCCCGGTAGCAGAGTCGACAGCCGTATCTGCGACCTGATTGTCGCTGTTATCGGCATCCTGTCCCTGAACTGACCCCGCGATACTAAGCAGTATCACTAAAATTAATAATTTTTGCATACCTCATTCCCTGCTGAACTGGTCGAGACTTAGGTCTTATTCCCCGCTCGGGGATGAAAGATAATACACTGATGTAGCCTTCACAAGTTATTCACAACGCAAATAATCAAACTAAACCATGGAAATCAGCCAGGATCGCCTAATAAATGCTCAATCTGCCACTCTGAAACCGGTCTGGATTGATACTCAAAGCGGGTTGGCCAGAGCAGCTAAAGCCTGGTCTCGACAACCCATACTCGCGATTGATACAGAATTTGTCCGTGAGCGCACTTATTTCGCTAAATTTGGATTGGTGCAGATTTCCGATGCACAAACCGTTTGGTTGGTGGATGTACCGGCATTAACTAACCTGAATCCATTGGCTGATACTTTAACTGATGCCAATATTATCAAGATACTACACGGTGGGGGGGAAGATTTGGACATTTTCCAGCAGCGGCTGGGGTTGCTCCCGACTCCGCTGTTTGATAGTCAGGTTGCTGCTGCCATGCTGGGTTATTCATTACAACTGGCTTATGAGCACTTGATCAATGAATTATTGCCGTTGCATCTGGATAAAGGACCATCACGAAGCAATTGGTTGCAACGCCCGTTAAGCGATGAACAAATTTTGTATGCAGCCAATGATGTTGCCTATTTACCACTGGCCGTGGAGATTTTGCATACCAGGCTAATCGCTAATAGCAGGTTGGAATGGCACCAACAGGACATGCGCAACCTACTGACCCTGGCGCAACAACCCGTGGATGTTGATCGATTGTATTTACGAGTAAAAGGCGCGGGCCGCTTGACCGGCATAGGACTGGCTTGCCTGCAACGCCTGACTGTATGGCGTGATCAACAGGCCCAACTACATGACCTTCCACGCAGCTTCGTTATCACAGACCACGAACTGGTTTCCGTAGCAGAGTTGGCCGCAGGCCAGCCTTCGATTACTGCTGATGATATCAAAGCACTGGGTAACATACACCCAAAAGCTATCCGCCGTTATGCTCAATCAATGGCTGAATTGTTGCAACCCAAACCTGACAAACCGCTGCCGGAATTTCCAGGCCGACCGGACGCTGAGCAACGCAAGCAACTAGCCGGCATGCAGGCAGTTGTCAGTTCCATCGCTATGCAATTGGACATAGAACCCACATTACTAGCCAGCAAACGTGTATTACAATCCATCCAAAACAACCATCTGAAGACTGCTTCCAACAGTCGTTTGGATGGTTGGCGAGGGCAACTGCTTAATTCAAAATTGGATGCAGTGCTTAACCATACTTGAGGATTTGATGATGCCCATAATACGACCCCTGATACTAACGCTATACCTATTGCCATTATCCAGCGCCTGGGCACAGTATGAGCTGCCTGGTACGGATATCTGGATGTTACACATCAAAGATAACCAGGTTACCCAGGTAATTCCGGCAGTACAACGTCCCGGTTATGACAATCAGCCTGCTTTCAGCAATGACGGCCAATGGCTATATTATACTCAAGGCGATTTGGCGGATGATGAACTGGGTTATACCGACATCTGGCGTGTCAACCTGACAACCGGCGCTTACAACCAGGTTACCTCTACCCCCATTAGTGAATTTTCCCCATTGCCTCTTCCCAATGCACCAGGTGTATCAGTGGTGCGAGTACAGACCGACGGCAGCCAGGAATTATGGTCAATCTTTATCGATTCAGAACGCCCTGATCAACGGATTATCAGCGCTGAACCGGTCGGCTATCATGCCTGGCTGGATACCGACCAACTGGCCTTGTTTGTACTTGGCAACCCCGAGCAGGGGCAAACCAACCGACTGGAATTGTGGCACACCTCAACCGATAGCGGCCAGCGACTGGCTGATAATATCGGACGCGGTTTACAGACCGACCGCAATGGCGAGTTGTTTTACGTACAAAACCCTTCAAAAATCATGCACCTGCAGCCTGGCAAAGAACCCAGGCCAGTTATCGGTTTATATGAGAACGGGCAGGATTTTGGTTTAGGCCCCAACCACAGCTTATGGCACGGCGCCGGCAGCAAGGTTTACCGGTATGCTCCGGGTGATGAACATTGGCAATTGATGGTTGATCTGCAGCAATTCGGTTTGCATGGCATTACCAGGGTTATGGTTAATCCAGCCGGTGACCAAGTAGCCGTTGTGATTAATGAATAAGCTGGTAACATTCAAGACCTTTCCCGTAGGGTGCAATGCGCTGCGCTTATTTCACCCTATAAAACTGGCAACATCGTTTAATCCGCATTACCATTTACAGTTTCAAACGGAGTCCTCGTAGCTCAGCTGGATAGAGCAAGCGCCTCCTAAGCGCTAGGTCGCAGGTTCGACTCCTGCCGAGGACGCCAACACCCGGTAAACATTTACCCGGACTGTGCACGTATGTTTACTTTGCTGTTTCGCCAACGCAGGATAAATAACCGGTATGGCCCCAATAACAGCAACGCCAGTACCAATTTAACAGCGTAATCACCAATCGCCCAACTCACCCAGGGCAAACCAGTGCCATAAAACGCCAGTGCAAAAAACCAACCGGTATCAAGTAAGGAACCAATAGTGCTGGACAATAACGGTGCGCGCCACCAGCGGCCGTGGCGAAGTCGGTCAAACAATTGCACGTCCAATAATTGTGCCAGTAAAAAAGCGCTGCCGGAGGCTACGGCAATACGTGGTGTAGCCAGTATTGATGACAACAGTACAGCAACGGCAAAACCTACCCAGACCACTTTGCGGGCAGTCTGCGCGCCGAATCGCCGGTTGGTTAAATCAGTAATCAAAAAAGAAACCGGATACGTTAGCGCCCCCCAGGTCAGCCAGTTATTGATGGGATATTGCACCAGCACATTGGCACTGACCACAATCATTACCATTGCCGTCGACAACCAGAATATGCTGAGTTTTTTAGGGTTCATCATTACCAACATCCAGCAACTCAATTTCCGGCATGGCTGCCGAACGCGTACCCGACAACGGTAAATTGCCGGCTGCGCGGTAGCTGTATACCAAGGCCAGCTTAGGTGTATCTGTTTGGTTACGGCCAGCTGCATGCAGCAAACCACTGTGAAATAGCAATACATCACCAGGCTCGAGTTCTGCACGCAATGCCTGATGCATCAACGCCCGATTTTCCGGCAAGTCGGTTCTTAAAAAACTGGCCTGATCAAAGCGGGGTTTATCCAGTGTCAATAAATGGCTACCGGGAATTAACCGCATACAACCATTGCGTGCTGTTTCCTGTCCCAGCGCCAGCCATACAGTGACCAAAGCATTCTGCTGAAAACGCCAATAACGAAAATCCTGATGCCACATGGTACTGCTGGAAAACATCGGGTGTTTAGTCATCACACAGTTATGATGCGCCTGCACCAGATAAATCTGATTACTGTTTAGCAATGTTTTCACCGTATGAATCAAATCAGGATGCCTGCCCCATTGGGCAAAGCCTTTATCCCGCTGATAAGCGTGCAGTAATCGCCTGACAGTATTGCCTCCCTGCCCGGCCCGACTGGAAGGCGCGCCTGGATAGGCTACATCAGCTTCATATTCAACCGGTGCCACAACAGTCTCTAATTGCTGTTCTGCTACGTTCCGCAATACCTTCACCTGGGCTTCAGCTGCCATCTGGCGTACTATCAGATAACCTTGAGTATCGAAAAACTGTTTTTCTGTGTTAGCAAGTTTTTCCATTAGCAAATAATAAAATTGATTAGCAGTTAATATTTTATCTTGAGAATGCATTGTCTTGGCAGTCTATGAGCTTAACCACATTAATTCTTGCTGGTGCACTGATGGCTATTGTCGCCGGTATTTTACTGTGGTACTGGGCCACGCCCATTGCACTTTGGTTTCGCTTTCTGGAAAGACGCCACGGCCGCATGCATTCCGGATGGTTGAGTATCCAACGCCGGGCTCTGCATGTATTGTACCGGCCACCAGATGGTATCCATCAACCACAAACCGTGCTTTTGCTGCATGGCCTGGGTGGTGACTCCGATCATTGGTGCCTGTTATCAGCAGAGTTACCGAAACATCTGCAGTTAATTGCACCGGATCTGCCTGGTTTTGGCGCCAGCCAGGCACCGGAATGTGACATCAGTGGAACCAAACAGGCCGCCGCCTGGTTGGCAGCATTATTACAGGAGTTGAATATTCCTGCATGCCATGTCATTGGTAATTCGATGGGTGGCTACCTGGCCGCGCAACTCGCTCATGATTATCCAGACAAAGTGCTCAGCCTGTGGTTGCTGGCCCCGGGCGGACTTCGAGACGTGCCGCACAGTGACGTCATGAATGAGGTCGCCGCTGATCAACCAAACCCTCTGGTTGTAACCAGTTTGACGCAACAAAAAAGGCTGTTCCAGCTAACCATGCATCGCTGGCTATGGCTCCCGGAGGCCATGCATCGCTGGCTGGCGCGCCGGGCACGCCGTCAGGCAAAACATTGCCAAGCCTGTTTTGATGCGATGCGCTATCACTCACCACAGCTGGAGAGTCTCGCCCCTGAAATCAATCAGCCGGTTTTACTTACCTGGGGTGAAAATGATCGTGTCCTGCATCCCGACGGTGTTAAGGTTTTGCAGCAATTGACCCCCAATATTGAAACCCAGGTGTTGGAACGCACCGGCCACTTACCAATGCTGGAACGGCCGCGGTTGTGTGCCAATCGCTACACAGAGTTTTTGAATAGCCTGAATAACCAATAATAAAACCCTATTGGCCATGGCTTGATCAAAATCATGGTGCTGTAACTCTGTGCTTACGGCAACGCTCGTTGGGTACCGCAAGCGTTAATGGTGAGCGAGTGGTGACAACATAGTAAGCAAATCTCTTACAAAAGTGATGACCAATCGCTGCTACCCAATACTGCCGATGTTACATAGCATAGCCACTCACTCAACTGGATATGCAGCATGACTCTATCTCGCTCTGGGCAAAACCCGCCGATTTCAATACCTTTTTATCATTGTATCGGCCAATACGTCACGCGTTCCTTTGTTTGCGCTGACAGCATTGCCAGCCAGCACCCATTTGAGCAACATGGTCATTTGACAACGGCAGCCCTGGCAAAACTTTCCAGTATTTTTGCCGTGACTGTTTGTGCTTATGCAGTCATGCACAATTACTACCATTTAGTATTAAGCGTCGATTACGATGCAGCCAAATCTTGGTCAGATACTGATGTTTTGGATCGCTGGTGCCAGTTGTTTCCCAGTCCGTTACTGGTACAACGCTTTCGCAATGGCGAGTTGTTAATGGATGCAGAAAACTTAATGGTAGCCGACCGTATTAAACTCTATCGATCCAGATTATGCGATCTGTCCTGGTTTACCCGATGTTTAAATGAAAACACTTTCGGCAAAGTAAATACCCATGCAGGCGATAAGAATCGACTTTGGGGGACACGTTTCAATACAGAAATTCTGAGCTCAGAAAGTGCCATCATCAGTTGCATGGCTTATATCGATTTAACTCAGGTAAGAGCAGGGGTAGCCAAAACTTTGGCGCAATCAGACTACACTTCAGCTCAACAACGAATCATTCAATCTGATGGTACCCGGCGCAGTAAACATCAAACTGGCTGTTTCCCTGAACTGTCAAGTTTCGAACAAAACGCTAAGCACAATCTGAATATGCCATGCTCTAATTCAGATTATCTAGGTTTAATAGATTGGTGTTGCCAAACCATTCAATCTAAAAGGCGATTCCTGGCTGATAATATCCAGCCAGCCGTGCTGCGCAATATGGATATAGACCCGACTATCCTGACAACCTACTCAAACCGTATCCCGAAGCCATTTTTGCACGCCCCCAATGAACAGCCATCAATTAAACTCAAGCTGCTCGAGGCAATGAAATTTGTGCTTAAATCCATACCATCTGCCAATCGACTGTTTGCTCAAGTCAGATGACAGTCAGGCTGAAGCTGCAAAGTTTCCCACTTAAGCTAAATCAGTCCAATTACCAGGATGCAAAGCCTAGAAACTGACCTGATAAGCACTGTACATCTGATCCCAGAAAGTGCGGGTAGTCACATCTGAAATCTTTTCCCGTTCAGATAACCGCTTCAGCGAGCGCTGCAACCGCCGCATCGCATGCTGCCGACGTTTGTGGTTCATCTTGATAATCCGCCCACGATCAAAATCCAGCAACCATAAGCGACCCTGCTGGTCTTTGACAATATTGCTGAGATTGATATCCGCATGGTTGACATCAGCAATATGAAATTCTGCCAATAGCCGGCCGGTTTTCAGTGCCAATTCCTTTAATTCCGGATCACCCTGGGCGATTAAACGGTTCAAGCCTACAGCGCCATCAATATAGCGGGTTATCAACCCCGCTCGATAACTCCGCCCACGCCGTACACAAATTGAAGCCAATGGCGCAGGCACCGGTAAACCCTGTTGGTATAATGTTGCCAGCAACCGCCATTCACGAAAGCTGCGGCTGCGCTCCCAACCCGTAAACAGATAGCGGTCATAACTGATTCTAGCCATTTGACCACCCCTCCGATAATGCTTGATCACAGCACAACCTATAGGCATGTCGACCTTCCAGCAACCACCTCGACCTTGCCGGAAAGTCTCAACCAAACCATGCTTGGCCCAATGGTCAGGGCTAAACCATGTACTGGTGGGGCGCTCTAAGCAGTCAGCATCGTATAGAATGCGCGTATATGGCTGGCTATAGCTGGCAGCTTGCATTAATACGATCCATGGAAGTTTTACTACCGACAATATTACCCGCCAAGCAAACATGAATACACCCTCTGCAATAAAAATCTGCTTACTGCGCTTTTCAGCGTTGGGTGATCTTAGTCATGTAATACCTTTGATACGGGCTTTACAACAGCAATACCCACAGGCTCAGTTCGATTGGATCATCGATAGCAGTTATCAGTCATTGATACCTGAAATCAAGAATGTACAACTAATCCCTTTTGCGAAAAGTGATGGCTGGCGGGGGCTGCTTGCGCTCAAACAGGCGTTAAATGGTCGTCATTACGATGTGTTGTTACTTTTACAAACCTCTGCCCGCGCTAATATTGTCAGCACATTAATCAAAGCCCGTCAGAGAATCGGCTGGGATCAGCTACGCTCTCGTGAGGGACAGGCATTGGTTCTTAACCAGCGAATTGATGAATCCCCACCACAACACCAGGTACAGGGCTTTTTGGCTTTTGCAAGAACATTAGGCGCTGTAATACAGGAACCCTGCTGGGATATAGCAATCGATGCAGAAGCACTGGCGTTTGCTCAACAACAACTCCCAGGTGACCAACCTACGCTGGTCATCAGTCCCTGCTCCAGCCATCGCCAGCGTAACTGGCAACCACAGCGGTATGCGCAGGTGGCGGATTGGGTACAACGTACCCATGGTTTTCGGGTGGCGCTGATCGGTGGTCCCAGCACGACCGAACTGGCAATGGCTACCAGCATTAAACAATTTGCCCAAACGCCCATTCTTAACCTGGTGGGAAAAGATACATTGCCGCAGATGTTGGCGTTGCTGAAGCGCGCCAGCATCGTTATTGCTCCAGATTCAGGCCCATTGCATTGGGCCAATGCGGCCGGCACACCGGTAGTGGGCTTATATGCCGCCACCTGGTCACAGCGTAGCGGCCCATATAATAGTTTGGATCTGTGTGTTGACCGATTCCCCAAGGCTGCGCGTAAATACCGCAGGCGCGAGCCGGAACAACTGCGCTGGGGCAGCCGGATCGAGTGCAGCGGAGTTATGGACTTAGTGGATGTGGCATCGGTGTGCTATAAATTAGCAATGGCGATAGCACGATCTGCTACCCACCCAGCACAATGATCAGATCAATAAACAACCGCTACCGTTACCGGCCTATACATTCCTGACAAGCAAATACGGCGTCGTTTACGTAATGAAACCCTTTGTTCAGGCGATTGATTTGTTGTCTCTGTGGCCTGTATTCCACACTAAATGCAAACTGAAAAAATTGTAATACTGCTATCACATAGTCGTGCTTGCTGCTGCAAGGAACTCACTAATTGTCGCAGTAGGCATTGAATTTGATCACAGCTGGATTGAAGCGGATAGCAGGTTATTCAGAGGCCTGATAGTCGGTGTAGGACTTTTCCTCACGCAGCTGTGAGCCAAGTATTTGGTTAATTGAATGTTTGATCGCCGCACGCCGATCATTGGTTATATAAACCGACCGGGCCAATTGGATAAAATTATCACCGAAGTTATTACCGGCCTCATATTCGCGCAGTTTATCTTCAATCTCCCATAGTTGGGCATTGACAGCTTGTAATTCTTCGCTCAGACGTGCTACCTCCGATGCCAGTGAGGTGTGGTGCACACCTGTGGCGAACCATAGTTCATTGAGCAATTGTAATTCATGGTTCACATACTCAAGCTGGTCCGGATTGGTTATCCGCTCCGACTTCAGCTTGAGTATGCTGATTTTATCAAGTAGCTCTCCCGGTGATACCGGGACGCTGAGTTGACCTATAGATGACGGCTCAGAATCAGTCACCAACCCAGACCGAAACTGTAGCTGTGTCGGTATTACCGAATGAATCTGTAATACGGTAAACAAATTCATCATTTCCAAAGAACTGGAATTCCGGTCCGTAACTGATAGTACCGTCTGCATTGATGCTGATGGTGCCGTTCGATGGTTGCTGCACGATACCATCCAAGTTAATCGGGTCTCCATCAGGATCACTATCATTAGCCAATACATCGAATACACCAAGCGTGTTCATATCGATCATGAACACATCATCGACAGCAATCGGTGGGGAACCAGCGGTAACATCCACACTCACCTGGGCAGTTGCTTGATTACCCGCTGTATCTTCTATGCTATAGCTGAATGTATCAGCACCTGAGAAACCGGCATTGGCGGTGTATGTTACCTGGCCACCACTGATAACCGCAGTTCCGTTGGCCGGCTGGCCGACATTGACCACGCTGAGCGCATCACCTTCAGGATCACTATCATTGGCCAGTACGTTAATATTAATACTCAGACCAGCGTTAGCCGAGGCAGTATCGTTGACTGCAATTGGCGGTAAGTTCTCAGGCGCAACCGTTATCGTCACGTTGGCGCTCTGCTGGCCGCCGAACCCGTCATCCACGGTGTAAATGAAAGTATCTGTACCAGTGAAGTCTGCGTTCGGTGTATAAGTCACTTGATCACCCGCAATACCAACTGTACCGTTCGATGGAGTGCTAACACTGATAATCTGCAAGCCATCACCATCTGCATCCGAATCATTGCTGAGTACATTCAGCAAATTATTGGTGCTGTCTTCATCAACGTTAAACATATCGTCTTGCAGGCTTGGCTGCTGATTATCAAACACCACATCCCCTTCAACGATCTGGGTGGTGGTTTCCTGGGTACGGTAAACATCCACCTCACGCTTGTGCCGCACTGGTGTACGCAGTGCTCTGCGAATCCACGGTGCTTCAACCGGCACTTCCACCTGACGCCATTCCAATACAGGCTCGCTTGGGCCAATGGCCGGACGCCGTACTTCGGTCTCGGTGACAAATTCGATTTCCACCCGGCGATTCAAACGACGGGTTACCTCTGTTTCGTTGGAGTAACGAGGCTGAGATTCACCTCGCCAATCGATTTCAAGCTGATCTGCAGACAACCCTCTGGATAATATGTAATCACGTACTTCGGTCACGCGGTTCTGTGACAACGTCATGTTGTATTCATCAGTGCCCAGGTTGCATGTGTGGCCGGTCAGTTTAATCGCTCCAACCAAACGTGCTTCCTGAATTCGGTCTAATAAATCATCCAAAATACCCTGTGCTTCCGGCAATAATACATATTCATCCAGATCGAAGTTGGTTTCATTGGAAACATCCACCTGATTCATGAATACGCTGCCTTCCCTTTCGCTGGGCGAAGCAGAAACGGCTGGGGTTACCTCGAACTGTTGCGATTCATAGGCACGTACAGGGCGGTGTGCTTCACCAAAGTTGAAGATATAGTAAAGACCACCACGAATATCATTGCGATCAAGTTCAAGCTCACCTGATTTATGTGCCCAGGCACCACGTAGTGACAGCATGTGTCCAGTACGTCCAAAAACCTTGTCCAACCTTATAGACGCGGTGAACTGGTCAGCATCACCATTGCCATCTTCATAATCAGCTCCCAGTGTTAAGCGAACCTGCCGATCGAAAAAATGTGTACCGCCACGGATACCAACACCCCATTCATAGACTTCTTCAAAAACCTGAACAGTAGTGTTAAGGGTGTCGGTTCGGGTAAAACCACGACCGTTTTGTATCCCGTTCACCAAAATGTCATTGCTGCTGAAGGTAGTATTTACCAGCAATTCGTCGGTTAGACCAGCCATTCCATAGAGAGACATAAAGGCATTTTCTTTTTCAATACCACCACCAAAAGTAAGTTTACGGTGATCAGAAATTTCTGCTTGATCTACAGCCACAAAAACTTTTGCAACCGTGCCATCGCCGTAAATGGGATTGCCATCTCCATCTTCGCCAATCTGCGAGCCGTTCATCAGCCAGTGAAAATTCAATTTCAAACCGCCAGCACCCTCTACGCCAACCCAGCCTTCACCAAGCAATGCCGAATTATAATCTTCGGTAAGTACCGCAGTAATTTCACCGACCACATCAAACTCAGTATCCAAACCAATACCGACACTGAATCTTGAGCCAGTGTATTGCAGATTGACATTGTCACCGCCACCACTTACCGCCAGATTGTCGGCTGATTGATCCTGTGCCAGCACTGCTGCGCTCCCTAGCACAGCAGCACAGGCTGCAAAACTCAATGTCAGCGCAGACTGACGAATATTATAAATAATGCGTTGCATGATGCCTCTCAAACCCCTGCTAATGTAGATTTAACGTAATTTTTAGATTATATCGACTATTTGGTGAAACAACACGCTAAATCTATGCTTTTTTTATGCATTTTTAACGCTGACACAAAAAAGGCGCCGCAATGCGGCGCCTTAAATAAATCAGCTTGGCTAAAGGTTATTACTCAACAGCGTCACTATTCAGCGCTTTCATGCTTAACCGAATGCGGCCCTGTTTATCGACTTCAAGCACTTTGACCCGGACTTTATCACCCTCACTGAGTTTATCAGTCACATTTTCAACCCGCTCTTCAGAGATTTGGGAAATGTGCAGCAGGCCATCACGTCCCGGCAAAATTGAAACAAACGCACCAAAATTCATGATGCGTTCCACTTTACCTTCATAAATTTTGCCAACTTCCACATCCGCAGTAATCAATTCAATCCGGCGGCGAGCTTCATCAGCTGCATCCTTATTGGCCGAAGCAATAGTAACTACACCATCATCCTCGATATCAATAACAGTACCGGTTTCTTCAGTGATCTGGCGAATGGTCACGCCACCCTTGCCAATGATGTCACGAATCTTGTCCGGATGAACACGTATCTTCAACAACCGCGGCGCATACTCGGACATTTCAGTACGTGGCTCACTGATGACTTTATTCATTTCTTCCAGAATATACTGCCGTCCCTCAGTTGCCTGAGCTAGAGCTACCCGCATAATTTCTTCGGTAATGCCGTCAATTTTGATATCCATTTGCAACGCAGTGATACCTTCAGCGGTACCAGCCACTTTGAAATCCATATCGCCAAGGTGATCCTCGTCACCGAGAATATCGGTTAATACTGCGAAACGATCACCTTCTTTCACCAGGCCCATAGCAATACCAGCTACCGGAGATTTAATCGGTACACCGGCATCCATCAGTGCTAGAGAAGTACCACAAACCGATGCCATTGAACTGGAACCATTCGATTCAGTAATTTCCGAAACCACCCGCAGCACATAAGGAAAATCATCCATGGATGGCACCACTGCACTAACACCACGCCTTGCTAACCTGCCGTGGCCAATTTCGCGGCGTTTTGGACCGCTCATAAAGCCAGTTTCACCGACACAATAGTGAGGGAAGTTGTAATGCAACATAAAGTTGTCTTTGTATTCACCTTCTACCGCATCGATGATTTGCGCATCACGCCCGGTTCCCAGGGTGGCAACGACCAATGCCTGGGTTTCGCCACGGGTAAAAACGGCAGAACCGTGGGTACGCGGCAACATACCCACTTCAACATCAATCGCCCGGACAGTGGTTAAATCTCGCCCATCAATACGTGGCTCGCCACTGAGCACCCGTTCGCGCACCAAACGTTTTTCCAGCGCACTAAACGCATCCATCGCTTCAGCTTCATCCAAGGCATCGTCACCTTGCAGCAAAGTTTCACGCAATTTGGTGCGTGCATTATTAACAGCATTTTTCCGTTCCATTTTGTCGGTAATGCTGTAAGCAGCTGTCAGATCGTTCTTGAAATGTTCTGTGACCAAGTTGGCAACGGCAGCATCTTTCTCTTCAGGCTGCCAGTCCCAAGACGGTTTGCCTGCTTCTTTGACCAAATCGTTGATCGTTTCAATGGCTACTTGCATTGCCTGATGGCCGAATGTCACTGCACCCAGCATTACTTCTTCTGATAACAATTTAGCTTCTGACTCAACCATCAATACTGCGTTGTTGGTACCGGCCACAACCAAATCCAAATCCGAATCTTTCAATTCTTCGGCACCAGGGTTGAGCAGATACTCGCCATCCTTATAACCGACCCGAACAGCGCCCAATGGCCCATTAAATGGCATCCCTGATAATGCCAGTGCTGCCGAAGCACCGATCAAAGCCGGGATGTCAGCATTGGTTTCCGGATTTGATGACACCAATGTAGCGACCACCTGCACCTCATTTTTGAAGCCTTTGGGGAACATGGGTCTGATCGGCCGATCTATCAGCCGGCATGTCAGGGTTTCTTTCTCAGTCGGACGGCCTTCGCGTTTAAAGAAACCACCGGGAATTCGACCGGCCGCGTAAAATTTTTCTTGGTAATTAACGGTTAGTGGAAAGAAATCACGACCAGGGTCGGCTTGTCTTTTACCTACTGCGGCAACCAAGACCGAGGTTTCGTTCATGGTTACCATTACTGCGGCATCCGCCTGGCGTGCCATATGACCGGTTTCTATGGTGATGCTATGCGCACCATATTCAAATGTTCTGGAAATTTTTTGCACTTTGTTGTCCTTAATTTATTACTGCCATATGCGCCAATGGCCGGACGAAGCCGGCCATTAAACTGACAGTTGTTGATTCGCTAATCAGTCGGGCTACAGAGCCGAATCAGCGACGCAATCCAAGTCTTTGTATCAGATCACGGTAACGTTGCACATCGGTGTTTTTCAAATAATTGAGTAACCGACGGCGTGAGTTCACCATCTGCAATAAGCCACGACGCGAGTGATGATCACCCTTATGTGAATCGAAATGCTGGGTCAGATGTTTAATTCTGCTGGTCAACAATGCAACCTGTACTTCCGGTGAACCTGTATCATCCGGGGCTCGTTGATAGTCGCTGACGATCTGAGCTTTCTGCTCGGCTGTAAGTGACATGTTTTCTCCTAAAATTACCTTTTACTTGTAGGCAACGAGGCTTTATGAAAATACCCTGCGGACAGTCATCACCGGACCATCAGAAGGCACTTGCACAAAGCCTCGCCGTCGCCTAAGAATTTATAAAAAAGACAGCAGCGTATTGTACTGCGCCCAGTCCATGCTTGTAAACAAGTGCCAGTGTAATTACATTTCTTCCAAAAGAAACTGTAACTACTTTTTAAGACACATGAAAAACCCTGCGTGGCTTCAAGCCAGTTTCGGGTAGCACTTCTCCAATACCCAAAAACAAATTATCAACCCGATACACCCGGTATAGACCCGGTACACACTTGGGTAAGTCTGCCACTTGCTGACCTTGCACAAACCTGAGCCACTGGCTTGCATTCAAATTCACTACCGGATAACCCAATAACCCTTGATCAGCGCTTAACAGATAGTCTAATGGCTGATCCGCACTTTCCAGCTGTTCCATGCCGACCATCTGGCCTGCAACAAATGCATCTATACTGGTTCGCCGCAAGCTGCTTAAGTGGCCCACAGTATCTGCAATCCCAGCCAATTGCTCACCCAAAGTGCGTACATAGGTTCCTTTACTGCACCGTACTTCAAAGCTTAATAATGGCGGGTCCCAGGAAGTCACCTTGAGCATATGAATGGTAATCCGGCGAGCTTTCCTATCCACAGTTTTACCCTGCCGCGCTAACTTGTACAGTGGTTGCCCCTGATGTTTAAGGGCTGAGTACATTGGTGGAATCTGTTCTAGTTCCCCGGTCAGTTTATTCGCTAAAGCTTGCCACTCCGACAGGCTCAATAAAGGTATTTCACTGGTATCTGTGATTTCACCTTCGATATCACCAGTGGTAGTCGACTGTCCCAGCTTTAGGGTCGCACTATAGGTTTTATCAGCACCTAACAGATAGGCATTAACTTTGGTTGCCTGACCAAAAGCGCACAACAACATTCCGGTGGCAAACGGATCGAGCGTTCCGGCATGCCCGGCCTTGCGTATCCCCAGAATACGTTTGGCCCTACCGAGCGCATGATTGGAACTGATACCCGCAGGCTTGTCCAGCAACAACAAACCACCGGCTATTGGTGTGGCGCCAGCCACAATGATTATTCTTCTTCGCTAGCCAGGCGCACTGAAGCCAGCAATGCATCCATGTGCTCACCGGTTTCAATCGATTTATCCTGCAGAAAGCGCAGCTCTGGCGTGCTACGCATGCGCAACTGCTGACCCAAAATACCACGCAGATAACCTGCTCCGCGATTAAGCGCTGCAATGCTGCTGGCGGCCTTATTCGTTTCCAGCACCGACACATACACTTTGGCAACCCCTAAATCACGGCTGACTTCTACATCTGAGACGCTGATAAAACCGATTGCAGGATCGTTGAGTTCGCGCTGAACCAGCACACCCAATTCACGACGTAATAGCCCGGCAACCCGATCATGCCGGGCAAACTCGCGGTGTTTGTTTTTACGAGCACCCATTGCCAGCTTAATCCAGTGTGCGCGCTACTTCAATTCGTTCGAAACATTCAATTTGATCGCCGGGACTTACATCGTTGTACTGTTTCACGCCAATACCGCACTCAACACCTGAGGCAACCTCGTTAACGTCATCCTTAAAGCGCCGCAATGATTCAAGCTCACCTTCATAAATCACCACGTTGTCACGCAACACCCTGATCGGGTTCTGGCGTTTCACATTTCCTTCAACAACCAGACAACCGGCAACCGCGCCGAGTTTGGCACTGCGGAATACATCTTTGACTT
Organism: Gammaproteobacteria bacterium; assembly: GCA_021772985.1. Lineage (GTDB taxonomy): Bacteria > Pseudomonadota > Gammaproteobacteria > Xanthomonadales > Wenzhouxiangellaceae > JAJFKX01. Next base: position 37,526 of record JAJFKX010000005.1, read on the forward strand.
CAGCCAGTCCAACAATCTGTTCTTTGGTCTCAGTACCCATCAGGCCACTGATAGCTGCTTTAACCTGATCAATGGCATCATAAATGACGCTGTAATAATGTAGATCCAGATCATTTTCCTTGATGATTTTGCGCGCTGTTGCATCTGCGCGCACATTAAAACCAATCACAATCGCATTCGAAGCCTGCGCTAATGACGCATCGGACTCGGTAATACCGCCTACCCCGCTGACTACTACATTGACCAAAATATGTTCATTGGATAAACGCGTTAATGCATCACGCAATGCTTCAACGCTACCTTGTACATCAGCTTTAATCACCAGATTAACAGTTTGCTGCTCATCTTCCTGGCCCATCTGTTCAAACAGATTTTGCAATTTGGCGGCCTGTTGATGGGCCAACCGGCCCTCACGGCTCTTGGCCTGGCGTTGCGAAGCCGCATCCTTTGCCTTACGCTCGTTGGCCACCACAATAACCTCATCGCCGGCATTCGGCACACCTGATAAGCCAATAAACTCTACTGGGAAAGATGGTCCAACCTCGTTAACGGTCTCGCCCAGCTCATTCAGCATCGAGCGAGCACGTCCGTATTCCTCACCCGCCAGTACCATTTCGCCTTTCTTCAAGGTGCCATCCTGAATCAACAGAGTGGCAACCGGGCCACGACCTTTGTCCAGTCTTGATTCAATCACGACACCACGTGCTTTACGGTTAGCCTGGGCATGCAGCTCCATTAACTCGGCCTGTAAGCTAATAGCCTCCAGCAAATTGTCGATGCCTTCACCTGTTTTGGCTGAAACATGGACAAAAATCTCCTGACCGCCCCAATCTTCAGGGATAACTTCCTCTTTGCTGAGTTCGTTCTTCACCCGGTCAATGTCCGCATTTTCCCTATCGATTTTGTTAACTGCCACAATCAATGGCACTCCAGCAGCACGGGCATGCTGTATGGCTTCTTTGGTCTGTGGCATGACCCCATCATCAGCAGCCACAACCAAAATCACAATGTCAGTAACCTGGGCACCGCGCGCCCGCATTGCGGTAAATGCCGCATGCCCCGGAGTATCCAGGAAAGTAATTCCTCCCGTGTCGGTTTTGACATGATAAGCGCCGATATGCTGGGTAATACCTCCAGCCTCACCATCCGCCACTTTGGTTTCACGAATATAGTCCAGCAATGAAGTTTTACCGTGATCAACATGTCCCATTATGGTGACCACCGCCGGGCGACCCTCACCCTCATGCGGTTTATGCTCCTGATCCTGCTCCGCAACCAACTCTGCTTCGATATCTTTATCAATCGCCGCAGTAGCCTCATGACCCATTTCTTCAACCACCAAAATAGCTGTTTCCTGATCAAGCGTCTGATTGATGGTCACCATCATGCCCATTTGCATCATGACCTTGATTAATTCACCGCTTTTAACCGCCATCATTTTTGCCAACTCAGCGACAGTGGTGGTTTCGGGCACCTGTACTTCACGCTTAACCGGTGCAGCTGGCTTTTGAAAACCATGTTCTTTGCCAACAGAAAGCTCTGAACGACGTTTTGTTTTGGTTTTCTTACGTCGTCCACTACCCGCTGTAACGTGCAGCTCTGCACGACCATAACGGGTATCACGCTGGCGACTGGTCGATTCACGACGTTTCTTTTCTTCTCGCTGGATTTCAATCCTGGCAGCTGCACGCTGACGTTCAGCCTCTTGCTGCTGGCGTAATCTTTCTTGCTCACGCTCACTTTCTTCTGCTTCACGCTTGGCCTGTTCTTCAGCTTCACGCTTGGCATTTAACTCAGCCTCATGCTTGGCTTTTACTTCAGCTTCCTTACGTTGCAACTCTTCCGTTTCCTTACGCTCCAGCTCTTCCTGTTCTATGCGAATGCGTTCTTCTACATCACGTTGCTGACGAATTTCCTCCAGCGCTTTTTGGGCTGCTGCCCGCTCTGGATCTACATCATTATTATCCGTGCTGTCGCCACCACGTTTGATATAAGTTCGCTTACGGCGCACCTCGACATTCACGGTCTTGGGTGGTGCGCTGCGTCCACCAACTCGCCCGCCTCCGGGTACAGTGATTTCAGACACGGTACGGCGTTTCAAAGTCACCCGTTTGGGAGCCGCAGCGGCTGCTTCCTGTTTACCATGACTGGCGCGCAAATGAGCGAGCAAGGTCTTTTTATCTTCATTGGACACTTGCGCGTCCGGATCGATGATCGCCACGCCTGAATCTTTTAACTGGCTAAGCAATTTATCAATGGGCACACCCAGTACTTCGGCGAGTTGTTTTACAGTTACTTTTGATGACATTGCTCTTGTTACCTTGGTGTTTCTCGTGCGCTGTTTATTCGTTGCTGATCGATAGTGATATCACTATCAGGCCTATTCAGCATCCTCAGCAAACCAATGGGCGCGTGCCGCCATAATTAACTTGGCTGCTTGCTCAGCATCCAATTCCGGAATCTCTTCCAGCTCGTCAACTGCACAATCAGCCAGGTCGTCACGGCTGCGTATACCCTTCTCGGCTAACCGGTATGCTACTGATTCGGTCATTTCATCCAAATCCAGCAAATCCTGTTCCGGTTTATTTTCATCCAATACTTCCTCACGCATAATCATTTGCGTAAGTAATGCATCACGTGCACGGCGGCGCAGTTCAGAAACGATTTCCTCATCAAACTCTTCGACCGACAGTAGTTCGCTTTCGGGCACGTAGGCTACTTCCTCGACATTGCTGAAACCTTCCTGAACCAGGATACCCGCCAACTCCTCATCGACATCCAGTTTATTGGTAAATAAATCTAGAATTTCCTTGGCTTCTGACTCACTCTTAGACTCAGCATCAGCCAGCGTCATGACATTCAGCTGCCAGCCACTAAGCCCACTGGCGAGCCGTACATTCTGCCCTCCACGACCAATTGCCTGAGAAAGGTTTTCCTCTTCCACGGCAATGTCCATGCTTTTCTTTTCTTCATCGACCACAATGGAGCTGACTTCCGCCGGCGCCATCGCATTGATCACAAACTGTGCAGGATTATCATCCCACAGGATAATATCGATACGCTCACCGGCGAGTTCGTTACTAACCGCTTGAACCCTGGAGCCGCGCATTCCTACACAGGCCCCGATTGGATCAGTGCGTTTATCATTCGCTCGAACTGCAATCTTGGCACGTCGACCAGGATCACGGGCGGCACCCATTACATCGATTAACTCTGAGCCGATTTCCGGAACTTCCAATGTGAACAGTTTAATTAAAAACTCGCTCATCGTACGGCTGGCAAATATTTGCGGGCCGCGTTGTTCAGCACGCACTTCATATAAGAAAGCGCGTAGGCGATCACCTGGACGAACGGACTCTCCCGGTATCATGTGCCGGCTCGGAATAAACGCTTCGGCGTTGCCACCCAAATCCAGATACACGCTACCACGCTCAAAACGTTTAACGGTTCCATTGACCAGCTCACCATCTCGTGAAGCATAGGCTTCATAGACCTGTTCGCGCTCGGCATCGCGTACCCTTTGAACAATAACCTGCTTGGCAGCCTGGGCTGCAATCCGGCCAAATTCAGCGTTTTCCATTGGCTCTTCAATGCTGTCACCAGCATTCAGCTCGGCATCCTGTTGCCGGGCTTCCGTTACTGGTATTTGATAATCCGGAAATTCGATCTCCTCATCATCATCGACCACCTGCCAAACCCGGAAAGTTTCGTAGTCTCCGGTTTTTTGGTCAATCGATACCCGCGCATCAATTTCCAACTCGTGTTTCTTGCGCGCAGCCGATGCCAGCGCGGCCTCGATTGCACCGAAGATCACTTCTTTGGAAACACCTTTTTCATTGGCAACCGCTTCGGCTACCAGCAAAATTTCCTTCGCCATCCTCTACCTCAGAGTACGTACATTTTCATTAAAATTACTGTTCGGTCTTATGCAGATCACGTGCCAGCAATTCGGCGTAATTAGGCACTAGCTTGGCAAAGCGTATATTTGCCATACTGATACCGATATTCTCACCCTCGCATGCCAGCGTTACTTCATCTCCGCTGGCTGCAATGATTTCTCCAGTTACTTTTCTACGTCCATCAGCCAGGCTTACCAGTTTCAACTGGGCTTGCTCACCAATGAACGCTGTAAACTGTTCTACAGTAAACAATGGACGGTCAACCCCCGGAGACGATACTTCCAGGTTGTACTGGCCGGGCAAAGGATCTTCAACATCCATCAGTGCCGCCACTTCCCGACTGACCCGCTGGCAATCTGCGAGCTGAATCTCTCCACTGAAATCCGGCTGATCAATATAGAGCCGCAAGGTTGCATGCTTGACATGACCATCAAACTCCAATCCCAGCAATTCATAACCAAGACTTGAAACCAATGGCCTCAACAATGTATCCAGCGCTGATAAATTGGCCATATATATTCCCAACCTGATTCTTATCCAGCAACGAAAAAGGCCCCAATTTGGGGCCTTTGAGTGTCCGATTGAGCCACCAGCAGTGCGCAGATCAGGGACAAGCAATAAACCTGTCCATACTGCAATCACATGCTGCACACTGCAAATATCTAACCATTGTAACGGATTACCTGCACGCTTTGCCAGCTACCTGTTCAATAATTTATTTTAGTCAAGGACTTATCATCCGCAAATCCGTCTTTTAAGGTAATAAGTTCGTTTGGGTTTGCTATTGCATGCTGACTAACCTTTGACACAAACAACCTGCTTCAAAGTAGCAACCACTTCCACCAAATCCTGTTGATTGGCCATCACCTGATCAATATCTTTATAGGCAGCCGGAATTTCATCCACCACGCCCTGGTCCTTGCGGCACTCAACACCGCGTGTCTGAACTTCCAAGTCGTGCCGATTGAAACGTTTTTTTGCCTGGTTGCGCGACATCCTCCGGCCTGCTCCATGCGCACATGAGCAAAATGCTTTCGCATTGCCCTTGCCACGCACAATATATGAACGCGCGCCCATACTGCCGGGAATGATGCCTAATTCGCCTGCACCGGCACGGATAGCACCTTTTCTGGTGATATAAACATCCGCACCAAAATGTCGCTCCTTAACCACGTAGTTGTGATGACAGTTGATCGCTTTATTGGTCAAAGTGAATTCCGGCAAGCTGATCCGTAAAGCGGCCAATACCTGTTGCAACATTTGCTCTCGGTTAATAGCCGCATAATTTTGTGCCCAGTTCACTGCAGACACATACTCCTCAAACAACTTAGTACCTTCATCAAACCAGGCCAGATCTTTATCCGGAATGCGTATCTCACGCCGCTCCAGTTCACGCTTGGCCAGACTGATGAAATACTGCCCGATCTGGTTGCCGATGCCACGCGAACCTGTATGCAGCATCACCCACACTGCCCCAGTGGTATCCAGACATACTTCAATGAAGTGATTACCACCACCCAAGGTACCGATTTGCCTTGCCCAACGGTGTGGTTTAGCTTGATTCGGCTTTGCTGCCAGACGAGGATGGTTTTCCAGTATCTTATCCAGACCAGCGCCTGCCAATTTTGCTGCTTGATCCGGAATATCTTCAACCTTGTGCATGTTAAAACCCACCGGCACATGATTTTCTATTGCGGCGCGCACTGCTTTCAAGTTATCCGGCAATTCACGGGCGTTCAAAGAAGTCCGCACCGCCAACATCCCACAACCGATATCCACACCAACACTGGCGGGAATAATTGCTTTGTGCGTTGGAATGACTGATCCCACGGTTGCCCCCAGGCCAACATGCACATCCGGCATCGCGGCCACATGGTGGTGTACAAATGGCAGACTGGCAATATTGCTCAACTGATTAATGGCCAAAGCGTCGATATCTTCTGTCCATATAAACACCGGCACCATGCCTTTATTTATTGTCTTTTGAATACTCACCGTTCTTCATTTTAATCAAATAGCGTGACTTACAGGTCACAAAAATACCCTTGTGACTGGCACCTGCCGAAGGTTGTCTGCAGGACCTGAATGCAGCCCCTGTTATCTACAGCGACCGGGACCACCGGCCTGGGACTATCGATAACACTCTCGCAGCTGCCAAGTTGCAGGTTGGCGCTTTATACAGTGCTTTCGATGATGGATGATTATGACTTCGCATTGCAGCTTTTATCCTAAATCATGGAATCTGAGTGATCAGGATTTGGGTTAACCCTTTTTAAAAATTATTGCATAAGCCTTATCGATACCACAACCTACCCTGATCCTGCGATCTGAACGGCTAACTTTCAATGGATAATTAACAGCTGCTGTCCCACAATATATACAAACCCTATTTATCGGTTAAACCATTGGAGAAAAGACATGATTGGATACGCGACTTTGGGCACCAACGATCTGCCTCGGGCAGCGGCTTTTTATGACGCATTATTGGCCGAACTTGGCGGCAAACGGTTTATGGAAATGGACACCTTTATCGCCTGGGCCGGCCCCAGCGGAAAAGGTGGCCTGGGATTAAGCAAACCTTTTGATGGTAACCTCGCAACCGTCGGCAATGGTGTAATGATTGCACTGGAGTGCGAATCTACCGAACAGGTAGAACGTGTTTACAACAAAGCGATCGAATTAGGCGCTCAATGCGAAGGCCCGGTAGGGCTGCGTGGAGAAAGTTTTTATGCCGGTTATTTCCGTGACCCTGACGGCAATAAATTGAATGCCTATATCATGACCGGCCCAATGTGATTTGGCATAACCTTTTGCTACAGCTTGTTTTCCCGTTCCCGCACTTAAACCCGGGAACGGGATTGACATGACATGACATATCAATCCCAGTCCGGCGCCAAACCGGCAGGATTAATGGTTCGCCTGTTTTGCCTGGTAAGCTGATTAAGTTCCAGCATTTCTTCGGTCGATAACTGAAAATCAAAAATATCGAAATTTGACTGCGCATGTGTTTCACTGCTGGAGCGTGGAATCGCAATCACGCCCTGTTGTTGGATCAACCAGCGCAACGCCACCTGCCCGGCATTTTTGTTATGCACAGCAGCAATACGTTGTAAAACAGGATCCGCAAACACTTCGCCATTGGCCAACGGCGAATAGGCCGTCAGCGACATTCCATGCTGGCGCAGACAAGCAAGCACCTTGTCCTGATTAAGCAATGGATGATATTCGACCTGGTTGTTGACCAGAACTGATTCGCTTAAATCAACCGCCTGATTGATCAGCACAGTGGTGAAATTGCTGACACCGACATGGCGCGCCCAGCCATCCCGTTTGACTGCATTCAGGGTCGCTAGCGTCTGCTCCAGAGGAACGCTGCGACTTGGCCAATGCAACAACAGCAGATCAACATATTGCATATTTAACCGCTGCAGACTCTCCACCACCGATTGTCGTAACTCAGCAGCACTGAACCGATCGACCCACACCTTGGTGGTTATGAATATGTCCTCACGAGCTAAACCACTGTCTGCAACAGCTCGGCCAACAGCTTGTTCGTTGCGATAAAGCTGAGCAGTATCAATATGCCGGTATCCGATACCCAAAGCGGCTCTAACCATCCGGTAGGCATCAGTATCAAGCAGTTCAAATGTACCAAAACCCAATGCTGGAATACTGGCCCCATGGGCGTTAACTGTATGCGATTCATTCATGGTTTATTCCTCCGCAAAGCCACTCATTTGCATGTTTTCGACTAAAAAAGCATATTGATCGGCCAGCAGCTCAATCGCTTTGGCCGTTGCCGTCCCACCTCCATGGCCTGCACGGGTTTCTATCCTGATCATTACCGGGGCTTCCCCAGCGTGCACCTGCTGCAATCGCGCTGCATATTTAAAACTATGTCCCGGCACCACGCGATCATCACGGTCTGCAGTAGTCACCAAGGTGGCTGGATATACTGTACCGGGCTGCAGGTTGTGATACGGCGAATACGCATACAGTGCAGCAAATTCTTCAGGATTATCTGCCGACCCATAGTCATCAGTCCAAAAACGACCGGCGGTAAATTGATCAAAGCGCAGCATATCCATGACTCCAACCATCGGCAATGCTGCAGCAAACAATTCCGGTCTTTGGTTAATCACCGTCCCCACCAGCAACCCACCATTGGAACCACCCATTACCGCCAGCTTGCCACTGTCGGTGTAACGGTTGGCAATCAGGTATTCAGCTGCAGCAATAAAATCATCAAACGTATTCTGCTTTTGCAATTTGGTCCCGGCTTTATGCCAATCACGGCCATATTCTCCACCGCCACGCAAATTAGCCAATGCGAATACCCCACCCATTTCCACCCACGACAACCAGCGCGTGGAATAGCTGGGTGTTAATGAAATATCAAAACCACCGTAGCCATACAGCAATGTCGGCTGTCGGCCGTTTAACTCCAAACCTTTTTTATGGGCGATAAACATCGGCACCCTGGTGCCATCTTTAGAGGCATAAAAAACCTGACTGACCTGATAATCTTCAGTATCAAAATCCACCTGGGCACGTTTGAATACACTGCGTTCTCGGCTGGCTATGTCATAACGGTAAATCGTTGGCGGTGAATTAAAACTTGAAAAGCTGAAATACGTATCCGTATCGTCGTTATCACCCGCAAAACCAGCGGCATTGCCGATACCCGGCAGTTCAACTGTACCCGCTGGAGTACCGTCAGCGGCAAACAAGCGTATAGCGGACTTGGCATCTTCCAGATATTCTGCAATAAACCGGCCACCCACAAAATCAATAGTAACCAACACATGTTCAGTTTCCGGAATAATTTCCTGCCACTGGTCGGCACTAGGATTATTCAAATTTATGGCAATGACTCGATTCTTGGGCGCGCCGTTATTGCTGGAAAAATACAGTTGCGCACCCTGGTTGGTGATAAAACTGTAATCGTATTCAAAGTTATCAATTAATTCGATACTCTGGTTCTGTTGTAGGTCCTTAACGGTAATGCGGTAACGACTGTCGGTACCCACCCAGGTGGTTATAACCAGGTAACGTCCGTCTTCCGTGACTATGCTGAAATGCCCCCACTCTGGATTGTCCGGTGTTTCATGCACCAGTTCATCCTGATCCTGGATTGTTCCAATGCGATGAAAATACACTTTCTGGTTCAGGTTCAGGCTCTGCATTTCTTCACCATCCGCGGGTGCCGGATAACGACTGTAATAAAATCCCGATCCGCCTCTGGCCCAACTCACCGATGTGAATTTCAACCAGATCAGCTCATCCTGCATGACTTCACCTGAATCAATATCCATAATCCTCCAGGTGCGCCAATCAGAGCCGCCATCTTGAACGCCATAAGCCAGTAATTTTCCATCCGCACTCGGCACCACCTCTGCCAATGCAACAGTGCCGTCTGCTGACCAGATATTTGGATCAATCAGAATTCGACCTGCGTCGGTAACGCCGTCTTGCATATACAACACCGATTGATTTTGCAGGCCATCGTTACGCGAATAAAAAATTCGTTCGCCTTTTCGAAACGGCACTGAATATCGTTCGTAATCCCACAATTCAGTCAACCGTTGTTTAATGACATCACGATGTGACAGACCATCCAGATAGGCATTGGTGACAGCATTTTGAGCGTTTACCCAGGCTTCAACCTCGGCTGATTCCCGAACATCACCTTCCAGCCAACGAAAAGGGTCGGCCACAGCGGTGCCATGATAATTATCTACCACTTCCACGGTTTTGGTCTCCGGATAGCCATTGCCATCATCACTATGGGATTGCGCTTGATCAGCGTTAAAGTCAGGTACCGCATGGTCATCATGAGAACGCTGGCAAGCACTCAAAAACACCATTAAAAATAGCCTAAACAGTAAAGGTAAACGTATAGCGAACCTCCTGGCAGGCTGAGTTGCAACCGGCAAAGTATACAGGCCGAACCGTATTAATCCATCTTGTTGTATTTCCATGATTAGTGTCGCCTACCAACCCAGGGCACATCATATTAGGAATGCAACTTACCTCATTGAGCATCGAACAATTTGTCCATATACGTTCAGCAGAACTTATTCCATAACCGAAAGAAAACAATAATAAGAACAAAATCGGGACAGCAATATGACTTTTGAAAAGACCTGGAAAGGCGCATCAAATTCACGCTACATATTTCAAACTTATCTGCACAACAGTAACTGGCCATATTGGGGTGGTATTTATATGTACTGCCGTCGCCTGCAGGCTGGCTGGGAGGTCCATTACATCGGCGAAACAGATAACTTTGCCGAAACCATAAAATCAAACCATCATGCATGGCTGTTTGCGCATGCCCGAGGTGCCACACATGTACATATTCTGCTGAACAGTGACTCCCAAAACAGGAAAAAGGTTGAGTTCGACTTAATCTCCGCGCTGAATCCTATTCGTAACCAACAACTCAGAACCGATTATCAACAGGCACAGGGCTGGTTATAGATAGTCAACCTACAGTACAGGCACAAAAAAACCCGGCTGGCACCAGGTTTTAATCGTACTTTCAAAGAAAGTTGGTAGCGGGGGTAGGATTCGAACCTACGACCTTCGGGTTATGAGCCCGACGAGCTGCCAGACTGCTCCACCCCGCAGCAAGCCGAACATACTAACGCTGTAATTTGATGGATGCAAGCCTTTTCAAAAAAGATTTGAATAAATGAGTTGATAGTCTTGTAGGAGCGGATTGTATCCGCGATTAATGCATCGAGTAAAGATATGTTCGCGGATACAATCCGCTCCTACAAAAAAGCAGTTCCGTTGTATTTTAAAGCCATTATCAGCGCCGCGTTAGCCAGCGAACAATACCAAGCACACTGATTGCCAGCCAAAAGCTTTCGATAATAAATGAGGCCAGATTGAAGGTGAAAAACAATGACAACAGAATCAAAGCCGCGCCAATCAGGTTGATCAAAGAATAACCCAGACTTTGAGAACTAATGCGCTCCAGCTGAATACCGAGATATGCCAGCACAATCATAGATACACCGGCCATACCTGCCAGGTCATGCCAGGCAAAGTTGAATTCAGTCATTCATCGCCGTCGTCCGCCTCGATATCCTGCAGTTCTTCAACTATCAGGCTTGGCGGAGAGGCCTGTTCGACTTGCATCGTCTGCCAATGATAACTGTGACAATCTGAACAGGATTGTTCTACCGCACCATCCCGGTGACAGCTGTCACACTGAGCTTTTTCAATGCTGTGATGGTCGATGCTGGCGAAGGCTTCTTCATCACCAACATCGGTTAATGCATGACAGCTTGCACACGTTTCACCTGCTACCAGGTGTGTTGTATGAGAAAAGCGCGTCCGGCGGATATGTTCAACAGCCGGCCAGGCAACTTTCGGTTCAACATCGTTTTCATTAACCAGATGGCACTTGCTGCACTGAAAACCCAAACGGTCGTCATACCATTGCTCATCATGTGCAGCCAGATCTGAAAATAATTTCATCAGTGGGTCGGCATGCAACTGCGGCACATATGATAAAGCCATGTATGACGCTTTGGCCTGTAAATACCACCCGGGGTTAGTGCGAACCTCATCTTTGCTTTTTTCAATCCCATCACGCATAGCCCGCCATTGATCACGGCTTGGGCAGACTTCAGCCGATAGTTCTCCATCGGCCTGTTCGGCAAACCAGCCGCTACTCAATAGGCGGCGCACATCCACCGGGATGGCACCGATCAATTGAGCCAATTGATCGTTATTGACCTGGCGGGCCTCACTGCCTGATGAAAAACGTTCCAGGGCATCTTCTGCTGCAATATCTGCAACCAGTGACCGCACCGATTCCGACAATGCAATAACAGCTTCCAATATTTCCGGTGGTGCATCATCCAAAGCGTTCATTGCCGTATTGCTTTTGGCCAATATTGTCATCGCGGAAACTGCCTGTTCATCAGTTTCCAACAAACGCCGCATCAGCACCGGCATATTACTGACCCGTTTGAACTGAGTGGTTCGACAATTCGGCCAATAACCTATATCCACCTGCTCCGCATTGATATTGGGCATTGCAAATACTGTGGTCGGCCCGATCTTATCGATCAGCTTGGTGGTGATATCCTTTTCCAGATGACAAGCTGAACACATCCTGTCAAACCCAGCCAGCTCCAAATCTGTACCGGCGGTCAGCTGATGACAATCAGTACATTGTCTTGGCGCAAATTCGATCAGCGCTTTTTTCTCAAAATGCTGCTGCTGATGCCGGCGGTGATCAAACACTATTTGTGGCCTGAACTGCGGTAAATCGGTAAACACCGGATGCCCATCCTGGAAAGATTTAAATTGCTTAACATGACAAGTCTGGCATTGATCATCAGACAGATTACTGGCGTGACCATCGCTGTCATGAATCTGATGACAAGCAGCACAGCTCAATGCGGATATGCTTGATTCCAATGGGGCTGGCTGATCTGTCAATCGACGTGAAATATCAGCCAAAACTTGTGGCGCAGCATTGTGTGCCTGCTCCGGGTGTTCAGTAATGTTATGACAGCTCACACAAGCACCAACTGACTGGTGGTGATCTTCCTGGAAGCCTTCAATGCCCGCAAGTAATAACGTGGAAAATTCGTTGACAAGGTTGGCATGGCAGGTTTCACATTGCTCAATCATGGCATGCCGGTGATCTGTCGGACCAGGTGAAATTAGCCAGGTAAGCCATTTGCCCGAGCTTAATAACCCGAACAATCCAATGGTTATTATCAACAACAGCAGCACCCATTTCCGGCGCCTGCGGCGCTCGCTCAAAACCGGTGTGCAGGGCGGTAATACTTCACAGCAACGCCCATCGGCACCAGGTCCTTGGACGCAGGGCCCACCATCCAGTTCGGACAGAGCACAATGCCAGCTACCATTTTTCGACACCGGTTCACACAACCGACGCGGCAACCTGTCCGTCTGGTTATAAGGGCAACGCCCCCGGCCATCCGGCCCATCAGCACACGGTGCCCCCTCTGCACTTGCACCGCATCGCCATTTATTGGTTACCCGGTCATACTGGCTTTTATCGTGGCCTGTTGGTTGTAATTGTTTCAGAAGCCCAGCTCCAGATGATAAGCATAATTAACAATCACATGCAGTACGACCAACACCAGTAACGATATGCTGAAAGCGACATGCACATAGGTCCAGACACGCAGTAAGAACTGCAGCGAATATTGCCTGTCCAGGCGATGTTTATAGTCAATCAGCTGACGCAGTTGTTCCGCTTTTTCGTCAGCCGTTTTATCAATGTATCGGCTCAGAGTATCCAATGAATTGATTAACTTCCTGGCCTGGTTAGCAGAATTGAAGCAATGCGCAGCAAACTCCCGGGGCTTAAACAAATAATGTCGTATCTGCTGGGTATAGAAATCCGTTAGTGGCTGACTGCCCTGTTCTTTAGCCAGACGCGCAATTAAATGATCAGCTTTTCTCAGTAACCCAGCTCTTATTCTTGGGATGCGTTCCAATTGCACACGGCCTTCACTTCTGGTGATCCGTGGTGGCAATGCAATGCTCAACAACAAGCCAAAAATACCACTGGCAAAAATGATCAGCATGAATAACCACAATATGAAATTCAGCTTACCTGCAGGTGGCTGCCAGCCGGAATGCAATACAAATACAACTATTGCAAGCCAACCCAACCAGGTATGCATACGCCGCCAGTACCAGGCACGCCCGACTGGTAACATGGATATTTTTTTGCGTACATTGTAAAGCACCAGCAATAACACCAGGCCAAATAGTGACCACCCTGTCCACTCAGAAACCTGGTAAAAGCGCGTATCAGATATCCGCCAGACAGTTATCAGACCAGCAATCACCAGCGCTAAAATCAGCGTGGTAGACAGGCTGCGTTTGAAATAATGGGTTAACGGTCCAGCCATTGCCGCAACGCTTTAGGATCTGAGGTATCGATACGCGTCAGTGCATCATGCGGGCAGGCTCGCGCGCATGCCGGGCCACCCAATTGATCCACGCATAAATCACACTTGGTGGCTTTCTTGATCGGTTGGTTGGTTTCCTCATTCATCAATAAACGGCCTTGCTGGTCGCTAACCGTTACCAGACGAATATTGTCATAGGGACAGGATCGTGCACAGTTTCCACAGCCGATACAAGCGGTATCATTAATGGTAATGACACGGGTTCCTTCTTTTCTCACGATTGCACCGGTCGGACAATCGACAGTGCATACCGGATCACGGCATTGCATGCAGGCATTGGTAAACTGCAAGTTGGCATATTCTGTGCCATGCCGGATAAATCTTGGATTGTTGTCATGTGCGGTAGCGCAGGCCCGCACACAATCATCACAGCCCACACAGCGATCCATATCTATCAGCATGGTAGCTGTGCCGTTGATGATGTGTTTATCCAATAAGGTTTCCAGCAGCGCCTGATCACGGTGCTCAAACTCCTCCTGCTCAAAGGCGGGGGCAACCTGTTCCAGTAAATCCCGGCTGACCAGACCTTTGAGTTGCAATATCGGCAATATATGACTAATCACGATATGCGTAGGTATTCGCAACAAATCCACATAACCCATTGCCTTGATGGTATGCGCCATAATCAATGGGCGCTGTGGGTTTTTGTGATGTTCCAGCACAGTATGCAAGCCATACATCTGGTTTTCAGTGAGCACGCCTATGGTCCGTTCGGCACTGCCATAGCTTTCCATCACGCGCACAAAACCACCACGAATCAACAGCACACCATCCAGGTAACTACCCTGGGCCATGATGATTTCTTCAGCGCTGTTGACCCGATTCGCAGAACTTATCTTGCCGGACTTACGATACCAATGGGTATCACCCAGCTGTTCAAAACTTGCGTGCTCAGCAACTGCTAAAATCTGTTCCGGCGGTAAATGCCGTAAAATTTTATTCTGAGTAAAAAAAGGCAGCATATTGCGCTGCGCCAGTAGCCGATCAACCCAAATTCGAAAACCGGCATCCCATTTACGCAAATCGCGTAATCCCTGCCAGCGCAATTCATAAATAACTGCATCACTTTCAGCTACAATCATCGCGGCCCGGGGCGCCCTGGTCAAAGCACTGATTTCCCCAAAAAAAGTTCCCGATTCCACGACTTCGGAATGGGCTGCTTCAATCAACTCTGGTAAGTTTTCGACCATGTGTATGAGACGACCATCCGCCTCGCGGGTATTAATTTCTTGATGCTTACCGTATCGGCTCGCATCGCGCCGCTCCGCTATCGCAGAATTGGACCATAACTGGCGCAATGCTGAATAAACGCTGGTAATTTTATCGCGCTTCTTGTCACTGACATCAAAATGCTCCGGCAGTGACAGCATTAAACGTAATTCACCGCTCAGCAGCAGGAAGCAACTGGAACCGTAGGCGCCAACATGGGTAATGATGTCACCACGCTGGTAATGGGTTATTCGGCCGTCGTTAAGCAATAGGTCGTGAAAATTTCTGCCGGTAGGAAAATTTTCTGCTGCCAACAGCGAAAATGGCTCGTGACGCAGGATCGCCTGTACCATCTCCGGGGTAAACTGCTGCTTATCGCCGAATGGCTGATCCCACCTGGTCGGAGGTGAGATATGCAGCATGGCTGCACTTTCAGCGCGATCCTGCAGTTCGGTGTGTGATTCGTTTGCCATATTTAGGGTTAATGCTGTTCAGGTCTGCCTGGTCAACTATTCCAACGGATCGCCTTTGAATTCACCGTATGTAGCGATTAACTCGTCCAAACCCGATATATCTGCATCACTGTTTAATGTATCTGCCGCAGTTGATAATGCACTGATAACCTGCTCGGCCATTGCAGTGTCCATCGGCGCAGCAAACTCAACATCCGCCACTGCCGAGTTTAATGCTTGTACCTTGCCATCTGATGTATTGTCGGCAATTTCTGCCAACTCGCCTTTGGCTCGATTCATCCGTGCAACCATGGCAACAGCGTAATCTCCATCTGCTGTCTGCACAGTCGTCAATGCATTGAGGCCGGCTTCCAGTTCTGCAACCAGGCCAAAAACCGCCATCAGCCGCTTACGCTCCGGACTGGCTTCATTATTTTCAGGTGTGCTGAAGGTGTTGTGCCGTATCTCCCCTTGACTCCAGGTAACCAGATTGAAGTCACTGCCGGCTTTATGCCCACCGGTGTTAACCAGTTCTTCCTGAGCAACAATATGACAACCAAAGCAATTCCTGGCAAACGCATATACATTGCCTGGCCTGATCATACCGGCCGCCTCTGCTTCCGCCCAGAGTGTAACCTGCTGTTCCTCGGTTTTGTCCTCTTCGCTATGCACGTCGACCCAATCCCGTCCAGCGCCATGGCAAGACTCACAGGAAACACCTGCAATCACTTCCGGGCTGCTCCCATCAGCCTGCAAGGTCAAGTGACAGCTTTGACACAACTCTGCTTCAACCACGTCGTCAATTCCCAACTTGTCAGCAATATCTGCGCCATCATCGGAATCAGGCATGCTTTCGTAAGTGATCGAGTGATGGGTTTCTTCCCAGATACCGGTTTCAACATCGTGGCATTCCGCACATTGCTCAGGACCGACCACTTTATGCGGATCTGGTGATGCCAGACTGACCTGCAAGCACATGCAAACCACCACTAATATTCCTAACTTAATCAAGTTTCGGCACATTCCAAACACTCCTAAAAAAACATCAAGCATCAATGATCAAATTGGAACCAGGTACGCCCACACATGCCAGGCAACTGTTCGCTGTCAGGTCAAACTGCGGGTCTCGATCCGGATAAACCACTTGTCCTTCAATAATAGCAATTTCACAGGTTCCACATTCACCACAACGGCAACCAGCATCCAGGGCCAGATTATTATCTTCAGCAAATTCCAGCAAGCTACCCGACGCAGCTGTCCACTGAAGTGTCTGTCCACTGCGTTTAAACTGAACAGAAAATTGCTCACCAGTCTGCTCGCTGTGTTCGACCTTAGGTATTGCGCGTTTTATCGATGCCGGCCCAAATGCTTCGGAATAAACCATATTCGCAGGCACACCCCATTGTTCCAAACCTGTGGAAATGCTTTGCATCATCGGTACCGGTCCGCATATATAGAACTCGGGTTGCTGGTATTCCGGGATTTTGTCGAATACCTCATCCAGATTCAGTGATTCACGTATCCAGTCCACTGAAACATAGCCTTTGCGATGATAATGTTGCCCCTGCATACATTGTCCTGTTGGCTTTGAGAAAGCCAGCCTCAAGTGGATGTTCGCTGTTTCGGCTGCAGCTGTCTGCAACTCCTGCAAAGCCATCACCTGATGCTGATGATCAACGCCATAGAAAAACCATACATCTCGCCGACTGCCCTGACGTATCAAATACTGGAACATGCACAACATCGGTGTCACACCAACACCACCGGCAATCAGCACCACCGGATTGGTCGATTGCTGCTGCAGGTAAAACTGACCGCTCGGTGCTTTGACATCCACCAAATCATATTCTTGAATCTGCTCATGCCAAAACCCGGATACCAGTCCGCATGGTGCATTAGGCTTGTCAGGCGGCGGCGGCAAACGCTTAACCGATACCCGGTAATGTGATTGCTCCCTGCCACTGGGCGCTTCCGACAGCGAATAGCAGCGCACTACCGGTTTGTTGTTTGGCCCGGCCCGCAAACTGAAGGTTAGATGCTGACCCGGTTGGAAATCAGGAATCGGCAAGCCATCATGGGGTTTTAAATAGAATGAACAAACGGCATCACATTCATCAACTTTTCTAGCGACAATAAACTTGCGATATCCGGTCCAACTCAATTGCTGTTGACGCTGATGCGTTTGCAGCATATTACCCTGGTACTTCAAGTGCTCAAGTTTTAGGTGGTGTTCAAGTAATACAAATCGCTGACGGTGGAACATTGCCGAGACAGCCAACACCGCCTGCAATAAGGCCAATGCCAGAATCACCACACCAAGCCATTGAATAGCTGTCAGCATCATGGTTATTTAAAAAGCAAAATTGAATTCGGTGCGCATACCGACATCTGTACCGCGAGCATCGCCATCAGTGAGGAACATGTCTGTTTGAAACAACCAGCGACGCCCCAGTGATTGTTGAAAGCGCACACCTAAGCCACCAGCAAATGCATTCTCACCTTCAAAATCCTGACGCACACCCAATTCGACAATCAGGTTTTGACGTTCTTCATCAAAAAACCATTGGTATCCAACTGCGCCACCCACTGCCTGCTGACCGGCATTTGACAGCGGCGCAATGAAACGACCCAAGCCGGGAGCAGCGAACAAAATCCCTGTTCTTCCCAATGGTCCACCAACTGTTTCACCACGTGATGCCGAGGTGTAATCCCCAATTGCAGCAAACCCATTGAAATAGATGACATTATGCGTACCTAACGGCGCCCTCGATATTTCTGCAAACAACAATACACCGTCATCGACCAAATCACTTTGCTGGTCCAATGCCAGCGATCCATTCACACGAAATGTGGTATTCCAGAAACCGAACCGCTGGGTGCTGCCGTAACCGGCATACAGGCCATCACCACCTGTTTCACTGTCAATATAAACCAGGTCAAATTCAATGGTGCTGCGCCTGGTATCGGTTTCACCAAACAAACCGAACAGGTTGGCATCATTATCTTGAAGATTATCGTTACGATTAACATCGTTCCACCCGAACAGGAAGGTCAAACGAGTGGAGGGCGATGAATCAAACAATTGCAGGTTATTACGGACAATGCCAATCGCATCGATGGTGTCGTTAAGCAACATACCATCCTGAAAACTCAATGGTTGACGGCCGATGGAAAAACCATAATCAAGGTTATTTTCCAAGCGTTCGTCATCGTTTCTACGCTGCAGTTTGGGAAATAACTCACCAAAATCACCCTCGAACCAGAGTTGCTGAATATCCGCATTGAATTCATCCTGGAACCCACCGCCGGCATCGGGTTGGAACTGATAGTTGGTGAATCTGCCTTCGTCATGTAAGGGGGTAAAGCCAATCACAAGACGCTCGGTAGCTGTAAGCTGCAAATTGAACGCAACATCAGCACGAACAGTGATTTCAGTCAAATCTGCACCATCTTCAGACTCAATCACACTCAGACCGGTACGTATCCCACCAAGCATATACAAAGCCGGCTGCCAAACAGCACCAGTGGGTAACTCAAAGCCCGGATGTAATTTGCCCAAACCAAGTAAATCCGGCCCCAGTTCCAGTGGTGGCCCGGTGCGTATCAGCGAACAGGGATTAGCAATTGGGGTGCTGGAGTGAGCTCCACTGGAAGATTGTTGCTTGTCACAATCACCTGGTTGGAAAGGCTCCGGCAATCGCACCACCTCGTCTGACAAAGCCGACTCCGGCGAAACAGCAAAAACCGGACTAAGTAAACACCCCAGCCACAAACAAAATATGATTCGGATACTTGTTATTTTCATTATTTTGTCAAGCAATCAACCGCAGGTGACGGTGATCACAATTATAGTTTTCTGCAAACATTGTTTTGGAATTTACACTGACCATCATCAAACTCATCCGCAGTGCATTGCAAAATATCACCGGCGGTGGATAAATCCTGCTCAATCCCACCGGAATCGGATAATACCAGCTGCCTTGACCATACCACGTCAGCGCCGTCAACAACCCGATTGGCAACTTCTTTAGGGCTCATCTCGTAGTCAAATCCAGCCGCAGCAATTTCGGCGATCAAGTTCACCGGGACCATTTGCACAATTAATGCCACATCCGCAGTCAACGGCCATTGGACATCCTCAACATCAATGGAATAACGTGCTTTACGGCTGCTGCCTGCCTGAATAACCTGACGGTGTTTGCGAGCACCGGCTGGACGCCCGTATAAGGTGGTTGGCCGAAGCTCCGGACGGATAAATGGCCGGGCGCTGACCGATTTATTCACCGCCAACACCTGCTCACGCTCGCCACCACGGGCCAGGCGGGTAATAAATTTTGATTGCAGGTTGAATAAGTCTTTGTCCAGCGGCACATCGCCGTTGGCAACATACAATGAGTGGGTATCGCGCAAATCACCATTGGGATCACGATCACCGGAAACATAAATCTCACGGCCACTCTGGTCACGCACCACTATTTCCAGAAAAACCAATCGCTCGGCATCAAAACCGGTTGGGACATTGTGTCCATCGGTACCACTGGCCACATCTATGTTCAACTTCAAACTATCACGGCGCCGCTGGCTGCTGATGTCGGTAATCAGAAACCCGTTACGCAGCACTTCCAATCGTTGCTCGCGCGCCCAATCCAGCAATTCACACTGCTCGACAATCAGCTTACGCGCAGACTTGCGATGGCTGATGGTTTTCCAGGACTCGGGAAACTCAGTATCATCAGCCTGGCTTTTTTCAAATTCGTTTTCTCCCCAACCGGCGTTGTAATCAAATTTGAGCCAGTCACGCAGCGTCTTGGAACGCAGATTACGGGGAGATTCAAGCTGATGAGGAAAAATACCTGGATGCACAATGGAATAATCAGGTCCGGCGAAATAATGATTGGTCACTTTTCTTGGCGGGGTTTCCGCCCGGCCGATCAACGCCGCTGGACCTTGCTCATAGCCTGCATCTTTACCCTGCACCTCGCCCATGTGGCAGTCCTGACAAGATACTCCGCGGGCAGCGGCTGGCGAGGTTTTATAATCACTGAAAGCCTCTTCCAATCTGAAGCCATTAACCAACAATACATCGTGGCAACTACCGCAAAAACGTGATGAGGTTAATTCAAAAAACTGTTCAACTTCAGCATGCACTTTTTTGCCACGTGAATTCTCGAAATCAGTAGACAGGTTTCTATAGGTGGAAGTATCCGCCAGCACTTCTTCCAGCCCGGCATTTCCAGTCGGGCCTTTTACCGGCGCAACTATGCTGCCCTCATCCAGTGCCAGACGCCCGGAAATCTTACCGAAAGCCTGAGATACACGGTGACAGGCAATGCAGGTCACGCCTTCCCGGGATGCCGGGTCACGATCCAGGTTGGTCAGTGCCAATGGCTCTTTTATATCAGTGCCTACCGGGGTGTGACAGCGCAGGCAAAAGTCACCGTTGGTACCACTGGTTTTAAGATTGATAGTGGTCTGCATAGCCATATACACCGGGCTCAGCTGTGCATAGGCATGTTGCGATACAGACCATTCCTTATATTGCTTGGGGTGGCAGGCCGCACATTTTGCTGCCGGTGGGTAGCGATCTTCCAGGAAGATCTGTTCATGTGCAGCAGTGTTTTCTGCTTGCGCCGCAACTGAACCGGGCAGCAATAAAGATACACAGGCCAATATGTACAGCACAGCAGCAACACGGCTGCCGGTTACCGGTTCTTGCGTCTGGCTCATAAACATTTCGCGGTTAAACCCTGGTACTTAAACTGTCCAATCTGATTTGTACTATCTGACCAATTTGATATCTGTAATACTGTTACTATCTACCCGTCTGTTAATCGCGCAGAAAATTCATCCAACAGTAAGCTCTTAAATATCAATATAGTTTCGAATTCTACATACTTAGCGCATTCGGCCAAGTAATCGGAACAGATTAGCAGCTACCCAAAAGTAGTACAACTGAGGCCAGCAATCGCCAGACCAAAACCAGCCCCCCGGTTCAATCTCTAACGAATGGCATTAAGCAGGGTTAAAATCTAAATGGGCGCCTAAAAACTGGCAACACACAACGCGATCAGCGCGTTGGCAAAAATACCCAACAGCAACTGTGCCAATCCATTGATGGTTAATACGAATCTAAAATCAGCCGGAGCGGTAACTTTTACTTCAGTTTCCGGCTCATCAAAATACATCAGCTTGACCACCCTCAGGTAATAGAACGAGCCGATCACAGAAAATACCACCGCCAATACTGCCAACCACAGCAGGCCAACATCCAATATCGCCTGGATAACCAGCCACTTGGCGAAGAAACCGACAAACACCGGAATACCTGCCATTGAAAACATCAGCATCAACATCACCGCCGCCAGCAACGGGCTCCGCTGGTTCAGACCTTTGTAGTCATCCAGGTTTTCGGCTTCAACACCGGCGCGCGACAACATGATCAATACAGCAAATGCACCGGTGGACATAATGGCGTAAGCAATCGAATAAAACATTGCCGCGCTGTAACCTTGCGCTGTGCCGGATAATATACCCAGCAGCATAAAACCCATATGCGAGATGGTGGAATATGCCAGCATCCGCTTCAGATTGGTCTGTGCTATCGCCACCAGGTTTCCGATAATAATCGACAACGCGGCCAACACCGTCAGCATTCCCATCCATTGGTCTTGCAGTGGACTTAAACCGTTATCCAGTAATCGGATCGCCATGGCAAATGCAGCCAGTTTGGGAACCGAACCAATCAACATGGTGACTGCCGCAGGCGCACCATGATAAACATCTGGCACCCACATATGAAATGGCACTGCACCCAACTTAAAGGCAACACCGATAACCACAAACACCAAACCAAATATCAGGGTAATATTATTACTTGCCAGCGCTGCCATTTCAGAAATACCAGACAGACTCAATGTACCGGTTACACCATAAATCATGGATAAGCCATAGAGCAGCAAACCAGAGGCCAAGGAACCCAGAATAAAATACTTCATGGCTGCTTCAGAACCGCGACGGTTATCCCGGTCGAGCGCCACTAATGCATAAGAACTCAAAGAGATTAATTCCAACCCCAAATATACAGTCAACAGGCTGGCCGCCGAAATCAATACCATAGCGCCGAGCAGCAGAAACAGGCTCAACACATAGTATTCACCCTGGAATAGCTTGAACATGCGCAAATAATGTTTCGCATAAATAAATATTGCGCCAAGTACAACAAAACAAAATAACTTAAGTACGTCAGCCATACTGTCGCGCACAAAAGTTTCGTTAAACGCGTATTGCACCGTTGCAGCATCAGTCACTTGCCAGCGCATTACCATAATGCCGGCAAACACTAAGGTCATAACCGAAATAAAGCTCACCATGCCCCGCCGGTTATCAGGCAGGTACAAATCGATCAGCATAATCAGACAGGCCATGCCCAGAATAAATAATTCCGGAAGCGCTATAAATAAATCATTCGCAGTCATGATCAAGGCACCTTGGTCTGCATAACATGGTTGAGCAATTGATCAACCGTGGGTTGCATCAACTCGATCAGTGGTGCCGGCCATACACCGAACAACAACACCGCAATCGCCAGCACCGATAAAATCAATGCTTCCCGGACATTGATATCTTCCAGTTGTGCGACTTCCTGATTGGCGACGTCACCAAAAAGCACCCGTTTAACCAGGTACAAGCTATAAGCAGCACCCAAAATCAGGGTCAAGCCAGCCAGCGCTGCATACCAGAAGTTAGCGTGAAAAGCGGATAAAATCACCATAAACTCACCGACAAAACCACTGGTTCCCGGCAAGCCGCTATTGGCCATAAAAAATAACACAACAAAGGCGGCGAACCATGGCATTTTGTTTGCCACCCCACCGTAAGCGTCAATATCTCGAGAGTGCATTCGATCATATAACACCCCAACGCACAGGAATAATGCCCCGGAAATAAATCCATGCGAAATCATCTGAATCATCCCGCCGCTAATGCCTAATGCAGCGCCCTGAGCCACTTCAATGGCGGTATCAGAATCTGCAGCGGACCGCATAATTGCGAATATCACAAAAAAGCCCAATGTCGCAAACCCCATGTGCGCAATTGAACTGTACGCAATCAGTTTCTTCATATCCTGTTGTGCCAGCGCCACAAAACCAATATAGACCACTGCAATTAGTGAGCACCCGATCATCAACCAGTCCAGGTAGGCGCTACCATCCGGGGTTATCGGCAGACTGAAACGCAGGAAACCATATCCTCCGATTTTCAGCATGATAGCTGCCAGAATGACTGACCCACCGGTAGGCGCCTCGACATGCGCATCCGGCAACCAGGTATGTACCGGCCACATTGGCACTTTAACTGCGAACGCGGTAAAAAATGCCAGAAACAACCATGTTTGAGCAGTCAACGACAGCGGCAATGCATGCCAATCAAGAATGGAAAAACTGCCGGACTGCAAGTACAGCCAGATCAATCCAACCAACATGAACACCGACCCGAGGAAGGTGTATATAAAAAACTTGATGGTTGCATAAACACGGCGTTCACCACCCCAAACACCAATCACCAAAAACATTGGAATCAGCATGGCTTCAAAGAAAATATAAAACAGCATGCCATCCAATGCAGCAAAAACACCGACCATCAGCCCTTGCAAAATCAGGAATGAAGCCATGTACTGATGCACCCGTTTGGTGATTGAGCTCCAACCGGCAATCACCACAATCACGCCAAAGAAATTGGTCAACAGGATCAATGGCATGGAAAAACCGTCCACACCCAGGTGATAGAAAATGCTAAACGCCTCAATCCATGGCATCCGCTCGACAAACTGCATCGCAGCGGTACCGCCATCAAAGCCGGTATACAGTGGAATACTGGATACCAGTGCAGCCACTGTCACCAGCAAAGCCAGTATTCGGGCGACACCCGGACGTTGGTCACCTGCAGCCAATACCGCCAGGCCACCCAGAATCGGCAACCAGATTAAAAGTGAAAGTAAGTGCACTGACATCTTAGCGCCTGTTGATGCTATCTAAGGCTAAGCTGGCGGTGTTTCGGGTTACACCTGACAACATGTCATATTGTTTTATTCGTCGGTCAACAATCACTAAAGTTCTCTCCTCATGCCTTGCCTGGCTCACCGCCAGACAACAACAGCGTTGTCCTTGATGGCATCACGGGTGCTACAGCGTTCCCTGGTTAAAAATCACAAATGCAGCGATGAGCACAATCAATCCGATGATCATCACAAAGGCGTAATGGTATAGATAACCCGATTGCAAATGCCGGAAAAAACCGGCCAGTCTGCCAACAATTCCGGCCGAACCATTAACCAATAAACCGTCAATCAGACCTGCATCGCCGAATCGCCACAGGCCCTTGCCCAGCTTCAAACTGCCACGGGCAAACACGAATTGATAAACCTCATCAAACCAATACTTTTTATCCAGCATCCTTTGAATTGGTGACAATGTCTGTGCAAACCAGGTCGCCAACTGTGGCTTCCAGTACCAGATCAAAACCGCAGCCGCACTACCCAACGCCACCAGCCAGAAAACCGGTGTAACAAAAGCATGCAGCGCCATCGCCATTGGCCCATGGAAATGGTGACCAATCTCGGCAAGCACATCATTGTTCGGGCTTACCTGAATAGCATCCTGAAAAAACCCACCAAATAACATCGGTTCAACAGTGAAATAACCAATAAATACCGATGGTATTGCCAGCAACACCAATGGCACCGTGACCACCAATGGCGACTCATGTAAATGTGAACGCACAGATTCTTCTATGCGTTCCTTACCATGAAAAGTCAGGAACAGTAATCTCAAGCTATATAAGGCAGTAACTACCACGCCCAGCAACACACACCAATAGGCGAAACCAGCGCCTGGCCGTTGGGCAAGATGCACTGCTTCAATAATCAAATCCTTGGAATAAAATCCGGAGAAGAACGGCACGCCCATCAATGCCAACGAACCAAGCCATGCCGTGATAAAGGTCACTGGCATGTACTTCCGCAAGCCACCCATTTCACGCATATCCTGGCGATGATGCATGGCAATAATCACTGAGCCCGCACCCAAAAACAGTAACGCCTTGAAAAAGGCATGAGTCATCAGATGAAAGATAGCCGCTGAATACGCCGAAGCGCCCAATGCAACCGTCATATAACCTAGCTGTGACAAGGTCGAATAAGCTACTACCCGTTTGATATCGTTTTGCACCAGACCAATCAGGCCCATAAACAATGCGGTAATCGCGCCGATTACCAGCACAAAGCTCAACGCCACTTCCGACAATTCAAACAACGGCGACATCCGCGCCACCATAAAGATACCGGCGGTTACCATGGTCGCGGCATGAATAAGGGCGGAAATAGGGGTCGGGCCTTCCATCGAATCCGGCAGCCACACGTGCAGTGGTGCTTGTGCAGATTTACCCATCGCACCAATAAACAGGCAAATACAAATAAATGTCAGCAGTGACCACTCGACACCTGGAAAAATACTGATGGTATTGGTCACAGCATCCGGCGCTTTTGCAAAAATTTCGGCATAATCCAGCGTGCCGAATGTGGCCACGATAGCGGCAATACCTAACAGAAAACCGAAATCACCAACCCGGTTAACCAGAAAGGCTTTCAGGTTGGCAAAAATAGCTGACTCTTTCTTGAACCAAAACCCGATCAGCAGGTATGAGACCAGCCCAACTGCTTCCCAGCCAAAAAACAGTTGCAGGAAATTATTCGACATTACCAGCATTAACATTGAAAACGTGAATAATGCGATATAGCTGAAGAAACGCTGATAACCGGGATCATCACGCATGTAACCGATGGTGTAGATGTGTACCATCAGTGACACGAAAGTCACGACCGTCATCATAACAACCGTTAAACTGTCAATTAAAAACCCGATTTCGAACTTGATACCATCGGTCAAAGCCCAGGTATAAATCGAGGTGTTAATCGCCTCCATTCCATCGAAAGCCACCAGCTTAAAGACATAAAAAGACAGACCACAGGACGCCGCCACACCCAGAATAGTCACCCAATGGGCACCGGCACGGCCGATTTGGTTACGCAATAAACCGGCGATAACAGACCCGGCCAGCGGTAACAATGGAATCAATAATAATATGGTTTTCATATCCATTGAGCTATCCTTTTAAGTCATCCAGCTCCGCAACATTGATCGTATTGCGGTTACGGAATAACACCACCAGAATCGCCAGGCCGATAGCCGCTTCAGCTGCAGCCACAGTCAATATAAAGAACACAAATACCTGACCATCAGCGTTACCATGAAAGCGGGAAAAAGCGACAAAATTCATATTCACTGCCAACAACATTAACTCAATGGCCATCAGCAGAATGATCACATTCTTACGGTTCAGAAAAATCCCCGCCACGCTCAAACTGAACAAAATTGCACCGAGCGTCAGGAAATGCGCCAGCGTCAATTCAGTGAAATAAGCACTCATGCGTCACGTTCCTTATTGTCCACTGCCGGCATCGATATCACCCGAACCCTATCATCGCGTTTCACCTGCACCTGTCGTGCCGGGTCCTGGTATCGCCCACCCTCCCGGCGGCCGCGGTGGGTCAGGGTAATCGCGGCAACAATAGCAACCAGCAAAATTACCGCGGCAATTTCAAATGGATATAAATACTCGGTATACAACCGTTCACCCAAATAAGCAGTATTGCTGAAACCATCAGGATTCCCTTCTCCCAATGGCAGCTTTTGAGCACCCTTTGTCCAGATAATTAATAACAGTTCACCGGCCATCACCAGCGCAACCAAAATACCTACCGGCAAATAGCGCGCAAAACCCTCACGCAACCTGGACAAATTAATATCCAGCATCATCACTACAAACAGGAACAACACCATCACGGCCCCGACATAAACCAGTACCAGGGTAATCGCCAGGAACTCTACTTCCAACAGCATCCAAATCCCGGCGCTGGTAAAAAACGTCAACACCAAAAACAACGCCGCATAAACCGGATTACGTACAGTAATCACCGACAATGCCGACAAGGTCAAAAGCGTGCCGAACAGATAAAAAACTAAAACCTGAATACTCATGTTTTGGGCCTAACGATATGCTGCGTCTTGCCGCCTTGCAGCAGCAATTTGCGGTTCAAGCCGATCACCGATAGCTAGCAACTGCTGCTTGGTCATAATATTTTCACCGCGCTTTTCAAAGTGATATTCGGAAAAATCAGTTTCCACAATCGAATCCACCGGGCAGGATTCCTCACAGAACCCGCAATAAATGCACTTAAATAAATCGATGTCATAGCGAGTGGTCCGCCTGGTTCCGTCATCACGCTGTTCAGAATCGATGGTGATTGCCAACGCCGGGCAAACAGCTTCACATAATTTGCAGGCGATGCAGCGCTCTTCCCCATTAGGATAACGACGCAATGCATGCAAACCCCGAAAACGATTCGATTTAGGTGTTTTTTCTTCCGGATAACGCAGTGTGAATTTGGGTTTCAGAAAATATTTCCAGGTCACCCCAAGACCACTGAACAACTCTGCCAGCAGCAATGAGCGGAAGTAGTTAACAATAATCTGCATCTCAAACTCCCTGCTCAACCCAGCCGAGCAGCACAAACACTGCCGCTGCAATCAGCCACACAATGGTAATCGGAATAAATACTTTCCAGCCCAGGCGCATAATCTGGTCGTAGCGATAACGCGGAAATGTTGCGCGAAACCACAAAAACAGGAACATAAAGAAGAACATTTTGCCCAGGAACCACAGCAAGTGAGGCTGTGCAATAAAGGTATTACCCAATATCGGCACATTTTCAAACGGCGATAACCAGCCACCGGTAAACATCAACGCCGTCAATGCTGCAATCAATATCATGTTGGCATATTCAGCCAGGAAAAATACTGCAAATGCAGCACCGGCGTATTCAACATGAAAACCGGCAACAATCTCTGATTCACCTTCCGCCACATCAAACGGAGCGCGGTTTGTTTCGGCAACCCCTGAGATGAAATAAATCATAAACAGTGGCAGTAAGGGCAGCCAAAACCAATCAAAAAAACCACCTTGCTGGGCCAGCACAATTTCTCGCAAATTAATACTTCCAGCAACAATAATGACGCCAACCAGAGCGAACCCCATGGCAATTTCATATGACACAATCTGTGCAGCAGATCGCATCGCGCCCAAAAAAGCATACTTGGAGTTGGAGGCCCAGCCGGCCACGATAACCCCATAGACACCCATTGAAGTCAGCGCCAGCACATACAACAAACTGGCATCGATATCTGCCAGCACCAGCCAATCATCAAACGGCACAACAGCCCAGGCTGCTAAGGCCGGCGCCAGAGACAAAACCGGGGCCAGGTAAAACAGAAATTTGTTGGCACTCGAAGGCAATACAATTTCTTTGAACAACAGTTTGAATACATCTGCGAAGGGCTGAAGCAACCCCCATGGCCCTACCCGATTGGGCCCCAAGCGTGATTGCATATAACCGATCACCTTGCGCTCGGCATAGGTGTAATAGGCGACCGTCAAAATCAAAGGTACTACGATCAGCAGAATTTTGCCGACCGTTAGCAATAATGTCATAAGCGATTGCATATCCATTATTCCGATGCCTCTACAGGCTGCAATTTAAGCGGTGCAATAGCGGCGTCTAATTGTGAGCTGACCGACGTTGCCGATGGCAGCAGCACTGTAGCAGCAGCTATGCGCTCATCCAGAGCGACTTTGACGGTCACCTTTGCATCATCACCAAAACCGATTTCATCACCAGCAGCCAGACGTAGTTTTTTGGCTGTAGCCGGATGCATGACAGCTTGCTCAAGTTGCTGTGCATGGTTGGTTTGCTGAAGAGGCGCACTGTGACGGCAAACCGCATCCACACTGAACATCGGCACAGCCCCAAGGCGATACAATCCTTTGCCGCTTGAGCCGGGTGCTTTCCAAGCTGGTATTCGCGTGATATCCAGAGATACCTCTGACAGCACTTCATCCATCGACTGCTGGAATTGTTTTTCAGATTGCCAGGCACAATTATCCAAACCCAGCTGTTCACTTAATACCCGAACAACTTTCCAACCTGCACGTGCCTCACCTACAGGTTTACTTGCTCCGAAAAAGCGCTGCATCCGGCCTTCAAGGTTGTACATTGTGCCGCCGGTCTCCGCTGCAGCCGCCAATGGCAACACCACATCTGCCAGCTCACGCAGACTGTTGGTCAGGTAACTGCTTAGGGCGATCACATGGTCTGCTTTGTGGCAGGCATCCATCAGCGCTTGAGGGTCAGCTGCATCCAATGCCGGATCAACATCATGCAAAATCACTACCCGTTTATGCCGTGTTGCCAAATCATCTGTTAGCAAACTACCACCAGCCGGCACCGCAGATGCCAGCTGGGCACCATACCCATTGGCTGCATAATCCAGTTCAATGCGCTCGGCACCACAAATTATGGCCAGCTGTCGTAATAACTGCCTCAGATGACCAGCTTTGGGGTGCATCGCCGACTGTGCACCGAACACCAGCACAGCTCGTTCTGCACCTTTGAGGCTTTCAGCAATCTGCTGATGCTGTTCTGTACTGTTTCGCTTCAACAACCATTTACCCAATGTATCCGCAGGTAAATCCTGATCAACCGCAGCGTAGGCAGCCCGCAAAATGCCACCAAGCTCGGTCAGCCACTGCTGTGGTCCGGCCAATAGATCGTTGACCGTATCAAAATGCCAATCGTAATCAACTGCATTCAAAGTGTGAATTTCAGCATTATTATGCCGCCAGGCCTGACGTATTCGTTGTGCCAGCAACGGCTGCTCATGACGTAAATTACTGCCCACCAGCAAAACAGCATCTGCTGTACTTAAACTGGCAAGGGGAATACTGCTATGCGCCATACCGTTATCGCTGGCGTCTAGTGTCCGCAACCGATAATCAATATTTGCCCCACCTAATGCCTGCGCAAATTGGCTTAGCGCAAAATAATCTTCAGTTACCGCTTGAGGTGATGCAAGAATAGCAATCTCATCAGCACCATGATGCTCACGACAATCACCAACAATACCCTTAACCATGGATAACGCTGATTCCCAGTCAACGGCTTGCCAGTTACCTCCCCGTTTAACTTCAGGTGTAGCGGCACGATTATCATGTCGCAAACCAAAATGGCTGTAGCGATCGCGGTCCGCCAGCCAGCTTTCATTCACAGTTTCATTATCCTGCGGTACCGCACGCATGATTTCCCCCCGGCGCAGGTGGTACCAAAGATTGCTGCCCAGACTGTCATGGGTTGCGACCGCTGGATGGGCGGTTAACTCCCAGGCGCGAGCAGAAAATCGGAACGGTTTATTGGTCAATGCGCCGACCGGGCATAAATCGATGATATTGCCGGACAACTCTGAATCAACACTACGCGCTACAAAAGTACTGATCTCCATGTTCTCACCACGGCCAATACCACCCAGCTCATTGGTCCCGGCAATTTCATCCAGAAAACGTACGCAACGGGTGCAATGGATGCAGCGGGTCATATCAGTGGCGACCAGTGACCCCAGGTTTTTATCCTTTACTGAACGCTTGCGTTCCGTGAAACGCGACACAGAACGGCCATAGCCCATCGCCAGATCCTGCAATTCGCACTCACCACCCTGGTCACAGATTGGGCAATCCAGGGGATGATTGATCAACAAAAACTCCATCACACCCTGCTGTGCATCACGTGCGCGCCGCGACTCCGTATAGACCTTCATGCCATCCATCACCGGCGTAGCACAGGCAGGCAGTGGTTTGGGTGCTTTTTCCACATCTACCAGACACATCCGGCAGTTCGCTGCTATCGATAGTTTTTTGTGATAACAGAATCTCGGAATATCGACGCCAGCCTTATCGGTGGCCTCAATAAGCATCGAGCCCTTGGGAACTTCCAGCGTCTGACCGTCGACTTCAATGCTGACCATATCGGGTTTCACCTGTGCACTCATGCCGCAGCCTCCACCAAACCATCCACTAATGAATGCTTATTTTTCACAAAATATTCAAATTCATGCCAATAATGGCGCAACATCCCTTGTACCGGCCAGGCAGCCGCCTCACCAAAGGCGCATATGGTATGGCCCTCGATCTGCCCTGCTGCAGAACGAAGTAATTCCAGGTCATTATGACTGGCCTCACCAGCCAAAATCCGTCTCAGCACCCGATACATCCAACCAGTGCCTTCACGACATGGGGTGCACTGACCGCAACTTTCTGCTTTATAGAATTGCGAAATCCGGGCACACATATTAACCATGCAGGTGGTTTCATCCATTACCACTACAGCCCCTGAACCAAGACCGGAACCGGCTTTCGAGAGACTGTCAAAATCCATATCAATTTCCATCATCATTTCAGCCGGCAACACCGGCATTGATGAGCCACCTGGAATCACTGCTTTTAACTTGCGGCCTTTCCAGACACCACCGGCCATTTCCAGCAGATCACGAAACGGCGTACCCAATGGGATTTCATAATTACCGGGTTTTTCCACATGACCGGAAACCGAGAAAATTTTGGGACCCCCGTTATTCGGTCGGCCAATATTCAAAAACCAATCAGCGCCCTTGCGCATTATCGCCGGCACACTGGCCAGGGTTTCAGTGTTATTGATGGTGGTCGGTTTACCATAAATACCAAAATTGGCTGGAAACGGTGGTTTGAAACGTGGTTGGCCTTTTTTCCCCTCCAACGACTCCATTAATGCCGTCTCTTCACCACAAATGTACGCCCCTGCACCCAATACAGCATAGATGTCTATATCAATACCCGAATCCAGTATGTTTTTGCCCAGCAAGCCTGCCGCGTATGCTTCCTTCAAGGCGGCTTCAAAACGCTCAAACGGCTCATGGTGAAACTCACCACGCAAATAGTTGTAAGCGACGCTGGCACCCATTGAGTAAGCAGCAATCGCCATGCCTTCAATCAACGCATGCGGGTTATAACGCAGGATATCGCGATCATGACAAGTACCCGGTTCTGACTCATCTGAGTTGCACAACAGGTACTTTTGCCCGGCTGCTGAACGCGGCATAAAACTCCACTTCAGCCCGGTTGGAAAACCGGCACCGCCACGCCCCCGCAGTGATGAGGCTTTAACCTGCTCGATAATATCTTCCTGCGGTGTATTATCCGCCAGCACCTTTTTCCAAGCCTGATAGCCATCACGCTGCAGGTAAGTATCCAGCGTCCAGGGTTTCGCTTCACTGTTCAGGTCAAAATCAAAACACACATTGTGTTCAGCATGCATAGCCATTTATTCCAGCCCCGCCAAAATCTGATCAATTTTTTCTGGTGTCAGGTTCTCATGGTAGTGGCCGTCCACCACCATCATCGGAGCACCCACACAGGCAGCCAGGCATTCTTCTTCAACTTTAAGGGTAACCCGACCATCACTGGTGGTTTCTCCCAGCTTAATACCAAGCTTGTCTTCAACATATTTGAGCGTTTCATTAGCACCACGCAGCATGCAGGAAATATTGGTGCATACCGATATTTTGTGCCTGCCGGTCTGTTTCAGATCAAACATCGAATAAAAACTGGCAACCTCATATATCCATGCTGCCGGCATTTGCAGATAATCAGCGACACCATTGAGCACTTCTTCATTTAACCATCCGCCGTTTTGTTCCTGGGCGGCAGCTACTGACTGGATAATCGCTGAACGTCGACCTTGGGGGTTATCCGGGAACTTGGTCAACCAGTGATCAATACTGGCCTTGGTTTGTTTGCTTAATCCAGCGGCTGCACCAGCAGCTTGGGGAGACATCTTTGGTGTAACTGATGTTTTATCCATGGTCGAGTTACTCATCGGTCAACCTCTCCAAACACGATATCCTGGGTACCGATAATGGCCGGCACATCACCGAGCATATGGCCTTTTATCATTTCATTCATGGCAGATAAATGCGCAAAACCAGGTGCCCGCAAATGCACCCGGAAAGGTTTATTGGCACCGTCGGAAATCAGGTAACAGCCAAATTCTCCCTTGGGCGCTTCGACTGCGGCGTAGGTTTCGCCCTCCGGTACACAATAGCCTTCTGTAAATAATTTGAAGTGATGAATGGTCGCTTCCATGTCACTCTTCATTTGTTCTCGTGAGGGCGGCACGATCTTGAAGTTTTTGGGCATCACCGGGCCACTATTGGATCGCAACCAGTTAACACATTGCTTGATGATCCGATTGGATTGGCGCATTTCTTCGACGCGCACCAGATAACGGTCATAGCAATCGCCATTCAGACCCACCACGATGTCAAAATCAACATCGGCGTATTTCGCATATGGCTGATGCTTGCGCAAATCCCATTCCACACCCGAACCACGTAACATTGGACCGGTAAAGCCCAACTGTAATGCCCGTTCCGGACTGACAGCACCAATCCCTACCGTCCGCTGTTTCCAGATACGATTATCAGTCAGCAGTGTTTCATAATCATCGACTTTGCTATCAAAATCGACTGCGAACTGTTCGATAAAATCCAACAGTGAGCCTTCCCGCCATGCATTGCTGCGCTTCAGGTCTTTGCCTTTACGCCAACGGCTTTCTGCGATCTTCGGCATTACCTCAGGCAAGTCGCGGTACACGCCTCCGGGCCGATAATAGGTGGCATGCAATCGCGCTCCGCTGACAGCTTCATAACAATCCATCAACTGTTCCCGCTCGCGAAAGGCGTACAAAAATACCGTCATTGCACCCAGATCAAGTGCGTTGGCACCTATCCACATCAAATGGTTAAGCAGCCGGGTAATCTCATCGAACAAGGTCCGGATATACTGTGCCCGTTCCGGCACTTCCACACCCAAAAGGTTTTCAATGGCACGTACATAAGCGTGCTCATTGCACATCATTGATACGTAATCCAGACGATCCATATATCCAATGGAATGATTGAAGGGCTTGGACTCAGCCAGTTTTTCCGTTGCTCGATGCAGCAGACCCACATGTGGATCGGCGCGCACCACGGTTTCTCCATCCAACTCCAGGATCAGGCGTAATACCCCATGCGCCGCAGGATGCTGCGGGCCAAAGTTCATCGTATAGTTGCGAATTTCAGCCATGCTTATACGTCCTGCTCGGAGCCCGCTTCCAAATAACGGGAATCACGCCGCACCACTCTCGGCACAGTGACCCGCGGTTCAATTTCCACGGCTTCATAAACAACCCGCTGTTTTTCTTCGGAATAGCGCACGGTAACGTTCCCAATCAGTGGGAAATCTTTACGGAACGGATGACCGACAAAACCATAATCAGTCAACAGGCGGCGCAAATCGGGATGGCCTTCGAACACAATCCCGAATAAATCGAACGCTTCGCGCTCAAACCAGTTGGCCGAATTCCAAACCTCCACCAATGACGGCACCACCGGCATCACATCACCTTCCGGATGGGTGCGCAAGCGTAATCGGCGATTATGCTTAATCGATAAGAGATGCAGAGTCACTCCGAATCGCTCGGCAAAATCCTGTACTTCAGGACGTTGTTGCCAATCAAAACGGCCTGGACCAAATGCATCCACACCACGGCTGTAACCTTGCGAGCTAACCTGCTCGGTTTCCCATTCATCATTGCCGTAGCTCAAATAATCAACACCACATAAATCTGTGAGTTGTTCAAAATGTAACCGTTCGTCATCCCGGAGAATCTGCGCAACAGTCTGCCAGTAGGCCACCGGCACCTGTATCGACAGCTCCCCATTGGGTGCCTTTTCCAGCTTGATTTCATAGTCAGCCAGCACGTCTTTCAGCAACTCTGAAAAGCTGTTGGGTGATTCAGTCATAGGTATTTGCCCTGCTCAGCTGCGCGCGATGGTATTGGTTCGCCGGATTTTTTTCTGCAACTGGATAATTCCATAAACCAGGGCTTCAGCGGTCGGTGGGCAACCCGGCACATACACATCCACCGGCAGCACCCGATCACAACCCCGGGTCACCGCATAAGAATAGTGATAATAACCCCCACCGTTAGCACAAGAGCCCATCGAAATTACCCATTTTGGATCGGGCATCTGGTCATAAACCTTGCGCAATGCAGGGGCCATTTTATTAACCAGGGTACCCGCCACAATCATCACATCTGATTGCCGCGGACTGGGGCGAAACACCACCCCGAAACGGTCCAGGTCATAACGAGCTGCACCAGCATGCATCATCTCTACGGCACAACAGGCCAATCCGAACGTTACCGGCCACATCGAACCGGTACGCGCCCAATTAAATAACGCATCAACTGAAGTGGTTGCAAAGCCCTTATTAAGTATCGGGTTGTCATCCGCACCAGGGCGCAGAATATCGTCAAGCGCATTCATCGGTAATGCTTCATTAGCAGCCACTACCATTCCAGCGCTCCCTTTTTCCATTCATAAATAAAGCCAACAACCAGAATCCCGAGAAACACCATCATCGCCCAGAAACCGACCCAGCCGACAGATTCCAATACCACTGCCCAGGGAAACAGAAAAGCGATTTCCAAATCAAATATGATGAATAAAATGGCCACCAGGTAATAGCGCACATCAAATTTCATACGGGCATCTTCAAAAGCCTCGAAGCCGCATTCGTAAGGGGATCCTTTTTCATCATCCGGACGACGGGGGCCCAGTACCGAACCCACAACCACAAGCACTGCGCCCATTGCCAATGAGATTCCCAGAAATATCAGGATTGGAAAATAATCCGCTAACATTTAGAACCTGCCAATAATAATTGAGACTGCGCTGCCGTTGCTTTGTCCAGCAAGACGCAATGAGTGCTGCGTAGCCAAGCCACATAAGCGAGCGATAACCCCGTTGGGCGAAAAAATAGCAGCGGCCCTTCGGGTTGCGCCTGAGAATGCGCCATACCGCATTGCTCCTCGTTCATTTAGCATCACTAAATTTATCTCCTCGCACCTTGTCTGGCGCATTCTCAGACAGCAACAGCACTGCTTCAAATAGTATTAGCAGGTCCTAAGCTCTCCGCAAACTCACCATCCCGATTATGCTGATCAAGATGTTATTAATTGTATTAATAGTCTGGTGCCGAAGGCCGGACTCGAACCGGCACGGCTTTCGCCACTGCCCCCTCAAGACAGCGTGTCTACCAATTCCACCACTTCGGCCAGATTCAATTGCTCATTCATCAATCAGGTGACCGTTTAGTTGTCACCATCTTCACTAGTTGCTGGCGGCACATCATCTACTTGCTCACCAACCGTAACTGCAGGTAAATCAGAGGCTGATTCAGCTGTTTGATCCAGCGCCTCTGCAGATTGTTGTGCTGCGGCGGGCAGATCACTGCCATTGTCATCCGGTATTTCCAGTGTCTCTGAGGCATTGGGATCGAAAGTCGCATCTGCCTGAGGCGCCGGCGGGGCGGAAATCTGCAACCCAGGCGGCTGGTCCATGCCAATACCGCGTGAAATCATCACTGCCATTGCCAATGCAATACCAAACACGCCGAATGCAAGAAATGCCGTCGCCTTGGTCAAAAATGAACTGGCTCCGCGCGCCCCGAATACGGTGCCGGATGCGCCGGCTCCAAAGGCTGCGCCTGCAGTGGCGCCCTGGCCTCGTTGCAATAAGATCAGTGCAATCATGGCGATCGCCATCAGCACCAGAGTAATGGTTAGTACAGTTAACATAATCAATCATTGCGGCGCTGTTACAGCGCTTTGCATATGGAGATAAAGTCCGTGGCCTTCAGCGCTGCGCCGCCGATCAGACCGCCATCAATATCTTCCTGGTTAAACAAATCAGCGGCATTGTCGGGTTTGACACTGCCACCATAAAGAATACGCAGACTACCTGCTATTTTAGCATCCATATCCGCAATTGTCCGCCGAATAAATGCATGCACTTCCTGCGCCTGTTCAGGGCTGGCTGTCTTACCCGTTCCAATTGCCCATACCGGCTCGTAAGCCACCACTGCATCAGCAAAAGCGGCAACCCCTGACTGGGTAATCACTGCGTCCAACTGGCGACCGATAACTGCTTCTGTAATACCATCCTCACGCTGTTCCAGGGTTTCGCCCAGGCATAAAACCGGCTGCAATCCTGCACGCTGAGCAGCAACAAATTTATCCGCCACCATTTGATCAGTTTCACCGAATAACGCCCGTCGCTCGGAATGCCCGGTCAGCACATACTGACAACCAAACTCGACCAGCATCCCCGCTGAGACTTCACCGGTATACGCGCCTTCATCGTGGATGCTTAAATTCTGCGCGCCCAGGCGCACGCCGGTTGCGCCAGCGCCGGCGATCAGCTCCTGTACCTGAGCAAGAAACGGATAGGGGGGCATCACCGCTACTTCAGTGGTATCTGACTCAGCTACAGCAGCTAAAATACTATCCATCAATCCACGTACCATGCTTTTATTACCATGCAGCTTCCAGTTTCCAGCCACCAGCGGTTGTCTGCTCATGTGCAAGTTCCCATATTAATGATTAGCGTGTCGGGCGCGGTAGAATAATCCCCCTGCACCAAACTGACAAGTAAAACCATGAGGCATACCGCTTGAATACTACGACACATCCAGCCACACGCTGGGCCCTGGTGACCGGCGCTTCCGCTGGTATCGGTGCTGAATTCGCCCGGCAGCTGGCTGCCGATGGTTTTAATTTAGTGCTGACTGCGCGACGTAAGCAACGGCTTGATCAACTGGCTGATGAACTTCAACAGCGCTACTCAATCAACACCCGTGTGATTGTTGCCGACCTGGCTCAAGCCGATGCTGTCGCCACCATTAGCGACGAATTGCAGGCCAACCATATTTCCATCCACACACTGGTCAACAATGCCGGTTATGGCACCACCGGCCACCTCAACCAATCTGAATGGCAGGTGCATCAGGATTTTATGCAGGTGATGGTCATGGCAGTTATTGAGATGTGTTACGCAATGCTGCCTGCCATGCAGCTGGCCGGTGCCGGCCGGATCATCAATGTCGCCTCACTGGCCGGCATCGCCCCAGCCCCGGCCAGCCACACCCTGTATTCCCCCAGCAAAGCCTTTTTGATTAAATTGTCGGAAGCGCTGGCATTGGAAAACGAAGACCAAGGCATCAAAGTGCAGGCACTGTGCCCCGGCTTCACCTACAGCGAGTTTCATGATGTGATCGGACTACGTGATCAGGTATCCAAAATGCCCAAGTATATGTGGATGACCGCTGAAGCGGTGGTCAGCGAATCTTTGCGGGAGTTAACCAAAAACAATCCGCGCATAGTGTTGGTCAGCGGCCGGGTTAATCGTTTTATCGGCCGGCTGGTGAACTGGCTGCCACAGAAGACGGCGATTAATATGGTGCGCAAGCGAGGGAAGCAGTTTCGGAAGGAATAATAAAACAAATGCGATCACCTACAACAAAACCGGAACGGTAGGAGCGGATATCACACCAGATTCTTCGTTATGCTCTGAATCACGTCTAATTCTATTGAGCAAAAAAGACCGTGGTATCACGGCGATGCTGTGAGTGGTGCAATGCGCTTTGCTTATTGCACCCTACCCTGGCTTCATCACTTGCGCCGCCTGGTTGGTGTGTTGTGGCTTTCCGGAAAAAGCAGGTATTCATATTTTCTGTTTATGAAACCGCAAGAATAGCCCGATAGAGGCGGTAGCACACTATGCTTTGATTTGCCCTGCTGTTTATCACTGACCACGATAGGAGCATTGCGTGGCTATGCAGCGACTTTTGCCGGATTACGTGCCGATGGCACTAATCCAGCCTACGCGGGTATTTAACTTATCTCTCTCAAAGCTGGACCCTGCCAATGGGTCGATGGCAGGTTTTCTCCCGCAATCTCGTATGTCTCCATGAAACCCTTAATTTCCCCACCCGGGAATCGGTTAGAACCTGGAGAACTCGATATGAAACGCATACCTGCGCTTGCTTTGACGCTCGCCTCGCTGCTGTTGGCCAACATCACCTGGGCAGCCATTTTCACGGTAGACATCGCTGCCGACGATGCTGATGCCCACGATACCAATCCGGGTAATGGAATATGTGCGGATGCTTTGGGTTCCTGCCCGCTGCGCGCGGCGCTGGAAGAAGCCAATGCAACCGCAGCGCTGGATGTGATTTTATTCGCCAATGGCTTTAGCGATGCCGTTCTGACCCTGGCCGCCAGCGAAGGGCCGCTGCCTGTTATTACCAATCAGGTATTTATTCTGGGTGAATCGATTGATGCTTATAACAGTGCCGCAACCCTGCTGCGCAATGCACCGCCACAGTTCACCATTGATGGCAGTCAACTGACCTTCTCCAACCAGA
Source organism: Gammaproteobacteria bacterium (assembly GCA_021772985.1). Taxonomy (GTDB): domain Bacteria; phylum Pseudomonadota; class Gammaproteobacteria; order Xanthomonadales; family Wenzhouxiangellaceae; genus JAJFKX01. Next base: position 77,354 of record JAJFKX010000005.1, read on the forward strand.
ACGGCCTGTTTTTTAACGGCACCGGAGCCGCCGACAGCAGCGTGAGTGCGCTTTCCATTGTTAATTTCCCCGGCACCGGCATTGTGGTGGGTTTTGGTGCGGACAATGTGCTGATCGACCGTAGCTATATCGGCATGCGTCCGGACAGGTCAGCGGCCGGCAATGGTGGACATGGTATTCAAGTCATCAGCAGTGATGGTTCGCGCATCGGCAAACGCCGCATTGGCAATGCTTTTCAAGGGCTGGGCAATGCGGTGTCTTCCAACGGCGATTCCGGCATTCGACTGGAAAACTCTGATGACAACCAAGTCCACGCTAATCTGATCGGATTTTCTCCATCCGGCACCAGTAACCGGGGCAATGGCCAGTATGGTATTCATATTACCGGCAACAGTAACGCCATCGGCGATACTGTTAGCGATGATGAAGCAGGCAACTTTATTGGCGCCAATGACCTGGGTGGTCTGTTAATTATCGGTAACAACAACCTGGTACATGCCAATGAATTGGGGCGGGGCGAAACCGGCGGCTTTATCACCAGCGAAGGTGATGGAATCCGTGTATTCGGCAGCTTTAATTTTATTGGCAACAACAACGGCAACGGCAACAAAATATACGAGCATGACGGCGCAGCCATAAAGCTGGGTGTTATCGCTGGTAGCCAGGCCAATGATAATTTTGTGATTGATAATCAGATTGGCAGTTCAGGCAGCCTGTTTCCAATCTTGATGTCAGGCAATGGGATGGGTATTGATGTCGCTAATGGTGATCGTAACGTAATCGCTGACAACGCCGTTATTAATTCGGTCACAACAGGAATCAACATCCGCGGTGAAGCCAATAACCTGAGCGGTAATATAGTCGGCTTTGTGAATGGACTGTTTGGCTCAAATCCTGAACCCAACCGTGATGGGCTGATGCTGCTTGGCGCCGACAATATTATCGGTAGCGCCGCCAACCCCAACTTTTTTGGCGGCAATGAGCGTGAAGGCATCAGAATCAGTGCTTCCGGCACCCGTATTGAATTCAACCGAATTGGTGTCGACCGCAATCTTAATCCTATTGGCAACGGCCTGCAGGGTTTATTGGTGTTTGGTCCTGGGTCCATCATTCGCGACAATATTATTGGCTCTAACGGGCTCAACGGCCTCGAGTTGCACCTGGCTGACAATAGCAATATCGCCAATAACTTTATCGGCATCGCGCCTGATGGCAGCAATATAGGTAATAGCGGGCATGGTATCAATATTGTTGCAAGCACTGACAATACCGATATTGTGTTCAACAACATTGCATTTAATACAGCAAGCGGAATCGGCGTGGTCAACAACCAGAATATGACTGGCCTGGACTGGTTTCAGAACCTGATGCACGACAATGGCGGCATTGGTATTGATCTGGGTTTGAACGGTATCACACCCAACGATTTGGGCGACGCCGACGAAGGCGCCAATCGGTTGCAGAATTTTCCGGTGATTGAAAGCGCCATCCTGGACACACTGGTCACACCACCCACCTTAACCATCAGTTACCGGGTCGATACCGACAACAACAACGCTGATTACCCACTGACCACCCATTTCTATTGGAGTGATATCGACGAAAATGCCCAGGGGCGTTTTTATCTGGGCAGCGATTTCAGCTATAACACCCCCAATGCCGTAGAGATAATAACTTACGATTTTGTCGAGGGCATATTTGGTGGCTGGCTAACCGCTACGGCAACCGATGGTGCCGGAAACAGCTCAGAGCTTGCTGCCCGGCTGATGTTTGGCGAACTTGGTGAAATCTTTTTCATGGACGGTTTCGAAAATTAAGCATCTGCCCATACTGTTCCCAGCCTGAAAGGACAACAGGTTATGATGGCAACCAGCAGATTGCCTTGGAGTTGTTGGCATGCACAACCAGGACGTATCGCATTGGCAGCAGGCCATGACCTTGTATCGGGATGTATTAACGCTACCCGAACATGATCGTGTCACCCATATCGAGCAGTTGGATGTAGCATCCACTGTCAAAGACAAACTGAACCAGTTGTTGCAATCCTCGGCAACTCTGGATAAGGATCCATTGCTGGCCCGATTGGATCACCTGGTTTTAAAACTGGGTTCCAGCATGGCTGGTCAAGGCAATGGCAATCAAGACAATACCAGTGGCGGCAATGCGGCCATGATCGGGCGTCGTGTTGGTGCTTGGACCATACTGAAACCGCTGGGTCATGGTGGCATGGCTTCGGTATTTGAGGCCGAACGCAGCGAGGTTGAGTTTGACCAGCACGGCGCACTCAAACTGCTGTCACTATTGATGCTGGCCACTGGTGGTTCCCATCGGTTTGTGCGCGAGCAGCAGTTTCTGGCGCAGCTGCAGCATCCCAATATTGCCATGCTGCTGGATGGTGGTGTCGCCGAAGACGGCACACCGTTCCTGGTCACCGAACTGGTTTCAGGCTGTGATATTCGCGAGTATTGCAGCCTGCACAATTTGAACCTGCAACAGATTGTGCGGCTATTGCTGCAAGTCTGCGCCGCTATCAGCCATGCCCACGGCAACCTGATTTTGCACCGTGATATCAAACCATCGAATGTGATGGTGACCAGCGATGGTCAGATCAAATTGCTGGATTTTGGCATTGGCAAACTCACTGAGGAAGCTGTTGAAGGCACCCAGACCATCGCATTTTCACCCAAATACGCCGCCCCGGAACAAGTTACAGGTGGCGCGATAACCACTACCACCGATGTGTATGGACTGGGTATGCTGGGACACTCGCTGCTGGAACAAAAACCGCTGGTCAAACAATCACCCACGCAATTATCCGGGCAATCTTCCGAACAACACGAACTGGAACAGATTCTGGATATGGCCACTCGCGAAGAACCTATCAGGCGCTATGCCAGCGCCGAAAGCATGGCCAATGATCTGAATAATTGGTTGCACAGTCGCCCGATCAAGGCTGTAGCCGATTCATTGGGTTATCGACTGCGCAAATACCTGCGGCGTAATCAAAAACTGGTATTGGCCAGTGGGGCCATAGTGCTGACTGCGGTCATTGGCGTTGCTGCGGTTTTATGGCAGGCCAATCAGGCGCGAATCGAAGCGCAAAAAGCGCAAACCATGGCCGGCTTCATGATTGATTTATTTGCCAGTGGCGATCTGCTCTCCGGCCAGGGCCCGGACACCTCCATTGCGAGCTTGATGGACGCTGGCGCACAGCGTGCACGTATCGAACTGGATAATGCTCCCGAGGCGCGCACGGAAATATTGCGGGTGATCGGTCTGGCGCAAACTGAATTCGGTCAATACCAACAAGCGGGCGAAAATCTGCAGGCTGCAATGACCAGTGCTGTTGACCCAATCGATCGTGCCCGGGTGCTGGGGGCAATGGGCGTATGGTCTGCAGAACGCGCTGAATTCAAACAAGGCATCGACTGGATGCAACAAGCCCTGGAGATCATGACCACCGAGTTGCCCCCGGAACACCCTGATCGGCTGGAAATTGAACTGAATATGATCAATTTTCTGCTGTTTACCGGTCAATACCAAAACAGCATGCAGCGCGCCGACAAGCTGATCGCTGCAATCGGTAACCTGGAACAATTACCACAAGATGATCACGCCAATGTATTACGCAGCCGGGCCATGGCATTGACACAGGTTGACCGTTTTGGTGAAGCGATCCAGAACTTACACCAAGCCATTGACATAGCAAGGCAATTGCGCCCACCCCGGCCTGCGCTGGTAGCCGCCTTTGTGAATGATCTGGGTATCGCCAATTCCTATGGTGGTTATCCACAGGCTTCCATAGATGCCTTTCGTGAAAGCTACCAGATCCAATCTGACATCTATGGCCCAGCCCATAAACGCACCATCACCAGCGGTTCTAATCTGGTGCACTTAATGCGCGGAGCTGGAAAAACTGATGCAGCGTTGCAATTGGGCAACGAAGTTTTCAACAACAGTCTGGCTGAATACGGACCGATTCATCGTAGCGTGGTGCTCACGCGGCTGGCTCTGGCACTGGTGCTAAGCGACCTGAGCCGTGATGCTGAAGCCGATATACAATTGGCCAACAGTATTACTGCACTGCGGCAATTGGACGATATGCGCTCTGAGCTACCTCACCATCTGGCGTGGCGGGGAGAAATTCTGATTCGAGCAGACCGCTTTGACGAAGCCATTGAGCTATTACAAGAGGCCGAAGCAATCCGCGATACCGAATTTCCTGACGAAGCCAGACGCTATCGGGTGGCTGCCCAACGCCGTCTGGTGCATGCCCATGCAGCACTGGGACAGTGCGAAACAGCCAATGCTTACTTAAACAATATCAGCGAGGATATTGCCGGTGGTGAACATGGCCAGGCAATGGCAACGCGAATCTATCTGCTCAATTGCCAAGTCGATCAAGCATCAGCAAGACAAACTTATCGGCATATTTCTGAATCAATTAACCAGCTTGAGGATCTGACAGCCAGTTTGCGGGCCGCCTTGCGCTGGGGTCATCAGCACTTGATGGGCTAAACGTTGAGATCAATTGGTTGTCGACATGCGAGCATTGAGAAAAGCGCGAGCAGTCAGCCAATCACGTTGCAGACTCCGTGAAGAGCGGTTTTTGAGCACAGCGATTTCTTCCAATGTCAAACCAGCGAAGAATCGTAAATTGACCAACTCAAGTAACTCAGGGTCGATATTTTTGAGTTCCTCCATGGCCTCATCAAGTGCCAGTACTTCTGTGTCTGCAGAGCTATCACCAGCATCCACCAAGGTCACAAAAATCAGCTTGCCGCCGCGCTTTTCTGCCGCGGAAGCGCGTGCCGCATCGACCAGAATTTGCCGCATGGCCTGACCGGCACAGGCAAAAAAGTGCTGTCGGTTGACCACATCCAATTTCTGCGCGCCCACCATTTTAAGAAACAGTTCATTGACCAATGCGGTGGCGGTCAGAGCTTGATTGGATGCATGGCCGATACGGCTGCGTGCCAGTATCTTCAACTCCGAATGCAAACGGCTGAACACATCGCTCAACGCGCCTTTGGAGCCAGCGGTTACCTGATTAAGAAGCTTGGTAATCTCTGCCATGTATGTAATCAGCTTACCGGGTAAGCCAGAGTGTAGTCTGATGTGACCGATTTGCCCAGTCGGTTAGCCCACATATTGCCTGGGTTGTCGCGAATCCTGGGCTATCTGGCTTTTTCAGTATCGGCTAACGACGAAGTTTATTAATCCGCTGCAAGCGCCCATCCCTGAAAATCAATTCCCGGTCACTGGCGCGCCTGCCAAAGGTATAAACCCAACGGGTTTCATCAACAATAAACCCCGGAGTGCCGGCAAGATAAGGAGAGTGATACAAAAACGGCTCGCTGCGGTATTCAAAATCCGGTGAGCCGCATTTGGCAAATACTTCGCCGATGCTGTTACCTGCATTAGCCAGGTCCTGGGCTGAACAACGCCTTGATCCGGGCTCAAAAGAAACACCATGTTCCAATTCGTCCACTCGCTCCAGGTATCCATTCCGAAACACCAGTCGCCGGATCAACTTACGCGATCCGAAGTTAATCAGCCAGGCTTCATAACCACCGTGCAGGTGTACATACCCATAAGGGTCGGCATAATTCCAGCGTTCAATAAAAAACGGCTCCGGACAGACCTGAGCCACCTGATAACTTAAATCACCCTGTTTAATCAAATGCCGGCCACAATAAAGCGACGCCAGTGCATCCAGCGAAAACAAGCACAATGCCAGCACCATGACCAAGGTGGAAAAACCAGAGCGTTTCATAGCCTCAGTTTAGCGAATCCAGGTTAACAGTTTCTGAATTGGCTGAAAGAACATCATCCCGGCACCACCCAACTGCTGCTCCAATCAACCACCGGCAATGATCATCGGCGCCAACAACCACGATGGTGACTGCTCATTTCTGCGTGTATCCATATCGTTGCCGACGGCAATAACATTGGCAAACATATCACGCAGGCTGCCGGCGATAGTGACTTCTTCCACCGGTTGCACAAACTCACCATTTTCAACCCAGAAACCGCTGGCGCCACGGGAATAATCACCGGTGACGGTATTCACCCCCTGGCCCATCACATCGGTAACAATCAGGCCGGTATTCATTTCCGCAACCAGTTCATCAAAATCGGCCGTGCCGGGTTGCACTTGTAAATTCCGCACCCCACCGGCGTTTCCGGTACAAGCCAGGCCCAAACGTCGGGCGGAATAAGTGCTGAGCACATAACGCTCCAACACACCCGCTTTCACCAGGGCATTGCACTGGCCGGTGGCAACGCCATCACTGTCAAAACTGCTGCTGTTGACGCCGCATCGCTGGTGCGGATTTTCACTAATGTTGAGAAATTCCGGGAAAATCTGCTGACCGGCATGATCTTGCAAAAATGACGCCTTGCGATACAACGCGCCACCGGAAACCGCACTTAACAGATGCCCCAGCAGGCTGATGGCTACCTCAGGTGTAAACAACACCGGCGCCTGTGTGGTTTTTATTGGCCGAGAACCCAAACGGCGAACGGTACGCTCTGCTGCTTTTTTACCTATTGCTTCAGCATTTTGCAAGGCTGAAAACCGGCGTGCACTGGACCAGGCGTAATCACGCTGCATAGCGTCAGGGTTTGCTTTTTCAGCGGCCACCAGCACCACGCTCTGATAATAATTGGTACCCTGTTGGCTGCCGATAAAACCATGGCTGTTGCCATAGATACCCATTGCCTGGCTGGTGCTGACGCTAGCGCCTTCAGAGTTGATAATTCTGGCGTCTGCTTCGCGGCCGATCTGTTCAATGCTCTGGGCCCGCTCGATCAGCTCATCAGCGGTTAATTCCTGCGGATGCCACAGATCCAATTCATGAAAAACGGTAGCCATTTGCTCAGCATCAGCCAGACCCGCAGCCGGATCAGGTTCGGTATGGATGGCTATCGCCCAGGCTTGCGCTACTGCTTCCAAAATACTGCCGGGACGAATATCACCACAGCTGGCAGAGCCCTTGCGTTGTCCGTTATATACTGCAACCGACATCGTCCGGTCGCGATGGTGCTCCACGGTTTCCACTTCACCCAGCCTGACCGTTAGTGATAAACCCTGTTGTGCGGATACTCCGGCTTCGGCTGAGTCAGCACCCAGACTGCGCGCATGATCAAGCGCAATTGCGATTGCATCACGTAATTCTGCGGCATCGAAAGCACCCGTTGATTCGTGAGTATCCACAATAGATTGATTAGACATAATTCAAATTACCTTTTAAACAGCACAGCAGCGCCCTTGAGGTGTATTTGTCAGCACCTGTGGGCTACCTTGCAATTGTTGACAATGGCCACCATTACCGGCCAAACGCGCCTTGCCACAAGCACTGACAAACACACTGAATCCATTATTATTAGATTGATAGAGTAGTACAATAGATTGATGAATGAGATTCCCGACCCACACGATAAAACCCTCAGCAAAACCCAGCGCAAGCAGGCATCTCAGGCTTTGCTGAAATTGGGCAAGGACCTTGCCGGACTGCCGAGCAAGGTATTTAATTCGTTGCAACTGGATCCAGGCTTGCGCGAAGAACTTGAGCGTTTACGCAAAATGACCAGCCATGTTGCACGTAAGCGGCAAATGCTGTTTGTCGGCAAGCTGCTGCGACGTGCTGACCCGGAACCGTTATTCAAGGCATTGGCCCTATATCAGCAGCAAGGTCGTGACCAAACTGCGCGCCAGCACCGGGTTGAACAATGGCGTGCCTATTTGCTCCAGCATGGCGATACTGCTTTAAATGAATTGATTGCAACTGATACTCAAATCGACCGACAGGTTGCCCGGCAATTAATCCGTCAGGCGCTATCTGAAGCATCCCGCGAGCGCCCCCCTGTTGCCAGCAAGAAACTTTTTCGATTGCTGCATTCAATCGACCTGCTACAAGCTTTGCCAATTGCCCCGCAATTGCCCTGATCAACTTTCCGTCCCACCTACGGTCAACTGATCAACTTTCAGAGTTGGTTGGCCAACACCCACCGGCAGGCTCTGACCGTCCTTTACACACACACCGATGCCTTCGTCCAAAGCAAGATCATCAGCAACCATGCTGACCCGGGTCAACACATCCGGCCCATTGCCGATTAAGGTTGCACCGCGTACCGGTGTGGTTATTTTTCCTTTCTCGATGCGATAAGCTTCACTGGCGGAAAACACAAACTTTCCTGAAGTAATATCAACTGACCCACCGGCAAAACTAACCGCATACAAGCCTTTTTCAACCGAAGCAATAATCTCTTCCGGATGATGTGGTCCGGCCAGCATATAGGTATTGGTCATCCGCGGCATCGGCAATTGGGCAAACGATTCACGGCGGCCATTTCCGGTTGATTGCTGTCCCATCAGGCGGGCATTCAACTTATCCTGCATATAGCCCACCAAGCGGCCTTTTTCGATCAGGGTTGTGCATTGTGCCGGGCTGCCTTCATCATCCATACTTAATGAGCCCCGGCGTTGTTGCAATGTCCCGTCATCCACCACTGTACACAGCGGACTGGCCACCTGATCCCCCATTCGACCTGCAAATGCGGAAGTCCCTTTGCGGTTAAAATCACCTTCCAAACCATGCCCAATGGCTTCATGCAAAAGCACACCCGGCCAACCCGGCGCCAGCACCACCGGCATCTGTCCTGCCGGTGCATCACCTGCTCCCAGGTTAACCAAAGCTTGCCGAACAGCTTCCCGGGCAAACTTTTGCCAACGTTCCGGCCGACATAACTCCGGCAATGTGAAACGGCCTCCACCGCCTGAAGTGCCTTGTTCACGACGACCATTTTCTGTTGCTATCACATAGACACCCAGGCGTACCAGCGGCCTGATATCACCTGCAAATGTGCCGTCACTGGCCGCTACCAGAATAGATTCATGGGTACCGGTCAGGTTGACATTGACCTGCACAATCCGGGGATCCAATGCCCGAATGAAAGCATCAATTTCGCGCAGCAAAGCCACTTTGTCTGCAGCATCCATGCTGCTGACCGGGTCGTTATCCGGGTATAGCGGTTGAATATTGTTTTTCCGCCAGGCCTGCACCTGACCATTGTGCCCCGCCCGGGCAATACTGCGTGCCGATTTAGCCGCTTCCAGTAAAGCCGGCAGATGGATATCATCGGCGTAAGCAAAACCCGTTTTTTCACCGCTGTTGGCGCGTACGCCGACACCCTGTTCAACGCTGTAATTGCCGGCTCGTACCAGGCCATCTTCGAGCGCCCAGGATTCCGAATGGGCATGCTGAAAATACAATTCCCCGGCATCTACTGCTGGCCCCATCAAGGCATCCAAAACCTGCTGCAATTGACGCTGGTCAACACCTGCAGGCGCTAGAATATTATTTTGTGCTTGTTCTAAGGCAGTACTCATTTATATCCCTGGGGTTGTTCAATATTGTCATCTAATGGCTGCACAGCAGACTCCTGAGGCATTCCGGGCAACCTACTGTCCGGCTCAACCCGATTGACCGTTGGCGCATCGGCTATTGCCCGTAAGTGTGGCTCGGCCCATGGCCCGGTCACTGCATATTTGATTTCAGCCAGGCCGCCAAACGACCCGCCTAAAAGACCCTGCAGTGCAAATCCGGCGCCCGCTCCAATCGGCCCACCGGCAATCGCTCCCAGCAGTGGCAAGGCAACACTGACACCTGGTTCAACTGTGACCAGTTGATCATATTCACCACGGATCAAATCTGTTTCACCGGTGATGCTGATTTTTGCAGCTGCTGAATTAATCACAATGCCGCTGGTCCGGGCAATACCGGCATGGAATACTAATATGCCGCCGGCGCGGTCAAAATCCAGCCCTTCAGCAAAAACATCACTGAAATCCAGGAACAATCTGCGCGGCAAGGCCTGCAGACTGATAAGACCAAGCACTCTACCGGCACCAGGCGCCGCCTGGGGAATCACGCCTGCGCCTGCCTCGATGGTCAATTTTCCGTCCATTCTCTGCAAGCTTAACTCACCGATACTGCCGGGCCAGGAAGATTCCAGCATCAAGGTGAGCTGGCTGCCTTCCACCAACCGCTCATAGTCCATAGCCTCCAGCAGGTCACCGGTGTTATCGGTATCCAGCCGCAGCTTCAAATTTGAACTAACCCCTTTATCGGTACGCCGCCAGCCACCACTGCCGGTCAATGTTAATACATCGGAACGTGCTTCCAGGGTGTCGATTACCATGCCATCGAAACGCGGCAGAATTTCGACCCTGGTTTGCCCCAATGGAATACCATGCCAGGTCAGGTCATCACAGATAAGATGCAGCGTAAGCCAATCAATCCGTTCCTCATCCAATACAGGTGGGCGTTCTTCTATCAGCATTTCATGCCCGGATGATTGCTGATTGGTTACCAGCGGCTTAGGTACATCCAGACGTTTCAGGTTGGTATCGATCACCCAGCTATGGTCACTGATGGCAAAACTGACCTCTCCCTCAACACTTTCACCATCCAATTGCAGAACGCGTTGAGTTTCGACCAGACCTTCCAGGGTTTCCACCAGCCGTTCGGTGTAATCCAACCGGGTATTTCCGAACACCCGCCTGTCCATCACCAACTGCTCAGCGTCCAAATGCAATTCCGGCACCAGATTTTGTACCGGGATATCCCCTGCATCGGTGGTTCCGACAATATTCGAAGCCATGCCCATCCACCCCAATGGATCAAATACCGCCGTCTGCCCGGACAACATGACTTTACCCAATTCCACCGTCGGCGGTGGCGGCGCCAGCACGCCCGGTAAGCGGAACTGTGCATTGGCACCGGCAATATCACGTGATGCTTGTTGCAGCATTCGCAGCCTTAAAATATCGGCATAATCAATGGCAATATTGCGCTCACCACCGCCCAACTCCCAATCAATCGCTAATAATTTGCTGTCTGCCGAAAATTTTTCCAATGGCGCTGGCATACGCAGTTCGGTGCCCATTAAATCAGTGCTCAGCAGCACTCTGGGTATATCTCGTGAAATCAGCAGCCGCAGCAACCATTCACTCTCACCTGATATCAGTTGTCTGACATACGGTTGCTCGGGTAAAGCTGTGGCAACAATATGTTGTGCAGGATAATGACCCTGTAAATGTATTTCCGGCCCTTCATCGGTGGTCACCCAACGAAGCTTTGATTCATGCCCACCCCATAATGCCTGCAATTGACTATCCACTATGCCGGACTCATCAAAACCCAAATTTCCTTCGATACCCGAAACGGTTAATAAACTGGCTTTTGCGGTCAACTGCTGTAACTCGGCTTTCCCCTGTGCCCAAATCAAACGTGAGCGTTGGCGCAAATCCAATGCCAATGAAGTAGTCACCAATACCGGACCTTCAAGTTCAAAATCACGCTCAGCCAGACCTCTGGTGCCGCCTAGCGGCATGATCGCCAGCAAGTCCAATACGGCCGCAGCATCTGTGTCCATTTGTGCTGTCAGCTCCAATATCGGATCAGCTACGATGTCATTGATCTGAATAGTCAGGTCAGAAACCGGAATACCGGACACGCTGCCATCGGCACTGGTGGTTTCCAATTGATCTCCCTGCATCACCACCCTTGCTTCCACCTGATTGGCAACTGGCCAGTTACGCCCGTAGTTCAGATCGACCGAGTCCAGGGTTACACCGGCAACCAGCTGGCCATGCTCAGGCTCGAGTGGCCAGTTCTCCGGATATCCACGCAATGAGGCGCTGACATCACGCCAATAACCGCCCAGCATTGATCGGGATATCCACTCATTCGCGCCTTTGGGTTGTTCCTGATAGGGAAGATAGTTCTTGACCTGGGTGGCCAGTATGCTACCGATACCAGCATGAATATCCAACCAGATTCGATCATTCACCCAAGCCGCGTGGCCACCCATCTGTAAATCAAAATCCCCACTGTCCCAGTGACCCGATTGCGCATGTGCGAACCAATTCCTGCCATGCTGTTCCAGTATCAGCTTCAACTCCAGCTGTTCCACTGGATAAGGTGCTTTGGTAAAGCCGGGAATATCGCATAAACCTGCTTGACTGCTGATATTGAGTGCGCCTAACTGCTGTTGCATAACCAGCTCCAGGCTCAGCGGACCACACAGCAGGCTATCGGTTGTCTGCTCAGCAGCACCCAGCCGGCTGCTATCAAGATAAATTTCATCACCTTTGAACTCGGCCAACAACACTTTGCCTTGCCGGTCCATAGCCAGTTTTAAGCCCTGCAGTTGGCCTTGCAATTTCAGCTTCTGGCTGGCTTCCGGCAACAGCCATTGCTGCCAGGTCTGCAACTGCTCCAGTGGCAGCGATCCAGCTGCAATTGACCACCCATGGTGTTTTTCATCATCAGCATTGCTGCCGACTTCCAGCCAGGTGCCTGACAGGCTGTCACGATCAAATGCCAGATTCTCCAGCTCCAATGCCCACTGACCCTGATCAAATTGAGCGTTAACATCGGCTGCCATAAATGCCGCCGGCTGTTGGTCGGGGAATGATCCAGACAGCTGAATATGTCCGGTAACCTCCAGTTGCTGATCACGCCTCCAATCAAACCACAACTCTGCTTCTGCTTCTGCCGGGTTGTTGATGACTGAGGTTATGGCTTCCGGCATAATCGCCATCCACGGTTGCAACGACTGGCGCTGCGATCGAAAATAGCCCTGCATGGATTGCAGCTCATTATCAGCATGCAACAGTAACCTTAGCACTGCTTCCGCATCCTGATCGCCATCCGGTTGCAAACGCGCGGCCAGCTGAAAGCGGCTGCCGGTATTTGCTGGAAGCTCACCACTGCTGTTTTGTTGTTCAGGCACCTGTGCGATGGATACCTGCGGTAGCAGGATCATGCGTGCATAGTTGGTGACTTGATCTTTTAATTGGATCCGGGCATCCACCAATTGCATATCCACGCGGCGAAGCAATGTTGTTATGTTTTTAGTCTGTTGCTGATCGTCACCGGCATGGTTCCCCAACCCCATCAAGCTCCATTCAGCCGCGCTGGAGCGTGTCAGAATCAATTCCGCACCAGATATTTCCATGCGCAAACTGTTTCGTTCAGGTCGAAACCAGGTTAATGGATCAAACTGCAGCCTGACTTGTTGCAGTTGCAGTGCGTCACCTGCAGCACCAACAGCCACACCTTCCAGCTGCAGGTGTGGTCGACTGCCATCCCACCCGGCAGATACCTCATTGATACTGACCGGCGTCTCCAACTGCTCACTCAGGTAGGCGCTTAATCTCGGATTCAGATGGTTTGCATAGGGCGCCAATAAACGACCCAGACCGGTCAGCACCGCCGCACTGATTACCAGCAAAAAAGCGGCTGTCCAGAATATACTGCGAATCCGTCGCCAGATACGACGGCTGCGTTGGCGTTGTTTAGTCACGCCGACTGAGCAGTATTAGCACGCTGAATATCAATCAGGTCACCTCTGAACAGGCTTGAGACAGCAGCGATTGCAGGCTTTTTCATGATCGATTTGCGTGTTAACTCCAGACTCGTAACAAGCTTAGAGCAGCACAACATCAAACTGTTCCTGAGGATATTGATCATCAGCCTGAAATCGAATGTATTTACCCAGGCTTTCTTCCAATTCCGCGATCGTGGTTGAGTGCTCATCCCGAATACGGTCAACAACCCTGGTCGCGGCCAACACCCGCAGTTCACGAGCATCAAATTGTTGTACTGCACGAACAATTTCACGCAATATTTCCGAGCATACTGTTTCCACACTTTTGATCAAACCATGTCCACTGCAGGTTGGGCAGGGTTCACACAATCTGTTACCCAGGCTACCGGTGGTCCGTTTGCGGGTCATTTCCACCAAACCCAAATCCGAAAAGCCATGTATCGATGTACGCGCATGGTCCAACTCAAGTGCTCGCTCCAACGTCAGCAAAACCTGTTCACGGTGTTGTTCATCCTGCATATCAATGAAATCAAGAATGATAATACCGCTAAGGTTACGCAAACGTAATTGGCGGGCTATTGCCTGGGTAGCTTCCAGATTGGTTTTAAATACGGTCTCTTCAAGATTCCGGTAACCGACAAACCCGCCGGTATTCACATCAACGGTGCTCATCGCTTCAGTTTGCTCAGTAATCAGATAGCCACCCGACTTCAAGCGGGTCAGTGGCTGCAGCGCATTTTCAATTTCATCATCCACTGTATACAAATCAAAGATCGGCCGCCGCCCCTGGTAATGTTCCAGCCGGTCGAGCCAACCCGCCATGAACTGACGGGCAAACTGCCCAACATGCTCATAGATTGCAATATCATCTATCCGCACCTTTTCCACACCGGCATGCATAAAGTCGCGCAGCGCCCGCAATGGCAGTGATAAATCTTCGTAAACACAATCGCCGGGGTTTGCAGCAGCGATACGTTTCTGGATACTGGCCCAAACCCGGCGCAGGTAGGTCATGTCATCAGCCAGCGCCTGATGTCCAACGCCTTCTGCATTGGTACGCAAAATAAATCCGAATGGATGAGCCTGCGATTGCGCTTCACTGGCCAATTGTTCGCTGACCAGATTGCGCAACCGCTCACGTTCGTCAACATCCTCAATCCGCATCGAAACACCGATGTTATGCGCATCAGGCAATAACACCAGAAAACGCGAAGGGATACTGATTTGCGTGGTTAAACGCGCCCCTTTGTTACCAATTGGATCTTTGATGACCTGCACCAGAACTTCCTGTCCCTGGCGCAATAATTCAGTGATTTTATATTCAGGCGGCTGTTCTTCACCACCGGGCTGAATGGCCACATCCAGTTCTGATTCGACATCTTCCCGAGCAATATCACTGGCATGTAAAAACGCCGTTCTATCCAGGCCGATGTCAACAAATGCGGCCTGCATTCCAGGTAATACTCTTGATACCCGACCTTGATAAACATTACCCACACAGGAATAGTGGCTGCGGCGTTCAATATGAACTTCCTGCACCATGCCATTTTCGATCACGGCTACCCGTGATTCTGTCGGGGTTACATTAATTAGGATTTCTTCACTCACCTGGAGGCCTCTACCAATGCTGGTTCGGTTGTAAGTTGACCGCTCAGAATAACCTCAAGATACTGTACTGGAAAGCTTTTTAACTGATTGGGCATTCACTTGTTCTTCTCCAGGTTGCTATTAACTGATGTTATCAGCGCCCGAATTCACGCAATAACTTTTCAGTTTCGACCAGTGGCAGGCCAACCACACCACTAAAACTGCCGGATAAATGCTCAACCAACATTGCCCCACGCCCTTGCAAGGCATAACCACCTGCTTTGTCTAAAGGTTCACCAGTAGCAACGTAACGACTGATTACCTGATCGGTTAAGAATGAAAAAGTTACCCGACTGGTTTGCAAACAATGTTGTAGTTGCAACTCACCCCGAATATGGCTGGCGACCGCAACAGCCGTCATCACCTGGTGTGTTTTACCTGATAACAGCCGCAGAAAACGCACCGCCTCCAAACAATCCCTGGGTTTTCCCAGAACCCGCTGGTTAATCACTACAATGGTATCTGCAGCCAACACTTTGCGCTGCGGCAATAAGCTGGCGACCATGGTTGCTTTTTCTTGTGCCATCCGCACTACATACTCAACCGGTGATTCACCAGGATGTTGCTGTTCATCAATATCCGCCGGCAAAACCTCATGTGCAATCCCCACCGTTTGCAGTAATTCGGTTCGGCGTGGGGATGCTGAAGCCAACACAATGGCCTGTTGTCCTGTCTTCATACGTTAACCGCGATGGTAGGGATGATTGATGGTAATCGTATATGCCCGATACAATTGCTCGGCAAGTATCACCCGTACCAAATGGTGCGGATAAGTCAGATCACCCAACGACCAGAGCACATCAGCCTGTTGCAATACATGTTGCGAATGGCCATCCGCGCCGCCGATAAGAAAAGCACAATCACGCCCGGCGCTTTGCCAGCGGCTCAGTTTGCTGGCGAGCTGCCTGGTATTCCACCGCTGTCCATTGCCATCCATAACTATCCGATAACAATCTTTACTGCGCTGCAGCAGCTTATCGCCTTCCTGTTGTTGCGCATGTAGGATATCCGCATCGTTACGGCGTACTACTGGAGGGATAGCAATCAATTCCAGTTGCAGATGTTTGGGCAATCGCTTGGCATATTCCGCCCAGCCGGAGTTGATCCAGGCTGGCGGGTTACCACTGACAGTCAGAACCCGTAAGCGCACCCGAAATTATTAAGTGTTGTTTACTTCGCGCATACGAGGCACATCCCAGAGTTTTTCGAGATTATAAAACTCTCTTATTCTGGGCAGCATAAGGTGCACAATCACATCCCCTGCATCGACCAATACCCATTCACCTTCGCGTTCACCTTCGACACCCAATGGTGGTGATTCACGCCGTTTTAACTGGATAATCAAATGTTCCGCCATCGCTTTTAAATGGCGACCTGAGTTACCACTGGCAATAACAATATAATCGGCCAGACTACTACGTCCCTGAATGTCAATGGTCTGCACATTCTCGGCTTTGTTATCAGCTAGCTGATCGTGAATAAGTTCCAGCATTTGCTGGACAGAAAGGGGGTTCGCTTGAATTTGACTCAATCGTCTAACGCTGTAGTTACCATGCGATTAGTTTACCAGAAGAAATCCTCGTAGATGTAAATATTTATTCAGATTAACTGACTGTTGGGATTCCGGCAGGCCGCTAATTAACCCACATCAACACCGCGCCAAAATGCTATCCGCCCGCGGATATTTTCAGCTGCAGCTTTGGGTTCTGGATAATACCAGGCAGCGTTCTCGTTCCGTTTACCGGTAACTGACAGATGATAGTAGCTGGCATCACCCTTCCATGGACAATGTGTAGTCATATCACTGGGTTGCAAATAATCCTGGTCTACTTCAGCAATTGGGAAATAATGATTTCCCTCAACAATTACGGTGTCATCGCTTGCCGCAATTTCCACGTTATTCCAAACAGCTTTAATCATAAGCTGAATCATACAACATGAAGTGTTTATTCAACACCAAAACCCCTGAAAAGATAGCGCCCCGTCTGGCGGGGCGCTATCGACAGATCAATGCTTACAGGCTATTCGAATCCATTACGTGAAACAATCTCTGCTTCGCCAAAGTTCGGCGGCAAATCCGGGCCATTAATCACGCCCAGCGGGTTATAGTCGACAAAGCCCGGCAATATAGAACCCAGCTCGTTGTTACCCAGGTGTCGAATCAACACTTCACTGAATACATTGCGGTAATCGGTGGTCGCGAATACATCTGCATTTTGAAACAAATCACCCGGCGCAAGTCCCAGGAAATTCCCATATACCTGGCCACCATTCACCGATGCGCCGCCGGCCACCAACATATTGCCGCCCCAACCATGGTCGGTACCGGCATCATTATTATCAAATGCTCGCCGGCCAAATTCGCCCATCAGCATAACCACAGTACGGTCTTTCCAGTTGCCGTCGTTGGGCGCCGGCACATCCAGGTCTTGCAGAAAGGCACTGACACTGTCGGAAATATCTCGCACCCGACCACCATACTCAGCTTCTACCAGTACGCCCTGGTCGGTATGCGTATCCCAACCGCCGCGGTCCGCCTGAGCTACACGCAAGCCAGTATTTTCCTTGATCAATTGGGCAATACTGCGCAGTTCATCACCCAGGTCCGTATCTGGATAAACCGCGCCGTTGTCGGGCACGTAACCATTAAAGTCGATCGCCTCAATAATTTCCAGCGCCGACAACGCCTGCGAGCCGGCAACCTCGGTAGCACTATCACCCAAACCATAAATACTGGCCAAGGCAGCTTCCTGTTCTTCTTCAAAATTGCTGCTGCCGCCTTCAAAATCAAAAGCACCGGGGTTACCCAGGCTTAATGCTGAAGGCTCACCCAGTAGTGAAAAAGTGATACTGCTTTCTGCCGACATCGCTGGAATGGGGATACTGGCAGGTAAATTGATAGCTGATTGAATATGCCTGGCCAACCAGCCACTGCTGGTAAAACGATTCCCCGGTGTACCCAGTTCAACGTAACGCTCAGCCTCGAAATGACTACGATTAGCAATCGGCAGACCTGCAGCTGTTATGACTGCAAAATCACCACTCTGATATAGATTATGCAGTGAAGAGGCACTTGGGTGTATGCCCCAACCATCGTCTAACGCGAGCAATTGAGCACTGGGTATTGCCGTGCCATTAACGCGCAAAGAGTCATAATTACCACGATCAGGATGACCGTTCATTGGTGTTATAAAACTTAACCAGTCCGGGCCGCCACGCATAAAGATATAAACCACCACATTTTCATTGATACCACCGTCTCCACCAAAGGCTACCCGGATGGATTTGGGGGCCAAACCGGCTAGACCCACACCGGCGCCTGCCAGGCTGCCGGCACGCAGAAAAGAGCGACGATTCAGTTTATTTTTGTTTGATACTTTCATGATGCTCTCCTTAGCGGCGCTGGCCAACTGGCAACATTATAATTAACCCTACCGAGGCTCTCATGATCCGCTGATAGCGGCTGCCGTTACTGGTGTTAGTGGTATCTACATTACTGGCATTATCCAACGGCTCATCAACCCCAACAGCTGCAATATTACTGATAAATTGCACCACTTCGGTGATCACTTCGGCTTCCGGAATGAAACCAAGAGCGGTGTTAAACCAACTGCTGGCTATATTGGTTGGAGTACGCTGTGGAGCGGTCGGCAGCAAGCTATTGGTTTCCGCAGCCAGGTTCAGAATATTGTCACGGGTTAACAGATAAGTCACCGTTCGCCAGGTTCCAATCAAGGTCCCGGTTCCCTGCCAGAATTCTTTAAAATCGGGAAATCCAGTGGGCGGTTCAATATCCCATGGCCGTTGCCCGGCCTGTTCCAAGCGTCCCAAAATACTACCACTGGTACCGTTGCTGGCTACCGGTGTAAAGTCCACATCTGCTGCCCGCCAGGCGCGCATCAGCGTTTCCAATGGACGGCGTGCTTTCTCGCCCCAGGCATTTTGGAACTCAGGTGACAGTAGTATTGCCCGGTAAACTTCTCGTAACTGATCACTGTCAGCACGGCGATTAAAAAATTCAGTGGCGATGTTATCGATTAAAGCTGGTGGCAGCTCATCACCAATCAGACGCTGGCATAACTTGGTTGCAATAAACCTTGCAGTACCGAAGTGATCTGCCAGGTATTGTAAAATCTGGGTAACATCTGTCTCACCACCATCGGCAGCAATATTAATGTCCATTACCTGAATCGGGCCATCCGAAAAATCATAATGTCGACCGGGCCGGAATAAAAACTCACCGGTATCTGCCGCGCCATCATTCCCATCCGCCACGCTCCAGCCAGTTAATGCACGGGCAAACTGGAATACGTCAATCTCTGTATAACCGGCACGCTGGCCTTGACTGTTATCCGGAACGGTAACCGGAGCAACCGCCCCATAGTAGTTCTCAACCGCTCCCAATGTGTGCAGCTCAAGTACTTCACGGGCGTAATTTTCATTGGGATTCGGCCACGAATTCCGGAAGTTATCCAAGTAAAACAACATCGCAGCATTGCGGGTATTGGTCAGCAGCATATCGAAGAAATTGCCAAACATGTGTTGGCGAACATCGCGATCGTATGCCGGCATATAGCCTCTTGTTTCGTTGCTCAGGAAGCTAAAAACATGGAAATGATTATTCCAGAAATCCGCCAGTAACTCACGTAACTGCCATTGGCTATAGGCGCCGCGCAGCAACACCAACCTTTCCATCTGTACGGTAGGTCTTATCCGCACGGAAAATTCATCAGCACCCTCAAAACGAACATGCTCTGCCCACAGCTGTGGGCCGGTCTTGTTGATGGTATCGAAATCCTGGCCAGGGGTGGTTAAGCCGGATAAACGCGCATCAACTTCAGGGTCGGTTGGTGCCGGGTTGAGTTGATCATCGACCCATGCCTGTAAGCGCTGAGTATCATTAGCTCCCAAAGCATTAAATGCAGCCAAATCCCCGCGTGACGGGCCAAATGAAGCTTTATTTAATACTCTGACCGCAAATGGCGGTAACTGTCCGGTGTCGCCGCGGTTTACTGGCTTAGACGGAAACAGACTATCCGGAAAAGTTGTTGAACTTTGGGCTATTGCCGAATCTGCAACAGTTAAACCTGCTACTGCACCGGCTGCTCCACTGGTGGCTAAAAAGTCACGCCGAGAGATTCCTTTCATAATGTATCACCTGACATATGGTTGATCTGGTCAGTTTAATTCAATGTTGACATTTAAATACCAACGCCCCTGTTAGCATTCCGTTGACAACTCTGAGTATATTCTGCTTAATGCTGCTTAAGTTTACATTTAACTGAGTTAAATGTGGTAAATCTTAATCAACTTTACCGCACGTAAGATACCTTAACTTTTGCGAATATTTTGTGAAGGAAATGCAACATAAGCTATTGAAATCATTGTTACTAGCCACCGGGTTAGCCTCTACAGTACTTTCGGCGCAACCGGTTACCACGGATTTCTCGCCGGTTCGGGACAATACGCTTTACGAACGCCCGACAGGAGATTTAAGTAATGGCGCCGGGCAACAATTATTTTTTGGTCTGACCGGAGGAAACGCCGGCATGGTGCTAAGGCGTGCGGTACTGGGTTTCGATTTATCCAGCATCCCCCCAGGCAGCATGGTTATGGATGCTCAGCTCAATATCACTGTGAACATGGTTCCACCGGGTGCCGGGTCTTTTGATGCACAAATGCATCGCTTACTCTCAGATTGGGGTGAGGGCACTTCCATCGCACCTGGCGCAGAGGGCGGCGGCACTTCAGCCACACCCAATGATGCAACCTGGTTGCATACATTTTTTGATACACAGCTCTGGACCAACGCGGGTGGCGATTTCGCACCGGCCCCCTCAGCCACATCAAGCTTAAACAATGGGCCAGGTGACTTCAGTTTCAATACTGCACAGCTGATAGCAGATGTCCAGGATATGGTCGATAATCCCGGCAGTAATTTTGGCTGGGCTATCCTGGGCGATGAAAATGACCCCATGAATGCCCGTCGCATCGCCAGTCGGGAAAACACCCAAACTGACAGTCAACCCTTTTTGACCATTACCTTCGAACCGGGTGACCCACCGCCACCGCCACCGCCACCACCCGAGCCACTGCCACCACCGGCTGCTGTACCTGCATTGAGCCCGTTGTCGCTGCTGATATTGGCAGGTTTAATGGTCGTTGGCTTATTGGTTATCCGGGTGCGCAATTTCTAAGCGAATCCTATCGTTTATCTGAACAGCAACGGTTCCGACAACAGCCCGTGTTTTAACCTAAGGCACGCCGTGCTCGCTGGCGTTCATAATCACTATCAATGGTCTCCAGCACCTGCTGATAAGCCGCTTCGATTTCTCTTGTACGGGGCATATTGGCGGCAGCTGTATTGAGAAATGTTGCGCATTCAAAATCTGAATCGAACCGCTCCGCCAACTGCAGCATGGCTACCCAGGTGTTTTCATTTTCAGGATACTGGTGGGCGAGTTGTTCAAGCGCTTGGCGTAATTCAAAATCAGAATCCAGTTGCCCGGCGGTTTCCAGCCAAAGCTCAGCTACCTGTTGATCTTGTGCGGCGGCAGTCGCCATCCAGGACAGCGTCTCACGCAATTCAAAATCTGAATCAATATCACCTGCACGTCGCAAAATACTTCTGTGTACGTCGACATCATCAACGCCTTCACCGATGCTTTGCAGCAGATTGCGCAACTCGAAATCCGAGCCAATCCCTTCAGATGCATCCACAATCTTACGCACCCGGTGTTTATTGATAACCACATGTTGCCGATCATCATCCGCAGAACCTGACTGATGCTCGTTGATGGTTACCAATGCCTTGCGTCGATTATAGTCCGAGCCAATCCGCCGCGCTTCCAGCAAAACATCATCGAGTTCATCATCTTCCAGTAAAGCTGCACTGGTATATGCTTCGATATGTTTGCTCAGTGAATGCGAGTTACTGATTTTGTGAATTCTGTTGACCACCCCATCATGGCCTTCGCTATCCAGCAGGTAGGCGATCCGGTTTTCAGCATTAATTCCAGACTCTGCCAGTAATCTTGGCAGGCTCTCCGCCAGCCAAACACGTGCCTCGCTGTCAAATGGCTGCTGGTCATTATCAATACTGTATTCATAATCAATGCCTCCACCTGCCTGACCGCTGGCTTCCAACCGCCGATGCAGACCGGCGCGCTGTTCCGTCAAAGTAAATTCTGCGCCCTCGCCCATGGATTGGATACCACCATCATCAGGCATAAATTCAATTTCGCCTTCCGCTCTTAGCTTTAATCGGTGATCACCGTCAGAAAGCGATAACTTGATGGTCTGATAACCGTCATCATCAATAACCTCATACACACTGCTATGCGGAGATGCTTTTTCCGCCTGTACATTAACCGCCGGCAAGACCAAACCCAGGGCTATTACGCTGACTATTAATACTGCTTTCTTGTACATACAAACCTCTGTTAGTAACGGCGTGGGTGAAATCAAAAGTTGAACCCGCTCGGTCAGATTACCGGCCGGTTGTTTTGTAGGGTGGCTCATGGCAACTGCCAAGCCTGGTATAAACTGGTCATGCAGACGTTGCGCGCAATCGGTAAGACAGCCCGCCAGCTCACGACCATTATTGTTCAACAAACCGCGTGCAAAACTGTCAGCCTGCAACTCAGCCAGCACCCTCAGCTTGCGGCGGACCAACGGCAGTAATAACTGAGGCCAAAACAGCGTTTGCAACACTGCCCCAAGCCCCAGCCAGGCGACATCAGCACGTTTGATATGACCCAACTCATGTGCCAGCAGGGCCTGCTGTCGAGTGGGGCTTAACTCTGCCACCCAACCAGGCAAACAAACGACCTGCCATGGCAGCGTCGCAGGGCCTTGAACAGCCGGGTGACTGATTAATACCGGTTTTTTTAATCCAGCGCGAACAGCAAGCTTTTCCAGCATAACCTCCAGGCTTGGATCTGTGATCGAAATTGCAGCCCGGCGTAAACCTTGCAACTCACCAACCTGCCGCTTCAACTTAACCAGTAACAATACGGTAATCAAAAGCCAGCTCAGTGCCAATAACGGGAAAACACTGAGCTCAGATTTGAACTCAGGCCTGGTCGAGTTTCCAGAAAATGGCTCCATTGCAGGCAACAATGGTGTCGGTGAATTGTTTTGTGAGGCATTGATATTTGCCTGCCCAACATTCTCACCGGTTCGCTGGAACCGGATTGGCAAAGGCATCGATTCACTACCGGCGAGCTGCCCAGAATCAGTAACAGCGGTATCAGAAACGATGATTGGTGACAATTCTGATGATTGGACGGCGACTATCGGATTTGCTGTGATTACCCCCAGCAGAGGCCGCCAGTTTGTCTGTAATTGGAACACGGTAGTGAATAATGGCGCCAGCAATACTGTTCGCCATAACAATTCACGCCATGCAGGTGCACGCAACTTTAATCGGCCCGGCAAATGTTCCAGAGACCAAACCAGCATCGCCAGAATAAAACCATGGACCGCGTAACCGATCAGAAATAAACCCAGGATCATTGCAACTGACTCAGGCATCCTTGTCATGCTCCTGCAGTAATTGTTTGGCCTGCTCCAGATCATCAGAACTGACTTCTTTGTGTTGCACCAGGTGCGACATTAAAGCCCCAGCATCTCCTTGAAACAGCCGGTTCACCAAGCCGGTAACCATGTCGGATTCGACCTGGTTGCGGCTTACTTTAGCGGTATACAATCGTTCACGGCCGTGACTGACCGAAACCAGCAAGCCACGCTTTTCCAAACGAGTCAGTAAGGTGGCAACTGTGGTATATGCCAGTTCGCGTTGTCTGGTAACTAATGCCACCACCTCCGCCGTAGTTGCCTGCCCACTGTTCCACAATGCCCGCATCACTGCCAGCTGTACCTCACTGAGTTCGAATTTTTTGGGCATCAGTTTTGATCCAATTAAATATTTGCTTCTACAGTTGTAGTACTACAGGCGTAGAAAGTCAACTATTATTTACCTTAACTGTGCTTAACTTCAAGCTGAATTGGTGAGCTGAAAACTCATCTGAAAGGCTCAACCCTGTGGTGCTGTGTCGTCACCAGTACCGACAAACTGACTGAATCCGTCAAGCCTGGAATGGTTAGCGTCTCAGGTTGTTTTGCTGAACAACAATCGGTCACTGCGGCGACGCACAAACTGCAATCCGCATTGCTGTGCAACATTGATCACCCCGTACATGGAATTCCATTGCATCAATTGGAAAAGGCGATGCGGATCATCCAGATAATGTTCAGCCTGTTCCAAAAAATAAGCAGCGCGTGATTTTCCGTTTTTAGGTTGCAGCCAATCCCGCCGGAACAGCTTATCCTCATCGGCAAAATCGAAACAAACCCGGCCACCCGGCTTTAATACCCGAACTATTTCCCGAAAATACCAATAAATATCGTATAGGTTTAAATGAATAAACACCGATATGGAAACCACCACATTGACACTGGAATCATCAAATCCAGCCAATGATCTGCTGCGTATCTGAGCAAATTCAATATTCTGTATACCAGCACACTCTTTCTGTGCAAACGCCAGATAAGCAGGGCTGATATCACAGGCTGAAACCCGATCGGCCTTTTCAGCCAGCAAACGGGTGCCGAAACCACAGCCTGAACCTATTTCCAGCACCCGATCCTGCTTTTTGATTCGAGCCAGGCGGATAAAGCGACGGGCAAAGCGTATCCGGCTGGCCCGGATTGCGTCGATCCGCTGCTGTGGTTGGTCACCAAAAGTATTCCCAACCAAGGCTATCAATAATTCCCGTTCATCATCCGGCGATAAATCAATCCAGGCTGACGGCTGACTGGATTGTCGCTTGGTTGCTGTGTTAGTTTGATCGACCATCTCGTTCCTGTTTGCCCAAAGCTGCCGGTAAAATTATGCTAGGCGGCCTAACTTGTTGATAACCTATTATCTATGAAGCACTTCGACCGACGCCATCTGATTATTCCAGCACATACTATCTTATTGATATTAATTGGTTTTTTGATAGCCCCATCCTATTTGCTGGCGCAGGATAAAAGCCCGGCGGATAATCCTGATAACCAGACACCCTATGAACTGGTACGCCTGGACTGGGAAGAGAAGATTCCCAGTGGATTCACTTTGGTATTGGACAACCGTTGGGGTGATATCCATTTACGGCAAACTGGTGCGGCTGCGGCCACTTTTCATGCAGTTATGCAGAAAATCGGCACACAGCCCAAAATCGGAGAATTGCTTGTTGAAAAGTCAGATCAGCGTATCACACTGCGGGTCAGCTACCCTGAGGATCAACAACCCGAAACTGTAAAGGAAGGCCGGGTTGATGTCGCTCTGCTGGTTCCCTATGGTATCAATATCGAAATACTTGCAGACTTTGGCAAAGTCTCCAGTAAAACACTGGAAAGCCCGGTTAAAATCACCGCCACTAACCAGCCGGTATCGCTTAAATCTGCATCATCAGTAAATATCGAAAGTCATGCAGGCGCGGTTGATATTCAGTTCGTGCCAAGAACAGAAGCGGATACGGATACCGATAATGACCGTGGCCGTGTCAAAACCATTCTCGGCGATATCAATATTCGCTATTATCCGGGAATGCAGATGGGCTTTGAAATGCTCTCAGGTCGCCCTAAAACCACCAATGACCTGGAGCTACTACGCAACCGCGAGCTCACCGGGCGTCAGGTCAATATGCATACCGGCGAAAACCCGGATAAGTTATACCTGCAAAGTGATACTGGGTATATTCGATTGATCAACACCGGCAGCGAAATTCTATTGAGTTCACCAGACTGAACATTTCAGGAGAGAAACAATGTTGAAATCACCTACAAGGATGTGGCTGTATGCTGTTTTAACTGTTGCCTGTGCAACGCTGCAAGCCCAACAAACCACTACCATTCAGGGTGCTGAAACAATCGGCGGTGCAGTCAGCCCTGTCATTATCAATATTGACCCGGCAACCTTAACCGCACCTCGGCCATGGCAACCCGGCGATCCTATCAAGGACGTGCCGATGCAATTTGACAAAAACTTTGACCCCCCGCCCAGAGAGCCGCGGCCTGTTGAGCTGGATCCTTTGATAGAACGGCAGTTCCAGGCCAGTAGCCAACGTGGTGGTGGTGATCCTGATTTTGATAATATCCTGATCAATGTTCCAGGGTCTGGTTTCACTGGTTCAAACCCTTCTGACACGGTCGGTGATATCGGCAATAACTTTTATATTCAAGCTGTCAACGGTGGCGGTGCAGCAGGTACCAATATTCTGGTTCTGGACAAAACCGATGGTTCTGTTGCAGCAACATTTTCTCTGGAGTCACTTGCCGCCGGCTCCGGTACCAATTGTACCAATGGCGCCGGTGACCCAATCGTCAACTTTGATGAAACAGCAGATAATGGTCCTGGCGAGCTCCCAGGGAAATGGGTATTAACGGAATTTACACCGATGGGTGTCAACTCCCTTTGCGTGTTCATTTCACAAACCAGCGATCCAACTACTGGCAATTGGTTTTTATATGAGTTCGGTTCCACCACAGGCGGGTTTCCTGATTATCCCAAATATGGTGTCTGGCCGGACGCCTATTATCTGGGTGTTAATGAAGGGCCTCAACAATACGCGCTGGATCGCGAAAACATGATCCAGGGTTTAACCGCCAGGCCGCTACAGGCATTCGGTGGCCCAGGCCTGCCAGGTTTTGGATTCCAGCACATCATGCCGGTTGATTGGGACGGTGATACTGAACCACCGCCAGGCTCTCCTGGTTTATTCATGCGCCATCGTGACACAGAAATCCACGGTCCAGCCGGCATGCCGGATGTGGATATCATCGAATTGTGGGAGTTTGTGATCGATTTTGATAATGCCGCCAACAGCAGCTTTACCGGTCCAATTAATATTTCAGTCAGTGAATTCGACTCGGAGTTTTGCAATCTGATATTCAGTGGCTGTTTGCAACAACCTGGTTCCGGAACCACTTTGTTTGCCTTGTTGCAACCTATTATGTGGCGTGCACAATACCGTAATTTCGGTAGCCATCAATCCCTGGTAGCCAATATGGTGACTGATGTAACCGGCACCGACATAGGTGGCGTTCGCTGGTTTGAGTTACGCAACAACGGCGGCGGATACAGCACTTTCCAGGAAGGTACCATTACCGAGCCAGGCCCGATCAACAGCACCGATGGGATCAGCCGCTGGATGGCCAGTGCAGCCCAGGATGAAGCGGGCAATATTGCTGTCGGTTATAACGTGGTGGGTCTTGGTGATGCTGGTGCCGGTGATGATGTATTCCCTGGTATGCGTTACAACGGCCGCCTCGCGAGTGACGCCCTGGGCACTACGCCGCAAGGTGAAGTCAGTATTATCGAAGGCCTGTCCCCGAATAGCAGCATCCGCTACGGTGATTATTCCGCGCTCAATATTGACCCCATCGACGGTTGCACATTCTGGTATACGGCGCAGCATAATCCAGCCACCAATTATGCAACTCAAATTGCATCATTCAGGTTTAGTGCCTGCGGTGAACCAGGCTTTACACTCAGCGCTGACAACAGCGTACAGCAGGTCTGTGCACCTGATGATCTGGCTGATATCAACATTAATGTTGGTAGCGTATCGGACTTTGTTAATCCGGTAACACTCACCCTGGACTCACCTCCTGCAGGTTTCACCGGTAGTTTTACCGTCAACCCGGTTATCCCAGGCAACAGCACCGTTGCCCAACTCAGTGCCGGTGGCGGCGCTTTGGCCGGCGACAACCTGATTAATATTCTGGGTACAGCCTCCGGTGCCGATGACCGGACTGTGACTATACTGGCAGAGGTTTTTACTGCCGTTCCAGGCGCACCCAGTTTGATGCTGCCTGCTGATGGTGCTATCGATGTTGAACTGGTGCCTGTGCTCGAGTGGATAGCCGGCAGTCAAGCCGGTGAATATCTGATTGAAATTGCTACCGACAGTAACTTCAACAACATTGTTTACAGTGCCATGGAAACTGGCACCGTACATCAACTGGGTACTGCCCTGGATTCTTTGACCGGTTATTTCTGGCGAGTGTCGCCCAATAATCTCTGCGGTGCAGGCGCCAGCTCAGCAACTTTTAGTTTCACCACCCGAATGTTACCCCCGATACTGTTGGTCGATGACGATGACAACACCCCGGATGTGCGTAGTTTATACACAGATGCACTTGATAACCGTGGTATCAACTATGATGTATTTGACACCAACAATACCGACAATGAGCCGGGCCCTGAAATACTCGGCTATGATGCAGTGATTTGGTTCAGTGGTGATGAGTTTGGTGGTGTCGCCGGCCCCGGTGCCAATGCTGAAGGTATGCTCGGTACGTTCCTGGAAAGCACCGGTAAATGCTTATTGCTGAGTAGTCAGGATTACTTCTTTGACCGCGGTTTAACCAGCTTCATGACCACCTACCTGGGCATCAGCGCAGCAACCAGTGATACCGGTGATTACACCAGCGTCAGTGGAGCAGGTTCCAGTTTTGCCGGGTTAGGTCCATATGCACTTGATTACGGAACACCGGGGCTGCAGGATTTCAGCGACATCCTAACCATTGGCGGTTCTGGAGAACTCTCGTTTGATGGTGCTAACAGCAATGACGCAGGTTCCGCTGATACCGGCTTTAACTCTGTATTTCTGGGTTTCCCCATGAGCGCCGTGGGTAGCACAGCCGATCGTGAAGAAATATTACAAGCGTTCTTTGATAACAACTGCTCGTTCAGTCTGGAGGAGGAATTCTTCCTGAATGGTTTCGAAGACCCGGCACCGGTACCTTAGAACATATCACTGATAGTTTAAAAAGGCCGCCTATCGCGGCCTTTTTATTGCTCAGCAACTTTTGGTCCCATCAGAGCAAACCCGGCAGTATTTCGCCACGCAAATGCATTTATGAGCTACTTCAGCCAATCCATCAAAATTGCTGTTGAAAACCTGCCCATGATTCTTAATCGACATTCAGAAAACTATATATATATAGCGATACAGGTTATATTTGTTCAGGGAATTTCACATACGAAATACTAAAATCACCACTGAACAAATCACCAAAAAGTTCTATTGGAGGGAGCACATGCGGGTTCTGTTCGCATGTTTTATATATAGCATTGGGTTATTAGCTATCGCTGATCAGCCCACGGTTAGATATGGCGCTGAAATAGTCGGACGACCCATCATCCCTGTGATTATCAACATCAACCCGGATGACATACCGCCGCCGGTACTGTGGCGGCCTGGTGACCCGGTTCGCGAAATCCCAATGCAAATAAGTAAAGGTTTTATTCCACCTGCACGTGAGCCACGGCCAGTGGATTTAGACCCTCTGATAAACATAAATGCAGAGCCCACTCGAGGCGATTCAGGCATCGGCACTTTGTTGATTGACATATCCGGTGCCGGCTTCAGTGGTATTTCTCCTGCTGATACCAGCGGTGATGTTGGACACAACCACTTCATCCAGATGATCAACAACAGCCAAGGCTCACTGGTTAGAGTTTATGATAAAAACACCGGCTCGGTAGTGCAGTTTTTCAGCCTGGAGACGCTAGCCAGTGGCAGTGGCACCACCTGCGTAAATGGGCGTGGTGACCCGATTGTTATCTTTGATGAAACTGTCGATAACGGCCCAGGGGAACCGACCGGGCGCTGGCTGCTGACCGAATTTACCCCGCAGGGTGTCAATACCCTTTGCATTTATGTGTCACAGACCAGCGATCCGACAGAAGGCAGCTGGTTTTTATATGAAATTGACTCTATTACCGGCGAGTATCCGGACTACCCGAAATATGGCGTATGGCCGGATGCTTATTATCTTGGTGTGAATGAAAGACTCAATATTGAGTCCGGCCCTCACCAATACGCCCTGGACAGAGAAAATATGCTTTTAGGGCTGACCGCCAGAGCACCGCAAGCCTTCAGTGCTCCGATTTTGCCGGGTTTCATTTTTCAGCACATTCTGCCTGTTGACTGGGATGGCGGAACCCCTCCGCCAGAAGGATCGGCAGGTTTATTCATGCGCCACCGTGACACCGAAATTCATGGCCCGCCCAATATGCCTGCAAGCGATATTCTTGAACTGTTTGAGTTTAGTGTCGATTTTGACACCCCAGCCAACAGTACCTTTAGCGGACCATTTGATATCCACATCAATGAATTCGACTCAGAATTTTGCAACCTGATATTTTCAGGGTGTCTGCAACAACCCGGTAGCAGCACTCGATTGTTTGCTTTACTGCAGCCGATTATGTGGCGAGCCCAGTACCGTAATTTTGGCAGTCATCAATCAATTGTGGGTAATCTGGTTACTGATATAACCGGCGATGATCTGGCCGGCATCAGGTGGTTCGAACTACGTGACTTGGGGACAGGCTTCAGCCCATTCCAGGAAGGCACAATCAGCAGAGCTGGCCCGGTTAACACCACCGATGGTATTAATCGCTGGATGGCCAGTATTGCCCAGGATCAATCAGCCAATATCGTCACCGGATACAATGCAGCGGGGCTTGGTTCAGCGAGCCCATTTGATGATGTATTTCCGGGCATCCGTTACAGTGCCAGGGCGCTTACCGACCCTCTAGGAACCATGGCGCAAGGCGAATTCAGTATTATTGAAGGTGGCGCACCCAACAACAGCACCCGTTATGGTGATTATTCCTCATTGAGTGTTGATCCTGATGATGGCTGTACCTTCTGGTATACCGCACAACATAATCCCGTAGGTAATGATCATTGGGACACCCATATAGCTTCTTTTCGTTTTGATGATTGCGGTGACCCAGGATTTGTATTTGCCGCCGATAACCTGAATCAGCAGGTATGCGCGCCGGGTAATGCACAGCCCATTAATATCAATGTCGGCAGCATCTTTGATTTCAGCAACCCGGTGACACTCAGCCTGGACACTGCTCCGGCTGGTATCAACGCCAATTTTACACCCAATCCTGTTATGCCACCGGATTCCACCGTAGCCAATATCAGTGTCAGTTCTAGTGCCAATTTGGGCACCAACCTGTTGACCATATCCGGTACAGCGATTGCTGCTGACGACCGGACTCTGACAGCAACAATCGATGTGTTCGACCAGGCGCCGGGAGCAGCGAACTTATTAACACCAGGCAATGGACAATCACTGGTTTCCGTACAACCGTTATTGACCTGGAACAACGGCAGCCAGACCGCTGAATTAATGATTGAGATTGACAATAATGCTGATTTCAGCAGTATTGAGTATGCGGCCAGCGTGACTGCTTTAGAACATACCGTCATGACCCCTTTAGCCCATAACCAGCTGTATTTCTGGCGCATTATCTCGACCAACGCCTGCGACTCAGTTGTCAGCCAAACCAACAGCTTTACCACTGACCCACAACCCGGCCAGTGTCAACTGATTGCTGACACCAACAGCATCTTCAGCGATGATATTGAAACTGGAGATAATGGCTGGACACACAACGGCACTGAAGACACCTGGCAGCGATCCGGGCTTGAAGTGAGCAGTGGTGATTTTGCCTGGTATGCGGAAGATTTGGCGATCGTCTCCGACCAGCAGTTGATTTCTCCCGCAATAACCCTGCCCACAGGTGAATTGCCGATGGTACTGAAGTATCAAAACAGCCAGACCATCGAAAGCGATCCAGTCAATAGCGCCTGTTGGGATGCAGGGATACTGGAGATCAGCACTGACGATGGCGATAGCTGGGTACAAATTTCACCGGCGCAATTGGTCACCGATCAGTATGACGGCAACATTAACCAGACGCTCACTGATCCTAACCCATTAAGCGGCCTGCAGGGTTGGTGCGGCGACCCTGAAGATTTCAGCCTGACTATTGTTGATTTGGCTGACTATCAGGGAGAAACTGTTCGGTTCCGATTCAGATTGGCTACCGATGGAACAATCGGCCGTGTTGACGACGGCTGGTTTATTGATGATGTCGAAGTACAGTCATGCAGCGTGATTCAGGATATTTACTTTAATGGATTTGAAAGCGTCCCTGCTTTACCCGTTATTGAATAATGGTTCAAGCGGTTGCTTTCAAACTAAGCAACCTTTTATTGAATCTGGTATTCACTAATCAAGTGCCAGTAAAAACCGCTCAATTACCGGGGCAATTTCAGGAATCCAGCGCAACACAATGACCAGATCATGTTGGTTGTCCACATACACATAATTCCCTCCAAAACCCGCTGCATAGTAGGCAGACTCAGGCGCGGCAGGAAGCCGTTGTTTACCGATATTCAACCACCACATATAACCATAGTCCGGGCGAGACTCAGTGGGTTGAACAATTTGTTCAACCCACTCAGCCGGGAGTAATTGCTGACCCTGCCACAAGCCCTTGCGTAAAAACAATAAGCCAAACCGGGCATGATCTTCAGCACTGATAAACATTCCACCGCCAAAATGCCCACCACCAGAAACCGATTGCATTTTTTGCCCATCCAGATCCACCCAGGAATTTTCATAACCATGCCAGCGCCATGTGCTGGAAGCACCAATCGGGTCCATAATCCGCCGTTTCAAAACCTGTGGTAAGGGTTCACGCCAAACCTGCAATAAAGAATACGCCAGCAAATTCACCCGCACGTCGTTGTATTTGAAATGACTGCCGGGCGGGTACAATTCACGGTTTTGCTGCTGCTCCAATGTTTCACCTACCGGTCGGTCGGCCCAATCCGGGGTATCCCACAAACTTCCCTGCCAATCGGAAGTCTGTTGCAGCAAGTGGTGCCAACTGATCAAACGGTTATGCTGATTGGCAAATTTTCCATCTGTAACGTAATCGCCTACTGGGTCATCCACGGCTGCGATTAAGCCATCGGCCAATGCCAGGCCGGCCACTGTCGACAAATAACTTTTCACCGCACTGAAAGTCATATCCACACGCTGGGTATCCCCCCATTGAGCAACAATATAACCACCTTTAATCACCATGCCACTGTCGCTTTCCCTGGGTACGGTTGGCCCCAGCACACGGTAGTTCGGTTCCTTGCCGACATAGTTATCTACCAATATCTGATACAAATCACCAGGTTCAGTCACCGCCTGAGAACGCGCAAAATCCACCGCTGCTGAAAGTCTGGTGGCATCAAAACCGGCTGCTTCAGGTGTGCTGGTTTGCCAGTGATGACGCTCAGGATAATATTCAGCCAGCGTCAAGCCGGCATACAACAACAATACGATAGTGAAAAAATAACGTTGCATAAGAAACTCCTGTGCTTTCCGGCTACATTATTCCACGTCTAATCATTATCGGGTGATTTTCGATTTAATTTGGCATGGATCGCCGACAAGTCGACTAAAATCACCAGTAAGCTTAGATAATGGTTGACCCAAACCCTGAGTATGGCTAGGCTTATCTCTTCATCCTGATAGAAGGATATAGTCATCGACCTGTTACAAACATCCGGACTCTGTCGCCTGTTTGCGGACAATACCCGCATGCGTTTGCTGCACCTGCTGGAGCAGGAAGAATTGAGTGTTGCCGAATTGGCCGCCATCACTCACCTGGCACAACCGCGGGTATCCACACACCTGGCTCGCCTGCGTGAAGCTGGCCTGGTCGCTGACCGCCGCGCCGGTGTCTCGGTTTATTACCGTGCTACAGAAGCGCGGGCTGATTCTGCTGCACATGCACTGTGGCAAACCCTGGCGAAGCAAGCTGATGATCCTTTATTGGCCCAGGACCTGGAACGAATAGCAACCGTATTGCAAACCCGTGCCACCACTCAAAACTGGGCAGATGCTGTCGCCGGCGATATGGAGCGTCATTATTCGCCCGGCCGCACCTGGGAAGCCACCGCCCGCGCCCTGGTCAGGTTGCTGGATTTAGGTGATGTGCTGGACATTGCTTCCGGTGACGGCGTGACTGCTGAACTGCTGGCGCCTCAGGCCAACAGAATGGTATGTGTGGACATTAGCGATAAGGTGGTACAAGCCGGGAACCGGCGCACAGAAAACCTCAGTAATATCGAATTCCAGCAGGCAGATATGCATCAGTTGCCATTACCGGACCTACAGTTTGATACGGTTTTAATGTTGCATGCTCTAACTTATTCCGAACACCCCGGCCAAGCGCTCAAAGAAGCAGCTCGGGTATTGCGCCCTGGCGGCAGACTACTCGCGGCAACTTTGAAAAAGCATTCACATGCCAATATGGTTACACCATTTAGCCACGCCAACCTTGGTTTCTCAGTGACTGAATTACAGCAATATGCCGATCTGGCCGGATTCGCCAAAACAGAAATTCTGGAAGCGGCCAGTGAACGGCGGCCTCCACATTTCACTGTGATTACATTGCTTGCACAAAAACCATGAACCCTTGGTTAAACCCGGCATCCGTTAACCAGATTCAGGCCTCGCTTAAGCAACGGATCCTGGTGATAGACGGTGCCATGGGCACCATGGTGCAACAGCATGAGCTTGACGAAAGTGGTTATCGCGGTCAGCGTTTTGCACAACATACTCACGACCTGCAAGGCAATAACGACCTGCTCACGCTGACTCAACCGCAAATCATCCATGATATCCATCAGGCTTATCTGGCTGCGGGCGCTGACCTGATTGAAACCAACACTTTCAATGCCAACCGGATTTCACAAGCCGATTATGCACTGGAATCACTGGTTGCCGAGCTCAATTACGAAGCCGCTCAACTGGCCAGAAAAGCCGCCGATCAACAAACCCTGCTGACACCCGAGCAACCACGCTTTGTACTCGGCGCACTTGGCCCTACCAACCGCACTGCATCATTGTCCCCGGATGTCAGTAACCCCGGTTTTCGCAATATTAGTTTTGCTGAATTACGCAGTGCTTACCTGGAAGCCGTTACTGCACTGATCAAAGGTGGTGTAGATGCGTTGATCATCGAAACCATTTTCGACACCCTCAATTGCAAAGCAGCCATTGCCGCCTGTCTGGATGTATTTAACAACCTGGGTGGGCAGCTGCCGTTGCTGATATCCGGGACCATCACCGACCTAAGCGGTCGAACCTTATCCGGCCAAACCCTGACGGCTTTCTGGCATTCAATTCGTCATGCACGGCCGTTTGCCGTTGGGCTGAATTGTGCCTTGGGTGCTGAAGAACTGACACCTTATGTGCAGGAGTTGTCAGAAATAGCCGATTGCCCGGTGTTCACTTATCCTAATGCCGGCCTGCCCAACGAGCTTGGCGGATACGATCAAACCCCGGAGGAAATGGGGCAGTGGCTGGGTAACTTTGCGCAACACGGTTGGTTAAACCTGGCCGGTGGTTGTTGTGGAACAACCCCGGAGCATATCGCAGCCATCAGCCGTTCAACCAAAAGCCTGAAGCCACGCACACCACCATCCATCCAACGCCATACCCGCCTGTCCGGTATTGAAGCTTTGACGCTCACGCCGGAATTGAATTTTGTAAATATCGGCGAACGCACCAATGTCACCGGTTCCGCGGTATTTCGTAAACTGATTGAACAGGACAACTACGATCAAGCTTTAAGTGTCGCTCGCCAGCAAGTTGCCAACGGCGCGCAGATTATCGATATCAACATGGATGAAGGGCTGTTGGATTCGGTTGCTGCCATGACCAGATTCCTGTATCTGATCGCCGCCGAACCTGATATCGCGCGGGTGCCGATCATGCTCGACTCTTCCGACTTCAAAGTACTGGAAGCGGGTCTGCAATGTATTCAAGGGAAAGGCATTGTTAACTCGATCAGCCTGAAAGAAGGCGAACAGCCGTTTCTGGAACAAGCCCGTATCGTGCAGCGCTATGGCGCCGCTGTGGTGGTGATGGCTTTTGATGAGCACGGACAGGCTGACAACCTGGAACGGCGTATTACCATCTGCAAACGAGCCTATCAGTTGCTCACCGAAACGATTGGCATGCAGCCTGAAGATATTATTTTTGACCCGAATATTTTTGCCGTTGCCACCGGCATCCCGGAGCACAATCGATACGCTTTGGACTTTATTGAAGCGACTCGTTGGATCAGCCGCAACCTGCCGCATGTGCATATTTCCGGCGGCGTCAGCAATTTATCGTTCTCGTTCCGCGGTAACAACAGCGTCCGGGAAGCCATGCATTCAGTATTTTTATACCATGCGATCAAGGCCGGCATGGATATGGGCATTGTTAATGCCGGGCAACTGACCGTGTTTGACGATATTCCAGCACAATTACGTGAAACCGTTGAAGCGGTAATTCTTAACCAGGATGATCAGGCGGGTGAAAGGCTATTGGCGATCGCCCAGGAATATGCGGGAACAGGCACCAATACAAAGCAACAAACCGACGACAGCTGGCGTGAACTTGACGTCAACCAACGTCTTTCCCATGCGCTGGTACATGGCATCGATAGCTATATCGAGGACGATACCGAACTGGCCCGGCAACAGGCCACCCAAGCACTGGAGGTCATCGAAGGCCCGTTGATGGATGGCATGAATGTTGTCGGCGATCTGTTCGGGTCCGGTAGAATGTTTTTGCCTCAGGTGGTCAAGAGCGCCCGTGTCATGAAAAAAGCGGTTGCCCACCTGATCCCCTATATCGAGGAACACCAACGGCTCAGCGGTATCAGCTCGGCCAAACCCAAAATATTAATGGCCACCGTCAAAGGCGACGTGCACGATATCGGCAAAAACATCGTTGGTGTGGTGTTGGCCTGCAATAACTTTGACGTGATCGACCTGGGAGTGATGGTACCCATGCAAACCATTGTCGATACCGCTGTTAAGCAGCAAGTCGCTTTGATCGGACTATCCGGATTGATTACTCCTTCGTTGCATGAAATGGCCAAAGTCGCCAAAGGACTGCAAGAGTACGGCCTGGAATTACCATTGCTGATCGGTGGTGCAACCACCTCGCGGGTGCATACCGCATTAAAAATTGCCCCGGAATATCAATCACCCACCATCTGGGTCAAAGATGCATCTCGTGCTGTCGGGGTAGCCCAGAAACTGCTGGGTAACAAAAAAGCCCAATACGTTGATGACATTGCTGAAGAATATGCCCGGGTACGGGTGCAACATGCCAACAAAGGCAAGCGCAAACCGCTGTTACCGCTGGAACAGGCCCGCGCCAATGCCGCACAGCCGGACTGGCAAAATCACCATCCAATAAAACCCAAACAACCAGGTGTCCACCTGTTAGACAATATTGAGCTGTCCGAACTGGTCAACTATATCGACTGGGGCCCATTTTTTGCCAGTTGGGAAATGACCGGCAAATACCCGGATTTGCTGGGTGATCCGCAAACCGGCGAACCAGCCAGACAGTTACTGGCTGATGCCAAGGATATGCTGGAGAATATCATCGCCGGCCAATGGTTAACCGCCAAGGCCGTGTACGCACTGTTGCCGGCCAAACGAGATGCTGACGATGTGCTGATCTTTGCCGACGAAACACGCCGAAAAATCAGTGAACGGCTGTGCTTTCTGCGCCAGCAAACCGATAAAAAAAACGACAACCCCAACCGTTGCCTGGCAGATTATATTGCTGCTGATAACAACATTGATGACTGGATCGGCCTGTTCGCAGTGACCACCGGCCTGGGTATTGAACCGCATGTAAAACGTTATGAGCAGGATAACGATGACTACAATGCAATTCTATTAAAATCCCTGGCAGATCGTCTGGCCGAAGCACTGGCCGAGTGGTTGCATGCCAAAGTACGCCGGGAGTTCTGGGGTTACGCCGATGATGAAAATTTAGGCCGCCAGCAATTGATCGCCGAACAATACCAGGGCATCCGCCCTGCCCCCGGTTATCCGGCCTGTCCGGATCATACTGAAAAACTAAAAATCTTCGGCTTGCTTGATGCGGAAAAAAGCACAGGTATTTCACTGACTGAATCGATGGCGATGTATCCTGCAGCCTCGGTAAGTGGATATTATTTCAGTCATCCGGACTGCCAATATTTTGTGGTGGGCAAACTAGGTCAAGACCAAGTCACGGAATATGCTCTGCGCAAAGGGTGGTCGGCTGAAGAAACCCAGCAATGGCTGGCTGCGAATTTGTAGTTGCTGCTAGGGGGATGGTGCAATGCGCTACGCTTCACACCCTACGCCACAATCCAAAGTAGGGTGTGAAGCGCAGCGCATTGCACCGCCCCCAATTCAACCTCAAAAAAGGGAGCACAACAGCACAGCATTATCGGCTTTGACTATAGAGTGACTATCATCTCAATATCTAGCACACGAAACTGCTGGACTCAGTAGCACTGCTGTTTGATTTTGAGATAGCTTCTAAACAACCGTACCGAGTCAGCTTTAGGCAAATTCCTTCTCATGCAACCATTTCGCCTGAGAAGGCGCCTTTTTGGTCTTTGACCAATCCTCCAGCATTTCCCACTTTACTTCATCAAGTTTGGCCATCATCTCCGGTGTGCCGGTAATCGTGGTTAATTCCAGACGATGTCCATTGGGATCAAAAAAATAAATGGATTTAATAATGCCATGATCGGTGGGGCCGATGACATCAATACCTTTTTTATCCAGCTCTTGCTTTGCATTAAGCAACGCTTGTTCACTGTCCAACTGGAAGGCGATGTGCTGGACCCAATCAGGTGTATTGGGGTCTTTGCCCATCGGCGGCGAATTGGGAATTTCAAAAAATGCCAGGATATTATTGTTGCCGGCATCCAGGAATACATGCATATAAGGGTCCGGTTGTTTGGTTGAGGGAACCCGATCCTCCGAGATCGCCAGAATAAAATTCATATGCATGACTTGGGTATAAAATTCAACCGTTGCTTTGGCATCATTGCAACGATAGGCAACGTGATGGATTTGTTCAATATTCATGGTTTCCCCGATAATAAAATTTGTTTAATGTTGCAACCAGGGTCAACACAGATGTTGATCTTTTACCGCAGGCTTTCGTAAAGGTTTATTTTTCGGAGCGAACATCGCGGGCAGCAGCCCTGAATCCATGGCTTGCTGTATTTTTGGCAACAGACTTGTATTCATCACCGCATACAACTCTTCAAAGTGCTCGATAACAAAATAAATGGGCTGATAAATGTCGATCCTGTAAGGTGTGCGCAAGGCTATATCCACATCAAACGGTTTGCGCACCGGCTTGCTGTCTTCCAGCGCGTAAACCGTCTCCCCTTTGGAGGATAAAATACCTGCACCATAAATGCGTAAGCCATTGTCTGTATTGATCAAACCAAACTCAACGGTGAACCAGAACAAACGCGCCAGATAAACCTGTTGTTGGCGGCTGGCGCCTATGCCAAGTTCCCCATAGGCTTGTACAAAATCAGCATATACCTGGTTGGTCAGCAGTGGACAATGACCAAAAATTTCATGGAAAATATCCGGTTCCTGGAGATAATCAATATCTTCACGTCGACGGATAAAGGTTGCTGCCGGAAATTGCCTGTTGGCCAGTAATCCAAAGAATTCATCAAAAGGAATGACTGCTGCAACCGGGGCCAGTTCCCAGCCTGTTGCCGCCCTTAATACAGCACTGACATCGGGAATCTGTGCGACCCGGTCGGCCGGCAAATCAAGCATTTCCAGTCCGTGCAGATATTCATCACAGGCACGCCCACCGATTATCCGCATCTGACGCCGGTAAAGTGTGTTCCAGGTTTCATCTTCAACTCTGGTGTAATCAACATAACCCTGATTACCCACTTGCCTGGCTGTATAGCTGGAACCATGTTTGCTCATGCCACTCTCCTGCATTCCTGATTGACCCAACTGCACTTATAAAACCCCACGCTTGATCTGATCGCGCTCGATGGATTCGAACAACGCCTGGAAATTACCTTCCCCAAACCCCTGATTGTTAGCCCGCTGGATGATCTCAATAAATATTGGACCGAACAGGTTTTTGGTGAAAATCTGCAACAGATAAGAGTCTTCATCACCATCCACCAACACCTGATGGTCGATTATTCGTTGCCGATCTTCCTTGACATTAGGTACACGCTGAAAAATGCTGTGGTAATAATCCTCATGAATATCCAGGGTCTCAATCACACCATCCCCCATCGCATCCAGGGAAGCCAGAATATCGTTGGTTAAAAATGCCAGATGCTGGACACCAGGACCATTATATTCCTGTAAATACTCATCAATCTGGTTCCGATCGTCACCTTTGCCCTCATTAATCGGAATACAGAAACTGCCGTCTGGTGAACGTAATGCATATGAAATCAGGGCTGTTTCGCGGCCACGGATATCGAAATACCTTACTTCGGTAAAGCCAAACACATTTTTATAAAAGTCGGCCCACTGCTGCATCGTCCCTTTGGCGACATTGTTGGTTAAGTGGTCGATAGCAATAAAACCCTTATCCGGAACAATTACCGGATCGCCCACAAATGCAAAGTCCGAATCGTAAATCGTACCCTTGTCGCCAAAACAATCGATAAAGTAGATCAAGCTGTCGCCGATGCCGTAAATGGCTGGGTAAGGCAGGTCTGCATCTTCAGGCGCAACGGCACTGGCACCACGCTCAACAGCCTCTGATAGCGCTGACAATGCATCGTCAACCCGCCAGCCCATCGAACAAATTGCCGGCCCATGGCGTTCTGCGAATGAACGTGCAAAACCCTTCCGTTCGTTATTCAGCAGCACATGAATATCGTTCTGGCAGTAATAATCAATATCTTTCCGCTTAAATTTCTTTAACCTGGAAAAACCAAAGGCGGTTAATATCCGGTCAATAAAATCACTGTCGGGACTCGCGAACTCGGTAAATTCAATACCTCGCAAACCTAAAGGGTTTAAGCTATTAACCACCATCTGGTTCACCATTCGTACAACTTTTCAGCATGCTGAACAGCTTATATTGGTTTCATATGTAACAATTTGATCATGATCAAATTGACCTCCACGCGCGATACCCAGGACCCATCTCGCCAAGGTGTTTAACAGCCTAAAAAACACCTGCGTATAACGGATTCATTTGTTAAGCGATATCAGAATCTTTATTTAAACTCTTTGATACCTGTTGAATTTTGATTTAAATCAATAAAGCCGTTCAGACATCATCTGATAATAGCGATTAGAAAAGCATTGTTTAACCTGAATAAAATCACCTGAAACTGCTGTAATGCCGTTATCAGGCAAACCAAAATCGGCTGAGGACTGTACCCATGAACACTACCAATGAACCTCAACTTACGCCGATACCGGAACAACCCACAAATTCTCACAAAATCGGCAGTGAACAACGTCACAATTTGAACGCGATGCGGCATGACCCTGCTGCCATACAACGGGCCTTTGAAACCGGTGAGTATCCATATCAAACCAAAATCAAACGTAAATCCTACGAGAAACAAAAAGCAGAGCTGCAAGTTGAACTGCTGAAAATGCAGCAATGGGTAAAACAAACCGGGCAAAAAATCGTTGTGCTGTTTGAAGGACGTGATGCCGCCGGCAAAGGCGGCACCATTAAACGGTTCATGGAACACCTGAATCCACGTGGTGCACGGGTGGTGGCATTGGAAAAGCCGACCGAGGCCGAGCGCACCCAATGGTACTTTCAGCGTTACGTCAAACATTTGCCCTCGGCCGGCGAAATCGTGATGTTTGACCGTTCCTGGTACAACCGCGCCGGGGTTGAGCGTGTCATGGGGTTTTGTTCGCCCAATAATTATCTGGAATTTATGCGCCAGTGCCCGGGCATGGAGCGGATGATCACCCGTTCCGGGATATGGTTGTTCAAATACTGGTTTTCAGTGACAAAAGATGAGCAGCGAAAGCGTTTTTTTTCCCGCAGCCAGGATCCATTAAAGCAATGGAAGCTATCACCAGTTGATAAAGCGTCATTAAACAAGTGGGACGACTACACCGAAGCCAAAGAAGCGATGTTTTTCTATACGGACACCAGCGATTCACCCTGGACCGTGATCAAATCTGATGACAAAAAACGCGCCCGGCTGAACTGTATGCGACATTTCCTGGTAACGCTGCCTTATACAGACAAAAACAAGCAAATTGTCCGCCAGCCGGACCCATTGATTGTTGGCGCCAGTGCACACGTTATCGGTAACAGCAACCATATCCTTGGTAAAAGCCTGCACCCAGGGCAAAGAAAATCCAACTCCGATGTAACTTGAATGAAATATCCCGGCTTATACCAATACCCACAGATATAAACACATTCGCTGTGCTTCACAGTTTAAATAAACATGGGATAATACCGGGCAGACGGAATACAAAGTTATCTTATGACAAACAACCGCCACGACCCGAATCGAACTATCCAGGCTCCCACCGGTTCCGAGTTGCATTGCGCAAATTGGCAAATCGAAGCCGCCTACCGAATGATCCAAAACAACCTGCATCCGGATGTTGCCGAAGACCCAACCCGTCTTGTGGTCTATGGCGGGATTGGACGAGCAGCCCGAAATTGGGAATGCTATGACCAAATCCTGGCCACTCTGCAGCGATTGCAACCTGATGAAACCCTGTTGGTGCAATCAGGCAAACCGGTGGGTGTATTCAATACACATGCCGATGCACCACGGGTACTGATTGCCAACTCCAACCTGGTGCCGGCCTGGGCCGACTGGGAACACTTCAATGAATTGGATCGAAAAGGTCTGATGATGTATGGCCAGATGACCGCCGGCAGTTGGATATACATTGCCAGCCAGGGCATTGTACAAGGCACTTTTGAAACCTTTGCAGAAGCCGGGCGACAACACTTTGCCGGCGATTGGAGCGGCCGCTGGATTCTGACCGCAGGTCTTGGCGGCATGGGTGGCGCGCAGCCACTGGCTGCCAGTTTTGCCGGCGCCTGTTCACTGAATGTGGAATGCCAACAATCGCGCATCAATTTTCGCCTGCGTACCCGCTACCTTGATGAACAGGCGGATGACCTGGACGATGCGCTAACCCGAATCAAACACTATTGCACTACCGGTGAAGCCCGCTCGATTGGTTTGTTGGGCAATGCTGCAGATGTTTTCCCGGAGTTGGTTCGGCGTGCCCAGGCTGGTGAAATCAAACCTGATCTTGTAACCGATCAAACCTCAGCACACGATCTGGTCAATGGCTACCTGCCACAAAAATGGAATGTCACACAATGGAAAGCTGCCCAGGATGACCCCGATCAATTCAAAGTGCTGACGGATGCAGCCGCTGAATCCTGCGCAGTGCATGTCCAGGCAATGCTGGATTTTCATGCCATGGACATTCCCACGGTGGATTATGGCAACAATATTCGTCAGGTGGCGTTCGATAAAGGCATCAAAAACGCTTTTGCATTCCCCGGCTTTGTACCGGCATACATCCGCCCCTTGTTTTGTGAAGGCAAAGGTCCGTTCCGCTGGGTGGCATTATCCGGTGATCCGGAGGACATCCACAAAACCGATGCCAGGTTAAAGCAACTGTTCCCGCAAAATCACAGCCTGCACCGCTGGCTGGAAATGGCTTCCGAAAGGATTGCTTTTCAAGGCCTGCCAGCCCGGATTTGCTGGCTGGGTTTGGGTGAACGGCATCTGGCTGGATTGGCGTTTAACGAGATGGTGGCATCCGGTGAACTTAAAGCACCCATTGTAATTGGCCGCGATCATCTGGATACCGGCTCAGTGGCTTCACCCAACCGTGAAACCGAGGCCATGCGTGATGGTTCAGATGCGGTATCAGATTGGCCTTTGCTGAATGCACTGTTGAATACCGCCGGTGGCGCCACCTGGGTGTCGCTGCATCATGGCGGTGGCGTGGGTATGGGTTATTCACAACACGCCGGCGTGGTGATTGTTGCAGATGGAACCGAAGCAGCCGCCAAACGGCTGAAACGGGTACTGTTCAACGACCCTGCCAGCGGCGTGATGCGACATGCCGATGCCGGTTATGAATTGGCCAGAAGCACCGCGCAAGAAAATAAACTCGACCTGCCGATGATTGATTGAGAACTATCGATGTTAATGAAAAATCAAACCTCGCAATCAAAAATACCCTCGCCCTGGCAGGGCCGCATCGATGCAGACGGCAGCCAACGCTGGCATCAGGTGGTTGATTGTTTGGATACCGAACTGCAGTCCATTACCGATTTGGGCAGCGAAGATCTGGCCGGCAAGATCGCGCTACTGGGTTATGCATGTGATCAAGGCGTAGCACGCAATCAGGGCCGAACCGGCGCCGCTGAAGGCCCCCGAGCCATCCGCTCCGCATTGGCCAATCTGCCCAGGCCTAAAGGCGCGATTCTTGATCTGGGTGATATTGATACGCGGACAACCAAACTGAGCATGGAACAGGCCCAGGCACAACTGGCCGCTGGCGTGGCCCATTGTCTGGGTCAGCGGGCTTTCCCGCTGGTACTGGGTGGCGGTCACGATATCGCATTCGGCTCTTTCACTGGTCTGGCCCGGCACCTGCAAAACAATGGTGAGGCGATGCCATCTATCGGCATTATCAATTTCGATGCGCATTTTGATCTGCGTCTTGAACCACAACCCAGTTCCGGCACGCCGTTCGCACAAATCGCTGAGCTGTGTGCTGACAATATCTGGCCATTTAACTATCTGTGCCTGGGTATCAGTGAGTTTGCCAATACCCCGGCTTTGTTTGATACCGCCAAAGCTAACCGGGTTCGCTGGCTGAGTGATGAGCAATTAGCGCTGTCGCGACTGGATTTAGCCTTGC
The DNA here is from genome assembly GCA_021772985.1 of Gammaproteobacteria bacterium. Taxonomy (GTDB): domain Bacteria; phylum Pseudomonadota; class Gammaproteobacteria; order Xanthomonadales; family Wenzhouxiangellaceae; genus JAJFKX01. Next base: position 122,017 of record JAJFKX010000005.1, read on the forward strand.
ATGCGGTCAGCGAATTTGTCCGCGATAAAGATTATCTATACTTGTCATTCTGCCTGGATGTACTACCCGCTCAGGTAGCACCCGGTGTCAGTGCGCCGGCGGCACGTGGCGTTGAGTTGGCTATGATCGAGCCTTTACTGGATGCAGTTTTGCAATCGGATAAAGTGGTGTTGGCCGATATCGCAGAAATGAACCCACGCTATGATATTGATGGTCGCACCGCACGCACAGCTGCGCGGTTGCTGGCCCGTATCGTTCGCCACTAAACCAGGCTCTGATTTTGCCACATACCGCTCAGCAATCGTTATTACTCAGACATGCCAACCTGGCCACCATGGCAGAACACCATGGCTATGGAATAATCCGTGATGCGGCTTTATTGGTTGATCACCAGCAACATATCAGCTGGTTGGGGCCTGATCGGCAATTACCTGCCGGTGTAGAGGCCGCCCGTGAAATTGATTGCCAACAACGCTGGGTAACACCCGGCCTGATCGATTGCCACACTCACCTGGTATATGCCGGCAACCGCAGCCATGAATTTGAACAACGCCTGCGAGGTGTAACTTATGCCGAAATAGCTCAGCAAGGCGGAGGTATTCAAAGCACTGTCCAGGCCACCCGGTCTGCCAGTTTTGAAGAGCTGCTGAAAGCTGCTGTTAATCGAGCCGCCATGCTGGCAAAGGAAGGCGTCACACGGATCGAAATCAAATCCGGCTACGGTCTGGATTTGGCTACAGAGCGGCGTATGCTGCGAGTGGCCAGGGCAATACCTGAACAGGTCCCGGTAAAGGTCCATACCAGCTTTCTGGGCGCCCATGCTCTGCCACCGGAATTTGCTGATGATGCCGACGGTTACATCGACTATATCTGCACTGATATGCTGCCCACACTGGCCGCGGAAGGCCTGCTCGATGCAGTTGATGGTTTTTGTGAATCCATCGGCTTTTCAGCTGCTCAAATTGAAAGGATATTTCAGCTTGCGCAAAGCTTAAAGCTGCCGATCAAACTGCATGCCGAGCAACTGTCCAATCAACACGGTGCCAGCCTGGTGGCCCGCTACCAGGGCTTATCTGCCGATCATCTAGAATATTTGGATGAAGCCGGGGTCGTTGCCATGGCTGCCGCCGGCACCGTCGCCACCCTGCTGCCTGGCGCTTTTTATTATCTGAACGAAACCCAATTGCCACCGATAGCAGGTTTGCGCAACCACCATGTCCCGATCGCCATCGCTACAGATCACAACCCCGGCACCTCACCCATGTTATCGTTACTCACTTGTATGAATATGGCTTGTGTCATGTTCAGGTTACGCCCGGATGAAGCGCTTGCCGGTGTTACCCGCAACGCAGCAAAGGCTTTAGGCATCGAGCAAATATGCGGAACACTGCAAACGGGTAAACAGGCTGAATTAGCCATTTGGGATATTAACCAACCCGTAGATTTGGTCTACAGCATTGGACAAAACCCCTGTCATTCGACTATACAAATGACATAACGGAAAGGATTTCAGGGATGCAGCAGGGGCAATGGATAAAAAATCAGAAAATGGCCAGATAGATAATCATTTAATCCGGGGCTTTTCTTCGCGTCAATTACAGGCATTTTATGCATTGGCGCAAACACTACACTTTTCACAAGCTGCAGAACATATCTCGATTACCCAGTCAGCACTATCACAGCGGATTCAAAACCTTGAAGGGGTGGTCGGCCAGCGGTTATTTAACCGTGGGCATAATCACATAACACTGACCCATGCCGGCCAACGTTTGCTGCGCTATTGTCAATTGCGTGAAACCTTTGAACACGAATTCTTATACGACTTTAATGTCAGTCAGGCTGGAGAGTTATCCGGCGCATTGAGGATCGGTGGGTTTTCATCGATTGTACGTTCGGTAATCATGCCGATTATTAACCGCCACCTGGTTAAGCAAAACCCTGATATCTCCTGTGAGTTTATCGTCGATGAAATGCACAGTCTGACCAAACAACTAATGATGGGCAAAGTGGAGTTTGTGATCACCCAGTTTCCAGTTGTGCTGAATGGTGTTACCTCGGTTGAATTAGGCATGGAGCGAAACTTCATGATCGAATCCAGCGATCCCACTGCCTGTCGCAATGTATACATTGACCACGAACCCAGTGACCATTTCACCGAGCACTTTATTTCGATTCAAAACCACCGACACCGTGATGGCTTCAGGCGGGCTTTTTACCAGGATATCTACGGGCTGCTGGATGCCGTTAACGATGGTATTGGACGTGCAGTCATACCGATGCACCTGTTAACAGAGCAACATCATTGCCAACCGGTTACCAGCTTCACTGCGGTAGATTTTCCAGTTATTTTGAATTACTACAAAAGCAATCAGCATTCACGCCTGCATCGACGTGCGGAAGCTTTATTAAAAACGCATGTGAGTGAATACCTGAACCGTGATGAGGCTAACCTGCAAAAAGGTGTCAGCACCATCAAAACAGTCACTCACCCTTACGGTCACCCGACGCCTCCTTAAAACGTTGATGGTTGAGAACCAATCGACAAGCAGCTACCGACTGTCGTCAGTTAATCAATTTTTTTAATCACCCGATTAAAACATTTAATTTCCACTCGCCCGTCCGACTGGTTAGGCTGAAATTGCATTGTAAATAAACCCTCTGGTAACAAGGAAATGTTTATCCAATGCACGATTGATAAAACGGACTTTTAGAGGTGGTAATTGTGTTAAAACTTAAACTGATAATCGCAACTTTTATATTATTGATTTTCCAGGCACCCGCATGGAGCGCAAACATTATTGACTGTGCTAATGGCGGCGGTACTGTCTGCTCAGATGCCGGGGTAGGAACAGCATCTCCAACCGATTGGAGCTTTCCAACCGTTCAGGATGAATGCAATTCAATGTGCAACAGCATGGCCGGTTCCATACAAGGCCAGTTATCCAACGTCTGGGTATGCACTGCAACCAGCGCAACTTTTACTGGCTATACATCTGATCCACATAGTGGTAATAGCATCACTCACTGCGATTGTGATATTACCTGCGTGAAAGGCGTGACACCAAGGCAGCATCATCATCTAATCCTGCCGCGCGACTATTAAATCCCCCGACATCTATCCCGGGCTGCAGAGCCCGGGAGCCTCGGCGGTCACAAGTAATTAAGCGACACAACGATGTGTCGCCAACATATCCAAAGATTGCTCAATATCTTCCAGCAGATCATCAACTTCTTCCAAGCCGGCAGATAATCTGATCAATCCATCGCTAATCAAATGTTGCTGCCGCTGTTCCGGCGTATAGGTCGAATGGGTCATGCTCGCCGGGTGCTGTGCCAGGGTCTCTGCATCGCCCAGACTGACTGCCCGCTTGATCAGCTGCAGGTTATTCATAAACCTGATGCCATCCGACATCCCACCGAGCAATTCAAACGCCAGCATGCCACCTGGCAGGCTCATCTGTTTGCTGGCCAGCTGATATTGATCAAAAGACTCCAGACCTGGGTAATAGACAATCTCAACCAATGGATGAGCAAGCAAGTATTCGGCAATAATTTGCGCATTGCTGGTATGCCGTTCCATCCGGATCGCCAGTGTTTTCAAACCACGCATCACCAGATACGCATCCTGCGCGGATAATACCGAACCGGTCATATCCTTAACCCCGAACAGGCGAACTTGATCGATTTGCTCTTGCGGGCCAACCACAGCACCGGCAATCAGATCACCATGTCCATTCAAATACTTGGTGGCCGAATGCACCACAAAATCGGCGCCCAATGCTATCGGCCGTTGCAGGTATGGGGTGCAATAAGTATTGTCAACCACCACCCAGGCGCCTGCTTTTTTAGCCATATCACTGACAATTGCAATATCTACCAACCGCATGTTGGGATTAGCGGGTGTTTCGAAATAAACCACTTTGGTGCGGCTGGAAATGACCCGCTGCAGCTCGTCGGGATTGGTTAGATCGATATGTCGAACCTGAATACCCTGGCGAGCAAGCCCATGATTAAAAAAACTGAAAGTGCAGCCATAAAGTGTCTTATCAACGATGATTTCATCACCCGGTAATAACAATGTCCACAGCAGTGAAGTAATCGCACCCATCCCTGAACCGGTACTGAGGCCAGCTTCAGCGCCTTCCAGCACCGCCAATCGAGCTTCCAAAAGGCTGTTGGTTGGATTACCCAGCCGGCTATAGATATAGCCGGATTGCTCACCGGCAAAACGGGCGCCACCCTGCTCTGCATCATCAAAAGCAAAAGTCGATGACATGCAAATAGATGGGTTCAGGGCACCATGATTATCCTGTGACTGGTAACCATGGTGGATAGCACGGGTTGCAAAACCAGGTTGTTTGGGAAAGTTGCTCATCAGTCCAACTTTATTGGTTGCTGAGCTTGTATTGTGCGCCACAATTTAAGCAATTACCCTGCAAATCACCTATGCAACACACAGATTCAAACAAGAATCTTGCTTATGTTTGATATTTACTTAAGAAAATTTGCCGAAATACTGAAATCTCATAAATCAGCAGGTTCAACCAAATCAGCAATATTGCCCTCGCGGATCAACCCCAGCACCCAATCCCTGTACTGCAGAGCATCCTGAAATGCCAATGGTGATAAACGCGCTTCCGCCAGCACCGTCGTATAATCCCAATTGGGATCACAGCCGCCACCCAATTCCAAACAGGTCGCCAGCACATGTGGTGATTCAGCTTGGCATGGATAACCCAGCACACAACTGGCCAGCTCCAGGCCAAAATTGGCCACATCCGGGGTTGATCCGAACCACAAATGTTCCGGAACTTCCAGATCACCCGGCCGCTCACGTTGCCGCAACGAAAAATAGTCTGACAGCTTACGCACCGCGTAAGGATCACCTGACTCCAAAATCTCCACAGCCAGGTCATCCAACTGGCTCCACTGTTCTGCATTTAAACTGCGCCGCCCCCGCGTAGCACTGCGAGCTTCATTAAACAATCGATTGGCAGCTGCCGCCGGCTGACCGTTTTCCGCTGACTGTTCAAGCATATTATTTACCTGCTCACGCAAGACTTGTCGTTGATTCCGGTCCTGCAATTGAAAATCACCACACAAAGTTGCCAACCGCTCGGTGGCCAGTGTGGTAAACGATTCAACCGCGGTACTGAGTTCACGGCTGGCCTGACGTCGTTCCGCCCGTGCCGCTACATTCAAGTAGTATTCGCAATCACCAGCAGCCTTGGCAACCGCATATTGGGCATCCGGATCACCAGCCAGTGCATCAGCTAACAGCGAGCCTGCCAGTTCAAAATAATTGGTCGCGTAGGCAAGCGCGGCAGTTACGCTGTCATTTCTGGTAATCCCGGCATCGCTTAGCACTGCTGAGCGACTGGCCACCTGTGTAGTAACGATTGCTGCTTTAGCATCCGGCAAACCAGCTTCGGTTAGTCCATCACCCGCTGGGTGCTGCTCAGTATTCGGGCTGGAAGGTTGCCCTGAGGCAGCTGTTGAAACTTCCGGTTGTTTCGCCAGGGAAAGATATAAATAGCTACAGCCCACGGCAATAGTGATGCTTGCCAGTAACACTGTCAGTCGATGATGCATACGCTTATCCAATTTACCTAGACGATAAACACACAGACCCTGCTATGCTCAAAAAGTTACTCTTTCAAGTACGCCAGCATGGCAGTCGGCATGTCTATCAAGGTGAACGGTTATCACAATTCCCTGTGCAACGGTACAAGCACCTTGCCAAGCACCTGAGAGTCGTGACAATCTGGCTATCGCAGCTGCTTACTTCTAGTATTCTATCAATTTAATAATTACTACCATGCTTGAACTTGATAAAACAGATAAAACCCTGCTCAAACTCCTGCAAGATGATGGTCGCATGTCTAACAGCAAGCTGGCTGAGCAGGTATCACTCAGTGAAGCCCCCTGTTGGCGCAGGGTCAAGCGGTTGGAACAAGCAGGCTATATCAGTCGTTATCAAGCTATGCTTAACCCCAAACAATTGGGTTTTGGGGTAACCGCTTTTGTCCAGGTTAAATTTGCCAGTCACAAAATCGAGCTGGCACGTGAATTTGAACAAGCCATTCAGACACTGCCACAGATAATGGCATGCTACAACGTCACCGGCTCAGCCGATTATCTGTTGCATGTACTGGCTGAAGATTTGGAATCTTATGGTGATTTGACCTTGAATACCATCCGCAAGCTTCCCGGCGTGGATGCAATTCATTCCAGTTTGTGTTTAAGAGAAATTAAAACTTCGACAAAAATACCGGTTTGAAACTGATCATCACCAGCGTAAATCATCAGGCACTTCAAAATCTTTGTATTGATCATCCCAATCTGTACCGCTGGGTTCATCACCACCCATTTCCGGTATCAGATCAGGTGCCAGTTCTTTATATTTTGCATGGGTTTCCAGGTCCAGCAACACTGGTCGGCTACGCAATACCCCAATGCCCAACTCACCGGCATTAATCGCATCGAGTTGCTGCTGATTGACCAGAATGCGGCGAATTTTCCCCATATAATTGAAATACCGGGGCAACTCGGCCTTATCATCGTTTAGCAGTTTATCTTCGATAATTTTATCCAGTTGCAAATTGCGTAACCGGCGGGCCTCCTGCTCAGCGACTTTCTTTTGTTTCTGATAGTCCTTATCGCGCTTTTCTGCCGCTACCTTGGCACGATAAGCAGCCGCCAGATCACTATCGTGCTGGTGTTTTTTGGGGGCGAATTTCTTGCCGGTCTTTTTACCGGCTTTTTTCCAGGTTTTTTTCTTGGTTGGCCCATTACCGACCTGCTTGCGTTGCTGGCGGCGTTGTTGCTTGTCTTGTTCAGCTTTGGCCAGCTTATCATTGTCGATAAGCCCCGCTTTTAATAATTGATCTTGAAGAGAACCCATAATCGTCTGTTTCAGTCTACAACCAACCCGGGAGACCCGGGTTGGAGGATAATTAAATTATTCAGTACCCTGACTATCGATGGAAATCAATTCAACATCAAAAATCAGCGTTGCATTGGGACCGATAAGTTGACCGGCACCTCGTTCAGCATATGCTAACGCACTGGGTACAAAAAATTTGTAAGTACTACCTACCGACATTAATTGCACACCTTCGGTCCAACCGGGAATGACCTGGTTCAGGGCAAAAGTAGCGGGCTGCCCGCGACTGTAAGAACTGTCAAATTCCTGACCATTAAGTAATGTGCCGCGATAATGAACAGTAACCCGGTCGGTAGCTGACGGCTTGTCGCCATCACCAGCAGTAATCACTTCGTATTGCAAACCACTATCGGTCACCATAACACCAGCCTTGTCCGCGTTACCGGCCAGAAAAGATTCACCTTCGGTGACGTTATTGGTAGCCTGCTGTTCACGTTCAGCAGCAGCGGCTTCGCGGCGGCGGGTCATGAAATCCTGGCGGATCGCAGTAGCTTCTTCTACCGTCAGTTGGGTATCTTTACCTTCATATACATCACGCACTGCGGCAAACATGGCATCCAGGTCCATTTCGCCGCCTTGTTGTTTCAGCGAGTTGCCGATATCCATACCAATGGTATAACCCAGTTTTTTGGCATCGGTGTCTAGCGCAACCTGGGCATTTGCCACAGCCGCAAATAAAAACATACCGGTCAAACCGGTAATCAATAACTTGTTGGGGTACATAGTGAACTCCGAATTGTAAGCATCAAGCTGAGACTAACTAACCCGTCCTGGGTTCCAGCTATATCTCAATAGCCAAATATTATAACCAACATTGGGCTGATTTGGTGGAATACATCCCTTTCCGGCTTGATTTATCGATATACTACGCCACCTTCTCTGTTGGAGTGCTCCTGCACTGTAACAATCTACCAAATAATAGGATTAATTCGTGACCGCCAACCCAAATAACTTACCCACCGCACACGGTGGTGAATTGCTGGATTTACTGGTCCCCCAGGCTGAATTCCAGGCTTTGAAAGACACCGCCAGCCGGTTGCCTTCTGTGACGCTCAACGAACGCCAGTTATGTGACCTGGAACTGTTGCTCAATGGTGGTTTTTCACCATTACGTGGTTATATGAATCAGCAGGATTACCAGCGGGTATGTGCCGAGATGCGTCTTGAAGACGGCACCTTGTGGCCAATCCCAATCACCCTGGATGTTAGTGAGGCCTTTGCCGCCGACTTGAACAATGGTAATCAGATTACGCTGCGCGACAGCGAAGGCTTGGCACTGGCGGTATTAACCATCGAATCCTTATGGCAACCCGACCGTGCCCAGGAAGCCCAACAGGTTTTTGGCAGCACTGACAACAAGCACCCGGCAGTCGATTATCTGTTGAATCAAACCAGCCCGGTGTACCTGGGCGGCAGCTTGCAGGGGTTACAACTACCGCATCATTACGATTGCCGTCATCTTCGCCATACACCCGCCAGCCTGCGGGAATTGTTCCAGCAACAGGGCTGGCGACGGATTGTTGCATTCCAAACCCGCAATCCGATGCATCGGGCCCATCAGGAGCTGACTTTTTCAGCCGCCAAACAGGCGGAAGCCAATCTGTTAATTCACCCGGTAGTCGGCATGACCAAACCTGGTGATGTGGATTACCTGACCCGGGTGCGCTGTTATGAAAAAGTATTGCGCCGCTACCCTGAAGACACTACCAAATTAAGCCTGCTGCCTTTGGCGATGCGTATGGGCGGCCCGCGGGAAGCCGTGTGGCATGCCATCATCCGCAAGAATTATGGCTGTACGCATATGATTATCGGCCGCGACCATGCCGGACCGGGTAATAACAGTCAGGGTCAGCCCTTTTATGACCCATTTGCAGCTCAGGACATACTGCGCGAACACCAGCAAGAAATCGGCATTGAAATGGTGCCATTCAAGATGATGGTCTACGTCCAGGACCGGGCCGAATACATTGCTGCCGATCAAGTTCGGGAAGGAGAAAGTGTACTCAATCTTTCCGGCACTGAATTGCGCCGTCGTTTGTACGAAGGACTGGATATCCCTGACTGGTTCACTTTTCCTGAAGTGGTGGAAGAGCTGCAAAAAAGTTACCCACCACGGGGCAAACAAGGCATTACGATTTTCTTTACCGGCCTGTCTGGAGCAGGCAAATCCACCATTGCCAATGCTTTGATGATTAAGCTGCGAGAGATCGGCAACCGACCGGTGACCCTGCTGGATGGCGATATTGTACGTACACACTTGTCCAGTGAACTGGGTTTTTCGCGTGAGCACCGCGATATCAATGTACGCCGGATCGGCTATGTGGCTTCGGAAATCACCAAAAACGGTGGGGTCGCCATCTGCGCACCGATTGCACCGTATGCGCATACCCGACAACAGGTGCGGGACATGATCCAGCCATTGGGCGGCTTTCTGGAAATTCACGTATCCACCTCGCTGCAGGTTTGCGAGCAACGCGACCGCAAGGGTTTATACGCCAAAGCAAGACGTGGAGAAATCAAAGAATTCACCGGCATTTCCGACCCGTATGAGGCTCCGGAAAAACCCGAGTTAATCCTGGATACGCAGACTCTAAGTCCGGAAGAGTCGGTACAGAAAATTTTGATTGAACTGGAATGTATGGGCTTGCTGGCGATTCAACGCTAGCTTTTACCCCACAAATTTGTAGGAGCGGATTTCATCCGCGATAATCTTGGGCAAATTCGCAGGTTTATCGCGGATGAAATCCGCTCCTACAGTTCCAGAATTACAGCCCGGCTTTAATAAGCTCACGACCTAAGCTGCATCGGCTGCTTAAAACAACCGGTAAATTTTTGATACTGACGGGTCTCAAACTCTAAAACCACCAAACTGCAACGCCCTGCCTCAGTAACCTGCACCGCCAGGTATTCACCATCAGCCGACAATTCCGGACTGCTGAATCTTTTCCTCCCGTCCGGAATAATAACCGCGCGCTGGCCATCCGGTAGATGAATAATAATTTTAGCCCCCATTTGATAGGCGTATGTACCATCGGTTGCAGTTGAATGTGACACCGACTGGAACCCTGCTGCCTGAACACCAGCGTCCCCATCCCACGCCAGCGCACTGATCAGCAACATGCCCAGCGCTAACAGCACACTGCTGGCTGGGGCAAATGCTGCCGGCAGATGAAATCCTGGTGGCCTGCGTGCCGCAGCCACTGCCGGTTGTCGTCCAATCCACTGATACCCCACTCCAGGGTGAGTTTGAATATACTCAGGACAACCAGCGTCATCCTGCAACGCATCGCGCAATAACCAGATGGTTTGCGTCAATGCTTTTTCTCCGCTGAAAACATTCCCATGCCAAACCTGTTCTATCAATTGCTGCCGGGAGACCACCCGAGCTGAATCCTGCCTCAACAACTGTAATACCTGCCAGCATTTGTTGGGCAGTTTTAGAGTGCAGCCATCAATTTTCAGGCTGCGAGAAACATCATCGGTAGCAATCAATTTCATGGATTCACCGGATTGTGCTCAATAAAGTACTCATTAAGACATAAAAGATAAAAAAAGACTTGTCACTAACCGGCAAAAAACGACTAATGACAATAATTCCACGACAACGAGGTTCTTAATATGCATACCCAATCGATAATCGCCGGTTTGCTGTTGATTATGATGTGTGGCTCCAGTCATGCTGAAAACACCAAAGTAACAATGGGCGATGGGCAAATCGCCGGCCAGCAACTGGCTGAATATAAACACACCTGGAAACAATGTTCATTGCAGGAAGGTGAATGGGTAAGCGGACCTGACCTGATCGAATCTGCGGACATCATTGGCGGCTTGTTGCGTGTCAGCCAGGCGTCTTCACGTCCAGACGGCAGCGGGATGAGCACCAGCGCCTATCTGCAACACAGTTCATTAGCGCCACTGCGGATCGAGATCCAGCAAACCGGGGCGGACGGTAATATTGCTGCCAGCATGTTGCACAAACTCAATGATCAAGGTTACCAATCATTAATTCAGCAGGGTGAAAAAACCCAAACCCGTGAAGGTGAAATTAATTCCGACATGTACCTGGGAACCGGCATGGGCTTACCGATTGCACTGCTGGATCCGGAGTTGCTCCCGGCTGAAATTTCCGCTTCGATGCTGGTTTTTGATGCCACCTATAGGGTTATCCTGACCGATGCCGGCACCGAGATCATCAATCACAACGGGCAAGCGGTGGAAACCCGCATGGTCGATGTTGAATGGCATCACCTTGGCGAAGGTGATATTTACCCACCGGGACCAGATGCCAGCGGCGGGCGTTATTGGGTAGTGTCTAACCCGCCGGAAGGGTTTCCTTACGTACCTCGTTATAAGACCGACACCTATGCGGTGGAGTTTGTAGCTGATAGCTGCAAATAGATAACAAACCCAAGCACAGCAAGCGATTACCCGGCAGATGGTTATTCCAGCTGCCGCTTATAAAATTGTAGGAGCGGATTTCATCCGCGATAGATCCGAGGATTACCTCATGTTTTTCGCGGATGAAATCCGCTCCTACGCTCTTAACTGCAGCCATTTGATCCTGAACATTTGGGTGTGTACTTAAATACTTACCGAGTCTGATATCTTTTTGATCATCATGCTGGGCTTCTTCTATCGGTTGAATATTGAAGCGCTCTTAAGATAACGAGCCCCAGCATCAAGACAGTGCATAGATACATCAAACTCAAATTACTTTCCCCGACCTAAAACACCTATTATTCAACAACGCCGACTATTGGCATTGCTGCATATTTATGTGAATACCGGCATAATCGCACAATATCAATGACAAATTATTTCGAGGGCTTCGTATGCTGATTGATAAAAAATATCCAGCTGTAATCCTGCTGATCATAATGATCGTGCTGCTTGCAGGTTGTAACAAGGAGGAAGCAAGCGAAGCACCGGCTGAAGTAGAATCTTCGCCGGTCACTGCAGCACCTGTTTCAGAAACTCCGCCCCAGCCTCCCCAAGTAGTCACGCTCACAGCTGAACAACGGGATGCCCGGAAAGCTGAGCGCCAGACCAAACGTGAACAACGACTGGCTGAATTAACGCCGGAAGAGCTGGCTGCCCGCGAAGCCAAACGTGAAGCACGTCGGCTAGCCAAGCAGGAAAACCCCAGCGATTCCGAAGAAACTGAAGCAGACAAACAGGCACGCCGCGCCGAACGACGCCGGCAAAACCTTAATCAACGCACCCAGGACAAAGCCTGGTGGAACAAAGGCGGCAACAAACTTGCAGCATTGGAGCTGAGTGATCAGCAAAAAACCGATATGGATAGCCAGCTGCAAACGCTGCTGGATACCCGTGAACAACTGGGAGCAGAACTGCAACCTTTATGGGCAAGCAACCGTGATGCCCTGGCCAGTGGCAATGTTGGCCTGATCGCCAGCAACCTGGAAAACATCGACCGTCTGGAAACCCAATGGCAGACCGAGCGACGTAATGCGATGGTGGAAATTCTGGAATCTCTGGACAGTCAGCAAATGGCTGCCCTGGCTCAATCCAGCAGTGATATTTCCAGCTTGAATTGGCTGGATATCGATCTGAGCAAAGGCATCGAGCGCCCCCAGACCGATCGACAGCAACAGCGCCAGAACCGGCGTCAAAACGGTAAGAACAATAGTAATTAGCATCTTCCAGATTATTAATGAATCGACTGGCTGGCCATTACCAGCCAGATTGACCTTATATCTCCCGGATAACCACCTATGAAACTGGACACCGAGTTTTATCAACTGCCATTGCGTTTTGACGCCGCCCGGCTGCGCGAAGAGATCGCCCAGTTCACTGATGAGGACTGGTGTCCGCACCCACAGGGTTTTAAAGGCAACGATGCACTGCTGTTGATTGCCGCTAACGGCAATCCCCGCGATGACGCTCTGAAAGGCCCGATGTTACCCACACCGTTGCTTAAAAAATGCCCTTACCTGCAGCAGGTGCTGGCCTCATTCAACACCATTTTTGGCCGCACCCGGCTAATGCGAATTGCTGATCATGCCAAAGTGCAACGGCACATGGATGCCAACTATTACTGGCACCAGCGGGTGCGCGTGCATGTCCCGATTCAAACCTGTGATGAGGTGCGTTTCCATTGCGGCGACCAATCGGTGAATATGGCTGAAGGCGAAAGCTGGATTTTTGATACCTGGAAACAACACAAGGTGGAAAACCCCAGTGACTTTACCCGTATCCACCTGGTCGCCGACACCGTCGGTTCGGCACGCTTCTGGGATCTGGTCGAGAACGCCGCCCAACCACACCGGGACATCCCTGCCAAAACTGAACCTCAGCTGATCGAATTCAAACCAGACCTGAAACTGAATCTAGCTACCGAAACAGTGAATGCGCCGCTGGTGATGTCACCCTGGGAACAGGACAGCGTGATGCAACCTATTTTGGATGACATGCACGCCGCTGACCCGGGACCCGCCGAACATGCCGAAGCCATCGAGCAGGCCACTTTACGATTCCGCCAGCGCTGGCGCACATTGTGGTCGCGTTTCGGCATGCGCCAGGAAGGCTTTCAAGCTTATGATGAGGCCCGTAAAGGCTTAATGGCAGCACTGGAACCGCACCAGAACCAGATTGCCCTGCCCAACGGCATGGACCCGGTATCATTGATTCGTCAGGGAATGGTCGAAGCTTCACTGAACCCGGACCTGCTCAAGGCCCAAGGTAATACGCCCGCCAATGCGCCTGCCAATATCCCGGCAGGCAGACCACAGCAGGCCCGCCAGCAAGGCGCCCCCAAACTGGACCGGCCGATTATTGTGGTGGCAGCACCACGTTCCGGCAGCACCCTGTTGTTCGAAACTCTGGCCAAGTCACCGAATATCTACACTATCGGCGGCGAAAGCCACTATATGATCGAACGGATCGACAAGCTGAACCCGGAAAACCGCGATTTTGAATCCAACCGGCTGACCGGCGAGGATGCCGACCCACAAACCATCCACACCTTGCGTTCCAGTTTTTTGGGCCGATTGCATGATCGCAACGGCAACAGTGCAACAGCGCACAATCACCCGGTGCGGATGCTTGAGAAAACACCCAAAAATGCCCTGCGCATCCCGTTTATGCACAAGGTGTTTCCGAATGCCATTTACATTTACCTATACCGCAGCGCCCGCGAAAACATCAGCAGCATGATGGACGCTTGGCGCTCCGGCCGGTTTGCCACTTATCCAGACCTGCCCGGCTGGGAAGGCGAACACAAGTGGTCGCTGCTGCTGACCCCCGGCTGGCAGCAACTGAGCGGCAAACCGGTGGAGGAAATCGCTGCTGCGCAATGGATCAAAACCCATAACACCATGCTCGATGATCTGGAGCAGATTCCCGCCGAACGCATCTGCGCGGTCAGCTATGAAGATTTCATCGCCGACCCACTGGAGCAAAGCAAGCGCTTGTGCCGGTTTGCAGGGGTTGGTTGGGATCAGTCATTGGAAAGCGGGCTGGCGTTGTCACGGCATACCCTGACCAAACCTGATCCGGACAAATGGAAGAAAAACGAAACCGAACTGAAACAGGTTCTGGATAGCACCAGTGAAACCAGTCAGCGTATTGCGGCTTTTGCCGAAAAAGTAAACCAGGCCAATACTGCAGCCACCCAGCAGCGGATGCAGGCTGTAGCCCGTGGCCAGGCCGGCGCCGACCCCAATGCGCCACTGGCCAGCGTGCACACCAGCAACTTGCCGAATATGCTGCAACAGGCCGGCTTTACGATTCTGGCCACCACCTATCAAGCCGGACGTCTGATTGTCGCCCGCCCGGATAACGGCAAACTGAACACTCATTTTCATATGTTCAGCAAACCGATGGGCATGGCAGCCGACCGCAGCCGGATCGCGCTGGGCACCACCAGTGAAATCCTGTTTTATCGCAACATGCCGAACGTGGCACAGAAACTGCAACCGGCCGGCCGTTTCGACGCCTGCTTTCTACCGCGTAACAGCCACGTCACCGGCGATATCGACATCCATGAAATGTGCTGGGCCGGCAAACAATTGTGGTTTATCAATACCCGCTTCTCCACTTTATGCAGCCTGGACAGTGAAAACAGCTTTGTGCCGCGCTGGCGGCCACCGTTTGTTACCGCGCTGGCGCCGGAAGACCGCTGCCATCTGAATGGCCTGTGTCTGGTCAATGGCAAACCCAAATTCGTCACTGCACTGGGTACCGCAGATACCCCTCAAGGCTGGCGCGAGCGCAAGGCCGATGGCGGTGTACTGATGGATATTGATAGTAATGAAATCATCTGCGAAGGCTTGTCGATGCCGCATTCACCGCGCTGGTATCAGGGCAAATTGTGGGTGCTGGAATCGGGCAACGGCAGCCTGGCACAGGTGGATATCAACACCGGCAAACTGGAAACCGTGGCTTTACTGCCCGGCTTTACCCGGGGTATTTCCTTCGCCGGAGATTTCGCCTTTATCGGCTTATCACAAGTACGTGAAAGTGCAATCTTCAGTGGCATTCCGATTACCAAACGGCTGAAAGAGCGCACCTGCGGTGTATGGGTGGTGAATATCAAATCCGGGCAGATCGCCGGGTTTATCAAATTCCAGGGTGCGGTTCAGGAGATTTTTGCGGTGGAACTGCTGCCCGGTATCCGTTTCCCTGAAATCCTGGAATCCAGCAATAAATTGATTGCCAATTCTTATGTGTTGCCCGATCAAGCCATGCAGGACGTCCCCAAAGTCCAACGGGCTAAAACCACACCGCAACCTGAAAGTGCCGACGCATGAGCAAACCCCAGGAAAGCCAGGGCAAACTTGAGCAGAACAATCATTTTGGCGTACCCATTTACTCCATCATGGTGCGCGAGTTTGAACAGCACCGGCAACCCTTGATAGATTACATTCTGGAACTGCGCGAGCGCGACCAGGGAGTTAACCGCAGCAATGTGCGCGGCTGGCATTCCACTGAAGACCTGCACGGTCACGACAACCAACACACCCTGTGGATGTCGCAAAAAATCCAGAATATAGGCTTGACTGCAGCCAAACACTTCCATGGTGAAAAACGCCCTGGCAAGCCGCAACTGGCAGCCTGCTGGGCCAATGTCAACGACACCGGCGCCTGGAATGCCCCGCACCAGCATCTGCCGGCCGACTGGTCGGGCGTGTTTTATCTACGCGCCGAGAATGAATCGGTGGCTAAAAAAAACGGCATTGCCGATGGCGACCTGTTGTTTTTTAACCCCTTGCCGATGGGCCGCCGCTTTGACCGCCCCACCACTATCAGCTACCGGCCTGTGGATGGCAAAATGCTGATCTTTCCTGCCTACGCCACACATATGGTAGCGCCGCATTTTGAAGAGCAGCCACGGGTTTCAATTTCGTTTAATTTGTTTTGGAAAGGACAGCAAGGGCCGAATGCTGAATAACAAAGTTTGAATTGATCGAATTTCCCTGTAGGAGCGGATTGTATCCGCGAACAACCAATTTGTGATCTACAGGTTTCCAGGATGATTATCGCGGATACAATCCGCTCCTACATTTCCAGGCATACCTAACCCTTCAAAAAACCATGTAGGAGCGCACATGTGCGCGACCTGACGTCTCAATCAAATCCCTATCGCGGCCAGACCCGCGCCTAAGATAGTCCGTCAGGTTGTTCGCAGATGAAATCCGCTCCTACATTTCCAGGCATACCCAACCCTTCAAAAAACCATGTAGGAGCGCACATCTGCGCGACCTGACGTCTCAATCAAATCCCTATCGCGGCCAGACCCGCGCCTACGATAGTCCGTCAGGTTGTTCGCGGATGAAATTCGCTCTTACATTTCCAGGCATACCCAACCCTTCAAAAAACCTGTAGGAGCGCACATCTGCGCGACCCAACCCATTGACAAACCCGATTGCAGGCTTGCCAGCTCCTACAACCCCGGGTATATCCATCCCTCCTGCAGGAGTACACCCGGGCACGAACCAAGGTCAGATCCACACACTGCGGTGACCTAATCTCACCAAATTGTGTTAAAAATCGGTTATTATTAGTGTAATTGTGTCAGCATCATTGGGGATGCTGGCCTGAATAATAATGCTGTCTTCCGGGAGAAACACACAGTGACCAGGCTATATTTAGATTTGGGTCCCTCTTTTGCTGCCAACATCAGTACGCAGCGCAACCCCTTGGCCGATGCAATCACCACCACTCTGGACAGGCAAGTTCAGCGCAATCTGAAACGCTCCGGGATGGCCCCGGCGCTGACCCTGGTCAGCTCATTGGTGACTATCGGTGGCGCACATGCAGCAGTGTTTGAAGTCGAAAACCTGAGCGACAGCGGTCCCGGCAGTCTGCGTCAGGCAGTACTGGACGCCAACAGCAACCCTGGTCCCGATGCAATCACCTTTGCCGATGGGGTCACCGGCACCCTGACCATGTACAACGGCGAGATGGATATCTACGACAGCCTGGTTATCCAGGGCCCGGGCGAAGCCAGCCTGACCATTGATGCTGATGATAGCTCGCGTATCTTTGATATCCAGCCGAATCAGAACGGGGTTTCCGCCGAAATCAACGACCTGACGTTGATCAACGGCTATACCGGCATTGGTCTGCGCGGGTATTTTGGGTCGGATTATGATGGCGGCGCCATTCGCGTCGGTAGTGACGGCTATAACCCTGAACGTGGCCCGGGCACTTACTACAGCCGCCTGATGCTGAATGATGTCACCATCAACAACAGCTATGCCAGTGACAATGGTGGTGCAGTTTCCACCGGGAATGCTTTTGTCGAGATCACCGACTCAACCATCAGCAACAACTCCGCTAACGGTAATGGTGGTGGCATTCATGTCAGTGAAGGCGCGCTGACCATTACCGGCAGTACCTTTGATTCCAACTACGCCAACAATGGCGGTGGTGGTGCGGTTTCCGTGGATGGTGCATTCAGCGCGATCATAGATAACACCATGCTGACCAACAACTACGCATATGGTGATGGTGGCGCGGTGTATCTGGGCAATATTGAAGTCAATGCGACCATTGCCGATAGCACCATCTCCGGCAATACCGCCACCCGAGGCGGCGGTGTTGATGCCTTCAGTTTTAATGACGGTGCGGTACTGGAAATCAACAATACCGATATCATCTATAACTATGCCGGAAATTACGGCGGTGGTGTTTATAGTGACGACGGTGATGTGCACATCGTCAACAACTCCAACATCAGCAACAACTATGGCGGCGAAGCTGGCGGCGGCATCCGCTTCGGCAGTGAAAGCACCTCACATGAGCTGCGCATCGAAGACAGCACCATCGACAACAACAGTGTTGGCGAATATGGCGGTGGCATTCATTTTTATACGGAAGACGCGACGCTGCTGGTTCGCAACAGCTCCATCAGCGGCAACAGCGGCAGCTATGGCGGCGGTATCGCCATTCAATACGATGAGGGTGCCGGCAGTCATGCCGGCAGCATCACCCTGGACAATGCCACCATAGACAACAATACCGCCGATGTCGGCGGCGGTGTGTTTTGGGAGCTGGACGAAACCTATGCGCCTGTTCTGATCACCGACAGCAGCATCAGCGGCAACTCTGCACAATCTGGTGATGGCGGCGGGCTGTTCCTGTATTTTGATGATGGGCTGTATACCAGCCTGACCATCCGCAACACTGTCATTGACGGCAATTACAGTGCGGTCGATGGCGGTGGCATATGGTTTTACGACGATGACGGTTACGACGTTGTCATCGAAAACAGCACCATCTCCAACAATAGCGCTGGTGATGACGGCGGCGGGGTTTGGTTTTATTCTGATGACGGCGCGCCGATCATCCGCAACACCACCATCAGCGGTAATGATTCCTATGGCAACGGCGGCGGCCTGTATCTGGCCCATGAAGATGGTGACGGCCGCATTGATAACAGTACTATCGTCAACAATTATGCCTACTATGACGGCGGCGGCCTGTTCAATGAAGGCGGCAGCGTCGCTATCCGCAGCAGCATTATCGCCAACAACAGCGTGTACAACGGCAGCTATGGCGCAATCGCCGGTAGTGATATTTATGTCCAGTTCAGCCTGATTGAAAACCTGGACAACTTTAGCCTGTCCAGCAACAACAACAACATTTTCTACACCGACCCGATGCTCGGCCCGTTGGCCGACAACGGCGGCCCGACCATGACCCATACGCTGCTGGCCGGCAGCCCGGCAATCGATGCCGGCCTGAATATTGCCCCATCTGCCGATGATCAGCGCGGAATTGGTTTTGAACGGATGATCGGTCTGCAGACCGATATGGGCGCAGTGGAATCGGATACCGATGCAGCACTCAGCTTCCCGGCTTATACCCAATTGGTGACCAATCTGAACGACGCCGGCGCCGGCAGTCTGCGCCAGGCGGTGATTGACGCCAACGGCAGCTATGGTCTGGATGTAATCGAATTCCAGGGCGGCCTGGCGGGCACCATTACCCTGACCTCCGGTGATATCGATATTTACGACAGCCTGGTGATCAACGCGCCAGTGCCCAGTGTGATCACCGTCAGTGGTGGCTTTACTGCACCGCAACCGCTTCGCGGCGAAGGTTATGACCGCATATTCACTATCCGCGACGGTGGGCGTGACCGCGGTGGCCCGGCTAATCCGAGTTACAACCTGATGTCGGTCGACATTGTCGGATTGACTCTGACCAATGGCTATGACTACCAGGGCGGTGCTATTTACGCCAGTGATGTCGAACTGACCATCCGTGACAGTATCATCACTGATAACCTCGCTTACGGCCAAGACGGCGGCGGTGGTGGTATTTTCCAGCAACAGGGTGTACTGCGGGTACTTGATTCAACCATCTCCAGCAATACCGCTCAAAATGAGGGGGCTGATGGTGGTGGTATCAACATCAGCAATGCCAGTCTGGTGATTCGTGACAGCTACCTGAACAGTAACTACGCCAATGATGATGGCGGAGCGCTGCATGCAGAACCGGTGTATTCAATAGCCGTTACCGGCACCACCCTGGACAACAACCAGGCAGGTGATAGCGGTGGCGCCATTGACATCGGCAGTTACAGTTACTCATATATAAGCGGTGACACCGGCTCAACTCTGATCGCCGACAGCACCATCAGCGGCAACACCGCCAGCAACTATGGCGGCGGCATCAATATATATGAGGGTGGCCGCTATGGAGATGGTCTGACACTGGATAATGCCAGCATCACGGGCAATTACGCCGGAGGTAATGGCGGCGGCGTGAATATCGATGATGAAGGCAGAAGCCTGTTTGTCCTGAACAACACCAGTATCATGAACAACACCGCCTACAATGATGGCGGTGGTATCCAGTTCGCAGCAGATAATGATGCTGATACCCTGCTTGTGCACAATAGCACCATCAGCAACAACACCGCCTATGGTAGCGATGGCGGAGCGATATTCTTCTATTCCGATGAAGCCGCACTGAGTATTATTGACAGCACGCTTAACAATAATTCTGCCCAGAGTGATGGCGGCGCCATCGCTATGTATATTTATGGAGCAAGTAACCAGCCGATCAACATCATCAACACCACCATCAGCGGCAATACCGCAGGTGAAAGTGGCGGTGGTTTCTATCTGCAGGTTTATAGTAGTGGATTCAGCGGAGCTTATCTCAATGGCCCGATACTGATTGAAGACAGCATTATTTCCAACAATACATCTTATGGAGATGGTGGTGGACTGTCTCTTGAAGTGTATGAAACTGGCTTCTATGGCGGTGTGACCATCCGTAACAGCACCATCGCCGATAACGCCGCACAGGAAGGCGGTGACGGTGGCGGCATATTCATCAGCGACGATGAAAGCAACTACGCCTTTGTATTCGACAACACCACCGTTTCCGGTAACTATGCCGGTGATGATGGGGGCGGGCTGTTTATCTATAGCGAAGACGCCAATCTGTTTATCCGCAATAGCACTTTCTCAGGCAACACTGCAGCCAGCTATGGCGGTGGTATTGCGATTGATTATGTCGACGACACTGTCTTTATTGCCAACAGTACCATTACCGATAATTCCGCCTACACTGGTGGTGGCATTTACTCCAACGACAATGATATCAAGGTGCTGAGTTCCATTATTGCCGGTAACACCGCTTACGACTCCGGCGATGATGTTTACCTGGATGGTGGCGATGCCGATTTCGTGTTCAGTATTCTGAGCGCCTCCGCTTCCAATGTTAACGACAACGGCTTCAATCAGTTCTACGCCGACCCGTTGCTGGCCCCGCTGGCCGATAACGGCGGCCCCACAGAAACCCATGCCCTGATGACCGGCAGCCCGGCGATCAACCGCGGTTTCAATTTTGTCGCCGCTTTAACCGATCAACGCCTGACCGGCTTCCCACGCACCATCGGCGGCTTGACCGACATGGGTGCATTCGAAGCTGATGCCAATCCGATATTCAGCCTGAACGTGACCGGCAGTCCGTTTGCCGAAGCCGGCGGTATGGCTACCATTGAAGCAGCTTCCACTGAAGCCGTTGGCCAGACCACCATGATCGATTTGAGCTTTGCCGGTGTGGCTATTTTAGACACAGACTTTATGGTTGACAGCAGCACCCTGCTGATTCCGGCCGGTACCGATATGTCGGCCGGACCGGTGACCATGACCGGCATCGATGATCTGCTGTTTGAAGGTGATGAAGGTATTGATATCACCGGCCTCAGCAACCGTGGACCACAACCACCGCTAGTGGGCAATGCCATCATCACCGATGATGATCCGGAGCCAACGGTAACCCTGTCACTGGCCGGCAGCCCGATTAACGAGGGTGGCAACGCCACTGTGACGGCAACCCTGTCGGCGGTATCCGGCCTGGATACCACGGTTAATATATCCACCTCGGGCAGTGCTACACCGGTGACTGATTTTGGTTTACCCGCATCTATCGTCATACCGGCCGGTATGCCAAGTGCTGATATCACTTTGACCACGGTCGATGACAACCTGGGTGAAATTGATGAAACCGTGACGGTGGATATCGATTCGGTCACCAACGGCACCGAAGACGGTGTGCAGCAGGTAACGGCAACCATTTTGGATGACGATGCACCGGATGTGACCCTGTCACTGGTGGGTGATCCAATTGCCGAAAACGGTGGCATCTCCACTATTACCGCCACCTTGTCGAACCTGAGTGATCTGGCGGTTACCAGTAACCTGTCGTTCTCCGGTACCGCCACCTCCGGTGTAGACTTCACCGCGCCGGGCAGCATTGTGGTGCCGCCGGGCATGACCAGTGCGGATATCACCCTGACTGCTATTGATGATCCGGATGATGAAGGTGATGAAACCGCTGTAGTAGATATCTCCAGTGTGGTCAACGGTAATGAAAATGGTGTTCAGCAGGTAATGACCACCATTACCGATGATGACGGCACGCTGGTATCGGTCAGCCTGTCGGTCACCGAAGTCGATGAAGGCGGCAACGCCGACATCATTCTGACCCTGGATGAAACCGCCAACGGTGATGTGGATATCGAGCTGGGCTTTACCGGCAGTGCAATGATGCCGGAAGACTACACCGTCAGCGACACCATGGTGACGATACCGGCTGGTGGGACCACCGGCACCTTACAGATCATGGTCAACCTGGATCTGGTGGCTGATCCGAATGAAAACATCATCATCGACATTATCAATGTGATCGGCGGTACCGAGGATGGCGAACAACAGGAAATCCTGATTATTCGTGATGCCCCGGTTGAAGTGCCGACCTTGAGTGCAGTAGGTAAATGGCTGATGATGCTGTTATTGCCATTGGCCGGATTCCTGGGCTTGAGGCGCAGACGCCAGACCAAATAGGTCATCAACATAAATGACACAAACCCGGGCATTGCCCGGGTTTTTTTATACCTTGTAGATACTTAGTTAATCGTCAAGCATTATCTGGTTTAATGGCAAACAATAAGCTGCTATCAAATGGTTGATTGTTTCTGAGGCAAGCCCATAAGCCTGTGAGCATTTTGCGTTGGATCGCACATAAAGCTTGCATTTTCTTTTTGCCGCGTTGTTGCAGCTGTTGATAATGGGCTTTGGCATAAGGGTCATGGCGCACAAAGCTTAAACTGGGCATGTGTAGAGCGGCCCGCAAATAAGTATTTCCGGCTTTGCTCAGACGCCCTGGTTGATTGAGGCTGGTACCGGATTGTTTGAGCTGCACATCTAAACCAGCATGTCGACTAACCTGTTTAGCCTTCATGGACTCAGGCAGCAAAGCCAACTCGCCTAATAAGGCAATTGCGCTGGCTTGAGCAATACCCACGGTGCTGATGATGCTGAGATAGTATTGATTGAGTTGTTGATCGGCCTGGATGTAGGCCATAGCAGTGTCGGCTAACTGTTTGATCCGTTCGGTCAAATAATTGATGTGTGCTTGTAACTCATCAATGAGTGTGGTGTAGGTGTAATGTTGGGCCTGTAGGGCATGCAAGCGATTTTTCTCCATCACCTGTAAGCCATTGAGTTGATTGATGCGCCGAGCAATTTCGCGTAGTGCCCATTGTTCACGGCTAGGTGGCTGCCACAGCCGCAATGACATACGCTGGGCATAGTCGGCTAATAGCCGTGCATCGATCTGATCGGTTTTGTTGGTTTGCAAACAGGCCTTGGCAAAATGATGGAAAGACCTGGGATTAATCACGGATACCGGTAGGCCAGCCTGGTGCAACGCCAAGGCAATATCCAGGTAATAAATACCCGTTGCTTCCATCACGATTGCCTGAGCTTTATGTTGGCGGGCAAAACATACCAGCTTGCGGTGTCCTTCAGGGGTTTGTGCAAATTGCCGAACACGAGCCAGCTCGTTACTGTCAACGACATCCAGTGTTTTAGCACTGACATCAATACCTAAACAATGAGCCATTCTTGCATCTCCTATGATCACTGGGCAGACTGATCATTAGGTTCCCCGACCTCGTATTTCATGCCACACGGGCTTGTGATGCGAAGTCCATTGTTGATGGCTTCAAGATACTTATCGTGCTGTGCAAAGAGGCGGGGAGCCACTCTACAAACGAGGTCAGTATGATCTGCCTCTAGGAGCGTTCGGCTTCCCCAATGACCCATCTATAACTTAATCGGTCATGGGGTTAACATACAAGGAGCGGATTGTATCCGCGA
>JAJFKX010000041.1 GCA_021772985.1 Gammaproteobacteria bacterium
AGCTTAGTTCGCAAAAACTCAGACGCATTATTGAGCGATTAAATAAACAGCCAAGGAAGTGCCTTGGCTGGAGATCACCTTATGAGGTTTATAATAATGTGAGTGTTGCACTTATTCTGTGAATTCACGCACCCATTACTCGACCCGCACAATAAACCTTCTGTAGGAGCGGATTGTATCCGCGATCATTTACAACGCTTAGACGATTTTTCGCGGATGTAACCCGCTCCTACAATCAATAAATGGGTATGGTTGGCATAGATATGGGTTTCCATGATTTCGCTCTCAGAAAATTCTCAATAGGGTTTGGACGCCCATTACTCGACCCGTACAATAAAACTTCTGTAGGAGCGGATTGTATCCGCGATCAATTACAATGCTTAGGCGATTTTTCGTGGATGTAATCCGCTCCTACAATTAATCAAGCGACTAAAAGATGTAGCTACCCTGATCCTTGCTGCGTCTGAACCGGTTGTTGATCGCATAAACCCATCGGTTCAGCGGATTTATTTGTAAGCCCACCAAATACTGCCCGCATAGAAAGTAGAATTTCTCCCAATGTTCAGGAGAAAAAAATGAAATTCCCAAAATTAGGTGCTTGTTTAATTTCACTGTGCGTATCTGCTCTACTCAATGCGGCTGAACAGAACCCCATCCAGCAATTGGACTGGTTAATCGGAAGTTGGGATTTCGAAGACGTTCAAGTGGAAGGTGAATACCGTGAAACCGGCATTCGAACCTGCAGTTATGTGCTCAATGAGCAATATATTTTGTGTGAATCACAAGGCGTCACCAACAAGGGCAAGAAAAGAACGGCCTTGATGTATTTCAATTTCAATCATATGGACAACAGATTTGAAATGACCGCTCTGTTTGCTGATTTCCCTAGAAAAAACCTCTACACAATCGAACTGAGTGAAGCTGGCCACGAGCTTTCGCTGATTAATGAATCCTGGACTGAGGAAGGCATAACCAGAAACCATTTGGCAACGATCAGTTACAACGGCACAGATCAGTATGTCTGGAATCTTCTGAATGGTGAGGCGGACCCGGAAACAGGAATGCGCGTTGCAGGTTTCCGGGATACTGTCACCCGGCGTGATTAGTACGTATGGATCAGATAACCATCACTGGTAATAACATTTGTTAGCTATTATTCAAGGAACTAAATGGATATCGGTAAAACGAACCAAAATTACGCCGCACCTACCGATCAGTTTGAGTCAGCTCATATTTTCTGACCGGTATCATCGACAGGCTATTGCTCAGCTGCCCCAGGATAGTTCTCTGGCAAACCCTGCTGGGGACCTGCCTCGGCCTCGAACTTCTTAACGTAGTGTTCGAACTTGTCCTGCCACACCGCCACTACAAACTTGACCAGTTCCGCGCTATCTAACAGCAGATCCATGTTTTCGAAGCACATTTCCCAGCCAGCCGCGTGGCGCGCACCTTCCGACGCATCCGCGAAGCTATCTGAGAAAACCAGTTTGCAGCCACCTGCTTCCGCTGTCAGCTTGCAACGATAGAGGTGGTCGCCCCAGCGGAACTCCAGATAACTCGGGGGCTCAACGGTAAGCACTTCTCCGCGTAGCTCCTCTTCTGACAAACCTTCATCCTCGCCATGCAGGAAAATGAAACGCAGTTCCGCACCCACCTTCCATTCACCCTCCACGTCGCAGGGAAACCATTGCCGTAAAAGCTCGCGCTCGGTTAAAACCCGCCAGACCTTTTCCGGCGTGTACGGCAGTCGGCGAACCAGTAACAGCGTATATTGTGGGCCGGTTTTGGTGAATGTAGCGTCCATCTCAGTCCTCCATCAATTCGAGTGTTCGTTCCATCGCATCCAGGCGCCCTTCCCAAAATTCCCGGTAGGGTGCCAACCAGTCATCAATCTCTCTCAGCCCGTCGGGGTTCAACCGGTAGATACGCTGTTGCGCATCCACCCGTACTGAGGCCAAACCTGCTTCGCGTAGTACCCGCAGCTGTTTCGAGATCGCCGGCTGGTTCATGTTCAGCTGTTGTGCCAATTTGCCTACGGGTTGTTCACCCATTCGGAGCTCGTCCAGTAGACGTCTTCGGGTAGGGTCTGCCAAAAGTGCGAAGGATGATGCCATTAAATTAATATGCCTTATCAGTTATATGCTTGTCAAGGCATATAAAATACCCATAACCCCACTCTTGCAAAAAACCATCTGTAGGAGCGGATTGTATCCGCGAAAACCATTTATATGATGCAGTTAATCGCGGATACAATCCGCTGCTACAATATTATTGTCGTTAGCAACGCCTTGCGAGCATACGTACCCCAGAGGACAATATGCAAACGCGCAAATTGATCATCTGCAGCTGTTGATCGTGAGCATTTCCTGCATCAGGCCTTCACTGTGCTTTAAAATATAAGAAAAAGTGGATGTCCTTGTTGATTCCTTTTGAAATTTTCATATGTTAGACAGCGCCTGGTTTAGCCAACACCAGGATCTGCTGTGGTTGATAACCGTGGCAGCAGATTTGGGCTTTGCGGTGTTGTGCTACCGCTTATTTGGCCGTACCGGCTTGTATGGCGTAATTGTGTTTAGCTTATTGCTGGCCAATATCATGGGGCCAAAGCTCACGGTGATTGCCGGCCTGCAGACCAGTATGGGCGTGATTCTTTATTCCAGCATCTTTTTCGCCACCGATTTGCTGAGCGAAAAATATGGCAGGAAAGAAGCGCAAAAGGCGGTATTTCTGGGGTTTTTTATCAGTATCGCTCTGGTAGCAATGACCCAGCTGAGCATGTTGTACCTGCCCACGCAAAATCCACAAACAACAGAATTTGCAACTGCCGTACACAGTGCAACCGTTACGCTTTTTGATTACACGCCAAGATTTGTATTTGGCTCTTTGCTGGCTTATCTGATCAGTCAATCGTTCGATGTATGGCTTTTTCATCGTATTCGAGCAGCCACCAACGGCCGTCATTTGTGGTTACGTAATACCGGGTCGACTTTGCTGTCGCAGGTTGTTGATACCCTTATTTATGGGCTGGTGGTGTGGTGGGGTCTGGTAGATTTTGTCACCGCGATACAACTGGCAGCAGCCAAATACGTGTTCAAATTTGCTATTGCGGTTATCGATACACCGTTTATTTATCTAGCCTGCCGCTGGCACAAACCCAAAGCCGGCAGCTGACTAACCCGGCAGCAAATCAATCATGTCTGTTATTGGATTTATCACCTTTTTAGTTCTTTTTGTAGCCATCGGCCTGTACTCAAACCGCGGGCAGGCTAAAACCCAGGCATCGTATCTGCTGGCGGAAAGTTCGATATCCCCTTTGCTGACGGCCTTGTCCGCTGCGGCCACCAAATACAGTGGTTATATGTTCATCGGGTTGATGGGCTATATTTATCTTTATGGTTTATCTGCCATCTGGCTGATCGTCGGCTTTCTGTTTGGCGATCTGCTGGCCTTCACTACTGTACCGGCCAGTATCCGCCGCGCCACCGGGAAAACCGGTGCGTTAAGTTTTGCCCAGCTGATTAGTCAATGGAACGGGGTGAACTACCGGATCGTCCGGGCCGCAATCGGTCTGTTGACTTTAATTTTTCTCTCTACCTATGCAGCTGCACAACTCAATGCCGGCGGCAAAGCCCTGCAAGCGCTGTTTGGTTGGTCGGCAACAGCTGGAGCCCTGATTGGTGCAGGTTTGATATTGACCTACTGCCTGACCGGCGGGCTGCGCGCCTCGATCTGGACCGATGCAGCACAATCGATACTGATGATGCTGGCCATGGGCCTGTTGATGTTTGCCGCAATTGGCGAGGCCGGCGGATGGCAGGCATTGGTCAGCGACCTGGCTGCGGTTTCGGATGACTATTTAGACTGGGGTCCAAAACGATTTGGCTCGGTGGGCGCCACCCTGCTGTTTGCATTTGGCTGGTTATTTAACGGCCTTGGGGTGACCGGGCAGCCGCAAGTGATGGTGCGGTTCATGGCTATGGATTCAGCCAGCAGCACATTCCGGACAGGCATATATTACTTTCTCTGGAGTGGAACTTTCCTGGCCATCAGCCTGATCGTGGGCTTGGCTGCGCGGCTGTATATTTCTAATGAAACAGGGTTCGATGCGGAGTTGGCGTTACCTACGCTGGCACAGGCTTTGCTGCCCGGAATTGCCATTGGTGTTGTTATCGGCGGTATTTTTGCGGCTTCGCTGTCCACCGCAGACTCCCAGGTTCTGAGTTGTTCCGCGGTATTGAGTGAAGATTTCAAGCTATTTAACAACCGGCTACGAACCAAACAGCTGGCCACCTTCGCGGTCATCATCGGGGCTTTGGCTATTGCCATTTTCTCAGCTGCCAACGTTTTTACCCTGGTGATAGTTGCCTGGTCTGCGCTGGCCTGTTCAATCGGGCCATTGGTTATTGTCCTGGCGCTTGGCGGTAAACCCTCGCAACCGATCGCATTGCTGATGATGGCCTGCGGCCTTACGGTTGCCTTGCTCTGGCGGTACTACGGATTGAGTCAACAGCTCTACGAAGGTGCACCGGGCATGCTCAGTGGTTTTTTAATTTATGGTCTTGCTGCAATTGGGCAAAAGCTAAAAGGTCCAAGTCCATATCAAGATCAATTTGATAACCGTGAATAATGGCAGCCCGAAGATAATATGAAGTTGTGCTTAATGGTCGATGGTTTGAATTCAGCTGCGGGATATAACGGTTACCCCGCAGCTTGCTCATTCAGGCGAAAATTCTCCTGAAAACCATACGCATACCTATCAGCCCCAATGACAGCAGGCTGCCGACACTGTTCAGTGGCGCCAGTATTTGTGTTAACCAGCCATCACCCAGATCGATCAACGGGATTTGCATCAGCACAAGCGCCATATCCTGCAACGGCAAAGCGAGTAGCGCCAACATCAAACCAAGGCCAATCCGCCCAATCAACTTATTGCGCTTCAGCGTATCGGTTTGCGACATCACTTGAGAGGTAAATGTTTCTTCCACCAAATCCTGTTCAGCATTGGCGAACAAGGTTTGCAATGTTGTATCTCTGGTTTCCTGGGTCATAGTGATTCCTCCGCTGGAGGTGTGCCTTGGTAAGCCGACAACAGCTGTTGCAAGCGCTGTGTACCGCGGCGGATATGTGATTTCACGGTACCTAGCGGCAGCTTGGTGAGTTCGGCGATCTCGGCATGAATCAGCCCTTCGTGATAAGACAGAACAATGCATAACCTGACTGTGTTTGACAGCGTTGCCAATGCCTGGTCTAAATCCATCCCCATACTGGTCTTATCCTGCTGTGCCAAATGGGCTTCGTGGTGTTCCTCTGCATCCCGCAGCGCATCATTTTTACGCAGGTACTGAAGCCAGGTGCTGATGGCCAGGCGTTTCAGCCAGGCACCGAATCTGTCTGGTTGCCGCAACTGCGAAATTTTCCGCCAGGCTTGCAAAAATACTTGTTGCGCTAAATCATCCGCCAGCGCAGTATCGCTGCAACAACGCCGCATTAGATTACGTATCCAGGATTGCCGCCGCCGTACCAGTTCTGCAAATGCATCACGGTCGCCGGTACGTGCCAAGCCGACCACCAAAGCTTCCGGGCCTTGATGATAATGGTTGGGTGCTGGTAACAAGAATCTATACCTTAGGTTGATTGCGTGCCGAGGCATTTTGTTCTAGATACGAACGCTCAGCATATTTCCCGGCCACCAACAAACCAATACTGACAAAACCCACCAACCCGGCAGCACCCAGTATAGGCAGCAATGCCTCCGAGTTGAGCATACTGATAACCCATCCGAACAATGCCAGCCCAGGGGCGATAAACAGCAAGATCAGTCCTGCTATTTTTAAACCGCGATCCGGGCGCTCGTCAGAGCCTAATAACTTGTTCATCAGTGCATGGTCCATCGGTTGACCGCTCTCAATGATCCGCCGCAAGGTTTCATGTTGGGCCTCACGTTTGCGAATACTGTCCCACGTACCGGCAGCGACAGCAGCGGCAATAAACATCCAAAATCCAATAACTACCAAGCCTACACCTACGCCTAAATTTTCCATCTGATTCTCCTGCACAATTTATGATGTATATGCTTAGTGATGCAGGCTGGCGCATCCTGGATGCAGTTACGCAAAAAGATTTTGAGGTTATCAGCCGCTCAACCCAAACCCACAGCCTTAGCTGTAGTGATTAAGCAAACAATCAGCTCATGCACAATCCGCAACTGATGCTTCGGTCATTTCTTCGATTTGTTGCAGACGATCGAAAAACCTTGAATCTTTAAGTTTGCGAATGCCCACCACCCCAAGACCTTGACGAACCTCTGTTTCAAACCGGGAACGGTGAATGGAATCAGATATCAATTCGCTGCTCTCTGGAACAGAGATCACCAGCTGAATTTCAGTGTATTTTGCATAGTTCCCTGCCCGCCGATTCAGCAGGTTTGATCTGGAATCGTAGTAAAGCAAGTCAACGTTGCCCTCATAATGATAGACCTTCTGTGCCAGCCGCAAAATCTGGCCGGGAACATCGGCAGTTTCAACGGTATAGAATAAGCGGGTTGTTGATTTATTTTTTCTTGCTCGCGGCACATGCTGCCAGCTGTTCCAGTCCGATAAAAACTCGTGGTGCATACTGACTTCAAGTCCCGCGGTGGTCTTGAGTGTGTCCTTGATCCGGTGTTCCAGGCTCATAATCTGCTTATCAGCCTCATCCCGGGATGCCGGAGATGTCTGCTGGACTGTGCTGCCCAGGAATGGATGGGCAACGATATCTATAATCACTTTACCTTGGTTAGCCTGACTAACATCCAGTGGTTTGCCAGAACAAACCAGGTCGATATTGAAACCCTCATCCAAAAAAGACCTCAGCACATGAAACAAGACACCCGGCTGATCCGATCCTTCAATCCGCCAGTAATGCTTGGGCTCTTCACTGGCTGATGGATCTCTCCAGGCTTTGAAGCCATTACGTTCAGCTGCCGTGACCTGCTGGTGAATTTTATCAAACAGATCAACCCGGGCTGCTACATATTGGTACTGTGGCTGCTTGTCGGTATTGATTGTCTCTGCAAGCTCTTCCCGGCGAGAACAAAACTCCTCAATTCTGGGGAAAATTCTTAACATACGAGCCAGGTTGACCGACATGGAAGTATCGTAGTTGTGTGTTTTTACGAACAACCGAACCCGATTGCGCAAAATATCATGCAGCTGTTGGTCACCCGATTCGATTCGATCCCGTAACTGCAGTATATGACTGGAAAGCCCATCGCCGCTGCCGTCCGGACCAAGCAACTTGTCCAGCCTGCTACGAACCCGCCCGTTACATCGGTTCTCATGATTGGTTTCAATTTTGATCCGCTCGTCTGAGAATCGAAATAAAAACCGGTACAACTCGTAAGCGATCGGTTCCATGCCATGAAGTTCTTCAGAAGCCTGTCCGATGGTTTGATAATAAATGCCGACAAAAATCGAAGCCCGATCAACCAGGTTATCAATCATCCTTTTCTCATCACCATCTGCTGGTTCGGTTTCGAACAGCAATGGCGTAAGCCCCCGCAGGTAGGTGGCCTCGAAGGCTGAGCGCCGCTCAAAAGCCAGTTCATCCATACGTGAACTGATGAAAACTGTTTTACCCGGCATTGCGACTCCTTGTCATAGGATTTTGTTGAATCGGCACGGTTGTTACAACAGTGACTTTGAAGGCCGACGACTCAGACTGAAGATTGCCTCCCAGGGTATTTGGATTGCAGCCATTTACCCGAATGTAAGTCGGTGTTAAAACCATCCATTACCCCTTGAAGAGTCATAACAAAACCTACCATATCGCCAATTTCAAGTAAAACCTGAAGGTTGAATCCGGAAGCTTCAATCACCGGATATGCGCAATGGTTTTTATATTTGTGCCTGTCTGCGGCCGAACGAAAACCTGGCTGCTGAAACCCATACTTGAATGTTAATACCGGCATCAAAATCCCCGGTCATAGCGAAAATAATATTCTGTTTAGCCAATGATTGCCTAAGACTTTAGTGGAAAAAGTCTGACAACTCTGTATGATAATTTGCGATCATCCAAGTGGAAGTTGGAATTGAATATCGGCGCAAGGAAGCATATGCCGTTCCCCATTCGCACATCAATTGCGATGTGCCCCCCTATTGTATTTATCGGTTGCCTAAGCTTCAGCGCTTCCGCATTCGCGGCGCTTGAGAGATTGATCGTTTTTTCTCATTATGAGGATCAGACCCAATGAAGCTTAAATTTACATTACTCTGCTTGTCAGCCGGTATTATCCTGGCCGGGCAGGCACTCGCTGCTGATAGCCCTTTACCAGCACCAGTCAATGCCACCAGCCAGTCAAACGTAATTAAGATTGCCGACTTTGTTGATACCAGCATCAGCATCGGCCAATCAGTCAACAACCGCACTGCGGAAGAGTTTCGCATCGAAACACCTGATGCCACTTTTATCAAAGTCCATTTTGATTATTTCAACCTTCCGCAGGGAGCCTATGTTGAGGTTACCAACCCAGCCGGTACCGAAAAATATACTTACGGTGGCAAACATCAATCTGCCTTAACTTATGACCGCAACCTCGGTGAAGACGGTACCGAAAGTTTTGCTGCCATGTCGATTTCCGGGCCTGCTGCCATCGTGCGCCTGATCAGGCCAGACGGTGTCCGCTGGGACGATACCATCCACGGCGTCGAAATCAGCCGTTATCTGGAAGGTTTCCCGCAAGCTGTGATTGATGAAATCATGGCCAATGATCCCGGTCTGCTGGGTGCAGACAACCGTTCGACCTGTGGCATCAACGAGCGCCAGGACGCGGTTTGTTTTGCCGGTTCCAACCCCACTGAATTTGAACGCAGCAGACCAACTGCACGGCTGGTGATCTCCGGCGGCGGCCTGTGTACCGCCTGGCGAGTCGGCGCTGATAACCGGGTATTCACCAATAACCACTGCATCGACAGCCAGTCTGATGTATCGGCTGTGGAAGTCTGGTTCAATTATCAACGCACCAGTTGCGGCAGCGGTCCGGTAGACACCACCACCAAAGTCACCGGCAACTCATTATTGCGTACCGATTTTACCCTGGATTACACCTTGTTCACGGTGAACAGCTTCAGCAGCCTGGCCGGATTTGGGTTCTATGGGCTGGATGTACGTTCACCCTCCAGTCAGGAACGCATTTATATTCCACAACATGGCGCCGGTAACCCCAAGGAGCTTGCCATTACCAGTGATCAAAATACTGGTGGCGTGTGCAGAATCGACGTAGTTACCGCTAACGGACGCGGATCGGGTACCGATACCGGCTATTTCTGTGACACCATCGGCGGCAGTTCCGGCTCACCAGTATTGGCTGCTTCTTCCAATGATGTCATTGCTTTGCATCACTTTGGCGGTTGTACCAACCAGGGTGTAAGAATTGACCGAATCTGGCCACAGGTTGCCAGTTTCTTCAACAACCAGATTCCCGATGGTGATGATGGTGGTTCACCTCCGCCGCCGCCTCCCCCACCGGGCAACTGTTCTTTCGAAGATGATTTTGGAACTTCGCAAGGCTGGACCATTGATGGCGCCAGTAACTGTTCAACCGGAACCTATGTCCGCACCAACCCGACCCAGCAAAGCAGCAGTGGCGTAATAACCCAGGTTGGTGGCGATTCCGATGGCAATGGCAGCGCGGTGTTTACCGCTACCAATTCCAGTGCCGGCAACGCCGACGTGGATGGTGGTGTTTGCATCGCACGCTCACCCACCATAGCTGTGAATGATGTTTCAACCCTGTCTATCGACTGGTTCCACGGCCAACGCGACACCGGCGATGACAGCAATGGTGATTTCTACCGTTTGGAATACTCAACCAATGGTGGCAACAGCTTTATCTCCATGGTAAGTATTGGTGATGTCAGAACCACAGCACAATGGGCAACGGCTACGGCAAGCGTACCGGCCGGTTCGGATGTGATCATTCGGGTCAGCACCAGTGATGGTGCCGGGCCAGGTGATATTGTTGAAGGTGGTATTGATAACGTATCGATCTGTGATCAATAACCAATTACCGACAGCGACTGCGGGAACCTTTCCCGCAGTCTGCACTTGTGACTAAATAGATATGGGTGTGCTGCTATTGAATATGGTTGGTTTGTTGAACTCCATCACGTTCAAACACAAACTCCAGTGGCGTTGAACTCTTAAACAGTGGCCCGAATTTTGTCATGGTGTATTCCTCAGCAGCTACACCATTCAGCGATATCAGTTTGTCGCCAGCCTGGATTCCTGCGTTTGATGCCAGAGAGCCTGGACTAACCACAGATACAATCCATTCAGATCCCCCCGGCACACCACGGAACCCAAGACCCAGTCTACGCGGCTTGTCATTTTGATCCTTATCATCCCGACCTTGTGGTTGGGTGAAGGAAATCAAATGATTTTTCTGGTCGATAGCCATCACCAGCTCACCAAAAACACCACTGCCGATATTACCTGCGCCAGGTGAGGGATCCATAAAGGTCAGATTGGGATCTTTAAATTGCATACCGGCAAAATGAATAGTGCCGTCCAATTGTGCAAATGAGATATCTCGCGCACCACCCACAAGCCTTGCTTGTGCACCGGTTTGCGGGACATCTTTTAATGGCAATGAATCAATGATTTCAACCGGAAACAAGAACTCGCCCATGGAACCGGTATCGATATGCGCAGGGACAATGGTTCCCGCGACATCAACATCCAGGCGAATTTTGTCACTCCCGGCGGGATATGACATGACCCCGGTTGTGCCTGTTGATAACTTTGTTTTGGATACCGTAATCACTCCCTGCGACAAGTCAAAACTCAACAGATAATCTTCAAACAAGCGCAACCCCAACACGCCTTGCATGGTTCCCATGCTGAATCCGTTGATATCCATGGCCACAAACTCGGCATTTTTGATGGTGGCGTCACCGATATGAAATAATGGAACCCTGACAATTTTTCCGGGGATCTGGGCTCCACCTGGAGCGCCAATTTCTGTTTCACCTACCACCTCATAAGCCATTTTTTCAGCAATCGCGATATCGATTACATTAACCGATGCACCGGTATCAACTATGAAGGGAAACACTTCATCGGTGGCAAGCTCAACCAGTACTTTTGGATGCCCACCTTTTTCGGTCAATGGCAATACAATGTCGTCACCCTGGAATTTGAACTCACCCATCTCTGGCAGATCCTCCAGGCTGGTGATCTTTTTTTGACCAAATGCCGCTACCGCTACCAGCATTAAGACAGCCGAAATGGTGATGGTTACCGCGTTTTTGGTTTGCTCTCCCACAGATTTACAATTCATTACATTCTCCAATTAGTTCGATTCGAACTATTATGATGCATCTAATAACAAAAAAGTTGCAAACCCTGAAGAACCTGCACTCTGTGCAGTCAATAGAGTTATTGTGGCTGGAGATATGGAAGAAGATAGCCACCCATGATGCTAACCTCTGCTGTATGCTTTTGTGGCTTAAAAAAATGGGTGTCATGCTCCAGCAGCCAGCGATAACCACTTGCTATCATTTTTCACGATGCTCGATGAGCTTTAACGTCAGGAGAAATAAACAGATGTCATTAATTGAATTGGGCGCACTTGGTGAGTTTCTCGGGTCAATTTTGGTGCTGGCAACGCTTGCTTACCTGTCTGTGCAAATTAAACAGAACACACGATCAATGGATGAGAATAAAAAACTGGCGCTTGCACAAACTTATCAAATGCGTGCCGATGCGTTGCAAATGATGCTGGTTAGTGCGGCAGATTCGGACCATATTGGCCGTATTATTACTGACCTCACCAGCGCGGGTTATCCGAGCGATATAGCGGCTCTCGAAGTTCTTTCAGCGGAAGATAGAGGCCGGTTTCGGCAATGGCAGATCGCCCAGCAAACACACTGGGACAACATGTTTTTTCAATATCAACAAGGCTTTATCGATGAAGAGTACTACCGGGATGCATTCAGGGTGCGGGTGCGCCGGCTTGCACCGACCTGGCAGGCGCTTAATTTGAAAGATGGACGGCAATCATTTAACCAGGAAATTGAAGATATTTTGGCTGATGATGGGTCTTAGAAAACGGTAAGGCGATCAGTAGCGAAAACCCGGACCAGGCTACCGATTGACCCGTAATTTGTGATAATACTTAACGCCGGAAAGAAATACTTTTGCAGGATCATCCGGGGTGAACGATGGCAAACCTGGTGGCAATCAACCTGCAGCTTAAGTCTGCCTATGCACCTGGTAACCAGGCGCATAGGGTATCCGGACTAGTTAGTTAGTCTTGATTGACCACAACCATTATCGACCACGCTTAATTGTCACATTGCCATTGGTGGTATGCACGGTTACCTGATGACCACCACCGTTCAGATTCGCGGTACCAAAGGTATATTTGCGCGGTGTGCCTCTGGAATAATCCCATTCGTCTGTGGTTTCTATGGCGACATCAAAATCGCTGCGCAACGAATATTGCCGCCGGGTGTTATTGGTTACACCCAGTTCTACGGACAAATCCATGGAAAAATCCGATGGCAGGGTAAGCACGATATCGCCGTTTCCGGAAATCAAGTTGATGTCACCATTACCCAATGCGTTCTGCGCTACTGTTACCTCAATCTCACCGGCGCCTGTTTGGGCTTTAACCCACCCCTCTGAAAGATCAATCTGAATGTCACCACCACCGGTTTTTGCAGCGACAAATCTGTCTGCGTCAGTGACCCGTATTTTGCCGCCACCGGTGTAAACATCTGCACCCTCTGGCGCCGAGTCAACGTTGATCTGTCCACCCTGGTTGGAGATCAGCACGGTCGCCCCAGTGGCATCCATCACTTCGCGCTGGTTCGGACTGGCGATTGTTCCATCGCCAGAGCGAACATTTTTGTAGGTAACACTGCCCCCTCCTGACCGAGCCTGGAGATCACCAATCACATTTTCCACCAGGACTTTTCCACCGCCCGTGCGCATTTCTCCATCAACTGCAGAATTCTGCACCAGGATGCGCCCGCCGCCGGTACGTAAATCCACTTCTCCAGTGACATCATCAAGCAGTAAAGAGCCACCACCGGTCCTTCCTGAGAACTCTCCGGCCACGCCGCTCAGATCCAAATTCCCACCACCCGAGTAAAAATCAAGCACCATTTCCCGTGGAGCTTTGAAACTGAACTGGAGGTTCGAGCTATTGTGCTGTTTCAGTAACTTGGCATTGATCGACAGATTGTTATCGTTGTTTTCGAACTCTATCTGGTAAGCATCCAGGCCCTGTTCGTGGTCGCCATAAGTAACCTCAATACCTGGCTGGTCCCAACCCACGATCGTGATGCTGCCACCACTGCGAAAATCAAGACTCAGCAGGTGTCCGGGTTGAAAGTCGAAATGCTTAACCACCTGGTTGCCGGCGGCTGAAGCATTGGCCGCCACTAGTGTTGCCATACCAATGCATGCAAACAGACGGATTGATGTTGCAAAGTTCATGTCTGATCTCCTGTTTTGTAATGAAATATGTAATTGCCGAAATCTATTCCCAAGCAAGGTGCTCATAACCGCTGCTCGGCTGACAAGTTGGTTTTAAGTTCACGGGCGCGTTGGAAAACCGCAGAATTGGTTTTCTCATTCCCCTGGCGAATGGCATTTTCAAGCGCATCCAGGCCCAGGGCTTGATTGACAAGGTGCTCTAGTGCCAGCAGCCGCACCTGGACCGAATCATCGTTACGTAATGTGTCCAACAGAGCCATCTGGACCTGCTCATTGTTGCCTTTACTGGCTAACGCACCGAGTGCCCCGATGCGCATGGTCGGATCAAGGTCTTGCTGCAATGCAACCATCAGGGCATTGGTCAGGCGTTGTTCAGTGCTCAACGCAGCTATCTCCATTGCCCGCAAGCGCCCGCCGATTGAATCGGAATTGAGGATCGCATGGGTCAATACTTCCCTGGCTACCGGTGAATTTAACGTTGTGGTTAAATCCACACTGCGGCACACATCAAACCCAAGGCTCACCTGAGTGTTGTTCCAGTCACCGATAGCGACGTTGGAATAAAACAACGGCGCATCCCAGGAGTCAGCCAGAGTTGTTTCGGTATTGGCTTGCCTGCTGACCGCATTCAGCAGTAACTGATCATTGACCGATGCAGGTTGCGACAACCAATTGCCTAGAAAAACACCCATAACCAGCAACACAACCGCTGCCAGTGCCGGTGCAAAAAATGACATTCCCCAACTGAACTGTGGCCGGCTCTCAGCCCTGTTTTGGTTGCCGATTTGTCGCATAACCCGGGAACGCATGGCTTGGAATGCGTCTGGCTGCGGGTCGGCAACATGGTTTTGCGTCCTGGTCAATTCGTTATGCAGGTTCATCAACGCCTGGCAGTCGACACAGGTGGGGAGATGCTGATCCAGCATTTCCCGGTCGGATGGTAATAGCTCACCGGCAAGGTAGTTTTCGATGATGTTTCGGATTTTTTTACAGCTGTGCATAATCATGCCTCTGTTGAAACGTCGTGGTATTGCGTAGTTTTTCCAGACTGCGAAAAAGGATGCTCTTGACCGTACCTTCACTGCTCTCCAGCACTGCGGCTATCTCGCGCAAGGAACAATCTTCAAAATAGCGCAATGAAACAGCCAGCCGTTGCTTTGCACTGAGCTTTTTGAGTTCAGCGAGTAACAGCGTTTTATTTTCCTGTGTGACAATTTCATCCGCCGGAACGGCGTTTGAGGCTGGCGCATTTGCCTCGGTTAATATCTCGGTTAGCTGGTCATTTTTTTGTTGGCGGAACCAGGAAATACTTTCGTTATAAGCAATCCGCAGCAACCAGGCTTTGAACAATCCTGAACCCGAGTAGGAACCCAGTTTCTGGTGCGCTTTGAGGAACACGTTTTGGGTAATATCCATAGCGCTTGCCGGGTTTTGAGCATGATTAAACGCAATGCGATAAACC
Organism: Gammaproteobacteria bacterium; assembly: GCA_021772985.1. Classification (GTDB taxonomy): domain Bacteria; phylum Pseudomonadota; class Gammaproteobacteria; order Xanthomonadales; family Wenzhouxiangellaceae; genus JAJFKX01. Next base: position 14,945 of record JAJFKX010000041.1, read on the forward strand.
AGTCTTTCATAGCGCTTCATCAGCAACTCAAAAGCCAGCTTTGAACCGGAATGAATCTCATCAACCAGAGCTTCATCACTCATTTGCATCAAATCGTCTCCTCACCACAGTGGTTAAATATTGGTGACCAAAACCCATACGTTCAGAAACCAGGCCTGGTCTTGTGTATTAAGACGCAGAAAATCAAAATTGGTTAGCATCGTGCTTAGTGACGTTGCAGGATACCGCTTAGCGTAACAACAGCTCACGGTAATCTGAACATAGCATCGGAACTGTTCTGGGCAGACACTGCCACGACATAAATATGCACAACACTGCTAGCACATTTTGTTAACTTCAAATAAGAAATACTCTGCCAACCAATATCTTTAGATGCGTTAATTAACCACTATGTTTAGACTATCTCAGGGACTGACGACCAGCTTAACCATCACCCTTGTGTGCCTTGCAGCAAAGGGCGCCATGGCTGCAGACCAACCAGCCAACAGCACAGTTGCGCCGACTGCCATCAAAGCGCACATGACATTCCTGGCTGATGACCTGCTGGAAGGTCGGGAAACCGGAACCAGAGGTGAAGCGTTATCAGCTCTGTATATAAGTACTCAATTTGAAGCACTGGGTCTCGAACCGGCAGGTAACAATGGCAGTTATCTGCAGACATTCCCGGTTCGACAAAGCCAGCTGGAAGCCGGCAGCGTTAAATTTCAGCTGACCGGGCCTGCTGGTGAAACCACTTTTATCAACGGTCGCGAGATCGTCATATTTTCCAGCCAGACCGACACCGAACAAAACTTGACCGGTGAGCTGGTATTTGCCGGTTCCGGGATCGTAGCACCGGAATTCGATCTGGATGACTACGCTGGTCTGGATGTAAAAGATAAAGTGGTGGTGGTACTGGGTGGACCAGCTGCTTTTTTACCGGCAGTGGAAGCCGCCCATTACGGCAGTACCACCCGGCAACGCATCACTGCCGGACTGCATGGCGCGATGGGTTTGATTGTTATTTATACCCCCGCACAGCAACAACGCTGGGCCTTTGAACGGTTCAACAACATTCTGGGGCGTAAAGAACTCGACTGGCTGGGACACAATGGCTTACCACAGCTAACAGCACCCAAGGTTAAAGCCAGAGTGCTGGTGCAAGGCAAAGCTGCCGAATCTTTATTTGCCGGTTTGGATACCTCGGTTGCCGACTTGATCGAACAGGCAAAAACCAGTTCACCGAAAGGGTTTGCCTTAAACACCAGCGTGTCGATGTCGCGTCGCTCGCTGCACAACGATCATCTGACCGTTACCAATGTCGGTGGCATGCTGTCCGGCAGTGATCCGATATTTAAAAAGGAAGTGGTGGTGGTGACTGCGCATTACGATCACCTTGGCATCGGCGTACCTGTCAACGGCGATGCGATATATAACGGTGCCGGCGACAATGCACTGGGAACCGGCATGATCATCGAGATTGCACGGCTGCTGTCGCGGCAGCAAACCCGGCCTAAACGCTCGATTTTGTTTCTTGCAGTCAGTGGTGAAGAAAAAGGGCTGATCGGCTCGGATTATTTTGCTGAGTTTCCCACCATTCCCCGCGAAAACATCGTCGCCAATATCAATATTGACGGCGGTCTGCCGTTCTATGATTTCAGTGACATTATTGGCTTCGGGATTGAGCACTCGCAATTGCGTGATCGGCTTGAAACTGCAGTCGAACCACTGGGCATCAAGATTGCCGATGATCCTTTTCCGGCACAGAGCATGTTCACCCGCTCTGATCAATATTCATTTGCCAAACGCGGTATCCCTGCTGTATTCCTGTTCACGGGTTTCACCGGCGAGAATGGAGAAAACATAGGCCTGGAATATTGGGACTACATGACCAGTACCCACGGCCACCAGCCCAGCGATGATTTATCACGTGGCTGGAATTATAGTGCTGCTGCCAAATTTGCAGATGTTGCGATGGCATTCATTGCCGAAACCGCATCCGTTGCGGAGCGACCGTTGTGGTATCAGGACAGCAATATCGGTCATTTGTTTGCACCCGACGCCCCCAAAGCGGTACGGCATCAGTAATATTGTTTTTCAGCATTTTTGAAGCATGTATTTGCATCCGGGGTCCTGGTTAGCCTGCCAAGATTCAGCCATTAAATACTATTCGTAGGAGTGGATTTTATCCACGATCAATAAGGTTCGAGGTTAAATTTCGCGGATGAAATCCGCTCCTACAATAATCGGTGTCCCTGAAGGGGGTGGATTTTATCCACGGCCAATAAGGTCCAGGGTCGATTTTCGCGGATGAAATCCGCTCCTTGTATGTTAACCCCATGACCGATTAAGTTATAGATGGGTCATTGGGGAAGCCGAACGCTCCTAGAGGCAGATCATACTGACCTCGTTTGTAGAGTGGCTCCCCGCCTCTTTGCACAGCACGATAAGTAT
>JAJFKX010000042.1 GCA_021772985.1 Gammaproteobacteria bacterium
CGGATTTATCTAAGCTGAGTTCACAAAAACTACGACGCATCGTTGAACGACTGAACAATCAACCGAGGAAATGTTTAAACTGGAAGACACCTTATGAGGTACATCATGGAACGAGTGTTGCACTTATTGTGTGAATTCACGGTGTCCTTATTATTTCTAGTGTTATTCCAAAACCATGTATATGCCCTTACACACACGCAATTACCGCGGGAAACCCTCATCAGTCGAACACCTTGTTCTGTGCATCTTGTCGAGTTCTATAAAGCTCTCCCCATGCTAAGATTTGAAAATCTTCTTTAGTAACTTGATCTTTATGTAAAACCTCATCAGATAGGGGATGTGTAATAAATACAAAACATGGGAATTTGCCTATTGAGGATAACTTTCTTCCTTCATGGCGACTGGCCAATACAACATACTCAATGTCTTGAGGCATGCCGAAGTTTTGACCGACAACAGGCGGAGTAATTTCAGCAACAAAACACTCCTTGCCAGTATCAAAGGACATTTCTTTCAAAAATGTACATTTTCTAACTGGTTCAAATAGAGTACTTTCAAGAGAAGACAAATAATAAGTTTGACCAACCATATTTTTAAAACTCCGGATTAACGCCGCTAACTCGATCCACCTTTATGGCTCCATTTTTGAGAGCATTGGGAATAATAAATTCTGTTATACCTCCCTTATTACCATCGAGCGATAAAGCATTTCGTACTTTAACAACCTTTGATGAATCAAGAAGGGTCGCCTCTAATACGAATTGAGCAGAATTATTTGCACCACTTGCTCCTCCTGAAGGCAGACCGGCAGCCTCCCTAAAGTTCTTAATGTTTGCGGGGTTAACCGGAGAAAATGATGCGCCTCCAGCAACTGCATCGTCCCCAAAAACCCTAAAGATTTTTTGACCTGCAACTGGTGTTATCTCTTTTGCAACATCATCTGCCGATCTTAACAACCCTGGCAACGCCCGCAAACCACCCTTAAACAGCGCACCCACAGCAGCCAATCCCACTGCTGTCTCACCAGCACCTACCAAAAATATTGCTGTTGTTACTATAGTATCCGTTGCACCTAATGTATTAGCAAATGTGTTGTTACCGGTTAGCTGCACTTCAAGTTGAATCGCTCGGATATTGCTATCACGAAAATCTGTAAACAATATCTCGCCACCAATACCAGTATCTATACCGGTAACCACCAATGGACGTAAAGCAATAACAGAATCTTCTCCAAAAATCAGCGATCTAAACAAATGTTCTTGTCTGGCCGTTGAATTCAGATGATCACCTTCATCTTCTGCTGAATCTGAGCGCCCTATCACCAGTTCAAAGCTACCAGCAAATGTTCCATTTGCGGAATCACCCGCAATCTGCATAGTCCGATTATCGCCCTGTGATTGTTGCGCTAACTCTCGTAACTTTATTATGGCGCCTCGATCACCCGATCTGGCCTGTTTTTCAATCACTCGCTGCCGAGACCGATCACTCGCATTGCTATCTCTTAGCCTTGGCGCATTACCGGTTGGGTCGCTGTAACTCAACGGGTTGTTATACACGTAAGCAAACCGATTCAAGCTCTGACTGTTGGCGATATCCGGGATGATACTGTCCGCCTGCATCATCTGCCCCACGCCGGCGTCATAAGTGCGTGCATTCATATGAATCAAATCCAGACTGTCAATTTGTTCATGCCCGGTATAACCACGAGTCGTGGTGTTCTCCGCTGGGTTGTCAGTCAACAGGATATTCGGGTCAAGGTGATTTCGCCTTTCACCAAATGCCCCAAAGCTTAATTGTGTGACCAGATTCCCATTCACATCAGTAATCGCATGCAAACTACCCAAGTGGTCTTTATGCGTGTATTCCACCCGGCTATCAGTATCACTTTCAGTAACAATCACACTGCCACCGATATAACGCTTATAGGTCGTCACCGGATTGCTGTCCGGGTTATCAGTTATGATTTCCACATTACCGACATACAAGGTTTCCCGCTGCACCTGGCCACCGGGCAGACTGTCCTGTCTGCTGAAACGGTTTAACCCGGCTCCATATTCAAACTCAACCACCGCCTGGGTGTTTTCTATCCTGCTGGGCTTGTTGAATACCGTGTAATCACTGTCCCGGTCGACGCTCTGATTTTATTCAAATCTATTTTGATGCCCCCGCAAATCCACATCCTTTAAATTACACTGCCTCCTTGTTCTTGCCGAAGCATCTGCATCACTTATTACCTCCTAGTTCATACTTTTTACGTGCTTCATTTTCTGAAATACATGTTAGAACAGGCGGACCACCGCCTTGCATATGACTTTGAGGGTAAGTTAATTCCCAATAACGATTGTCTTCCGGATTTTGGTAAAGAGTATCCCAACCAGTCTGGTCTGATGTTATTTCCTCAAAGTGATTCGCCACTAATTCCTCAATTTTAGTACAAGTCTCATCGCCCACAACTCGACCATTGATAAGCTCCCATCTACCAATCAGTTCAACTTCATCAGGAGTGATCTTTTTAGTCATTTTGCTATCCTTATTTGAGCGTCTTTTGGGATGCCTTGATTTGGAATAACGAACTCTCTTGCACCACCAGCAGTTCGTCCCTTACCAATAAAACCAGGATCGTTTCTAAGCACAGGGGATGCAATACCATTTTTCGGCGTAGGAAATTCAATTATAGTAAAAGACTTACTGTCCCTGATAGTAAGTCTCTCAGCAATTTGTTTCGCATTCAAACCAGCAATATCGTCAGCGCCAGTCACAAAAACGTCATCAGCATTCATCCGTCCTAAAGTACTTCGAGCCTTAGTTCCAGGAATTACCCTTGCAACTGTGTCGGGAACAGGGTTGGATATTTTCTTAGTAACTCTGGATAAACTAGGCAATGCACGCAAACCACCCCTAACAAGCGCACCAACTGCAGCTAACCCCGCCGCCGTCTCACCAACACCAACCAAAAATACTGCGGTTGTTACTGCAGTATCAGTCGCTCCCAATACATTCGCAAACGTCGCATCACCCGTTAATATTACCTGAAGTTGAATATCACGGATATTGTTGTCACGGAAGTCTGCAAATAAAATATCACCACCGATTCCAGTATCTAAACCAGTAACCACTAGCGGACGTAATGCAATAGTTGAGTCCTCTCCAAAAATCAGAGACCTGAACATGTGTTCTTGTCTGGCCGCTGAATTCAGATGATCGCCTTCATCTCCTGCTGAGTCCTCGCGACCAGTGATTAGAACAAAGTTTCCTGAAAACGTACCATCAGGCATCTCACCAGCAAGCTGGCCTGACCGTGTATCGCCCTGAGATTGATTAGTACCATTTAGAACATGTGCGAACTGGTCTCTAGCTGCTGCTAACTCATCAAGTTTGAAAGGGTTTCCAGATCGTACATCACGCTCGGCTTGGCGCAACTTCTGACGAGCCTCTTGTGTAGGGTCATTCCTGTGGGAGTTATGGGTATTTGGCTCCTAGCCCCTCTACTCCCTGTTTAACTTCTTACAGGACGATGGTTGAGTTCCCTCAATTGAAAGCTCTATTTCCTTAGCATCACTCTTACATTGCTCAATAATATCTTCTAAGCTTATTCCAATTGCTGATATTTCATAGCCAGAATTATGCATACCAATAACTTTATAAACATTTGCTGAAATTTCATCTAGTTCAAATACCCATTCTGGTAGGTCTTTATATGTTTTATTCATTTTACCCGGCTCATTGAAAAAGAATAAGGGGATACTAAAGTCTTCTATTTAGTTTTTCTTCTGCCTATATCTCCACCTACAACAAGTTAATTTTCTATTTGTAAAAGTCTGCTTTGATAATTTCCCCAGTAGCCAAATCAATCTCGCAATCATAAGACGAAAATGAAGATGCTATTAGAGGCTCTTTTTGCTGCAAACCCCAATAGATATCTGACTTTTCTGATACGGGCCCTTTCCTCTTCCAAATGTCGAATCGCGAATTGCTAGGAAGCTCTGCCTCCCATAACTTCCTACCTCGCAGATCAAACACCCATAGGTTACTATACAACCCAGTCATGGGGCACGAATCAGGATCTAAAAACACAACCACTGTCTTCCCCGTTTCAAATGCATCTTTAACTGGGTATTTAAAATCGATGACATGCTCTGAATTAATGGCCAAGCGTTTTCCTGAGAATTTAATATGATTCATTTTAGATGCATGGACTCTGCCTCCTTGCTAAACTCCGAGGTTATTTCTAAGCATCAGAGATGCAAATCCATTAATTGCTACTGCAAAGCTTCATCTAACTTATTAGATAAATGCTCTGCCTTTTTAAATGTTATATCAGAACAAACTGCTGTATTAAGAAGCTTTTGAATCTCAAATTTTAATGACATAAAAATTTCCGTACCTGTTGACCCATTATCTATAACAGATTGAAGAGCATTAGCATGGTCCACAAGCCCTTCGCAACAAAGCATTCTCATAAGTTGATATGCTTCTTCGTAATGATTATATTCTGACATTAAGTTCCCTCATGGGTTTCCACTATACCAAAGTAATTGTGCTCCATTTTCAGGTACTACTACCTCAATACCTCCACCAATATTAGAACCCACACCTGGAGCTGCCCTAGTAACAAAAGGTGCTCCAGGTTTGAGTACTGCTGCTTCGATGAAATTTGCATTGTCTATATTTCGTTGAGGAATCCCGTATCGCTGAGCAAAACCAGGGCTAAGCGGGTGTTCAAGAGCCCAAAATTGCGCTTCAGCAGTTTGACTATTACCAGTAGTACCAATCCGATATAAAATACCACCTTCCTCAACTCTAGCTTTTGCTGCCAGTGCTGCTGGAATATTGCTCTGTTTTGCAATACCATAAGGTGTCTGTATTCCTCTAACAATGTTCTGCGCAAACCTACCCGAAATCTGTCTACTAAGATAAGCACTCAAAGCCTGAGAAGGCCTCATCAAAAGCCGTGACGCACCTGCAAACAACGTAGCACTGCCGCCTACTTCAATTGCTGTCACCGACCAGCCTACACCATTTGGCCCCCAAACAAAATCCTGCCATTCCGCTCGCAACTGATCAATGTTGCTAACATCGTTCAGGTCACTGTTAGCGAGTGCATTACTGATGTCATTAACCGCTTCACGTGGTCCATTCTGTCTTGAGTTTGCCATAAACCCTTGCCAATCAATCACGGCAATCAAATCAGAAGGTATATAGTTTAACTGCCCTTCTTCTTGCCCTGAATCTGCGCGCCCCAGCTCAATCACAAAACTATTAGCAAAAGTACCTTCCGGAGAAACTCCTGCAATCTCTGCTGTGCGATTATTTGCAGTAAATTGACCTTGCACCTGCCTTATTAAACTACCCGCTGCTTTTAATTCCCCTAACTGCTGCACAGCCTTGCGATCACCACTTCTAGCTTGTTTTTCAATCACCCTCTGCCGGGATCGATCACTCGCGTTGCTGTCTCTTGGCGCGTTCCCGGTTGGGTCGCTGTAACTCAACGGATTGTTATACACATACGCAAACCGATTCAAACTCTGACTATTGGAGATATCCGGGATAATGCTATCGGCCTGCATCATCTGCCCCACATCGGCATCGTAGGTACGAGCACTCATATGGATCAGGTCAAGACTGTCAATTTGCTCATGCCCGGTATAACCACGAGTCGTGGTGTTCTCCGCCGGATTGCTATTGAGCACTATATTCAGGTCTAAATGATCCCGCCTATCACCAAACGCCCCAAAACTTAACTGCGTGACCAAATTACCATTCACATCGGTAATTGCATGCAAACTGCCCAGGTGATCTTTGTGGGTGTATTCCACCCGGCTGTCAGCATCACTTTCCGTAACAATCACACTGCCACCAATATAACGCTTGTAAGTGGTCGCCGGATTGCTGTCCGGGTTATCAGTGATGATTTCCACATTACCGACATACAAGGTTTCCCTTTGCACCGTACCACCGGGCAGACTGTCGGCCCTTCTGAAACGGTTTAAACCAGCTCCATATTCAAATTCAACTACCGCCTGGGTGTTTTCTATCCTGCTTGGCTTGTTGAATACCGTGTAATCACTGTCCCGGTCACCACTTTGGGTTTGGTTTCCATTGGCGTCATAAATAGCGGTATAGCCGTTGCTCATGCTGGTCATGCCATGAATCACCTGACCTGCCGCATAGCTGTAGGTATCACCGTTCTTATTGGTGATTCTGCCCGACATGTCATAGCTGATGTCCAGGGTATCGACCGCTGACTGACCAGAGACAGTTAATGCCACATCGGTTAGCCGGTTCAGGCCGTCATAACTAAACGCCTCCATAAACGGCATGCCCGCCATGCCCGCATCATCACGGGTTTTCAGGTTGCCCAGCTTGTCGTAGCTGTAGCTCAAATCCTGGATCGGATCGTTGCCGGCTTCGCTGGTCAGAATCGACACCACCCGACCCAGATCATCATAGCCACGGGTCATTTGCTGACCACTGCCATAAACCGATTGCGCAACACTGCCCCAGGGATTGAGTTGTTCAGTGGTTTGATAGGTGCGCAGCGTACCCAAATCAGTAGTGGTGGTCACATAACCCTGGCTGTTATAGCCATAGCTGACACCCCGGCCACTGGCATCGTATTCGTACAGTGACCGGCTGTGTAAATCATAACGGTACTGTTGGGTAAATATTTCACCATCAATATCGGTTGTAGTGGTTACTACCCGGCCAAGATCGTCAAATACGTAATCGATCATCTGTCCGGTACTGACGTTTTGGCTTAGCTGACCTGATGAACCCAAGCCGGACGTATTGTCATAAGTCCATTCATGCATGCCGGTCAGATTGCCCGAACAACTGCTGGCAATCGCTTGAGTATAAAAATGCCGGAAAGTCACCCGCCCGAAGGCATCGTAGCTCAGTTTGGTGGCCTGATCTTTGGGGTCTATGCTACAGGTCTGCTCACCCAGTGCATTGACCTGATAATCCCATACCCCACCCTTGCTGGGGTCGTTGGTTTGGGTAAGATAATCGAACTTGTTGTAGGCCATGGTAATGGCATAGCTGCCACTATCACCCATTGGGCCAACAATTTCTCTGACATTGCCTTTGGCATCAAAAGCAAAACTGACATCCGGCGCCAATCCGCCAACCGGATAATCGGTATAACCAGTGCGCTCACCCAGAATATTGTTGCGGTCGGTGCGGGTATAACCTTCAGAATTGGTGTAGATCACATCCAGACCAGGGTAGCTGTAGTTGGATAGACCGCCATCGGAAACCAGGATTTGTAGTGGCCGATCCAACTCGTCATAGATGGTCTTGGTCCAGTGCCCATTGACGTTATTGGCCGGTGTGCTGAACAAAGGTCGTGACTGGGCCAGTACCCGGCCATCGATATCGTATTGGTTGATGATCTTGCTGTACTGCCCGTCCAGGCTGGTTGTTTCTGTCAGCAAGGTTCTACCCAGTTCATCAAAGCAGGTTTTTTGATCCGGCCCATGCCCGGTTATATCTACCGCATAG
>JAJFKX010000043.1 GCA_021772985.1 Gammaproteobacteria bacterium
AAATGCAAGCTTTATGTGCGATCCAACGCAAAATGCTCACAGGCTTATGGGCTTGCCTCAGAAACAATCAACCATTTGATAGCAGCTTATTGTTTGCCATTAAACCAGATAATGCTTGACGATTAACTAAGTATCTACAAATTAATATAATTTCGGGAACCACCCTTGACTCTGGCCTGTCTTACCCAACATTGTTACTATAACAACCGTTTACCGGGGGCGTTCTGGCTTCGACGTGGGTAGTGAAGTTCTCCGGTGCATGTCGAGCATTGTGGTAGTCTCGTAAAACCTCTACAAAACTTTTAGTTGCCAACGACGACAACTACGCTTTAGCGGCTTAAAAACCCGTTTTGCGCCTTCACCTAGCGAGCCTGTGCGTTAGAACTGAAGGTCACCTTAGCAGGATCGCCACCCAACGCGTTTCAGGTTGGACTGGCTAAAACCCACTGTGACTGGCTGGTGGACTGCCCTGCCCCTCGGGCTGAAATCAGTAAGAAATAATTGATGGGATAAGCATGTAGAGCCAAGAATAGATCACTTGCGGACGCGGGTTCAACTCCCGCCGCCTCCACCATCAGAAGGTTTCATAAGAGCCTAAAAAGACCCGATAAACCATATAAAACAAAGGTTTATTGGGTTTTTTATTGCCTATAGCGTTCTAAAGCATCCTACAAAATCCGACTTTTATAGCAGTATCTATTGTAGTACCATGTTGGCATCACCATAGGGGTACTACTAAAATGGCCCGAATAACCAAACCTTTAACCAACACTGAGGTTAAACACGCCAAACCTAAAACAAAAATTTACACGCTTTCAGATGGTGGCGGTCTGCAACTACGAGTTAAACCCAACGGTTCAAAACACTGGCTATTTGATTATTACCGGCCCTTTACCAAAAAACGAACCTGTTTGAGCTTTGGCGCATATCCCGACTTATCACTTGCAGCAGCACGTAACAAACGTAATGCTGCGAAAGCGCTACTGGTCAAAGATATCGACCCTAAAGAGTACCGCGATGAAACCGAGCGCCTAAACGAGACAGCCCATAGCAATACGCTTCAATTCATTGCATCGCAATGGTTGGAAATCAAAAAGGCCAAAGTCTCAGCCAATCATGCCAAAGATGCTTGGCGCTCGCTTGAACTGCACATCTTCCCCAATCTTGGCAAACTGCCAATACACAAGGTTTCCGCCGTTAAAGCGATTGAAACCATCAAGCCGATTGCAGCCAAAGGCAGCCTGGAAACCGTTAAACGCCTTTGCCAACGTCTTAACGAGATCATGATCTATGCCGTCAATACAGGTTTGTTACCTGCCAACCCGTTAAGCGGGATAAGCAAGGCTTTTCAGCCTCCAGTCAAACAACACTTGCCAACACTAAAACCTGAACAGCTACCTACGCTAATGAAAATGCTATCCATAGCCAGCATCAAACTCACCACGCGCTGCTTAATCGAATGGCAGTTACACACGATGGTTAGGCCAAGTGAAGCGGCTGGCGCACGCTGGGATGAAATAGATTTTGATAAAAGCCTATGGAATATCCCCGCCAAACGGATGAAAAAGAAAAAGCCTCATTGTGTCCCCCTATCTTCACAATGCTTGGAACTGTTGGACGTGATGCAGCCAATTAGCTCCGGTAGTGAGTTTATCTTTCCATCGGATAGAAACCCTAAAGCACCGACTAACTCACAAACCGCTAACACGGCTTTAAAACGAATGGGGTTTGATAAACAGCTTGTCGCACATGGCCTGAGAGCACTGGCCAGCACCACTCTAAACGAGCAAGGATTCGACCCAGATATTATTGAAGCAGCCCTGGCTCATGTTGGTAATAACGAAGTACGGAATGCTTACAACCGTGCAGAGTACCTCCAACGCAGAATACCAGTTATGAACTGGTGGAGTGATCATATTGAAAGTGCAGCTACAGGCAACATGAGTCTGACCGGCAAACAGGCACTTAAGCTAGTGGAAAACTAATAAACAGTGGAGCTTTGTTCAAACGAGGATTGTAAATAGCTAGTCAATCAATCAGGCAAACACATTTACCCTCAAAGCGTATCTTACCGGTTGCGAGAATGGCGGCTTCCAGTTTGGCTATCGTTGATGTATAGGTGTCTTTGCCGTTTTCAAAACTATAAATAGTTGTCTTGCTCACCTTGGATTCATTCGAGAGATCATCCATGCGCCATTTAAGCGCAGCTCTTGCCATCCTGCATTGCTCCGGTGTCATAGTTACTACCTTATATCGGCTTCTTGATAGAGAATAGCGTAATATTATCACTGAATAGCAGAATATGATTGCTAAAAAGCAAACTCTGATATAGAATATCAATGTGAATGCTCTATAGAAAGAAGCGGAGCCAAGTGGTGCGCTAACACCACAAAGCCCCTAACCACAACCCAACCCTGAGAGTTGAACCATGGCTAACGAGAATTTTAACACCTTAGAAGTGATAGACGGTATTTTCATTATCAAACCTGACACTGATAACAATGAACTGTTTGAAAAGCTCTCAGAGCGTTTGGCCCAGCTAGCCGCCGCAACTGTTCCTGGTGGAACCATCCAGCCCGATACACTCAGTGACAGGCTACACGATAACTACATGTGGATGCTCAACGCATTGACTGTTCAGGCATTCGGTATAGCTGACGAACTGTATACAAGGCAGATCAAAGCAAATCATGATTAAAGATGGGGCTTGTAATAGTCGCGTCTATCTCAAAGATTGTTTTTTCACTTCACGCGCAATGACTTCTAATATAGCGTCAGCATTGATGGTTTCACAAACCTGGTCACGTGGCATTCCAAGTTGCTGGATAATCTCGACTTGCCGTCTTGGCTGAACCTCACCATAGCTATAAAAGGTTGTCAGCACCCCTTCATGCCCTAGATTTTGGCTCCAAGATTTGAACTCTTCCGGGGTTCGGCAAATCTTCTCACCCAACTGCACCAGCGTGTTACGAAAAGCATGTGGGTTAAAGTGTGGAAGGCCTGCCGATTCAAAGGCTTCCTTGAAGATTCTACGAATAGGTGAAGCTGTACTCCAATGTTCTTTTTTGATGTCACCGGCTTGAAAAGTATGGTTTGCTCCTAACTCCATAGTTGTTTTTGGGAATAATGGATCATCATTACCCCATAGCCGATCATTGCGAAGGTAGCCCACCCAATCGCGTATGATCGAGATAATCTCTTCCCCCACAGGGAAAAATGAGGTTGTAAACGTTTTGCTAAATTTGGTATTCACTTCTCTGGCATCTTGAAACAAGCTACCCGCTTGCAAATCAATGTGCTTGAGTTTTATGGATGCAATGGCGCTATCCCTTGCCCCGGTTGCTAGTGTAAAGGCCAGTAGACAACGGTTGCGCCTTTCAAGCACAGTGCCAGCGGGCATACAGTCAATCACATGCTTAATCTGTTCTATGGTCGGCACTGGCTTCTGACGTTTGGCTGTGGCTATGCGGGCATCTTTTTCGGACAGGTTGAAATACTCAGCATCACAATAACTGATTCGGGACTTGTAACCCGCCTGCATGGACAACCATTCAAAGAAGGTTTTTAGATGCCTCAAGGTTGCGTTCAGCGTTGATTTGCTTAGCGGCTTTTGGGTTTGTTGGTTTTTCTGGTCAGCCAAATGATGCTTAAAGCCTACCGCTTGTTGATAGTGATAGGCTTTGAAATCCTTGTGTTTGGTATAGGTTTCAAACCGGCTCAGGGCTTTTGCCACGGCGTCCACGGATGACTCATCCAGGCGCTTGGCCTCTTTCAGAAAAGTGAAGTATTGCCGCTTGATTCGCTCGTTTTTGGGGTTGTGTTTTTTCATGGTTTGACTGCCCTATCTAATGTCACTGTTTAAGACGGGTTTGGCCCTATTGTTTATATGCTCCGGGGTAGTCGAGATTGAAAGGTCGAAAATCGTGGTATAACGCTCCAGACTCGCATGGCTCGCATACTTGTTGATAATGCCGTCACACGTTGAGCAGATACCCGACAATCGACCTTTTGTGCTGGAAGTGGGCAAGTATTCAACAAATCCCTCAGCTGGTTTTTGAGGGGATTTGCAGCGGAAGCAATACATTTGATCTGGATTGCAGCGCTGCTTTTTCTTAGTCCTTCTATCCTGCAAAAACTGCTTCAAGTCAGCCCCCAAAATCAGATAGGGTTTTCGCTCATCCAGGTAAGGCAACCCGGCCCTTAACCAATGGCTGACAGTGTTCTTATGAACCCCATACAATCGGGCTGCCTCTTCAACGCTGTAGTTGCGGTGAATTTTGACCAGGTTAGGGTTGTAATTGGCCACTACTCAGAAGTCCGACTCTGCTCGACCTTCTCAGCCAACCAATCATCAATTTCGTGCTCAAGCCAACCCACCGCCCTACCACCTAACGATATCGGCGCTGGAAACTCGCCGTTGGCAATTCTTAAATATATGCTGCTTTTGGATAACCCAGTACGCGACTTAGTTACGGGAAGCCTTAGAATGTTGTACTTCATATTGAAACCTCATTAAGCCAATTAGGAACGAGGTTTCAGATTAGGTGGGCGAAATGGGCGATAGAATATGTCGCAGATTCACCAATCAGGTTGGCTCTGCTATTAAAATCAAAGGCTTAGCTTATAGGCTGTTAGCTGTCTTGGCGCAATCCCAACGCGTAACCTATTGATATTAAATTGGTATTTTGGGCAAAAACTTTCCGCCCAACTTTTTTATCTGATCCGTATGAGGATGGTTTCTGAATCTCTTCCCTTAGCTACTGGCAATTGAGCGACCCGTTACGCGTACCACTTCTGGCCATATTTGAATGCTTTGTTAGCAGTGATACATCGGCACACTGACAAGCCCACGATCTTTAGCCCAATCATGCTGCTTGTATTTCTGGTTGTTAGCGCTGCTCACAACATCAACAGCGCACGAAGAGCCTACGATTTAAATTTTCTGGTTTGTGAGTGTCGTCGAGCTCACTATTGATACATAACGTCGCGCTCTGCGGCAATTTTGGAGCGCAGCGGAAAAATTGTCCGACAGCAGCGCCTTGTTATGCCAACTTGCGAGCCTCATCATTTTTTAGGCTTTTCAAACATCATCTTACCAATCCACCAAATTGACTGCCCAACATTGGAAATCAATTGTTGCCCTTGCCTTAAAAACGAATTTTCATTGTCAATTTCGGCAAGCTCTAAGGCTTCTCGGATCTTTGAACTTGTCGGGTGGGCATCACCTACACGCATATCATAAGCACCTACAATTGGCCCAAAGACTTTACGAGCAGTATCATCGCCAACTTTCTGGGATAGTATGTCTTCTAGTAGTTTGTTTGAGCCAAGTTTATCCTTATTCGCATGTGTTGATAACGTCCGCAACTCTTTGACATTAAGCCGGTCAGAGAAAACGCGCACAATTTCTTTTGCTAGTCTCAGCAATGACGCCTGATCTTTACTTTCGAATCTGGATATTTTCTTTAAGGCTTCCGAACGGTCTAAATCATGTGAGAAAAGAGAAACATTAAACTCTTGCTTAAATCCATTCTCAAGCATACCCATTACTTCGAAAAGCAACTCCTCTACTGCATGCGTGGATGCTGGTTGAGCTTTCACTTGAGAATCTAACAATTCACTGGAAACCTTGCCCTCTGGGACTGCATTATGGGCGGCCCATAAGTGCTGTTCCCATGAAGGGAGACGGGCGATGTCATAAGCATATACTGTAATGAAATCCGCTGAGTTTATTCCAAAGTGAATCCGATAACCGGAAGTGGAGTGAATAGAGCCCGTTTCGGCTGTATACCATTCAAGTGAGAAGCCTCGAAGCCCCAACAGTTCATTTACAATACTTGAACGAAACCACAACCATCTTCCAACGTCTTCATTGTTTAGCTCAGATGACGCGATTCGCGTACTATCTGTTTCGACTATGAATTGAGGTGAGTTTGTATCAGCGTCCCCTCTAACGCGCTTGCTTATGCTTTGGTGATCAATCCACTCATCCCGCCAAAACTCTCCTTCCACCCGTATACCATCATAACCGGACTTGTTTCCTTCAGAGCTTTCATAATCAGTATTTTCGTTTGTTTCAGGCCCCATTACAGGAGCGTCTTCCTCTTCATCTACATCTGTGCGCCAAGCACGAAACATTGCCCAGCTACCACCAAATACATCATTCAAATTGCGAATAAGCAGTTCATATCGGCCGTCATCCCTCTCTTCTTTGTGGTCTTCCAGGTCAGCGTATTCGCTATTTTCAAGTGTTGGTACGTTTTCCACTCTTTGCCGATAGTACGATAGCCTTAGAGACAAGTTTCTAGCCGCTAAATAGTCGAGAAGAAACTCTCTCTTTATTTCGATCAGGCGCTGCTCCCCTTTGTCATCGAGAACCTCCCGAGCTACTACTACAAAATTTTCTTCAGGCCTTACCCAGTTATTCCCCTCTTTTATAAGCCGAAGCGCTACAACCAAGTCAGGATTTAATACCCATAAGGTTCCGCCAACTAGAGGTTGAGGGTGCTCAAAAACAAGATGAATTCCGATTGGTTCTTTGTCATTCCATTGGTATTGTTCAATTGTAGAGTAATAACCATCTTCGTAGGCATAAGGTTGGGGTGTACACCCAATCCCAATATCACTCCAGCTAGCTTTCTCTGCTATTTCTCTGTGCTCTGGGGGAAATGCTACAGAACCACAACCAAAGTACTCGCCAACGTGCCCTGTATATTTACAATCTCCTTTTTCATCGTTAATGGATGCTCTCAAAGGCACCCAAGTTGACCTTGAAAAAGTCCGGCGTGTTTCCTTCTTTTGAAGAATCCAATCTTGATTCATTAATCGTCATTTCCTTTGGGCATAACGCCTCGGTAAGGTGCGCAAAAATGCGCAGCATTTATGCGTCCCAGCCAAAGGCGACTTTACCGACTTGTTAGCAGGGTTATTCAATTAAGCTACCTCCCCCAGCAGTAAAACCATACGCAAATGGATATTCACCTTCTATGCCTGCTGCTTCGTGAAGAATATGGACAGCAGCCTCAATTTGGGAGCGCGAGTTTTCAGCATTTTGAAGAGTACAAGATTGCTCCCAATCTGTTCTTAATTCCAGATAGTGCGGGTTTTCATTAAACTTTTCTAAGGATTGGACATCTTCTCCTTCAAGAACTACAGATTTTCCATGAGCGATGTCATTTCTAAATTTGAACAACTCTCGGATTATCTGAAAAGGCATTTCGCCAAAATTGACAGGCACACCAATTCTTTCAGCTATTACATTGGTCTTATCCTTTGGATTTAATCTTTCTAATGCCTCCCAAGTTCTAAAAATCTTAGGACCGATATGGTTTAAATAAGCCTCATATGCAAAGGCAGTAAAAACTAGACTAGCTCGAAATTGGTGAATACTTCCTCTAGGGTCTTCTTTCGCAAGCTCTAGGAGACAATAAGACGTATGCCAAAATTCGGAGTAAGTAAAAACTTCTCTTCTACTAGTTACTTGGACTTTTCTATTCATTCGACGACACTGCTAACGCCTGAGTTCAGCAGCGGCCCGAAGGGCCAAGGAGCGCAGCGACGCAGCCAGCGAAGCTGGCGTCTGATGCAACGAATTGTTGGGCAGCCCCATTACGCTATTTCATTTCAATAGCATCAACTATATTTGTAGACAGGTACGCTATTGAATCACCGACCGCTTTCGCGCTAGAACAAGCTAGGAAGTCCAACGAGGCGGAAAGCATAAATGAACCCACCAGTTGAGGGTTCTCCTTAGCGAAGCCGTCCCCGAACTTCGTGTCAATCGCTTCTACAGCGGCATTCATATATGTAGATGCCGTCATCCCTGCTTGACGCATGTAATCTTCTGGTTTCATTGGTTTATTCCTCATTCGGTAGGAGCACTATTTCCAGACCCATTGAACATTCTGTGGCAGCCCAACGACACAGCTCAGGCGCGGAAAAAGCGCGTAGCGATTTTTGCGTCGCCTGCAGCGCTTTGTTATGCAGCGACTACGCTGGTACCAGTTCGTCCTGAAGATCGGGTCGACCAATGGTGTCGAGTGCGTCGGACAACCCGTCGAGTTTTCTTCGAAGTTCGAGCCATGCCCAAACATCTTGACACTGGCGACCGCGGCGGAAAGTACGTCTTTCGTCTAGCGGTATGTCGTAGTAGTCGGCAAGGTCTTCCCAGCTATCCCCCATTCGCCTACAAAGACCAATCTTGCTCTTACTCGAATACGGCTTAGCGTCTCGCCGAACCGGGACGTGCCCGGTTCCGGGAGTGAATGCGGACTTGGAGATCAGTGACAACAGAAAGGCGGCCGAGACCGCAGAGGCATATTCTTGCCAATCGTCGTTCTTGTTAGAGTCTGCCCAGTCGCAGATCGCTTTTGCGAACAGCATGCCTGGAGCTGTTACCGCGCGATAACAGGCGAGGGCTGCGCCGTACGCCTCCATTTCCACGCCGACCAGCTGCTTCGCGGCTTCCCCCATTTCAGCATGTACATCAGCGGCGAGTGCATCCATCCACGAGGCGTCGGCGATCACCTTCTCACCTGATACGACCGCGCCAAAGTGAATCCGTGGAACGATTCTGTCGCCCGCACCGTCGGGCCTTAGTTCTGACGGCGCCAATGCCCAGTCTCTCGGCTCAATCGAGCGCGCTACCTCGAGCAATTCGGTAGCAGGTCGTAGCGCTTGCAACCGTCTCTCCAAACCAGTGGTGCGTAGTTTCCCCGGCTCGTGAGCAATCACCATGTCTGCTACAACGAGATCGCCGAGTTTCACACCTCGGCGCTTGACGCCGCCCATGATTCCACCGAGCAACACATGCCTTGGTTTCCACACATCGATTGCTCGCGTCGTGGCAGCCGTGGCCTCGTAGTTGCCCATTTGCGGCAGACGGAGAGCGACTATAGAGTAAGGTTTTCGTCTGTTCTGCCCTAGTACTCGTGCCTTGTGAAAGGTGATGTCTGTCTGGCGCGTTTCGTATTCTGGGAGAATGCGTAGAAACGCCTGCAGCTCTTTCTCCAGCGCAAAGATCAGAACATAATCAACCCGAGATCCTTCCACTAAACTTCTCCAATAGCGCTCAGCTGCTGTGGTCCGTCAAAACGTGCTCTCGCTGCATAACTAGAAATATACAGCGCAACCGCTGCTAATATCGAAATTGGCTGATTTTATCGGCATATCTGGACTTAACCCACTGTTATTATTGATTAATATTCCTGACCTTAACATCTGTTAACACCGCTAAGCCCTTGTTAACTGGATTAACACGCTTTTGTCTGTATATTACCGAGAATGATTCTTGTTCCAGCAAAAACTACTTGTAACCCATGAATAAAACAAAAAAACCAATATAGCACTTTTCAGTTAACGCAGCCTATGCAGTGTAAACCCAGCTTTATCCTACAATACTTTTAACATTATCGGCTACCAGCAAAGGCCCTGAATTGTGGCTGTCAACACTTTTTTCTAAATCACTGATATAAATGGTTTCAACGTTAGCAATAAGTTTCCGCCCAACTTTGTTGTTATTTGATCCTTTTACGTATGGTTTCTGAATCCCGACCCTGAGCTACTGACAGCTTAGCGATCTGTTGCGAGTACCATGCCTTACCCATGTGAGGATGCTTTACAAGTAGCACTTCATAAGCATCCTGCCAATCCTGATACATGGCCTGAGTTTGCGCTTTGGCAGCCTCTCTGCGATCCAAATTCGACGTGTATAGCTTGCCCGCCGCTGGAACATCAGTTTTCAACATTGCTTGAATACGCGGCATATCCAGCGCTACCACCCCAGCTTCAGTAAACAATAATTCAATCAATGGTACGGTCTGCTGATTGAGTTCTAAAGATAACGGTACCGCCATCAATGAAACCCAACGCCGCCCATGCTGCCCTTTAATCATACCTAACCGCTTAGGCTGTGAATCGTTGGTGACTTCTCCCGAGTATTCCAAACCCAACTTATCAGCTAGAAACGCCGCTAACAGGCTAGTAGTGCTTCGCCACTGTTGCAACCGTTCAACCTGAACCGGCACCCTGCCCATCTGTTCCCGCATGTGCGGCACTTCACAGATGATAAAGGCGCGGGTAACGCTTGAGGCCATGGGTTGTACCACCACATCGGAAAAACAGCGCTCTTCGCAGCCATGACAAACCAGGCTTTGCGCGGGGCTGTAGGGTTTCAGCAAGCCATCATCGACAAGCTGACCCGCTACGCCCTGCCCCCACTGCTGAACCTCATCAAAACCCAATACAGCACTACCCCCACCGGCCTCTACAGCGGCCACTAAGTTCATTAAGGCATCTGACAGGCTCAAAGCCTCAAGTGCCCTCTTCCAAGCGTGGCTCAATGCCGGAATCTGCCAGCATTTTACGAATCTTCAAATCCAACCCGTCATTGTTCAATGCGCATGAATTGGGATAAGTGATATTGAAAGTGCGGGTTTTAGCGCGTTTACCTTCTCGCGGCACAAAGGTCACTTTAACTCCAAGCTGACTGATGTAACACTGTGGCAGTTTAAGGCTGTCACGTAGCTCGTAGACCGCCTTTGCATTGTATTTGGTATTAGCTTCCAGCGTTATGCGCTTTCTGGTGTCCTGCTGGAGGGTCAGCCGCATACGGATCACCTCCACGCTCTCAATGCCAGACTCAGTGGGAATGTTGAAATCAAAATCCGCATTTTGCAACGGGGCCAAATCGTAGACCCGTTTATCAATCGTCCCATCTTCAAGCGTTTCCAACTTCAATATGGTTTTCGCAAACGCACGCTGTAAATCAGGAACAGCGCGGGTATTACGCGGTGCGTAGATATCCAGCGAACCTTCATCTTCACAGTACACAAAGATAATCTCAAACGCGGGATGATGCGCCAGGGTTTTAAGCGAGTCGCTTATCCATTCAATGCCGAGTTGGGCGTAGTCCTCCGGGTAGGCAAAGAAGTATTCCCGGTTGTGCCGTCGGTATGGTTCCACCTTGCAGTTCTTACCCCGGCCCTCTTTCCTGAATAAGCCACTGATCGCCGCAGCCAGTGCTTGGATGCTGTCATCGTCAACATGCGGGGGCAACTTGGGCAGATCATTACGCTTTTTCCAATACGACGGACTGACATTGTCCGCATGCAGAAACATGGTTGCACCCCGCCAGTACAACGGCCTTTCCAAAAATGCCCACATCACCTTCGCATGAAAGCCCTTCAACTCGGCCAGATCATCAGCAAAGTTCTCATCGCCATGAAAATCAGCCTCATCCACCAACGCCTTGACGCCGCCATCACTGGCTAGCGCATGGATATCCTGAAACTCGGCCTCAATCTCGGCCTGCTGCTCATTATCCAGCTTCACAAAGGCGTCTAGGATGGAATCAACTTCAGTTTGCTTGAGTTCATCAAAAGGCACTTCCAAGTCAATGCCCCGTGATTCAAAGTACCGCGCCAGCAGTCCATTGGAGACGCGGCGAAAAAAATGTAAATGTGAATACTGACTAGCCATTGCCACCACTCCTTTTCATCAGCCCCCCACTATGCTGTATCATCTCGGAGATATTAGGACATTGTGTTAATTTTAGGTTATGTGTAAATAAACATGGAAGAAATATTTCTAAAATTAACTGAATACCCACTAGCACTCAAAGGAGGACTGGAGTCTACGAGCGAAGCAAGTGAGCGACCATTACTCACTGGTCGTTTAGCGGCTGCAGCTGAAATCTATGCATTGCTGCATCAGTCCGGCGAGGCATCAGACGTTCATGAACTAGTGCAATCTGAGATTCGTGTGCATGGCTGGTCATTTATTTCTGGCCAAACACGTGAGGTTATTGCAAAAAAATGGATGGCATTTACTAGTGCGCAGGTATCAAACAGTGAAACACATAACAAGTTTAGGCAGCATCGCCCAAGGTATGTGAATAAAGAAGGATAGCTAGCATCATGCAACCAACAAATGTCAATGTAAGTGCCCTATTCGGAAATAAGGTGCAGTTCAGGATTCCGCTCTTTCAGCGACATTATGTATGGGATATGGAAGATCAGTGGCAACCACTGTGGGAGGATATTGAGGAAAAATCCAACCAAAGGTTATTGCAGCAACAGAGAGATAAATTTAGTCATTTTACCGGCGCTATCGTAATCCAGCAAAAACCAACCAATGTAGATGAAGTTCCAAAGTATGAAATCATTGACGGCCAACAGCGTCTAACAACATTCCAAATAATTTTATGCGCACTCAGAGATATAAGTAAGTCGCTAGAATATGATGATATAGCTGACGAGGTTGATGGCTATGTATTAAACAAGGGGATGCTGTCAAAAGATTATGAAGACGAACATTACAAGCTAATTCCAACAGATTTTGATCGTTTTTCGCTAAAAGAAATTGTTGAATCTGCTACAGATGACAAGCTAGTAGAGAAGAAAGGGAGAATTCGTTCTGCATTTGAATATTTTAGTCATAAGATTGAAAAATATACTCATAGTGATCGTAAGAAACTACTATCTTTGTTCCACTCAGTTCTAAATGATTTCGGTCTCGTTCAAATTTTGATCGATTCAGACGACGAACCGGAAATGATCTTTGAGTCATTAAATGGGAGAGGAAAAAGCTTACTGCAGTTTGATTTGTTAAGAAATAACCTCTTCTTAAGAACCCGCATATCTGAACAAGATAGAGATTTATTGTATAGAGATTTTTGGAGCCATTTTGAAACAGACTACTGGGAGAAAAAAGTAAAGCTTGGCCGCAGAAGGATAATTATATCAGAGTTATTTTTTCAACACTTTTTAATGGCAAAACTTTCTACAGATAGCGTCGCGCCATTTTTTAAAGTCTATCAGAGGCAATATCGGAAAAATCTACAAAAAGATCAAGGTTCAGCGTATGAGCTAGGCGAGCTATGCCGATACTCAAAAATATATAAAGAAATTACAGAGTGTGATCCAGGTTCACCGATTGGTGAACCAATGAAATTCTATAAGTTATTTGACATAACGAGCCTGCATCCATTTGTCTTGTACCTTGAAAATGAAATCGAGCTGCAAGAATACGAATCAAGATATGTGTACAGAGCTTTAGAGGCATATACCATTCGCAGAATGCTTTGCACCACGCAAGGACATAAAAATTTTAATAAGTTTTTTTCTGAGGTGATAAGACGGCTCAAGAGAGATGGGTTCTCCACTGAGAATCTCATTCAAGCACTCAAAGAGCAGGCGTCTAATACCACTAAATGGCCTAATGATTATGACGTAAAAACTGCTTTACATGGTCACTGGTCCGAAATCAACGTTAATCGTAACGTTATTCGCTATATTCTGTATCGTATTGAGCTGTATAAAAGAAGTGGCAACAGGTTTATAGAAAAAGTTGAATTGCCATTCAAGCAGTTCACACTTGAACATATATTACCGGAAAAATGGAAACCAAATTGGTTATTGAGTACACCTGATGGAGAACTAAAGTATGAGGACCTTTTTTCAGGTGAGTATAAGGAAAATACTCCTCTGTGGTATTTAATTCCATCGAACGAAGGGCTAAAAAAAGAGACTTATTTAGAGGCGGTTGAAATTGCGCAAGAACGTGATGGATTAAAGCAAAGTATCGGTAATTTGACTGTGCTGACAGGAAGTTTAAATTCAAGCTTATCAAATAGCTCATATGAAGATAAGAGAGAATCACTATTTAGCAATTCTACTCTTATCTTAAGTAAGGAGATTTATAAAAATATCAGCTGGGATGTAAAAGAAATAAGAAACAGAGAGGATGAAATATATAGTGTTTTTTGTGAGATTTGGCCCGATGCTCAATGGTTTGCAGAAAACATCATATAACAAGGCGCTCGTTCGGGCATTCCCTACGCTCCGTTCACGCTGCACAGCTTGGCCGTTAAATCATCATATTTCAATACCTTACCAATGAATACACACAATCTGGATATCGAGAAAAGCGAGTAGTAATTAATGCCCATACTCAATTGGCTGAACAAAGATGAGGCCGTTACCGCCGCCAAGCGCAGTGCCTACCGTCTACTGGAAGAAGCGCCAACGCTATCCTATGGCAACCCAGACAATGAAAACCTGCTGATTCAGGGTGATAATCTGGAAGCATTGAAAGCGTTGATTCCGTTTTATGCTGGGAAAGTGAAATGCATATTCATCGATCCACCGTACAACACAAAATCAGCTTTTGAACACTATGATGACAATTTAGAACACAGCCAATGGCTATCTTTAATGTATCCAAGGTTAGAAATATTGAGAGACCTACTAACTCAAGACGGTAGCATATGGGTAACAATTGACGATAATGAAGCTCACTATCTTAAAGTAATGATGGATGAAATTTTCGGGAGGAAGAACTTCATCTTAAGCATCGCTTGGCAAAAACGAGATGGTGCACCAAATGATAGAACAATTGCCTCGGTGCATGAGCATATACTTGTCTGGGGCAAATCCACATCAATTCAAGGCAAAAAGACATTGCGAACAATTGCAGAAGTTAATTTCAATCTTATGCCAAGAACTGAAAAAGCAAACGCACAATATAAAGTATTCAAAGAACCAGGTGGACCTGACCCTAAAGGACCATTTAGAAAAATTGATACCACTGCAAATGGAAAAGGCGGCAGAATGGTAGAAAGCCTAAGATATTCAATTACTAACCCTTACACTGGTGAAGATGTTTATCCAAGAACTGGTACATGCTGGAGGCACCGAGAAGAAGAAATGTTAAGACTTCAAAAGGAGAATCGCCTTTATTGGGGAGTTCAAGGAAAATCCACAACGCCAATGAGAAAGCTCTACTTGTCTGAAGCAAAAAAAGGCATGACTACACCATCTATATGGTCTGGACTTGCGCTAAATCAGCACGCCTCTAGAGAAATGGAATTAATCTTCGGACAGAAAGCTGCATTTGAGACACCAAAACCTGAAGGGTTACTAAAAAGAATTATTGAGATCGCATCTAATAAAGGCGATTTAGTTCTAGATTCATTTATTGGTTCTGGCACAACAGCTTCGGTCGCTCACAAAATGAAACGACGATGGATCGGTATAGAAATCGGAGAACATGCTCTAACCCACTGCCAACCACGCTTAAGAAAAGTTGTAGATGGCGATCAGAGTGGTATTTCCAAGGCTGTTGAATGGCAGGGTAGCGGTGGCTTCCGCTTTTGCACATTAGGCGATACCGTCTTTGATGAGTACGGTTGCCTTAACCCAGATATTAAATTCCCAACACTGGCCGCCCATCTCTGGTATTTGGAAACCCGCACTCCTACTGGAAAGAAAAAGAGCTCGCCTTTACTTGGAGTTCATAACAATACAGCCTACTATTTGCTTTTTAACGGCATCCTGGGCGATCGTCGCGCATATGGTGGCAATGTACTCACAAGCAAGGTTTTAGCAAGCCTGCCCAGTATAGAAAAGCATATGGATAACGACAAACACAAAATCGTGATTTATGGCGAATCCAGCAGACTGGGCGAAGCTCGGCTGAATCAGACCAATATCACTTTCAAACAGATACCCTACGATGTAGGCTCGCTATAAACTATAGGGCACGAATATCATGTTTCAGCTCAAGTCCTATCAGCAACGCGCAGTCGATGTCCTCACCCGTTTTCTAGCACGCTGTCAATCTGGTGAGTCCGTGGAAGCTGCCTATGCAGAAACACTGGAAGATCAGGACATGCAGCCGCTACCCTACCGTGACTATGGCTTTGATCAAGTCCCTTATGTGTGTTTGCGCATTCCGACCGGTGGCGGCAAAACCATACTTGGCTCTTATGCTGTGGAAATCGCCGCGCGCGAATACCTCAGTATCGACTATCCCATTACGTTATGGCTAGTCCCCACCAATACCATCCGCTTACAAACAGTGGAAGCGTTAAAAACGCCCGGCCACCCCTATCGCGCAAGACTGGATACCGCATTCAATCATCAAGTACTGGTACTGGATATTGATGAGATGACACAAATACGCCCGCAAGATATTGGCGGCAAAGCCATTATTGTCGTTTCTACGCTGGCCAACCTGCGTGTTACTGATACGTCTGGCCGCAAAGTGTATGCCTACCATGAAAACTTTGAAGCACACTTTGCCAAAATTCCTGTAAATCACCCTTCCATGTACTCCTTGGAAAGAGTGAAAAGTGAAGACATTCAGGAAAATGGTCTTAGTCAGCGAGAACTGGGCAAAGTGAAATACTCCTTTGCCAATCTATTGGCGATTTATAAGCCACTGGTCATCATGGATGAGGCGCATAACGCTCGCACTTCGCTCACCTTTGAGACTTTGCAACGAATACGCCCTGCGGCAGTCATCGAACTCACAGCCACCCCCAATACCAGCAAAACCAACGGTAGCAATGTACTGTTTCATGTATCTGCGGCTGAATTGAAAGCCGAGGAAATGATCAAGCTACCCATTGTGCTCACCGAACATCAAAATTGGCAAGATGCCATCCGCGATGCTGTCATTACGCGCAACAAATTGGCCATTGATGCACAGAAGGATGAGCAATATATCCGCCCCATCGCACTGCTACAGGCCGAAGCGAAAAATGGTGAAGTAACCGTAGGTGTGCTCAAAGCACACCTCATGAATGAATTGAAAATTGATGAAAGCAAAATCGCCATTGCTACCGGTAACCAGCGTGAATTGGACGGCCTAAACTTATTTGACCCCCAGTGTCCCATTGAATACATCATAACCATTGAGGCCTTGAAAGAAGGCTGGGACTGCCCGTTTGCCTATGTTTTCTGTTCCGTTAAACAGGTTTCTAGCAGCAAGGATGCTGAGCAACTACTTGGCCGGGTTTTGCGCATGCCTTACGCCAAGCGGCGCGTAATCGAAGACCTTAACCGCGCCTATGCTCATCTAGCCACCAGCAAATTTAGCAAAGCCGCCCAAGAACTCACCGACAAACTGATTGCGATGGGTTTTGAAGAAATGGAAGTTGCCGCTTTTCTGAGGGAAAAAGCACCTTCAAAAGATCAAACCGACCTGTTTGGTAACGAGGGCGAACGAATAACGCCAATACCGCCTCCAGCGATTGTGGTTGAGCTACCTGAGATGCCGGACACTTCCAGCTTATCAGTCGGAGAAAAAGCGCAAGTCTCCATGACCGAAGACCCTGCAAGCAAAACCGCCGTTGTCAAAATAACCGGAGAAATAACACCTGCTATTGAAAAGCTACTCGCACCAAAGAAAAAGAAACACCGTGAAACCTTTCAGCGCGATGTCCGTATCCATAACAAAGCCATACAGTCCAGCAAATCCCCTTCAGAACGTGGTGAGCAATTTGGCTCTTTACCGCAAGTCTGTTTGATTGAACAAGGTGAACTCGAGCTGGTGGAAACAGAAGCCCTACTACACGCCCATAGCTGGAGCTTACTGGATCATAAAGCCGAGCTACCCAATTTCCGGATGCTGGAAACCAGCCACAGCTTTGACATAGATATAGACGGAAAAAAGCTATCGTATAAAGTCGCCGATGAAAAGGAGATTATAGCCTTTAATGAAGGATTCACTGATGTAACTGAGCAGGACTTAGTGCGCTGGCTGGACAGAAAACTTAGGCAACCAGACATTCTCCAAGCCCAACTCATTCAGTTTCTAGCCAAACTGGTCAAGCACTTGCTGCAACAACCGAATGTGACTCTCACCGGATTGGTGAGAAACAAGTTTCCGCTATCTCGCTCTATCGGTGATGTGATCCGTCTTCATCGCAAGAACGCACAGAAGGCAGGCTATCAGGAAAGCTTGTTTGGCAATGACAGTATTGCTTGTCTATCTGATCAGTTTGTTTACCGTTTTAGCCCGAATCACTACCCCTCACGCCCTCCATATTACTCAGGCCGCTATCAATTCCAGAAGCACTATTTTCCGCAAAGCCTGATTGAAGACTTGAAAGTATCCGGTGAGGAATACGAATGCGCCAAGGCCATCGACGGCCTGCCAGAAGTGCGTTATTGGATTCGTAATCTGGTCAAGCGGCATCACGCCTCATTCTGGCTACCGCTAGCTCATAGCAAGTTCTATCCCGACTTTGTTTGTGCTCTGAATGATGGCCGGATGTTGATCGTTGAATATAAAGGTGAGGCATACGCCTCCAATGATGACTCTGCCGAAAAACGCGCCATCGGTGAGAAATGGGCAGAAATGAGTGATGGCCAATGCTTGTTCATTATGGCTGTTGAACAGGACAAAAAAGGCCGTGATGTAAGGCAGCAGATACTTGATGTCATTAGCTAATACAATGATATTCAAGGTAGGGAGCAGCAGCAAAGCATTGCAGTTGATTTTTCTTTTTAGTAGTACTGTTAGTAGTGCTAATTGATTATTCATTTCATATTTTATATGTTTATCAACAGTTTACATTAATAATTCAACTCCCGCCGCCCCATCAGAAGGTTTCATAAGAGCCTAAAAAGACCCGATAAACCATATAAAATAATGGTTTACCGGGTTTTTTATTGCCTGTAGCTTCCTAAACCATCCTACAGTATTCGATTTTAATAGTAGTACCATACTGATATTGCCTAAACCGCCAGTGCTAAAAATGGCACGGATAACCAAACCTTTATCAAACACGGAGGCAAAGCAAGCCAAATCTAAAGACAAGGTTACAAGCTTATATTAGTAGCGCTTATCGGAGTGAGTTGCTATCTTGTGGTCCTACGATTGGTAAATAGGATTTATAACCTATGTCATCATCTTCCTATTGTGCGGAGCGGAAACGCCGCTCTCTGTCGCTATTCATTGATCAATCTATTTGCTGCACAGTATTCTCAAAGAGGGTGTTGCTTTTGGTTTTGGTGTTGGCTCATCTGCCTGCTGTGGCTCAAAATGCCCTTGATTTTGGTGATGCTGCTGCACCCTATCCAACCCTTTTGGCTGATGACGGTGCTCGCCATGGGCTCGCTGGCCCCTCTCTGGGCAACATCAGAGACTCCGAAGCCGATGGTCAGCCCAGTGCCTTGGCGGATGGGGATGATCTAAGTAATGTGGACGATGAAGAAGGCGTTGTCCTGGCTCCTGCCCTGGTCTGCCTCGGCAATAGCATTACTGTTATCGCATCCAGTGCGGCTGCACTGGATGCCTGGGTTGATTTCAACCGTGATGATGACTGGCAGGATGCTGGTGAGCAGATCTTCACCAGCCTGGCTGTGGCTGCCGGCGCCAATGTTCTCAACTTCGACCTTCCCTGCCCGGTCGTGGCCGGAACCAGCTTTGTCCGTTTTAGAATCAGCAGCAATGGTGGTCTGGCACCCACTGGATTGGCCGCTGATGGGGAAGTGGAAGATTATATTGTGACCTTGCCTGGAGTGGTCCCGAATAACCTGGACTTCGGTGATGCTCCGGCACCCTATCCAACCCTATTGGCCGATGACGGTGCTCGCCATGGGCTCGCTGGCCCCTCTCTGGGCAACATCAGAGACTCTGAAGCCGATGGTCAGCCCAGTGCCTTGGCGGATGGGGATGATCTAAGTAATGTGGACGATGAAGAAGGCGTTGTCCTGGCCCCTGCCCTGGCCTGCCTCGGCAATAGCATTACCGTTATCGCCTCCAGTACGGCTGCGCTGGATGCCTGGGTTGATTTCAATCGTGATGGTGACTGGCAGGACGCCGGTGAGCAGATATTTACCAGCCTGGCCGTGGCTGCCGGCGCCAATGTTCTCAACTTCGACGCCCCCTGTCCGGTTGTGGCCGGAACCAGTTTTGTTCGTTTTAGAATCAGCAGCAATGGTGGTTTGACACCCACCGGATTGGCCGTCGATGGGGAAGTGGAGGATTACATTGTTACCTTGCCCGGCGGGCAGGCAGATCTTTTTATCAGCAAAACCGACGGTGTAATCGAAGCCCTTCCGGGCGGTAATCTTATTTACACAATAGTTGCAGGCAACAATGGTCCCGCTAACGTCAGCAATGCTCTAGTGGAGGACAATTTCCCGGCAGAGTTGAGTTGCACATGGACCAGCACTGCAGCAGGCGGTGCCACGGGTAATACCAATAGCAATACGCCGGCCAATCTAAGTGATCTGCTCGACCTGCCTGCAGCTAGCTTGGTAACTTATACCATCAACTGTGACATTGATATCAACGCCGCAGGCACAATAAGCAATAC
The DNA here is from genome assembly GCA_021772985.1 of Gammaproteobacteria bacterium. GTDB lineage: Bacteria > Pseudomonadota > Gammaproteobacteria > Xanthomonadales > Wenzhouxiangellaceae > JAJFKX01. The sequence continues at coordinate 20,111 of JAJFKX010000043.1, forward strand.
CGCCACTATCACCAGCGATGTGGATTCAGACTCAGCCACTGACGATGACACTGTTTTGCTGATGCTTGAAGAACCGGCTCCAATTCCTACGTTAAATGATTGGGGCAGATGGCTGTTGGTTATGGGACTGCTGTTTATGTCTGTGCTGTACATGCGCCGTCGGCACAAAGCCTAAACATGAAGGTTAAGGCATAACAAATCAGCCAAGGTAAAAGTTTCTGCTGATAACCCCGGCATTACAGCAATGCTGCCTGAAAATGGCGTTTATAAACCTAATGCTGCACGAATGATAAAAGCATTGGTAACATCAACAAAAAATGCTGCCACCAGGGGCCATCGTTTAAAATAGTGGTCTATATTTTGGACGACGGATTAATGCATGTCCGCTATGAATAGCACCAACTGTGCTATTCATGTTTACTCACAGCCAAACCCAACACCTCAGCTTGTTCTACGATTGTCGCCGGCCTCTAAATGCCTGCCAGACAAATAGTGCAAATGCAATCACGCCAACTGAAAAAACCAGATCACCGGGTACCCGAGCCCAGACCAAACCTTCCATTACCGGGCTATGCATAAATTCTGCCGATCTGGCAAAAGCATAATATTCTTTAATGCTGAAATAAGTTTGCCACAGGCCTTGCGGCAATAACGATAAAAACGTCATCATTGCCAGGCCCAGATTAAGGCTCCAGAATGCCACTTTCAACAACCGTTGGTTCCAATGCCGGATATCGGTCAAGCCCCGCATGCAATACATCATCAACCCCAAACCGAGAAAACCATAAACACCAAACAGTGCAGCATGTCCATGGTTGGCCGTGGTGGTTAAACCCTGCATGTAATACAACGCTATGGGTGGATTGATTAAAAACCCGAACAACCCGGCGCCAACCAGATTCCACACCAACACAGCGGAAAAAAACATGAAAGGCCAGTGGTAAGCTTTTTGCCACATTGCCTGACCTTCAATTTTTGCGTGGTTATAGGCTTCAAAACCGACCACCATCAACGGCACCACTTCCAATGCTGAGAAAGTGGCACCGAGTGCCATTACTGATATCGGGGTTCCACTAAAATACAAGTGATGGAAAGTACCCAAGACACCACCACACAGAAAAATAATGGTAGCAAACAGCACCGACACTGTCGCAACAGACGCACGCAGCAAACCCATTTTGACAAACAAAGTGGCAATGATTGCGGTAGCGAATACTTCGAATACGCCTTCAACCCACAAATGCACAACCCACCAACGCCAGTATTCCATCACGCTGATATGTACATGCTCACCCCACATTAAGCCGGCACCGTACAGCAGGCCGATTGCAACAGTAGAAACAACCACTAAAAAAGCCAGCGAAGCACCACTGGTTTTCTGCTGCAATAGTGGCCACAAAGCCCGCAGCACCAAACCAACCCATAGCAGCAACCCAACCAGCAGATAGATTTGCCAAAACCGACCAAGGTCGACATACTCATAACCTTGATGCCCGAACCAGAAATTTTTGGTCCCGCTATCAAAGAAACCATGCACTGCCAACCATTGGCCCGCAAACGAGCCAACCACGATCAGCAACAAACTGATGAACAGAAAGTTCACCCCGAAACGCTGAAATTTCGGCTCATGACCCGACAGCAGTGGACCTACATATAGACCGGTCGCCAACCATGAGGTGGCGATCCACAACACCGCCAGCTGTGTATGCCAGGTGCGACTGACTGCATACGGCAGATAGTCGACCAACGGCAATCCATACAACCCCTGGCCCTCGACCTGATAATGCGCAGTCAATATACCCAGCAGCACCTGCAGTCCAAATAGTGCGGTGACTATCCAAAAATATTTTGCGGTTGCGCGCATCGATGGAGTGATTGTCGCAACGGCAATACTATCATCGCTTGCAAACCCTCCTTCAGGTTCCATATCCGCACGCCAAATATCATATTGCCGTACGTAATACCAAACCAATCCACCGATACCGCCAAGCAACAACAAAATTGAAATAAAGCTCCACATGTACAATGAAGGTGGTGGGGTATTGCCTACCATCGGATCGTGTGGCCAGTTACTGGTATAACTAATGTCATCATCCGGTCGGTTGGTCACCGCCGACCAGGCAGACCAGAAGAAGAATGCGGACAACGCATGTGTGTCAGCATCGCTGAGGGTAGTGTGCAACGGGAAAGCATAGTCCTGGCGGAGTTTTTGGAATTCCGGCGTGCTACCCTGAAACAAACCCTTGTAATGGGTCATCACCTCGGATATTGCCTGTGCGCGCTGAGTCCCGATAGTGATGCTCTGATCAGCCTGGTTATAGGTATTGGTGCGCAACTCATCCCGCATGGCTATTTCTGCCAAATCCGCCAGCTGTTGCCCGGGCAGAGATATATTGCTATTAACCAATTTTATTGCCAGCAACGCCTCTGCCTCACGCCGCAACCAGTCAGCACTCCAATCCGGAGCCAGGTAACTGCCATGCCCCCAGATAGACCCTTGCTGCATACCACCCAATTCTTGCCAAACCGCCTGGCCGCGCTGGATATCATCTCCTGTGAAAATTGCTTGCCCGTCGGTGCTGACTACCTGCTGAGGTATCGGTGGTGCCTGCTGGTATATTTTTTGCCCGAACAGTAATAACACGGAGAACATCACAATCATGCTGACAGTGAGAATGATCCAAAGCTTTTTGATCGAAAAGGTACTTCTGTAACTATCCATGCAAATGACTCCGTCTAAGTTATGCTGAGTAACAGTCGGCAAGTGTTACAGCACTTGTTGTTATTAATCTACAGCTTACTGCAAGCTGGTTTTTACTGCCTGTAGAAAACCCTCATCCAAGCGGCCTATCTGGCTGCTGCTGGCTAGCGGGGAACCGTTACCGTCAAGCAGGCTTATTTTAGTGCTGTGATTAAATTCACCATCCGGCAGTTGTTTGTACTTAATACCAAGCACACCGGCGATAGCACGTAGATCACCAGGCTCAGGTCGTACCATAGACCAGCGTTCTGCATCAAGCGCATGGCGTTGCATGTTTTCAAGCAATACAGCTGGTGTATCCGTTTCAGGGTCAACACTAATCATCAGTACTCGAAGGTTGCTGCGTTCCACCTCTGAGAGCTTCGCTTCAGTTAGTTTGATGGTGCTGATAATCAACGGGCACACATGCGGGCAGCTGGCATAAAACATGGTAACCAGAGTGGGCTGGCCTTGATGCTGATCAAGCCCAGCTATTTCACCTGACTGATCTTCAAGTGAAGCTTGCAAATGATATATTGAGTTGGAAGGCAGTGATTTCCCAACCGACGATTGGGCCACTGCATTGAATTGAACCAAACTGCCCAGCATTAGCAGCAATGTATAGACTGTTGCATGAATATTACGCATTACAAAGTCCCCTGTTCTGAACTCGCACAGCGAAAACCCAGGTTTCGGGTAGTGTATCGAGCCTCCAGTGAACTGAGCATCGCGATCCGCATCAGCACTGCATAGTTTTCTTTCTCTTCCATGGTAATTGCTCCGGCGCCACAGAACTGCAATGCATCTGCTCCACCTTGCTCACGATTGTCACCCGTCACCAATAAGGCGTTGTAATCATCCACCCATTCCCAGACGAGACCATGTGCATCGAAAATATTGTAATAATTAGCAGCCCTGGATCTAACATCTTCAAGCTGAACACCGCCAACCTGGGAATACCAGGAGAGAATTTCCTGCCGCCAGCCGGGAACCGATCTGGCGTCAGCCATGTCTTCATTCGCTGCGGCAACATACTCCCACTCATACCAGTTGGGTAGTCTGGCATTTAGTGATTCACAGTAAGCATTAGCGGCAAACCAGCTAACCTGAGTGACCGGCTGATTCGGCTTTGCGTTACTACCCAGTGAAATAGGACCACTCCAGTTGAACAGGTACTGATCGTCAACAAATAAACTAACTGCTCTGCCACGCTGCCATTCAGGATGGTAAAGCACAAAGCGCAGAAACTCGGCGTTGGTTACAGGTGTTTCCTGAAGAAAAAAATCACCAATCTCGGCAACATTGTTGCCTTCTTCCACAGGAACTACCGATCGAAACTCACCGCCGGATATGGGTACAAACTCATTGGCATTTGAATTACCCGGCAAACAGGCGAGTAATAGCAGCGCAATTAATGGCTTAATTATCACCACACCTACCGTTAATGGGCAGCACCTTCAGACCGATCAGTTCCGGCACGTACCGTAGCAACCTGATCAGCACTGACCACATCACCATCATTGCCCCAACTATTAAAAACAAAACTCAAAATGTCGGCTATTTCATCATCATTCAATTGACTCATCGGCGGCATCACTGAGTTATAGGTAACTCCATTCACGGTGACCGGACCAGTCAAACCATTTAATACTATTTCGATTGCATGCTCGGTTGGTTCAGTCAGCATGTAATCAGAACCCGCGAGTGGTGGGAACACACCCTCAATGCCTTCACCGCTTTGCTGATGACATACCGAACAAGTGCCGTTATACAAGACTTTGCCGGCCTGAATACGCTGTGCTTTGGTGGCCGTACCGGTAATTCGCGCTTCAGTAATTTCCGTGACGGCTGCTAAATCAGCAGCCACTACTTTGTCACCCAGATAAACGTTATCAACCTCTTTGCCCGAGTACACCGGCAAGTTGTCCTCACCGTCGACTTTGAGCATGCCCAGCGCACCTTTGTTAAAGGCCCTGAAAATAGAATGATCGACGATTACAAAAGTACCGGGCACCTCCACTCGAAACTCAGTCATAGCTGAGCCACCTGCAGGCACCAGTGTTGTTTGTACATTTTCCTGGTATCTGGACCCGCCTTCCTGATAAACCTTGTCGAATATCTCACCAATAACATGAAAGCTGGAAACCAGATTGGGGCCACCATTGCCAACAAACAGCCGCACGTTGTCACCCACACTGGCTTTGATTGCATGTTCTCCAACCAATGCCCCTTCAGAGCCGTTAAACAGCACATAGGTGGCGTTTTCTTCAATGGCTTTTTGCATATCGAACGGTTGATGACCCTTTTCACGGTATTTGCCAACAGTGTAAAACTCACCCTGCATCACGTAATACTCTTTATCCACAGGTGGCAGCCCTTCTGGTGGTTCAACCAGGATCAGTCCATACATGCCGTTGGCCACATGCATACCCACCGGTGCTGTGGCGCAATGGTAAACATACAGTCCTTGATTTAAGGCTTTGAAGCTAAACACAGCCTCATGACCAGGCGCAGCAAAACTGGATGACGCACCACCACCGGGACCGGTCACAGCATGCAGATCAATGTTGTGTGGCATTTTCGAATCAGGGTGATTTTTGAGGTGAAATTCGACTGTATCACCTTGTCTTATTCGAATAAAACTACCCGGTACAGTACCGCCGAATGTCCAGAAAGTGTAGGTCACACCTTCGGAAATTTCCATATCCAGTTCGCGTACTTCCATATCGACAATCACTTTGGCTGGATAGTCACGATTGACGGGCGGAGGCACGTTTGGCGCAGAGGTGAGTATCGCTTGAACAGGTTCGCCCTGCGGCGGCCCAAAATCTCCGGCTGCAGATCCTCCAGTATCTTGGCCAAGCTTAACCACTGCTGGATCAGATTGAGTTTGGGGTTCAGATTGAGGCTGGCAGGCCACCAGTGCCAGTATAAAAACTAATATCCCTAAATTCCGCATGACAAACCTCCAAACTGAAGTAAATATTAACTCAATCAACACTCAGCCAGCCTTGCTGTTTTACTAAGGATGTCTGCAGCGATGCAACAAACCTCTTAGTTGAAGCAAAATGCAGCAATCAGCTTGGGGTCTGGCGAAGCCTCTAGCAATTATTGTACACTTGTTCTGCTGATGAAAGCGGAGTGAACGACAATGCAAAAAAACCTATCATACATATAAGTTTGATAATTTAGGCATTCTCTTAATCCACTGATTCTATTAGTTATTTAGAGTAGCTAAGCAATCGTCATCCATGTCCAAACGGTTAGAGGTATGACTCGAATGACAGTATCCGATGATTGACAAGTATCGTAGCGATAAAGTGAGCAAGATAGAATGCTTATGCGACCATTTCAAAAAGCCTAAGCAACTAATTTGCTTAGGCTTTTTTAATATCTTTTTTATTAAGCCTTCTTTGCTAATACGGTTGTACAGGATGGATTATGTGAGGGTGTTTTTGAGCTGTCCATAGTCGATACTTGTGTTTTTTTATATGTTCACTGCCCTGTTTGATGTCATCGTTTAAGAAGGGTTTGGCTGTGTTATTTAAATCTTCCGAACAAGCCCGGTTTGTCGCGATAAGCTTGGACCGCTGATCGTTCGCAAATTTATACCAGGAAAATTGAACAACTAAACACCTTGGGCTCCAGCCTGGTTCCAACTAAAAGAATTGAGTGATTGTGGCGCAAATAGTCTAATTGTTGGGATTCACTGCCAACCACCTCCAAGAGCAAGGTTGAGATTAATCCATTCATCAAGTTGTGCGCGTTCTGCTGAAACTAACGCACTGTCGGCTGCAAACGTATTATTTTGGATTGTTAAAACATCAAGGAGGTCGGTTTCACCCTCTTGATACCGCAATTGACTAATTTCGAGCGCCTTATTTGCTTCACTGGCTGCTTCCCTTAATGCGGTCACCCGCTCGAGCAAAACAGCACCTTGATCAAGACTGTTTTCAACATCCCGAAAAGCATTCAGAGCTGTCTGCGCATATGCCGCGATTGCTTGTTGTTGTCCGGCATTGGCCTCATCAACTTGCGCTTTTCTTAGTCCGCCGTCAAATAACGGCGCCAGCAAGTTGCTGGCAAGTTGCCACATTACATTTCCAGGGTCCAATATATCCGAAAGATCGGTTGATGACCCCTCAATGGAACTGGTTAAACTGATTGTCGGCAACCGCGCTGCGCGCGCTGATTTGACGTTGTTAAAGGCCGATGCGACATTGAGCTCTGCCGCAATAATGTCCGGACGCCTTTCAAGCAATGTCGACGGTAACCCAGGAGGCGGCGCAGAAGGAATACTCGGCAATGTTTGTCGCAACGTCAATTCCGCGGATGGGTAACGACCCAACAAAACCTCAAGCGCCCGGATTGCATTGCGTCGTGACCCTTCAACTTCAGCAATTGACGCTCGTGCGTTTGCGAGATCTGACCGGGATAGTGCGACATCTAATGCGCTTACCGCACCAAGTTCGTATTTGGCGGTTACAATCAAATCTGTTTCCTGAAGCGCTGTAAGCGATTTGCGCGAAACCTCTGTTTGCAGGCCGGCTTCAATAACCAGAAAATAAGATTGCGCGACGGCGGCAGCTATCGAGTACTGTGTGAAGATGTAGTCGGCTTCTGCCGAAAATGCGCTAAAGGCGGCCGCGCGTTTTGCCGACCTGACACGTCCCCAGACATCGGCTTCCCATCCGAGCTGAAGTCCGAGGTTGTAAAAGTCACTGCTTGGTAGATCAATGACACCTGATCGCCCTTTTGTAATGGTGCCGTCAAGGGCTGGAAAGAGCGCTGAACGGGCCTGCGCAGCAAACGCTTGGGATTGCGATACAGCTGCAGCGGCTGCTTGAAGGTCGCGGTTGGTGGTTTGCGCTTCCACAACTAATTCCGACAGCAGCGGGTCGCCAATCTTTTCGATCCAACCCACTTCAACTTCGCCAACTTTTTCACGTGCCATTGTCCATTCAATCGGCATTTTCGGTAATGACGCATTTGCGATGCCACGGGCGTCTTCAGGTGAAGATATGGACGCGCAAGCGTTTAAAATAAGTAATCCGAGCAATGTGAAAATAAAACGGGTCATCACGTTGCAAGCGCCTCCGTTGAACCAGCTTGTTTTTCAAGAGTTGCCGACTCATCATGGTGAATTCCAAACATAATCGCGTATAGCGCCGGCGTAACAAGTAACGTGATTACGGTCGCGAAACTGAGACCAAACGCCAACACGACGGTCATGGATTTGAAAAACGGGTCGAAAAAAAGCGGCAAAATTCCCAGAACAGTTGTAAGCGCGCCCATGGTAACTGGCCGTAACCGGCTAGCTGCAGATTCAACAAGCGCGTCGAATCTAGGCATACCACTTGAAATTAAATTGTCTATTGAATCCACCAATACTATCGAGTTTTGGATGAGTAGTCCGGATAAGGATAATAGGCCCAAAATCCCCATAAACTCAAACGGCGTTCGTGTTATTACTAAACCAATTGTGACACCAACAATTGCCAACGGAACAATAGACCAGATAACCAGCGGTTGCCGAACCGCGTTGAACAAAATGACCACAACAAGAATCATCGCGAGAAGGCCAAGTGGAATGGTACTGGCAAGGCTACTTTGGGCTTCGGCGGAATTACCAAACTCGCCATCCCACTGCAATGTATATCCGTCTGGCAGAGGGAGCGCCTCAATTTGTGGTTTTAGTCGTGTGTAAAGGTCGTCAGCAAGCTCGCCTAACGCGGGGTCACATTGCGCTTTAATCGTCATAACTCGATCCGTCCGGAGAATTTGGCTATCGCGCCAAATTAAGTCGCCACCGTTGACAACTTGCGCCAACGGAACTGACCGGCCCGTTGTTGGGCTTAATATCTGTATAGACGCCATATTCCAGCGACCAAGGCGTTCGCTGGCTGGTGCACGAGAAATTATAGGGATGAGGGTATTGCTTTCCCGATAAACGCCTCGCTGAACACCGGTGAAATTCTCTTCCAGCGTTTCCGCTAGTTCTTTTCGTGTAATCCCGACACGCTCACCTTTATTAACCGAATACTCCGGCGCAATGACCGGGACCAGACGGCGCCAATCATCCCTAATGAGAACAGCGCCGCCATCCCCAGCCATAATTGCTTTAGCCTGGTTGGCGAGCTCACGTAGAATTTTAGAGTCAGGGCCTGAGAAACTCGCTTCAATTTTGGATCCGCCACCAGGGCCCATTTGAAATTTCCACGCTTTCGCCTGTCCATCAGGAAACGCTTCGTTCGCATAAGCCTGAATTGCAGCAATGAGTTTGTCGTTCAGTTTGTAGTTATCGGTTCGAATTAAAAGTTGACCGTGAGAGGAATTATTAGAGCCGGCATCATATGAAAGCATATATCGTAATGCACCGCCGCCTACAAGCGTCTGCACATTTGCCACACCGTCAAGCTGACGCACATGATTTTCCATCCGGATCATGTCTGTTCGTGTGCGAGCGATGCCGGTGCCTTCAGGCAGATAGTAATCGACAACCACTTGGGGCGATGTTGACGCAGGGAAAAATCCGACCTTAACAAATTGAAACCCCCACAGTGCCACCATGAATACGCCGGCTGTCGCAGCCAAAGACAGTACCTTGTTTGCAAGTATCGTGCTGATGACGCCTTTATAAAATTTTATGAAACGACCATCGCCTGATGAATTTCTCGCGTCACTCGATTTTTCTGGAAACGCCCAATAACAAAACAGCGGCGTGATCGTGAACGCCAACACCCAGCTGAGCCCAAGAGCAATAGCAACGACCCAAAAAAGCGAATTTGTAAATTCTGCAGTGTCACCGGGCGCAAACCCGATTGGAGCAAAAGCGATGATCCCAACAAGCGTTCCACCTAACAGCGGTTTCATGTTCTTACGAGCAACATCGATCGCAACCGCTAGCTTGTCCCTGCCTTTGCCAACACCGACAAGAATTCCATCTGTGATAACAACCCCATTATCAACCAGCATGCCAAGCGAAATAATAAGCGCGCCAAGAGAAATTCGGTGCATTGGAATCCCACCTATCCACATAACCAGCAATGTCGCCGCCATGGTGACCAAAACGGTAGCACCCATTACCAATCCAGAACGAAACCCCATAAAAATCAGCAGCGTGCAAAAAACGATGGCAAGAGCAGTCAATACATTGACACCAAAGCTCTGAATCGAGACATCGACAACATTTCCCTGATGATAATATTCGTGCAGAACCATCCCACCCGGGCGTTGGCTATCCAATTCTGCAAGCTTTTCGTTGACAGCCTCGCCAAGTTTAACAACGTTGACGCCCGTAAGATTTGAAATACCAAAGCCCAGGGCTGGTTTTCCATCATATCGAATGAATTGATCTGCTGGTTCGCGATAGCCTCGCGTCACGTTCGCAACTGCGCCAAGGCGGGTTACACCACCGCTGGTACTATCACCAATAATGAGACTTCTAATTTCATCAACGGATGTGATTTTTCCGCTGGGATCGATTTTTAGAAGCTCATCACCGAGTAACAATTCGCCGGCCGCTGTAACAGTATTTTGCTGAGAAAGGGTATCGTAAATTTCACTCAACGAAAGCCCAAGGGAAGCCGCTCGCTCGCGCGATACTTCAACATAGATTACTTCCTGTTGATCGCCAATTAGCCCCACCTTTGCGACGCCGTTGACCTGCAGAAGTTCTTTCCGCAAAAACCGCGCATAGCTATATAGTTCCGCAGAAGAATACCCTTCGCCGGTCAAAAGGTAATAAATACCGTATACGTCACCGAACTTATCATTGACGATACTTGTCCCGGCGCCAGGCGGCAGGTCTGCTTGCGCATCAGCCACAGAGTTTCGAACCTTTGTCCACACAACCTGCAAATCGGACTTTGTTTTTGACGCTTCAAACCTGATTTCAACAGTTATTTCTGACGAGCCTGCGGAGGAAATTGACTCCACCGACTTCACTTCGGGCAGCTGCTGCAATGCCGTTTCGATTGGCTCCGTTACTTCGTTCATCACCTCATTTGGGCTTGCCCCCGGATACTGCGTAACAACCTTGGCAATTCTGATTGTGTATTCTGGATCTTCAAATCGCGCCATATTCTGATAGGCGAGCCAACCGCCGATCAAGGCGATCAGTATTGCGATTATGCACAATAACGGGTTTTGTATGGATGCCTTGGCAAGGTTCATGACATCCCCTATTCCGGAATCCAGGGGCGCACGATATTTCCTTCATGAAAGAATGATACGCCTGCTGCGACAATCATCTCACCACCGTCTAATCCGTCGGTGATGGTCACCAACTCGTCGGCTTCGGGGCCCAAGGTCACATCACGTTTTGTAATCACCATCGTTTCTTGATCAACCACCCAAACATAGGTCTGGTCGCCTTCGGCCAGAATTGCCGACAATGGCGCTGCAACACCGTCAGGTATGATGTCTTTAGCACCCTTAAATAAAAATGTTGTGCTGACACTTGCTGTCATCCCGGGCAGAATCAGCAGGTCCTCAGGCGGATCGAAAGTAAAGCTGATTTGATAGGTCTGGGTGTTTTCATCTGCTTGCCCCGAAGATTCGCGAAACTCTGCGGGGATTTCAACGTCGGGGGCGGCATCAAGTATGACGCGGGCGCCCATGGGTTCGAGCTGCGGTATACGGGCGATGATTGTTCCGGGAATATTGACGATGGCTTCGATTTTTTTACTTTGAATGACCGCAATAGCTTCTTTGGATTGAATGTTTTGAAATTGCTCTACATAGACGCGAGATATTCCGCCCATAAACGGCGCACGCAAAACTGTGTCACTAAGTGATTTTTCGGCAGTACCAAGGGAGGCCCTGGCAACTTCTGTTTGAGTTTTGCGGCTCTCAAGCGTACTTCGAGAAATCGCATCACGTTCCATCAGCCTTTCTGCGCGCAGATATTCCGCTTCAGCATTTTGAAATTCTGCTTTCGCCTGAACGAGCGTATTTTGCGCATCACGCTGGTCGAGTTGGGCAATAATCGCGCCTTGCTCGATCTCATCGCCTTCTAAAACATTTAGCTCACGGATTTCACCGCTTACTTGGAATGTAAGCTCTGCGGATTTTACCGCGCGTACAATAGCTGGGAAGGTCAAGTCGCGCTGATTGGATGACGTCTCGACAACAACCAGCTTCGCAGGCCTCGCCTTTTGCTCAACGGCACTTTCCTCAGATGGTGAACAAGCCGCCAGGTACGCCGCAAACACACAACCTATAATTTTTTTACCCATATCTGACATACTCTAATTCACCAGCTTATCAATCGACTCCAAGCTCCCACTACATTTTGCCTGTGTTTGCTCAAAAAGTTGTTATGGACACAACATGGCGCGCATCTTAGCACTAAAATAGTGGTATAGTCATTTTTGTAATTATATGTCATTTTTGACATCGCCAACTCAACAGCATCGTATTATGTAAATGCTAAGTAGGAACGGACAGCAAATTTATGTATCGGCATTTTCAAGATCAAGCGCTTGATCTAGCAAAACGGGAGAGAACGCGCGCAGCCTTAATGGACAGCGTAATCAATGTTGTTGCTCAAAAAGGAATGGAAGCAGCGACGATCAACGAAATAACCCGACAATCCGGGCTTTCACAGGGAACATTTTATAATCATTTCGACGGTCGAGATGAGCTGATTATGGTAACTGCAATAGCGCTTTTTGAAGAATTTGAAGCGCATGTTTCCGGCAAAATAGGCGAAATTGATCCAGGCTGCCAACGATTGATCGTCGCATTTTACGTCGGGATCAGTTTCTTATCTGGAAGCGGTGAGGACAAAATTCTCCTCACTAGTGCTCTGAGCCTGCACCCGCAGATTAGGGGGGTGTCCTACAATAAACTCAAAGAGGATATACGAGCCGGCATCCGGGAGGGTAGCTTTTCTGTTCAATCAAACGAACTCCTCTATCGCCAGATTACATCAATTGCATTGCTGGCTGCTGGTGCAAAAGAAGATGCAAAACGCTTTAAGAAAACCAAAATAGAAACATGTGAAGCGATATTACGTCTTCTGGGTCAGACTCCGAAGGAGGCAAAGTCCTGCGTTGCAGCAGCACTAAAATCCATTGACTGATTGGAATCACTCGCTCATCAAAAAGCACCTTTATTACCCTAATATTACTGGTAATATTTCGTTTTAGTAGTACATTCAGTAGCACTAATTTAGTATGCAATCCGTATTACAGATATTTATCAAAAAATATGTTGATAACTCAGCTCATGCCACCCCATTTAAAAAAACCTAAGTAAATTAGTTGCTTAGGTTTTTTTAATATTATTCTACTAATTATCTTCACCGATTCGAACCTTAAAATTACAATAAGAATACAGCTTTTAATCATGGAGTGTCTTGATTTTTTTCTGATATCCGACCAATTTTTAACTATGCTTCAGAAACCAACCACCCACGATCAGCTTTTATAAACCTTCGAACCTGCGTTGAGGTTGTGGTTTCCCCTCCCATCATCATGTTTAAAAGCTTTGTAATAGCGTCTGCATGCGCTTGCCCAGCGCTTGATCTTTCATTAGAAAACAACTTGTACCTTATCGTTATAAGATAATTGCAAAAATATCCAGCGCCAACATCTGCGATCTGACATCCAAGTTTTTCAAACTCAACTATTTCAGCTGACATCCCAGCTAACGGGTTTTCAACGATAATTTCACTATCCCCTCTTATTACACCACCGCGCGATTCAGTTACATTATATATTGCTTGTCGAATTTCATCGCTTGTTGGCTCTTTATACCCTGGCTGATAACTTAATCTGTCAAGATAATCTACTATGCATTCTTGATAGAGCTGATAAGCTTTTAGCCTATCTTCTATCGGAAAGTGCTCTAAAAATTTGGCTTCATTTTTAATCGTTAAATAACCATCTGATCTATCACCTTCATAGATATCCGAAATTGAACCAATCAAATCAACACCTACTTCAATTTCAGATCCAATGGCACACCTGGTCAGTGAATTTAAAAAAACTTCGGTATCGGGTAGATCCTGTGCCTGCAGCAATGGGCAAGTAAAAATTAATACCCAATGCGCCCAGTGCTTTTTGTATTTCATTTAAACCCTCAATATGAAACCATAACCTCCACCCGGCTGTGTTTGCTTATCAGGTTCGTTATTGGCAATCGCTCAAACCATTTCATGCATGAATCGGAGACAGCCTAAAGCTTGAGCATTGGATCGGCTGCATACTTAATAAAGTGTCGCAACCAGATGAAGGTTCGCAGCTTAAAAGCAAAAGTCCCATTTAGATGACTCAAGCATCGTGCTAACAGAAACCATTTATATTTGATTTTCTATTGTTTGCCACCAATACCAGTTATATGAACAACTCTGAAAGAATCGGCTTAGGCGGCGGCTGCCATTGGTGTACAGAAGCTGTCTTTTCATCCGTGCTTGGTGTTATAAAAGTTGAACAGGGCTGGATTGCTTCAACCGGGGATAATCAATCTTTTTCTGAAGCGGTTCTGGTTCATTTTGATGCAAACCAGGTTGATCTCTATGCTTTAATCAAGATTCATCTGCATACCCACAGCAGCACTTCAGCGCATTCGATGCGACAGAAATATCGCTCTGCCATTTATACTTTTAACAAGGTACAGAGCCTACAGGCAAGCAATGATTTATCGCTGCTGCAAGCCGAATTTGATCTGCCACTGATCACCAATGTTTTGCCATACTCTGCATTCAAGCTTAACCTTGAAAAATACCAAGACTACTATTACAGCAACCCTGACAGGCCTTTTTGCCATACCTACATTGACGGAAAAATTGATCGGCTGCTCAATCAGTTTCCACAACATACCAACGAAAAAGCCTTGCGCACTATCAACAAATAATTAAATCCTCATATTAACCAATATCCCACGCTTTATAGCCTTTGATTTCATCTATCATGGGCGCTGATATTTAACCCAAACCAAAGGCTGCCCCATGGACACCGACCTTAAAGCCTCTTGTGAATATGATTTAAGTTTTCCATTCCATCAACCTCAAACAGCGACTGAAAAGCTGGCATCAATACATGCGTTTATGGAGCAGCAGCAGCTAATCACTGAATACCTGATCAGCGGGCCAATGGTAGAACATCTCGAGGAAAAAGTTGCAGCACTATTTGGCAAACCAGCTGCCATGTGGTGCCCTACCGGCACCATGGCCCAAGCCATTGCAGCGCGTATTTATGCCGGCCAGAGTGGAACAAACCGGCTGCTGCTGCACCCCACTTCACATTTGCTGTTACATGAGCACGATGGTTATCAGCAAGCCCATGCGCTAAATGCCAGCCTGGTAGGACAATGGCGCCAACCGATCACCGCCGAATTACTGGATGGAAATGCTGCCTGTGCTTTTGTTGAATTGCCACAACGGCATAGTGGCAATTTATTGCCAAGCTGGAATGAACTGACAGCTCTTAAGCAAAAAGCAAACCAGGTAAATCTGCCGTTGCATATGGACGGTGCCCGCGTTTGGTCAAGTCAAACTTATTACAAAAACCGGACTTTTGCTGAAATAGCCAATGGATTCAATTCAATTTATGTTTCGCTATACAAAGATATCGGCGCCATTGGCGGTGCGGTTTTAATCGGCGAGCAAGCGTTCATGGCTGAAGCTCGGCTTTGGCGGGCACGGCTTGGCGGCTTACTGATTGAGCCCTGGCCGATGATTGCTGATGCGCTGCGCTTGCTGGATATCAGATTGGAACAAATGCCCGGCTTCGTGGCCCGGGCGCAGCAGCTTGCCGGTCTGCTGGTTCAAATCAATGGGATTCAGGTCGATCCTCAGCCACCCCATACCAACCTGTTTCATGTGCTGCTGCCGTGCAGCTCAGAAGCAGCAGAAAAAGCCCGTGATGCTGCTGCTCAGGCAACCGGCGTATGGCTTGCCAAGCGATTTTGGGCCTATGAAGGTGAGCATCAATGCGCGATGGAAATCACTGTTGGTGAAAAAGCCGCCGCGATTCCCGATGACGAGTTTTTTAATGCAATCAAAATAATGGTTGCTTCGATTAAACCATAAATGACCTCTTGCAGGCATCAACTTAAGTCTTCTGCCGTGTTCTCCTCAGTACATGCGCGATTCATCATAATTTGATAAGGACTGAGTAAAGATTGCACCGGCGCGTCGATCATATACCCTGCCCCGGCAGTCCAATCGTCTTGCTTGACCTCCTGCACCCGAATCCAGCTTGGCTGGCTGGTGCCTGTGATTTCATGTATTACTTCACTTACCCTGGAAGCAATCCGACGTTTTTGCTCAGCGTCAAAAACACCTGTCATCACTTGTATGTCAACTAATGGCATGACTTATCTCCTGAATTTAATGATCGCCGCTACAGTCGATTCGCCACAAACCAGCACCAGGATAAAAATACCAGGGCATAAAGCAGTGCAGCAGGAATTACTTTAGGAAATTGTGAAATGTCACCAACAATTGCCTCAGAACCTGTCATTCGCTTTGCAACTGCTGCACGGTCATTATTCCGCGTTAACGAGGGATAAACTTCAGTCTTGCCGGCACCATCCAAAGCGGTATTAACAACAACTAACTCAACGGCTTTGCTGTTATATTTACCAGCTGTCGTGTCAGCAAAAATAATTTCCCCAGCCTTTCTAAGTGGGCAATAATCACAGCTTGAATCAGCAAAGCCAGGATCCTCCAGTTGCAATTTTGATTCGTCAGCCTGCGCATTTGATACCAACAAAACGAAAATCATATTGAGTAAATATTTCATTTGTTCATTTCTCCAATGTGTTTTTTGATAGCAGTGAAACTGTTGTATTCATTGCATGCAGCCACTCTATAACCGGCGACGACAACCTTCATGAGGGTTTGGTAGGGATTGGATAGGGATTGAGTAGACTATGTATAATTTGCCTGAACGCTTGTCCAAAACACTTATCATTTGCCCAGGAAACCTGAAAGCCAGCATGCTGTATACCTTTGCCGACCATAGCCTGGATACCGAACTGCTGGAACTACGGCATGGTGAGCAGCTTATTGCTGTAGAACCCCAGGTCTATCAAGTACTGTTGTACCTGATCCAGCACCGGGACCAAGCGGTCAGCAAAGACCAGCTGCTGGATCATGTCTGGGCCGGCCGGATAGTCTCGGAAGCAACCTTGACCAACTGCATCAAGCTGGCCAGACAGGCCATTGGTGACAGCGGTGAACAGCAGTCACTCATACGAACCGTTCGCGGCCATGGCTATCGCTTTGTCGGTGATTTACAGGCAGATGATCAAAACGGGACTGCTGATTTAGCTCTGGAGGGTTTGGTTTCAATCGTAATTCTGCCATTCCAGGTATTTTCAGATAATCCCGAACTGGCTTTTTTTGCTGATGCACTGGTGGAAGACCTGACCACAATAATCGCCCGCGTATCAGGCCTGCAAGTGATTTCCCGTTCATCAGCTTTCAGCTATAAGCAGCAACCACCATCCATCGCTCAGGTACGTGAAGACCTGGATGTCAGCCATGCGATCGAAGGCAGTGTTCGCACACTGGGAAAACGTATTCGGATTAATTTGCAGCTCATCGATGTCACTACCCAGGCGCATGTCTGGGCGCATCGGTTTGACTCGGAAGAAGATTCACTGGAGAACATTGAAGACGAGATCATTCAAAGCGTTGCCAGATTACTGGAGCCTCAACTGACACGCTTGTCTTTTCAGCGTTTACCCCGGCATCAGGCAAACCGTGATGCGCATCGCAACTTCCTGTATGCCGGCGGACTGCTGGCCACCAAAGGCTGGCACGAAGATACCTTTCTGGAAGCGGATAAAGCATTACAACAATGCCTGGAGATTGATCCCGATTATGCCCTGGCTCATGCCTATCGAGCCTTACTTCTGGGATTGGGGCACCGGGTTGGGCTACTGGCCAACCGTGAAGCCGCGATCAACCAGTGTCTGGCCTGCAGCGATGCAGCCTTGCAATTGGATGATATGAATTCAGTTGTGCTGGGTTTTGTCGGTTGTGCGCTGGCTGATATAGGACATATTGATCGGGCCATGCCTTTACTGCGAAAGGCGGTTGAACAGGATCCGTCCAATGCCCAGGCATGGGTGGCATTGGGTGCGGCGGAAATCTGCAACCAAAACCTGAGCAATGCAATCAAATATATGCGTAAAGGCATGCGTATCAGCCCGTTGGATAATCGGCTAGCGGTATGGGGCAGTTTCCTGGCTATCGGCTTAATGATGAATAATGAAGCTGAAGCGGCGGTTGATGAGGCACAGCTGGCCTGTCAGCGCGATACCAAAAACTACCTGCCACAGGTGACACTGGCGGTAGTTTTAACTGCAGCCAATTCACTGGATGCCGCCAAAAAAGCCATTGCTGACGCGCGCAGCATCCGGCCGTTGCTGGGGGATGCGGATATTCAGACCTTATTTGGTGATCAGGTATTGAGCTTGATGCAAAAAACGGGAGTCCTGGGTTAACGCGCTTTAGTTATGATGATTTATCTATTGGTTGCCATAACCTGATCTAATTGTAAGGACATTTTCAATTTGACCAACCACCCATTGAACATCCTGCTGTTGATGCAGGGTACTGCACTATAACTTAGTTTTGAAATCCAAAGCGGTGTTTAAACAGCACCTCAGGATCAAGTACTTTGGTCGTTGCTGTTGCGGACTCATCTCCGGGATTGACTAAGGGTATCGGATATATCAGCCTGGTTTCACCTAGCAACGCCTGTGTGACAATTTTGGAATAGAGCCGTCATGGAACACTCCTTACTCCATAACGGCGAGCTTGCTTTTACCTCATTAATGTTGCAACAGACGGGCCATGCCATCTCCATCAAGACATTCCTGTCCTTCAAGGCGAAATGTGCGGGCCAGGTTTTGCCTGCCGACAAGGTCATTAATCACATAATCCAGCAGAATGTTATCGCAATCCAGCATGTTCATGCTGATAGTGCCAACCGGATTACGCACCACTAGTGCCGGATCGAAATCATCTCCGAATACACCACCAGAGGTGACTCTCATTTCGGCATTTAATCGCGTTCCGGAAAATTCGCCTACCCCACCAAACCACTGTTGTCCGCCACTGGCATCATAGGTCGCCCAGAAAATGATAGCGCTGTCCTGTCCTTCAACGGTTTGCATAATAAAGCCTTCGCCACTGCGTGCAGGATCGTTCCAAGCGCCAGTGATGGCTCTAAGTCGCGGAACAATAGGGGCGCCCAATTGCGGTGATAAGTCAATTATCCGCACCGGATTGGCCTGCGTGTCGCCATTGGGTCCGCCATCGATAAACAAAAAACGTCCATCGGGGCTGACTTCCAAATGAAATGGGAAGTTGAACCGGGCTTGTGATGCCGGCCCGTCAAGGTTGCCTGCCTGTCCGGTACCCGCCAGAATCGATACATTGCCCTGGCGGTCAATACGCGCTATTTGATTAGCGCTGGGCATCATCACGTAAAATCCATCGTTGGCAAATTTAATATGCGTACTGGGTGCTGGCAATTGAGCAAATAAGCTGACCTGGCCCGCTGGTGTAATCCGAAATACTTGTCCATCGGCAAAATCGGACGCGAATAAATCACCATCGCTGTCAATGGTAATCCCTGAAATACAGCCAAACTGTTGGCTGTTGGCAAATATTTCGGTACTTCCTGAAGCATCCACACGATATACCGCAGGCGCAGGCCCACCAAACGGGCAACTGGCAACAAATAAATTTCCATTAGCATCCTGAACAAGATCATCAGGGCCGGGTATTCCTGTTGCAAAGTCGGTTATATTGCCATCGGACTGCACACGTACAACTCGGTTGCTCAGATATACGCTTTGCAGAATGGAACCATCCGCATCAATTAAATTGCCACTGGGCCCTGTATTAAGTTGATCGGTAATTAAATCGACTTCACCACTGGGTGAAACCTTGAATAGTGATGTCCCAGCCAAGGTATTGATATCCCCAAAGTCGGCAATGTACAGATTGCCATTGTTATCCACGCTCATACCTGCCGTGGCCATGAGTGTAACCAGGGTGCTGACAACTGGCTCATCAGCCGGCTGGGCCAGGGCCTTTTGTGACAAACTGAGTAGTGCGATTAACATACTTAAAATAACGGCTGGATAACGCATAAAAACTCCTAATAGACTATTGTTTGCCAACAGTTTTTGCGTCCCAGGCTCCACTGTATATAGCAATGCAACAAGCGGGGCTGATTCCGCACTAAGCGGCACAGGTATACAGGCCTAAGCGGGTTTCTTTTCAGTCCAGGTTGGTTATGCTTATACCTATGCAATCAACCGCCGCACACTGCCCTGAACTTGAGTTTAAAAAAACCACTGGCAGCTGGGGTTCATTGTGGCTGGTGGTAATGGTCTGGTTGATCATTTATTCCTGGCAAATCATCTACTGGTTAAGCTGGTACAGCCATAACGAGATCAGCATCAGTTTGTTACGCTTGGCGCTGCTAGGTGTTATGGATTGGTCTTTCTGGCTGCTCGCCACGCCATTAACCCTATGGCTTGCCCGGCATTATCCACTGGTTCGTCCACGCTACGCCCTGTTTGTGCATTTGCCACTCAGCATGGCTTGTTGCATTGGCGCACTGGCTTTATCCAGCATGGCACGCATCTGGATCGAACCCGTTGATTATCAAGCATTCAGCGATCTGGTCATTTCGCGCTTGTATATTGAAGGCAGTTGGTATTTTATGTTTTATTGGTTTGTGGTTGGCGCGTATTTCGCTGTTGATTACCACACCGCCTACCGCAACAGTCTGCATGAAAGCTTTCAGCTGCAATTATCCAATGAGCACTTGCAGCGGCGCCTGATTGAAGCAAGATTAAGCACCTTAAAAGTGCAATTAAGACCACATTTTTTATTTAACGCATTACATTCTGTTTCGTCATTAATGGAATCCAGCGTTCCGCGCGCCCGCGAAATGCTGATTGATCTGGCGGAGTTATTGCGCTTGGCATTACAAATCAGTGAACTTGACACCCATTCATTGGCAGATGAGTTTGACTGGCTGGAAAAATATCTGGCGCTAGAGGCCATCCGTTATGATGGGCAGCTGCATTGGCAACTGTTACTGCCAGATGAATTGGAAGCTCTGGATATCCCATGTTTGTTATTACAACCTGTAGTGGAAAATGCGCTGAAGCATAGCAACGTCCAAAATTACCAGAAAGTACGCATTGCATTACATATTCAGGTTAAAGCCGATGTCCAGAGTGAGCAAATCTGCATTCAAGTCAGCGATAACGGTAATGGCCTTAAATCCGGTTGGTCGGAAGGCTATGGCTTGCGTTTTGTGCGTGAGTCACTAGCTACACATGGCCATGCTAACGCCAGCGTTGAACTACAGCATCGTGGCATGGGTGGCGTTACCACCAGAATAACCTGGCCACTTATGCCCGAGACTTCAACTCAATGATCACAAGCTATGCAACCGCTTAAAACCATCATTGTTGATGATGAACCGCTGGCGCGTGATTTGCTCATTCGCTGGTTGGGCGAGTTATCAACCATAGAGCTGCAAGCAACCGCCAGCAACCTTAACCAAGCCATAAAGCTCGTTCACCAGCATAATCCACAATTGATTTTTCTGGACATTAATCTGGCTGGTGAAAATGGTTTCGCCCTGCTTGATGATTTGCCCGATGAGCATCGCCCAGGCATTGTATTCGTTACTGCCTATTCCGAATACGCTGTACAGGCTTTTCGTGTCAATGCGGTTGATTATCTGCACAAACCATTCAACCGAAAACATCTGCATGAAACCGTTAAGCGAGCCTGCCAGCAACATAAGGCCCGTTTGGCCTTGCAGCAATCAATTGATCAAAACCCAGAAAAACTACAGGTAAAGCAAGCCGGCCAAACTGAGCTAATCGATGTTGCCAGTATTCAGTGGATAGCATCTGCAGGCGGTTACAGTGTGCTACATACATCAACCGAAAGACACGTGATGCGTGTATCGCTGTCGCTTTTGGAGCAGCAGTTGGGAAGCCGTTTTGTTAGAGTCCATCGCTCCACAGTGGTTAACCTTGACTATGTGGCAGCTATCCAACCGTTATTACATGGCGATGCTATGCTGCGGTTAAAAGATGACACTGAAGTACGATTAAGCCGACGCTATCGAAACGCTTTAAAATCATTACATTGAAGACCACTGAATTCAAACCCACTTAAATTATCCAGCTGTTCTTATAGTAATTATTGCTCTGCTGGATATGCTTTTTTAGTAAAAATCCCGCTAGGTTAACCTGGCGGGATAACGATGCAGTTACTGGAAATAACTACCGCTGTCAATCTATCAAGCGAACACCAACGCCTGGGAAGTTCCACTCCAGCTGCACATGCAATACGCTGCCCGGCGGGAAGCCCGAACCTGTTGGCACCGGCACACCACCGTAGAGAATATGATCAGAGTGCAGATGCGTGATAATGGATAACAGACGGTTGTTATCAATGCCCTGCTCAGCCGCATCAATCGGACAATAATTCAATTCGCGAATCAACAAACCATTGCCCCTGCTGTCGGTAATATAGGCATTAGGCACACCGCCGAAAGGTTGCGGGAAATTACGCCCATTGGCCAGGTGCCACATCGCCCAGACAGTATAGGCACGATTGGGAATTAAATTACGCACCCGCAACCACAATCGCGCAGTACCATCATTCCGGCAACGTATATGCATTCTGCCGGATGCCTGCAGCCAATCCCCGAGCGTGATCGGGTCAGGATTGGAAGGACCGGCCTGCGATTGGCCGCCAACTGCAGCTGCGCCGGTTTGAAACGGCAGTGTTGTGCGGCTGTTGGTCAGCGGAGTGGTCCAGGTACCCACATCACGCAGCGGAACATTCCGACCAGCCGGATCGGGTGGAAAGGCGGTCAGGCTACCAGGAAAGGTCACGTTTAGAAAAGGGTCCACCAGCGACGCCAATTCTTCATTCAGTGGCGAAAACGGCGTTAATCCAATCGCCTCACTGCCACCGGGATCATGCACACCCACGGTATTCATGCCGGACATATCCAGCGGCGGCGTTAGAAAATCCCACTGATAACGTACTTCACCCAGCAGGCGATTCCAGCCGGTAGCGTTCTCGGCTATCACCGTTAGGCTGTCGCCGGCATTAGCCACTTGCAGTGTGGCTGCCAGATAGCAAACCAATAATAGTATTTTTTGTTTCATGATTTCAGACTCCATTCCCAAGTTAATTATTTTCATCATGCCCATTGCTGAGCGGTTAGATTTTGCTTCATTGCTAAATCTAAATGAGTGTACTAATCGGGGTTGAACAACCCATAACCAGTATCCACATCACGAACGTGTTGCCATTACTGCGTTATGGTTAAGAAGCACTGGTACCATTGGCGAAAATGCCATTGGTGTTAGCAGGCACTGTTCCGACACACCATCATGTAGATAGCTGCCTGAACGTACTGAAATACACGGTAACCCTTAACCGCTTGGTTCGCAGAAAATTGCAAACTACGTCCGAAGCTTAGATTAGCACCTGCAGATGAAAAACAACGTGAAAATAATCGTGGTAACGCTAATCATTTAGTTTAAGTTACTCAGTATCAATCTGCGTCTGCGATGATCAGATAAAGCTCAATAGCCGTTATGGTAAAGATGAAAACACGCTTTAGCCTGATTTTCCAAAGCCACCGGCAAACAGCACATTCGGACCCTGTCCCTCAGTGATTTTAATGACCGGCTCATCACCTGGGTTGGTCTCAGGTGCGCCTTAAGTAGCGCTGATCCTGTTGCTGCGTTCAGCAAAAAATGATAAGCGAGAAAATCAATCACCCAAGCCTGTTTTCATGCTGTGAATATTACCGGAAGATAACCGGAATGTTTCATGCAGCCTGTACGTGTAACCATTAATGCTATAGTTGTCATTAACGGGAAACAGGGGTTGCTATTCTCTCGTCAATTTCAAAGCCAGATTCAGTCAGCGTTGTAGCGATGCTTGCTGGGCTTAGCAATCGCCATTCGGCTCATCATCAAAGGAGGATATTATGATCAGAAATGGTAGAGACATTCCCAGCGGAACCGTGCTTTCTGCTGATGTATGCGTAATTGGTACCGGTCCGGCCGGTGTAACCGCAGCTTGGGAACTGCAAAAAGCAGGCAAAAAAGTCATCTTAATCGAAGGTAGCCGCGACTACTCCAACTATAGAGATAGCTGGCCGGATAAAGTGATGTTGTATAACGGCCTGGCCGACGGCTTGTTCGCCACCAATGAAAAAGAATTTTTGATTTTGCCCTATGACGGCCACACCAGCCCGGCCTGGGAGCGTGAACGCATATTAGGCGGCACCTCTAGCCACTGGGGCGGTCAGTCACGGCCGTTAGACCCGATTGTGTTTGACGAGCGCCCCGGCTATCCCGGCTGGCCGATTACCCGTAAGGAGCTGGACCCTTACTATGCTCAAGCTTCGTCATTGTGTGTGCTGCATGGTCACTATGGTGCCAACGGCGAGAACTTTTCCACCGATTACTGGGCCGGCGTACTGCAGGCCGAAGATGCCAAGCTGGATGGCTTTGAAACCGAAATGTACCAGTTTATGGGCAGCAGCTACCTGAACTTCGGCACCCGCACCTTTAATGGCATTACCATCGGACAAAGCAATGCTGATGTAATCATCAACGCCACTCTGCTGGATATCGACCACTCCGGTGGTAGCGTCAGTAGCTTACAGGTGGCCAGCATGGACACCGCCACCACGCCACAACCTGCCACCCACTTCACCATTAAAGCCAACGCCTATGTACTGGCCTGCGGAGCGGTCGCCAATGCGCGCCAACTACTGTTGTCCAATGCCGGCAATGAGCACGGTTTGGTGGGTCGTTATTTCATGTGTCACCCGTTGTCACAAAATGGGGTGATCAGCATTACCAAGCCCTATCTGAACAACGCCCAGACCCGGCTAATGAATGGCCAGACGCCCAATGGACAGTGGACCGATGCCAACGGCGTACGGGTTACCGGCCGGTTTATTCCAACTGCTGAAGAAGCGATCAAACAGGGCATCGGCCGGTGCTGGTTCTGGGCCGGCGGTGGTCAGTATTATTTTGAAATGACACCCAACTATAACAGCCATATCAGTCTGGCCAGCACAGTGGACCCCGTGTTCAGACAGCCGCAAACCCATATCACCTGGGAATTAGCCGATGCCGATAAACAGACATATGAGAAATCCACAGCGCTGTTTAAGGCGGCGGTCAACAGCCGCGGCGGAGATGTGTATTATCCGGATTGGAATACGGTGAAGAGCCAATTGGTGGTCAACGGGCACCATATCGGCACCACCCGCATGTCCAGTGATCCAACCAAAGGCGTGGTGGATGCCGACCTGAAGGTGCATTCATTGAATAATCTGTACGTGGCCGGTTCTTCGGTGTTCCCTTCTACGGGCATCTCGAATCCGACGTATACCATTATCACGCTGTCGATCCGGCTGGCCGATCATCTGAATCAGTCACTTTGAGCATGACTGAAACAGCCTGACCGATCCTGAATCAGAGCATATGCCTGCATACCACGTTGTGTGCAGGTGTTATACCAGACAAACCATACCTGACCCCTCGGTCCAACTGATAGGACACACTGGAAATTAAGGGCTGTGAGCAAGTGGCCTGGCTGATAAAGCAGGGTGAACACAACCACGATAACAATCGGTAAACGTGTCGTGTCTGGCTATTCTGACAAAAAAGCAGCCTGATTTTCCACAGACAAAGTTTCCATGAACCTTTATATTGTTATCAAACAGTTATCAAAAAATGGAAGGGACATGCGTTATTACCTGATCTTGATATTATTTATGGTCGTGGATATTCCACTTGCCTCGGCTCAACAGGCCAGTGTTGAGCAATGTCAGCGTTATAAGGACAAGTCCGATTATTACCAGGATCTGCGCCGTCAGGGTGGTCGCGGGCCACAAATGGATGATTGGAAAAACAGGATGCGTGAATACGACAAAAAGTTTAACCACGGCAACTGTCAGAAGCATAGGGGCAAACTGAAGCATTAAACAGGTATTATTCAAAAATGCCTAAAGTCATCATTATCACCGGCGGCAGCCGTGGAATCGGAGCTGCTACCGCCAGACTTGCAGCCGCGGATGGCTATGCGGTTGCCATTGCCTATCAACAAAACCAGCAGGCAGCACAGTCGGTTGTCAGCGAAATTCTCAATACAGGCCAACAGGCATTAGCCATTCAGGCCGATATTTCATCTGAAAAAGCAGTGGACCAATTGTTTACAACTGTTGATAAAAAGCTCGGCAAACTATCAGCTCTGGTTAATAATGCGGGCATTTTAGGTCTGCAATCACGGCTTGATTCGATTAGCGCTGAACGCTTAGAAAAGATTTTTGCCACCAATGTTATCGGCAGTTTTCTGTGTGCCCGAGAAGCTGTACGCAGAATGTCGACCAAATACCAGGGCAATGGCGGCGCCATTATTAATGTTTCTTCAGTCGCCTCACGCACCGGCTCGCCCAACGAATATGTTGACTACGCGGCTTCAAAAGGTGCGATTGATAGCTTCACTATTGGACTGGCCAAAGAAGTTGCCGCTGAAGGCATTCGGGTTAATGCAGTCCGCCCAGGTTTTATCGATACCGACATTCACGCCAGCGGTGGCGAACCTAATCGCATTCAAAGGCTTGAAAAAGTCATCCCCATGGGGCGTGGCGGGCAGCCGGAGGAAGTTGCTCAAGCCATTTTATGGTTACTATCAGAGGAGGCCTCTTTTTGCACCGGCAGTCTACTGGATGTATCAGGTGGAATGTGATTGGCTACCGGAGCATGAATTAATTCAATATTAGAAAATACGCACTCAATGAAAACCACAACCAATCCAACCGGCAGGTTTATCCAGGCAGTAGCATTTGCTGCCGATAAACATCGCAATCAGCGACGTAAAGACACCGAGGCATCACCCTACATCAATCACCCGATTGCGCTGGCACAAGTTCTGGCCAATGAAGGCGGTATCGACGATCTGGATGTTTTGTGTGCTGCTATATTGCACGACACCATCGAAGATACGGAAACCGCTGCCAACGAATTGGAGCAAATTTTCGGCAGCAAAGTAGCATCCATTGTACTGGAAGTAACCGATGATAAATCACTGGATAAGCATGTCCGCAAGCAGCAGCAGATTGTGCATGCCACACACATTTCACCACAGGCTAAGCTGGTTAAACTGGCTGATAAAATCTGCAACCTTCGGGATATCCTGGCAGCCCCGCCCGCAGACTGGTCAACACAACGTAAACAGGCTTACTTTGATTGGTCAGCACAAGTTATCGCCGGTGTACGCGGTGTTCACCCGGACCTGGAATTGATATTTGATCGGCTTTGCGAACTGTGGGCAGCACGTGCCTGATTGTTAAAACAGTGCTGCTGCAGATATTGATGACTATCCTGGTGAGCGATGCTCCCAATTGAGGCAGCTCGTTACCAGCAGTCTAATTAATCCAAGACCTTATCCATAAACATGGCTTTACCCATTTCCGGATTCAGCTCAAATCCAGCAAAGCCGAATTTGATATAAGCATTGCGTGCCACCTGATTGCCTTCCAGCACTTCCAGTGTCAACTTGCAGCACCCTTTATCCCGGGCTATTAGCTCAACCTGCTCAAGCATTCGCTTGCCCAGGCCTGTACCACGAAATCCTTTAATCACCACTAGATCATGTATATTAATCAATGGTTTGCATTTGAAAGTTGAAAATAATTCAAAACAATTAGCCAATGCTGCAGGCTGATCGTCCACGTATCCCAACACACTGAAAGCGTGTGCTACTTTGGCAAGTTCAGCGGCCAGGTTTTGCTGAATGTCATCAGACAAAGGCTCGCCACCGCCCATTGGGTCGGTGGCGTAACAGTTCAGCAGATAACCGATATCCGCGGCATGCCGTGGATTCAGGTAGTCTGCTGTGATGAATTCAATCACCTAGCGTCGGCCTGGTGTCCAGGGTGCTCCCATAGCTTCCAGCGCCTGTTCCAGTTCTATCAAATCAGCTTCTATACCCGTTAATTCTTGCTCGACTTCATTGAGCTCACTGGTTGCCACAGCATAAGAATCAAGATGGGTTTGAGTAATATCTGCCTGGCTGTCCCATTGGCCGAACATGATATCTCCCACCCGTCCACTGACTGACATCGGAACTCTCTGATAGCGGCGGGCAATGCTGGCATCACCGTTTAATTGAATTCTCAGATCAGCCATTCGTCCTTCTATGTTTCTCGCTGATTGCGCCTGTTGCTCATCGGCCGCCGGCGTTTGGGTAATAGCCAGCTTAATATGCGCTATCCGGTTATCAATCTCATCGGCAACCTGATTGGCTGTCGATACCTGACGATTCAGTTCAGCAACCTGCTGCTGAAATTCGAACACGGCACGGCGATTATCGGTCACCAGCCCACCATTGAACAACGGTTTCAGCAGCAAACTTTGCGGACTGGATAATGCTGTCAGTTCACCATTCACTCGCTTGGCCAGATTGACAGTGTACTCACCCGGCAACGCCATCGGCCCGGATGGCGGAGGAAACCATGGTGGGCGGTCACCACCGCCGGATAAATCGACAGGATCGGTTGCAGGATAGCGCATGTCCCAGGCAACCCGATGCAGACCTTTACCCGTGGGTCCGGTTAAACGGCGAACCACATTGCCCTGAGCATCGCTGATGGTGATGATGATAGCTGGTTGTTCTTCCCGGTCTTCAGCGCGTAACTGCTCCCAGCTGGGGTAAGGATTGTCACCACCTTCCTTGGCGTTTTCCTGCTCGGCTTTACGCCGTTGTTGTTTTTGAGTTTCCAGCTCCTCACTTAAGTAATAGCTGATGCTGGCTCCATGCTCCGGGTTGCTGGCAGTATATTTACCGTTACCATAATCACCTCTGCCGCCCCAGCCACGTCGATCATCAGGCACAAACAACCAGGTATCACGCACAGACAGTAAAGTGGCTTCGGCAGACAACGCTGAAGCATCCATACGCAACGGCGTATAATCATCAAGAATATAAATACCACGACCAAAAGTTCCGACCACCAAATCACTTTCGCGGCGTTGAATTTCCAGATCACGCACTGCAATGGTCGGCAGGCTGCTCAGCTCATGCCAGTTTTCACCATCATTATCGCTGAAAAATACGCCAAACTCGGTCCCAACAAACAACAGTGCCGGGTTGATATGATCCTGCGCCAGAGTATGCGCTGTACCACGTTCAGGCAGATCATTACTGATCAATTGCCAACTGCGACCACGGTCGCTGGTTTTTAATACATAAGGCTTAAAGTCACCGCGTTTGTGGTTATCAAACACTGCGTAGGCCACATCTGCATCATGCTCCGAGGCAATGATATCCTCCACCAATGACTGATCCGGCACACCTCGGAAACTATCAGTCTGCAGCCAGTTCTGACCACCATCTTCGCTTACCTGGATCAGGCCATCGTCAGTACCTGCATAAATCAGATCTTCTTGCAGCGGGCTTTCCGCCACCGCGACCAAAGCGCCATAAATTGAAGTTGAAGCATTTTTGGAAATTGCATCCACACTCCACACCCGGCCCATGATTTCCAACTGGTTTCTATCCAGTTGCCGGGTTAAATCCGGGCTGATAGCACGCCAGCTGTTGCCACGATCATCAGAACGGAATAATCGCTCAGCACCAAAATACAGACGTTCATTATTGTGCGGTGAAATAATTAGCGGCGAATTCCAGTTCCAGTTGTAACTATTAACACCTGAAGATGGACGTGGACCAATCGAGACCCGCTCACCGGTAATTTTATCCATCCGTACCAGACCACCATGTTGATACTGAGCATAAACGATATTCGGGTTTTCAGGATCAAACTGAGCTTTGAAACCATCACCAAACTGCGCTACCCACCAATCCGCATTGGTAATGCCGTCAGTGAAACGGGTACGACTGGGACCACACAATGTGTGATTATCCTGGGTACCGGCACAAACGTTATAAAACGGAACATCATTGTCAGGTGTGGCCCGGTAAAACTGCGCTACCGGCAAGTTGCGCATGTGCCGCCAGGTTTGACCACGATCCCAGCTTTCATATATACCACCATCACCACCAATATAAATGTGCGCAGTATTATTTGGATCAATCCATATGGCATGGTCATCCACATGCCGGTTAACAAATGATAGCTGTTCCCAGGTTTTACCGCCGTCTTCTGATTTTGCAGAAAATGTATCGACAGAATAGACCCGATCTGAATTAAGCGGATCGACAAATAATTCGTTGTAATATTGAGCGCTGGAAGTATTACGGCTAGCGCGCTTTTCCCAGCTTTCACCAAAATTGGTGCTGCGATATACACCCCGGCCTTTTTCATCAGCTTCGACAATCGCATACAACATACCAGGACTGGAAGGTGCTGCCGTCAGACCGATTCTGCCCAAATCACCGGCCGGCAATCCGCCTGCTAATTTCCGCCAGGTTTTACCACCATCAGTGGTCTTATGAATTCCGCCACCTGGTCCGCCGTTGATTAATGTCCAGACCCTGCGCTGGCGTTGATAACTGGTCGCCACTATCACATCCGGGTTATCAGCATCAATGACGAATTCGTTGATCCCGGTATGCTCGTCAATGTCCAGGATGCGTTCCCAGGTTTCACCGCCATCTGTGGTTTTATACAAACCACGCTCACCACCAGAATTCCATAATGGCCCTTGCGCTGCGACAAACACGGTATTTGAATCGTTTGGATGAACCCGGATCATGGAAATATGCTCTGAATCCGGCAGGCCCATATTGCGCCAACTACCACCGCCGTCTGTTGATTTGTAAACGCCATCACCAAAACCGACACTGCGCTGACTGTTGTTTTCACCGCTGCCGACCCAGATCACATTGTCGTTGTGCGGATCAATCTCGACCACTCCGAGTGCAAATGAACCTTCGTTGTCAAATAGCGGTTGCCAGGTAATGCCATTATTTTCTGTTTTCCACAAACCACCGCTGGCCATGGCCACATAAAAAATCTGAGGTTGCTCGGGGTGAAAGGCAAAATCGGCTACCCGGCCACCGACCAACGCCGGGCCTATGGCACGGAGTGGCAGGCCTGCTAATGGGTGCCCCTGGTCAGCTTCTGGGTCTTGAGCGATAACCGCAGCTGTGGCAAATATGCTCAGACATACGACCGACAGACATTGAATAAAGAAACGATGCATAAATCTACCCTGCTGTTGCTATTTGTTGATTTTAGCACCTACGATTACATCGGAAGACAGTTGAAACGATCTAGTGAGCCAGTAAACCGATTAAATGCGACATCAGCCTAAACTCAGCTACCCGTCTTGATCAGCGACTAATCAGCAGCCGGCTTACAGCCCCTTCCAGAATCTGTAGCAGCAAAAGGGTGTTCGGGCTGATCTTCAAGTAATAATGACATCACTTCTGCACCCAATTGAATATCGTCCAACAGACCAAAACTCTGACGGCGCAAATACCCCTGGCGGTCGATCAAAAGCAATGTCGGCGTACCTTGTAACTGATAGCATTGCATTGTTTGTGGAATCGAACCTTGAACAGCCGGCCGGTCAACAGCTACCGGAAACTTAACCTCATATTCATGCAAAAATGCCGTCAGGCTGACGTTGCTCATCGCTGCATGATGCTCAAACACTGAATGCAACCCCAATACTTGAGCGGGTTTTCCAGTAAACAGTTGATGCAAGCGCTTGGCTTGCGGAATAGAGTGTTCTACACAGCCCCGGCACAACATCTGAAACGCATAAATGATTACAACACTACCTTGCAATGACGACAGGCTCGGCTCGGTATCAGTATTTAACCAGCTTTCGGTGATCAGCTCTGGCGCCAAACGTAACCTGACCATCAACTGAAACCCACATTCCAATGCAAGGTAATACCCATCCAAGTGTAATGTTGTGAACAATCCATAATAACCCGGCTATCAAAGCTCCAAATATCTGCCATTATCCCGCAACCATCGGCGTTGCACAGTGTAAGCCGGCAGCACCTTTTCCACCTGCTGCCAAAACCGTGGTGAATGATTATGCTCCAACATATGGCACAGCTCATGGACCACCAGATAATCAACCACCGGCTCAGGCGCCAGCATAATCTTCCAGTTAAACATTAAACGACCTGTCATCGAACAACTGCCCCAACGTGATTTACAGGTGCGGATTGTTACTTTCTCCGACATTACCCCAACCCTGCTCTGAAACTGTTCAACTTTCAACGACAGCAACTTGGCTGCACGCCCTTTATACCATTTAATCAAGACACTTCGAATAGCTTCCTGGCCAGCGTGATCCTGCGTTACGTACGCCAGCATTACATCGCCTTTAAGTTCAACGTTAATGTGCTTTGCATGCTTGATCTCTAAACGGTATTTCCGTCCCAGATAAGCAAATGTCTCACCGTCGACAAAAGCCCGCGTATTGGCGACCAGCACTTGCTGCTGCTGATGCAGCTTGCGCTGTATCCAGTCCCGTTTCAATTCTAAAAACTCAACCGCCGCTGCTTTTGGAAACTTCATCGGTACGCGGATAGAAACCTTACCATCACGAACATTGATGGCTGCGGTCTTACGCTTGCTACGGATGATTGCTGCGCGAATACCGGCGATATCGATGATGCTGGACTTTGCTGTATGCATATTCCTGTCATCATACCTTCAGGCACGGTAACCACACCACCCAGGGTGTGACAATTTGCCGCGCATCTCACAGCCGCATTCTCTTTACAATCAATAGCGCAAGCATAAAAAAGGATTTGACATGCGCAAAGGAGTTCATCTTGCTGTTGCAATCTGCATAGCAGCTTTAGCTTTTGTCACCTCAGTCAGCCAGGCTGACCACCCATCTGTAACACTCGGCAATGGGCCGGGAGGGCCGGTTTCAACTATCTCGGGAACCACCTTGCCCAGCGGCCAATGGGCGATTGGCTTACGTATTGAACATACTAATTTTGATCCTCTTACGGACGAGGAACTCATTTTTTTTCGCGAACAAGACGAAGATGCTGATATTCACAGCGTAGATTCAGTGACCAACGGTACCTTGGGGCTGAGTTTCGGTGTCAACGACAATTTGACAGTCGGTTTTACCCTGCCGTATATCAAGCGTAACAATATTCGTGAGGCAGAACACGGTCATGATGACGGCCATGACGATGGTGGTGAACAGCAAGCTGGTCACGACGATGGCGAAGAAATGGAAGCAGAACCGGAAGTCGAGCGCCTGGGCAATTCCAAGGGTATTGGCGACGCACAGTTATTTGCCCAATACCGTTTATTCCATAACCCCGACACCAATACCCATTTTTCCGCCATTGCCGGTCTAAAACTACCGACCGGTGAAACCAGCGAAATTTCAGCTGAAGGCGAACGACTGGAGCTGGAACTGCAACCTGGCTCTGGCTCCTGGGATCCGCTGTTTGGCGGTGCTTTTACCCGTGACTGGGAACGCTTTGGCATTGATGCCAGCCTGCTTTACCAGTTAACCACAGAAGGTAATCAAGACACCGATTTAGGCGATGTATTTTCATATAACGCGGGGCTTT
The DNA here is from genome assembly GCA_021772985.1 of Gammaproteobacteria bacterium. Lineage (GTDB taxonomy): Bacteria > Pseudomonadota > Gammaproteobacteria > Xanthomonadales > Wenzhouxiangellaceae > JAJFKX01. The sequence continues at coordinate 53,434 of JAJFKX010000043.1, forward strand.
CTTATCGTCTGGGTGGTGGCGACATCCATCACCATGATGACGGCGAACAACATAATCATAGCTGGTTAAGTGGCGTAGACATGATTCTGGAACTCAATGGTGAATGGCGTGACAAGGAAGATACCGGTGGAATCAATGACCCGAACTCGGGTGGCAACCTGTTGTTTTTATCGCCAGGCGTACGTGCCAGTGGTAACAGCTGGTCAGCCAGTTTTTCCTTTGGCATACCGATTTCAAGCGACTTGAATGGTGTCCAGGTTGAGCCTGATTGGCGCATCATTGGAGGGTTGAGTGCCGTGTTCTGAACGCGGCCTGGTTTCTGTTGACGGGAGCAGCCCGGCCGGCTGGCGCTTGATCTCGGTCCTGAGTTTATTATTTGCCTCGGGCGGCGTTGGTTTGGTCTATGAGGTATTGTGGCTCAGAGAACTGGCCTTGCTGCTGGGCAGCACCGCACATGCCGCGGCAATCTTGCTGGCGGTTTTTTTTCTTGGCCTGGCCGCTGGCGGCCACTTTTGGGGACGGCGTGCAAGCTATTGGGTAAAGCCTTTACGCGGCTACGCTTATCTGGAAGCTGCAGTAGCCCTAACTGCTCTGGCTGCGTTCAGCATCACAGATCTTTACACATTCATTTACCCTTTTTTATTCAATGCATTCAACACCATTCCTGGCATCTTGCTGGCAGTTAAAGCCGGACTGGCGTTATTGCTGTTATTTCCCCCTGCGTTTTTTATGGGAGGTACACTACCGGCACTCAGCGAACACCTGGCGCGTAACCCGGCACTGCTTGGGCGGCGGGTTACGGTTGCCTATGCCGTTAATACACTGGGTGCTGCACTGGGTGCCGGGTTGGCCGGTTTTTACTTACCGCTGGCGCTGGGCTATAGCAAAACCTACCAATTAGCGCTGGTAATCACTGTGAGCATTGCCTTACTTGCCTGGGTGTTGGGCGGTAAGCAGCAACGTTTATCATCCACCAAGAAAAATCCGAATGTAGCTCAACAACCGGCCACCAAACAGCCTGCTCTAACACCGGTCATAATCCGTAGCCTGGCATTGCTGTCTGGTGGTGTAACCTTGGGCCTTGAAGTGCTGTGGACACATATGTTCGCTCAGGTACTACAAAATTCAGTCTATACATTTGCTGTGATCTTAGTGATTTTTCTACTGTCACTCGGACTAGGTTCCATAGCCACCCGAATACTGGCACCACGCACAGCGAACCCGGTTACCGGCTTGCTGCGCATATTAATTCTTGCCGGGCTGCTGGTCGGCTTGTCCCCATTGGTATTTCATTGGACAACTAACGGGATGACTTATATGGGTGGCAGTGCCGGCTTAACGGTGTATGTTTTTCAAGTATTGTTGCTGGCTATGATAACAATCGGACCACCCACACTTATTTTGGGCATGGTGTTCCCATGGATTTTATTTCTTGCCAAGGACTACCACACTAGTACCGGCCACACGGTTGGTACGCTGTATGCAATCAATACCGCAGGAGCCATAGTTGGTGTGCTGGGCGCTGGGTTTTTCGCGATCGACTGGCTAGGGCTGTGGGGCGCCATCCGCTTCGCTGCCATATTAAACTTATTCGCCGCACTGGTCCTGCAAAATACCCGCCCTCAGACTTCCCGTGCCGGCGTATTAGTGCCTTTAACGGCGCTGTTGCTGATGCTCACCTTATTCGACCCAGGACGCTTGCCAGTGGTCCGGATTCAACCTTTAGTCGCTGCTGAGAGCCTGCTGGAAGTTCGAGAAAGTGGTGCCGGAACGGTTGCTGTGATTCGGCGTGGCGATTCATTACGGTTAAAAGTCAATAATCATTATGTACTCGGCGGAACTGGCGCGCTGCAAGTGGAAGTGTTGCAGGGGCACCTGCCGCTATTGCTGCACGATAATCCACAATCCGTATTTTTTCTTGGCCTGGGCACCGGAATTACCGCAGGTGCAGCATTAGATTATCAGGTTCAGCGTGTGCTTGTTACAGAACTGGTCCCGCAGGTAATCGAAATGGCACGAGATTATTTTGAGCCGTACATCAACGGCTTATTCAACGATCCAAGAGTTACCGTGATAGCGGAAGACGGCCATAGTTATCTTGCCGCAAGCAACGAATCTTTCGACGTGATTGTTGGCGATTTGTTTGTACCTTGGCGAAAAGGCACCGGGACTTTATATAGTCGTGAGCACTTTCAAGTCGTTCACAACAGCCTGACTGACGATGGTGTGTTTGTTCAGTGGTTGCCGTTGTACCAACTCAGCCGCAGTGAATATGAACTAATCACCCGCACCCTGCTTGATGTATTTCCACAAGTAACCCTATGGCGAGGCGACTTTAACGCCAAACGGCCGATTATCGGTTTGGCTGCACGCAAGGCTCCGCAACCATTGAGTGAACAAAGCCAGATGTTACGGCTAATGGCTGAACGCAAAACCCAAGACCCACAACGGGCGCGTCAGCGAGTGCCACTGTTAGCTCATTACGCCGGAAATCCCGGTGCGCCCCGGCATTTATTGGCAGCTGGCCCACTTAACACCAGTGATCATCCGCTGATTGCCTATCGCACGGCTGCAACTCAGCGCCAGCAACGCGCTAAGACTATCTCGTGGTTTGTAGGCGATGCTCTATTAATGTATTTTGCTGAACTTCAGCAAACCATGCCGGCGGTACTGGATCCGTATCTGGCTGAGCTCAACACCGCTCAACTCAGTCTAATTAAAGCGGGCCTTGCCTTACACAACTCAGAAGTTCTTGAGGCCCTTGATCAGAGTGAAGAAGCACAAACTATGGAGCGTGTTTATCAAAACCAGGTTGATCGATATCTAGGATTGCTACCAGCAGACTAAAGTTACAACGTGGTACCGGAAAAAATAACCGAACTATCGCCCGAGCTTTACAAACTTCAAAGTAAACCGGTCGCTTTCACCAATATCCAGATAGTGATGCTGATCCTGGTCTTCCGGCACTCGCAAATTAGGTGGCAAAGTCCAAACCCCGTTGGGATGATCTTTGCTGTCCTTCAGGTTAGAGTTAATCGGGCTGTCAGCCACTAATTGAAAACCTATAGCTTCGATGCGGCGGATCAGCCACTGTTGATTTACGTAGCCGTTTTCAGCTTTGGGATCAACTTCCTGAGTGAGGCTGGCACGGTGATCGACTACCCCGAATACACCGCCGGGTTTCAACATCCGACGTACTTCTCGTATGGCATCGTTAAAACTACCATCATCCAGCCAATTGTGAACATTCCTGAAGGTCAACACCATATCGATGCTGCCGGCCTCAGCAACAGGAGGGGTTTTAGGCGGCTCAAAGGGTTTGATTTCGATATTTCTGAACCAATTTGGGTTCGACTCGATTTTCAATTGGTAGGCACGCAATGAATCTCTGAAAAAATCACCAAACTCGTGCTCGGTCTGTGGATTGAAATGGGCCGCAATGAAATGCCCGCCTTCTTCCTGATCCAGATAAGCAGATATGATTTCACTGTACCACCCGCCACCAGGCCATAATTCAACCACGCGCATATCCGGCGCCAGACCAAAAAAGCTTAAGGTCTCAAATGGGTGGCGGTATTGGTCTCTTGCTTTGGCTTCAACAGATCGAAAATCACTTTCCAAAATGCTGTGCAGATCATCATGGTGTGCATATGCTGCTGTACAACCAACCAAAACCAACAACAGGCAAACACGGTAAAACTGAACAAACATGGCGGCACCGTTCCAAAGATCAGCCGCAATTGTCGCCCCGACATAGTCAGGGCGTCAAATATCTACAATCAATGTCCGTCGAGCTTTATTTGCCGAGCTTGATGAATTTGATGGTGAAACGATCGCTTTCACCAATAGCCAGATACTTTTCAGGGATGTCGCCTTCAGGCACACGCAAATATGGCGGTAACGTCCAAACCCCATTAGGATGATCAGCCGTATCATGCCGGTTGGCATTAATTTCGCTGTGCTCCAGCGCCTGAAAACCGGCTTCATGAACCTTTTGCACAAACCATTGCTGATTAACGTAACCATCTTCAGCAACCGGGTCGACATTTTTGTAAACATCGGCTCGATTATCAACGATACCCAGTACCCCGCCCGGCTTAAGCATCGCATGTGCCTGTTCCAGGACATAATCGATGCTGCCATCATTTAGCCAGTTGTGCATGGTGCGAAAGCTTAACACCATATCAACACTGCCATCGGCAACAATAGCCTCTGTGAATGGCGGCTCAAAAGCGTGGATATCCACTCCACCGTACCAATTTGGACTAGTCGCTATTTTGCTCTCAAATGCCAGAAAAGAGCTTTGAAAGAAACTGGCAAACGGATGGTCGGTTTCCGGATTATAGTGCGCCGCAATCAGCTTTCCCCGGTCTTTGAGGTATGGCGCCAGAATATCAGTATACCAACCGCCACTGGGCCACAATTCAACCACTGTCATTTCTGGTTCAACACCAAAAAACTCCAGGGTTTCCAAAGGATTTCTATACTGATCACGTGACCTGGATATATCAGTTCTGAATGAATCATTCAGAATACTGGTCAAACGTTGCTTGTCTATCTGAGCGTAAACCTGACTGGAGCCGCCCAGCATTATCAAAAAACTCAGTCCGGCAATAGCGAACAGCAATTTTACTGATTTTTTCATTGGTAACACTCCCTTGTCACCTAACAATTAAACACCACTTCCGCCCTTAGATTAATAGCATACACCATAATTTACCTGTAATTGCAGCTTGATGGTTAAAATTTTCGGCTCAACTGGGTTTTTGCTGGTATTAAGCCGAAATGGAATTAAACCACACTACTGCGAGAACCAATATAAACAAATAGATGTAATCCAACATGCAGGATATAGCCATATGAACATCGGCAATATATCCTTACAGTGACAAAGACGCGCGAGTAGGCTATAAATCTCACCATGCAAAATCATCCAGCGACCCGTACACTGAGGTTGCAACACCCCATAAGCCTTTATCGTGGCGATCAACTCAGTAATATCACTCTGGCATATGAATGCTGGGGACAACTGAATAACGATAAAAGCAATGCCATTTTACTGCTCACCGGGCTTTCTCCGGGAGCCCATGCTGCGGCTTCTCAAGCAGATCCTGAAGTAGGATGGTGGGAACAAATGCTTGGCTCCGGCAAGCCCATCGATACCGACAATTATTTTGTTATCTGTGTAAATTCGCTGGGCAGCTGCAAAGGCTCTACCGGACCTGCCTCACTGAACCCGGCAACAGGCAGGACATGGCGCCTGGATTTCCCCGAATTAGCACTGGAAGATATTGCCGAAAGCGCCTGGCAGGTGGTGCAATCTTTAGGCATTAATCAATTGGCCTGTCTGATTGGTCCCAGCATGGGCGGTATGACGGCCCTGGCATTGTTGAAACAGCACCCGGACTGTGCCCAACAGCTGATCAGCATTTCATCTGCCAGTGCTGCCACGCCATTTTCAATTGCTATTCGTTCTTTACAGCGGGAAGCCATTGTCAGTGATCCAAATTGGCAAAATGGCCAATACACTGATAACCGCTGGCCGGTTTCCGGCATGCGGCTGGCTCGCAAGCTGGGAATGATCAGCTACCGCTCGGCAGCTGAATGGTTGGAACGCTTTGACCGACAACCCCAGGATCACTTCCCTCCAACCATGTACGGTATGAACTTTGCGGTGGAATCTTACCTGGAAGCACAGGCACAGAAGTTTATCGGCCAGTTCGATCCAGTTTGTTATGTCTATCTGTCACGGGCGATGGACTGGTTTGATGCATCCGATCAGCATGCAGGCTCGGTTTCTGACATGCTGCGCCAAACCAGCCTGGAAGGCGCGCTGGTGATGGGTGTAGATACCGATTTGTTATTCCCGCTCAGCCAACAGAAAGACATTGCGAATGCGCTGCAAACCGCTGATATACAAACTGAATTGCATGCATTAGATAGTATCCAGGGACATGATGCTTTTTTGATAGACATGGATAGTTTTGGGCCGCCTGTGGCACAATTCCTGGCATGACACCAGATTTTCCCGGCAAAGAACTATTAATCGAGCGACTGCGATGGGCCACACGTGGCGATTGTCCACATGGCATTACCAGTTGTTTGCGCGAGGCTTTATGTGACTTGATGGATGAAAAATCTATCCGGTTTCCCACAGAATTCATTCAATCCAGTGGTGATGGGTACCAGCGCAGGTTATTGCACCATGACGACCAGACAGGCTGTTGTGTGATGGCTATGACCTGGGGGCCGGGTCAAGGAACACAGATACATGATCACAGTGGCATGTGGTGTGTAGAAGGTATCTGGCACGGTAGTATTGAAGTGGTGCAATATGAACTGATGGCTCAAAAAGAAGGCCGCTATCGGTTCGAACCACGGACAACGATGCGTGCTGGGCGAGGTAGTGCCGGCAGCCTGATTCCTCCTCATGAGTATCACACAATCAGTAATCCGGACGAGCATGAATCAGCATTGTCCATTCACATCTACAGCGGTGAAATGACTTGTTGCAATGTCTTTAAAGAAGTTGAGGACGGCTGGTATCAGCGGGAATCACGACAATTAAGCTGTGACGATTAACAGTGCCGCCAGGTACTTCATAAATATCATTCATCTGCCGGCTTAAGGCATTGCCCGAGATAAACTTGTTGTGGTCACCGCAATTTGGTGACCCTGGACTGCTGGGCAGCATCCCTTATTTGCCAATATAAATAGCTTTGAAAAATATCACATAAGCTACTGATATTAATACATAACAACTCCCCAACATCGATAAGTCACAAACTGTTCATAAGCTGGTCATGATTCAGGTCAAACCTTATGCCAGTTTATTTATCGTTCCAGTGAGGGGATTTGGCGATGAACTGCTTTACCTTCGATCTCCATCATTGGAACACACACTGTATTGATGTTTAACGTCAGCCCTTATCCATTTATCTGGCGAATAGTCATCAACAGCACACAACAAAACTGTCTCAATGACGCAGCATGCCGATTTGAACGCCAAAAAGGAGATAACAATGAAAACAACCACTCAATTTCTTGCCGGTTTATTGATAACAATGCTATTCATGACACCCGCAGTATCACAGGAAAAACAACTTGAAAAACGTGACCACCGCTCTGGTGCCATCTGGGATCTATTTGAAGTTGATCGCGAGTACCCCAAACGCAATTTCAAAACGATCAGCGAAGCTGAAGCACTCCGGTTTGCTCGAGATGCTGATGCCGCCAACAGAACTAATGCCAATGAAAGATTGATTAGATCCTTAAAAAGAAAATTCCCTGACACGCCGATGCAAGGCATCTATCTGCCGGATTTGAATATCGAACAATGTGCCAGAACGCCAGACATGGTTTTCATCACACCACGAAGGCTGGAAGGTTTTCCTGATCCATTGGATGGAGCAGGTGGTGTGGTCGTTGGTAGCTTTTGCAGTCAGGATGAAGAACTGTGTGAAAATTGCAGTGGCTGTGAAGGCACTGATCCTGATACAGGCACTTATAACACTTGTATCTGCACCCAAAGTGCAAAAGTTTGCAGACCCTGCCCAAGCTGCTGATTGAACCTCACCCATTGCCGCTTATATCCGGGTGGCAATGGGTGCTGATTCTGTTATCAGCCTGCATTGTGATGTATTTCAGCATTTGCCCAACCTGCTTAGCTTGAAACTCAGATTTAATCTGGAGATTTCCGTTAATCTGCGTTAAACTGCGCGCCCTGCTCTAGCATCTAGAGCATTCGCTTCATACCCTATGCCGGGGTGGCGGAACTGGTAGACGCGCTGGATTCAAAATCCAGTTCTGGTAACAGAGTGGGGGTTCGATTCCCCCCCCCGGCACCATTTTACATTCTGATGGTGCAAGATCGCCTAAGAGCTTGAAAGGAAAGGAAATTTTAGGAGTTCTATACCCTGTTTCCCGGTCATAGGCGATTCGGGTCGAAAAGGCCAGTTTCAGAACCGTTCTTTTGTCTTCCAAACGCTCGGAAGCCCAGAGTTTATACGGGTTCGCAAGGAACGAGAGCGCGAGTTCTAGCATTTCATGGAAGGGCCGTAAGGGTTTGGGGGTAATCTGGGCTTTTTCAGTCATCATAATCTTTTCTCTTTCCAGTTTGGTCAGCCGTGTTTCATAGGCTGTAATCGCTGTTTGGTTATCTGTGTTAACAAGACGGTCAACAACGCCTTCGATTTGTTTTTCCAGTTTTTTGACTTGGCTTTTCAAAGCTTCTACCTGATCTTTCAGCGTAGTTGCCTTTTGATCCCAGGCATCCTTGAAGGTGGCACAAGCCAGTTGGAACAGCTCTTTTGAAGGCTTGAGTTGTTGTAACAGGGTTTCAAAGTTACCTTCAATTTCGACGCGCTTGATAGATTTTCCATAGCTGTTACAAGTTTTGGTTTGGCAAAGATAATAGGGGTAAAGTTTGGTGTTGCCTTTTGTCCAACCGGCCCGCAAAGGCTTTTCGCAGTCCCCACAAAGCACAAAGCCGCGCAGGGGAAAATCTTCATTGATATCTTTTCGGGCAGGGGCTTTGGCTTGTGTTTTTAAGCGTTGTTGGATGCGTTCATAACACTGCAAACTGATCAGCGGTTCGTGTTGACCTTTGACCATAAAGACTTGCCAATCAGGCTTATCGATATACCCGGCATAGAGGGGACGTGTCAGCAATTGTTTAACCCGTTGCAGACGGATTTGGCCGTTCGGTAATTCTTTGGGGTAAGCGGGCTGGCTTTCCAAAAACCGTTTAAACTCAGTTTGAGTTTCAAAGCGCCCGGAGGCAAAGCCTTCCAGAGCTTCTTGTAAGATGGAGGCAAACGGTTCATTTTTAATCAGGAGTTTGCCGCTGTGGCCTTGCACCTGCTTATAGCTATAACCAACGGGCGGGAAAAACACATAATAGCCTCCTTCAAGACGCGCTCTCATTTTTTGTATGGTCTGGCGACGGTTTTGTTGGCGTTCAAGCTGGCCTTGTGCCGCAAAAATCGTTTCCATGAATTCGCCTTCGGGTGTATCTTCAAAATTGAAGTTCAAACATTCCGGCGTGGCATGACGGGTTGCTAACTCATGGCGCAATTTCCAATGGAACAGCGTATCACGGGCAAATCGTTTCAGATCATCAAAAATCACTACATAGTCCGTGTGGACATTATCATCAAGATATTGCAACAAAGCCTCCATGCCGGGACGGTCAATAAAATCCCCCCCACCTGTCACATCATCAGGGAACACTGCTTCGACTTCATAGCCTTTCCCAGCGGCATAGTCACGGCAACGATGCTCTTGGCTTTCCAAACCACTGCCTTTAATTTTTTGCTTGGGGTCTGACACCCGGCAATAGACAAGGGCTTTTTGCCCAGGCATTTGGGTGACGTTGTCATGGCTCATATCTTCTTGAGCATGAAAGGTTTCGGTTGATTTCATCATGGCATCCATCCTTTCTTGATGAATTATGGGTTGATCAGGTTTCGGAGCTATTTTTGAATCCTAGACTTTTTACCGAATCCTGAAAAGCATTTTTATGGGTGATTTCTTGATTGGCCCGCGCTTGCTGTGTTGGATCACAACCAAAGGCCAGATCGACAAAACGATTTGTGATGGAACAAACAACCTCAATCAAGGCATATTTTTCAGCCATGGGTAAATCCAAGCTTTCAAGATATGGCAAGTATTTGTCGAGGTCTGGTTGCATTCGTTGTATCGTTCCCTGTTAAGTACGAATATATTCCTATTAAATACCTATACGATTTAGGCACATATTCCTAGTAAAAAATGAAATTAATTGCTGGGTGGTTTCGCCGCTATGTCTTTTCATGCGTTAAGATTGCCACTTGGTTGACAGGAAGCACCAGCGTGGAAAAGGAATATTCCGGAAGATTACATTTCAGGGATCAGACATCAGCAAAGCGGAAGTCTGAAAAGGGTAAGCTGGCGTCATGAAAGACTTTGACCCCGCAGGCCTGGGCCTGGAATCCCATTACACGGCTTCACAACAACAACGGATCAAGCGGCTCATCTTGGAGGACTGGAAAAAGGCCCAGTGCAAACTCCCCACCTATATGAAACTGCTGGCCCGCTACATCATCCCGATAGGCATCCCCGATGATTGGCTTAAGAAGTTATCCCATCAGACCATGAGTAAAATGCTGACCGGCCAGAGCACACCGCGTCACGCTTTCTGGGCTTGTTTGCATCTGTATCTGATCAAAAAACATGGTGATGTCGGCCTCACCTCACAGGGGCCAGGTGATATCGCTTTGTTGGGTCAAGCCATGGTGAGGTTTGGTAATACCAAGGATGCTTCAAGCCTTAATGGCTCTTATCATCTGAACAATCACACCGCCATGGCGCTTCAAGCTATCGGGGGCTTTACGCGCCTGGCAGTGATTGAAAGGTTTCACAGTGATGAACCATTGAGCGAACCAGTTTATACCGTTTATCAAGGAGCTGGCCTAAATCAGGATGAACAATTGATAGGACTGCTTCGTGATGTGGGAACTTATCAAGTTAAGGCGCTGGAGGTTTCAACAAACTCACTCAGTGTTTTAACGGATGTTAATTTGCAAAAGCGGTTGGCAAGTGCAGCATGAGTACCGATAAACGATTACAAACGCTCACAAAATATCTGGAAACCGTAGGCCCGGAAGAAGCCGCCCGACAACTTGATAAAACGAAGGGCAATCCGGAAGCAATTTTTGAATTAATCCAGCAAGGCGATGTGGTGGGTGTTGCCATTGCCATGCAAAACGGCATAAAGCCAGATATCACGGATGAGAATGGCATGACACCCTCACATCATGCAGCGGCCAAAGATGCGCAGTTAATCAATCGTGTGCTTTCCGGTTATGTCAGTGGCGCACCCTTGATGCGCGATGACCAAAACCGCTTGCCACTCGATACTGCCCGTGAGGCCGGACATGATGAACTGGGCAATGTTTTACAGGAAATTACCTATCCTGAATTGTTTCAAGACCAACCCGAAACAAACCTGCCCTCTGACCTCATCAAAGCTTATGCTGAAAAGAACCATCAACTGGAACAAACTAGTACTGCCCCACCTGTTGAGACAATAACAAAGGTTCAAAGCATTGAGCAAACAATTAAAGCCCGCAAACAACAAGACAGGAGCCGGGATCACTGATACTGGCATTGTGTGGAAAGGTTCCGGTACACTTTAAACCTCACGACTGGTCTTTGACCAAAGGGAATTTCAAATACACATAAGCAGGGAGCTTGTAACAGGGGCCTCATTTTAAAGGCGGCTTTTCTTTCAATACTCTCTGCGCTACAAAAGCAGGGAGAGAATGTGACCATCATTTTACAAATTATCCGGTATTTATTGTGGGCTTTATCAGCATGTGGCCTGACAGCTCTTATGCATATTTTAAAAGGTGAATTGGATTTAAATTTTTGGGGTGAACTAACCTGGTATTACCTTTTTGCCGCTGTGGCTGTTCTGGTTGTTATTCAAATGGCTATTTTGGATAAGAAGCAAAAAAAGCCCAGAACCAAATTTATATTCGGTTTGATCCTTGTTTATTTTTCCGCCATGGTCGGTTACGAGCTTCCCCAGGAAGGATTGTTCGCTATCAGTCCTTTTCAACTGGCTATTGTGACAAGTTTGATCGGGGGGGTTCTGGCAATGTTTGTTCCCGAACTTATAACATATCAACAACCAAAAAAGGTTGTTATTGAAACCCCGAACTTAACACCAGAAGAAAGGCATGCTCAACTCATAGACCAAATTAACACCATTAACAATATCTTCGATAAGAAGATGGATGAATTTACTAGCAATATTAGATTCTTATGTCGTGGAAAGTTTGAATCAGAAAAATACCGGCTTATCAAAAAAGGAGAATATATAGACGTTTGGAAAGAGGTTCCCGAAAGAATTCATGCAAAAGTAATGATAGATATATCACGCCCTCTATCATCTATAACATACCGGGAACTAGAGGCCTGCCGAATATATTGTTTGGCGAGCCTAGATTTACTGAACGAGACGACTAAAATTAATCTTGGTGCCACTTTGGCTTGGGGCGATGGAAAAGCAACCATTGGTTATTACAATTACAATATTTATAAAGTGCAAGGGATGGGGCAAAGCAGGAGCTACCCATCACTTGCTGATAGCCCTATGGAAGCCATGGAGTGGTTTATCAAGAATGTTTGCAGGTATCAAAATATTGATGCCGCGATCTCAAAATTACTTTCCATCGTTAATCAGGCCGAAACCACGCAACCCAATAACCCCGTTGTTCAGGAAATCAAACGCCGCCTGGAGGCAGGCAATGCCTGGCTGGACAGCGGGCAATTTGAAGGAACAGGTTTTATCAACCACAAACCCCAAACCAGTGGTTTATTTTTGGGCAATATGCCGAATAACCAGCCATGCTGGTTCGCCGGCGAAGGCTCGGTCATCACCGTTGCCCCACCCGGTTCAGGCAAAACCCAAACCCATGTTATCCCGAACTTGTTATATTGGAACGGCCCGGCTGTCATCCTGGATGTGAAGGGCGAGTTGTGGGATAAAACAGCCGCTTGCCGCAAAGCATGGGGGCCTGTTTATAAATTCTCACCGCTTGACCCGGATAACTCTCACAGCTTTAATCCCTTAACCCTGATCCGCAATAACCCGGATTACATCTGGGAGGATTGCAAATATCTGGCTGATCTGATGGTCGTCAAATCCGAAACCAAAGACCCGTTTTGGGAAAACCGCGCCCGTGATCTCATCACTGCTGCCATTGCTGTTGAGTGTCTGGAAAATGACCCGGAAGACCGCGATATGGCTAATGTGGTGGGCTATTGTTATGGCCGGGATTGGACAAAGATGCTGGCAATTCTCCACGATTCGCCTGTCAATGCCATGAAGAACGCCTCCGAGGGATGGATCAACACCACCGGCAACTCTGAAAAGACTTTGGACGGTATCAAACAACAAGCCCAAACTTTCATGAGTGCCTGGGAAGGCTCCCGGGTGGAACGCGCCACCCGAAAATCAGATTGGCACCCATTGGATTTAAGGGGGGATAAACCCGTTACTTTGTATATCTCCCTTAAGGCCGGAGAAATTGATGCCTATGCCAGTTTGTTACGTGTTTTTATCGGTACGCAAATTCGCAGCCTGATTCAGGATTTACCCAAAGACGGTTCACCCGATATTTTGTTCATGCTGGATGAGCTGCCCCGCCTTAAATACATGCCCCCGATTGAAGAAGCCTTGGAGTTGGGGCGGCAATATGGCTTGAAATTATTCATGGTCATTCAATCCATCGGCCAGCTCAAAAAGCATTACAAAAATGCCGATGGCCTGATGGGTTCCTGTGCTGTTCAGGCATACATGAACCCTGCCAGCAATGATGGCACCGCCGAGCACTTAACCAAAATTCTTGGCCAGATTGAAAGCATCGTTGATGGGTCTCGCCGCCAGCTGGTCGAAATCAGCGACCTCACCGGCCCTGAATTTAAAGACAAGGTCTTGATCATGAGTTCAGGTGCCAAACCCATCAAGGCCAACAAAGCTTTTGCCTATCAGGATGAGCGCCTAGCCAACTGGATGGATAAAGACCCACCCAACCTCAATGAACCCGGCCAACCAACCGAAGAACCAGAACCTTCAACCAAAGATGTTTATTAGGTTACTTGTATAAAATATCAGGGTTGCTAGGAAATGGGGGTGGCATGATGGGATAGGTTTTCTTCCCATCTATCCGCCACTGTAAATCTTCCAATTCGTTGTAATATTTGTGAGACTCCGCTTGAAGGTATTCCATGATTCGGTCATGGTTGAAGCTGGAATAATTGTTGGTTCCGTTCGGATCAGTCAATCTGATAATTTCAGCCGTGTATAGAGCAAAGAGCGAACTAATATCTTGTTCTGATTTGCGTCTTTTACGCCACATAAGTATGTGATCCAAAGCACCCGTTAAGGATGAAGTAGTATGCGTCCTCACCAAAAACCAGTCCCATAAACACAAAGACATGGTGATTTCATAGATTTGCCCGCTGCTATCTTTTAAGCATGCCGTAAATGGCTTTTGCTGCTCACTGATTTGAGCATTGCTAAAAAAAGGTTTTACGGGTGGTTCGTCATTCCATTCAGTTTCATAAGACATTCTTATTCATAGCATAAATAAGTTAATCAATCACTAAAAAATCAACGCTGGCGCTCTCGTTCACGCTGTTTTTCCTGCATTTGTTTGATGCGTTCTTCAATCTTCTTCTGCGTATCTTTATACTCGCGATCAGTTTTCTGATTGAACTCCCTTTTATGTTGGCCTGAAACCGGCTCTTTTTGTTGCTTGATCAATTCATTATTAACTGCGTTGTATTTGTTGGTTGCCTTGGCAAAGTCAGCATGCTGTTGTTGCGTTAAGCGGGTTTGTGCGTCAGCACCTAGTTGCCCCATCTTTGGCCTTGGTGCGCTGGGCTTAAATTGTGGTGTTGGCAACTCTTTTGCGGCTTCCTGTCTGCGTTCCTCTAGCTGTTTTATCGTGAGTTTTTCAAGGTCTTTTGGATTTCGTGGATTCTTGACCGGGTCATATTCGTCATTCACAAAAGCATCCTGTTTTTGGGAAGGGGTTTAGGATACCTGATTTGGGGAAGGCTTGCCGGGCGAGGCGATATTGGGTTTGTGGGGTGATTGGCCCTGTCTATCCACCCTATCTTGATATATCTGGCTTTATGCAGGCCGGGGTCAGAGGTTATGGCTCCGGTTACTGCTGGCTTGATTACGGGGCGAGAGGGTTGCCGTTCCTGGGCAGGTGGTCAAGTCAGCCCTGGCGGGTGATGGCTTTGCATCAGACTGGACAACCGGCCCTGATCAGACCGGCTTACCGGGACGCCCATCAACCAGGCGTAACCGGAGACAACAGCATGACCTCTTTCAACAGCACAGCCCAGACAGTTCAGGTTCAGGATATCCAGGGACAGATTTACCAGATGGCCACCGAACAACTCATTAAAGTCGCACGGCAATGCATTTGTGATCAGTTTTCCTCATCCCAAGTAGAAATCACCCAAACACAGGATGCCAAGGATCAGGTGCAAATCCTCATCGGCGATTACGATCACGAAGTTTTCATGGCCCTGTTCCTCGATAACCGGCACCGGATCATCCATCACGAAATCATGTTCAGGGGCACAATCGATGCCGCCGCCGTCTATCCCAGAGAAGTCGTCAAAACCGCCCTCAAGCACAATGCGGCGGCTGTCATCTTCGCCCACAATCACCCATCAGGCGTGGCCGACCCCTCACAGGCCGATATCACCATCACCCGCAAGCTGAAAAACGCCTTGGCCCTCATCGAAATCCGCACCCTCGATCACCTCATCGTCGGCGAAACCGTCACCTCCATGGCCGAACTGGGACTGGTTTAACCATCCCTTTTCTTACAAACGTAGGAAATATCCTACGAAACGGCACAGGCTCTTCTGACAAAGAGCAACCAATCATTGATGTATGGTATCAATGAAAAATAAATATGAATATTTGAAGTTGCAATAGACATCCTAAGCAGAGCGTTTTAGCCGGGGCAATCCCATTACCCGGCGTTACTCAAGCCCGGCTAACCCGCCGGGCTTTTTATGTGCCGACAATATCCTGTCAGATAAACCCCAGCTTGTGCGATTGTTGACAGTTTTTCATTGCCCCATTCCTTAAATTCTGCTTTGATCAAATGGCACACGGCCAATTCCGTGTGTGCGGTTTCACAACCCGCATATTCACAGACGGCCTTTTATGGCCGGATTGCAATGTCATGTCCAGGGCTTTTGCCTAAAAGCATTGCACCTTTTTCTGTGAAAAGGGTTGTGATGTCCGGCCACCAAGAGACAAGGGAGGTCATCTTGCCGATCAACACACACTCAATTGACATCATCATCGGAAACCAAATCAGAAAACGCCGCAAAGCTTGCGGCATGACACAAACACAACTGGCAGAACCGCTTGAGGCAAAATATCAGCAAATACAAAAGCTCGAATCGGCAGCAAACCGTGTATCAGCGGCTCAATTGTTTATTCTCGCGATGGTTCTCAATGTGCCACTGTATTATTTCTTTGAACCTTTTCTCAAAGAGAAAATTAAGCTAGACCATTATGGTTTTGCCAGCGAAGCCATAAACCTGTGTTTGGATTTTATTGAGAACCACCAAAAATCTCTTGATGATCTTCGCCAAACGCTTCTTCGCACATAAATTAGCGTTAATTTCTGACAGACAAGCAACCTGGCATTTGTCATCATAGGCATCAGCAATCCTGTCAGGCACATCTTATTGCAGGAGTCAGGGTAACCGACCAAAGCCCATAAGCACTGGCCGATTTGGTTGCTCTTTTATAAATTCACAATGAATTGTTCATCCGGTGGACAGAACGGCGGTGGAAGAGGACAAGGCACAAAGGGATCTTCCATGCCAGCCACTAAAATTTGGTCAAGCGCAATCGTAACCCCTTCGTTATTCGATATATCAATATCAGCAATATTGGGAATAATACGCACCCTGTAAGGCTCACCAAAAATGATTCCGAACGTATCAGCATCGAAATTAACTCCCACGGATCTTGACGCGCCCGGAGCATAATCAGAGCTCAAATTTAGATTGAGGGCTTCTTCAATAACGTTACCGTCTTCATCAATGCGTTCAGCGATCATATTAACTGATGTGACCTCACACGATCCGTCATTGTGGAGTCTGACATTAATACTATAATCCGGCCCTCCCACTACATCACGGAGGTTCATTTCGACTTCACCATTGAGAAGAATGAAATCTGTTTCGCCGGTACAGCCCTCTTGTGTGAGGCCGCATACGGGTATGATGGCTATCAACAGAAAAACTATACGTATCATCACTCACCCCCAACTGCCAAACCTAGCGTCTGTTTTTCTTCCTCCAGCATCTTGGCGAACAGTCGCGACAGCTCTAGTCTTTCGGCATCCACCGTAAAGCCTTCGGTTCCACCAGATTCTCGAATCGCCATAACAGCAGAAGAACCACTGAAACCTGTTTCTGTTGTGATCCATCCCGCCACCGATGGCACAAGCGCGTGAAAACCTTCCGCATCTTGCGGCAAGATTGTGTTCAAAACAGAGGCTGTGCAGACACCATCATGTTGTTCCTGGCATTTTACGATGTAATCCAGAATTTTCAGTTGATGATCAGTGATGTCGCCACCAGCCTTTTCCTCAAATTCAAACAGGTCAAAAGCCTCTTTTGAGATCAGGCCGTGATCATAAGCATCGGTGTAGTTATTGCGAAAATACAGATAAGCCTCATCCATTTGCTGGCGCCAGGGGTTTCTGGAATTTGTTTCCTGCCGGTAAAACCGGTAATGGCGCATGGTTAAATCAAAGTCATAGCCCAGTTCATCTATGACCAGTTGGTAAACATCCGCAACCAGCGTTCTGGCTCTGATCCGTTTATTGTCAATTGACCGGATATCATCCTTTTGAGCTTCAAACACTTCCTCGAAATGATACGTGAGCCGTTCAAGGGTTTCGGCATCAAACGGCATCGGTTCACTACTCGAACCGCCGCATCCGGCCAGACTCGTCACCAACAGAAAAAACCCTATCGCTTTGACGGGCTGACCCTTTATTTGGGGGAAATAGAACATAGGAAAATCCCTCCTCACAATTTAAAGAAATAAATTGGTGTCGGGAGGTTAGAAAGTTCAGATATCCGAACCCGGACGCTTTTACGCCAGGCGCTCTTGTATGGCGTCCGCCACCCGACGTAGGAGGCAGACGTGCTTTAAGACGCGAATGTAAAACGCACGTCTATGATTTTGATACCTGGGGTTTCTAAGCCCCGACACTCACCGGCTATTGTGACTCACCCCGATTCAGATTGCTACCCAGGCCACGGTGAGCAGGGGGCAAACTCACTACCCGGGCTTGTTGCCCGGACCATGGCGGTCAAAACGCTAACCTGTCAATGAGCTGGTTGTTTCTTCGTCATGGCATTTCTCCTTCCTTCGATCATCACAGTTCATCTCGTCATTACAAAGGCTCACCATGCAATTTTTCTAACCACCGACCGGCTAAAGCCTTCCCCCATGCCGCAACCGGTTTTTCCCCGTAAGCCGACCCTAGGCCCGCCCATGGTCGGGCAAGGGTCACTAAACGGACACCCCAGAAAACGCGGTTGACGGCCTGTGTGATCGCTGGCTGACCGAAAAGCATGGCCTCGCAATGACGCGAAAGCCTGTTTTTAAAAGGAGAAAAACCATGACAACTCAAATCCCAACCCAAACCACGCAGGCCGTGCCTGAAACCAGTGTTCCAGTGCAAAGCAACAAACCTGACTGGGTGGTGAAAGGCCCCGTTATCCGCGGCCAACAAAGCCGCCTAGAACAAATCGGGGTCGCCTGGAACCGCCAAGATGACGGGATCGGCCTTCGTCTCACCGGTACACAAATCATTGATGGCGATATCTATCTGTATCCCATCACTGCTACCAATGAAGGCTAACGCCATGCCTCACAGCCAGCCCGGTCATACCCGGGCTGGCTTTTTTCTTTGACAACGTTTACGAACTATTTCATAGTCAAATGAGGAGGTTGTCATGGATTTAGAACCGATTAAAACAATTATTCAACACCGGATTAAAATGGGTGAACTCGCCAATGAAGATGAAGGCATTGCCGAAGTTGTAGCCTATCTGCGCCGTCATGATATCAACAAGGCTTTAGAAGCCAGTCAGATGCAAATCGAAGCCGGTCAATATCAATCTCTTGATACCTTTGTGAAAGCAGAACTTAATCAACTGGATTAGGAAAGTCATGATGAATGGAAGTTGTTATAACCCAAACTGCACAAGATGATATACGGTCTATCAGGCTCTATCTGCGTGACCGGATGGGTAAACAGGCGGCTCAAACCTTCCTGGATACAATCATGGTAAGAACAGGCAAAATTCTAAGTGCAGGAGTCCGGTTTTCACCATACCTTGATACACCCATACCTGAGGTATACCGTTATGTCCCGCATAGAAATTATCAAATCTTTTACCGCATCGGAAACAAAACTGTTTACATCATGCATGTCCTGCATAGCCGCCGTGATATTGACTCGCTTTTTTCTGGCATACCCAGGTGAGTGTCATGCCACAACCATCTGATCCTCAATTCAAATCATCCCAGCAAAAAAGGCGCTTGACCAGACTCCTGCATGATCTCAATCAAATCCAGCAATCCCAACCCGCAAACCAACCGCTTGATTATCTCCTTATCACCCTGGTTATCATCGTATTGCTTCTGTGATACGTTCGGCTATCTACAAAATCCCTGCCAAGCCTAAAAGCTTGGCGCGGGCTAAGCCCGCCCTTTGTCACCACACCATCATTGCCATCATGAACCAGCCCAGCCAACCGTAAGCATCGAAACAACGCTCTTATGTGCGTCGCAAAATGTGTGTAGTAGTACTACACAATCTTGACAAGGGGGCTGCTCAAGCCGCGCCCCCGTTGTATCCCCCAGGCCACTGGCCCATATTTGGCATTGAGCCAATAGGGGCCAGAGAACCGTTTCGCCGGTTGATCACTCGAAGCATGTGCCTGCTTCACCACCAATCAGGGGGAGCGTTCCTGCTGCCCCCAATACCCCCATGACAATTTCATTGAGACTCTTCCGAGTGACCAACCCTTCGCGGATTGGATGCCGTCAGCTTGTCTAAGCTGAACCACGATCAAGGGCTGTATCGCCTGTCCCTTGAACCCCATTCGAAAGAGTCTTGCCTGTACTGAGATGGTATTCGTCGGAACACTTTACTGTTCGCCTATACATGTCAGACGATTCCGGTTAATCGGACCTTTTTACCAAAAAGCACTCTTTGAACTCATCGCCGGATCAGGCAACTCAATAACGTAACTCAAACAAAACAAGCTCTTGTTCATAATTAGGCATTGATACACATGAAATAAATAATCCTATGTCTTCGATGTAGCGATTGGGAAACCATGCCTCTATATCAGTTTCGACAGGAGCACCACTTAAAGGTAATATCCCTGGCAGCTTTGTGTTTTTCTTAATCCAGCAACCAGCTTTAAGCATCCCTTTGCTTGAACTGCACCACTTTACAATACCTTCTTTGACTATACCTACCGCTGCCATCTTTTTAGCACTTAGCAGTTCTATGAAGCGTAAAGCAGACGCTGTCAAAGATGTTTCATAACGCTCTGTTAGAGACTTAACAGTTAAAAACCCTACATCCATATCTAGAATTTGCTTGCGCACATCATCTGCGGGCATTAGCAGCGTTATTGCAAATAAATTTGCTTCTTGTTCTATGTTCTTTGGATGCGGGGCCATATCTTGCAAGCTATCCAGCGAACACTGGATTGACTTAATATTTGAGTGTAAAGAATAATGACCCAATTCATGCGCGATACTGAAATTCTTCCTACCTTCTTCTTTTATCCTTTTATTGTATATGATGAACTTATCTTCGGATTCATCAATTATTAACGCAGCCTCAAAATCATCATCAATATCACTTTCTGCTGTATGAATATTAAGCGCAGCAGCAATTTTCGCACACTTCACTGGATATATAATCTCACCATCATTCAGCACACGCCAAACCTTCATAAGTTGTATTGCTGCTGCTGCCGGCTTCATTCTTAATCTTTTGATCTTTGCTGGTCTTTTAATGCTTTCATTATTGCTTTGAGTTGCTGCTTAGTATCAGGTTTTAGCTTCTTATAGTCTCGAAAGAAAACCCTATCCTCAGCGTCTGGTGCATCGTGACCGAGAATATCTTCTACAAGTATCCCTAGTGCATCAGCTAACCTATATGCCAGATCAGCAGATGGCCTTGCGTTATCTTTATTTTCAAGCTCCCAAATGTACGACTTGGTTGAGTTAACTTCGGAAGCTAACTTCTCCAAAGTAAGTTTCGCCTCAAGCCTCGCAGCTCTCAATCGTTCACCAAAAGTAGTAGCCATAACTTTCTCCGCTGGTATTGTTGCAACAATACCACATGTCATGTTATTATTCACGATACATAAGGTATCGTTATATTATACCTTTGGGCAACAATTTAATCTACGAGGAACTACGTAATGAATAGAAAACCTATTGGCACTACAGCAAGCACTGGTCAAATTTGTCCCGAAAGTGGGGTTTGGCGCCCTATCGGTGAAAAGGAAACGGCTCCTATCGCTAAAGGCAACCGAATGCCACCGTACAAGGGCAAAGCTGTGACCTGGAAGCTGATTCAGCACGCCTAGTTAGCCTCTATCGTGTTTTAGGTCGCTATCACTGATAGCGACTTTTAACGAGGCTACATCGCCCACAGAGCCTCGATACCTTGTGGTTCCAACCTGGCACAAACGATGTGGCCGTTTGATCACCATAAGGGCCATGTCATAACCCCTTAACCCTCGACAACTTCATTGAGACCAAAGCGGGTTTCGCCCCCTTTGTAAACCTCGACCAGAGCTTAGGATTTCACATCCCATCTGGATTGAGCCCGTGATCAAGACTTAGGGCACCTGCCCCCAGCGCACGTCAACCCATCCCCCAATCTTCCGCACTCTCTGTCGCTCGTTTGTGCAGACTGGGTGGTTCCCCCTGAGTGGACGTTTGCACCCCCGGACTTCGCCAGCCGGGCAGAGGTTCATGCGCGACCCAAGCGCTTTTTGAACCTCAGCCAAGGAGTAAGACCATGAGCGAAGAAACAAGAATCTATATAGCAGACCTGGCCGCCTACAACTCTGGATACCTACACGGTGTCTGGATTGATGCCACGGATGATCTGGATGACATCTGGAAGCAGATCAGCATCATGTTGAAAACCAGCCCTGTATCTGGGGCCGAGGAATACGCTATACATGATTACGAGGGGTTTGGCGGGTACTCAGTCAGCGAACATGAGAGTATCGACAGCATGCATGAAATCGCCTGTTTCATAGAGGAATATCCCAGCTTTGGCGGGGAACTGCTGAATCATTGCAGTGATCTGAAAGAAGCCCAACAGATGGCCGAGGATGCTTATTGCGGCTGCTTTCAATCTCTCGCAGATTACGCCCAAGACCTCACCGAGCAGACCGGTAACGTGCCTGAACATCTGGAATATTACATCGACTATGACCGCATGGCTCAAGACATGGAAATGAGCGGTGACATTCTCACTATCGAAACCGGCCATCAGGAGGTTCATATTTTTTGGGATCATTGATATAACCGTTTAAATTGCATGTTTAGCTTCTCAAAATCAGGAATGACTTGAATCGCATTGGTGATTACAATGATAACTAGCAAAACATATTCTATAAGGGAGGCTGAATGGAAATTAACTTTTCTAACATAAAAATTCATGACGGCAGTAAGAACAATGGGTTTGAAGAACTTGTTTGCCAGTTAGCGCATCTTGAGCGGCCAGAAAACGCAAAACGATTTGTCCGTAAAGAAGGTGCTGGCGGCGATGCAGGAGTAGAGTGTTACTGGATACTTGATGATAACTCGGAAATCGCATGGCAAGCTAAATACTTCATGGGAGAAATGTCACCATCAAGATGGTCACAGATCACTAAGTCATTTAAAACAGCAGTCAAGAAACACCCAAACATTAAATCCTACATTATATGTCTTCCAATCGATAAAGCTGATAGTAGAAAAGTAGGAAGAGGAGGCAAGCAAGTAAAAACAGTAGAAGACGAATGGAACGCGCAGCTTGTAAAATGGCAGGCTTTCGCTACTAAACATGGGCGAAGCATCGATATAAATTACTGGGGAAAGCATGAACTAACATTATCATTATCACGTAATGATGCTGAATACTCTGGTAGAGCACTATACTGGTTCAACCAGCCGATTCTTAACAGTGAAACATTTAATCAACTAACCATAAAGACTGAAGAGTGTCTAGGTGATCGTTACACAGCCGACCTTCATGTTGATCTCCCTATCATCCAAAAATTTGATGCAGTATGCAATAATAATGAGTGGCAAAATGAACTTACAACTCTACTGGTTGATCTGCAGAAAAAAACTGCTCGTTTCACATCCGGCCTCACAAAAGAACTCGATGACCTAGCAGGCTCGATTGAAGAGCTATCAAATCAAATTATTGATTTATGCAGTTCATTTTTCCCTTTAGATAACTTACAACAGAACCTAAAGTTAGCACAAAGGCTTACTGAGGAACTCGAGGAAAAATTTAAACCAATATGGAATTTAGATCGGCAAACTTTAGATGAGCCGGGTCACGATACTGCGCTTACCAATAGCCAGCAATATCACTTCCGTGAACTCTATAGCACATTTAAAGATGTAAAAACCTCACTAGAAAGTAAAAAAATAAAATCATTATTTTTAAAGACTGTTCTGTTGGCTGGTGAACCCGGCATCGGAAAATCACATTTGTTGTGCGAAATCAGCCTTCAACGAGCAAACAAGAATTTACCAACAGTCTTTATGATGGGCTCACATTATCAAGGTAACAATCCGATTGACTTAATCAAAGATAACCTTGATTTAACAGGGTACAGTAATAGACAAGTTCTAGGCGCTCTTGATGCAGCCGGTGAGGCTTGCCAGCAAAGAACCCTGATTATTATTGATGCCATAAACGAAGGTAGCCATAGAGATATTTGGAAAGATCGACTTTATCGCTTTATAACTGACTTAAACCAATTTGAACATATCAGCTTAATATTAAGCTGCCGATCAACCTATTTACATCACATATTACCAGATTCACTTTTCCCAGATCATTCTGATAAACTTGTATCGTTTGAGCACTATGGATTTAGGAAGTACGAACACCGGGCAGTAGAAAGATATTTATCTCAACAAGGCATTTCAACACCAAGCCTACCCATACTGGCACCAGAGTTTAGCAACCCATTGTTCCTCAAGACCTGCTGCAAAGCACTTATATCAAGAGGGCTTACTGAGTTTCCCAAAGGCCTAAGAGGCATATCAGCACTATTTGAATTTTACATTGAAAGCATTGAAAGAGTTATCGCAAAAATCAAGAAGTACCATCCTGGTGAAAATATTGTTGAAGCTTGCCTGAATAATCTAGCTTCTCATCTATTTCCAGATCACTTATTCGGTATCAATTTCAGTGATGCTCGCATATTGATCAACACAAAAGACCCTAACCCCACAATAGACCAACCTTTGTTTGATCTACTACTTGAAGAAGGGGTAATCGCTGAAGACATATCTTATAAGGATAATGACAAAGGCGTTCCCGTTGTACGTTTTACATACGAGCGGTTTAGTGACTACTTTATAGCAAATAATATTTTATCAGCATATAATGACAACCAAGTTGATTCTTTATTTGCTCAAGAACAGCCTTTTGCTAAAGCCATTAAAACATATGGCTTCACTGCCATAACAGGCATTATTGATATTGTCGGCATTATCGTTGCTGAACAGTATAAGAAAGAACTGATAGATTTTGAGTGCGATGAAAGCCTCTTGCCAAGGTGGGGTTTTGATGAAATCTTTAAAACCAGCGTCTTATGGAGAGACAATGGCTCATTTACAGCTAGAACCTTGGAACTGCTCAATGAGTTAGAGCAAAGCGATGATCGCAAATTCAGTCTTGATATTCTACTAAAGCTATCAACTGAGCCTCAGCATCCATGGAATGCGGAGTTTCTTCATAAAAACTTAATCAACTTAGAATTGCCTGAAAGAGACCATTTCTGGTCTGTTTATACAGCGACTAATTTTAGTTCAGAGGAAGATGATGAATACGAATCACCCTCTCGAATCCTTATTGAATGGGTCACTTCTGGAGTCCTTCATGATACCAATCCAGAAAGAATAAAACTTTGCGGCATAGCACTTGCTTGGTTTTTAACCTCACCGAATCGAATGATCAGAGACAGATCAACTAAAGCGTTGGTCAGAATGTATTCTCTTTTTCCAAACCTGTTGATAGGACTGTTTAATCGTTTTAAATCCGTAAATGACCTTTATTTACAGGAGCGCTTATACGCTGTGATGTATGGCGTTACTCTAAACATAGAACAGCACGATCTTATTACTGAATTAGCGCAAGCTGTATATACTCAAGTCTTTGTGAAATATACAGTCACACCTCACATCCTATTGCGTGACTATTCTCGAGGTCTTCTTGAATACGCACACTATAGAAACATATTACCGCAGGGAATTGACCCTGGTTCCTTTAGGCCTCCATACAAGAGCCCATGGCCAATCGAACATCCATCTGATGAAGAAATTGATGCAATCATAGGCGAGGACGCAGATTATAAAAAGTCTCAAATTAAACGTTCAGTCATGAGTGGGGACTTCGGTATTTATACGATGCATTGTATATTTGATTGGTCGGCGACACCAATCGATGAGAAAACGGTTAAAACAGGCTATGACATCAAAAAAGCCTTTGCTGAAACTTTGGAAGATAACTTAAAAGAAGCATATTTAAGTTTGCTCAGGCCTCCAAAGACACATCCACTCGATATTAGTGGTTATCTTGATGATAGTTCTGTGGAAGACGTGAACATTCAAATTAACTACGTTACTGTTGATCAAGCATCAGAACCTTACAAAGAACTCATCGAACAGATTAATGAAACGCTCGGAGAAAATGAACGTGAATACTTTAGGTGGCTTAATGGGCTCAATGACAACACACCGGCCCAATTTAGTCGCAGATGGGCTAAACGATGGGTATGCAAAAGAGCCTATGAACTGGGTTGGACATCCGAGTTATTTTCGAGCTTTGAGAAATATTGCAAACATGGGCGCTCTGGCGGCCCTGGCGCAGGATACATGGAGCGGATGGGTAAGAAGTATCAATGGATAGCTCTGCACGAAGTATTAGCTAGAATAGCTGATAATGTTCATTGGATTGATAGAGGTTATAGCGACGTCCCGGATGACACAATGTATAAGGGCCCTTGGCAGCCGGGCCGCCGTGATATTGACCCCACAATCTGGTTAAGAAACAGCGGCGAGCATAAGACATACCACAATCAAACAAACACTTGGTGGCAACCTTATTCTTTTCCATTCCAAGATATATTCGATTTGGAAAAACAAAAAACCATCCTAATGGATGAAAAGACCATACCACCATTTGCAGATTTGATAGAAGCTAAACAGCTTCAAGATCAGACTAATTGGTGGGTGCTAAGTGGTTCCTGGAGCCAAAGCCAAGATAACACCAAATCAGATCATGCAACGTTAAGTGGATATTTTCAGATACAAGCCATCATAGTTCATGAAGACAACTTTGACCAGCTCTGTGCTGAACTCAAAGCGGGCGAACATACACTTAGAGATATGTTTGATACTCCTACTACTGATCACCAAGGCTTCCTAAAGGAATACCCGTGGCATCCAGTTTATGAGTATATAAGTGGCTGGCAAGAAGCCAACCCCAGATATGGATTATCAGTAGAGCATTTTATCCCTACTTCAAAATATGAATGGGAAGGTTCCACAAAAGATTATTCTGTTGAGAACTACATCAGAATACGACTACCTGCCAAAGAGCTTATTGAACAATTAGAACTTCATCATTCAACAAAGGCATTTTCAACTTGGAAATTAAATAGTGAAATTTTCTTCTTTGATCCCAGCACCGAGGAATACGGACCAAGCTACGCTCTTGTGAATAAAAACTTAATGCAAGACTGGTTGATTTCAAATAACTTACGTATACTCTGGGCCGTTCGAGGCGATAAAACTCTCTTTGCACATAAAGATCATAAATTTCATGGGCGAATGAATCTTAATGGAGTTTGCTATACTATTAGTAATAAGCTCTTTGAAAATATTACTTTTTCTAATGAGCCCAAAAGGCCTCAAACCTAGGATATAAACACGTATTATCAGATTACTAAATAGATACAAAAACGGGGAACCAAATGGCGTTAAACACTACAGAAAAAAGAGAGCAGAGAACATGTAATTTCTGCATCGATATTAATAAAAAATCAAACAGAAATAACATTTTCTTAGAAGTCTATGAAAAAACGGCTTTAATTGCAGATTTATCTCCATTAACCATTGGACACTTACTCCTCATCCCCCTCATTCATGAAACCTCTTATGCTAATGCTCTAGCCTCCGATTCTCTCATCATATATGATATTGAAGAATGCTTAAATGCAGTTAAAATGAAAGAACAAAATATAATCATTTCGGAGCATGGCACTGGATCTTTCTCTGCTGGAACTTCCGCCTGCTGTGAGCATGCTCATTTACACATAATACCACCTCAGCCTAGCGCCACTTTTTCCGATTTAACCCAGCGATATATTGAACACTTAGGCAAGCCAAGAAAGCTTGATAAGCTTAGCAACTTAATACATTTTAGTAGCTTTTCTTATCTACTCCTCTCTGATGGCATGAGTAATCATTTTGTCTGGACGCATAATGATAAAACTCGCTCGCAATTTTTTAGATGGTCTTATAATAATTGCCCAACTGCCAAGGCTGATTATTGCTGGAGAACATCATTTAATAGAGCGGATGCTTATAAAACCAAGAGCAAGTACCAAAAGGAGATATCTTAAGCCATGAAACGCAGTATAAAAAAACTAGTAAGAGACAAAATCCCTGAGGTCATTAAAAACAAAGGCGAAAAGCCCACAACTTCTATCATTACTAATGATAATCTATATCTGTCATTACTATATGAAAAACTACTAGAAGAAGTTAATGAATTTATCTCTGATAAATCAACATTTGAAGCCGCCGACGTAATGGAAGTATTGGCAACTATAATTAGTCTAAATTCTAATTATTCCATTGATGAAATTACAAATGAAATTATGAATAAGATGCTTAAGAAAAGAGCTGAGAAAGGCAGCTTTACCGAAAGAATTTATCTTGACTTTATTGAGGGGGTTTAGCCATATAAAGCATTATATACTTCATATATACCATATATAAGACATATAGCTGCTGTAAAAATCATCATTGATTGCATTGCTTTTACAACACCAAAATCTTTAAGCAGGCCAGAATATTTCAGGTCACTAGTGCTAGGTATAGTCCCCGGCGCAATTCTGTTTATGTTTTCGATATAAGCCTGAACTATATTTCTAACACGACGTATTATGAAACTCATCGAGCAGTTCATATACGCCAGAAAAAGCAGCAATAAAGATTTCAAAAATATACTCATATTTTGACCATGCTGAGCCAATAAATACATTAGCCCTCCTGTTGCAGTTGCAACAAGAACAGGAATTTCCCACATTATTCTATTCAAGCTTCTAAGATGTTCAAAGTTATGAGTTATTTGAAGCCGCATGGTTTCAAAATCATTAGAAAAATCAGCATTATCTCCCATATCAATCACCTCTGCTTAAAACTTAATGTTACCTCTCAAGCCCGATATTTGTCCTTTGATGTTTTTTTGAATCATGTACATGCTTGTAAAGCAATTTCCGAACTTGCTCCTTTCGTTTTTCAAGGCCAAAGAAATAGACTATATCAAAGATGAGCTTACTATAATCATGGCGTTGTTTTTTATACAGCCCATCAATCTTGGCTTGCGCCGTTGAAAACCGCACTAGTTGTACGGAAATCATACCACTTTGTTCTTTCCGATCCCGCATAAGGGCTTGCCATGCTTCGACTTGGTTTCGCTCTCTAACCTCTTTTGCCCGACCTGAGAGCCAATCCCAAAGGCCACGGAGACCAGTGTGGAGACGATCTTGCCGAACTCGAGTCTCCCGCTGCCAGCGTTTGGCTTGTTGGGTTTTGAGGGCTTGGCGTTGCTGTTTGTGCTGTTGGGCTAGTTTACGACATTGTTGTAGCAAAGGCTTCAACTCGGCGGCATGTTGTTGCCGTTGCTCCTGGATAAGCTGTTTGAGTTTTGGCGTGAGGACTTTTTGAAACTGTTCTTTTGCTTCGGTGACAAAAGGAAGGCTTTCAGGTGAACCAAGACGGGCTTTGACCTCTCTGGTTTTGAGGCCGGTCCATCTGGCGAGGGCGTAGATTTCGCCGTGGTAATCGACGGCGACGAAGCCGCGGCGGTCGCCTTTGGCCAACGTGAAGCCCTTGTCCATCAGGGCGGCGTTCAATGATTGTGCGTTGTCCGATTGTTCCCAGGCTTGACGAAAAGCCTGTTTGATTTCTCGGGGGTCGCGGTTGGTGCGTTGGGCTTGCTGGAACTCGGCCAGGGTAAAGTTGAGCGGGTTCTTCAGGCCCGGGTCTTTGTAACCGTCGGGTAGCTGCCAGTTGTTCTCAAGATAGAGTTCTTTCGAGAGCGCATTCAGTTTGTTTTTGTACCAGGAGTGGTTGACTGCCTTCATGGCTTCACTGTCTATCCGTGACCAGACGATATGAGCATGTCTTCTGCCTTTCTTTTCATGGAAAACGATGGCGCGGGGTTGCCCCTCTAATCCCAGGCGTTTTTCTGCTTCATCGGCGGCCTGGATAAAAGTTTCTGTGGCAACCATTTCATCCTGTGGCGGGTTGAGACTCAAGGAAAACAGATACTGTTTGCATTGGGTGCCTTTGGCAACAGCATGGGCTTCTTTGAAGGCTCCATGCAGATCATCAGCAACAAAACCCCGAAGTTCATGGATTTCGACATGGTCGTTTTCATCCTTGAGCAAATGGGATGCTAGATTTTGGCCACCAGAGCGTTGATTGCCGACCAGGATCACGATTTCACTCCCAAAGCCCGCATCACCATCTGACGCATCTCAGTGATTTCAGTGCAAGCGGTAATCAGAAGCTTTTCGACATCCTCTTGCAATGGCAAATTGCCCACATGCGCCGCTTTCGCCAGTTGGTTCATATTCTGGGACAGCCGGGACCGGCCCAGAGCCCCCAGAACCTGCCCTAACAGCTTGTAATGTTGAACAGCATTCATGTTTCGCCTCTTAATGATAGGCGCATCAGGGCCAAACAGACGGCCCTTGATGAACCCGGACAACGACTCCCGGCCCGCCATCGCTTCCAACTTGGCCCGTTCTTCAATGCTCAAGCGCAACGAGAAGGGGGGTATCTGTTTTTTCCTGATATGCTTGCGAGGCTTTGCTTCTTCTGTAAAGGACTGTTTCATCACCCAGCCCCTTAGCTCAAATCTAGCTCACAGCCTCCTTTTCGTCGTTTCGGGGGTGGTTTTTTACCTTGCCGGTAAAATTCTGTTTGGCTTAAAACCTCATTCCATGCTATCAATTCATCCAATAAGGCCTCATCCGGTATGAGATCAGCCCGGCCCAAAGAGTTCGAGCTTGATCCTCTCGGGTGCACCATTTTCCAAGAATCAGATTTGTTTTGTTATCAGTAAACAGGCTTTGCGTCTGTATCACCCGGATGATTGGAATTCATGATTTTACTATATTAGAAATATGAGTGTGTGAAATAGGTCGTTGCACATAATCATCTTCATAGACATTTTCTACTTCATTGTTATGCCTATCGGCTTCATTAAACTTTGCCAGGAAATCACTCTAGCTATTGTTTCAATTTTAAGAAAATCGTAGCAAGTGAGAGATTATTCTCACCTGCTGAACTTTAATTATGAGCAAATTAGAAGTGCAGGGAAATGCATTTAGCAAAAAATGTCTTTAATTGATATCAGAAGTGCCAATATAGTGGCGAATGGTTGAAAATAATAACACAAGGCTAATGCGATTTTTGTTTTTTTTGATAGGCCATATTTGGGGAGGCATGTGACCGCCTACAGGTAAACATATTGTGCATTCTGATACACATAGTCGTATTTCATTGCACTCTAAAGGTTACTAGCTTCACCGACTTAAATATAAGAAACATTTTAATTATCTCAATGATACAACCAATGAAGAGGAGTAATATTCTATGCCAGTTATTAAATTCAAAGCCCATCCGGACAATCTAAGAGATTATCAGGTAGTGATTTCCAATGAGAGAAACGAAAGACATCATCTGAGCTTTAATCATAACGATGAGGCTGTGCAAAACTTGCGGCAAGGGGCTTGGGAATACGATTACTTATTCTTGGGTGAACCCGGAGGAGCTTTTCAATTTGAGGCTTCTCAAGGTGACCAACTAATTTCCAAAACACCCAAACGAACAATCAACAAAAGGCTCATGCGTGTTGGTGTTGGGCGCTTTAGTGTGAATGAAAATCAAGAGGTGTAGTTATGAAAATACAGAGTATTGTTATGCTTGCATTCTTATCACCGTTTGTTGCTTTAATTGCTCAAGGTGAAAGCATGGAAGCCCGGAAAGATTCAGGTGAATTTTATCTGGAACGGGAGACTGTAAGACCGCTTGCTCCTGCTTCTGGTTCGAGTGCCAAAGGCTTAGTAAGTTCTTTTAGCCTGCAAACAATTGATGAGGGTTCCGAAGTTGCGCTCAAATTGTCAAGCCGCCTTGGCAAAGGATCTTCCTGTGGACTATTGAGTTCCGGATCTTGCATAAGTAGTAACTACCTATCACTGACATTGTCTGCTCCTACTTCCGATTCTAGTGATTTAAGCGAAATAGCAACTCTAGATTCGTTCACGGATTCATTTTCAGCTGAGTTGCAGTGGACGAACGTTACACACTTTCTCAAACTCTCAAGTGATGACGTCGATGCTCGTGATCTGCTAGGAAACGACGTGTATAATGCCTGCCGACTACAAGGCAACTCCGAAGATGAATGTGATGAAGTGTTAATAAATCAAGCTCCAGATAATAATAATTACGACTATACTCGTGAAGAAGTTGAAAAATATGCGCCACATCTGGTACCAAGGTTTGATCACATTTCGATCTTTGCTAGAAAGCCATCAATTATTTATGGGGTTGGTGCGACGGTCGGATTTGACGAGTTTGATGTTCGTTCGATGGTTAATTTCAACGAAAAAACTCAGCTGGACAAAGTTCCTTGGGGTACTGAAGCTTTTGCAGGGCTTGCCTTTCCTGAATCATCCTCAACACTAACCGTAGGTTTGGAGTATCAGGAAGATTTTGAAGCCGCCCCCGCACAGACACTTTGTGAGTCAAGTGATAATGAAACCGATCATGTTGAGTGCTTTACAGGTTCATTTGAGAAGCCAATAAAAATGAATAAAGGGCTGATTTTTGCAGATTATAGGCAGTATTTTAAGCTGCAAGACAATGATAATATATTCTTTAATAAAGTGGGTTTACAGGTGAGAACAACGTACGATTTCGTGAATGATGAATTTGGAGTAGATGCTCCAATCTATCTCTTTGCAGACCAGGATAATAATTTATCCGGCGGCATAAGATTGGGTTATCGTACTGACACAGATGACATTACCGTGGGTATTTTTTTGGGCGCAGCCTTCGAGATTTTTGGTGCAACTTTATGAAGCCGACTTTTGTACGTTTGGTCAATCAGCTAGGGTTGTACCATTGTGAAATGTTTACAAATAACCAGTCATTGGCTGATTGGGCAGATGTGCCAAATACGACCTTGAGATGAAGCCGTTTGGATATTCTAGCGTACGATTATAGAGTCCAGACAGGAACAGGCCGAAAATACGGCCTGTTCAATGCCAAACTCCATTGATCTCACAGAAGAACATGAAATAAGCCTCAGCAGGCTACCGTGAGCATTCTCATTGACTACCATACTGCCAAAACATAAGGATCGGTAAAGTACAGATTAATGCTGGTTCGTTTCTCAATTCGCTTATGGTCAGCAAACTCCACACCATTATTGACTGTCAGCGTACGCACCTGTTGTCCACGCAGCATCTTGACAGCACTGTCAGTGGTGATTTGTTTTGCCCTTTTCAATATTTTCATGACCATAAAACACCACAAACAACGATCCACTAACAGCACAAAATGCCCACCCTTGCCATACACCACATCACCTTTCCGATCACCGCAACGATTGAGTTAATCGGCAACACAGGGGCGCTCTTGGATAGAGCAATAATCATCCAATTCTAGTAACTGCATGAGCCCTCAACCCCCTTTATCGGCTCCATTATTAACTCCTCCTGACCCACTTCGCTGGATCATTTGTGAACATATCGTTAAGATACTAGTCAAGGATACTAACGAGCTTAGGGAGAGTAGGTGGGCTAATGAGTATCAACGCATACAAAGAGTCTTTAAACACGCGTACGTTCGTCATCATTTTGGCGGGAAAAGCCGATGGCTGATCAATTTGGTCCTGAATACTTTTTCGAGCGCCTGATAAAAAAATATCAAGGTTGGTTATACCTAATCTTGGAACGCAAGTTCTGGGATCAACCATTTATCGATAATGTGGTACAAGACACCTTTAAAACAGTTTTCGAAGCGATTCAGAAGGGTGAGCTTCAAAAATCAGAAGCTACGCCTGCATTTCTACGTAACACTGCGTTCGACATCGCTGACGGTTACCTTAACAATGACAAGCACCCTGCTGTCGGTTTGGATCACTTAGCTAACACTAAATCGAATTTATATAACAATGTCGATAAAAATAAGCTGCATGCATATGTACAACAGGTAGTCGAGAAAATGCCAGATGAGAGAAATCGCCAACTTTTGGTACTACTTTATTGTGAGGGCGAAGACAAAGCGGGCATTTGCAAAAGATTGAATATAACGCCGGAGCACTTTGACCAAGTGACATATCTGGCCAAACAGCAGCTCAAAACACTGCTTGACAAAAATGAATAGTTCTACGGTCAATGTCTCAGGTATCGTGACTAGCATTCGCCTGCTGACATGGAGTGAGTATGAATAATTTTTGTCCTGATCAAGCTATGCTGAGGCATTACATACAGCAAAAACTCTCGCCGGAAGAGGAAGAAAAGTTGGAATTATGGCTTGCTGATAAACCGGAAGTAGTGGAAGATTTAAGGCTGGATTTGGCCTTTGTGAAATGCATACAACCGGATGACTTATCCAGTCCAGAAGAACTAGTGCGGCGCATACTGTTAGGTGATCGCCACGCGGAAACCGAACTGGTTGAGAAATATCAAAAGACAATATCCTTCATATTACACCGCAAGTTCTGGGACAAACCATTCATAGACGATGTCCTTCAGGAAACCTTTACAGCAGTCATCATAGCAATACGGGAGGGTAAACTACGCGAACCAAAAGCCCTCCCCGGGTTCATACGCCAAACTGCATTCAATATCGGCTACCGTTACCTCCGCAATGACTACAAACACCAGAAAGATGACGATCTAGATTCAACATCTGAGCTTCCTGATAGCAACGCCAATTTATATGATGATATTGAAAAGGAAGATCTACTTAGATTCGTACGCAAGGCGATAGAAGAGTTACCGGTTAAAAGAGACCGAAAAATACTGATACAGTTTTATTATAACGGAGAGGGTAAGGCGGATATCTGCAAATATCTAGACATATCAGCAGAACACTTTGATCGTGTAATATATCGAGCCAGAGAAAGACTAAAAAAACTAATCAATAATAAATTAAAAAAAGACGATAATTCCGAAAATAACGATGAGGCAAAGAAAAAATGATCAACGCCACATATGTTGCTGTTTGTATTAGCCCGCTAAGATTGAGGTAAGTATGGATGCTTTTTGCCCTGACGAAACCATGCTGCGGCACTACATACAGTGTAAATTGTCACCCGCTGAAGAGGAGCAGGTTGAAATATGGTTGTTGAATAACCCTGAAATGGTTGAAAACTTAAAGCTGGACTTGGCTTTTTATCAGTGCACAGAGCCACCGCTCAAAACTGCAAACAGAATCCAGGGGTTCAACTTATTCAGGCCGATACCTGCCATGGTCTTTAGTGCGCTTATAGGCTTCGGCCTAGCCAACCTGACACTGACTACGCAACACGGTTCAGATGAAGCTTATATCCAAGCGAACATACGAATAGTCGATATCAGCACAACGCGCTCCATATCCAGCAACCAATTTCATTTAACTCTCAAGCCCGAAGAAAGCTATATTGTTATTAAAATATTGGGAGAAAGCGTGGCTACGCTATTGAATGCCGAACTAACTAAAAACAATAAACCTGTCTTTTCTGATGGGAGCCTGATCACAAAAGATGAGGGAGATGTTTTTTTTGGAATACCGACAAATCTTTTAGAGCCGGGGAACTACTATCTAAAGATAACAACTAAACCCAATAACAATTTATGGTTTGAGAAAAATATTACCATAGATTACTAACCAAACATAAACTGACTGACTAGAATCAATCTAACTTTGCTCGTTTTAAGAAATTTCAGCCCATCCTAATGCATATCAATACCTAGCCACATCAAAACCCACCTGCTGCACTGCAAACGTCGTCATCGCTTAATTACAATAGTGGACAGCTGATGTATACTCTCTTCAAGTGTTGGCTTTAAACCTAGATGGGGAATGATAATGCTTGCCAACAGGCGCAGCAATCGCTTGGTCACAATTGCATTGCTATTAATAATAACAGTAGCTAGTGCAACACCAAGTGTGCACTGTGAAAAAAAAAATCCTTCAGATTCAACAGCAGCCAGTGCAACACCAATTAAACACTGTGAAAAAAAAAATCCTTCAGATTCACCGGTAAAGATCAAGCCTGGACAATGCCATGAATATTCAACTCTTGTCAAACCAGGTCGATATTGGGTGAAAGTCGAAGAAGGTGATATAGACTTGTTGATCTCAACTCAAGACAAGCAGTCAGACTCTCCGGTAGCACGGCAATCGACAGAAAATATCTGGATTAATGCTCAGACTGATCAAACTATCATGATCCAGGTACGCACTTTCGCCTCTACTGCTGTTACAGAAGGTGAGTATACATTAAGCCTTAAACTCGACCTTCCAGCCGACCAAAACTCCTTGTATGCAGCAGACATGACCGAGGCAGCTATTTTGCATTATATGCGCGGCGAATACTCACAGGCCCAGCAAGCTTATCAAGATGCAGCTGAAGCCTGGCTAAAAGTCGGTAATAACACTATGGCGGCTTATTGTTATCATTCTGCTGCATATATTCCAATGTACTTTTTCAATGATCAGCCAGAAAAACTGGAAGAAGCTTTAGATGATCTACACGATGCTGATCTAGCATGGAAAAAAGGTGGGAAGCGGTTACGTTCACTGCTCAGTCAAAAAGATATAGGAAAAGTGCTTCACTTATTGGAGCGAAACCATGAGGCATATGAAACACTCTTATATGTAGCCGATAGCATATTACCGGAACCTGGCAGCCGTTATCTGCAAGGCTTAACCCAGAACGAACTCGGTATAGCCGCTAAAGAACTCGGACTACCATTGGAAGCTTTAAAGTATTACCAGCAGTCTATTCAACTATTTGAGCTGAATAGGGATTTCGAGGAAGCTAATAATGCCAAGCATAATCTGGCTTCCTTATTAGACATAATAGGTGAAACCGATGTTGCCGTTGACATCCTAGAAAATGTCGAGCGCGACTATCGGCAGTTAGGCGACGACTTTGGTGCAGCCGCAGCGTTGAATGTTTTAGTTGACCTTTATTTCAAACAGGGTGAACCGCGAAAAGCTCTAAAGGCTTTTGATGAAGCTCTGAAGGTATTTGCGTGCAATAGCAAAGCTTGGGAATCAATTTTGTTACTGAAATATGCTCAAATCGAAACTTCCTTAGGACGGTTTGAAAATGCAAGAAATGCTATCGACAAAGCTTTGCAATGGGCTATACAAGCCGACAGCAAAAAATGGCAGGCGCGGGCACTATTACGACTGGCTGAACTTGCCAACCAAATTGGAGACCAGCAACAAGCGATTGAATTATTACAAACAGCTCTGGAAAGCATTGACCAAAACAACCGGACACGACAATACCTGTGGCTACAAATCAAATTAAGCGAATCTTATCTACAGGCTGGTAATATTAATCAATCAAGCAAGCATATAAATGCAGCACTACAAAATATTGGTGAATTTAGTGAACTTGAAGCTATGGCCTTGCTTGTTAAGGCTGCAATAGAACATCCCGACGACCCTGATACTGCTGAGGCTACTGCTATATCTGCTTTGAATCTCTACAAAGAGATTCAGGATCCGCTGGGAGAATATAATAGTCTCCGCCTCATTGCCGAAATAAAGTTTAATCGCCAAGACTGGCAAGCAGTACTCGATAACATGCAATCAGCCAATAACCTGCTTAATTCGATTGCCGGGAAATTCGTACTGCCAGAGTTCCGTTCACGCTATTTGTCACAGCATAAAGACCTTGTATATAAAACTATCATCGCCTATGAGGCTTTGGCCACTATTACCGGCACTAATAATACATACCAGATAATTAGCGAATTAGAGCAAAGACGAATAAGCAATCTTGGGACCCAAGAATCC
Organism: Gammaproteobacteria bacterium; assembly: GCA_021772985.1. Lineage (GTDB taxonomy): Bacteria > Pseudomonadota > Gammaproteobacteria > Xanthomonadales > Wenzhouxiangellaceae > JAJFKX01. The sequence goes on from JAJFKX010000043.1 coordinate 90,650, forward strand.
CAATGGTTGCCTCGCCCAAATAACGATGAGGCAAAGCAAGAAATATTTGAATATTACCGGGCTAAAGAAGAATCCAGTACAGCTTTGTTAAATAGATATTTGAATACCATCAACGGTTTTCAAGATGATAGGCAAACTTTAGAGAGGACATTAAGAGAAAAACAGCAAGCACAAGAAGCCATAGAAAGAGCACTATTTAGACCTTTAACTGAAATCGGAGATAAGCCATCAGTTGAGGACTTTCAGCAATTTTCAGCAAACCATCTTTCATTCCAAAGAGCAATTTTATACTTTCATGTTGGCGAGCAGGACTCTCGGGCCTATCTATTGACTACAGACAACATTTACTCATCAGTTCTACCTGGTCAGGCCAGACTTGCAGAACTTGTAGATAAATCACTAGATTATCTTTCCGATCCGAACAAGGAACAAAATGAAGAGTTTATGCAAATCAGCAGATTACTGCTGGATATTATCAAGCCCCATCAACTATCAGATATTTTAGTCATACGCGATGGCCCACTGCATTATTTTCCTTTCAACTCAATTGTCGCACTTCGGACCAATGAATCAGCAATTAATGCAATGGATATTAATTGGATCTATATACCATCTATAGCAAGTGCCAGACAGCTCGCGCTGCGCTATGAGAAAAGAAATGATATGACAAGCAGTAATGTTTTATTACTGGGTGACCCTGTTACTGATAGAGATGATCCCAGAATCAACCAATCGCTAGCAATAAAAGGCTTGACGCGCCTACCTTCTGCTGCCAGCGAATTGAATGAACTAAACACAATGTTGAACGTGCCAATGGGCAACTTATTATCCGGATTTGAAGCAAATAAAGACCAGGTTCTAGGAATTTCAGAGCATCACGGTATTATACATATAGCAGCACATGGAACTATAGACCCAAACCATTCTGCCAGCTCCGGTGTATTGCTGTCGACATATGACAAATACGGAAATACGATAGCTGGGCATTTGGGCGCCAACGATCTAAGATTCCTGAATTTACCAGTGAATTTAGTTTTCTTGAACGGCTGTACTACCGCCCTAGGAGAAAACTTTGCTGTGGATGGTCCGTTCGGTATCACTCAGAGTTTTTTACAAGCTGGAGCAATGGCAGTAATTGCCTCATACTGGGATGTCAGTGACAGAGCCACAAAAAAAATTGCCATAGAGTTTTATAAAGAATTAAAAGGTGGTTTAACTGGACCAGCAGCATTGCGTAATGCTATGTCAAATATCAGACAAATCCCTGGATACAGGCATCCATATTATTGGGCAGGAATTGGCTACCATGGTTATTTGGATTTGCAATGGGAGAACTTTTGAAATTTCGGAACTAGATAATAGAACCATAATAATGAGAGATTAAATATGCTAACCGCAGAAGATTTTGAAAGCAACCAGATTGTTACCGACATCCAAAATGACGGGATTATTAAAATCAATGATATTTTAAAAATTGAAGCCATTAGTCTTAATAATGCACTCATGCAAATAATTCGCAACGATCAAATAAAATATGCACTATCAATGCATGTAAGTGGTGACTTTCTCCAAGGCCCTTTCCCAAGCCCAATCAACTCAACAAACTTGAGTGTGGCATTGCTAGCTCAAGGAATGCTATTTGAGGAAATATCAGCAAACCCAAATGGAGGTGGAGTTGGGTCAGGAACTACTGACCCGCATAATGGCTAAACTTAATATCGGGCACAAACAACGGCGATTAACAATCATTAATCGCCGTTGTTATTCTGCTGCGATTCCAAAAGAGATAACGCTTTAAGTAATAGTTCGTTATTCCTATTCAACAGATCACTCTTTGAAAGCCTATATATATAATCAGCAGACACACCCACATCTTCGATTCCCTTGCCGCTATTTTTTCCAGCTCTAAGCAGGCGCCTATTTGAAATAATAAAATTACTACCTGTAAAGGACAATTGATTCAGCCGAGTAAGATCAGACAACATTGAATTTTCAGGGTACTGGAACAGATTTACCAATCGAAATACATTAGCGCCACCCCCACCTGTATTTGAGGCATCTACACCCAAGACTAAACCAGCAGAGTGGTCTTTAATTGCCGCCACAAAAACCTCAGCCGCACTATATGTTTGGTCATCAACAATAACTATCACGTTTTTGGAGAATAGGGAAAATGGATTATTTTCATTATATGCCACTAATGAATCATCACTGAGCGCTACTGCAGCAGAGTAAATCAAACCCTCTTGAGCTCTTGACACTATCGAATCACTAACAAATTTATGCATGGCATTATTATTCACATCACTCGTTTGCATTTTCTTTGATAAGTTGTAATTTAACAATGTATTCCTATATTGTACTTTCTGAGGCTCAAGGCCTTTTTTAATGAAAAAACTTGCTAAGCGCTCTGCAAAAATAATCGAACCGCCTGGATTTCCACGCAAATCTATTATTATCCCTTGAACATCTTCAGGGTTAATTTTCGATAACTCCTCACCAGCCTCTACAAAATACCCCTCAGCATTACCTGATGTAGGAAAAGCAAATATTCTAATATATAACGATGTGAATGCATGAGCATTTGATATGATGTCTATATTTATATTTTCCTGGGTATATACATATTTTCGATTTACTTTATTTGTTTCAATTCCATCTATGGCCTTTGCATAGTTTTCCCAATCATGCGTAAAAAGAAAACGCTTTGATACACGACAAGACTCATTCAAGTAATTAATTTCTGACTCGGCGTGACCTGACCATAAAGTATCCTGGAACGATTTGTTATTTATAACTAACCACGGAAAAGAAATCTTATTATTTGCATGCGAGCCACCCTTGAGAGTAATATCTAAGTTGTAATAATCTGGACCGGTAAACATATTATATAATTGCGGCCTTATAGTCAGGTGCTTATCCTTTAGTGTGCCATTAAATTTCGTGTGATTATAACCGGAATTTTCATGCTCAGCATTCAGCCACTCATCTTCAGCCACCCAAGTATTAATAGGCACTCCGTTGATCTTATTCACAATCGCACCAATCAGTTTTTCACCATCCCGCAATCCTTTTATGGTATTGGTAATTATGTATTTATAGGCATTAAATTCTCTATCATGATAACGTTCAATATAGACAGGCAATATTGCTGTATATTCGCTTATTAATCCAGGCAATTTATATAACGTATGCCCATCTTCTAATGAGGCGAATATATTTGATATTTTTTTAAAATAGTCTACTGAATTTAGGTGTCTATTACGAATATCATTTGCTAACTCATGCAACTCTAAAATAGGGTCCTTACCAGACCTTAAGGTTTTTAAAGAAAGATAAACATAGTGATGATGAAACAATAAAATACATTTACTGATCAAATCTTCCCTGCTCACAGGATCATTAAGGTCCTCACACGCAAGTATATTCAAATAAAACTCCTGCAGTGAAAACCCACATAAAAGCACCTTATGCAGTTTTTCATTAAGATTTCTATCAAAATATTTTCTAATATATTTTTTAGAAAATATTTTCGCATCAATCAATTTTGATAAACAATTATCTATCACACTTCACCAACCTATTTTACTTTAACCACCAATCAACTCATATATCATGCTATCAAACCCCGTTACCTTTTATAACATAATATACAGCCATTTTGAACATATTAATCATGGCTGCTTTATTTTTGAAGCTTTGTTATTCAATTGAAACAAATCAATTATGCAAGATTTCATTTATGCATAGATGACAGCTCATCTGTATAGGATGAAACTTTATAACTCGGTATAGCTGGCTATTTCATCACTAAAAATGGTATTTAATTATGCCCACCTTATACCCTTGCTTTTCATAAATCTCAAACTACAGCAGGTTTAATTCGATAAACCCGAACACAAACATCACAAGCTGCGACTCCTTCCTGATGCCGCCATCTGCATGCATTGATGATTGGGCAGTCATTTTCATTGCCACCACTTACATCTTGTGAACTTGGAATAATTCTTTGCGCAACACTGCAACTTCCTTTTTTCCACTGCCTACAAGCCTGCGCGAAACATGGACCATAATATCTATTGCCAAGGTTTCCTCCTTTTTCGACTAACGCGGCATTAGACGAAAACTTCAATAACCCATCAGCATCGAATGTACCAAGTAGATTCGCACCTTTGATAGGGTAGAATGCTGGGCAAATTTTACTAGACATTATTACGCGAAATACCCTCTTTAATGCGATCCAAAAGCACTTCAGGGAGAATTATCCCATTCACTAGCACTTCAATATTATATGGCGCTTCTAATTTTAGGTCTGCAAGCTCCTGCAATACAGCTGAATGCATGGCATCCCGTAGATGGTTTGCTATTGCTTCTGGCAGATCTTCAGTTGCAGCATTCATTTTTAAATTTGGGTGTTTCATGTTAATACTCCTTAGCACCAGGTTCGGTTAACCGTTTAGATATGTACCTCATGTTTAATATTGTTGCTTTTCTCTAATATATCTCTCACATACGGCAACACAAATTGAACAACTGCCAATCTGAATACATAATGCACCATTCTATAAATTGCAGAACGCTGATTATTTAATAAGGACTAGTGAGAGTTTAAACTCGCTTTGATTACTAACAAGACAAGTTTTTCTTTTTCTAGAGCTTTTGAATGAAACAGTTATACAAACAATATTCTGTCTGCTATGCATCACCTTGATTTTTACCGTTCACAACCCAGGCTGAGATCGTTGAGAGAGACTTTCGGTTTTTCAAGGTTTGGTTAGACTGCAATTTACGTGGCGCCGTCAGATTCACATATGTGACTATACCTGATCATGGTTCCTATTCTCGTAACCACAGTTTCAAGCACGATCCATTTGTAAAAAGAAGCTGTCAGCAAATCAGCCAGGGCACATACAAAGGCGGTACAAAAACCGACCGAGGTCATCTTGTTCCAGCAAACCATTTAGATTTTAATGCCGGCGCTATTAAGAATAGCAATTTGATGACCAATATATTACCGCAAGTAGCTGTCATGAATCGAGGTGCATGGCTAAAAACAGAAGAGATAACAGAGTGCTATCGCGACATTGTTAACCTAACTGTAATAGGTGGTATTGTCTGGACGAAGCCAAGAGGTGATGATTTTATTGAAACACATGGCGTTGAAACACCAAAATCATTCTGGAAAGTATTGATTGTTGGAAGAACAGTTCCCTTAAGCCAGCGCCCCAGTTGGGCTAAAAATCGTAGACATAAACCACCACCAACCCAGGCAATCGCATGGTTAATCCCCAATGATAAAGCCTCACTTAAACGCAACATCAATCAATTTGTTATTACTTGGGATCAATTAAAAACAAAACTTGGAGATAATTTAGGTGCAGTAAACATTACATCTCTTCCTCCCCCTTCTTCGTTAATTCCAGCCCCAAACAGACGCTTAGAGTCCCTGAGCTGGGCAGATAAGAACTGGCCAAGCCTTAAAGGATGCAATTTAGGTTAGGAGAAATATATGAAAAATACTTTAATGTTGATGGGAATAGTTGCCTTTATATTGTTATTTTTCGTTTTCCTATCTGTCCTTCGAACTCATAATGGGCCGGAACTTCCTCCACTACACGATGGTGTCAATATTGAGCTCTTCAGCGCCATGATTACATACTTACTATTCACGGCTGTTATTGTTGAACGTTTTTTGGAAATAATCATCGGTGCTGAACGTGAGCGTTTAAAGCAACCATTGCTCCAAGCAACTCATATTGCAAAAGAAACCCTAGATAAAGCAAATGACACTCGGCGTAGTGCCGATTATGAAAAGCTTCTTACCTGCAAGAGCAAGCTCGAGTTGTTTCGAGAAGAAACTCGCCAAAAGACCCTGCGTGCTGGTTTTATTATTGGCTTAATCGCAGCCATCTGCGGTGTTGCCGTTTTGCGCCCGATATTTGATACTTCAGAATTCCCAAATTGGCAACTTGGCTTGTTTTGGGCATTGGATTGCGTCTTAACAGCTGGAATAGTCTCAGGAGGCAGTTCTGGCATATCCAAACTAAATAATGTCATTATTAGCCATCTTAATAAATCAAAAGAACAAAGCAGCATTAAAACTCAACAAACTATAATTTAATCCACGTAACTGCCTGTCATGAAGTCATACTGAGCGATAGTCAATAACAATGGTCCAAGGTATCGATCTGTTCTTTTACCCCACATCCTCGATATCATGGCTGCTTATCATTGCGAACCAGTCTTCGCGTCAACACATAAAACACCGGCGTAAACAACAACCCAAATAAGGTCACCCCAAGCATCCCACTAAACACGGCCGTACCCAGTGATTGTCGCATCTCCGCACCTGCCCCACTGGCCAGAACCAACGGCACCACCCCAAGAATAAAGGCAAATGATGTCATCAAAATTGGCCTCAGGCGCAACTTGGCCGCACTGATTGCAGACTCCCAGCGGTCTTTTCCTGAATCTTCCTGCTGCTTGGCAAATTCCACAATCAAAATTGCATTCTTTGATGCCAGCCCGATCAATACTACTAAACCGATTTGCGTCAGGATGTTGTTGTCCATACCGGCAATGCTGACCCCGGTAATTGCTGAGAGCAGGCACATCGGCACAATCAGGATAACCGCCAGCGGCAATGACCAGCTCTCGTACTGGGCAGCCAACAGCAGAAATACAAAAATTACCGCCAGCATAAATGCAACTGAAGCCGTACCACCTGCCTGTTTTTGCTGGTATGCAATTTCCGTCCATTCGTAATCAATACCATCCGGTAATACTTGCTCAGCCAGGCGTTCCATGGCTGCAATGGCTTCTCCGGAACTAAAACCTGACGCAGCATCACCGATCAAAGCTGCCGATGGATACAGGTTATATCTGGGCACCCGTGATGGCCCAGCTGTGTCTTTGGGTTCGGCGACTGCACCAATTGGCACCATATCGCCATCACGATTGCGCACCCTGATACGGGTGACATCGTCCGGCGTTAAACGATATGGCGCATCGGCCTGTGCTGTTACTCTAAAAGTTCTACCTAAATAATTGAAATCATTGATAAAAGCTGAGCCCAAGTAAACTTCCAAGCCCTCAAACACATTGCTGACCGGCACCCCCAGCCTTTCCGCTTGCTCACGATCAATATCCAGGTACATTTGCGGCGTGCCGTTTTCAAAGAAGGTAAATACCGCAGTTAACGCAGGGTCCTGGTTAGCAGCGCCGGCCAATGCCCAGGTTGCTTGCTCCAGTGCTGCAAGCCCACGTCCACGGCGGTCCTGAATCATCATCCTGAACCCACCGGCGTTACCGATGCCGCGTACCGGAGGTGGTGGAATCACCACAATAAATGCTTCCTTGATACCCGCCATCCGACCGCGCATTTCATTCAGCAGGCTGTCATAAGTCAAACCTTTGGCATTGCGCGTGGCAAAATCCTCCAATACCGGGAAAATTGCGGCGGCATTGGAGGCATTGGTGAAAGTTGCACCGGCAAAACCAGCAAATGCCACAGCATTTTCCACACCATCCATGGCCAGCAACCCATCCACTGCTTGCTGCACAACCGCGTCGGTACGAGATAATGAAGCACCAGGTGGCAGTTGAATACTGACAATAAAATAACCCTGATCCTGAGGTGGAATAAACCCGGTCGGTACCCGGTTGAATTGCCAACCTGTTAACAGCATCAGACCGGCATAGACCAACAACACAAGCCCCCCGGTGCGGACCAGTCGTGCCACTACCCGGCCATAACGCTCGGAAACCCACTCCAGTGTTTGATTAAATTTGCAGAAAAAGAATTTCAAAGGATGTCGCCAGCTGCGGTTAGGTGCATTGCAAGGCTCGTTTTCGTGCGGCTTCATAATCAGTGTGGCCATCGCCGGACTGAGGGTCAGTGAAACCAACACCGAAATTACTGTAGCCACGGCAATGGTTACCCCGAACTGTTGGTAAAATTTACCGGAAATGCCCTCCAGAAATGTAGTCGGTAGGAATACTGCAACCAGCACCAACCCCATTGCAATCAATGCACCGCCAACTTCATCCATGGTCTTACGGGCTGCATCACGCGGGTTTAAGCCCTCTTTCATGTTACGTTCCATGTTCTCGACCACCACAATCGCATCGTCCACCACGATCCCGATCGCCAGCACCAGCCCGAACAAAGTCAGGTTATTCAAAGAAAAACCCAAGCCCTGCATTACTGCAAATGTACCTACCAGTGACACTGGAATGGCTACAATCGGAATAATCGCCGCCCGCCAGGTTTGCAGGAAAACGATAATGACAATCACCACCAGCAATACGGCTTCAAAGATGGTCAATACCACTTCATCAATCGATTCCTCAATAAACTCGGTTGGATTGTAGGCAATTTCATACTCCAATCCCTGCGGAAAATCCTGGCTCAGTTCATGCATGGTTGCCAGAATTTCATCTGCAGTTTCCACGGCATTGGTACCTGGGCGCTGGAATACCGGAAGCGCCACCGCTGGGAATTCACCCAAATAACCACGGGTTACATAGTTTTGGGCGCCCAGTTCCACCCGCCCGACATCTTTAAGCCTAACTATCTGGCCATCAGCCCCGGACTTCACCACCACATTTTCAAACTGCTCAGGATCGATCAGGCGGCCCTGGGTTTGGACATTCACCTCAAAGGCATTTTGCTGTGGCACCGGTGGTTGATTGATGGTGCCACTGGCCACCTGGATATTCTGGCTGCGTAATGCCTGCACAATATCGCCGGCTGTTAAACCCAGAATCTGTGCCCGGTCAGGGTCCAGCCAGATGCGCATGGCGTACTCACTGGCGCCAAACAACTGGATATCCCCCACCCCTTCAATACGTGCCAGCCGGTCACGCAACTGCAATACTGCGTAGTTGCCGATATAGGTTTGATCATAGGTTCCATCACGCGAGAACATATTAATAACCAGCATCAAATCCGGTGAATTCTTACGCGTAGTTACCCCCAAACGTCTAACTTCTTCCGGCAAACGTGGTTCAGCAATCGCGACCCTGTTTTGCACCAGCACCTGTGCCTGATCCAGATCTGTGCCCAGTTCAAAGGTGATGGTTAATTGCATTCGACCATCGCCGGTGGATTGCGACAACAGGTATAACATACCTTCAACGCCGTTGATTTCCTGCTCAATCGGCGTGGCCACTGTATTGGCAACAGTTTCGGCATTGGCGCCTGGATAAGTAGCAGTCACCTGGATCGTCGGTGGCGCCACTTGTGGATATTGTTCAATCGGCAGGGAAAAATATGATAATCCACCGACAATCATCGCCAGAATCGACAAAACTGTCGCAAAGATCGGACGGTCGATAAAAAAATGAGAGATATTCATTATTTATGACCTGCCGGCGCTTTCTGATTCAGTAATTTCACCATCTACCGGCGTTACCAGCGTGCCGGGACGGGCTCGTTGCAGGCCATTGATAATTACCCGGTCACCGGCAACCAACCCTTCACGGATGATCCGTAAACCACCATCCCTCAGCGGTCCTAAAGTAACAAAGCGCATTTCCGCCTGATTTTCGGCACCTACCACCATGACAAACTTGCGTGACTGATCGGTACCAATAACTTCATCTGGAACCAATATAGCTTCATACTCACCACTGCCAAGCAACCGGGCACGGCCAGTTTGCCCAGGATAAATGACCAAACCCGGATTGGGCAGAATCGCTCTGCCTTGGATAGTGCCGGTACCCAGATCAACCTCGTTATCAACAAAGTCCATATAACCTTCATGCACATATTCATCTTCATCGTACAACTTGACAAAAATCGGATTCGGATTGTCCTGTGAGCCCGGCCGTTGTCCACTTCGATCCAGTCGGGTGTAACGCAATAACTCCCTTTCACTGGCTTCAAAAATAAAATGGATGGGGTCTTGCGAAACAATTGTGGTCAACAATGTCTCATTGGCAATGACCAGATTACCGGCATCAACCTCCTGGGTTGAGATGCGCCCGCTAATCGGCGCTTTGACCTCGGTAAACTCCATATCCAAAGCAGCTTGATCCAGGCTGGCTTTAGCCACTTTTAACTCCTGCAAGCGCCGATCAAATTCTTCCTGTGGAATCACCCGGCTGGAGCGTAATTCTTCCGCACGATCATATTCTTTGACCGCCAGATCGTATTGCGCCTGAGCACGGTCTCGGGCAATCCGAAACGACCGTTGATCTATAACAAACAGCGGGTCACCCTGGGCAACTGTCTGGCCATCATCAAACTCAATTGATTCCAGATATCCGCTAACCCGGGCACGTACTTCAACCCGCTCCACTGCCTGAAATCGGCCGGTATATTCGTCCCAATCAACAATCGACTTAATCAAGGGAGTGGCCACAATTACCTCAGGCGGTGCAGCTACATTGGCGTCCTGACGATCTGGCTGACAAGCTGTTAACACCACTAGTGCTATTAATACCGGCAACTTTAAAAAACTCGTAAAAGATAGACCAATGAACCGCATGCTGAACTCCTTGAATATTTATATTCTTATGTCCGCTAATTGTGGATCGTTCTAGCGTAAAACAATCTTAGCCATATAGCACGAATGAATAGCCATATGACAGAATTTCTTATCGCCTGATTAAACATGTCTCAACCCACCAAACCCATTGCCCGCGGCACAGCAACCAACCCTTCCGGCCGATTCGAATCATTGGATATTGAGCGTGACTTTGACGATGGCTGGGGCTTAAACATCGATGATCCGGATTTCCCAGAACCCAAGCTACGCACCCAGTTCTATAAAGACCACAGCAAATCCGTCCTCAGCTACAACAACAGCCCCGATATACGCCCAGGCATAATGCTAAACCCCTATCGTGGCTGTGAGCACGGCTGCGTTTATTGTTTTGCACGTCCAAGTCATGAATACCTGGGGCTATCAGCAGGGTTGGATTTTGAAAGCAAGATATTCGTCAAACATAATGCACCCAAATTACTGACTCAAGAGCTAAATGCAAAAAAATATCGGCCACAACCCATCTCTATCAGTGGCAACACCGATCCATATCAGCCTGTTGAAAGGCAACTCAAACTTACCCGGCAGTGTTTGCAGGTGATTGCCAAGTTTCGTAACCCTGTTGGGATCATCACTAAAAATCATTTGGTTACACGTGATATAGATATTCTGAAAGAGCTCGCCAGCTTTCAAGGTGTCGTGGTAAACCTATCATTGACTACCCTGGACGCTGAACTCACCAAAACCATGGAGCCTAGGACATCCCGACCCAATGCTCGATTGCGAGCAATCGAAAAGTTGAGTAACGCAGGCATACCGGTCAATGTGTTGATGGGGCCGATTATTCCTGGTCTGACTGATTATGAGATCCCTGCGCTATTAAAAGCAGCTGCTGATGCCGGCGCTCAATCGGCCGGCCATACCATGCTGCGCTTATCACATGGTTTGAAAGATTTGTTTCAAGCTTGGCTGGATAAGCATTATCCCGATAAGAAATCACGGGTACTAGGCAGAATTCGTGATACCCGTGGTGGTAAATTGAATGACACACGCTGGGGGGTTCGCCAGCGTGGAGAAGGGCCTTATGCGGAACACATTGCCAATGTGTTCACTGTACACAAAAAGAAATACGGACTTACCTGCAAATTCACGTTGAATTGCGAAGCTTTTCGCAAGCAACCCGTAAGCGGTCAACTACAACTGTTCTAATCGTCATACACCCGATAAACCGCAAACCTGTATTGAACCCTCAGACTAGACGATCGTATAGTGTATGATTACCGTTTTTTATTAATTCCTTGAATGGAGAAGTCGTCATGCGTACTGGCTTTAAATATATATTTGCCTTAGTCACGTTGTTTGCGATGGGGGTTTCTGGTTTCTACCTGTTAAAACCGGTTCCGCAACAGCAATATCAAGCTCTGGCAGCCGCTCCTGCCGGGAAAGTTCCAGGTGGAGGTGATTATTGGGCCACACGTTACACCTACCCGACTTTCCAGTTTGATGCACGCTGGCTGACTGAAGCCAAAATACAACACGACCGCATGCGGGAAGCCGCACCAGCAGGCCTCCGTATGGCGGCAAATCGTGGTGGTAATAATCTGCCGACAGACAGCTTTACCCTGCTCGGCCCGCGCCCGCTGAATACAGGCCCCGGCGCCAATGCCGGTCGGACCAATACTATTGTTACCCACCCTATTGACGATACCATTGCTTATATCGGTTCTGATGGTGGTGGCGTGTGGAAAACCACCAACTGCTGTGACGCCAACACTACCTGGACTCCATTGACTGATGATCCGCTTTTTAACTCTATCGCCATTGGTGATTTAACCATGGACCCGAATGACCCGGATATTGTGTATGCCGGAACAGGCGATTTACGTTACGGCTCATTTTCCTTCGGTAGCGCCGGCCTGTTGCGCACCAAAGATGCGGGCACCACCTGGGAAATCCTGGGTACCGATGAATTTGCTCCTGCGCTGCCCTTGCCGCCTGGAAGCTTTCCGCAATATCAGTCAATTGGCAAAGTTCTGATTGACCCGCGTGACAGTGAAACCATTGTGGTCGGCACCAAGACTGGCTTGTTTTTATCATACGATGACGGCGGCAACTGGACTGGCCCATGTTTTACCAACAGTTTCAATACACAGCGTCAGGATATGACTGGACTGCTGTTATTTGATAATGGCACAGCTACCGATGTCATGACCGCAGTCGGAACCCGAGGATTACCCACAGCAGTACAGCCCGACCTGGATCAAAATGGCGCAAACGGTATTTATGAATCAGTAATTCCAGCCAGTGGCTGCCCAATTAACTGGCAATTGCTCAGCCGGCCGGACAACGGATGGCCAGCTGGTATGAGCAGTGGCCTGCCGAATGGTCCTGTGGGCCGCCTTGAAATTGCCCGCGCACCTAGTAACCCTGATATTTTGTATGCAGAGGCTGTCAGCCCTACCACCGGGCAATTCATGGGCGTATGGCGCACTACCGATGGTGGCGCGAATTGGACGCAACGTGCTACGCCTGGTGACTTAAACGGTTGTACCGCAGGCGGTCAATCCTGGTATTACGCCGGCATGCTGATCTCTCCAACTGATCCGGACCAACTGTACTTGAGCAGCTTGAACCTGTTCCGTTCGGACGATGGTGGCGATACTTTCGGCGGCACAACTTGCGGCAGCAATGTACATGTTGATCATCATGCCAGAGCCTATGTGCTGAATGACCCATCCAGACTGCTGATCGGCAGTGACGGAGGCGCATACTATTCTGACAACGCTGATGCCGCCACACCTGGCCAGGTCAATTTCACTCAATTAAACGACACCCTACCCACTATCGAATTCTATTCCGGTGACATCACGGCTGATTTTGCTACCAGTGCAAACCGCGGCGCAGTCGGAGGTGCGCAAGACAACGGCTCATCAGTGGTTACCTGGAGCGGACCGGTAGTCGCCACCAACTGGACCCGGGTATTTGGTGGTGACGGTATCTTTGCACGAATCGAACCGGTGCTGGGTCAACGCTGGTACGTTGAATCACAAAACGGCAATGTGGCTGTCAGCCAAACCGGGCCTTTAGGCAGTTACCAGGGCGTCAACGGCCCATGGGCCGGCGATACACTATCGTTCCTATTTCCATTTGAAATCTTTAAACACGACTGTCCACTGGCCACCGGCTGCCAGCACCTGATTGCCGGCAGTAACCGGGTGTGGGAAACCATTACAGGCGGCTTAAACAATGCCAGCTGGTATGCCAACAGCCCTGACCTGACCAAAGGCACATTGAATGACCGTTCATTTATCAATCAGCTGGCGTTTTCCTTCAGCGATGAAAATGTCGCAATCGCCGGTACCAATGACGGTAATGTTGCGATTGGTTTCAATCTCGGCCAGGGCGTAGCCAATACTGCTACCTGGGTAGATGTAACCGACAGTAATGCGATCCTGCCTAACCGACCCATTTTAGACGTTGTAACCGATCCATTGAACCCGATGATCGGTTATGCAGCTGTGGGTGGGTTTAACGACAACACACCTTTAACGCCCGGACATGTGTTACGTGTGGAGTGCAACAGCGACTGCTCCAGTTTTACCTGGATCGACAAATCCGGCAACCTGCCGAACATTCCAGTCAACTCGATAATGACCAACCCAAACATGCCTAATCAGGTTTTCGCAGGCTCTGATTGGGGATTGTATTTCACCAACAATATTACCGCTGCTTCGCCGATATGGATGCGGTTCACCGAAGGTCTGCCTTCTGTAATGATTTGGGATATGGCAATAGATCGTGGTTTCAGCACACTCGCCCTGTTCACCCGTTCACGCGGCGCTTTTGCATGGCCGTTACCGGTCGGAGAAGAGACCTTATTGCAAGATGGCTTTGAGGACACACCATAAGCATCAGCCAATAAAAAAGGTGGGCCTATGTCGGCCCACCCTGCTCTCCCCTGTGGCCTTTCCCCGGTGGCCGCTACCGGTGATATTGTTCCGATAGCCCTCCTTTGCTGTTACTGGCAGAACCTTTCCTGCCGTCAAGTTAAATCCCCTTTCCCCTTTCGCTCCCTTAGGGTGTAGCCCCCTTTCGGTTAAATTCCCCCTTTTCCCTTAAAGGTGTCCCCCTTTTCGGTTTAATCCCCCTTACTCCCTAAAGGCGTCCCCCTTTGGGTATAATCCCCCTTTTCCCCTCACCTTTTTCATGCCGGGAATGCTGCAAGGCATTACTTAAGGTGGCCCCAGTGTTGCAATAGTTAGCTTTACTAACCTTCCGGTAACCTTCCGGTTGATACCTGCCATATATAATTCAATTATTTCAAATAGTTATGAAAATATAATTACACCTCCCCGTTGACCCGACAGTGTCTGGGTAACACTTTTCAGGCTATCAATCAGATGAAATGCAAGCTTAAAACCAGAACTTTGATTTAACTTGATCAACTGAAAAAGCCTTTCAGATGCTGATTATGTCCATAAAGCAGAGTGATACTGCTTGACTGGTATTTCAGTCGCTTTGCATTATGTAATCACTATATAAATAAGCTGCCGATCATCTTCTCTAGAAATGGGTAATGCCCTTATCCGATAATTGAAATTCAAATTAGCCAATTCCAGAGTCGGCAAGCTATACTGCCAACTTGGCTGATGGGAGATTCAAACGGATGTCAGGGTCGACCTCTTACTTCCGCTTAGGTGAGTGGCTGGTCAAGCCATCTGAAAACGCCTTTGAATGCGGAGAACGAAGAGCCGTGGTTGAACCACGGGCCATGGAAGTGTTGCACTACATGGCACAAAATCCGAATACTATCCTTACCAGTGAACAGTTATTAACTGCCTGCTGGGCGGGAACTTTTTATGGCGACAATCCTGTTCATAAAGCCATTGCACAACTGCGCAAAGCACTACAGGATCGTGCTTCACAACCAGCTTACATTGAAACCATTCGCAAACGTGGTTACCGCCTGATTGCGCCAGTATCTTTCCCAGATAATGAACACCGTTCTCAAACTGAAGTAACCTGGTCTGATGGCTCACCCTACCTGGGCTTGGAAGCTTTTGACAGCCGGCATGCCGGCATTTTCTTCGGTCGCGGTGAAGCAACTGCCGGATTGATAGCACGGATAAAAAATCAAGTTCAAGACGAACTGCCGTTTATTCTGACCCTGGGCCCAAGCGGTTCAGGCAAAACTTCATTAATACATGCCGGCATTTTGCCCTTGCTGTCTGCTGAACATGGATTTGAAGATATCCAGGTAGTTAACAGTGTGACCATGAACATGGGTGGCCAGCAGGCCGATGACCCGGTTATGGCGATGGTCGATGCAATCAGCAAATGGCAGATTGATGCTAAGCCGATATTTTCACAAGCACAGCACGCTGACCTGAAAACCTGGTTGACAACCGGCGATTACGGAGAGCTGATTGAACAACTTCAACGTGCTTTAAATCGTTACCGTTTTGTCCATCATGTCACCGAATCCATCACCACCATATTGAGCCTGGTAGTCGATCAATTTGAAAAGCTCTGTGCAAACCCAGAGATCGATGACGATGCCAGATGCAGCTTTATGGACATAATGGCTGAACTGGTACATTCCGGCCTGGTATTGGTATTGGCGGCTTCACGGAATGATTTTTACCAGGAAATCACCCGTCTAAGGCATATTACCGAACTGAAAAGTGGTAACGGCCAGCTGGACTTATTGCCACCGACCTCCGGCGAGATCTCAGAAATGATACGCAACCCGGCACACGCCGCCGGGTTGGTATTCGAACAAGACAAGGAAACACTGATTTGGCTGGATGACCAAATCCGCGATGATGCGATCACCCATCCGGATATATTACCGCTGCTGCAATACACCTTAAACGAGTTATACCTTAACCGCGATGAAAACAATTGCCTATGCTTTTCCGCCTACCACAATATGGGGGGCCTGCAAGGCGCATTAAGCCAAAAAGTTGAATCTGTCGTTCAGGCCCTCGATCAACCGGCACAAGACAGTCTGGATAGCTTGCTTGGCAGGCTGGTTATGCAACGCGATGATGATACGGTCTCGTCACGGGCCGCTGACTGGGAAAAAATTGATAACCCAGATGAGCAACAATTAGCCCAGGCACTGATTGACTCACGGTTGTTGATCAGCGAGCTTAACAACAACCGACACACTATTTCGGTTACCCATGAAGCACTGTTTGTCCATTGGCCAAGGGCTCGCCAATGGATAGACAATAACCGCGAACTATTGCGCTCATATGCAAACCTGTCAACTGCCTCGCAACGGTGGCTCGATGAAGGTTGTTCAACGGATTATCTACTGGGTGGTGGTAAACCCTTATTGGAAGCCAAACAATTATTTGATAGCCACCAGATTCAACTCGACGATAATGATAAATCGTTTATCCATGCTTCGGTCAAACGTGCCAGCCGACGTTCCCGATTTCGGAATTTGGCTATTGCAACCGTAACCGCACTGGGCATTGTCGCCGGGGTTGCCAGCCTTATCGCTAATGATGCCAGAAAAACCGCTGTAGAACGGCAAACCCAGGCAGAAAGTCTGGTCGGTTTTATGCTGGGCGATCTGATGGATCGCCTAAGGCCACTGGGGCGTCTCAATTTATTGGATGTTGTTGGTGATGAGGCGATGCAATATCTAAGATCACAAGACACCAAAGATGCCAACACTGAAACCCAGTTATTAAGAGCCAACGCACTGATCCAAATTGGTGAGATAAGAATTACCCAAGCCGATTCAAATAAAGCGGAAGCCGCATTTTTAGAGGCTAACGAGATTCTTGAAAATCTGATCCAACAGCGCCCCGCACATGGCCCAACGCTTTTACAAGCCGGAAATGCAAAATACTGGCTGGGCTATTTAAATTACCTCGAAAATAATTTAGATGAAGCCTCAGGGAAATGGCAAGGCTATAAAGATCATGCTGAGCAATGGGTTAGCTTAGAACCAGATAACCTTGATGCAAAAATGGAGCTTTCATATGCTTGGAATAATCTGGGCACCATTGCCAATGCAAACAGACAATTAACAGATGCAAACTTGTATTTCGAACAATCAACAGAGTTAAAACAACAAGTCCTAGCAGCCCGGCCAGATGATATTGCACTCGCAATTGAGCTAGCTGACAGTTACTCCTGGACTGCAAGAACAGCTCAAAGAACTGGATTGCTGGACAAAGCCAGCAATTATTTTCAAGAAGAAATTGATTTGATGAATAGTCTTTATTCAGCTGACCAGGATAACACTCAGGTTCTTTATCGGCTTATAGTTGCCAAGCTAAACTCTGGCAGACTAACCAGTGTGTTAAGTAATACGGAAACAGCGTTAAGCATTTATCAATCAGCCATTAGCCAGATGCAATCACTAATTGATATCGACTCCACCAACAAGGAATGGCTAAGAGTTTATGCATACCTGCTTATTGACAATGGCTGGGTATATTATGAGCTATCTGATTTTCCCAAGGCCAAACAACAACTTGAGCTATCGCTTAGCGTAATGCAGCAATTGACCACCTCCAACAGCAAGAATATAGAGTGGCAACGCTCCTTATTAAACACTCAACATAGGCTTGCTCAAATCATGTACCAATTGCATGAAACAACCGAGGCAGAGCATCTTATAAACGAAATACTGGCAAATACACAAAAACTTTATCAGAATAATGACAACGACTCTTTAACTCGTATATTATTAGCAGAAGTTCTAATCACAAAAGGTGAATGGGTGTGTGGAACTGATAGGGCAGCAGCTACTAATTTGTGGCAAGCTTCTATGGAAATACTGGAACCAATAGCCGCTGAAAGTAAGGATACGCGCATACTCAGCCCGCTACTTAAGGCCAAGTCAAATTTAAATCTTGATATGGAAGATTTGGCAGGCCAATTTGAAAGTATGGGGTACAAACCAGCGCTATTAAGTACTTACTTTAATAACAAACTGGAGGAAAATGTATGTCGCAGAACGACTCAGTCGCTGTAACACTGACAGTAACATATGTAGGTAGCGGGGGAAACGCCAGAAATGGTAGGTATTCCTATAGCTATACACCCGATTTTGTACAAGTCAATGACAAAGACACAGCAATAACTTATACGCTCGACTCTAAAAGCGCCACCAGATTCAGCATTGTCAGTTACGCATTGTGTGACCCAACCAGCCAAATGTATGACGTTAACATTACCGACGGTGTTCTTTCCATGATGGATCACTGCTCGCAGGAGAACCAAGTTATTATATTATCTGTATTAGTAATAGATAATGAAACTGGTGTGATCATTGATTGTGACCCACAGGTTACCAATGTCCCACCACCCGATTAAGCTTATATTTATTAACCAATAGGAAGGCTAAGCTCTCCTAACTCAACAATAGCGGCTCTTTCATGAGCCGTTATTATTATTCAATATAGTTATTAAAGGCATATCTATTAAGCAGTGCGCTTGCTTTTCTTAAGCCGCAAATAGATTCTTGGTCTTAATTCTATGTCAGCCAATCATTAGTAAACCTTAATTAACAATAAAATCTTGCCCTGAAAAACACTAATAAGCACCTCATCATTGTCTGTTAATCGATATCAAATAAGTGTATTATGGCCATGGCAAAATACTAATAAAGGGTTGAATAGTAACCCAGCTTAAGCTGGGATATGGAGAGAACAACCAGCTAACAGTGGAGCAAGGGAAAGCCCGTCTATTTCAGCGCATATGTATATGCCCGCTTTTTTATTTATATAAATAACAAATGGGAGGAGATAATATGTCTACCGGCGAATCAATCAATATTGCACTGACAGTTGCTTTTGTCAATCAAGGTGGCAATGCTAATGATGGCAAATACTTTTATAACTATACTCCAGATTTCGCTCTGGTATCGATTGCCAATACTCAGATTACCTATACGCTCGACGATGAGCACAGTAAACGCTTTGTAATACTTAGCTATGCTATATGCGACCCTAATAATGAAATGTCCGATATCCAATTAACAGATACTACTTTATCAATGAATGATGCTTGTAATAAACAAAACGAGCTTATTTCGTTAACTATAATTGTAAAAGACACTGTGACTGGAGATTTAATTAATTGTGACCCGCAAGTCACCAATGTCCCACCTCCAGAGGAGGATGTTTAACATCAAATAAATACTTTTACATTAGGTTTAAATTGAAAACGGCCAATCTTTGGCCGTTTTTTCGTTGTTATCTCTTAGCTTAAGCCGAATAACCACTTATAATCATCACAAATATAGTAGTTAGCACATAAAAATAGCGACCACATCTCTATACTCAGATAATAACTTCCAGCAGAGTTCTCCATTGAATTAATTAATAAAAAAAAGCGCCAGGCAGTGCCTGGCGCTTTGCTTATTATGGCTAAGACTAATTAATTAGATTAATTGTTAGCACATATACTCACATCATCAATACCAGCTTCGACGATATCGCCAGGGCCGGCTCCATCTGATGCCTGCATCCGTAACTGCACCTGTGTCCCCGCAGGAATCGAGGTACTAGCCGGTGTCCAGGCTGCAGCAGTCCGCACATCACCTATACTCACGAACGAGGTGAAACTGGCACCACCATTGGTGGACACTTCAAGTTCGAAGAAATCATCACCCGGATCATCACCAGCGTCACGCTGGCCATGGAAGTAAGATGCTTCCAGCGTTGATGCTTCTGTCACTGTCCATACCGGTGATAACAGCACACAATTGCCACCATCAATATCCGCATTGCCTGCAGAGGTATTGGTCGCACTGAATATTGCTGAGCCAGAACCCGTAGTGTTATCTCCACCTACCTGCGTAATAATGCCTCCAGAACTTTGCTGGGAAGGCGTACCCAAAACATAAGCACCGGTTGTACAGGTCGATGTGCCGTTGGTCCAACCATCAGCTCCGCTTTCAAAGTCAATGTCAACACTACACTGGCCGCCGCCCGGGGTATCTTCGAACACCCGTACACAACGGAACCGGCTTTCATTATTCTGGGTGCCAGCGTCTTTATCGTTTACAAAAATTAAGCGGAAACTACCACCGGTAAAGCTTTGACCTACCGGAATACTGTAGCTCTGGAATGCACCACCACCACTGTATTGAGGGTTAATCGCATTACCGTAGTTCTGCGTACCAAATACTCTGAATATACGGTTTTGCGTCAAAGTATTATCTTCATCCATGCCGATGCCATGAATTTCACCCTGCGAATCGCTGGCAAATTCAAATTCAACCACAGTGTTCGCCGTAATAGCGTAATTCTGGGTTGAGGCTCTCCAGCGATTACCAATCAACTGGAATGTATCACCACCGTCCAGGATATTAATACTGCCTGCACCATCTTGTGTAGCAAATGCTGTAGTAGTGAAGTTATTGAAGTCAATCGAGCCTGCCGGGCAATTGCCGCCAGTAGGTGGCGCAGTTACCGTAACCGGCTGAACCTGGTTGCCGGTAGCACCATCGTCATCAGTAACAGTCAGCGATACATTGAAAGTACCTGCATTTGCATAGGTATGGTTGGTGGTTACACCACTGCCGGTGCTGCTGTCACCAAATGCCCAGGAGTAGCTGACAATACTGCCATCACTATCTGAACTGCCGCTGCCATCAAAGCTACATGCCAGATCGTTGCAGTTAAAGGTAAAGCTGGCCGTAGGAGGCTGGTTAACCGGCCCGCCGCTACCACAGCTTGGAATTTGGAAGGCACATACCCGGGTATTCCAGTTAAAGTTACCGGTGGTTTCCACATACTCATTGGTAATCCAGAAAGTACATTGATCCACTGGATCCATACTGGCGCTGGCATAATCAGCCCAGCGGTTGGCACCTGTGGTTGCACCTGTACCATTCACGCAAACTGCTTCCTGCTGAACGGCGCCTGCACCATCCACACCGCGCTCGTGCACTGTGTAATAGACAGAAGGGAACGAAGCACTGCTGGAACGGGTATAACCGATACCGATATTACCGTCCTGATCGAGAGTCGCTGAACCCATCCAACGACTTAAACTATCACCAAAATCGATTACACCTAGCAAATCGCCAGCATCACCGATATTAATTGCATTGTTGCTAGGATTAATGTCAAAGCCCGCCCATTGCACGCCGGCACGGTCGCCGCCGACATCAACATTATTTGTCGCAACACCTTTCAACACGCCTTCGCTGCCGAAGTAACGCATGTTAAAGCGATAAATAGTAAAACCAGCCAATGGATCCAGACGCTGTGGATTGGGTTGGAAAATACAGTCACGGCTG
The DNA here is from genome assembly GCA_021772985.1 of Gammaproteobacteria bacterium. Taxonomy (GTDB): domain Bacteria; phylum Pseudomonadota; class Gammaproteobacteria; order Xanthomonadales; family Wenzhouxiangellaceae; genus JAJFKX01. Next base: position 112,418 of record JAJFKX010000043.1, read on the forward strand.
AATCCACACAGGTTTACGTCAAATGCCGGAACATTCACACTTGTTGTTTGCGCCAGAGTGGAATTGTTCGGATTGCTAAAGTTAATACAGGCTTCCCAGAAACGGTAACGATCTGAGCCAGTCAAGCCAAATGCCTGAACGTCGGTTGCGTGAACTAGGTAGTTACAAGTTCCTGCAGGCGGCACATTGGGGCCTTCCAGATTACCGGCTATGGTGCCGAAATCCAGCGTGTCACCACTGGTGACATTACTGAACTGAACAAATCCGGCATTGAGGTTTCCAGCCAGCATCTGTGTGCGGTCAAACACAGTCAGGTTAACACCCTGAAAGTTTTGTCCAACAAATTCATGAGTAGTCATGTAATAGCCATCCGGCCATACACCTATCTTAGGATAATCGTTAAATGCACCTGGGCTAACCACGAAGTCATACAAGGTGTACGGACCCAATGGATTTTCACCATCCGACAACGCTACGCACTGGTGACCATCAGAAACTGAAGTACCGGTAAACTGGCTGAACAGCCAGCGACCTGCCAGTTGGTCATACAAAACCACAGGATCACCAGCATTTTGTGTTTCGCAGACACCTCCAAAGCCTTGCCAGAAAGTATTACCAGCGAATGGGCCTGCAGCTACCGAACCATTTGATTTATTAAGTACAACCCAACCCAGATTAATGTACTGAACGTAATGTGTTAAACCCACATCACCGTTGGTATCCGGTGGGGTAATACGGCCGCCGATAATGGCTGCATTATCATCATTGGAATAACCGGGGACGCTGATCAAAGCACTTGGTGCCCTTATTGGGGCTACTGCGCTGCGATCCTGAACGGTATCGTTTCCAGGGCGAACATCGCTTGGATCAGTTGGAGATAATTTTAAAAATCCGGGGACTTGATGGTCATTAACCGTACCATCTTTAACATCGGCAAGAATGCCTGCCTGCTCATTTTCATCCCTGATAATCAAAAGCTCGTTGAGCGAACCGGAACGACCACTGCGAACAGCAATGTTACTGGTTACCGAATTACTGGCACCTGCTCCAGCTGCTTTGGCGCCACTCTCCTGTGCAATACTGCTGACAGGCAGCAAAGCAGTGAGCGAACACGCTACTCCTAGGGCAAAGCCCATTCTTGTCTTCTTCATCTTAGTCAACCTCCATGATTGCTTAGTTTATATAACAACTCCGTTGTCAAATTATGCTAAGCCGCGAATAAAACAGACAACCAAATCTGTTTTTTGTAAATCCTTTGCAAATATTTGCTAACATACTTTCAAATAAATATGAAGTTAATACTTTTTATTTTCTGTAATTCATTAATTAATAAAGTTTTTTCGGAATACTCTTATGCTTAAACAAAAATTGCTCATAACAATACGAACAACACTATTAAGTTTTCTTGCACTTGTCACGGTAATAAATTTTGATATCGCTTCTGCAGCTGAACCTATCAAGCCACCCTTTGAAGGTTCATTAAAAGAACGTTATGCCATAGTGATAACCAACGATACTCAGGAGAGTGATCAGAATTACTCATTTAACATCGAAAAAACATTATGGGACCCCAGAAAACAAGCTAACCAAAATGATGACGTCACTATTAGCAATTTCTCTCACTATTACAGCGATATTCTTTCCCACAATAAAAGGCAAGTAGATTGCCATATCATGGTCATCAGCCGATTTCGCAAACACCCGATGTTCCGCGATGAAATCGTAGATAACCCTGATGGCATGTCGATACAACAGTTACCAGCAGTTGGCCCAGGCGTTTTTGACTGCAGCGATGAGCTTATCAGAATTTATCTTCATGTCATTGATGAAAATCAAGATAACAAGGCACCCCCGGTTACAGACTTGTTAGCAATGGTTGAATCAAGTGATATCCAAAGCCGCAGGCTTGCTGTATTCCAATTAGCCATGCATCGTGACTGGATGCAACATGCAACTCAAGATAATGTTGATAAATTACAGCGGATATTCACAAAAAATTCACTTACTCATGAAGCTGCAGAAATGTTGATTCAAGCCAGCAAGGGATTATCTGAACAACAACAAAATGGCTGGTTCAGGGATTATCTACTGAATGTATTAAAAACCAACCCATCGCCTTATGATTTGGCCAGTTATACACCTCTTTTAGTACGAAGCAGCTTGTTAACTCTAAAAGAGCTATCGCTTGTCCAGGAATTGGATTGGGACATAATTATGCCGTTCATATACAGCAATGCACCAGGCGTATCTAAAGCAACCATACAGACATTGAGTCATCTGAATTCAGAAAAATTCAACACAGAAGTTAAAACCCTGCTGTCAGATCAAGAAAAGTCTACACAACTTCATCTGGAAACCAGACGCGCCCTGGCAGCATATCTTCAACGTGCCTCTTCACTTTAAGCTTACGTATAGATTTAATAGCTATTAAACATTTCAATAAATATAAGGTTTCCTGGAAAAGGTATAATTAAAGGCAGAAGCGGCATGGGAACCTAAATATCTTGAACTTATATATTTAATTATTTTATCCCGCGAGCTTGATACTATCGGCAATTTCATTATTGCCGATCAAATAATACGCATGCTCAGCGCCATTTAGCATCCAACTTACAGTAATGCTGGAAAATCTATTTGAAAATCTGTAATACTTAAGTGAGCGTGGCTTTTCCACATTCAACACATTTTCTGCTTCGCCTCATTAACCATGGCACTTTCGATATCATTTTCTCTTAGTTAACATTAATATTTCCTGAGGTGTTAAATACTATTGGCGCCCTGTTCTTTTTCAGCCAATGCCGGCACCAGGCTCGCGCCGATGGTATTGAATCAGTAACACGCAAAAGCCCGGCTTGAGCTGAGACAGTACCTGCAATTACTGAAATTAATAATGTAATCAGTATCTTCTGACATGATAAGTATCATTCACGCCCGGCGTGATGCTGGAGAGCAAATATGCGCCTGAAGATTGGCAATTTACCTAGCCGAAATGACGAATTTATGATGAAAACGTTATAAACAAAAAAACCCGGCCTAAGCCGGGTTTCTTAAAATATCAAGCACTTGAACTAATCGTTGTCAGTCGATAACTCAGAGTCAGGCCGGTCAACCAACTCAACCAAAGCCATCGGTGCTTTATCACCAGTACGAAAACCACACTTCATGATACGCAGATAACCACCAGGACGTTGTTCATAACGTGGGCCCAGTTCAACAAATAATTTGCCAACTGCTTCTTTATCACGTAAACGCGCAAACGCCAGTCGGCGATTGGCTACACCATCTTCTTTGGCCAATGTGATCAGCGGCTCTGCTACCCGGCGCAATTCCTTGGCCTTTGGCAAAGTGGTTTTAATAACTTCATGCTTGAACAATGAAGCGGCCATATTACGGAACATGGCTTTGCGGTGAGAGCTGTTACGATTCAGCTTTCTACCGGATTTAAGATGACGCATTTTGTTTCTCCAACAGTATCAGGCGCCAGGTAACCCTTCAGGCGGCCAGTTTTCAATATCCATACCCAGACTGAGTTCATGTACTTTCAATACTTCTTTGATCTCTGTCAGAGACTTTTTGCCAAGGTTCGGCGTTTTCAGCAGTTCGACTTCACTGCGCTGTACCAAGTCACCAACATACAAAATGCTTTCAGCTTTTAAGCAGTTGGTGGAACGTACAGTTAATTCCAATTCGTCAATTGGACGCATTAACACTGGATCCAATACTTGTGCGGTACTTTGCTCAGCTTCTTCAGTGCGTGCCACAAAGTCAACAAAAACAGACAATTGATCAGCCAGAATATTGGCAGCCTGCTTAACCGCTTCTTCACAGTCAACAGTACCATTGGTTTCCAAATCCAGAATCAAACGATCCAAATCGGTCCGCTGCTCAACACGTGCAGCTTCTACACTGTAGGAAACTTTTTTAACCGGGCAGTAAGAAGCATCCAGTAACAATTTACCAATTGGACGACTTTCTATTTCGCCAATATTCAACAATGCTGCAGGTTGATAACCCACACCACGCGATACTGTTAATTGCATCGCCAGAGAAATATCCTTGGTCAAATGGCAAATTATATGGTCAGGATTGACGATATCCACATCGTGTGCAGATTGGATATCACCGGCAGTAACCGGGCCAATACCTTTCTTGTCCAAGGTCAAAACGGCTTGCTCATCATTGTGCATCGCCACACCTACCTGTTTCAGGTTCAGCAATACTTCAATGATATCTTCCTGGACACCTTCAACTGCGGTGTATTCATGCAATACGCCGTCAATTTCGACTTCGCTGATTGCAGCACCCGGGATAGATGACAACAATACCCGGCGTAATGCGTTACCCAGGGTATGCCCAAAACCTCTTTCCAAAGGTTCCAAAATAATTTTGGCATGAGTAGGCGAAATTTCTTCTACCAGTGCTGCCTTGGGCTTCAACATGGTTTCTGTGATGCGTTCTAATGCAACCGACATAACTATTATCTCTTGTAAACTGGGGCCACCTGTAGATGGCTCAGTAAGGTTATTTCGAATAAAGCTCTACGATCAGATTTTCATTGATCTCCGGGGGTAGATCTCCACGATCCGGCAAGGCTTTCAATTTACCTTCCATCTTATCGACATCCACTTCCATCCAATGCGGTACCAGATCAAGCTCCTGACTCAGCGTCATGGCCTCTTTGACCCGTAACTGCTCCTTGGCTTTTTCGCGTACACAAACTATATCGTCCGGACGCACCTGAAAAGATGGAATATTAACTACCGTACCATTAACCACGATGCCTTTGTGGCTGACCATTTGCCGGGCCTGAGCACGGGTTACGGCATAACCCATACGGTAAACAACATTGTCCAGGCGCCCTTCCAGTAAACGCAACAGGTTTTCGCCGGTAGCACCTTTTTGCTTTGCAGCGCTTTTGTAATAGTTGCGAAACTGACGTTCCAATACACCATACATACGACGCACTTTCTGTTTTTCACGCAATTGCAGTGCGTAATCAGATTGTTTACTGCGCCGCGCGGTACCATGCATACCTGGCGGTTGGTTTAATTTACACTTGGACTCCAAGCCACGAGCAGCGCTTTTAAGACCCAAATCGGTGCCTTCGCGGCGCGCAAGCTTACAAGTTGGTCCTGTATATCTGGCCATTCAAATATCTCCTATACCCTACGCTTCTTCGGCGGGCGGCAGCCATTATGCGGAATCGGGGTTACATCAACGATGTTCAAAATTTTGTAGCCGATGTTATTCAAAGCACGTACTGAAGATTCACGCCCGGGACCTGGTCCATTAACCCGGACCTCCAGGTTCTTCAATCCGTAATCCAAAGCAGCGCGTCCGGCATTATCCGCCGCAACCTGTGCTGCAAACGGCGTGCTTTTACGCGAACCGCGAAAACCCTGACCACCAGCCGTAGCCCATGACAACGTATTGCCCTGCCGATCGGTAATGGTAATTATGGTGTTATTAAACGAAGCGTGTACGTGCGCAATTCCATCGGTTACGACTTTGCGTACCTTTTTGCGCGTCTTCGTTGTTTTACCTTTTGCCTTTGCCATGCTTGTATCTCAATTTAATTAGTAACAACTTACTATTTTGTTTATCGCTTGATCGGACGGCGCGGACCCTTACGGGTTCTTGCATTGGTTTTGGTACGCTGGCCGCGAACCGGTAAACCACGACGATGCCGCAAGCCACGATAGCAGCCCAGATCCATCAAACGCTTTATGTTCATGCCCACTTCCCTGCGCAGGTCGCCTTCTACATTGAAGCGACCTAACAGGTTACGAATTTTTTCCAGTTCCGGTTCACCCAGGTCACGTACCAGAGTGGTGGGATCAATTCCCGTTTCGGCACAAATAAGCCGAGCACGGGATGCTCCAATGCCGTAGATACTGGTTAAAGCAATCCAGGTATGCTTCTGGACTGGTAAATTTACGCCTGCGATACGCGCCATCGCTATACTCCATTAAACCAGGCATTTTTGCCTGGAGAAAAACATTCAATTTTAACAAAAAAAGCATTCATAATGCTAGCAATCAACCTTGACGCTGTTTATGTTTTGCGTCGGTTTTGCAAATTACGTAAACCACCCGACGGCGGCGAACAATTTTGCAATTGCGGCATATTTTCTTAACTGAAGCCTGTACTTTCATTTTCTCTTCTCCATGCCTGCCTTAACGCCGGACTACACCGCCGGAACGGGTGTAATTTTTAAGATTGGCCTTCTTGAGCAGACTGTCGTATTGGTGCGATACCAGGTGACTGTTAACCTGGGCTATGAAGTCCATAATCACAACAACCATAATCAGCAATGATGTTCCACCGAAATAAAACGGAACATTCCACTGCAATACCAAAAAGTTCGGCAACAGACACACTGCCGTCAAATAAATAGCACCGATTGCCGTTAGACGAGTCAGTACCTTATCAAGATAATCGGCGGTCTGATGACCTGGCCGTATGCCTGGGATAAAAGCCCCAGATTTTTTCAAGTTATCTGCTGTTTCTCGCGAGTTAAATACGATCGCTGTATAGAAAAAGCAGAAAAACACAATCAGGAACCCATAGATAAACATATAAGCCGGTTGGCCGGGACTCAACAACTGGTTCAAATTCTGTAACCACAATGTATTGCTGCTTTGACCAAACCAGCTGGTCAAGGTCGCTGGGAACAACACCAGACTGGAAGCAAAAATTGCTGGGATTACACCCGCCATATTGACCTTAAGCGGCAAATGCGAAGTTTGATTGTTATATGCACGACGCCCCTGGCGCTGGGCATAATTAACTGTTATTCGCCGTTGGCCCCGCTCTACAAATACCACAAAACCAGTCACCGCAACAGCCATCACCAGAAAGAAGATCACTGTCAATGGGCCGAGCTGTCCAGTACGTGCTAATTCCAAAGTTCCAGCGATTGCTGATGGCAAGCCGGCGACAATACCGGCAAAAATGATCATTGAGATACCATTGCCAACACCACGCTCAGTGATTTGCTCACCCAGCCACATCAAAAACATTGTGCCGGCAGTCAGCGAGACCACTGTCGTGAAAACAAAACTGATACCCGGATTGATTACAATCGGCAAACCGGCGCCGGCTACCTGTTGTTGCATGGCAGTAGCCATAGTGACGGCCTGGAAGATCGCCAGCAGCACAGTAAAATAACGAGTGTACTGGGTAATCTTGCGGCGGCCTGCCTCACCTTCCTTACGCAGCTGCTGCAATTGCGGCACTGTGGTAGCCATTAATTGGAAAATAATCGAGGCGGAAATATAGGGGAAGACCCCCAGTGCAAACAGCGAAAAACGACCCAATGCGCCACCAGAAAAGGTGTTGAAAATATCTAGAATCGTACCGCGCTGTTGATCCATAAACTGCAATAGCGCATCCGGATTCACACCTGGCACTGGAATAAAAGTGCCCATACGAAATACCAACAGGGCAATAACCAGAAATAGCAGCCGCTGACGCAATTCGGTCAAACGACCGATATTACTCAACATACCGCCGACTTGCGAAGAATTACTTGCCATTATGCTTCGACCTTACCGCCGGCGGCCTCAATGGCTTTCACTGCACCTTTGGTCACACGAATACCGCGGACTGTAACTGCCCGGTCAATCTCACCAGTATTAACCAGTTTGACACGTTTGATGACAGTACCTATCAGACCAGCGGCACGGATGCTGTCCATATCAACCACGTCACCTTTGATTTGCCCAAGGTGATAAAGAAAAATCTCATCAGTCTTACGAGCCATAGCGCTACTGAAGCCAACTTTTGGCAAGCGGCGTTGCAATGGCATCTGACCGCCCTCAAAGCCAATTTTATGGAAACCACCGGAGCGTGATTTCTGGCCTTTATGACCACGGCCACCGGTTTTACCTTGACCGGATCCGATACCACGCCCAACACGTTTACGATTTTTCTTACTACCCGCTGCCGGGCTGAGATCATTCAGCTTCATGGTTGTACTTTCCTCAATTGTCAGATTCGCAGTAGCTGCCTATCACTCAGGCCGCTTCCACTCGTACAAGATAATTAACCTGGTTGATCATGCCACGTATGGCAGAGGTATCTTCCAGCTCTACAGTTTGGTGCATTCTGCGCAAACCCAGACCACGTACAGTCAGGCGATGTTTGCCAATACAACCGTTCGGGCTACGCACCAGCGTAACCTTGATTCTTGCAGGCTTTGAACCAGCATTTTTTTGCTTGGCGGTATCTGCTTTAGCTTCAACAACTTTCTGCGCATCAGACTCAACCACAGCTTTGGCTGCGATGGCCTTTTTGCTGGCAGTTTTTTTACTGGCAGTTTTTTTGCTCGCTGCTTTTTTGCTAGCGGTTTTTTTACTGACAGTTTTCTTACTGACAGCCTTTTTAGCTGCAGTCTTCTTACTGGCCTTCTTCTTGGCCGCTTTTTTGGTAGTCTCAGACATGATTTTCCATTACCTCTTCTACCGACTTACCGCGCTTAAATGCGATAGTTTTTGGCGACATCATGGCACGCAGCCCTTTAACAGTAGCGCGAACCAGATTTATCGGGTTATTCGAACCATTACTCTTGGCCAGTACGTTGTGTACGCCAACGGCTTCCAACACAGCACGCATCGCACCACCGGCAATAACACCGGTACCTTCAGAGGCTGGTTGCATATAAATGCGCGAACCACCGTGCCGTGATTTGATCGGATGCCATAAGGTGCCTTCTTTAAGCTCAACCTTAATCATATTCCGACGAGCTTTTTCAACCGATTTCTGGATAGCAGCTGGTACTTCACGGGCTTTGCCATAGCCAAAACCTACAGTGCCGTTGCCATCACCGACTACACTTAGTGCAGTAAAACCAAATTGCCGACCGCCTTTGACCACTTTGGCCACACGATTGACGGCAACCAGTTTTTCGATCATGCCGTCGTCTTTATCCATATGATGCGATGCAGACATTTATCAATCCTATCGTTATGTTCTGTGTATAAAACTTCAGGTATTTACCGGTTAAAACTTCAAACCGGCCTCACGTGCAGCGTCTGCCAGGTATTTGATGCGGCCATGGTATTTAAACCCTGAACGATCAAATGCAACATCGCTGACACCAGCCGCGATAGCTTTTTCAGCAATCGCTTTACCCACAGCTGCAGCCGCATCCTTGTTTTGAGTGCTTTGCAGGTTGCTGCGAATATCTTTTTGCAAAGTTGAAGCTGCAGCCAGCACTTCACCGCCGTTAGGAGCGATCAGTTGTGCATAGATGTGGCAGCCACTCCGGTGCACACACAGACGCGCCACACCAAGACGCTGAATGCGTGACCTGGTTTTGCGTGCACGTCGTAAGCGTGCGGTTTTCTTGTTAATCATCGAACCCGTCTCCTGCTCAGCCGTTAGGCTTTCTTGGCTTCCTTCATAATCACGCGTTCATCCGCGTAACGCACACCTTTGCCTTTGTAAGGCTCTGGCGGACGGTAGGCCCGGATTATTGCTGCGACTTGTCCTACTTTCTGCTTGTCAATACCTTTGACAATCACTTCTGTCTGGCTGGGAGTTTCAATATCAATATCTTCCGGCACTGTGAACTCAACCGGATGCGAAAATCCCAGGCTTAAATTCAAACTGTTGCCCTGCATCTGCGCGCGATAACCTACGCCTCGCAGTTCCAGTTTACGTTCAAACCCATCAGTTACACCCTTCACCATATTGCCCACTAACGCACGAATGGTGCCGCGCAATGCCACTTGCTCATCAGGGCCAGTGACAAAAATATCCTGATCGGATTCATTCAAGCCAAAGGCTTGCGGCAACTGCAAGTCAAGGCTGCCTTTCGGGCCTTTGACAGTCAGCTGCTGACCATCCAGCTTGTACTCAACCCCTTTGGGCAGAGTTAGTGGTTTTTTTGCCACGCGTGACATCTTAGTTCTCCTATCCTTTCCGTATCCGGCTGATCATGCAACCAGACACAATACTTCACCGCCGTGCCCGCTGGCACGTGCGCTGGCATCAGTCATGATACCTTTTGAAGTGCTGATAATTGCCACACCAAGCCCACTCAATACGCGCGGCAGTTCATCTTTACCACGGTATTGGCGTAAACCCGGACGGCTAACACGTTGCAGGCGATCAATCACGCCTTTACCTTCCAGATATTTCAAGCTGATAGTCAGCTCGGTCTTATCATCAACTTCAGCAACCTGAATATCGGTAATAAAACCTTCATCCTTCAGCACTTGTGCGATACCAACCTTGATGGTCGAACTACGCATACTGACAGTCGCTTTCTGGACTGCCTGGGCATTGCGGATACGCGTCAACATATCGGCGATGGGGTCATTCATACTCATTGCGTTAATCTCTCAATTATTGCCAGCGGCCTTACCAACTGGCTTTGCGCAAGCCAGGTACATCACCACGCATGGTTGCCTCACGCAGCTTATTGCGGCCTAAGCCAAATTTTCGATAATACCCACGAGGGCGTCCAGAAACCTGGCAACGGTTACGTTGCCGTACTGGGCTGGAATCTCTCGGCAAGCTTGACAGTTGCTTGATTGCTTCCAGCTTTTCCTCGTAAGGTGTTTCTATGTTCTTAATCTTGGCACGTAACTCAGAGCGCTTACCGGCATACTTGGCAACCAGTGCCGTCCGCTTGCGTTCACGTTCTATCATGGAAACTTTAGCCATTAGTCGATCCTGTTATTTCTGCTTGAATGGGAAGCCGAATGCTGCAAGTAATGCGCGTCCTTCTTCATCCGTCGCTGCGGTGGTGGTGATGGCAATATCCATGCCCCGCGTGGCTTTGACTTCATCAAAATTAATTTCCGGGAAAATGGTCTGTTCACGAACACCCAGATTGTAATTGCCACGGCCGTCAAACGACTTGGGACTTAGTCCACGGAAATCCCGCACTCGCGGTAGCGCAATACTGATCAGCCTATCCATAAATTCATACATTTGGCGGCTGCGCAGGGTTACCTTGGCACCGATTGGATAGCCATCACGAATCTTAAAACTCGCTACAGATTTACGGGCCAGCGTTACTATCGGTTTCTGACCGGTAATTTTAGCTAGTTCCGCGGTTGCTTGTTCCAAAACTTTCTTGTCAGTCAAAGCCTCACCCAGGCCCATGTTAACGGTAATTTTAGTCACTTTCGGCACTTGCATCGGATTGGTATAACCAAACTGTTCTGACAGTTTTGGAGCAACTTCCTCATTGTGCATGGTTTGTAAACGGGTCATTGATGTTCTTCCTGTTCGCCTGTCTATCGACGCCTTATATATCGACAACTTCGCCGTTGGACCGAAATACGCGCACTTTGCGGCCATCGTCCAAATGCTTAAAACCAACCTTGTCCGCTGCTCCGGTTGCCGGATTAAACAGTGCTACGTTGGAAATATGGATAGGTGCTTCTTTTTCCAGAATGCCGCCAGGTTGCTGACGGTTTGGATCCGGTTTGGTATGCCGCTTCACCATATTTACGTTTTCCACCAGCAAACGGTCATTATTCAAGACGCGCAGCACGTTGCCGCGCAGGCCTTTACTGCGGCCGGCAACTACAATCACTTCATCGCTTTTTCGAATACGTTTCATAATCTGCTCCGGTCCCTGATCAAAGCACTTCTGGCGCCAGGGAAATAATTTTCATAAATCGCTCGGAACGCAATTCACGCGTCACCGGGCCAAAAATACGAGTGCCAATTGGCTCTAGCTTGGCATTCAGCAATACCGCTGCATTACCGTCAAAACGAATCAGTGATCCATCACGCCGCCGTACGCCTTTTGCAGTACGTACTACTACCGCGTTATACACTTCGCCTTTTTTAACACGGCCGCGTGGTATCGCATCTTTCACTGTGACTTTGATCACATCTCCAATATTCGCGTAGCGACGCTTGGAGCCACCGAGCACCTTAATGCACTGCACTTTGCGTGCACCACTGTTGTCAGCTGCCGACAAGGTGGATTGCATCTGAATCATGGCTGTTACTCCTTACAATTACTGTGCGCGTTCTAGCACTTCGATCACTTTCCAGGATTTACTCTTGGAAAGCGGTCGACATTCCACGATACGCACGGTATCGCCCTCGTTGCAATCGTTTTCTGCATCATGGGCATGCACTTTGGTATTGCGGGTCATGTATTTACCGTACAGCGGGTGTTTTACCCGGCGCTCTAAGCGCACAGTAACGGTTTTATCCATTTTATTACTCACCACTAAACCAACTTGGCTGCGGCGTACACTTTCATTATTCAGTGTTGTGCTTTCCTGGATGGCGTCACTCATGCCGTTTCTCCTATAGCCGTTGCCGTCGGCTGATCAGCATCACGGTGTTGACCGAGAATGGTTTTAACGCGCGCAATCTCTTTGCGCACCCGGCGCATACCACTGGTATTTACCAGCTGGCCAGCACCATGTTGCATACGAATCTTAAACTGCTCTTCCAACAGTTCGCGTAACTGCTGATTCAGTTCATCAACGCTTTTTGTACGTAAATCTTCAGCTTTCATTACATCACCGAGCGAGTCACAAATGTGGTTCTAACCGAAAGTTTTGCCGCAGCACGCGCAAATGCAGCACGGGCAACGTCTTCACTAACACCTTGAATTTCATAAATCATGCGGCCAGGCTGGATCGGCGCCACCCAGTACTCCACATTACCTTTACCTTTACCCATGCGAACTTCCACGGGTTTTTTGCAAATCGGCTTGTCTGGAAAGACCCGAATCCATAATTTACCGCCACGTTTCACATGCCGGGTAATCGCACGTCGAGCCGCTTCAATCTGACGCGCGGTAATTTGGCCACGGGTCGTTGCTTTCAGGCCAAACTCACCAAAACTGACCTTGTTGCTAACCTGTGCCAAACCGCGATTGCGGCCCTTTTGCTGTTTCCTGAATTTGGTACGTTTAGGCTGTAACACGACACTTAACTCCTAGCGTGAAGACCGGCGCGAGCTGTCCTGGTTTTCCTTACCAGCCTGCTCCAGATCAAACACTTCGCCTTTATAAATCCAAACTTTGACGCCTAACACACCGTAAGTGGTGTGCGCTTCTACAACGCCATAATCAACATCTGCGCGTAAGGTATGCAACGGCACCTGACCTTCGCGATACCATTCGCTGCGGGCAATATCAGCACCATTCAACCGGCCGGCTACAGACACTTTGATACCCAGCGCACCCAAGCGCATAGCACTGCCCACTGCACGTTTCATCGCACGTCGGAACATTACGCGTTTTTCCAGCTGGGCAGCGATACCTTCCGCCACCAATCTGGCATCTAATTCGGGCTTGCGAATTTCGGACACACTAATCGTGGTCGGTACGCCCGTCATCGCACTGACTTCAGCCCGCAAGCGTTCAATGTCTTCACCTTTTTTACCAATCACGATGCCTGGGCGAGCAGTATGAATAGTAATGCGTGCCGCCTTTGCTGGCCGTTCGATATGTATCCGGCTAACCGCAGCATCCGACAAGCGCCGCATAATAAAATCACGAAGCCGCAAATCTTCATTTAATTGCCGTGCATAGTCTGCTTTACCTGCATACCATTTGGCATTCCAGTCTTTGGCGATACCCAGGCGAATACCGATTGGATGTACTTTTTGACCCATAATATTTGTGCCTTAACTTTCGTCAACCACCACAGTAATGTGGCTGGTGCGTTTTAAAATTCGGTTATAGCGACCCTTTGCCCGCGGCCTCCCGCGCTTTAAGGTTGGGCCTTCATCAACAAAAATCGTTTTGATCTTTAATTCATCAATATCCGATCCCTGATTGTGCTCGGCATTGGCCACTGCGGACATCAATACCTTGCGTACCCAATGAGCTGCTTTTTTATTGCTGTATTTAAGCAATTGTTCTGCATTTTCAACCGGCATGCCACGCACCTGGTCCGCAATCAAGCGTACTTTTTGCGCAGAGATCCGGATGCCTTTTAATACTGCTTGTGTTCCCATCGTGCTCACCGTTACTTGGCCTTGCGGTCACCAGAGTGACCTCTAAAAGTCCGTGTAGGTGCAAACTCACCTAACTTGTGGCCAACCATGTTTTCATTGATCAACACAGGCACATGCTGGCGTCCGTTATGAATCGCAATGGTTAACCCGACCATATCGGGTGCGATCATTGAACGCCGTGACCAGGTTTTGATCGGTTTCTTTGAATTAGCCGCGATTGCGTTTTCCACCTTTTGCATCAGGTGGTGGTCTACAAACGGGCCTTTACGTAATGAACGTGGCATAACTTTCCTCGTTATTTACCTGACTTGCGACGACGCACAATCATGTTATCCGTACGCTTATTGGTACGAGTTTTGTAACCTTTGGTCGGAGTTCCCCACGGCGTAACCGGGTGACGACCACCAGAAGTACGGCCTTCACCACCACCATGTGGATGGTCGACCGGATTCATAGCCACACCACGCACGGTTGGGCGAACACCCTTCCAGCGCGTGCGTCCGGCTTTACCCAGTTTTTCCAGGTTATGTTCATTGTTGGAAACCTCACCCAAGGTGGCACGGCAACGAGCCAGCACCTTGCGCATTTCTCCGGAACGCAACCGTAAAGTGGCATACATACCTTCACGCGCAACCACCTGGGCGGAACCACCGGCACTACGCACAAGCTGAGCGCCCTTACCAGGCTTCATTTCCACACAATGCACGGTAGAACCTACCGGGATATTACGCAGTGGCAGGCTATTACCGACCTTGATCGGAGCCTGATTGCCACTCATAACCGCATCACCGGAACGTAGCAGACGTGGTGCAACGATATAACGACGCTCACCATCTGCATAAAGCAGCAACGCAATATGAGCAGTCCGGTTCGGATCGTATTCGATACGCTCCACGAGCGCTTGAATACCATCTTTATCGCGCTTGAAATCTATCACGCGATAACGCTGCTTATGTCCACCGCCTTGATGCCGCGTAGTAATCCGCCCGGCATTATTGCGTCCACCATTACGGCTTTGCTTTTCCAGCAATGGACGATGCGGAGCACCTTTATGCAAGTGCTCATGTTTAATCTGTACCAGACCGCGACGGCCGGGTGAAGTTGGTTTTGCTTTGCTAATTGCCATTGCATCAAACCTCAGGCTTGTTCACCGTCTACCAGATCAATGCTCTGCCCCGCAGCTAGGCGCACATAGGCTTTTTTCCAGCCTTTGCGAGTCCCAGGGCGGCCACGAAACGCTTTGCGTTTGGCAGGCATGCTGACGACTTGTATTCCAGTTACTTCCACATCAAACAAACCTTCAACTGCTTGTTTAATTTCTGTCTTGGTTGCCGCACTGGCTACCTGAAACACATATTGATTACTTGCAGCGCTGACACGTGCCGTCTTTTCTGACACATGCGGACGCCGGATCACGTTATAGAGATGGTTCTGCATCATGCCAGCCACTCCTCAATCTTACTAATAGCCGAGACGCTCATCACAACTTTATCTGCGTGCACCAGGCTCACCGGATCTAAGGCAGCAACGTCCATCGCATGTAAACCGGGAATATTGCGGCTGGCCAGATATACATTGTTGTCTAATTCATCACTGACCAGAATGCCATGCCCCATATTCCATCCTGACAATAAGTCGTGCATGGACTTGGTTTTAGGCGCATCCAGCTTCAACTCATCAACCACAATCAGACGTTCCTGGCGCAACAACTCCGACAAAATTGCACGCATTGCGCCTTGATACATTTTGCGATTGACTTTCTGTTTGAATGACCGTGGCTTAGCGGCAAACGTCCTGCCGCCAGTACGCCAGATAGGGCTGCTGCGGGTACCCGCGCGCGCTTGGCCCGTGCCTTTTTGACGCCACGGCTTACGCCCACCGCCTGCCACTTCAGAACGGGTTTTCTGAGCCTTGGTGCCCGCTCGGGCGCCGGCCAGATAGGCGGTTACCACCTGATGTACAAGCGGCTCTGAAAACTCACGATCAAACACTTTGTCTGATACGCTAATTTTGCTGCCGCTGTTGGTTGCCAGTTCCATTATTGTTTTGCTCCTCAATACCGATTGTTACGCCAAGCGTACAATCACCCGTCCACCTGCTGAACCAGGCACTGCGCCTTTAATCAACAGCAAATGACGTTCGCTATCAACACGTACGATTTCCAGATTTTTGGTCGTGCTACGCACATTACCCATTTGTCCGGCCATCTTTTTACCTTTAAACACCCGGCCAGGTGTTTGGCATTGGCCAATAGAACCTGGAGCACGATGCGATAACGAGTTACCGTGAGTCGCGTCCTGCATGCTGAAGTTATGTCGTTTTACAGCACCCGCAAAACCTTTACCCTTGCTGATACCGGAAACGAAAACCTTTTGGCCTTCTTCAAACTGATCCACAGTGATTTCATTGCCTACTGCAGGGACCTCATCAGCACCTACATCATCAAGCCGCAGCTCCCACAAACCTTTTCCAGCAGCCACATCGGCCTTGGAATAATGCCCAGCCAATGGCTTATTAACTAAACCACTGCGCTTGCTGCCATTGGTGACCTGAATTGCTGCATAACCATCGTTCTCAGCAGTTTTAACCTGCGTGACCCGATTTGGGCTGGCTTCAATTACCGTCACCGGCACGCTGGTGCCGTCTTCCTGGAAAACGCGGGTCATACCGCATTTTTTACCAATAATTCCAATCGTCATGTGACTTCTCGCTCAGTTCTGTCCGTAACTATCAGGACAATTGAATCTGGACATCCACACCGGCTGCCAGATCCAATTTCATCAGTGCATCAACGGTTTTGTCATTCGGATCGACAATGTCCATCAAACGCTTATGGGTACGCATTTCATATTGATCACGCGCGTCCTTGTTGACGTGCGGTGAAATCAGCACGGTGTAACGCTCGATCTTGGTCGGCAGGGGAATTGGACCTTTTACCTGCGCACCTGTGCGCTTGGCAGTGTCAACAATCTCCTGTGCAGACCGGTCAATTAAGCGATGATCGAACGCTTTTAACCGAATGCGGATTTTCTGGTCGGCCATGTTAATGCTCCAAATTTATTGCTTACTAAGCAACCTTACTCATGAATCTTAGCTACTACGCCCGCACCTACCGTGCGGCCACCTTCACGAATCGCAAAGCGTACGCCTTCCTCCATCGCAATCGGCGCAATCAACTCAACATTCATCTGAATGTTATCG
>JAJFKX010000044.1 GCA_021772985.1 Gammaproteobacteria bacterium
CGATAACATTCAGATGAATGTTGAGTTGATTGCGCCGATTGCGATGGAGGAAGGCGTACGCTTTGCGATTCGTGAAGGTGGCCGCACGGTAGGTGCGGGCGTAGTAGCTAAGATTCATGAGTAAGGTTGCTTAGTAAGCAAACTTGATATTGAAGCAGGCACGGGTAAACGATAGGCGAGTAGCTCAACTGGCAGAGCAGCGGTCTCCAAAACCGCAGGTTGGGGGTTCGAGTCCCTCCTCGCCTGCCAATGATCGGTTGCCCGTTTTATCTACGATGCAAATGACAACACGGATTGATAATGGCGAATAATGCGAAAACAACCGAAAGCACATCATCGGTACTGGATACGGTATTGCTGATAGTCGCGCTGGCCTTACTGGTTGGTGGCATTTTCGGGTTTTATTATTTTGAAGCGCAGGCAATAGCCGCGGTCCGGGCTGTTGGATTATTGCTGGCAATGGCAGCAGCTGTGCTGGTGGCAGGGCAAACCCAAAAAGGTCGGGGGTTGTTGGGCTTCCTGAAAAATGCAG
Organism: Gammaproteobacteria bacterium; assembly: GCA_021772985.1. Lineage (GTDB taxonomy): Bacteria > Pseudomonadota > Gammaproteobacteria > Xanthomonadales > Wenzhouxiangellaceae > JAJFKX01. The sequence goes on from JAJFKX010000044.1 coordinate 533, forward strand.
ATATCGAGCGCAGGAAAATAGTCTGGCCAACACGTCAGGAAACGATTCAGACTACCTTAATTGTATTGGTAGTAACTTTAATTGTGTCGATGATATTGTTTGGTTTTGATACCTTGTTCAGCTGGGGTGTGCGCTTGCTAATGGGCGGCGGAGCCTGATCATGGCATTGCAATGGTATGTGGTGCACGCTTATTCAGGTTTTGAAAACCAGGTTAAACGGTCACTGGAAGACCGCATAGAACGTTCTGGTTTGCAAGACTATTTTGGTGAGGTATTGGTGCCTACCGAAGAAATTGTAGAGATGCGTCAAGGGCAGAAACGACGGACAGAGCGTAAGTTCTTTCCCGGTTATGTGCTGGTGCAGATGGACATGCATGATGATGCCTGGCATTTGGTCAAAGATGTGCCAAAAGTGCTTGGTTTTATTGGCGGCACATCAGCTAGTCCGGCACCTATTACCGAGGCCGAAGCTAACAATATTCTGCAACGCGTGGCTGATAGTGCTGACAAGCCGAAGCCGAAAGTTCTATTTGAACCCGGCGAGATGGTACGTGTCACAGATGGTCCTTTCAACGATTTCAATGGTGTCGTTGAAGAAGTTAATTATGAGAAGAGCCGCCTGCGTGTTGCAGTGCTGATCTTCGGACGGTCCACTCCGGTGGATTTGGAGTTCCAGCAGGTCGAAAAGGCCTAAAGGAATAATGACTGAAATGGATGCAGTGCCAAAAGTGCTGTATGGATAACCGGTATCGGGGAGTTAGGCAACTAACGTTGGCACCCGCGAGGAGAAAATAATGGCGAAGAAAGTAGCAAGCTACATTAAGCTGCAAGTGCCTGCTGGGCAGGCAAATCCAAGTCCGCCTGTTGGGCCGGCTTTGGGTCAGCATGGTGTGAACATCATGGAGTTTTGTAAGGCATTCAATGCTTCGACACAGAGTGTTGAAGCGGGTATGCCGATTCCTGTGGTGATTACGGTCTATGCCGATCGCAGTTTTACCTACATTACTAAAACACCACCAGCTTCGGTGTTGCTGCTTAAAGCAGCTGGATTGAAGAAAGGCAGTGGACGCCCGAATACCGAAAAAGTCGGTACGGTTAATCGTGCTCAATTGGAAGATATTGCCAAGCAAAAAGACCCGGACTTAACTGCTGCGGATTTGGATGCTGCAGTGAGGACCATTGCCGGTAGTGCACGCAGTATGGGTATTAATGTGGAGGGCGTAGTGTAATGGCCAAGTATGGAAAAAGGTTTACAGCCATCCGCGAAAACGTAAAGCGCGGAGAAGTTTATTCGATTGACGAAGCGTTACAGTTGCTCAAGGACAATAGCAAAACCAAATTCATCGAGTCGGTGGATGTGGCTATCCGATTAGGAATTGATCCGCGTAAATCCGATCAGACTGTACGTGGCTCCACAGTGATGCCGCATGGCACCGGTAAAACTGTACGGGTAGCGGTTTTTACACAGGGTGAGAATGCAGACAAGGCCACTGAAGCTGGTGCTGATATTGTCGGCTTTGAAGAACTTGCTGATGAAATTAAAGGTGGCATGATGGATTTTGATGTGGTTATCGCCACACCAGATGCTATGCGTGTGGTCGGCAAGCTTGGCCAGGTTCTGGGTCCCCGCGGTTTAATGCCGAACCCGAAAGTGGGTACGGTAACCACGGATGTAGTCACAGCTGTGAACAACGCTAAATCCGGTCAGTTACGTTTCCGTGCTGATAAGGCGGGCATTGTTCATGGATCGATTGGCAAGGTCGATTTCGAGGTCGACAAACTGGCTGGTAATTTGCGGGCATTGGTTGCTGATTTGCTGAAAGCCAAACCGGCATCAGCCAAAGGTCAATACCTGCAGAAAATAGCAGTATCGACCACCATGGGACCGGGTATTACTGTGGATAACAGTACCGTAAGTTAACCCTGAAAAATTTATTGAACACCGATTGCAGGTTGATTTGGACCGGCAATCATTAATCTCGCTGACCGGTAATACCGGAAAGCCAGGTATGCGGGCTTTGAATATATGGTGGTGCTATCACCAGATGTTCTATACCCGTCCAAGACCGCAGGTTGGGAAATGAATACATGTTGTTCAGATCTCATCAAATGTCAGTACGCTGGCGACCTGCGCAGATGGTGTTGCCCGTTGTGGAAACGGCCAGCACGTAACGCGATGTATATCGCACGCTAACCGGGCAACTGGTTGGCATTGGTAGGAGGTGGCAGATGGCGCTCACTCTTGAGCAGAAAAAGGCAGTGGTAGCTGAAGTAGCCGATGCGGCTGCGAAGGCACACTCTGCGATTGCTGCTGAGTATCGCGGCTTAACGGTTGAGGAAATCACCGAATTACGTGTCAAAGCACGTGAAAGTGGTGTGATTCTTAAAGTGGCTAAGAATACTCTGGTGCGCCGGGCTGTTGAAGGTACCGACTATGCCTGTATGGCAGAAGAGTTAACGGGTCCATTGTTATTTGCATTTTCAATGGAAGATCCGGGTGCTGCAGCACGACTGGTTAAAGATTTCTCGAAGAGCAATCCTAAGCTGGTTACCAGGCTGGTAGCAATCGGAGGTCAACTGCACAGCGCAGAGCAGCTGGGCAAATTGGCAGAGTTACCGACTCTGGATCAGGCTTTGGCAATTTTGATGGGCGTGATGAAAGCACCGATCGAAAAACTGGTACGAACAATGGCCGAACCGCACGCGAAAATGGTACGAACCGTCGCAGCGGTGCGCGACAGCAAGCAGGCTGCCTAAGCACTTTTTTTAACTTGATCAAGCCGCGTCGCAAGACGTTGCTAACAAATTATTTGGAGATTTGAAATGGCTGTTTCTAAGGACGATATTCTGGAAACTATTGCGGGCATGAGCGTGATGGAGGTTGTAGACCTGATCAGCGCCATGGAAGAAAAATTTGGTGTTTCTGCTGCAGCTCCGGTTGCGGTAGCAGCAGCGCCTGGTGCTGGTGGTGATGCCGCAGCAGCAGAAGAGCAAACTGAATTTGATGTAATTCTGGCAAGCTTTGGTGCTAACAAAGTTTCGGTGATTAAAGCTGTTCGTGCTATTACCGGTTTGGGTTTGAAAGAAGCCAAAGATATGGTGGAAAGCGCACCAGCACCACTGAAAGAAGGTGTTAGCAAAGACGAAGCAGAAGACCTCAAAAAGCAATTGGAAGAAGCTGGAGCTACAGTCGAGGTCAAATAAGACCTTGCAGGCAACGGTTTGCGTTGAATCGGGCTGGGGATTTAGATCTCCGGCCCCTTCGTATTGTTTGCATTTAGACAGTACTCGAAGTACCGGAGAGTGACTGGCAGCGCATCTGATTGGACCGACTTGGTCAATCAGATGCTATTAATTTAACCGGCAACCGAGGTTGCTGCAACTGGTACATAATTGGCAGGTGGCGTGGCATGGCATATTCATTTACTGAGAAAAAACGTATCCGCAAGGATTTTGGCAAGCGCGGAGCAGTACTGGAAGTACCGTATCTGTTGCAAACCCAAATCAAATCGTACAATCAGTTTTTACAGTTGGAAGCAACTGCAGATGATCTTAAAGAACAGGGTCTGCATGGTGCGTTGAGTTCGGTATTTCCGATTATCAGCTATAACAATAATGCGATGCTGGAGTATGTCAGCTATCGTTTGGAAGCGCCGCCATTTGACGTGCGCGAATGCAAAATGCGTGGCATGAGCTATGGTGCGCCGTTAAAAGTTTTGGTCCGGCTGGTGATTTTTGATAAGGACGCGCCAGCTAAAAGTCGAACACCTAAACAAATTAAAGAACAAGAAGTCTACATGGGCGAAATTCCGCTCATGACCGATAATGGTACCTTTGTGGTAAATGGCACAGAACGGGTAATTGTATCTCAGTTGCACCGTTCACCTGGTGTATTTTTTGACCACGATAAAGGTAAAAGCCATACCTCTGGAAAATTATTATTCTCAGCCCGGGTAATTCCATATCGCGGTTCCTGGCTGGATTTCGAGTTTGATGTCAAAGACTGCATTTTCACCCGCATCGATCGTCGCCGTAAATTACCAGTTACCATCCTGTTGCGTGCCCTGGGGATGGATAATCAAGAAATTTTGGACCAATTTTTTGAGAAAACAGCCATCACCCTGCGTAAGAGTGATGCCAAAATAGAATTGGTGCCTACCCGTCTGCGTGGTGAAAATGCCATGCAAACCATTAAAGATAAAAAAGGTAAGACCATTGTTGAAGCCGGCAAGCGGGTAACCATGCGGCATGTCAAATTAATGGAACAGGCGGATGTCAATGCACTGGATGTGCCGGATGAATACCTGATTGGTAAAGTGTTGGCTCATGGCATAGAAAACCCATCACCAGAGGGTGAAGATGATGCTGTTGCCTATCCTTGTAATACCGAAATTACCGAGGAAGTGCTGGAAAGATTGCGGGATCTGAAAATCAAAAAAATTGACGTGTTGTATGTCAATGACCTTGATCAGGGTGCATATATTTCCGCTACGCTGCGTTTGGATCCGACACCGGGTGAAATAGAAGCATTGTTTGAAATTTATAAAATGATGCGCCCAGGCGAACCCCCCAGCAAGGATGCAGCTCAAAACATGTTCAAAAACCTGTTTTTTGCGCCTGAACGATACGATTTGTCAGGTGTAGGCCGGATGAAATTCAATCGCAGGGTTGGTCGCCCCGAGATTGAAGGTCCAGGGGTATTGGATAAAGAAGATATTTTGGCAGTGCTTAAAGAATTGATCGAGATTCGTAACGGCCGTGGCAATGTCGATGATATTGATCACTTAGGTAATCGCCGTGTACGTTCAGTCGGTGAAATGGCGGAGAATACATTCCGAATAGGTCTGGTGCGTGTTGAACGGGCAGTTAAAGAGCGTTTAAACGTTGCCGAGAGCGAAGGCTTAACACCACAGGATTTGATTAATGCGAAGCCAGTGGCTGCGGCAATTAAGGAATTCTTTGGTTCCAGTCAGCTCAGTCAGTTTATGGATCAGAATAACCCGTTATCTGAAGTTACCCATAAACGTCGCGTTTCTGCGCTGGGGCCTGGTGGTCTGACCCGTGAACGTGCCGGATTTGAAGTGCGTGATGTGCACCCCACTCACTATGGTCGAGTGTGTCCGATCGAAACACCTGAAGGACCGAATATCGGTTTGATTAACTCCTTGGCTGTTTACGCAAGAACCAATGACTATGGTTTTCTGGAAACCCCATACCGTAAAATTGTTGACGGCAAGGTAACTACCGATGTGGATTATCTGTCAGCCATTGAAGAAGGTGAGTTTGTGATTGCCCAGGCAAATGCCGACCTGGATGAGGAAGGCCGGTTTGTCAGCGATCTAATCCCAACCCGACACATGGGTGAAGTCAGTTTGCGTTCGCCGGAAGATGTCCAGTATATGGACGTTTCTCCGCGTCAGATTGTTTCAGTAGCAGCCTCGATGGTGCCGTTTCTGGAACATGATGATGCCAACCGTGCTTTGATGGGCTCGAATATGCAGCGTCAGGCGGTCCCAACTTTGAAAGCGGAAAAACCGCTGGTAGGTACCGGGATGGAGCGCACAGTTGCCCGTGACTCGGGCGTAGTGGCGGTAGCCAAACGTGGTGGAGCAGTTGACCAGGTGGACGCTGGACGTATCGTTATTCGGGTTAATGATAGTGAGGTTCCAGCTGGTGATCCGGGTGTGGATATCTACAATCTGACCAAATATACCCGTTCCAATCAGAATACCTGTATTAACCAGCGACCACTGGTGAAGGTGGGTGACGTGATTGCCAAAGGTGATATTCTGGCTGATGGCCCTTCCACGGATATGGGTGAATTGGCGCTGGGGCAGAACATGCTGGTCGCGTTTATGCCCTGGAATGGATACAACTTCGAGGATTCGATCCTGATTTCCGAGCGGGTGGTCCAAGAGGACCGGTTGACCAGTATCCATATTGAGGAGCTGACTTGTGTAGCTCGCGATACCAAACTAGGATCCGAGGAAATCACTGCTGATATCCCGAATGTATCCGGGCAAAATTTAGGTCGCCTGGATGGTTCGGGTATTGTTTATATAGGTGCTGAAGTTAATGCCGGCGATATTCTGGTTGGCAAGGTCACCCCCAAAGGTGAAACCCAGCTGACGCCAGAAGAAAAACTGCTGCGCGCTATTTTCGGTGAAAAAGCTTCCGATGTGAAAGATACGTCACTGCGTGTTCCCTCCGGTATGGACGGCACTGTGATTGATGTGCAGGTGTTTACCCGTGATGGTGTCGATAAAGATGCGCGTGCCAGGGCCATCGAACAGCAACTGATTAATGAAGTCCGTAAGGATTTGAATGATCAGTTAAGAATTGTTGAAGATGCCATTTTCTCGCGCTTGGAGCAAGCTTTATTGGGCAAGGTGGCAGATAAAGGTCCTGCCGGCCTGAAAAAAGGTGACAAGCTTACCAGCGAATACCTGGTTACTTTGGAACATGACGAATGGTTCAAAATTCGGATGCGCACGGATGAGGCCAATGATCTGTTGGAAAAAGCTGGAGATCAGCTGAAACAACAGCGCAAAACCTTCGAAGACAAGCTGGAAGAAAAGCGCCGTAAAATCACCCAGGGTGATGATCTGGCGCCCGGTGTGTTGAAGATGGTTAAGGTATATATGGCCGTTCGTCGGCGTATCCAGCCGGGTGACAAGATGGCTGGCCGTCATGGTAACAAAGGTGTGATCTCGATGATTGTACCGACAGAAGATATGCCGTTTTCTGCTGATGGTGAACCAGTTGATATTGTGCTGAATCCATTAGGGGTTCCGTCCCGGATGAATGTAGGACAGGTGCTGGAAACCCATCTGGGTTGGGCAGCACGTGGACTGGGGCATCGAATTGATGAAATGCTGCGTGAGCAGCGCAATTTGCGTGAAGTCCGTAGTTATTTATCAGAAATCTATAACGCTGATCAGGCCGGACGGGTTGATCTGGATGAGTTTAGTGATAAGGAAGTACTGGAACTGGCTGGCAACCTGCGCGCAGGCGTACCCATGGCAACCCCCGTATTTGATGGTGCGAATGAAGAAGGTCTGCACCGCATGCTTGAATTGGCTGGATTGCCGAAAAGCGGGCAAACCACTTTATATGATGGACGCACTGGTGACGCTTTTGACCGCCCTGTAACGGTCGGCTATATGTACATGCTTAAGCTCAACCATTTGGTTGATGACAAAATGCATGCCCGTTCCACTGGTCCATATTCACTGGTTACGCAACAACCACTGGGCGGTAAAGCGCAGTTTGGTGGACAGCGTTTCGGGGAAATGGAAGTGTGGGCGCTGGAAGCCTATGGTGCTGCTTATACGCTGCAGGAAATGTTAACGGTTAAATCCGATGACGTAATCGGCCGTAATGATATGTACAAAAATATTGTCGCGGGCAACCACCAGATGTCAGCTGGTATGCCTGAATCATTTAATGTGCTGCTACGCGAAATTCGTTCGCTTGGTATCAATATTGAAACCACTGAATCCAAACAGTCCTGATCCTGGAGAACGCTGTGAAAGACTTAATCAATCTCTACCATCGTCAGCGTGAGCCGCTGGATTTTGACGCCATCAGTATTGGTTTGGCGCCACCAGAGCAAATTCGCTCGTGGTCGTACGGTGAGGTGAAAAAACCTGAAACCATCAATTACCGGACTTTTAAGCCGGAACGTGATGGTTTGTTTTGTGCCGCTATTTTTGGGCCGATCAAAGACTACGAATGTCTGTGCGGCAAATACAAGCGGATGAAGCACCGCGGTGTGGTTTGTGAAAAGTGCGGTACAGAAGTTACCCAGACCAAAGTTCGCCGTGAGCGTATGGGGCATATTGATCTGGCCAGTCCGGTTGCACACATCTGGTATTTGAAATCGTTGCCCTCGCGGATCGGTTTGATGCTGGATATGACCCTGCGTGAAATCGAACGGATTCTATATTTCGAATCCTATGTGGTATTGGAGCCAGGTATGACACCGCTTGAACGCGGTGAAATTCTGACTGAAGAACAATATCTGGAGCACTTCAGCGAATACGGTGATGAATTTGAAGTAAAAATGGGTGCTGAGGCGGTCTACAACTTGATGCGGAGCATTGATCTGCAAGCCGAGCTGGCCAAGTTGCGTGAAGAGATCAATGGCACCAAATCGGAAACCAAGCTGAAGCGGCTGTCCAAGCGATTGAAATTGGTTGATGCTTTCCTGAATTCAGGCAATAAGCCTGAATATATGATTATGACCATTTTGCCGGTGTTGCCACCGGATTTGCGCCCATTGGTGCCGCTGGATGGCGGTCGTTTTGCGACTTCCGATCTGAATGATTTGTACCGTCGGGTGATTAACCGCAACAACCGTTTGAAACGCTTGCTGGAGCTTAATGCCCCGGACATTATCGTTCGTAATGAAAAACGCATGTTGCAGGAATCAGTAGACGCGCTGCTGGATAATGGGCGGCGTGGGCGTGCGATTACCGGAACCAACAAGCGTCCATTGAAATCACTGGCCGACATGATCAAAGGCAAGCAGGGCCGGTTCCGTCAGAACTTGCTCGGGAAACGGGTGGATTTTTCCGGGCGCTCGGTGATTGTGGTAGGACCAACCCTTAAGCTGCATCAGTGTGGTATTCCGAAGAAAATGGCTTTGGAGTTATTCAAACCGTTTATTTTCTCCAAGTTGCAGCAACAAGGGTATGCCACAACCATTAAAGCTTCGAAGAAGCTGGTTGAGCGTGAAACCCCTGAAGTATGGGATATTCTGGAGAACGTGATCCGTGAACATCCGGTGATGCTTAATCGTGCACCAACATTGCATCGCCTGGGGATTCAGGCATTTGAACCGGTATTGATTGAAGGCAAGGCGATCCAGCTGCATCCATTGGTGTGCACAGCATTTAACGCCGACTTTGACGGAGACCAGATGGCGGTGCATGTGCCATTGTCAATTGAAGCGCAATTGGAAGCACGGGCGTTGATGATGTCTTCCAACAATATCCTCAGCCCAGCGAATGGCGAACCGATCATCGTACCGACACAAGACGTTGTTATGGGGTTGTATTATATGACCCGGCAATTAGCCGGCGCCAAGGGCGAAGGCATGTTTTTCAGTGATGTCAATGAAGTGCATCGCGCTTATGAAAATCGCGCAGTTGAATTGCATGCTGCGATCAAGGTGCGTTTGGTATTTCACGAAAAAAATGAGGATGGTGAGTTTGAGGCGCGACGTGAATTCGTGGAGACTACCGTTGGTCGTGCACTTTTATCTGAGATCGCACCTAAAGGGTTGCCGTTTGAGCTGATCAACCAGACCTTGAAAAAGAAACAGATTTCTCAGCTGATTAATCACTCATACCGCCTGCTGGGCCTTAAAGCGACAGTGGTGTTTGCTGACCGGTTGATGTACACCGGCTTTTTCTATGCCACCAAGGCTGGTGTATCGATCGGCTTGGATGATTTGCAGATTCCACCGGAAAAGAAAGAGATTCTGGCCCGGGCAGAGCAGGAAGTGCTGGAAATCCAAAAGCAGTATTCTTCCGGGTTGGTAACTTCTGGTGAGCGCTACAATAAGGTTGTTGATATCTGGTCGCGAACCAACGAGCAGGTGGCGAAAGCCATGATGCAGCGCATCGGCAAGGAAACTCGCATTGGTACTGATGGAGAAGAAGTGATACAGGATTCGATGAATTCGATCTTTATCATGGCCGACTCCGGCGCGCGTGGTTCTGCTGCCCAGATTCGTCAGCTGGCCGGGATGCGTGGTTTGATGGCCAAACCCGACGGCTCGATCATTGAAACTCCGATTACTGCAAATTTCCGGGAAGGGCTGAACGTGTTGCAGTACTTTATTTCGACCCATGGTGCGCGTAAAGGTCTGGCTGATACTGCATTGAAAACGGCAAACTCAGGTTACCTGACCCGCCGGTTGGTCGATGTTGCGCAGGATATGGTGATTTCGGTAGACGATTGCGGCACTGAAGAAGGTGTCACCATGAACCCGATCATTGAAGGTGGTGACGTAGTTGAACCACTGCGTGAAAGAGTATTGGGCCGAGTAACTGCGGAAGATATTTACTATCATGATAATGATGAAGTTTTGTGTCCGCGCAATACCTTGTTAAATGAGCAATGGGTAAATACTCTGGAAGATGCCAGTATCGATCTGATTATTGTACGTTCTGCAATTACCTGTGAAAGTAATTATGGGGTTTGTGCACAGTGTTACGGTCGCGACCTGGCCCGTGGTGATCTGGTCAACAGTGGTGAAGCCGTTGGTGTTATCGCGGCACAATCAATTGGTGAACCAGGTACTCAGCTGACCATGCGTACTTTCCATATTGGTGGTGCTGCATCACGTGCTGCATCGATTGATCATATTCAGGCCAAGTCGGCCGGCAGCATACGATTGCATAATATGAAAACGGTCGAAAACGCAGATAAAAAACTGGTGGCGGTTTCTCGTTCCGGTGAATTGTCGGTAATCGATGAACATGGACGTGAGCGCGAACGCTATAAAATTCCCTATGGTGCAGTTCTACAGTTCCACGATGAAGATGCTATCGATGCAGGTGCAATCTTAGCTAACTGGGATCCACATACACATCCGATCGTATCGGAAGTTGCCGGACGTATCCGGTTCAAGGATTTCGTAGATGGTATTACTGTTGACCAACAAACGGATGAAGTGACTGGTTTGACCAGTACGGTGGTTACCGATCCGAAACAGCGAGGTAGTGCAGGGAAAGATTTACGTCCATTGATACGGCTGGTAGATGGCCGCGGTCGCGAGCTGAAATTGCCGGGTACCGAAGTGCCGGCGCATTACATGTTGCCGTCAGGTGCTATTGTTGGCCATCAAGATGATTCCGGCGTTAAAGTTGGTGACGTGTTGGCGCGTATTCCTCAGGAATCCAGTAAAACACGTGATATCACTGGTGGTTTGCCACGAGTTGCCGACTTGTTCGAAGCACGCAAGCCGAAGGAAGCCGCAGTCATGGCTGAAATCAGTGGCGTGGTAACTTTAGGCAAGGAAACCAAGGGTAAGCAACGTATTGTGATCACGCCTACTGAAGGTGATGTTTATGAAGAATTGATTCCTAAATGGCGCCAGTTGATCGTGTTCGAAGGTGAGCAGGTTGAAAAAGGTGAAGTCCTGGTCGACGGTGAAGCCAGTCCACATGATATTCTGCGTTTGCTGGGTATCGAAGCCTTGGCCGGTTATCTGGTTAAGGAAATTCAGGATGTATACCGCCTGCAGGGTGTTCGCATCAATGATAAGCACATTGAAGTGATTGTCCGGCAGATGATGCGTAAAGCATTGGTCAGCAACCCAGGTGATACGCATTATTTGCGTAATGAGCAGGTCGAGATGTCGCAACTGCTGGAAGTGAACCTTAAGGCGATAGCCAATGATCAGGAACCTGCAAAATATGAGCGGGTGCTGTTGGGTATCACTAAAGCTTCACTGGCAACACAGTCTTTCATTTCCGCGGCATCATTCCAGGAAACGACCCGCGTATTGACCGAAGCGGCGGTGACCGGGACAGTGGATAATCTGCGCGGTTTGAAAGAAAACGTGATCGTTGGGCGGCTAATTCCAGCAGGTACAGGTTCTGCTTATCATGCAGAACGCAGGACAAACCGTAGCCGTGATGCTGAGGCTGAATTGGCTGATTTGATTAGCGAAAGCGAAAGCAAAAAAGAAGCCGAGGAAGCAGCAGAAGCGGAAGCAGACGCATAAAGCTAATTCAGTTACCAAGTATTTTGAAACGGCGCCTCTGGCGCCGTTTTTTTTTGAATGGAGGTTTGCTTAGATCAACCTGTGGGAAGGTATTCGGAAGGTACCCCTGAGTATGGCTGACATAAAGTCGTGATAGACCTGAAAACCTTTCGATTCAAAAGGGCATTGAATATGAGTAACCCCACTGACCGGATCCATTCCATTCAAGGAATTTCTTATTCTCCGACGCCATCCGATGATACCGCGCCACCGCCACAAAAATATTTTGACAGTGATTTCACTAACTCAACTTTCAACTTTATCTGGATAGACAGCGATGTTGATGATGGTCGCGGTGATGTCGAAAATTTAGCTGCTATCGGGGTTAACTTACTGCATTTATATGATTGGAGCGTACCACCCGCAGCAGGAGATAAACCCGGTCCTTACCAACGCAGCCATGTTTCATTCCTGCAACAATGTGAGTCTTTTAAAGTGAACCTGATGATTCCGGTATCCAACTATTTTCTGACTGAAATACACAACGGCAATGGGTCTACTGTTAAAACCCAGATTGCAGCCATGCTTGCTGAATTTTATGCGACCAGAGGCCCGACTGACAGTTTATGGAGCATTGGCAATGAATATGATCTGGCCACGGAATTCAGCGTGGATGATGTGGTGCAGGCGATGGTGTATCTGGTTGATGCGGAGCAGACCAGTCAGATACCGCCGGATCAATTGCTGCCGGTAACATCACCGGTATCTTTCGCCACGGGTGATATGCCTGATGCGCCGGGGATCGCCGCCATTAAAAAACTGCAGCAGGCAATTGAAGCCAACCCGTCACTGGGTAAAGCTTTTTGGAAAAGCCGTTTTATAGCTTCAACCAACCCATTTAATGATGGTGCATACCTGGTCAAATATATCGATTCGATATTTCCGGCCTATTATCCTGATTTGCCGTTTTTCTTTGCGGAAATGGGTGTCCCGATCAAGCCGGACTCTCCAGTTACCAATGAAACCGAACAGGCTGTGTACTTACTGGATCAATTAATGGCAACCAAGCCACGTGCTAATTTCCTGGGGCGTTGTGTGTTCCAGTTTCTGGATCAGACGGCAGTCAAGACAGGTTCAGAAGCAACTTTTGGCATTAATGAATATGCCGGTACCTTCAAGGAGCATGGTGTGATTCCAACAGACTATACACCTGGAGGAGGGCAGGAATACCCGGTAGATGACCTAACCCGTAAGCCTGCTTATCAAAGTGTTGTAACAGCTTATAAAGCACCCTGAAAGTCAATCTGCCTGTATGTTACTGATGTGTTCGTGGGTGATCAGCATTCGAACATTATGCTGCAATACCAAAGTTTAGCTATTTGCCAGGCTTATAAACGAAGAATGTAGTATGATAGTATTCGTAGTTTGATTTTCAAGCTGCCGGGGGCTGACGTAAACACAGGAGGTATACGTTATGAATAATAAAAAGGCTTTGTTTTTTTGTTTAATCAGTTTGTTTATTGGCGTTACTGCGCATGCCCAAATGGCCGTGTTGAACACTACGTTGGCGGGTGTTGCACAAGCGGCTGATTTTTATGCTGACCATCTGGCCGCGGATGATAACTGGATAGTTGTTGGCGCACCGCGTGAAGATTTTGATTTCGCCGGTGACGGTATTAATGCTGCACAAGGTGATATTGACCCAGGCGCAGTTTATATCTATCAGCGAACAACTTCCGGGCCGGTATTATTCCAAAAGATTATCGGTGAAGGTAATAATATCAACCCAAACTCACCAGGTGATCGTTTCGGATCAGGGGTTGTTTTGCAAGGTGATACTTTATTTGTCGGGGTTGCCAATGACGACAATTTCCCGGGTTTAATTGACCCGACTCCCGCACCGCAGGGAAATTTCTTTTTTGCAGGCCAGGTGTATGTTTTCAACTTTGATACGGCTGCAAATCAATGGGGATTAACGCAAAAATTGAGCTCTGATACGCCCAATAGCTTTGCTGCATTCGGTGCTCGTACGGATTCCGCACATATGGAGTTATTCAGTTTCGGAAATGGCCAGCCTGATCCGCGCATTGCTTTGATTGGTGAGCCTGAAAACGGCTCAGGCCTTGCACCTTCATTGCATGTATTCAAGCGTAAGAAAAATCAAAACAATTGGGCACGGGTACAAACAACAGGTCCGCCGAGTGGTGTAGCTGGAGCACTGTTTGCAGATAAAATTCAACGCGCCGGCAAGTTTGCCCTGGTTACCGAATCAGGAATTAGTGCAGTATCAGATCCGGTTGCCGTACATGCGTATCGAATCAACCCAAATGGTATTGTTGCAGTTGGCGGCCAGTTGGCGCCGGTACAGTCGCTGCAGGCACCAGGTGGCCCAATCAATCCAGCTTTGTGCCTGGGTATTTTTGGTGATGGTATGAGTGCCGCCAATGGCATCGCAGTAATCAGTGATCCCTGTGATAGCAGTGCGGCGCCGCAAGCTGGAGCAGTTCACATATATAGTGTTGAGAATGGCAACAACAACCCGTTAAATCTGGCGCAGACTTTGACCAGTCCGGTACCGCTGGCAGGTGAGTTTTTTGGTGCCAGTTTTGCAAATGGCAAGCAAAATATAGCTACCAATGGCCAATTAATCGGAATAGGCAGCAATCAGTTTGGAGTCGCCATATCACCGCAACAGGTACAGTTGTATGCTGATGACGGCAGTGGTTTTTTTGGCCTGGTCGACTCAGTTGTATCACCCAATATTGTGGTGCCGGCCTTTGATATTTATGGACAGGCCGTTAGCTTGATTGGTAACAACCAGCTGGCAATCAGCCAAATGGGTCTGGCTGGGCCTGGTGGTCAATTGTTTGTTTTTGATATCCAATAAAGAACTTACGTAAACAGCTGATTTTGAACCCCGTTAAACGCGGGGTTCATTTTGTTATTTCCGGGCGAAAAAAAACTTCAGCCGGTGAATCGTTCATGTGTATTTGACACGCGTCACTTATCGTATGTGGGCTGCATGGTTAGCAGCATGTTATATATGGAGATACAACATGGTTAATATGGATATTAAATCAGTAAGGGCGTTTTTTCGCCTGACTCTCATGGCATTATTTTTGCCGTCATCAGTTGCATTAGCGCTGGTTGAAATCGAGGTGAATGCCACCTTTACCCCGGCTACGATCGTGAATGGCGATAGCTCGCTGTTTCGCTGGAGCAGTCAAGGCAACGTGAGCTCTTGTTTTGTTTCGGGTGTGCCCGGTTTGAGTGGCCGCCAAGAGGCTTTTGGCAGTATCAGCGTTTCACCTGCTAGCAATCTGCAGGCCAGCGTCAATTGCATTGGCAGTGGGCCCGATGGGCGTGAAGTTGGTTTTGATGCCGCCAACCTGACAGTGGTGGATACTGCACCCGTGCCGACAGTCAACGCGTCATTTAATCCTACGTCGATCTTTATCGGGCAGTCGAGCACGCTGAGCTGGAGTTCTACCAATGCTTCTAGTTGTTCAGCCAATAGCGGCGTTAGCATATCCGGCACCAGCGGTTCAATTGTGGTGACGCCATCGGGCACTTTGACAGTGACGGTAACCTGCAGTGGCGCAGGTGGCTCGGCAAGCGATTCTGCGACGGTATCGGTGTCGACGACTTTCCCGCCATTCGTTTCTGCATCGTTTCTGCCATCGTTCGTTTCACCTGGTGGTTTTTCAACACTGTTCTGGTCATCCAGCAATGCGGATTTCTGTAATTTGGGTGGACCGTTTGGAACTCGGTTCTTTGGCCCGCTATTTTTCTCAACATTCGAAACAGTGATTTGTTTTGGGCCAGGCGGCACCGGGGTTGCCACGGCGTTTGTCTCGGTAGTCGGTTTCGGAGCTGAGGAATCCTTCGCCACCCAGGAACTGGATCAAAAATCCCGCGCCGAGTTGGGGCTTACCAATATGTTGGCGGTTTCGTATCTACAGCATGACTTCAACGACGATGGTCAGTTGGACCAGTTGATCCATGTGCCGGAACGGCAGCAGTTGTTACTAAGGCTGTCCCAGCTGAATGGATCCTTGCAATTGATCAAAGTCGTCAATGAAATTGACCGCCTGGAGCAGGTGCGAACAATCCTGATCCAGCAGGACCTGCATGGTATTGATACAGTACAGGTAATTATCGAGCGGTGAATTGCAACCTTATGCTTTGCTCACTGAATGATATTCATGCGAATGATATTCATGGACAGGCTGTCAGCTTGAGTTGGTGACAACCAGCTGGCAATCAGTCAAATGGGTCTGACCGTGGCTGGTGGCTAGCTGTCCATTTTTGATCTTCAGTAAGTAGCAGCGGTAATACCTGAACATGAACCCCACTATTGTGGGGTTCATGTTGCTGAAAGCTGGTTTTTGATTTACCGTGCATTCACTTTTACAGGAAATCAGATAATGCTTTCAGCCCATTGCTTACAAGCACAGCATGTATCAAATAAACTTTCCAATTCAGCAAGCTTTTACGTGATATTCAGCATTAATCTAAGCAGATACTTCGATGTAATCGGTTTGCCAGATAAGACAACAGCATAATAATATCCAGCTAAGTAATAATATTGCGGGAGTTGGGTAATGCCTAAAAGCCAAACGGACACGGCTGTTCTGGTGGTGCATGGAATAGGCGCACAGCAACGGGGGGACACCCTGAATAAACTACTGAGTGGTCTGCGACGCGCACAGCGGGATGCGATCCCAGACCCATATGAACAGGGTGTGAAAGTAAATATGGGCGGGACCTCAACACGCTTTTATGAGGTTTATTGGGCAGATCTGCTTGATGCTGAAGTGGCATTTGGAACATTCCAGATGCAGGAATTATACAGCCTGGCCTGGTTCCCATGGTTTAATTCCTGGCGTGGTGATTATCAGCAAGGCAGCTATTCATGGATGACTGTAATCTGGTGGAGTTTGTTTTTACCGTTGCTGAATTTTTTTATCTTATTCGCCTACCAGGGGGCGACATTGCTTGCGCATATTATCAGTGATATTAAGAGTATCTTTCAAAAAAAACGCATTCAGCACAAACAATCATTTTTCAATGCCATCCGAAAGGCAGCAGAGCGGCCTAAGGGTTATTCCAAAGTCGATCAGATTCTCGATGACTTTGTGGGTGATGTGTTTAATTATGTGAATTCGGCTGCTTGTGCATTTTATCGTGGACCGAATCAATCCCCGGTTCCTGATGAGCTTAAAAATGTATATCCGCAAATCGTGCAGCGATTTTATGCTCAGTTGCTACAGGCTGAAGCTGATGGTTGTAATAATATTCAGATCGTAGCGCATAGTCTGGGTACTGTTATTACCTATCATGCTTTATCCGGGCTGCTACTCGACTTGCAGGGTATAGATAAAATCAGTGAGATTAAGACAGCCAGAGCAAAAATCAGGCATGTATATACGATTGGCAGCCCATTAGAGAAAATCCGGTTTTTCTGGCCTCGATTGGTAACAGATAAAAGCCCACTGGGTGAGTTGCATATTAAATGGGATAACTTTGTGTCCCGTTTTGATCCAGTCGCTGGTGTGTTGAAACGATTTAAAGAATGGGGCGCAGTGAATAACCATCATCTGCTGGGCGGCGGTTTTATTCGTGGTCACGTGGTTTACGAACATAACTCGGTTTTTATAAGAGAATTAGCCAAAGGTATCAGCGGGCAACAACTATCTTTGCAGCGTACCAGCAAGGAAAAATGGCGGGATCGTTTGATATTAATTGGTGAAACACTACTGGCTCCTTTGGCATTGCTGGTTACCGTAGTCATCGGTATGGTAATTTTTGCTATGGTCGTTTTGACTTTGCCTTATTTGCTATCACTGGTGCTTAAAATCTTTTGGTCAGAACAAATTTGGGTACCTGTTTTTTACGCCAGTATCATTGCCATAGCTACGGTCATGATAATTGTTATGACACTGTCTCCTATCATTCGGGCCAGTAAAGTCCACCGGCTTTACTGGCGAATTACCAGGCTAATGGGTGATCAGCGGTCAGAAGATTAGCCAAATTGAGAGCGAGCGTAGGGCAATGTGGATTTTAAAGGTAGCGATATGCAGCAAATAGGACAGTTGAGTCTGGTGGTTAATGATTATGATGAGGCCATCGAGTTTTACACCCAAAAATTGGGGTTCAAATTATTGGAAGATCAGGATTTCGGAAATGGTAAGCGCTGGGTTAGAGTCACGCCATCAGGCTCAAGCTGCAGTCTGTTGCTGGCCAAAGCAGTTAACCCACAGCAGGCCCAGTCGGTTGGCAACCAAACCGGCGGCCGGGTATTTTTGTTTTTGTATACCGATGACTTTTGGCGTGATTATGAGCATATGCTAAGTGCCGGGGTTAAATTTATTGGACAACCACGGGAAGAGGCGTTTGGGACAGTGGTTGTATTTGAAGATTTATACGGCAATAAGTGGGACTTTATTCAGTCTGCCTCAAGTTGACTTGGGTGTCTTGAAACTCACTGATATTTTGCATGAACAGTTCGCCGTATGCTTCGAGTTTGTGTTGACCTATACCGGATATGGCTAAAAAGTCCTCTTTTGTTGCTGGTTTGCTAGCTGCCATTTGACGTAGTGCATCATCATGGAAAATCAAATAGGGTGGTATGGCCTGTTCACGGGCAAGCGTAAGGCGCAATTGCTTAAGCGTATCAAATAGCAGTGGGTCGTAATCCTGCGCAAAGTCAATGCTTTTACCGGTGTTCGATTTAGGCGTTCGCTTTGGCTCACTCATCAACAACACATTCACCAGCCCTATCAATACCGGCCTGGAAGATTCAGTTAACTGCAGAGCACCATAACGCTGTTGATTGGCAAGCAAATAGCCTTTATTGATTAATTGGCGGAAGATACGCCGCCAGGATTTGGCAGTGACTTCAGCACCTATGCCGAAAGTTGATAGTTGTTGATGGTCAAACCGCAGGGTCTTTTCGGTTTCTTTACCAACTAATACATCGATAACGTGAGCCGCACCGAAGGTCTGACCCGTCCGGTAGACACAAGACAAGGCTTTTTGGGCTAATTCAGTGCCATCGAAAGTTTCTACGGGTTCCAGGCATCGGTCGCAGTTGCCACATGGTTGCGCCAACTGTTCGCCGAAGTAATTGAGTAGCAGCTGTCGTCGGCAGTTGGGTGTTTCGCACAATCCGATCATAGCGTCCAACTTGGCATGCTCAATCCGACAGACAGTATCTGAAGCTTGGGATTCAGTGATGAACTTGCGCAGCATCAGTACGTCTTGCAGGCTCCACATCATCCAGGCGGTTGCGGCCAGGCCATCACGGCCGGCACGACCGGTTTCCTGATAATAGCCTTCGATACTTTTAGGTAGATCCAGGTGAGCAACAAAACGCACATTGGATTTGTTGATCCCCATTCCAAATGCAATTGTGGCAACTATAATGATGCCTTCTTTATTAATGAAGGCCGTTTGGTTTTGTTCTCGTTGTGCGGCAGTCATGCCGGCGTGATAGGGCAATGCATCAAAACCCTGTTCACAGAGCCATACGGCAATTTCGTCGGTTTTCCGGCGTGACAGGCAATAAACGATGCCGGCATCGCCGCCGTGTTGTTCGCGCAAAAACTTCAGTAAGGCTTGTTTATAACCGGAACGCTCAGCAATTCGATAAGTAATGTTTGGTCGATCAAAGCTGGCAATAAACTCTGGCGCATCGTTTAGGCCTATATGGCGGCGAATATCTTTTCGTGTGTGTTGTTCAGCAGTTGCCGTCAGTGCAACCCGCGGAACACCTGGGAACTGTTCAACCAATTGATCCAGGCGGGTGTACTCCGGCCGAAAATCATGCCCCCATTGAGATACGCAATGCGCTTCATCAACTGCAATCAAGCTAATATCGAGGGCCTGCAAACGAGCTAGCATTGTCGGGTTCAGCAACCGTTCCGGTGCCATATAAACCAGTTTAAGCTCGCGTTCCATAAGTTGCCGCAAGGTCCTGTACTCAGCCTCTTCAGTCAGGCTTGAGTGCAGGCAGGCTGCAGCTACTCCCAGCTGCTGCAGGGCGGAAACCTGATCTTGCATCAGCGCGATTAATGGGGAAACAACGATAGTGGTACCACTTAGTAACAGTGCTGGTATCTGATAGCAAAGTGATTTGCCTCCTCCAGTGGGCATTAAAACCAGCGCATTTTCATTGTTTAACAAGGTCTCAATGATAGCGAGCTGCGCACCCCTGAAATTTGAGTAGCCGAAAGTGTTGCGTAAAATTGCCTGCGGGGTTTGCGTTATTTCCATTGCCGCATGTTAGGTCGCAAAGCTGGAAATAGCCATAGCCTGCCCGCAACTTAGTGTGTAAGGTTTTTGCCCGGTTGCTAGTAAGTCGCTTATCTTGAGAAAAAAGTGACATGGGGGTTGGCTTTATAGTCAAACTGGGTTATTATTTCTAGCTCGCTCGCTGATATACGCGAGTGGGGTGCGGCAAATATTAATATCAAAGCCGTATCAGCCGATGCCCGCCAGTGCGTGGACTGGCATATGAATTACCCGAGAATCAG
This sequence comes from Gammaproteobacteria bacterium, assembly GCA_021772985.1. Taxonomy (GTDB): domain Bacteria; phylum Pseudomonadota; class Gammaproteobacteria; order Xanthomonadales; family Wenzhouxiangellaceae; genus JAJFKX01. The sequence continues at coordinate 20,789 of JAJFKX010000044.1, forward strand.
CACCTGAGTCTGACTTTCGGGTTTTTCCATGTTTGAACCAGAACAATCGCTCTGGGGCGGCATGGATTGAAGTCTAACTGGATGCAGATGCTGTCTTGGTTGGGCTGTTTTAGTTTTGACAACATTTTATTGAGGATATTTGGGTTATGGCGACAGTCAACCAATTGGTTCGCAAAGCGCGCAAGCCGAAAGTGTACAAAAGTAATGTGCCGGCACTGGAGAGTTGTCCGCAAAAACGCGGTGTATGTACCCGTGTGTATACCACTACGCCTAAAAAACCAAACTCAGCGATGCGTAAAGTTGCCCGCGCACGCCTGACAAACGGGTTTGAAGTCACTGCATATATAGGCGGTGAAGGCCATAACCTCCAAGAACACTCGGTTGTGTTGATTCGCGGCGGTCGTGTAAAGGATTTACCTGGTGTGCGTTATCACGTGGTGCGCGGCAGCCTGGATACGGCTGGTGTTAATGATCGCCGACAGGCGCGCTCCAAGTATGGTACCAAGCGGCCTAAAGGCTGATTGAACAGCGAACAGAGATAAAGTTATGTCACGTAAGCATTCCAATTTTACCCGCGACGTATTGCCTGATCCCAAGTATCACAGCGAAATGATTACTCGGTTCATCAATATGGTGATGAAAGACGGAAAGAAATCCGTTGCCGAACGCATTGTCTACGGCGCGATTGATGAAATTGTCAGCAAAAAGCCAGGCGAGCCTCTTGAAACAGTGGAAGGCGCGCTTGAAAAAGTCAGCCCGGTGGTGGAGGTTAAGTCACGCCGCGTGGGTGGTGCTACTTATCAGGTGCCGGTAGAAGTGCGCCCGCGCCGCCGCGCTACGCTGGCAATGCGCTGGATAATTGACGCTGCCCGCAAACGCAGCGAAAAAAGCATGCCCAAGCGTTTGGCCGGCGAATTGATGGATGCCGTTGAAGAGCGTGGTTCTGCAGTGCGCAAGCGTGAAGAAACGCATCGCATGGCAGAAGCCAATAAAGCCTTCTCGCATTACCGCTGGTAATTAGCGTAGGTATCAGGACACCATCGTGGCTCGTAAAACACCCATTGATCGTTATCGCAACATCGGCATCATGGCTCATATTGATGCTGGTAAAACGACAACGACTGAACGTGTGCTGTTTTATACGGGTATTTCACACAAGATCGGTGAAGTGCACGATGGTAATGCAACCATGGACTGGATGGAGCAGGAGCAGGAGCGGGGTATTACCATAACCTCAGCTGCAACTACCTGTTTTTGGTCAGGTATGGATCAGCAGTTTCCTGAGCACCGGATCAACATAATTGATACCCCGGGACACGTTGATTTCACTATTGAGGTGGAACGCAGCTTGCGGGTCCTGGATGGCGCAGTATTCGTTTTATGTGCTGTCGGTGGGGTCGAGCCACAATCGGAAACTGTCTGGCGGCAAGCCAATAGATACAGTGTGCCACGCATGGCATTCGTCAACAAAATGGATCGCGCCGGCGCCGATTTTCAGCGCGTCGTTCAGCAATTGCGTGACCGGTTGGGTGCTAATGCGGTGCCGTTGCAATTGCCAATTGGCGCGGAAGAAAACTTTGAAGGTGTTATTGACCTGATTCATATGCGGGCAATTTATTGGGGCAGTGAGAACATGGGTACCACCTATGAGACTCGAGACATTCCTGATGAATTGCTTGCAGAAGCACAGTTGGCACGTGAGTTCATGATTGAAGCTGCCGCTGAAGGTTCTGATCAGTTGATGGAGAAATACCTGGGTGATGGCCAGCTCACTGAGGTTGAAATCGTAAGTGGCTTGCGACAACGCACCACCAAGCTGGAAATTGTTCCGGCACTTTGCGGCACAGCGTTCAAAAATAAAGGTGTCCAGGCAATGCTTGATAAGGTTATTGAGTTGATGCCTGCGCCAGCGGATGTCCCAGCTATTAAAGGTTTGTTGGAAGACGAAAGTGAAGGGTATCGCAAGAGTGATGACAGCGAGCCGTTTGCAGCCCTGGCATTCAAAATCGCAACCGATCCATTTGTTGGTACCTTGACCTTTTTCAGAGTGTACTCCGGTGTCTTGAACTCGGGTGATACGTTATATAACCCGGTTAAAGGTAAGAAAGAACGTATTGGGCGTCTGCTGCAGATGCACTCTAATTCGCGTGAAGAGCTAAAAGAAGTACGTGCGGGTGATATCGCTGCTGCAGTTGGTTTGAAAGATGTCAGCACAGGCGACACTTTGTGCGCAACCGGTGATGTGATTACATTAGAACGGATGGAGTTTCCAGAGCCGGTTATTTCGGTTGCTGTAGAGCCGAGAACCAAAGTTGACCAGGAAAAGATGGGAATTGCGCTGAGCAAGCTCGCGCAGGAAGATCCATCATTTCGGGTGGAAACTGACGAGGAGTCAGGTCAAACCATTATTTCCGGAATGGGTGAGTTGCACCTGGATATTATCGTTGACCGCATGCGGCGCGAATTCAACGTGGAGGCCAATGTAGGTCAGCCACAGGTTGCATATCGTGAAACCATTCGTAAACAGGTTGAAGCAGAAGGCAAATTTGTCCGCCAGTCAGGTGGTCGTGGGCAATATGGTCACGTTAAAATCCGGTTGTTCCCTCAAAAGCAGGGAGAGGGTTTTGAATTTGTCAATTCGATAGTCGGCGGATCAGTGCCGCGCGAATACATCAAGCCTGTCAGTCAGGGGGTTCAGGAGCAGCTGCAAAATGGCGTGTTGGCTGGGTACCCGCTGGTGGATTGCAAAGTTGAATTGTTTGATGGTTCATACCATGAAGTCGATTCATCAGAAATGGCCTTTAAGATTGCCGGTTCAATGGCAGTTCGCGAGGGTGCATTAAAGGCTGGAGCAGTACTGCTGGAGCCGATGATGAAAGTTGAAGTGGTATCTCCAGAAGACTATATGGGTGACGTGATGGGTGATTTGAATCGCCGCCGTGGCCTGGTTCAGGGTATGGAGGATTCAGCGGCTGGTAAAACCATTCGCGCCAATGTGCCACTGTCCGAAATGTTTGGTTACGCTACTGATTTGCGCTCACAAACGCAGGGCCGCGCAACCTATTCAATGGAATTTTCTCACTATGCCGAGGCGCCTAACAGCGTTGCAGAGCAAGTGATAAAGAAGACCACTTAAACCTGACCGTTAATACAGAACGAGGAAATACGGCCATGTCCAAGGAAAAATTTGAACGTACGAAGCCGCATGTAAATGTTGGCACGATTGGTCACGTAGATCATGGTAAGACGACGCTGACAGCGGCGTTGACTAAAGTATGCGCGGAAGCGCGCGGCGGCGAAGTGAAGGCGTAT
>JAJFKX010000045.1 GCA_021772985.1 Gammaproteobacteria bacterium
GCCACGCGATGAAGTGGAATCCCAACTGGTAGAGATATACCAATCACTGTTGCCGGTGGAACGGATCGGCATCAATGACAATTTCTTTGAGCTGGGCGGACATTCATTGCTGGCCACTCAGCTGATCAGTAAAGTCAGGCAACAACTGAATGTTGAGCTGCCGTTGCGGGTATTGTTTGACCAGCCGACGATAGCAGGCTTATCAGCTGAGCTTGAGATGCATCGTGACAGCGTGGTGCTGTCTGCGATTGAACCTGCCGATCGCGATGGTGATTTGCAGTTGTCGTATGCTCAGCAGCGGTTGTGGTTTATTGATCAGCTGGAAGGCGGCAGTGCCCAATACAACATGCCGATGGCGTTTCGTTTGACTGGGCTGTTTAACAAGTCTGCATTCAGGCAAGCGATGAATACGATCATTGATCGGCACGAGGTATTGCGGACCCACTTTGTGGCCAATGAAGAAGAATCCTACCAAGTGGTCAGTGAAGCGGTGAAGGTTCCGATTGATCAACTTGACCTGAGTAGCTTGACGGAGCAGACACAGCAGCAAGAGGTTGAGCGTCTGATTATTGAGCAGGCTCAAGAACCATTTGATCTAAGTGCTGATTTAATGCTGCGTGTACAACTGCTGAAGTTGTCGGATGAAGAGCACGTAGTGTTGTGCACGATGCACCATGTGGCCTCGGATGGTTGGTCGATGGGGATATTCTTCAGAGAGCTGGGTGAGTTGTATAGCACCTATGCCGAGGGTGGAACCAACCCATTAATACCGCTGCCGGTGCAGTATGCCGACTATGCGCAGTGGCAGCGGGACTGGTTGCAGGGTGAGGTATTGCGGCAGCAGCTGGACTACTGGTGTGGTCAACTGGAAGGGATACCGCCGGTACATAACCTGCCGCTGGATCATACCCGTCCAAGTGTGCAGGGTTTTGCAGGGCGAATACAGCATGCAACGCTTGATAAGTCACTGACGGAATCGATCAATGTGTTTTGTCAAAAACATAATGTGACATTGTTCATGTTGTTGCAGACGGTATTTGCAGTATTACTGGGTCGTTACAGCAACGAAAGCGATATTGTAATAGGAACCCCGATAGCAGGCCGCGAACATGGAGATGTGGAAGGGCTGATAGGGGTTTTTGTTAACACCTTGGTGCTGCGGACACAGTTTGCAGGCGATCCGAGTTTTATTCAGCTGCTGGATTTGAACAAGCAAACGATCCTGGATGCGTTTACGCATCAACAGATTCCGTTTGAGATGCTGGTGGAGGAATTACAGCCTGAGCGAAACTTGAGTCATAGTCCGATATTTCAGGTGTTATTCACATTGCAGAACAATACGCCGGCTGTGCTGGAGTTGGATGGAATAGAGCTAAGTTCTGTGGTTCAACCGCATAGCGCCATTAAGTTTGATCTTGAGCTGAATATTACCGAGCATGATGGCCAGTTGATGTTGGCATGGAATTACAACACCGACCTGTTTGAGTCAACGAGTATTGAGCGTATAGCAAATCATTATCAAAAACTACTGAATAGTATTTTATGCGCGCCTGAGCAATCAATATATTCTTTGAATATGCTTACTGAAAATGAGCAGCAACAATTGCTGAATGAGTGGGGAGGTAAGCAAACAAAATATCCACGCGATGGATTAGTGCATAAATTATTCGAAGAGCAGGCGAAAAAAGTTCCAGACTCAATTGCATTGAGATATGCTGCACAGCAGCTTTCCTATGATGCATTAAATCAACAGGCGAACAGGCTGGCACATTACCTGGCAGCACAAGGTGTGACAAAAGGCACGGCAGTTGCAATATGTGCTGAGCGTTCTTTAAACATGATAATAGGTGTGCTGGGTATTCTAAAAGCAGGTGGCCTGTATATACCAATTGATCCAGCATATCCATCCGAACGGATAAGGTATATATTATCGGATTCCTGCGTATCACTGATATTAACCAGTAAACATGTGCTGGCTCAATTACCATTAACAGATCAAAAAGCTTTATGTCTGGATGCTGATGAAACTGCCACGTTGCTACAGGATTTCAGCAGCAATAATCCAGCCAACCCAGCTGAAGATGAAAGTGACAATAGGGCATTCAATGTAATTTATACATCCGGCTCTACCGGAATGCCTAAAGGTGTTGTTGGCTTACATAGAGGGATAATTAATAGAGTCTGTTGGCTGGACAGGGAATTCCCCATTCACGCTGAGGAAATATTTTGCCAAAAAACCTCAATAAGCTTTGTAGATCATGTGGCAGAAATTTTCCAACCATTATCAGCTGGCAAGGTGCTGACAATAATTCCTGATGAGAAAGTTAATGATATCGATGCACTGATTGATACGCTAAATATTAGTAAAATTTCAAGAATTACACTTGTTCCGTCATTGTTAAAAGCCTTATTGGAGTCTGAGTCGATAAGTGAATTGACACAGCTCAAATATATTGTAAGTAGCGGAGAGGAGTTGCCATATAAAACTGCCGAAAAACTAACAGCTAAGCTGCCGCACACAAGCATAATTAATATTTACGGTTCGACTGAAGTGTCAGCGGATGTCAGTTATCACAAGGTTGAAGCAAAAAACAGAGTAAGGAAATACTTTAACCATGCCGAAAATGTATTCAACTATGAAAATAGTTTTATCAATTTAGCTGATGAACAGATATCTTTTACTCATAATATAACAAAACCAAAAGTTGCTATTGATGAACTTTTGCCGGGTTTTTCCGACACGGTTATTCCTGCAAAATCTATTGGCGTGGACAGCTATGTCAAATACCTGAAGGAAGATTTACTGCCATACGCAGTTAATGTTTCCTCAAGTCATTTTATTGGTCATATGACTTCAGCACTTCCGGATTTCGTGCCTGAGTTGAGTAAGTTAGTCACTTATTTAAATCAGAATGTGGTCAAGGTGGAAACGTCAAAAGCCATGACGCTGCTCGAAAGACAGGTGTTGGGTAAAATGCACCGGTTGTTTTTTGGATTGCCGGCATGCTTTTATGATGATTTTTGCCAAAATCCTGAACATATATTTGGAGTTGTTACCAGTTGCGGCAGCTCATCAAATATTACTGCATTATGGACTGCGCGTAATAAAGGCTTGATTAAGGCTGGAATTTCCAAACAATACATTGTTGAGCATGGTCTGGTTAAGAGTCTTAATAAACTGGGTTATCAAGATGCAGTTGTTATCTGCTCGCGGTTGGCACATTACTCGATCAGAAAAGCAGTTTCTTTGCTTGGAATAGGTGAGAACAACATCCTGGTTCCTAAGCAGGGTGATGATCAAAAAATCCATTTGGAAGATTTGGAAAAAATCATACTGGAGTGTCGCGAAAACAAGAAATTTATTATTGCGATGATAGGCATGGGAGGCGCTACCGAAACCGGAACTGTTGATCCGCTGCTGGAAATGGCTAATCTGGCAGGAAAGCATCAGCTGCATTTTCATGTTGATGCCGCCTGGGGTGGTGCATTTATATTCTCTGACAAATATAAGCATGTACTGCAAGGAATAGAGCGCGCAGACTCGATCACTATTTGCCCACATAAGCAGTTCCTGGTGCCTCAGGGGATTAGCTTGTGTCTGTATAAAGATACAAAAGATGCATCCTCAGGCTCAACAAATGCGAAATATCAAGCCCGTCCTGGCAGCTTTGATATGGGTCAGTTTACTTTGGAAGGCTCACGCCCTGCCAATTCACTTATTCTGCATGCAAATTTACATCTTATTTCACGTCAGGATTATGCATGGCTAATAGATGCAAGTATGGATAACGTCAGATACTTCAGGGGTTTGGTAAGGGATTCTAAGTATTTTCAACTGATTGGAGAAAGTGATACCAATATTATTAATTATCGCTATATACCGCATGAATTAATAAATGACAGGCGCCAATGGTTTGAAGAAGAAGGTGCTAAAAAGATCAGTACCGCAGTTGAAGTAATTCAGCAGCAGCAATTCTTAAAAGGTAAATCATTTGTTTCACAAACAAGGGTGTTAAATAAAAAATATGCTGATGGTGAAATCACGGTATTCAGGGTTGTGTTGTTTAATCCAACAACTACAAAACAAAGCTTGTCAGAGGTTTTGGAAGACCAGCTGAAAGTTGCTTCAGAGTTTATTGAGAGTAACAGGGAGTTACCTTTTAACGCTACAGTTATTGATGAGTCTGCTGGCTTAGAAAATAATTCAAAAGTTGTTTCCGTGCCTATTGGAAAACCAATTGATAATTCAAGTATTTACATTTTAAGTGAGCAATTGAATCTGGTGCCTATAGGTGTGGTGGGAGAGATTTGTGTTGCTGGCGATGCCTTGGCTGCAGGCTATCTTAATAATGAACCGCTTTCTAAAGACAAATTTGTCAACAACCCTTTTTCTGATGATGACGATGATCGTCTGTTTAAAACCGGTGACTTAGGGCGCTGGTTGCCTGATGGAAGTGTCATGTACATGGGGCGATCAGATTATCAAGTTAAAATACGTGGTTTCAGGGTTGAGCTGGGAGAAATAGAGTACCAGCTACAGCAGCACGCAGGTGTTATCGAAGCCATAGTACAAGACATTGATACAGATACTGGCCAGCAGCTGGTAGGTTATGTGGTCGCTGAAAATGACGTAAGTGAAACTGATCTCAAAACAGCTTTAAGCGATCAATTACCAAGTTATATGGTGCCGACATCGATTATCCTGATGAATTGTCTGCCATTAACTCCTAACGGAAAAATTAATAGAAAGGCATTACCAAGACCGGAATATAAACAAAATCATGGCCAGTATTTTGCTGCTCGCAATGAAGACGAGGTATTGCTTTGTGAAATGTGGCAACACTTGCTTGCTCAGGACAAAATTGGCATTGACGATAATTTCTTTAAGCTGGGTGGACATTCGTTATTGGCAATGCGCCTGGTTAGCCAAATCCGACATCGATTGAGTATTGAACTACCCTTAAAGGTATTGTTTGAAAAGCAAACTATCCGGGAATTAGCGGTTTCGCTCAAGTTGTTCCGGGGCACGGTATTGATGCCTTCCATCGAGCATGCCGATCGTGCTGGTGATCTGCAGTTGTCTTATGCCCAGCAGCGATTGTGGTTTATTGATCAGCTGGAAGGCGGTAGTGCCCAGTACAACATGCCGATGGCCTACCGGCTGAAGGGTCGGTTGGATCAATCTGCGCTGCAACAGACACTGGACACGATAGTGGAACGGCATGAGGTGTTGCGAACGCATTTTGAAGTAATAGACGATCAGACCTGCCAGGTAATCAAACCTGCTTTGGAAGTGCCATTAGGGTTAATGGACCTGAGTGGTTTAAGTGAAGCTGAGCAGCTGCAGGAAGTCGAAAGACTATCGCTGGAAGAATCGCAACGAGATTTTGATATGAGTGCTGATGTGATGTTGCGTGTGCAGCTGTTGAAGTTGTCATCGCAGGATCATGTGGTGTTGAGCACGATGCACCATGTGGCCTCGGATGGCTGGTCGATGGGGATTTTCTTCAGCGAGCTGGGTGAGTTGTACAGTGCTTATGCGAGCGGTTCGGGCAATCCACTAACAGCTTTACCGGTGCAATATGCCGACTTTGCGCAGTGGCAGCGGAGCTGGTTGCAGGGTGAGGTATTGCAGCAGCAGGTGGACTACTGGCGAGAACAGCTGGAAGGGATACCACCGGTGCATAACCTGCCGCTGGATCATCCGCGTCCCAGTGTTCAGGGTTTTTCCGGCCGGTCGCACCAGACAGTATTGGATACACAGCTGACGGAATCGATCAACAGCTTGTGCCTTGATCAGGATGTGACCTTGTTCATGTTGCTGCAAACGGCATTTGCGTTGCTATTGAGCCGATACAGCAATGAAAGTGACATTGTGGTGGGTACGCCGATAGCTGGTCGTGATCATGAAGAGACGGAAGGCTTGATCGGGTTTTTTATGAACATGCTGGTGTTACGTACCCGTTTCTCAGGCGAGCGGTGTTTTGCGGAGTTATTGGCGGACAGCAAGCAAAGTATCCTGGCAGCCTACGGTCACCAGCAGATACCGTTTGAGATGCTGGTGGAGGAATTACAGCCGGAACGCAGTTTGAGTTACAGCCCGATATTCCAGGTGTTGTTTGCATTGCAGAACCAGGCGCAGGGTGGACTATCGTTAACGGGTCTGGAACTGGATTCGGTATCTCAATCTCACAGCATCATCAAGTTTGATCTGGAGTTGAATGTTGCAGAACATGAAGGGCGTTTGATACTGGGCTGGAACTACAACACCGACTTGTTCGAAGCGTCGAGTATTGAACGATTGGCAGACAGTTATCGGGTATTGCTGGAAGCGATCGTGTCTGATGCTGATCTGGCGGTCAATGATTTGCCATTGTTGTCTGATGAACAGCAACAGCAATTGCAATCCTGGAACGAGACATCATCGCAGTTGCCGGATGTCACTGGAATTCATGGGTTGTTTGAACGACAGGCTGAATTAAACCCGGATGCCGTTGCGGTGATTGTGAATGGCACCTGCTTAACTTATGCAGGCTTGAATGCGCAAGCTAACCGCCTGGCAAATTATTTGATTGAACAAGGGGTTGGACTGGAAGAGCGTATTGGGATATGCATGCAGCGCGGTCCAGAACTGTTGGTGTCGTTGTTGGCTGTGCTGAAATCCGGAGCAGCTTATGTGCCATTGGATCCTGATTATCCTCAGCAACGCTTGAATTACATGCTCAAGGACGCACAGGTCAGGTTGCTGCTGACAGCCGGTGATATCGCGTTTGTCAGAGGACTGGCCAATACCGATATTGAATTATTGGCAGTAGATGAAATAACACAGCTGTTAATGGAGTGCAGTGCAAAAAATCCGGAAAGCAACAATGCTGTACAGAACCTGGCTTATGTAATTTATACCTCTGGTTCAACCGGTCAACCAAAAGGTGTGGGTTTGCAACATGGCAACGTGATCAATTTCCTGAATTCAATGGGCAAAAAGCCCGGCGTAGAGAAAGTTGATCGGTTACTGGCGGTTACGCCAATCAGTTTCGATATCCATGTTCTGGAATTATATTTACCGCTGTTGAAAGGTGGACAGGTTATTTTATGTGATAACCAGACCAGCAAAGATGGCGTTGCACTAAGCGAATTGATTGTTGCGCAACACATTACTGTTATGCAGGCTACACCAGCCACCTGGCAGTTGTTGCTGGATAGTTCTGAACCTGCGTTTGCTGAGAATTTCCAGGCGCTTTGCGGAGGTGACAGGTTAAGTCCTGCGCTGGCTCAACGAATGGTTGCGCAGATACCGCGGGTGTGGAATATGTATGGACCTACAGAGACGGCGGTATGGTCCAGTTGCGCCAATTTAAGTGATCATAAGGTCAATATTGGCAGTCCAATTGATAACACACAGCTATATATTGCTGATGACCGGCTGGGCTTACAGCCTGAAGGGGTAGCCGGGGAATTGTATATTGGAGGGGTTGGTGTATCCAGGGGCTATTATCAGCAGCCGGCACTGACCGCGGCTGTATTCAGCCCTGATCCTTTTAGTGAACAGCCTGGCGCCAGGATGTATCGGACAGGTGATTTGGTTTGTCGACAGAGTGACGGTAATGTTGAGTTCATAGGTCGCATCGATCACCAGGTGAAGATACGTGGGTTCCGGATTGAGCTGGGTGAGATTGAAACCCGTTTAGTAGAACAGCCTGGCGTACAAGCGGCACTGGTGCAGGTATTGGAAGGGGAATTGGGTCAGCAGCTGGTGGGTTATGTGACGGTAACCGAGCAGCTTGATGAGGCTGAGCTGAAAACAGCCTTACAGGCATTACTGCCTGGTTATATGGTGCCGCTGGCGATCATACAGCTGGGATCATTCCCGTTAACAGCCAACGGCAAGGTGGATCGAAAGGCCTTGCCGATGCCGGACTGGGAAGCCTATCGACAGACTTATGTGGCACCGCGCAATGAAGTGGAATTACAACTGGTAGAAATCTACCAATCACTGTTGCCGCTGGGACGGATCGGCATCAACGACAACTTCTTTGAGCTGGGTGGGCATTCATTGCTGGCCACCCAGCTGATCAGTAAAGTCCGGCAACAGTTAAATATTGAGCTGCCACTGCGGGTGCTGTTTGACCAGCCGACGATAGCAGGTTTATCAGCAGAGCTAGAGGTTCATCGTGGCAGCGTGGTGCAGTCTGCAATTGAACCTGTCGATCGCGATGGCGATCTGCAATTGTCATATGCACAGCAGCGGCTGTGGTTTATCGACCAGCTGGAAGGTGGCAGTGCCCAGTACAACATGCCGATGGCATTTCGTTTGACTGGACTATTTAACAAGTCTGCATTCAGCCAGGCCATGAATACGCTGATTGAGCGTCATGAGGTCTTGCGGATCCATTTTGCGGTGCAAGATGATCAGGCTTATCAGGTGATCAAACCTGCGGAAGAAGTACCGCTGGAGTTAATGGATCTGAGCGGTTTAAGTGAAGCTGATCAGCTGCAGGAAGTTGAGCGTTTATCACTGGAAGAAGCACAACGGGATTTTGATTTAAGCCGTGATGTGATGTTGCGTTTACAGCTGCTGAAGCTGTCGGATGAAGAGCATGTGGTATTGAGTACGATGCACCATGTAGCCTCAGATGGCTGGTCGCTGGGAATTTTCTTCAGAGAATTGAGCGTCTTGTACAGCGCTTATGCTGCTGGTTTAACTAATCCATTAACGGATTTGCCGGTGCAATATGTCGATTATGCGCAGTGGCAGCGGAACTGGTTGCAGGGCGAGGTATTGCAGCATCAGGTGGACTACTGGCGAGATCAGCTGGAAGGGATACCGCCGGTGCATAACCTGCCGTTGGATCACGCGCGTCCCAGTGTTCAGAGTTTTTCCGGCCGGTCGCACCAGACGGTATTGGATGCACAGCTGACGGAATCGATCAATAGCTTGTGCCGTGAGCATGATGTGACCTTGTTCATGTTGCTTCAAACGGTATTTGCGTTGCTGTTGAGCCGCTACAGCAATGAAAGTGACATTGTGGTGGGTACCCCGATAGCGGGTCGTGATCATGCAGATTCGGAAGGCTTGATCGGGTTTTTTGTGAACACCCTGGTGTTACGCACCCGTTTTGCAGGCGAACAGCGTTTTGCGGAGTTATTGGCAGACAGCAAGCAAACGACCCTGGCAGCCTACAGCAATCAACAAATACCGTTTGAAATGCTGGTGGAGGAAATACAGCCAGAGCGCAGTTTGAATTACAGCCCGATGTTTCAGGTGTTGTTTGCATTGCAGAACCAGAGACAAGGCGGGTTGGAATTACCTGGATTATCACTGGACTCCATCGTACCGTCACGCAGCATTATCAAGTTTGATTTGGAATTAAATGCGGTTGAGCATGACAGTCAGTTGTTATTGGGTTGGAATTACAACACGGATCTGTTTGAGCCGGAGACGATTGAACGCCTGGCAGTTAGTTATCGGGTGCTGCTGGAAGCAGTGTTAGCAGATGCGAACCAATTCATCAGTGACCTGCCGGTTATAGCCGCCCAGGAGTTATCGGTTTTGCGAGATTGCGCAAGCCGGGATATATGGTTACCGGTATCAGAGCGCCAGAGTTCAACCTGTTTGCATCATTTGATTGAAGCAATGGTTCAGTCTCAACCTGAACAGACAGCGCTGCGCAGTGAGGATCAGAAGCTGAGTTATGCGCAGTTGAACTCACGGGCCAATCAGTTGGCGCATGAGTTATTGGCGCAAGGCCTGGAAATGGAAAGTCTGGTTGGTGTCTACCTGCCCGATGGGGTGGACCGGGTGATCAGCCAGTTGGCGATTCTGAAGGCAGGCGGGGCGTATTTGCTGCTGGATGATGCAGTGATCAGAGGTGAAGTTCAGGTGTTGTCA
>JAJFKX010000046.1 GCA_021772985.1 Gammaproteobacteria bacterium
AGGATGATGCCGAGGATGATGCCGAGGATGATGCCGAGGATGATGCCGAGGATGATGCCGAGGATGATGCCGAGGATGATGCCGAGGATGATGCCGAGGATGATGCCGAGGATGATGCTGAGGATGATGCTGAGGATGATGCCGAGGATGATGCTGAGGATGATGCTGAGGATGATGCTGAGGATGATGCCGAGGATGATGCCGAGGATGATGCCGAGGATGATGCCGAGGATGATGCCGAGGATGATGCCGAGGATGATGCCGAGGATGACACCGAGGATGACACCGAAGATGACACCGAAGATGACACCGAAGATGACACCGAAGATGACACCGAAGATGACACCGAAGATGACACCGAAGATGACACCGAAGATGACACCGAAGATGACACCGAAGATTTAGATGACGAAGATCACAGTGGCCCCGGCGGTGGTGGCGACGATGACAACGAAGATCACAGCGGTCCCGGTGGTGGCGGCGACGATGACGACGAAGATCACAGCGGTCCCGGTGGTGGCGGCGACGATGACAACGAAGATCACAGCGGTCCCGGTGGTGGTGGCGACGATGACGACGAAGATCACAGTGGCCCCGGTGGTGGTGGCGACGATGATGAAGACCACAGCGGTCCTGGCGGTGGTGGTGATGACGACGAAGATCACAGCGGTCCCGGTGGTAGTGGCGACGATGACGACGAAGATCACAGTGGCCCCGGTAGCGGCAGTAGTGATGACAAAGACCACGATGGTCCCGGTAGTGGTGATGATGGCGAAGACAACAGTAGAGGTGGTAACGCTGGCGAGCAAAATGGGCACAGTGGAAACCAGCAGAGTACAAGCTCAACAGCCAGTGCTTTGGATCGTTTGGGTACAGAAGTGTTTGAATCAGCCCTGGACGACAAAGGTAACCTGGTCAGCCGTCAGGAGTTGATCATATTGGCTACAGCCGGTGATCTGAATGTATTGCGGCAAGTCAGCTATAGACAGATTCAAAGCACGCCATTGCCAGCACTGAATCGTACCTTGATCAGGTTGCGGGTGCCCAACAGCAGCAATCTGCAAAACGCTATAGCGCGGGTACAGGCATTACTACCTGATGCGCCGATTGACTATAACCATAGTTATGTCCTGGAACAGGGCAGTGCTACGGATAATGGTGCACTGATTCCGCGCTCACTATATTCGTTGCCACAGCAAACCGGTGGCAATGGTCTGCGTATTGGTATGATTGACAGCATCATTGATACCAGTCATATCGCTTTCGCCAATGCGAGCATTGATCAACGTGACTTTGTCAGCTACCAACATCAGCGGGAACGTAAGCACGGTACAGCGGTAGCTTCAATTCTGGTCGGTCACGCACCAGACTATTTTGGTATCTTACCGGAAGCGGAATTACTCTCCGCTTCGGTATTTTTTCAAAACCGGGACGAGCATATGATCGCCACCACTTTCAGTCTGGTGCGGGCCTTGGACTGGCTATCCGATGCACAGGTACACGTGATCAACATGAGCCTGACAGGGCCGAAAAACCAGGTTCTGCAAGCAACGGTTGCCAGGGTGCAGCAATTGGGCATTATGATTGTGGCAGCAGCAGGTAATGCAGGTCCGGCAGCGCCCCCGAGTTATCCTGCAGCTTACCCGGAAGTGATTGCGGTCACCGCAGTTGACTATGAAAACCGTGTTTACCGGCTAGCCAACCGAGGTCCGCATATTGATTTTTCTGCTCCGGGAGTTGGGATACTGGCAGCCGCAGTTAACCAGGGCTATACCAGCACTACCGGCACTTCATTCGCTACGCCATTTGTGGCTGCATTATTGAGCATTTTGGAAACCCAGCAAGATGGCTGGGATCGGCGATTGATTATGGAAGCTATGCAGCAGAATGTATTTGATCTTGGTGAGCCAGGTTTTGACTCAGTTTATGGACATGGTCTGGCCGGTTCAAGTTATTATCACGGCAACTCGCCCGAATAAAACCACACGATCTCTGGGTAATGTGAATTCAGGAGATAAAAGGTTAAGTAAAAATGACGGATGAGTTTGGTCATAGGTGGCAGCGGGCCAGTGCACCAACAAGGAAATACTCAGTTTTAATTTCCATGTAATTCCCCTTTAAATGTGGCAGCAAGGGGATGCTGCCAATAGCATATCGACAAACTTTATTATTTATAAGGTAAATTTAATTTGTGTTTCAATTCGGTTGTCGGTGTAATCGGCTGAGGGCAGGTTGGATGAATAATTCCGGTATTGATATTCGAATAACAAATCAAAACGTTCACTTAGCGGAAGCTCTATACGGGCCCGTAAACGGTGCCTGTTATCATCACGAATTTCACCAATAGAGGGTGTGATTGAGTCATAATTCCTCAGCTCATAACGCCAATCAGCTCGGAGCCGAACGGCTTGTTCGCCCACATGAAAGCGTCGTGCGTATCTTAAATCAAATGAATGTCCATCAAAATCGAATTGTTCTGCAATGGTATTCTCATTCTCATAACGATAGCCGCTGACAATGTATTCACGTACACCATCCAGGAAATAATAGAAATCGGCTTCCAATGCATGTACATCACCATCGCGATCCGGGTTGTTATCAAAACTCTTGTCGCGATAGGTATAGGCGGCACGCAGATAAATCTTTTTGCTTAAAAAGCTGGTGACATAGGGAGAGTATTGCAGAATATCCAAAAAGCCATCTCCACCCAAACGTGCATGTGTCGCATAAAAAGAAGAGCCCAAGTCGAAGTTTTCGAAATTATGTTTTAAGTTAAGTGAACCGGAATGAATCTGCAGGTCAAAATCGCTTTCTTCAAAATAGGCACGCTGACTGAAACTATAGCCAAGGTCCAGCTCGGTGCCCTGGCCAAAACTATGCTCGTAACCGAGATCCAGATCAAATACCGCAGCAAAATCACCCACTTCAGTATTCGTATCCAACTCATCAATCGACACGTTATCGTCATATTGAATGCCGGCAGCCAACTCAATGCTAATCGGCAATGTGAAACCATTATTTTGCGGGTCTGACTGTTTTGATTGCTCAGCCTGGTCTGTTGCCTGATCCTGGCGATTGGTTTCTTCCGTCTGAGACTCAGTATCTTCTGCCCATGCAGGTGTATACAAAATTGATGCACAGAGCAGGCTCGAGCAGATTGCATGCGTGAGCATGGATCGATTTGGTTTGTTGATGTTCATAATTTTCCTATTATTCACTCGCTGATCGGCTGCCGGATTATTGTGGGTAAAGCGTGCCGCTCTGAACTGGTCTTTTGAATTATTGGTTCCAGCCGTTGTTAATAATTGCCTGCTCGCGGACTGTGCCGAAAGCATCACCGTGTATATGCTGATCAACAAAATTGCTGATAACAACTGAATCTTCACCCGCAGCGGTCAGGTAATAACTGCCAGCAGAGCTGGTGGGACCCGTGTAACTGGCGGCCTGCAGGTGCCAGTTACCGTTTTCACGACACGCCACAGCATGCATATCACCAGATTTTTCAGTGGTATGGAACTCACGGCAAAATACATCAGCACCAGTTTGGAAGGTTAGAACCGGAGTGACTTGGGCATACTCGTCAATATGAGTGGTAACAGCAGCCGGAGTGGATTCCAGCACAGCAAACAAAGCATCGCCCGGCTTGATTATGCTGGCAGCCATGGCGGTATCTGTAGATGGCGTTGTGTTATTGAAAAAGTCAGACTGGCTGCCTATCAGCAGGCCAACGGCAAGCGCAGCAGCCATTCCAGCGGCTGGTAACCATGGGTTTAGCTGCTGCACGAAATCCTGCCATAAAGCAGCGATGGCGGATGTTTTTGGTTTGGCCGGTGACGCCGCCAGCATATCCAGGACTGCCTGTGGCATGGCTGTCTGGTCAATATCAGAATATGTTTGTTTGATAGTATGGTCGACTTGAGCCAATACTTGAAGCCTTTGTGTCAGTTCTGAATGTTCTGCCAGCGCCTGTTCAACCTGCCGCAGTTGCTCGTCAGACAGCTCACCGTCCAGGTATGCGGATAATTGTTGATCGGTTATATGCATCAATTTTTCACTCTTAACATCTGGCTATACATCAATTTCTGTCACTGGTCGTTACATTCAGCATGGTGGCCAATTTTTGCCTGGCGCGAGCCAATCGGCTCATCACTGTACCAATGGGAATTTCCATAATTTCGGCAACCTCCTTGTAGGAATAACCTTCTACAGTAATCAACGCCAGCACCATTCTTTGAGAATCATCGAGTTGCTGCATGGCTTGATGGACTTCATCCAGCGCCAGCCTGTCTATCGCCTGTTGTTCACCATCAGTGGAGCCAATTCTTTGTTCAATCTCCTCGCTCCCAGGCAACAGCAGTTTGGTATTGCTTCTGACCTCATCGATCCAGGCATTTTTGCAAACCCGGTACATCCACCAGACAAATTCTGCACCTTTGGGTGCGCCTTTGAGCAGTAATTTCTCCACTGTGGTCTGCATCAAGTCATCTGCGGTTGTTTGTAAGCCGGTCAATGCGTATGAAAACCGCCTCAGTTTTGGCAGGTTTTCGATAATCGCACTGCGCAAGGCGTTATCAGAATGCTTCAACCATTACTCCTTAAACGTATGACGGCTTGGTTTTATTCCCAATGTATAGTAATGCAACAGTAAGTTTTGAGGTTGATTTTGATCAATGAGAAAAAAAGACCTCGAAATGAATGATTTATTAGCTGCGAGCTTTTATGAAATCAGGCGTAATTCATTTGCACCAAGTTCTCTACAAAGCAGAAGTTTGACGGTTAGCTGTTTTGATTATACCCACCGATTGTTTTATTCAAAACCATCCTTATAAAAGGCCGTAATCGGAAATACCAATCCATCAATTTGATATTGAGCAGCACGCGCCAGGGCGGCTTTACAACCGGGGTCACCATCAAACTCTACACATGGCGCCACATCACCGGCAATAGCGATGCCGAACTGTTCCATGCATTGCTGGTTGGTTAGGTTGGCTTCAGGGCAGGCGTGGAAATTGGGGTGATCAAAGTCTGGTGGTGGTGGTATGGGATAATTCGGCGCCTGCTCAGTAAAGTAAACTTCAATATCATCGCCGGTTACGGCATTGAAATCGCGGACGATAGTGCTGCTGCTTTTATCAATAAAACTTGTTTGCCGATCGATGAAATAGCGCATATCGATGTTGGTGGGTTGTGCCGGCAGGCCGGGAGTGGGGGTGATGTCCAGCGGTTCGAAGACTACATTGCGAATACGTACTTTGCGCCCAAACATGTTCGGTAGATTGTCCTGGACGTTTACATAGTTATGCAAAAGGCTGTTTTCCAGTTTGAAAACATTCGGTTCGCTAGTTCCGTCTTCAGGTCTTGGCGGCAGTTGAACACCGATATTAAATCCCTGGATATCAACGTTGCGTACTATGGTTTGCCCGTTTTCATAGCTGCGATTGGACAGGTTGATTCCGCGATTGAAACGAATGCTTCCGCCAGTGCTTTGTTCGGAAACCTGTGGGTCGTTACGTAAAATGAAGCGCTCGAAAGTGTTGCGTGATTCGTGATATGCCTGAACCCCGGAATGATTGACATGCCAGATACGGTAATCACTAAACTGGCTGATATCAGTATAAGCGCTGACGTTGCAACAGCCACGTGACCAGCTGAGCCACAGGCCTTGTCCGGTAGCGCCATATGCTTCGTTGCGGATTGATTCCAGCACCGGCGGTGCCGTCAGCATAGAGAATTCCGAGTCGTCGGCGCCCCGAAAATTGGGAATCGGCTGCTGTCCTGGAAGATAATAGCCGTTGTAGTTATAGGCGAACCCGGGTGCGTTGGCAACTACGTTGTCGCGCACGTAATTGTACATTCCACTGAACCAGAAACCATCGCGGGTAAAACCAAAAATCGCCCGGTTGTTGGCCACCCCGGCACGGCCGGGACTCAAGGTAATCTGTTCAACGTCTCCGGCTTTGGTATGCACGATAAAGTTGCGCTCAAAAACATTGAAGCTCTCATTGCCGTCTTCGGTGGCAATCGCCGATCCGTTCCCATCGTATAGGACGTTATCCTTGATCAGCCCATAGTGGGAATTATGAATGGTCAAGCCCCATTTCAGAAACCCTTCAATTACATTGCCAACAAATTGGTATTGAAAACCGGTATTGCCGGGGTTTACCGGGCCGGCGACATGGTGGATGTGCATGCTGTAGCGACCAATCTGATTGGTGCCGATCTGAATTGGGACTCCCTGGCTGTCAAACACGGTATTGTCCAGGGTGTCGATAGTGGTGCGGCCCAGATTCAGGAAGGACGTATAACGTACATCCACGGCTGCCCGGGCATGCGCCATAACATGGCCGCGGGTCACACACTGGGTGGTTGCATTCAGGTTCTCCTCGCCCAGACAGTAATGGTCTTTGCCGGTTTCTGTCAAATCGATGGAACGGATAGCGATGTTACGGCTAAGGTTGCCGGTGTGAGGTAACATGCTCAGTTCGATAGCACCTGCATTGCCTTGAGCATCGCGTGGGCCATGGTGATCGGTAGTCAGTGGCTGGGTCAGGGTGACAGTGGAACCAGCGACGGCCGCGATGATTGGTTCCTCTGCATCAGAAGTGTATTGGTGGTTGGGGCGAAACGGGATCTGGCGGGTATCCGGGATAATTAGCCGGTCGTTGTTCAACCAGCCGCTGGGCACAGCTTCCAGTTGCAGTGCGTTATGACCGCTACTGGCCTCCTGGGCAAAACGTAAAAAGGTGCGCGGCAGTGGCTGGCCATGTAGTGTTATGGCACCAAATACGTGCAAGCCATTGCCATATTGGGCTGGATCCACGCCCATCACATCCAACGGCTGGTCAGAGAAGATTATCTCCGCGGTGCTGTCATTAGCAATGGGCGAGGTTTCCTGACCAATCACCAATGCGCCTTCTGGCAGAATTTGCATATTGATGATCCGCAAGCGGGTACTTTGATCTATGCTCCAGTTCAGAATGCCTTGTTCAGCAACTTCGATACAGTAAATTTCCGTATCACTGAACAGATCATAAGTAACCTCCGTACCGGATGGGATAAGCACCCGTGCTTGTGCTCCAGGAATCTGTGCGGATGACCAGATGGAAGGGTTTGACCAGTCACCACTGTTGATTGCAATAGCGGTAGGTACAGAACAAAACCTGGGTACGTTATCTCGATTGGTGATGATATGGGTAGCGGTGACGGTAGGCTCAATCGGGTTGGCTAAAGTCTGGCTGGTGACGCAGATTAAGACAAACAATATGCAGACTGTTGAAGCCAAAATTCGCTCCACGCCGATACAAAAATAGCACTGACGCTGGCTGCATTCCATTGTTTTATTCCGTTTTAGAGGTGCTGATTATTGCTGAGTATAACAATGAGTTTTCAGTAAAATGTGAAGTAACTCAAGCACTTGTCTTAGTCGCCATGTTTGATTTTTGGATCTGGCTTGCCAGAAGTATTATGAAGGTTTGACCCACCACATATACAAGCCACTTAATACCAGCAACAGCAGGATGACCGCACTGGCATCCATCAACAAAACGCCAAAATTCCCACCAAACAAACGGCCGCTGTGCATATCCAGCAGAATCTGTTCCCAGCTGATGGCTTCTCGGTAATAAGCATTGTTCAGTTGCCTTGTTGTATCAGAATCAGCTGTTTGTAAATGTGACCAACTGACATCAGTGCGGCTGCCGGCAGTGGACGTGAGGTTTTCCAAATCAATATGAAGTACTGCGGTTCCATCATTGATAACCGCTTGTTCAGCGGAATTTACGCCAATTGTTGTTATCTCGGCTACATTGAAACTGATCGCAGGGATGAAATCCAGGTATTCGCCGGTGCCGTCCAACCACAGCAAGCCGTCACGGCAAGCGACCAGCATTGTCGAATCAAAGCCGGCTAGCTGGTGTAGTTCAATGGCGCCCACCAATTCGGTTTGGCAGTCTTCGGTGGGCTGGCTGTTGAAATAAATGGTGTCTTGAAATTGACTGATCAGCGTTTTGCCGGCGGTAGCGATTTGAATATCGAGGTTATCCGGCAGCCCATAAATTGTTCGTAATATGCTGGAACTGGAATGCCGGTTGTCCAATTGCAGTGCTTCGGTGTGATTCAGCAAAATGCCGGTGACCAGTAAAACCACCACAAACACAGCAGATACAATGCCAATTCGCCGATGCCACCGGTAAAACCAGTGTCTGGCTTTAAAAGATGGGTTACCCAGGCTCATTGGTAACCTGCTGATGCAGATAAAGGGCCAACCGGGCAATGCCTCTTACTGCAGTCACCGACAAAGTGGCACCAGTGATGCCGTTGATGGTGTTGCTTAATTCAGTGTCGTCACCCAGCTGGGCATCTTCGAACTGCCGGGTGAAGGCAGGGAAGCGGACTTCCCAGCCGCGAGACTCACGGAAAACAAGAATTCGTACCTGTTCGATCTGATTGTTTTCGATCACAACTCCGATGGTGATGGGTTTTTCCTTACCAATTTCTTCGAGAACCCATGCGGTGCGTTTTGCATGTTGCCAGTAACGGACCCGAAAAGGTTTAAAGCGGTGCCCGAGGATTTGCTGTGCGGTTTGTTTATCTGGCTTGGCCAGATAATGCTGTTGCATTTCTGGAACGGTTTGAGGGAATGCCAGCTTCAGAAATTCTTCCTGGGTCAGGTATTCGCCACTGGCAGATAACGAACTGCAAAACAGCGCCAGGATCACAAACAGACAAGCCGATGGCGTAATAAAACACCATCGGCTGTCCTGATAAAATGGTTTCAGCAATCGATTAATACTTAAAAACTCCAACCGACACCCAGGTTAAAGCCATCGAGATTGCTATCACCCTCGTCAAACTCAACCTGGTAGTCTGCTTTGAATACCACATTTGGATGCAGCCAGTAATTTACACCAAACAGGAAGCGGCGTCTCTCACTATCGGCAGCCAGACCCAGATTACTGCCGGCGCGTTCGTCAAATTGCTCATAACGACCAAATACACCCCACTGGTTGGTAAAGCGCCAGGATGGTTCCAGATAAAAGCCGTATTGTTCATCTCTGCCGATCCCGGTATTCACACCGTTATCGAATACCCGTTCGATATCATCATCGATAAACCAGCGTGCATACAGGCCACGGAACTCAAATGGGCCGTTACGGTAGATGGCATGGGCTTCAGCCAGCAACCCGCTCAAATCGGTAACCGGTGAGCCGAATTCATCGAATACGCCTTCCCGGCCGATGTTGCCGCGAGTGGTGGCATCCTGGGTAAAGTCAGTTTGATAATGCAGTGCTGCAGCCAGTTCCAGACCCGGAAGACCGCTATATCGCAGACGGCCGGTAAACGCAGGACTATCGACTTCTACTCGCGCACCGTTCTGGCGGGAATCCCGGATACGCAATTCACCACTGCTGCCGCTTTCAAAGAACAGACCTTCATGGATACCCAGGTTATAGCTCCAGCCATTGCCAAAACGGCCCAGGAACTGCAGGCCATTAACGCGATAGGTGGTTGGAATAATCCGACTTTCTACCTGATTACGCTCAACGCCAAAGAATGTATCCGGTTCATGTACCTCGTTGAGGATGCCCACCGGTACCAGGAATAACCCGGCCTGCAAACTATGCCGGGTCAGATAATCCCATTCGATAAAAGCCTGTTCTAATTCTATCGCGCCGGGTGAGCGATCATCATCAGCGATAAAGGTATGTTCGATTTCAATTTCTGAAATAAACCTTAGTCGATCAGTAAATTCGTTATTGATGTAGAAAATGAACCGCTGGACATCAAGTTCATCGGTGGTTGTGGAAGAAGTGCCATTGTTATACAACACCTCACCATAACCACCGACACGGACGTTATCGTACCAGTGGAAGGTATCGTCGCCGGTCTGCTCGGACAGCACCTCAACCTGGTCAGCGGTGGCGCTGGCAATCAGTTCCACCTGTTCAGCGCGTTCGCTGGTTTCGTGCAACTGGGTTTGATTATCAGTCAGTAATTCGGTGAGTTGATCGATGCGCTGCTGCTGGGCCTGCAGTTGGGCCTGCTGGGCCTGAATCAGTTCATACAGATCCTGGATTGAAGGTAGCTCAGTATTCTGAGCCATTACCAGGCTGCAACTGATTGTGGTAAACAAGACCACGCATATCCGTTGAGTGATTTTGAACATCAGTTTATATCTCTTTTAAAATTTAAGTTTATGAATCAGGTTTATTGGTCATCAGTCCAGCGAAATAGCCGGTTTACCGTGCAATAACTGGGTTGTTCGTCCTGGGCGCCAAAGCGCAGGCTGTCGCCTGGGTTCAGGCAGCGTGAAGCAGCAGTACGGCGGCTGACCACATAAGCTATTGAGTCAGCCTGTTGCAGGGCAGGGCATTGTCCGATAAGCGTGACCAGATAATCATCATTGTCATGGCTGAACACAAAGGCAGACTCGCCCTGCGGAGTTGGATTTTTGATTTGGCGTACAAAGCAGACGTTATTGACTTCTTCGCCCTGGTTACCCAATTGGCTGGAGACAGGGTCGACAGTGGCGCAACTGGCCAGTAACAAAGGCATTAATAACAGCAAAAATCGCATTGCATTCTCCAAGATAATAATTTTTCTGCAGGCTGCCACATAGCAGCTGGTAGCATCCAATTCTAAAAGATAACGATAATACAAATACGAACCATTCGCAATAAGAAATTAAAAAATAATGCTATTTGATAACTTTGTTGTTTGATGCATTAGGGCTTTTACCCCTAAAACACAATGATTCTCACGTAGGAGCACACTTTGGGTGCGACCCAACGTCACCAGTACCCCATGTCGCGGTCAAAGTCCGCCCCTACCTTTACCGGATACATGCAACCATAGCTAATAACAAGCAGGTATTTTATTAGGGTTGTGGATTAACCCGTCAAACAGGTAAAATACGCCACCCATCTACAATGCCGGTTTAGCTCAGTTGGTAGAGCAACTGATTTGTAATCAGTGGGTCGGCGGTTCGAATCCGTCAACCGGCACCATTATTTAAAGCCAGTATCCATTTTTAGTGTTAGTAAGCCAACGGCAAGGGACTGTTTTAGTGGATCAGGAATTTATATTACTGGTTATTATGGCTTCCAATTTCAACGAAACCGCTTTCATAGGCAAACACGACAATCTGTGTTCGATCACGCAGGTCGATTTTTGAAAGTATGCTTGATACATGAGATTTGACCGTGGCACCACTGATAAATAACATCTCGGATATTTCGGTGTTGTTCAGCCCGCGAGCGATTGCCGCCAATACTTCGCGTTCACGATCTGTAAGCAAGTCAAGACGTGAGGACAGGTCTGCATTGGCGGCGTGATGCTCAACAAATTGCCCAATTAGACGTCTGGTTATTGAAGGTGAAAGTAAAGCACCTCCATCAGCCACAACACGTATAGCTGCTATCAAGTCTTCAGGTGGAATATCCTTGAGTACGAAACCGCTGGCACCTGCACGCAGTGCTTCGTAAACGTATTCATCGGGGTCAAATGTGGTCAGTATGATTATGCGCACCGGCCAATCCGCCAGTTCCATTATTCTTGAGGTTGCCGCCAGGCCGTCCATCTCCGGCATCCTGATGTCCATCAAAATAACGTCTGGATGATGATCGATAGCGGCCTTGATAGCTTCAAGTCCATTACCAGCTTCTGCAACCACTTCAATATCGGCCTGGCAACTCAGAATCATCGCGAATCCGCTTCGTACCAATACCTGGTCGTCAACTACTACAACACGAATACTCAACTGTATACTCCCGATAGGGGTAATTTCGCCAAGATCTGAAATCCTCCGTTTAGCCGTGGAGCAGCAACAAGACTTCCGCCCAGCTGTTGTGCACGTTCCCGCATACCTAATATTCCCTGGCCGGTTTCAGAGGCGGTGGCGGGCAAACAACCGTTATCCACAACTTCGATTGTAACGTTTTGGTAATCAATGGTTATATTCACCTCTGCACGTGAACTCTGTCCTGCATGTTTAAGTACGTTGGTCAAAGCTTCTTGGACGATACGATAGATGGTCAAACCTATTCGAGCGGGCACATCAGTTTTGACCGTCTCGATGCTCAGGGTAACCTTAGGTCCTGCCTGCTCAAAATCTGCTACAAGTTGAGAAATATCCTTGAGGCTGGGTTGGGGGGTGAGCGTATTGGTGTCGTCTTTTGGCCGCAGGACATTCAATAAGTGGCGCAATTCGCCTAGCGCCTTCCGCCCGGCATTCTCAACATGTGACATGGCTTTTACGGCGGTGGCTGGTTCGATGGCAGCAATTGTTTTGGCTGCGCCTGCTTGAACCGTCATTACACTGACTTGATGAGCAATAATGTCGTGCAATTCTCGCGCAATTCGTGATCGTTCTTCGGCAACAGCTTTATTCGCTTTGGCCACTTGTCGTTGTTCGACATAACGTGCTCGCTCCTGCAAAAGTTCAATATAGTGACCGCGTGCTCGAATGCGCCTTCCGATATACCAATCCGCGAATGCCAACAGCACAACAAAGCCTATTTGTGACAGTGTTCCATTGTCGATAAAGTGATCTGTCGCAATCAATACAATAGCGGCACTAACACCTAAATAGCTCTGAGTATCATCACGGCAGTAACGGCCGATGCTGTAGGTTGAAATCGCCACTGCGAATATGGGGGAATCAGAATATGACAGTATTAAACACACCACAGCTACGGTCAGCACAATCCAATGCACAAGAACCGGGTGACGTCTTCGCCAAATAAGCGCTCCGGTCCCCACAATAAAGAAGGTGTACGCACTTATTGTTGCCGGCAGTGAATCCTCAGCACCGCTCCACATTGGTACAGTAAAGATGAAGGAGATAACAGCGAGAATGGTGTCTGCGGTTTTCGGCCAGCGGACAAATGGACCTCGATAAGGCTGCCAAACGCTTGGCTCTTGAGTCGGTGTATTGATTTCCGAACTGCTCACCAATGACCAACCGGTACCGATGCGCAGCCTGCTTTACGTTTGGGGTTGTTCATTCAAGTATTCTAATTCAGCCCAAATAGTGCTGTCATCCTACCGCAGAAGTATGCCTGCTTTGGCCCAAGTAGATTTTTTCAAGGTTGGGCAATTTCCAAATTAGACTTAAGGATGAGTGGATTTTCATCCTCAGGGAGGATTCCTGCTCCCATCTGCGTCTGTATTGTAATGCCTAGTTGATTGACCAAATTCCAAACCGTTCGTTGATTCTAATGTTCAACGGCTCCGTAATAATTGACCAGGGAAAAGTGATGATGATCAATACTGAGACAGTAACCAAACAGCCGCTTGATTTGGAATTTAATTCCAAAGCTTTTTTAGATGTTGCGGCAAAGGCATGGTTCGTGGTTACAGCGCTCGGCCAGTGGATTTTTGTAGTCTATGTATTGGCATATTACGGCCCGTTGATACTTCGCGGTGGCATGCAGGCCCTGGGCCAAACTAATCTTCCCGGCGGTTTTGTTGCGGGAGATACAATTGGTAATGTTGCTGTCGTAGCACATTTATTTCTGGCCGTCATCATAATAGGTGGTGGCCCATTGCAGCTGATTCCACGAATCAGATCAAGCTTCCCGGCTTTCCATCATTGGCTGGGTCGCGTATACATGTTGACCGTTTTCACAACCAGCATCGCTGGCCTGTACATGGTTTGGACACGTGGAATTGTTGGTGGCATGGTGATGAAAGTTGCTATTACTACAGATGCTGTATTGATTATCACATTCGGTGCAACTGCCTTGTATTATGCAATCGCACGAAATATTAGAAATCATCGGCGTTGGGCATTGCGGCTTTTCATTGTTGCCAGTGGCGTGTGGTTTTATCGTATCGGTTTAATGGGTTGGGTATTCAGCACTGGCGGTGCCGGCATCGACTTTGAAACATTTTCCGGCCCGTTCCTTAGTTTCTGGGCCTTCGGCCAGTATCTACTACCCCTTGCTGTGCTTGAATGCTATTTGTTCGCAAAGGAAAGTAGCAATGCACAAGTAAAATCAGCTATGGCGACTAGCCTGTTTATATTGGCAGGCGTAACGGTTTTTTGCATTTTTTCAGCCACTGTAGGCTTATGGTTGCCGAAGTTCTAGGCGTCAGAGGTCGCCTAAGGTCGTGTGATAGAGGTATGAGTGCGTGAGTTCTCGGAATGCCCACAATACTTGAGCACTAACAAGATTCAACTGCTGCTCATTCACTGTCTAAAATATCCTGGTCAGGTAATCAGGGTGACTAATTTCACTATCGGGCAGGCTGATTTGACTACCATCAGGTAGGCCCATGGCTTGACCATGGATAGGGGCCAAGGTATGTTCAAAGTCGATCCTTTCAAGGTAATCAGATGACCGACATGCAATCTTATCCCATTGGTACTCCAGGCGTTAAATGGGGTGGAATTGAAAAGGCCGCCTGGCTTGCCGAGCAAAAAGTCCAGCGTTCATACTCAGCAGAGGTGCTTCAAAAGCTTGAGCCTTTAAAAGCGCATTTTGAGATTGAGCAATATGCTGCTTTGTCGTATGCGCCTGAAAAATACCCGTTATACGTGGTCAAAAGCTCAGGTCTGGACAATAATAAGCCAACGATTCTGGTCACTGGTGGTGTACATGGTTATGAAACCAGTGGTGTACAGGGGGCGATTCGTTTTCTAGAAACCAGAGCTCAATCCTATGCCGCTAAGTTCAACCTTGTGGTTGCACCCTGCGTGAGCCCTTGGGGATATGAAACCATCAACCGGTGGAATCCTGGTGCAGTGGACCCCAACCGGTCATTTCATGCCGATAGCCCATCACAGGAAGCTACTGCATTGATGAATTATTTGAACACATTGAATATCGATTTCACAGCGCACTTTGATTTACACGAAACCACCGATACGGATAATACCGAATTCAGGCCGGCACTGGCAGCAAGGGATGCTGTTGAGCATGGAAACTGGCATATACCTGATGGCTTTTATACTGTCGGTGATGTTGAAAAACCAACAGCGGATTTTCAAACTGCAATCATCAGCTCGGTTGAAAAAGTGACCCATATTGCTGCGGCCGATCCTGATGGCAAAATTATTGGTGAAACGCTTCAGCAACACGGGGTAATCCATTATGCGGCAAGCGGACTTGGTCTTTGCATGGGCATAACCGGGGCGAACTATGTCACAACCACCGAGGTTTATCCCGATAGCCCCAGGGTTAACGATGAAAACTGCATCAATGCTCAAGTTGCGGCAATTGTTGGTGGCCTCGATTATCTGGCGGCAAGGTAAAATAAAGCGACAGGGTGTTTGATCAAAAAGAAGATGGCCCCTTTGTCTGCCGCTAAAGACAACATTTATTGCAAACGTACACCCATTATCATCGGCATACCGCTGGGGCCGCAAAGAGCCGGGTCATCATCAATGCGTACCTTTACCGGCACCTGAAGCGCATAGGAAATATGCAGAGCCGTAACCATTTCCTTACTGGTTACATTTTTATGCATGCGCATATCTTTACCAAGATTGCCACAATTAGCCGGATTGAATTTGTTCTCAGCAGATCCGAAACTGACGTAGAGAACATTGGTATTGGGGTTTCCGAAACTCTGTATTTCTTCCACAATTTTTGGTTGGCTCCATTTCAGGGCAGCCATTGAGGTTGAAGGAATTATCACCGATATAAATGCTATAGCCATTATTAAACGCATGGTTTGGGTCTCCTTATGCAATATAAAATTATTCACGTTAATCTTCTTCCAGTAACTCATCGAGCAGCATCAATATGTAGGCTGCGTTAACACCCCCTTCGAGTGCAATCAACACCGTTGCTGCATCACTGGGTTGCCCCGACTGATCAGCTACTTTGTAGGTAAAAGAGTCATTACCGGATGCATCCTGGTTGGGCTGATAGATCAGCTTGTTCCCATCCTGCCTCAGATTGCCTTTTGACGGTTGGGAAGCGATATTTTCGAATGTCAATCCACTGCCATGGTCATTGGCCAGCAGTTCACTAACAAGAATGACCAGTTCAGTGTTGGAACCCAGCTCGAATGGACCATCAACAACAGCAACCGGGGTAACCTGGATGCTAACGGCTTGCTGGTTGGAAATATTGTCACTGCTATCAATGATTCGATAAGTAAAAGTGTCCGAACCTGAATAACCTGATATGGGTGTATAGCTGACACTGCTGTCATTTATGATTAGGCTGCCGTTTTGCGGTTGAAGTGGGAAATCGTAGATCGAAACCCCTACGCCCTGATCATTACTCAATAAGGTTTCGAAACTGATATTGATGGGTTGTGCATGTGCCGTCGTATAGTCATTATCATTTACTGCCAACGGCAATGCCGGTAGCGACAAGGTGACCGCTGCATTATTGGATGTTTCTGTTCCGTCGGTGATGAAATAGATAAACGTCACATTTCCACCGGCAAACCCAGGCGGTGGTGTATAGAACAATACATCTGGAGCACCGATCAATTCCAGTGTTCCAAACTCAGGTGCGGGAGGTGTAAAGCCACCAAGCCCAACACCGGTATTCGGGTCATCATTGGCAATCAATTGCTGATGCATTATGGGATAGCCGGGACGTGGCGTAGAGAAGACTATTGAATCCGGGTAAGCAATCAATGATCTTGATTGGTCGATAACGGTAACCGTCACTAAAGCCTGAGTAACCCCCATACCCCAACTGCATTCAATTTTATATGTCGTTGTTTCAGCCGGTGCAGCCGAAGTTGAACCTGAGGGGATTGCCAGCGTGCCCGGCAACTGGACGTCGTTGGCAAAACCAACACAACTTTCAGGCGCTGCATTTTGTATAGTCCATTCGATTAACGTCGAATCACCCAGGTTAATGGTATCTGGAGTCGCTGTTAGAGAAATGACAGGCTCCGGCTCGTCGATAACGGTAACCATCACAGAGTCCTGGGCGACCCCCATACTCCAACTGCATTCTATTCTATAGGTGGTGGTTTCAGTCGGTGCAGTCGAAGTTGAACCCGTGGGTATTGTTACCGTGCCCGGCCACTGGACATCGTTGACAAAACCGACACAACTTCCAGGCGCCGCATTTTGTATATCCCATCCGATTAAGGTCGAATCACCCAGGCTAATAGTATCTGGAGTCGCTGTTAGGGAAATGACAGGCTCAGGATCATTGCAGAATAAATCAGGCGTAAGTGTCACGGTGGCGCTGGCCGTTTGTATACCCTCAGCAAGCTGATAGTCAAAATAACAGCTGGGCGCAGCCAGCAACGCACCGGTTACATCAAATACCCCATCTCCAAGATGCGTCACCGGTCCGCCACAGCTAGAACTTAACAGTGATACTGTGGGTTCGACTCCAGTCGGGCTGCTATCATTGGCCAGCGCATCCACGATGGCCGGTTTATTTTCGCAGACCGTAATAACATCGTCACTTGCAATGGGAGGCGGCAGTGTTTCATTACCATTATCGCAATGCACATCAATAATGCTGGTCAGAGAGCTATCACCAAACCAGGTGCCTGGTGCACGCATCTGGGGCATAAGTGAAAAACTTGTGGTGGTCTCGACTTCAGGCGCGGTGATGGGGAATATGAAGGTGGCTTCGCTATCGCAATCAACGTTGCCTCCCGGCACCAGCATCGGATCAACACCGAATGGTGCAGAGCCCTGACGGGCGGCCAATCCTATATTGTCAATCGCACGCCAGTCGCGGGTACCCGTATTTTGTGCCCGTACCTGTACCTCAAAAAGTTGTCCGCACTCCATCACCGCTGGAGGTGCAACAGCCCAACTTAAGTCCGAATCCAATGGAATGCCGGTGCAGTTATCAAAATCGCATTCTACGATGGCGTCAGAATCCTCAATTTCGCCAAACCATTCGTCCCACTCATCCACCATCTGAAACACATAAGCATGGTCCTGATGCCCTTCAAGTCCGGCGTCCGGTGTCATGGTAAACACGAACTGCTTGAGTTCACCACAACCAACCACTTCAAATTCATCCATTTGGACCCGTGAAGGACCGTCGATTGAACCTTGATTGTTATGGTCAGGCGGATTCAGTCCCAGTTTAAAACCAACATCCCCTGGGCCTTGAGTGGGATCTATAATCCGCTGCCAATCCAGGGTGCCGTCATTTCTTACAGTCACCGTTACGGTTGAAGGTTGGCCACAGGAAAATGACTCCCAGTCCACCGTTAGAATGGTTGCAGCATATTCATCGGTGCAAACCTGGCCCTGAGCAGTATTAAGCAGACACGTCACCATCAGTAAAGCGGCTATGCAATATCTTGTCATTGGTGTTGTCACGGTTTTGTCCTGTAATTAATTTTCTTCAGACTAATAAGGCATCTCTAGTCACAATTCACAGCATGGGTGTGAGTTAACAACTATCCTCACGGCCTGCGTCAGATTGACATTCATTTTGAAAACTAGGTGGCGTAGTTGTGTCATCAGCAGACAGGCTTGTTGAGCCGGCTGATGGAAGAAAATCTATTGCAAGGCTAACCGGGTGTTCGCCTGCACTAGCGCGACCAGCGACAGAACCCATGGTGATTACCTTACCAACCACACCTAACTTTTTAGCGATACCCTTAACCTGGGTAGAAATATTTGTATTTGTACTATTCAGTGAAGCAGCGCAATCACTACAAACTGGCCTACTTGCGGCAACATCAACAGCGTTTGTTTTGGCTTGCAGTACACGCTCTGCATGAACATTTTTCCCACCATCTTTAGCCTTGGATTCTGGATGGTTCATTTCACGAATGCCGGATACAACCTCAACACCTGGAGGAACAACGGCTTGTTGCACTTTTGATAGGCTTCGACCTGTGCTAGGTGCGACGGAGGTAACACCTTTACCGTCTGAGCCTGCAGCAATAGTGCTTGCTCGCATCGCACGTTCAGGGTCTTTTGCGTCACTTAACCTGGTAGCACTGTGTATAGATTCAGCCAACACTTCTAAAGGAGATTTGGATACTGCTATTCCCTGACGCCCCTTAGTATCTACTACATTCATTGGGTTATTTCGGACATATGCATACCTATTCCACGATTGCGGAGCATAAGCATTACCAATAACAGGATCCACACTTAAGAATCGGCCTAAATAGGGGCTATAATATCGGGCCAGCATATAATCCAAATCATCAATAACATCCAGTTCATCATTTCTGTCACGCTCATGTCCGGTAAATAAATGTGTTTCAAAATCCGCTTCTAATCCAGACTTAACTGCAAACCCTCCGAAGGGGAAGTAGTCGTATTCTGCAACTGTTACTCCTTCTGGGTTGCTGACTAAACGGGTATTATTTAGATGATCCAGATGAAAATACCGGTATTCAATATCATCGCCTGCAGGATGGCGAGCAGCGATAAGCGAGGAACTACTGTAAATGTAATCACGTTGCCAAGATAAATTAGCGTTTGTTTCATTAAACTCACTTAGCACCTTTTGTGCTGCACCTCTAACTGTCCAATTTATTTCATTGGTCAGGTTATCCAGTTTGCCAATGCGTTGGTTATTCGGACCATAAATAAAGTAACGCACCCGATCATTAAAATCCGTTGCATTGACCATATTCAAAACGTCATAACTGATAGCTCGTTCACCCCATTCAGTAATATTGCCAAAAGCATCGTAACTGTAAGAGGTACCTGCAACTTCGCTTAACCGATTAGTTAACGGGTCGACAGAAATGGCTGCATTTTCACCATCGGTGATCAATTCTGTAATATTGCCATATTGATCGTACTGCGCAGTTTGAACCAAATTGCCAACCAACCCTCTGCTTAGCCGTCCAACGCCATCGTAATCGAATTCATTGTCGCCTAGCGCACTAATATTTGAGAGGCCATCATAGCTAAATGCTCCACTACTCCAAATTTGAGTATTCAAAGCATTCTTCAGCGTAATTTCGCCAGTCCGCGGCATTCCGGAAACATCCAGTTTAGATTCCTGCACATGACCGTTAATGAAAGAAATGGAGGATCTTAGGCTTCTGGAATAAGTGGCAGATATCAGTGGCTGGGTAGCGTCTTCAACGGCCATTTGTTTTCCATGATTATAGTGATATGTCAGGTTCAAAGCGGTAAGAGGTCCGCCTACTTTTCCGGCTAAGGGATACCTGGTGGAAACGAGTTGTCCAGATGCGTTATAGCCAAAGGCCACTTCAAACAATAAATCCTGCCGACTATGAACTATCCCATTGGCATCATAAGCAACAGCGGAAGTATCAGTACGAGTCATCAATCCCGCCGGATGGATGTATTTATATCTTTCAGTAATAACAAAATGATTAATCAGCGGCGAATTTGGGTCAGCTGGATTTAACGGAATATAATTATGCCGTTTAACTCTGACTATTTTGCCAGCTCGTTTATCCTCACCTGAATTTGTCGTTGCATAATACGATTCCATAATCGGGCGATTTTCCGCCCCAAGCTCTTCAAAAATACTTACCACCCGGCCCAGGTGATCATAGTTTGTTGTTAGTGTGCGAGCAGCTCCCATTGTGCTGTGATGGGGGTTACCAAGAACATCAAAATCTGTGTTGCTTGCCTCCAATAATGTCTCAACATCAGTTGAGCTAATCAACCAACCGATATTGTTATATATCGAGCTACGGAATTGCACACCAGAATTGACCTGGACCAGGTTTTTATTCACATCGTACAGATAGTTGGTGGTCGTCACGGCGCCACCGCTGCCTGCCGGTTCAAGCAAAGACACCAGAACGTTTCGAACGGGGTCTATTATCGAGGTTTTACTAAATGGTAGGTCACCATCGGTGGTATGAGTTTCATATTGGGTAGTCGCTGTTCTTGCCCCGGTGTAATTCATGGTCACAACGGCACCGTCAGGTGAAATGATTCCAGTTGAGCGATTCAGCGCATCATACTCAAACACGGTAAAACGATTGTCTTCAAAGCTGGGGTTGACCTCCGTTACAGTTTCCGCTTCCAGCCGGTTAAGTGCATCATAACTGGACAATGTTTTGAGGGTTTCAAACTGGGAGGCATTGGTGGGTGAGCTAGCTTGAGATTTCGTTTTCCTGTTCAAACCATCATAGATATTGGTTATGTTTGAGGTAATGTCAGAACCTGAGCTTGTTACCTGATGAAAGCTGTTATTGTTGCCGCAGCCT
Organism: Gammaproteobacteria bacterium; assembly: GCA_021772985.1. Lineage (GTDB taxonomy): Bacteria > Pseudomonadota > Gammaproteobacteria > Xanthomonadales > Wenzhouxiangellaceae > JAJFKX01. Next base: position 21,109 of record JAJFKX010000046.1, read on the forward strand.
GAAGTCGTCGAGGTGATAGTGCAATAAGTGTTTACTGTGGTTGGCAGTTGTGGTGTTGAACTGCTGATCAGTCGGTGCTGAGCATCATAAATAAAACTGGTTTGTACCCCGGACGGATCCTGGGAAGCTGAAATAAGCCCAGTGTTGGCATCAATGCTATTGTCAGCGATTCGCAGTATCACCTCGCTTGTCACCGGACTGATCACATCAGTGGTTGTCATAACTCCATTGGTGTAAGTGTAGTGCTCGATGTGCCCTGGCTGGGATACATTCAGCAGTGCTTTCATTGCATCTGAGCAGATTGGCTGACCAATGGTCATGGAGGACAATGGTGTCAGATCAGCACCATGCAACTCGCGTTCAGCAATATTGCCGGTGGCATTGCCCCCGGAAAATCCCATCCGATTGACGGTTATTAAGTCATTGATGCTATGACTTGTGCCGAATCTGTTGAGAACACGGCTATGCAGCAGGAAGCCATTGGTCGTGTCAAAGCAATATTCGGTCTTTGATATTTGGCCTGCATATTCACGCTGCACATGGCCGAATGTGTTTAAAATCCAGTAATTGATCAGTTTTGGATCTTGCTCTTCCAGATGCCGGTTGTAGTCAGTTATAGTGGACAGCACTGCGCTGGGACTGACAGAATCCCAACGCTCATTACGGCGGTAATTGCCGAAACCGTCGAATTCAGAATTTAAGGATTCCAAACGATAGAAACTGTTTTCTCCCGTTGGATCATCATGATAGACAGTTGCTGAGGCAACCCGCCTCTTCTCTTGATCAGGATTTGGAAAACCGCCCTGACTTGAGGGCAGCGTCGGGTCATTGACTTCATAGCGGACATATTCCGAGCGTAATTTGTTCTGTGGGTTTCGGGGATCTACTTCTCCGTCCCATGAGATGGATGACAGATACAGCTTGTAGCCTTCGGAACTGTTTACCCAACTATCTGCGGTAAATGGCAAACCTTTGAACCAATGAGAGTTCCAGCCCGGCTCGCTGTTGCCGATATTTCCGGTTTTATAAAAATGCTCGGTTTCATTACCCAGTGGATCACGAACTGTCACTCTGCGATCCAGGATGTCATTCCGGTATTGCCATATTGCCGTAGCCTGTTCTTCTTCCTGTGTCGGCGTCGAGTTTGGCAATGGCGGTGTTTCAAATATCAACCGTTTGATCACCCGGCTGGGGCCCCATCTTGCATTGGCGTCGGAATGCTTGGCATAGCGCCATTTAAACTGACCACCGGTGGGAAGTGTTAGTGACTTAAGTTCACCGGAATTACCGTATTCTGCTGCGAAGGGTGGGGTCGCCGCCGAAATCATTTCATCCCGTGTGTGCTGCTCAATCAGAAAGGCACTTCCGTCTGGCATTTCTACCATATTCAACAGCGTTTCTTGAACTGTTTCATCCCCACAAAATACGTCAGGCACATCACCTCTTCGATGCAGCTCTGTCGGTGAGGAATGAAATTTGTAGACTGCTTCAGTATTGCCGAAGGCCGCAAGTCTAAGTTCGCTAACAATACTCCCTGTAATTATAATCGTATGGGTGCGATCAGCAGAGTCTGTAATCGTGATTCCATTGGGGCCGTATTGATAAGACAACAATACTTCATCATAAGCATTATGCACTGATGACAATCGCCCGGACGACCGATCGAACACCGCAACATTGCCGTTTGGATAGTCAACTTCGAATGTTGAAGCCTGGACCCGTAATCTAAAATATGTACCATCAGTCGTTATGGCAACTGTGTCACCCGGCTGATCAAACTCAAACCGATGACTGGCTCCGTCGGAAGTGATGAAATCATAGCTGCCTGATGGGCCACTCAAGAGTTCCGGGCCTGGCGTTAATGCCCAACCAAATCCAGCAAGCAATCTTCGCCGTTGAAACGGTTCGGCAAACTCAACATCAAAATTGGGGTTGCCTTGGCAATTGATGCTATCTTCAAACCACATATCCGGGCTGAAGTACAGGCTGAATCCGTAGGAATATCCGCCATTTAACGGATATTTGCTGCCTAACGGGATATTTACACTCAGAGCACCGTTATAAATATTGATATTATCCAGGCCAAAACTGTTGTAGTTTGCCGGCTCTGCGCTTCCTCCAGACCTGTCCGGATCATCTGAACTGGCAAAGCCATTGATCGCAGGTAATACCCAGATAGCGACAGATATCAACAGTTTCTTAATAGTCATGAAATCCTCTGCCCGAAAGCGGTTTACAGTCTATGTTTGGTGTGGTGGGTGATGCTTCCAATAAAGATAGTCACAGTAACCGTCAGAAATACTCGACGGCTACCGTCAGTCAAATTAAGTGACAACACGTTTGTGAATTACTCATCGAATAAAGTCAAATCAATAAACGTTAATGCCAGTTTAAAAGCCTAAAAAGCTTGGTTTACTTTTCTTATTAAAATATTTTTATAATAAAGACTGCCATTGACTACAGGTCTTATTTCAAACCAATGGAAATAACTAAGCCCACCGCGCATGCGGATGTTGGATAAATCCTGGGAACATTGACCATTGTTAAATATGGTCCAGTGTTCATCAGTATTTAATACCACCGTTTGTTGCGCATTTATAACATCCACTAGCGCTTGGCTACAGTCATGCCACAACAAATCCCATGAGCCTCGAAAAGAACAAGCACTGATCGGTTCTGATGAGATTAGCTCCAGTTCCACGTAAGTTGGATTATTGCTCATTCCTGCATCGCATAAGCCACCGTTGCGTTCTTCATAACGACCCAAAGATTCGTCATATATAAAATCAAATCTACGGTCCCTGTAATCATCAATGTCACCGCTCACTCCATGCGAAATTGAGGTGGCTGCATTTCCAGTGTAATGATCAATGTAGTCTGCTTTTAATGAGACATCAGCGACAGACGGTAATCCATTGGCTACATAACTCACGTGCAGTGTATTGATGCCCTGGGGTTCGGTAAGCCCTTCATTAAACACTCTAACGAAATGATAAGCGCCCGATTCAGGGCGTTCGAAAACACACCGGATCAAGTCGAATTGAATACCTAGTGTTTCATCTGTAATCGCCGGGATTTCACAATCCGGCCTGGGCGTTCCTGTTTCCAATACTGGTGGAGAACCAAAGTTTGACCACATATACATATTGGGTGTTTGGGTGATTAAGCTGAATTTCAAATGTGCCACATTTGCAGGTACCCATGCTTTGTATAATTTGCTTGTGCCGCCAGGAGGAACATTCACCGTAATTGATTGCCCCGGGACCAGAATTGGTATGGCTTGATCGCTTATGGTGTCACCTGCAATGGCCCCAGTAACATGGGCGATAGCCAGCATGCTTATAAATAGATAAATTGCTTTCATTTAATAACTCCTATTGATTGGGTAATATCCAATTATTTTTCACTATCCTCTTCCATGCAGGAACGTAATAAAAAAATACAGAACCTGTTGAGGAGCAATAAGAAATTGGATAACTCACTGTTTGCAATATTGCAGATGTGCTGGATATAAATTTTACCTGGCTCGAATCTGGCCAGATCATAATTTTGGATAGGCACAGCAGACTTAGTATCAAGATTAAAACTGTTGTTATTAATAGTTCAAACATATAGCCCCTCTGTGTCGTGCGTTTTGTTGTATTGATTAATATAATTATTTAATATGGTTTGGCAAGTGGTTAAGTATTGTTCTGACAAGGCCCTGACAGGGCCAGGACATTTTAATTGCAAATTATTAAGAATAGTTTCTAGTGCATTTAAATTATTTATCTGCGTTAAGCGGGAGCTGGTTTTCATTTCAAATCACAGCCCAATGGGCGAAGGTATTTATATCCACTAGAAAAATTGAGTTATGGAGTGCCATGTCTTTCGTGTACCTTTGATGGATATGGCAATCAAGCAATGCTCGAAATATTCCCGGTGCGCAGCTAACGTTGCTATTCATCAAATCGGAGTTTGCGCATGATAATGCGGGCAGTTTTGTTGCGGCCCATCGCGCCGCGGTGTGTGTTGAAGTAAATAACTTTACCGTCACTGGTAACGCCAATCGAATTGGGCTCTTCAATAGTTGCAACTCCGGTAATACCGTCTTCGTATCCAGGCAAGCCGGTGCCGGTAACAATTCCATATGCGCCGGTTTCAGGATTGACTACATAAATGACGTGATCCCAGATTTTGTTTACATATAGCATCCCATTGGCAAACACATTGTGCGCATTGCCTCTGCCTGGCAGTTCGACAATGCTGGTTAACACGCCTTCAGGTGTCCATTTGAAAACATTACCGCTATCCAGGTCGGCGATATAAATATTGCCATCCTGATCGATCGTAACGCCATTGGGCTGGGTCATACGGTCATCTTGCAATACAACCTCAGCATCACCGCCATTTTGTGGCACACGCGCCAGGAATTTACCTCGCGAGTTGGCAACAATGAAATCTCCATCAGGCCGCTGAACGATACCTACCGGCCCATTGAGATTAGCTTCTGAAAATAAGCTTCGTGTTCCGTCTGGCGATAGCTTGTATATCCTGTTGTTAGTCCATTCACTCTGCAGCAGATCGCCATTGGCAAGCACCAGATTCCCGGATGGGTCATCAAATTCGCCGCTATACAAAACAGTTTCCCCGTCCGGCGTGATTTTCCAGATATGGCTGCCTAGATCCGCTGTGTAAATATTACCGTCTTTATCTATGGTTAAGCCGCCAATCAGGCCATCAGAAACAAGCTCAATGCTGGTTTCGAGTGTGGTGGTTCTATGCGGTGGTATGGGCGAGCCGTCTGACATCAGATCTGATGCATTTAATATGCGGCTATCTTTGCTTGGCCTGGTGTCGCTGACCGGTGGTAATTTGGTTTCATCCGAACACGCTGCTGTGCTGAGCATAATGGCCACTATCAGTGACGCCGTAAGATAGCGTATGAGTGGTATTGATTTCCTGATAGTTGGATGCTTCATAGGGTTCTCTCAGCCAAAAGAGCATGTGCATTCTGGCGCATGTTTAATCGATTCCCGGAATGTATACTGGCTGTTTTACAGACTCAATCACCAAAGTCTGAATTCGGTCTGAATTCGACCTGAATTCGGCCTGAATTTACATAATGTCTAATATAAACAACTACTTAAAGAGTAAGAGTTGCTGGGCCAGATTTGCTGGATTTCGGCTTGACCTTAATTCTCACCAGTTATACAGGGGGGCAGAACGCATTCCGCTTCCAGCCCGGGCGGGGCAGGTTCTTGGTTTGCTTGTGCGCAACCACGGCGTACTGGTTTCCCGTGATCAAATCAGTGACGAAATCTGGGGCAGCCGGCATATTGATTTTGAGGCTAGCCTCAACACCGCGATCCGATCGATCAGACGTGCGTTGAACGATGAAGCCGCTAACCCGTCGTTTGTTGAAACGGCGCCACGCCACGGTTATCGTTTTCTTCAGGTGCCAGAGTTTTCAGACACATTGCCGGACACACCAAAGCATCCAAGGTTAAGCACCCGTCAAAAAAGCCTTGTCACTGCGACAGGCATACTGACCACGCTGTTAATTGCAATGGCCATTTTTTTCTTGCTGCCACACAATCCAACCCTCGAAAATGAAGGGCTTGCGATACAAGCCTATGTGGAGTCGCCAGGTTATAAGGATTACATACGCGGTTGTTATGCCCAGTCACACGGCGAATTAGACAAAGCTGAAACACACTTTGAAGCAGCTCTTAAGGTCGACCCGAATCTAGCACCGGCGTACGTGGGTTTAGCCCGGGTCAATGTCCGCAATCGTAAATTGGGTTGGAATAAGATTCTCACAGCACAAAGCTTAGTCGATAAGTCAATTGCGATTGATGCAGATCTTGTTGCGGCAAATATTCTGAAAGCCGCTATGGCACTCTACTATTGGCGTGATCACGCATTGGCGAAAATACATATTGAAAAAGCGCTCGCTATTGCACCGAACGATCCTGATGCTCTGGTAGTCAATGCCCATCTCAACATCATCGAAGGTAACGCAAACATCGCATTGCAATCCATCGCCAAAGCGTACCAGTTGCACACTCAATCGGCGACGCATTATGGCTGGATCCTCTACAAGGCTGGCAATTGGAACGACGCCGAACGCATGTGCAAAACAAGCGACGAACTGAACGGACAATCGGAATCCACACTTGATTGCATCATTCACATCAATCACAGTCAGGGTGATCACGCGGAGGCAGCCGAATTCGGGTTGCAGTTGATGGCATTGCGTGGTGCTGCAGAACTTGAGCTCGATACGGTTCGTGAAATGGTCGACGCAAGCGCGCGAGAGGCTGCTTATTGGGAGTGGACGTTGGATTGGCTTGACGCCAATCATACTAATATCTCAGATGCCCTCTCTAGGAAAGGCGTCACGCTGACGATGCTTGGCCGATATGATGAAGCGATTGAGGTATTTGAACACGCATTTGATCAGAATGGAGAACCATTTTTGGCTTTCTTTGCAGTTGACCCGCGTGTCGATAAATTACGAACGCATGAAAGTTTTACGGCACTGGCTGAGCGCAGCCGCTTGTCATTGGCACAAGACTAAAGCACCACCTTCAGTTCTCCACTCCAGCGGTGGTTGCGTTACTGCTAACCGTCAAAAAAGATTGCGCAGCCTGGTAACACACTCATCGAAATTACACACAGAATTCCCATCACGATCACCAAAGAAAATATTAACAAAGTAAATCTGTCCCACATCAAGAATGCAGCCAACGGGTGCGATTGAAGTGCTGTGCCGCCAGTTGGTATTGGCTTTGACTGCCGGAAAGTTAACATCACATGCACCGTCTGTGGTTTGTAATACTCCCGGACAACGATCGATAGACATAATTAAACCGCCGACATTGGGTACCGGTGCCTGTACGGTGGATAGCGCACCGCTTTCAGGGGTGTTGGGGACAGTGAATTCCAGTGCCATGTATTCGCCGTTATTCACGGCAATATTGACCGCATCACCATTCGGGCCAGGCCAGTCCACGAATAGTAAATCATTATATTCCGTAAGGCTGGTATCCCTGACCGGAACCACAGGCTGGGGACAAGCACCATCAAAATCTTCAAATCCGTCGACCAGTAATTCTTCCGGGCCACCGAGAAACTGGCCCATAGCAGGTGGGGGTAGAATCATTAGGCAGAACAACGAAATAACTGTTGCTGCCAGGTGATTGGGTTTGGGATGCAATACACGGCTGATACCGCCGGGGCGCGCTATAAGCATGGGCTATATTCCTATCTGTGAAGTATATTAATTCCACAGTGCTGGCTGGATGAGCCAAAGATTCAGTGTGCTCACAACACGGTGCAGAATTATTCAAACAGAAAGAATGTTTTAAAAATGTAAAAATGAATCTTTAGGTCAGTTTGTTAAATCCGCATTTAAAATAAACTAGATCAGCTAGTGTTTATCGTGCCTAGGGGTGCGAGGGTCTGATTCTTGAATGTTGCCTGCCTGAAAAGGGTCCTAGTAATAACGATCCAAGGTTATCTTGCATATGACATTATGGATCTAATATGTCCTGAATTTGTCATTATTTACATTTAGCTTAAGATAGAGTAATCTAATATAAAATATCCTAAAAGGGGATAATAACTATGTGTAGGAAAGCGCTTTATATAATATTTTCAGTGTGCTACATGCCAGTTATTGCAATAAGCGAAACATATTTCCCGGAACCTGTTTCTTGGGAAGAATTGCTTATAGTACAGTCAGACTCATTATTGTCAGTTAACCAACTTGGTATCACTGGTTGCTCAGGCGCGGGGAATATTGGGTTAGGTGATATTGAGCTATCTAATATCGTTTACCAGAGTATTTTACATGCAAAATATGTATGGGAAGAATACACTAACAAGCATAATTTGAAATGCATTAACCTTAGAGTTCCAGATATTGGCTTCCTGAATGAAGGCGAAGCTCGAACGTTGTTAAGTGCAAGTGCCGGCATAGGATTTGAAGATAAAGGGTATTATGAGCAGGCATATTATTTTAATAGAGCAAATAATTTAGTTGCATGTGAAGAGGAGGGCCCAGTTGAGCCTGGAATAGATTTCGAAAATGAATCATCATCTCAAGAAATAATTGAACTGGGTGAGTCGTATTATGCACTTGATGATTATGTGATTGATGGAGATCAGTTTGGGGGTGGGGCCAATTCGGATGATGAATTGGAGTTGATTGGGGGCTTAAACTATTCTCATATCGAGCATATACCATCGCATCTTAATAATGCAATTCATGCTCTACCAGATGATGGTAGCTTCAGTGCTTCATGTCTGGATCAATATCCTAATAATTATCAGGGCAGTGTTAACAATTACGAATCAGATGGGGAAGTGACAAGCCCTAATGGTGGGCAAACATTAGAGGGTGTATATGGTGCCGATGATAGAATAAATACGCCAAACCCAGCAAATGGTATAAGTGTAACTTATAGATATCGTAGTGGGCCTACTAGTAATTGCAATATAGAAAGTTCAGCAGTATTGATAGATGAGTTGTTGGCTGTAGGTGCAGCACACAATATTACTGGGACAGAGGCTAATGTGAATTGTCCTGGGGATTTATATAAAGCTGAATTGGATATAGGTAAAGCGCTTACGCCTTCGGGTATTACAGTAATTGCAAAAATTGATGCCTATAAGTTTGAAAAAGCACTTAACTATAATTGTAGCCCACAGTGTTCATCTGTATTTAAGTTTGGGCATGATTATGGAGCGCTTTACCTTTCAAGGCCGTTTGTAAATCCCTTGGCACTACCTTTAGGTTTGCTTGGCACTTCGGGGATTACGATCTCAGGCTATCCTGAGCAAGTTTTAGATGGGGTGCCGCCTGTTATCAAGAATGCGCAAGGACATTATTATGCTACTGGACCCACTATAGATATTAATCTAGTAGATGCATCTCAAGTTATTATATCAAGAGTTGATAAAACCCATGGGCAAAGTGGAGGTGGAGTGTTTAATGATCAATTATACCCAGTGCCTGTGTTTCCTCAAATTGTGGGTATTAATTCCAGCATAGTCAGTGTTGGGGGCTCTTATTATAATTTAGAGGCAAGATTAAATGCTTCAAAAAAGCAGGAAATTATGAATTGGTCCATGATGGTTATGGATTCAAGAGTAAGCGCAAATATACCATTTCATATTGATTTATTAGGTGATGCTGAACTTACAGCAGTATTGATATCATTCGCTGGATCAGCACCAACCAATGGTTTTCAAGTTCAAAGCGCAGAACCATTGGATTGGATACTTAACAATGACATAGAATTAGGAAGTGGTGGGTCGTTGGAGGCTAATCAATATAGAGTTGCACGAGCAGGGCACCATGTAATTACAGTGGTCGCGAATGATGGTGTTCATAATGCGGTGTTTTCTAAGCTGGTAAACTTTTTGGGGCCTGCAGGAGTAATTTCTATTCCGGACCCGGGGTATTGTATTGTTGACCTTGCAAACTCTAATGGTAATACATGTTATGTAACTTTGGATTGGTCGACAGAGGATGCTGGCAATCTTACGCCAATTGTAGTTAATAACTTCATTGATGGAGTGATTGCTACTGGAGGCATGGGGAGTGTAAATTCTCAGGTGGGCAATATTCCAACCCTTTTTAGTTTGCATGAATCAGCCAATAAAATACTTGTGCTTGATGAAGTAAGCACACAAGCGCAAGTGCCTACAGGCGAGTTTTATTCAGATCTTTCTATTTGTTCACTGCAACCGTCGCCCACCGCTCCTGATGGAGCCCCTCGCGACCCAAAGTCCACGCCTCCTGGCTGCGATGTCACTCTCTTTTGGGATAATGTGACTTATGCAGACCCATATATTTTTTATAGAAACTCAAACGAATCTGAATGGTATCAATTAGGAGATCGTATTAACTGCGGAGTAGGGCCTTGCTCTGGAAGCAGAAATACTGCAGATGTAGTGCCTGAGTTGATACATAGTGGTGGAGGCGGTATTGTATTTAAACTCGCTCAGTTCGGCGATCCAAATTCTGGTGGATTGGGTGATGAAATAACTATCACTGCAGAACGTTATGCGGATTTATTTGAATTTGATGATAGTTATGAATACGCTAATTTGGCTAGTCTTGGCACGGTTCAGAATAACCATAATTTCCATAGACCTGCTGAGTACGACCCAAGTATAGATATAGATACTTTTGCATTACCTGTCAACAACATTTCACAAGATACTGCTTTGAAAGCTGAGACAATTAATATCTCAACAGGTCTTAGCACAGATTTGGATGTCTCATGCGTGGGTGAATTAAGAGTAACAAATGCTATTTCAGGTATTGAAAGTATTTATGGTAATCATGAATTTGGTATCAATCCGAATATAGTAGTACAGAATGGGGTTGAAGTTGGTTCTAAAACTGTAACATGGGTCGCCCAGCGCACATCATCTTGGTTCCAAAATGGTATGCTCCATGAGTTGATATGTGATCAACATTTAATTACAGCTACTCGGCTATCAGGCAGTGCAGGTGAAAATCTGACCTATAGTATTCGTTTTTCTGAAGATTCCCAGGGAGGGGGTAATCAACCTGATTCTTTTGAAGATGATGATACGCCATCAAATCCTAGCTTTTATGCCGGACCACAACAGCATAATTTTGCACAGAACGATATTGAAGATTGGATATTTTTTAGGGCCCAAGTTTTTGGAACATATAGCGTAAGGACATCGGAGTTAGGTGCTAACGCGGATACTTGTATTGAGCTGTATGATCAGAATAATGATTTCGTTGGTAGTGATTGTGATAGTGGTCAAGGGCAGGCATCGAATATTGTATTTACAGTAACTCCAGGTCTTCCTTTTATAGATCAATTTTATGCTCGGGTAACAAACGAAAATGGGTTTTCTGGCGCAAATTCGGATTACACTTTAGTATTTTCTCTTGATGAATAAAGAGTTAATAGCGAGAATGTATGTATATAATCGTTTTGATTTCTTTTGTATGGAAGTTAAAAACAAAGACGGTGAATAAGCACTGGGATGGATGGGTTATTAGATATAAAATTGCTTGTTTTGGTTCTTTCTATGAGTAGATCTATTACCATTGTATATACAAGCGCTAATTTAACCTCAGCTCATGCATTATGAATAGGTAAAAGATGTTCCGCCCATTTTAAATATTTTTTAACATCACCAAGCATGAAAACAAATAAATAATGTTGTATTAAGCTCGTTAATAACTAGAATAAAGTTTTTCCCGTTAACAGTATCGATTGTATTGCTTGCGTTCAGAGTAGGTGTAAAGTCACTTTACTTAGAGTTTGGGGCCTATCTTGGCTCGCCACCCTGCATGGAGTCAGGTATAGAAAAGGTTTGGGGATTTAATGTAAAATATTTACAGTTAATGAGGCTAATTATCAAGTTGGCTTCTTAACCGCAGTGTTATCTCTCATCAGTTACACTGTGAATAAAATTTCATTTCATTCATGGAATACGCAAGGAAAGTTTATGAAAAACAAAGGTCTACTGGTTTTTTTGTTTGTCATGCTCGGTGTGATGTTTGAAACACAGGCGCAAGACATCCTGGATGGCTGGTATTTCAACCCTGATCAGCCGGGAAGTGGATTCAATGTGAATACCCAGGCGAATATCACTGGTATCGCGTTATTTGATTTTGAACAAAATGGCGATAACCAGTGGGCTACTGCAGTGGATACCCTGTCGGTTGAAGATGGTTTCAACATTTTTGAAGCTGAGTTGCGGGCGCCTGAAAGTGGCGCTTGTTTCGAGTGCCCATATCTTCCCAATGAAGGCAATGCCTCTGGGGATATGATCCGAATCGATTTTCAGATTCTGGCCGGTGAGGATGGTAATACAGTTGCAGAAGTAACCCTAAGAGGACAGACGGAGACCTATGTTCGTACCCTGTTCAATTTCAGGAGTGTGATTGACTACCTGTTATCGACATGGACACTGACACAGATAGTCCCGAGTCCAATATTTGATGGAACGGTTACAGCCAACACACAAATGATCCGGTTTGATATGGTTGGAGTTCTCTCCGATGGCAGCCCTTTTGTCAGCGGCAGTGTGATCAGTAGTAACAATCAAATAGCCACGGCCGTGTTTGTGCCTCCTGACGGAGACTTCACAGAGGGAAGCATTGCACTCTTTGCTCCGGATACAATAGTGGGGTTGGATCAATTCTGGCTATTTCAGGCATTTAAGGAATCGTTGATCGGCGTTACAGCTGTTGGTGAGGACCCGATTACTGCAGTAGCCGATGGGAATAGTAATCTTTTTAGCGGTGGTCGTGTGGGCATTACCTTTAACAACAATGTGTTTACTCAGCAAAGTGCCCAGGCGTCAGGGGAGTTGGAATTGAGTAAGAATCAGATCATACCCGCTACTCCGGAAGCCTATGCGGCGGGAGAAGCACTGAGGACAAAAATGCGTGAGATGAACTCAGAATAATAATGGGTGGCATGAGCTAATCCATTAGCTGACGAGCTTTGATGATGAACAGGAAACAGTTTCTGCATTCCCTGCTAGGGGCTTCGGCGTATATAGCCAGCCCCTTATCGGTGTTGGGTCGGTCTGATCCGGAAGTGATGCAGGCAGCTCTGGACAGCGTCGTCCAAAAGGCTACTGGCAAAGCTTTCGGAATCAAAAGCAATCCGATAGCAAAAGTACGGGTTGGCATGATAGGCCTGGGAAATCGTGGCAAAACCTTATCGGAGATGTTGAGTTGGTTGATCCAAAATGACCGTGCCGAGCTGGTCGCCGTATCCGATCTGAAGCCGGAAAAAGCCAGTAGAATAATCGACAGCATTCAACCACTGCAACAACAAAAAATCCAAAGCTACGTCAAAGATGAAAATGACTGGAGTAACCTGGTTAAACGGGACGATCTGGACCTGATCATTATTGCCACCCCCTGGGAATGGCATACCCCGATGGCCATCGAGGCAATGCAAAATGGCAAACACGTTGCCTGTGAGGTGCCGATAGCCTATACGATTGAAGACTGCTGGAAAATCGTTTCGACTGCTGAACAGACTCAGCGGCATTGCATCATGCTGGAAAATTGCTGCTATAACGAAGAAGAGTTATGGGTGCTGAATATGGTTGAAAACGGCGTATTCGGTGATTTGACCCATGCCGAAGGTGCCTACATCCATGATTTAAGAAAGCACCTGCTGAGTGATGATTATTATGAAAATCAATGGCGGGTTAAGCATCATCAAAGCCGTGACGGGAATTTTTATACCACTCACGGGCTGGGTCCGATCAGTATGTACCTTGGTATTGGCCGTGGTGACAGCTATGCACACTTAACTTCCATGAGTTCCCGGGAGTTGAACCTCAGCCAAACTGCAGCTCGAATGGGTTCACCGTATACGTCGATCAAATGTGGTGATATGAACACCACCATGGTAAAAACTGCAAAAGGCAAAACCATTATGATGCAGTTTGATGTGCACACCGGCAGTCCATATTCCCGGATTAACAAGTTGGTGGGTACCAAAGCAGTGCATGATGGCTACCCCAGCCGGTTATATATTGATAATCCTGATGAGTTATTGTACTGGGGACATCAATGGCTGCCGGAAACTGAATATCAGCAATATCGGGAACGCTATAAGCACCCGTTGATAACAAAGTTGCAGGGCATCAGTCAGGAATTTAAGCAGGGGCATGGGGGAATGGATTTTGTCATGATCTACCGGCTGATTACCTGTTTGAATCTGGGCGTCCCATTGGACCTGAATGTTTACGATGGTGTTATGTGGAGTGCTGTTACGCCGTTGTCGGAGCTGTCGGTGCTGCAAAACAGTCATTCAGTCAATATGCCTGACTTCACCGGTGGTGTTTGGCAACAGGAAAATACCCATGAGGTTATGCGTGCGTTATAACTACTGGCTTGATACTACAGGCTGTTAGGCCTTATTAAAGACAACTGATGAGTGCTGCAAGGGGTTTTTCTGGTGGTGTCTAATGTGGTGATGTCAGTTACAAAAAACCAGGTGCTTCTGCATACAACTTATCACTTTTGTGCCTTGGTATAGTCAACTTTTCGATATTTACTCAAGAGTAAGGTTTTTTTGGGGGTATTTCAGCCTGAATTGTTAAGCTATTGAAATTGCTTATCATTTATAAAAAAAACATAAAAAAAGGAGAAATAAATCATATATTGATAGCGATGATTATTTATTCTTTGAACACAGTGTTGATTAAAAACGCTTGTAATCTGATCAGCTGAAATATGTATCCTATTTCAGCATGTGTCATTTTGATTAGTGTATGGATTTAAACTGTAATTTCCCGGGTTGTGTCATCAATGCCGGATAAGCTTTCTGGAAATGTGTTATTGAATTTATGTGTTTGGCAATAGCCACTCCATACTAATCGATCGCAGATGGTCATATCAAAATTGCATGACTAAGAGTCTAAAACTCAAAAATGACAAAATACGTAGCCAAAGAGTGGGTGTTTGATTCAACAACCAGAACATTAAAAACAACCCGTTCAAAATCTGAAGTACTGCCGAATAAGGTTTCGCTACTATTGGAATTGTTATGTGAGCACAGTGGTGATTGTCTTGATCGGTATATCATCATGGAAAAGATTTGGGGTGACAATCTTACTGTTGCAGACAGAGGCTTGCGTCAGGTGATTTGGGAACTGCGTCGACACCTGCCAGTTGGAGATGATGATGAAAAACCCATTATCAATGTACCCCGTAAAGGGTATATGTTGAGGGATGAAGTTACTTTATCCAAAGTCAGTGTGACCGGCAATGTATTGGCGTACTACAAACAGTTTACAGTTCTATTGCTTGTAACAGCAGCGGTTTGGTATCTGACAAATTATTTCAGCAATGGCAAGTTGGAGAGATCAATTCTAGAGGCTGAACCTGTGACTGTTCAGAGTGGTTACGAAGATTCTCCGGTGGTTACACCTGATGGTACGGGGTTATTGTACAGTGCAAAACACAATGGTCAATTCGAAATTTATTATAAAGAATTGAATGCGCCCGAATTGGCCGATAAGTTATTTTTGCAACATGCAGGTGACCAGGGTGGCATGGCCTGGAACCAATCTGGAAATAAGCTGGCGTATTTAAGTACAACTGAACAAGCCGGGATTACTGCAGTATCCATTTACGATGATAATTTGGGTACATCAACAAAAATAGCAGATCAGTATGCGCCTGTTATTTCGCAGGTACCATATGGCCTGGCTTGGTCACCAGTCAATGATGTGCTTGCTTATACAGGAGTTACCGGCCAGCAAAACAAATCGGCATTGTTTCTCTACGATGTGACAAAACAACAACATAGTCAGCTGACGAACCCTGAGTTTATCGACATGCACCCCAGTTGGAGTCCTGATGGTCAAACGGTGACATTTTTGAGGTTGTTGAGCCCAGAATTGTCTGGATTGTTTTCAGTTAATGTGGCTACTGGAGCAATCACGGATTTAACCAAGTCCAATGTTAAAATTTACGGTCACCTGTGGCTGGATAAGCAATATATTCTCTATAGTGCATACGACACTGGCCATTTTTACCCTAATATTATCAATACAAAAAATTATCAAAGTGAGCAGCTGAGTATTCATGGTAATTTTAAGTTTCCAACTGCTTCCGAAAAAGAAATTTTTTATAGCCACTCGGTATATGAGCAAAATATCCAGCAATATCATTTTGCCAGTGGTCAGATGAAGCTTGTCGATGTTATCGATTCTGCAGGTATCAACCGAGACCCATTTGTACATGATGCCACAGGGAGGCTGGTGTTTTTGTCTGAGCGAACAGGTTCCAGAGAACTTTGGTATCGGGAACATGAAAGCAGTGAACCTGTTCAACTAACCCGTGCAGAGACAACCGTAGGATTTCCGTCTTTTTCCGAGAGTGGAGACAAAGTCATTTATCGCCAGCATAACCCTGAATCCAGTAGCGATGAAGTACATATTTTTGACCTTAATGGCATGCGTGTAACTGAGCTTGGAATCACGGGTGCATTACATGGAGTTTTTGCAGGCGATGATCGCTACATTGTTTATTTGATGGTAGGCCAGGATGAGCGTGAGCTATGGTTATATGATTTACTTGATCACAGCCAAGTGTTATTGACAAAAGGGATCTGGACGATTTTGGGTTCAAACCAAAATAAACAGAGAGTATATCTTGTTAAGTCCGGGGAAATAGTTGCTTATAGCCTTATCGACAGTCAATTGGAAACTATCAGCAAGCAGCCAAACGTACAAGAACCAATAGTAATCAAAGGAGATGTGCTGTATCACTTTGTCGCCAACGAGCAGGGTGTACAACTGGTTGGGTTCAACCTGGAAAATAGTGAAGAACAAGTGTTGCTGAGCATGGATAAAATATTATTCAATAATATTCAGCGGTTCACAGTTAATCCTCAATCCGGGCAGCTATACCTGGATGTAGCTAGTAAACAAGAAAGTGACATTTATAAGTTTTCCAGAAACCAACTTCAAGAAGAAATAGACAGGCTGTTTGATTAGCAGCTCTATTCAAGCTTATACCTGGATAAAAGTGTTCCGCATAACGGTAGAGTTAGAAGTCATTCTGCAATAAATGCAGAGTGTGTTCTCAGTGGGCTTCGCTATGTATCCCACCAACTCTGTTACTGGCTCCAATAATCCCCTTCAATAACTAATTTCATGTGGTGCTCATTGCGTTCAGCAAGAACAAAGTACGAAAATCATCGTTTAATAAGTTATTGAAACAAAAGGCTTATGACACTTCCTGACACAATTTTGATTGCGCCAGCTTAGTCACAAAGTCAATTCTAATTGCGAATTGAATTGGTTGAGGTTTTTCCAAGTTTGCACTAACCAGAGATGTGGTTGCAGTTGTCATAATCATGTCCCGGCCCAGTTGGCATAACCAGAAAGCCTGGCAATTTAGAGTCGTTAATGAGTTATTGAATTATAAAATGAATAGAAAACTGCAGACTGCTGTCATTACCTGCTTTGCCCTGTTTTCCCTGGTTGCATCTGCTGTTGATGTTGATCCGCCAATGCCACCGGATGAACCAGGTGCGCAGGTTCCAGTGGTCCAGGTCGGGTATGCCAGCCAGGCGCGTGGCGTTGATGCCGAGTCTGTTTTTCAGATTGGTGATATTGAAAACATCAACCTCTACAACGGCAATATTTCCCTGTCTATTCCCCTGGGGCCAGCTTACCCGCTTAATGGCGGTCAAAAATATCAGCTGTCGATGCACTACAACGCCAATCCCTGGGACCCAGTCCAGGCCAGGTGTCAGCTGGAAGATGGTGGACCTTCGGTCAATCACGACGTTATAGCCTGGTTGCCCCAATTTTCTGCCAATGCCGGGCTGGGCTGGGAATTGTCATTAGGCAGGGTGTTGAAAGGCGAGTTTGAAGATATTTCATTGCCGGATGCCACTACCAATAACTACCCTGAAAATAATGGCAGAGGAAAAGCGGACTGGGTTTATGTGGCGCCTGATGGAGCCCGGCACCGTTTTCAGAATACATTTCCAATTGGCTTGACTGAAGAAGAAAACTTTTCGGTTACTGGTGAGATGTGGTATTCACAACCCGATGGCCGGATGCGTTTGGAAGTTGTCTCATTCGGACTGCAGGTCAATATACATTTTACCGATGGCTCCATCCATGAATTTACCAATATCGGCAGCCCCGATTGGCCGGACTACCGCCCAAGTAAAATTTATTACGGCCATTCAAGTTTTAATAACTACATTGAAATCAATTATGACAAAGGCACGAACCGGGTATGGACCATTACCGACTCAATGGGTCGCACGCACAGGGTTAATTTCCATGCTGAAACCGCAGGCGGTGAAAGGGCATTTCACCGTTTGAAAAAGGTCCGCTTGAGCGGCGTAGGCGGCAGTACCATCGAGTATGGGTTTGCCTACCGGGAAAATCAGACGGTTGATATGCATAAAGGGGTGGTGCTGCATTCGGACATGTCATACAACTGTTTGCAGAATCAGCCGCTGGCTGCGGCAAGACACGGCGGTCAATTACCAACAGACTGGACTCATCAGGTGGATTTGCTCAGCCGGATAGTACAACCGGATGGACAATTTTATCAGTTTTACTATTATCAATATGATACCAACCCTGATGATCCCAATGGCGGCCCTCCAGTAGCCCCTGAACTGATTGGCAAGGCAGGCGCCATCAGCCAGGTACGCTTACCCACCGGGCTACGTTATCAATACCGTTATACCGGTTTGAGCGGCGGTGCTTTGAACAGGCCGGGTATTAATATGGATGAAGCAATGTCCGGGTACATTTTCAGCTTCCATGGTGGTGGCCGCAGGTTTATTTCCCGGCCTGCCAGTTTCCAAAGCGGTATTGCTGAAAAAGAAGTGTTCAGGGTGGAGGAAAACAACGGGTTTGATTTTTCCGATCCCGCCCCGGTACCGGCTGTTGATGAAGTCAATCATTACGGTCTGTGGAGTTATATACAAAGCCATGCCCGTTATGAAGCCTATCCCGATACTTTGATTCCACCACAAAACTCAGCCTGGCGGCCCTGTTATTTAAAACGCACAGTGGTTGATCCGGTCAATCGGCAATCTGAATATTATTTCACCAATGCAGGCCAATACAACCCCCGCACAGGTGAGCCATACACGATGTGTGACCCGTTGATGGCCCAGGAAGACGGAGACAGTAACTATTTTGGCAAACGCGGCGTGGGTGCAGACCCCGTTCCACCCTCTCCAGGATATTTGTGGAGCGGGGCCTACGCTGCGGACGGTACCGGTCCGTTTTTGTCCAAGCTTATTCGTGATGTCAATGGGAAGGTGGTGCAATCTGAGTGGGTGAAAATGGATGCTTTGACCAAGCGGTTTGCGCCGGACCAGAATAATGTTATTACGGTGTTATCGGAGTCCAGACACCATGATGAAAGTGAAAATGTTATTGCCCGAAAACAAACGCGCAACGAGCATTTTGATGGTTTTGGGCACTTTGGGGTTACCCGCAGTATGGCATGGCACACAGATTATGGTTCAATCAATTCCGCCATACCGAACTGGGGCAATGAGAAAAAAGCCATCAATGATTATTTTTTGACCGACCCTGACCAGTTATATATCACCGTCGATCATAATCCTGGCACCTGTGACAGCACATCAGTGCAGTCATGGGGGTGTATGCGCCTTAACCGGGTTGGAGAGGCACAATTGCACATTGATGACAGCACATCATGGTGGATGCTGGATGCCATGCCTATGTCGACATCTGGTGAAACCATTGGGGGGGGCTTCAAACATGCAGTAATAGAGCGGTGCTATGACGAACAAAATGGTTTTCGTATAGGAGAGCGAAAGTGGCTAGGCAATAACCGTTCTCCTAAAGACCTGCTTCAGAGGTTTGAGCTTGAAAGTATTGGTGCAGGCCAATACAGCGGTAACCTGGGTAAGGCAATCATGTTTGGTGGAGACATGGCAAATCTGGACAACACTGAAGCTTGTCCAGCCATTGATATTGCGAAGGCTGATCGGATTATCGAATATCAATATGCTGCAGGAGTAAATAGTTATTCACAAATAGTTGATTGTGACGGCATTGTTATCAAGGGTTCAGTAAACCATATCATTGATGCCTCTACTGGAAGTGTTATACAGAGCGTTGATCCAGCTGGCATCAGTATTGTTTACGACCTGGAGCCTTATGGCCGCCTTAAAGGAAGCCGGGTTGCAGATAAGGCATGGACTAAATATCGTTATATTTATCCACACCTCTCGGGTACAGAATTTATTGCAAACACGTTGAGCTTTGAAAAGCTTACATGTACTAATATGGCCTGTGATACCGGATATCCGCCTGGGCATCCCCCTGAAAATGCTTTGACTTGGAATAGGTCAGAGTATGATCCACGTGGTTTGACTGTGAAAAAGGTAATGTGGTTACCAAGGTCGCATGACGATCCGGTCACATCACCCAGGCTTGTTCAGACCAGAATAGCTTTTGACGTAATGGGCAGGCGTACTTGGACATCTGTAGCCCATCCTTATATAGCTGGGCAGCTATTGCCCAATCCAGATTTGATACCCGGTGGCGTCGGCGTCACGCAAATGCTTGATTATGATGTATACAATCGCCCATTGCGCATCATGCAACCGGACGGGTCCGCCATTGAGATGGATTATGATCGAAATGATAACCATATCAGTGCTGTTACATCAGGGGTTCAACTGGAAGGCGGAGAACAGGATGTTACTCACGTTACCATCAAAGATGGCTGGGGGCGTGTTGTTTATACCTCTGAGGCATTAGAAAGTACAGGTGGATCTACTGCCGATATCGAATCTTCCTATGCCTATGATTATGCCAATCGACTGACGCGTGTGTGTGTTGGCGATAATGATGCACAACAGTGCGCTGGTGGCCAACAGCGAATTTTCGATTACGATGGCCGGGGGGTAATGTTTCGAGGAAAACACCCTGAAATATTCGATGATAGTTCAGATTATAGTTATTACTTTTATGATGGGGCTAGTCGGGTAATACAAGCGGATGTTCCCGGTATGAAGTTTGATCAACGCATCAGTTACGATCCAGCCGGTCGATTAGCACAAACTCATGAACTGCATGGGCAGCAGCGTCTGTTAACAGAGTTTGCTTATGCCAATTCCAATGACGGTATTAATAAATCAAAAGATCGGTTGGTACGCAGGAAGCGTCATCAGTGGATAAAACTGGGTTCTGATGGGGAAGACACTCCGGTCACTGTGACCGAAAGCTACCGTTATGAAGATGCTGCAGGATTACCAACCCATTTTGCAATACAAACCTCACTGGGAACTCGTTTTGAATCAACAATAAGTGAATATGATGCATTGGGAAACCCACATAGTCTGGAATACCCAACTTGCTCAATTGGCAACTGCACAATCGAGGGGGATATTCTTGATTATCACTATCAGAAAGGTGTTCTAACAGCTGTTGGTTTTCGCAATCAGCCTGGTGAGATTACAAATATCAATTATTTTGATAATGGAATGTTGGAGGGCATACGTCATGCAAACGACTTACTGGACCAACATTATTTAGATGCATTTCAGTGGCGATTGGAGCGCATTGAAAATACTGGATTGGGTTGGACGCATGGACCAATTGAGTATGATGCTGCTGGCAATATCAGCGCAATTGGTTCAGATCATTTTTATTATGATGGGCTTGGTCGAATGTTGTATGGGGAAGTTACCGGCCATGATGGCAATCAATACCAACAGCATGCAAGTTATGACCAGTTCGGTAATATCCTGCAACTTAATCACGGCCCAGTTGGGTTACCCGCGGAGGGTGGGCCAGGCGCCATTGCAGTAAATGCAAATAATAACAGGCTTGAAGGGGGTATTTACAATGAAATGGGAGATCTGCAGTCATGGGAAGTGGCTGGGAGTCAATTTTCCTACCAGTATGATCCTATGGGTCGGATGAGGCAGTTAATTGAGCTCTCCGGTGATGCTGAATTCAGCTATCTTTATAATGCGTCAGGTGAGCGATTGGCCATATTGGATTTAAACAATCAAACAATTCGCTGGACTCCTCGTACGGTTACCAACCATATTGCCCGACGGATCACATCTGGTTTGGACATGCAGGGTTGGGCTTTGGAGCGTGATTACATCCATGCCAATGGAGTACAGATCAGCGCGCATAAATCAGATGGGAGTACAACGTATTTCCATACAGACCACTCTGGAAGCACACGTAAAATTAGTGATGCAACTGGGGCTCTTATAGCTGAAAATGATTATTATCCTTTTGGGGGGTATGTGCTTGACCCAAATGATGATGAGGCATTGCAGTTTACCGGTCATGAAAGGGATATTGTCAGTCAGGAAAATTCACTGGCTGATTTGGACTACATGCATGCGCGTTATTATTTCCCATATTACGGTAGGTTTTTATCTGTGGATCCGGTATTGGGGAATACTGCAAGTTCCCAGAGCTGGAATAGATTTTCATATGCTAATAATGATCCGGTGGGTCTTATCGACCCAGATGGTCGAGATGAAATTGGTGGGAAAATAATAATTAATACTAATGATGAAAGCCTGCGGGGCAAGATAATGGAAGTATTAATTCATGCCTATATGACGACAGAAGGAAAAGCCCGAATAGATAAAGTGACAGGTATATCTGGTAGACATAATAGAAATATAAATATCAAGACAAAACCTGTAAGTCCCTCTGCAATTATTGATAATTTGTTGAGTAAACATATGGATAATTCTCCCAAAAAGGAGCCTATGGACAAGGCAGAGAAAGATTTAGTAACGATAGTAGGAGAAAAAGCAAGTAAAGATTTTCTACCCAGTACAGTAGGAGGGTATGTGGATGCAGCTGATACAACAGATGATTCTGTGACTATGGTATTAAATGAGCAAGATCTAGAGGTAGGTTCAATGGGTGGACTAGTTAATACTATGGTACATGAATTGATGCATGCAGGCGCAGCAGCAAGAGGTGCGCGACAGGAGGAGTTGGATGAACAAGACTATCATTCGGATGGTGTAAAGGGTCGTGCCTATACAACGGGTGATAAAGCTGAAGAGGAATATGTAAATAAGTATTTCTATCGCACTTACGGCGAAGCTAAAGCTGCAGTTTCGAAAAAGATAGAATCTATAGATGAAGAGAATTAAGTAGCATTAATGGCTGTACAAGTTTGAATCATTTTAAGATTATTAAGTTTTGAGGAATATTTTCATGCCTTGCCAGTCAATATTGAGCGTGATAATAATATTGCAAACTAGATGAATTGTTAAAAATAACTACTCACAGAGTATAGAGTTAAGAATCAATACTGATTTTGTTAATTAACACAAGTTTTACATAGTATAAAGAAATTAATTTAAGGCATTTCATATGTTTAAAGCCGTAATATTCAATTCGAAAAATATGGTATTAAACAGTGAATATAGCAAGAGAGTATTTATATGTTTTTATTGCGATCAGTTTGTGCTATTCCGCCAATTCGAATATTGCATTTCTTGGAAAAAAATGGACATAGAGCTGCTGTTTGGTTTGGGCTTTCTAGCATCTTCGTATCTTAGTAAATGGTGACTTTCAAGAAAATAATTACTATTTCTTATTGTATATAACCTGGCTTGTGAAATAAATATGATTTTTAAAAAAATTATGCAAAGTATGTGGGTATTGATATTGGTCATGATGTTTTCAATAAGGGTTGATGCTCAGGTCGAATGCCTTGGTCATTGGTCAGATATCTTAACTGGCATCATTCAAGGGCAAAATTTCAATGCTACGGCGATTGCTGCGAATTGCAGAAGTGCAGTTGAAGAAAATGCAGCATCCGGATTGGGAGGTGGCCAGGCTTCCAAGAACCAGTTTGTGGTGGCCAATGCAGCTATTTATCTTGATAACCCGACAGGCGACACCCCACTTTGGGGGCCGACAGTATTTACTGCAGCAGAGAAAAGGAATTTCTGGACCAGTTACTTTAACCTGCAAAGGCAAACACAGTATGGCTTTATGTCATCAGAGGTTTTATCACCAAAATATGCACCGCATGTTGTTGGTGCTGTTTTGCAGGTGCTAAAAACTGCGCGAGCCAATGGCCATACAGATATTGAGGCGGCAGCTGTGCCATGGCTTAAAGCTTATTGGGCTTTAAATGCATTAAGCGCAACAGGCGGGAGTATCGGAAATGGAAAACTGGTTGGCAGCAGTACCCGTGATTATCTTTTTCCTGCAGGTGGTAATGGCAGTTTTTCTAATGGATTAACGTTGGCCATGACAGGCGCCCGGATGGGGAAATCGACAGAGGTGGTTCCCAATGCCAGTACCAGTACTCACACTACACAAATAACCAACCGTCATCCAACTCATTTTCTTGCAGCACTTGGGTTAAATATTTCGCCACGAAAATTTACTTTTAACGTGCTGAATACCCAGGGGTTTTGGGGTGGATTATATTATGCCGTAGATGCGGCTGGGATTAATGTACCGATAACACCAGGCCCTAATCAGGGAATAATGGGGAACTCCGGTTCACCCGGTCATTACAACGATCCGAACATACACCCGTCTTTATTTGGCCTTACCAGTAGTGAACAAGATGCATTGAGAACTATAGCGTTAGCGTTAGGACCATCCGCTAGCCTTAGTACCGCACTCAATACAGCTGTGAGCCTGGTAAGGCCATTTCCACCCGGCGCGCGTGGTGGGGACAGTTGTGAAATTTCATTTCTTCGCACCAGCCAGGGCGTGAGCACATGGTTTGGCGGTGATGAAACCCAGAAGCAAAAAGTTTGCAATATCACCGGTATGTCTTATGTGGGCGCAACAGTTGATTATGCCACCAATTATTTAACTTATCTTGCTCCACTTGCCACTGGCTCAGGTGGCAATATGAGCCCACTGTTGGAGTCCTACCGTACCGGCAATCAAATTTGTGCGTCCTGGCCGGCAGCCGCCAATGATCTTTGTATGCCCGTGATCGGTGGTCAGACCGCGTACCATATTTATTGGGAAAATACTGGTTTAAGCATTATCGAAGGCGGTGGTGGGCCACCTGTTTGTAACCCGCAACATGAATTCGATTATGAAGTGGTTGGTATCGAGAATGTAGGGCATCAAACAGTTATGCAATGCACTGCCGGCACCCAGAGTGTTGCGCTAACTTTGCGTAATACCGGCAGTAGGAGTTGGGTGCCGCACAATGTTTCCAGCGGTGATATTGGGCAATATAAGTTTGGTGTTCGAGGTGAACAGGGCAACCATGGTTTACCGGATCGACATCCGTTTTCTTCCTTTGCCCGTGCTCCAATAACCGAAACTGTGGACAGCTGCGATACCACCACCATTATATTTCCGCTGAATAATGTACAGAATGCTGCACAGAGTGCACATAATATTATTGCACCCGATGGGGGAAGCGTGGATGATTATCTGTACCAGTATATTATCGATTGGGGCATGGTGTTTGAACGGGCCAATGCTGAAGATCCACTCCCCCAGTCAGAAGCATTCTGGTTCAACGATGTCAGCGTAATTGAATATGATCGCGCTGATGTGCGGATGAAACTGCATGATGCTGCCTTGTCTTTTAACGGACCCGGCAGCCCATTATTTTGCGGTGATTCCACACCGGCGTCCATAACGCTCACCAATAACGGTGCTCTTCCGTATGGAACCGATGATATTAATGCTGTTTCTATCACCTCTGCACAAATAGTTATCGATGACCCATCCGGTATCAGTAACGCTACGGACCAATCTTACTGGAGTAGCGGTTTGGCCTGCGGTGAGAGCAGCACCTACAATTTTAACTTTGTACCACAAGGACAAAGTGGGCAGTTCATGTTTGGGGGGCACTCAATTATTCAGGGTGCAACACCGGATCCATTCCCAACACCGCCTAATATTTCGGGCACTTTCAGTACCACGATCAATGTCAGCTGTGCCTGCCAGAACAATTCCCATTGTGGTTCAGGGCAGGTGTGTGAAGACGGGACCTGTGTGGTGCCGCCTGGACAGTGCCCGATACCGCAAACCACACTCAATGACGATACGCTGATTGTGCAGGGACCGGGCACGTACCTGGCAGATGTATTGGCCAATGACTCCGACAGTTTTGGCCGGGTATTGATTGTCAGCTCCGTCGATACAGGTTGTAACCAGGCTGCTTCATTGGGTGCCTATGGTGAATATATAGCAGTAAATGGGTCGCTGGTGACTGATGACTGTGATGTCAATTATAGTGTTGAGACTGATGATGGTGTCATGCTTGGCAGTTCCGTTTTAGAGATATTTGGAGGCTCGCCGACTTGCGATACATGTCCTGAAATTGCCCAGCAACCGCAGTCTGTCCAAGTTGAATATGGAGACAGTGCACAATTTACTGTAGCAGCGGTTGATCCTGGTAACGTAGATAGCTATGCATGGTTTAAAGATGCCGATAGCAATCCTGTGGGCGATAACAATGCGATCCTGACTATTGCTGCAGTATCTGATCTGGATGTTGGTGAATACTATGTGGTGGTCAGCAATGTTGATGGCAGTGTGGTCAGCAGCCGGGCGGCATTGACCATTGGCGAGCGCAGCCAATCGCCGTATTCCGGGTCGCCGGTTAACATAGCACCGCAAGGCGGGACTTTATTTGCAGCTGCGTATTTCGACGATGGCGGTAACGGGCAGGCATACCTGGACAGCAATTCTGAATTCCCGCTGCCCAATGCCAATGTGCCACGCACATTGGAGCATGTCGAAATGCGGCCTTTTGCGAATAATTTCGCTGTTACCGGTATTGTTCCCGGTGAATGGCTGGAATATACAGTTGAGTTCGCCCAGGAGGGTTTATACACCATGGCAGCCAGCGTATCTGCAGGTGCGGGTCAGCTTGAGGTGGGTTTCTATACAGCTGATGGAGAGCTTCAACAGTCACTGGGTAACATCCAGTTTGCGCCATCGGGAGGTGGTGAATTCCGCGCTGTACCACTTAATAATGTCATCGAAATAGTTTCGGGTTCTGCATTACGCAGAGTACTGAGATTAAGTATCGTCAGTGGGAATTTTGAACTGGCTAACTTTGTTATCGGACCGCAGCACTTTTGTAATGACGAGCGGGCAACATTTTCTGGTCGGCCTGCCAATAGTCTGGGTTTAACCACTGCAGGAAATATTGTCAGCATAGAAGCTGAACATTTTGATGCAGGCTGTGGCGCATTGACGCCTGAAGACTCCGGCGCCTATTACGATATTGATGGGAACCACAATCGCCCTGCTGACAATGATTACCGGTCGGATACAGCAGTGGATATTGTCCGTGCTGTACAGGGTTCGGATGAAATATATTTTATTGATCATGCTGCCGAAAATGAGTGGCTGGAATACAGCTTGAATGCTGGTGGTGCACCAAGTACCACCCGGTTTATCAATATTGATGTGAATCTACGTCCGGCACTGGCCAGCGATACTGCGGCATTCAGGGTTGAGCTTTATGAAACCCAGGATAATGGGGGAGCATTACTAGCCAGTTCTGCAAGCATTGTTGCCAGCGAACATGATTTGAGTAGTTCAATTCGAGCCTTGTCCAGTGTGCAGGTTAATGGTGGGGAGGACATGGTTATCCGGGTGCGAGCGGTAGCAGCAGGTTACCGTTTAGATAAGCTGCAGGTTTTATTAAAAGCCACTGCACCAGCCGGTGCCTTTCAGCAAACCTTTGTCGGTAGTCCGGCACCAGTAAGTGATGTTTGGGAGCATAATCATCCCAGTGTTTCGGTGTACTTGACTCAAGGTTTCTCCGGGCCAGAGCCGATAACCGTATCTGCAGTGACCAACCCTGACAGAGGAAGTTGGAGTACCCATGGTGAAAACGGCTTCTGGCGCTATAACCAGACAGATCCCAGTGATACTGGTGATGTCAATTTCCAATACACGGTTGAGTTTGCAGATGGCACCGTATTTGATCGGGCTGGGTTATTGCATTTGCAAGCGGGTTCGGATCGCCCAGAGGCGTTTAATCATGTCGGGGGAAATGCGATCCAGGTGGTTGCCGGTGTTGCGACACGAATATTGCCTTCCAGATTAGCGGATCGTGCAAATAATTGCGGCACAGATATTGCTGGATTAGATGGTTGTCGTTTTCATAGCTGTGAGCCTGATAATTGTTTGACAGTGCCTGCATTAGCCATCGACGAAGTGAGAGCGTTTCAATATCGATTGATTGGTGATGGTGGTTTTGGCAGCGTATCTGAATGGGCTGATGCGGAGGTAATAGGTACAGATGCAAGTGACCTGCCTGCACCAATTACCCAACAGGATGTGGTCCGGATACCACAACGTTTGGATCAATATGATCCGAATCGGGGATTTGAATTTCCACCAGGTTATATCCTTGCGAATGATGAGTACGACGGGTTTATTTGCTCAGGGCCTGATAACAGTTGCCCTTCAAGTGATATGAATTCCATTTTTGGAGGCGGAGCTGTATTGAGACCGAATGGAACCGACTTTGCTTATCTAAGAGATGATCCGTTGAGCGTACCGCAGGAAGATATTTTTTATTATTGTCTGACTTATCAAAGTGGCGCCAGCTCCTGTTCGTGTGGTGTAGCAAATGACTGTGGGACCCGGATTATTTTGTATCGCTTGGATGCACCGGTAGCGGTTGATGATCCTGTCACCGGGAGTTACCAGATTCCTTATGGAGGCAGTATAGAAATTCCGACTCAGGATCTGGTAAGTAACGATATTTCAGAAGGGCCGGCGCATATCGATTCAAATGATCAAATATTGCCGGGTTGGTTGGATCAAGGGCTTTCCACTGCATCAGTAGTAGAGTTGGATAATCATCATTACCTACGTGTCGCTGCCCGAAATGATTACGTGTCACCACCCGGGACATCTTCGATTGTGGAATATTTGCCTCGAAATTATGTTTATTCATATAAACCACCACAAGATGCTTTACTGCCCGGAGATATCAGCTTCAGCGTAGCGGCTCCGGTACTTCAACCAGTTGATGATTATGCGGTAGATACTGGTGGCATTGGTGCTCCACAACTACGCTCACTTGATGATCCAGAACCGTACCATGTTCCATTTGGTGGGTCGCTAACCATTCATTGGGCGGATTTGTTAAGCAATGATAACCTGCCTTTATCCAGCCATAAAAAATTGGATGTGCTTTATAACGGAACTGCCCAGGTTGTGGTTAATGAAGCAGCCCAGACCATCACCTATAGGGCAGGTTTCGGCTTTGAAGGCGAAGATAACTTCACTTATAACGTGTCAACCAGTTATACCAACTCCACTGATTCCACAGCTTGCGATTTGCCGCCTGATGCAAATGCCGGTTGTCATTGGCATACCTCGAATGCACAAGCAGTGGTGCATCTTGAAGTTATGCCGACGGAGGTTGTCACACATGCGGATAGTTACCGTGTTGATGGATCCAACTTATCGATCATTATCCGTGCTGAGCAATTGTTGGTGAACGATCTGCCAGCTGGAAGTGTAGCGATTGAGTCGATCGCGCAGCCAACGCTGGGAACAATACAGACATTGATGGAAGGCGTGTGGGAATTATCTATGTCGCAAACTGAATGGTTGCAACTTTATCAGGATGGCCTAATGCAGCTTGAGTATATGGCTATTCGGGCTGATACCCCTGGGACCGTAGCGCAAGCAGGTGCGATAAATATTTATCCTGACAACAGTTGTGATCGCAGCTTTATGCATGATGATTTCGAGGCTGAAGTTCCATTAGGGTGGAATTTAACCGTGAACCCTGCAAGTGCAATAGACAGGCATCCCACAGCGTCACTTGCACCAGGTGGTTATGGGATGCGCATTGCTTACCAATCAGGTATGCGTGCATTTGATCCATTTGCCATAGCGATGTCTGGTGTAGGTGCCACCAGTCATCAAAATCTTAACCTCAGTTGGTTGGCCAATCTGGATGGGGCGGTCCCTGGCAGTGAGGATGAGGGTACGGCATTGACATTCGCAGAGCTTGCTGATGATCAACAGGCCATTGTAGCGCTTAGATATAACGGAACAGCATCGACCAGGAAGTTTCAGTTACAGGCATATGGTTCCGATGGAAGTGTTACAGCCGGTGACTGGATTCAGTTTGGTCAGGGTTTACAGCATATTTCCATGGACTGGAGTGCTGAGCATACACCGGGTATGGATGACGGTTCCGTCACTTTATGGCTGAATGGCTGGCAAGCCGGACGTTTGCAGAATATTCCCTCTGCTGAATTCCGGGCCGATAGAGTGAAACTGGGTAATATCAGTGGTACCCGCAGCGGTGAATTGGTGCCGGCAACAATGGCCATTGATGATGTTAGAGCATGTGTTGGTTTGACACCATTGATACCGGATCCGCCACTGGTGACTGACAATCAGCTGTTAATGGATTTTATTTTGGACAACTAAAACAAATCACTATACGAGGATAAACTATTATGCTTAAAAGTAAGGTATTAATTGCAATATTAGCAATCTGGGCAAGCACTGGTGCTTTCGCTGGAACAACATTGGGATTTCAAACGCTGGAAGGCTTGATGTCTGGTTTTGGTGAAGAGCATATGCTGGTACGAACCATAGAAAATTTGACCGCAGGTGGTGAAGGTTGTGAAGCCGGGACATCATTAATGGTACTGCTAAATACGCATATGGAGTACAAAACCAATCAGGCATTACTGATGCTTGCGTTGCAAGGCAATTATGAAGTTAGTATTTATGTTGATGGCTGTGTAGAAGGTAATAAATTAGAAATTAAATCTGTTCGTGTACAAGGCTGATAATTGAAAATTATGTCAAGCAATTATTTAGGCAAGGCTCTGTGAAGATGGATAAAGCTGTTTAAGCAGGCACTTGAAATCATTCAGTGATATGGGAAAGTTCGTTGTAATCCTGATCAGCAATAAAGTGTGGGCTAACGTTCTAATATGCTTATGCCTGCCAGGAAGCAAGTCAGATTTTTCAGAGATGTATTTTACGAACAAATTGCGAATGCAAAATAGCAATATATGCAAACTAGTATATGGCCACCATGGGTGACCTATTGCTAAAGCGTTGAAAATAAAATGCATATATTATTATGGGAAGCAATTAATGGTTGAGCATTCATTGATGGTATTAGATGTTTTGTGCAAGCTGGATAATTATTAATCGTAGCTGGTGGATGGGTCGTTGAGTAGATTGCGTGACTGCCCTGGTTAATAATGCCATTGTCATTTTAGTGTGTCTTTACGATATCCTCGACTGCTGATTCACAATATGTTGATAAAGCCCATTGGTGCATGTAATAAGGCCACACTTACCATCCAGCCAATAACAAGCAATGCCGACAACAAGGCCACTATCCTTATAGTGAGTGTCGAACCGCGTTTTAAGGCAATCGAACCCAATACAATATAAATAATCAATCCGGTCAATTTACTGGTCAGCCAGGGATCGACAAACGGAAATTGCTGTGTTGCCACCATCAGATAAATACCTGAGATGAGCAACAGGCTGTCTATCAGATGGGGCAGGGTTCTGGTGATACGATGCCTTAGCAGTGATGATCTGGTTATCATCCAGATTGAGCGGACGATGAACCCGCTAATACTCACCAGAACCAGGCTGATGTGCGCCTGTTTAATCAGTGAATAAAACACTGATTATTAATGAAATGCGTATTTCAGGGCCAGTTGTTCCGGCTTACACAATTCAATCTGTTTGCTGCGAACGTTGATTAATCCTTGCTTCTGCAGATTGCCGATGCTGCGGCTGACGGTTTCCATCTGAATACCCAAATAACTGGCGATATCATTACGCGCCATACTCAATCGAAACCGTGACTGGTCAGGGCAACGAAGTCGTAACCGCTGTGCCATACCCAGTATGAAGTTGGCCACCCGAGCTGTTGCTTCTGATTGAGACACCAGTTTGGTCAAATGCCGTTGTTGACGCACTCTACAGGTGGTTAATGAGAGCAGTTCCCGGCATAACGCTGCCCGACTCAGTAGCAGGTTTTGTAAGGGCAGTAGTGGTATCTCGCAGATTTCACTGTCTTCCAGTGCAACCGCAAAACAGTGGTGTGTGCTGGTATCGAGATCTTCCAGCCCGATAACTTCGCCGGTAAGGTGAAAATCGCCAACACGTTCTTTTCCACTGGGGTCTAGGTCATAACATTTAATTGAACCCTTGCGGATGACGTATGCATTTCTGCGTGGCTGCCCGGCCAGGAACAACAAATGGCCTTTATGAATGATGCGGCGCTTTTTAACACTATGTTTTAATTCAGATAATTGTCCACCGACAGATTCAGGGGTTAGGCAGTAATCCTTGATACTGCAGTTCTGGCAATTTAAGCAAGTTGGAGAAACATCGGTTAATGCTGTTTCGTGGCTGATTGTATTTAAGTTGGTTATGCTGTTCATGGCATTTATGCGATTCTCAGTAACACTTTTAATTGTTCGGAATCATCCAGCATGGTCGCCAGCGTGTAGCTGTCCAGAACGTCAAGAAACGCCTGTAAGGCTTCATTCAGCACATGCTTGATCTGACAGGCGGGAGTGATAGTGCAGCTACTACTGCTGTCAAAACATTCCACCAGAGCCAGTTCTTCCTCTGTTTCCCGGATGACTTTACCCAGGTTGATTTCTGCAGGAGCCCGCCCTAACTTCAGTCCTCCGCCCGGGCCACGCTGTGCAGTCACGTACTTCAATCTGGTCAGTAGATTGACGACTTTCATTAAGTGGTTTTTGGAGATGCCATAAGCATCAGAGATTTCTTTAATGGTTGGTAATTCGCCATCGCGCAGGGCCAGATAGGTCAGTACCCGCAATGAATAATCAGTAAATCTTGTTAGCCGCATAATAGATGTATTTAATAAGCATCTTTTAAGATGTATATTATATGCATCTATTATTTATTGCAAGCAAAAAAAAGGCACGCCCGAAGGCGTGCCGGCGAGGAGGACTGTGGAGTTGGTAGTCTCAGCCCTCGCTAATATTCATCAGAACCAAAATTTAACAATCAGTTCGTTTATTTTTATCATTATCTATCAGCGCTCAAGTTCGTTGTAGTAAGCAGCCAGATCGGCGATATCTTCATCGGATAACCCCAGCGCCATTGGTGCCATTACTGGATCGCTGCGGTTACCATCGCGGAAGTCCTTCATTTGCTTGATCAGATACTGATCTTTCTGCCCTGCCAGATCAGGCCACAATGGATTGGTGCTGATGCCGGCCGGACCATGACAGCCGGCACAGGTTGTGGCCTTGGTCTTTCCAGCTTGTGAATCTGCTGCTTGTGCTGAACTCACTAGCAACGAGGCCAACAGCAATAAAATATGCGTTAGAGTTTTCATTAAAATGCATTCCTTTGTAATCATGCTGAGCTTGGTTGCAAAGTTTCATTGGAATTGATCACAGTTGTTGCTGTAGGTTCCTCAGCAGGCCTGGTCTCGCCTTTGCCGATGGTGATCAAGTCCCATACCAATAAAACCAACCCTGCAGCGGTCACATAGCCGAATATTTGTCGCCAAACCATGCCCTGTACAAACCAGTCGGAGCGTTGCGCTTCAAAATAACCTGCCCAGGTAGAACCATGCAACGCTCTTTCTACAAACGATTGCTCATACCCGGAGATTAGTAAGGCCATGGTCATGCCCAGTACACCTATGTTCAACAAAGCAAGCGCCCATTTCCAACGCCACGCATGCGGGATACCGCTGCCCATAAATACACCGCCACGCCATTTTTGGATAGCGATATAAAACATCGCAATATTAATGGTTGCATAGGCACCGAAAAATGCCAGATGGCCGTGTGAAGCTGTCCACTGTGTACCATGGGTATACAGGTTGATCTGCGGCAAAGTGTGCATAAATCCCCACACCCCGGCGCCGAAGAAATTACCAAAAGCATGTGCGATCAACCAGGCCAAAGCAGGGTGATTTGAATTTTTAAAACGGTGTACCCCGGAGTCATAAACTGCGTGTACTACCATAGCGACCAGCGGTATTGGTTCCAGCGCTGAGAAGAAACCACCAATACTAAGCCAGTATTCCGGTGTGCCTATCCAAAAATAATGATGACCCAGGCCAAGAATGCCGGACCCAAACATTAGCGCCACTTCGATATACAACCAGGTGGTGACTATTTTACGTCTGGCACCCAGGGTTTTAATCAGTCCCCAGGCCATAATACAACCAACCAACACTTCCCAGGTGGCTTCTACCCACAAATGGATGACCCACCACCACCAGTGTTGATCCATGGAGATGTTGGATGAGTAAAACATGCCGGCCAGGTACAATCCGGCCAGTGCAATTAAGTCCAGTACCAAAACACCTGAAATGCCACTCCATCTGCCTTTCATGAAAGTAGCGGCAGTGTTATAGAAAAACACCAGTACTACTGCAACAATACCGAAATCAGCCCAGCGCGGTGCTTCGATGTATTCGCGGCCTTCATTAATCAGCCAGATTGACTGGTGTTCACCTGGTCCGGTTTGTACCAGCAGGAACACCGCCACTACCACCGTCACAGCTGCGGTCAGCACCCAGAAAGCCAGATTGCCCAGTTTGGCGCCAACCAGCTCTGTACCGGCTTCGTCCTCTACCAGCCAGTAGATCGAGCCGATGAATCCATATAGCATCCAGATGATCATGGCGTTGATGTGCACCATGCGGTTAACGTTGAAATCCAGCTTGTTGTATAGAAAATCGGGCCACAGGTACTGTAACCCGGCCAGTAAACCGAATAGTATTTGGGCGATAAACAAAAGCATCGCTACGCTAAAATATTTGACCGCTAGACGTTGTCCGGCATTCAGGTCTCGGGTGTTTAATTTTCCGCGTGGAATAGTATCGGGAAAAGTGGTATCAACAGCATGAGCCATTATTCGCCCTCCTGCTTAATCGGTTTGAAATTGCGCGGAAAACCATTGGTGTCAATTGCTGACATCCATTTCAGGAAAGCAATAATGCCGCGTGCTTCGTCTTCGGTAAGGCCCATATCAGGCATTTTTCGGTTAGTACCGTAACCACGAGCATTGCTCTCAGGGTCCATCAGAAAATTAAGCATTAGTTGTTCGCGTACAGCTTCGGCGCCCCAGCCCTGATCAAGCCATGCTTTGGTCAAGTCGGGCGCATAATATGCACCGTTGCCCAGCAAGGTATGGCAGTTCATGCAATTTTTAGCCTGCACCGTTAATTTGCCTTTGTCGACCAGCGCTGCGGCTTCGGGTTCGCTTAAAACAACACCGAATAATGGTGCTTCAGCACCGATCACCGGGGCCGGCAGATTACGTTCTGTATCAACCCGGTAGTAAATGCGGTGGTTAATTACCGAATAAGCAGGCACTCGTTCGCTGCCTGCGGTGATTTGTTTGACTGTGTCGAAGGTCAGCATGATTAGTGCCACCAACATTAATGAAGTGACCCAGATAGCAGTTTTTCGCCACACATCTTGATCGGCCCACCATGGCGTACTACTCATTGTTTGATCTCCAGTGGAATAGGTTGAGAAGTAATCTCGTCAGTGCCATGCGGGGTAGAGGGTTCATGGGTGCCCTCACACAGGTGCCAGATGGCGTGTGGTGCCAGCAGGTATCCAACTAACATGACAAAAACAACTATTAACCAGAAG
This sequence comes from Gammaproteobacteria bacterium, assembly GCA_021772985.1. Taxonomy (GTDB): domain Bacteria; phylum Pseudomonadota; class Gammaproteobacteria; order Xanthomonadales; family Wenzhouxiangellaceae; genus JAJFKX01. The sequence goes on from JAJFKX010000046.1 coordinate 56,259, forward strand.
CCTGATAGATGTAATGCGAAAGCCAGAGCAACGGTTGCAGCTGCCAGACACAGATAAGAAAGATATGCTGCCAGCATAATAACTGGGCGCTTGTGCAATTTTGACCAGGCGAATAAAAAGGCATAAACAGCTCCGAATAACACCACCATTGCTCCCGCCATGGCTGCCAGCATAATCTGTTGTGCCTCTACCGGTTCGGTCATCATCGACATATCACCCTGATTATCTGATTCGATCCTAGCATGGGTAATCGCGGCAATATTTGATCCAGGTCAAAATGTTAATAACCGCAAAATTGGTTTGAAAGGGCATTGGTAATGGAATTGATCTGAGTCAAACAAACGAGCTGCTGACCTCTCTATGATGATTCTGGATACCACTCAGCCAGAAAGATTTACCGGGAGCAGAATGCTTATGAATCGACTTAGTGCCGTGCAGTTAACTGTGACTCTTTTGATTTCTATGATTTGCACTAGTCAAGCGTCTGCACAACAAAGTGATGCTGAACAGCCGGTGGTACTGAGCCCGGTGGTGGTGGTCGCCAGTAAATCTCCCCGGCCGATTCAGGATGTGGCTGGGACTGTTCATGTTATTACTGCTGAAGATCAACAGCGATCGGTAGCTCAAAACCTGGATCAGGTACTGCGTTATCAGCCGGCCTTGAATGTGGAACGTTCGGGTAGCCGGTTCGGGGCTACCGGTGTCAATATACGTGGCATAGGCGGTAACCGGGTGGCTATCGAAATTGACGGCGTGCCGGTGCGTGATCAGTTTGATGTCGGTAGTTTTTCCAATGCCGGTAGGGATTTAGTGGAAACAGGTTTAATTCGACGTATTGAAATCCTAAATGGACCGGCTTCGACACTGTATGGTTCAGATGCGCTTGGCGGGATAGTGGCTATTACCACCTGGGATGCGCATAGTTTGCTGGAAGGAAGCAAACGTTTCTGGAGTGCCGATCTGAACGCAGGTTACCACGGAGAGGACAATAGCTATTCCTGGTCTGTATTGAGCGCTGCTGTAAACGGGAATTTTGGGGTAATTGCCGGGGTTAACCGACGACACGGGCAGGAACTGGATAACCAGGCCGATGAAACCTTTGCTGAGGACCCACAGGATTGGGATTCTATCAGTGGTTACATGCAACTGGCCTGGCACCAGGACAACGGCAATCGGTTACGGTTGATAGCCAACAGCTACGCAAGAGACCGAAAAACCGATATTCAATCATTGCTGGGGCGCGGGCGGTTTAGATCAACCACGGCTTTACGCGGGATTGATCAGGATGATCAGACCAGCGTGTCATTGGAATATAAATTTGGTGCTTTTGCGGGCTTTGATTCGGGGCGATTACAAAGCTATGTTCAAACCAGTGATACTGATCAGCGTTCCAGTGAAACCCGCGCAACATCAGCAACACCGGTGCAATTACAACGCGATTTTTTTTACCAGCAAGATACTGCAGGGTTTGAATTAAACCTGAATCGTCACTTTATCGCAGCTCGGACCGAACACCAGCTTGGCCTGGGGCTGGAGTATACCTATAACCGTACCGAAGAATTGCGCGATGGTTCACAAACCACACTGGCAACCGGGGAAGTAACCAATCAGGTATTGGGTGAAGTGTTTCCATTGCGTGATTTCCCGACCAGTAAATCTTCTGAATTGGGTCTATATGCACATGATGAAATCCGTTGGGGTAAGCAGCGCTGGGCATTAATACCTGCTGTGCGGGTCGATTATTATTCGCTGGATCCGAAGGCGGATACTATTTTCCTGGAAGATAACCCAAACAGTGAAGTCGTCTCACTGTCAGACTTTGCAGTGTCACCCAAACTGGGGCTGGTTTATCAGATTGATGAGCATTGGAGCGGCTTTGCTCAATACGCACGTGGCTTTCGGGCACCGCCGTTTGAGGATGCCAACATCGGCCTGGATATTCCGTTGTTTGCTATCCGCGCGATTCCCAATCCTGATCTGAAGTCGGAAACTTCCGATGGGCTTGAGTTGGGGATACGGCGGTGGAGCCGGCATGGTCATTTCAATCTTTCCGGTTTTATGACTTATTACAACGATTTTATTGAAACCAGGGCACGTATTGGCGTGGATCCTGATAGTGGGGTGTTGTTATTTCAGTCCCGCAATATCGATGAAGCGAGGATCTATGGTGTTGAGTTCGATTGGTCTCAGCAATTGGGCAGCTGGCATCCTGCGTTACAGGGTTTTCGACTGGAATTATCCGGGTATCTGGCACGTGGGGATAATCGCAGCAGCGATGTCCCATTAAATTCCGTGGCCCCACCACAAGCTGTCACAGGCTTGCATTGGCAGTCTGGTGATGGCCGCTTTGATACAGGCTTGGTGGCTACATTTACCCGTCGGCAGTCCAGGATTGATACTGCTGGCGGGGAGCGCTTTGCCAGTCCAGGATATGGGGTGATTGATTGGTTATGGGGCTGGCAGGCCAATAAGCAGGTCAGTTTGCGTGGCGGGATTTTCAATTTAACAGACAAAACCTATTGGCGTTGGCTGGATGTGGCCAACTTAGCACCAGACGATCCGCTTATTCAAATATTGTCCCGCCCGGGAAGGCATTTCGCAGTCAATATAACGATCGATTTATAAAGATATAAAACTATTTGATCTGTATCAAATACCCTCTTCAGACAATGAGCTATGCTCAATATCAGAGTCAGCTGAACGGCTGGAACCAGCGTTAAACCGGGAGGTTTGCTATGAAATTATTGCTTATTAAACTGTTCGCCGTTGCTATATTATTATCTGCCTGTAACGCTGATACCCAATCACAGACTGCGCCTGATCCCAGTGACACCGCTGTGGTGCACCAGGCAGAGGTGGCAATGGCTTCTGATGAAAGCTTGCCGCAACGCATCGCCAATGGTGAGGCGTTGTTTAACAGCCATTGTGCAGCATGCCATCAGACCACCGGCGCAGGCTTGGCGGGTGCGTTCCCACCTTTGGCTGGTTCAGACTACCTGTTGCAAGATAGCGGTCATGCGATCGAGGTGGTGATTAATGGTTTGTCCGGCCCGATTACAGTTAATGGTCAGCAATATAACGCGGTGATGCCGGCCTTGAATTATCTGGATGACCAACAGGTAGCGGATGTTATTACCTATGTGCTAAATGCCTGGGACAATGATGGCGGGCAGGTTAGTGTTTCTGAAGTGACTGCCATCCGCAGTGGTGACAATACAGTGGTCACAGGCCCTTCCGATCATCCGGTATCGGGCTCTGAAGAGTTGGCTTACCAGGGCACACCCAGCGCTATCTCGGCTAGTGATACCACCAGCTTTATCGATTCCGAAGGTCCTCCAATGACCCAGGTAGAGTTTGATCTGGCCACCGAGGTTTATTTCCAGCGGTGCGCCGGTTGCCATGGTGTTTTGCGCAAGGGCGCTACCGGAAAGCCGCTGACACCGGATATTACCCGTGAAAAAGGCACCGACTACCTAAAAGCATTGATTACCTACGGCTCGCCTGCCGGGATGCCGAATTGGGGGACTTCCGGGGAGCTGTCAACGGAATCTATAGATGTGATATCCCGTTTTCTGCAACATGAGCCACCATCGCCACCGGAATGGGGTTTGGCTGAAATGCAAAATAGCTGGCAGCTGTTGGTGCCGCCTGATCAGCGTCCCACCGAACCACAGCATAATCGAAACATTGATAACTTCTTTGTTATCACGCTGCGTGACAGCGGCCAGGTGGCAATTATTGATGGTGATACCAAAGAAATCGTCAACATCATTAAAACCGGTTATGCAGTACATATCTCACGGCCTTCAGCATCCAGCCGTTATGTTTATACCATTGGCCGTGATGCAAAGATCGATATGATCGATTTATGGATGGACCCTCCGGAACGGGTAGCAGAAATAAAAGTGGGATTGGAGGCACGTTCAGTAGAGACTTCCAAATATCATGGCTATGAAGACCGGTACGCGATTGCCGGATCGTACTGGCCACCTCAGTTCACCATTATGGATGGCGATACTCTGGAACCAAAGACCATTATGTCTACCCGTGGTATGACCGTGGATACCATGGAATATCATCCGGAGCCTCGGGTAGCGGCGATTGTTGCTTCTCATCAGCACCCTGAATTCATCGTCAACGTCAAGGAAACCGGCAAAATATTGCTGGTCAATTACGAAGACATCGAAAATTTGAGCGTTACCACTATCAGTGCTGCCCGGTTCTTGCATGATGGCGGTTGGGATGCCAGCAAGCGGTACTTCCTGACCGCTGCCAATCAATCCGATAAAATTGCGGTCGTAGATTCCAAAGAACGCAAATTGGTCGCCTTGACGGATGTTGATAAAATCCCACACCCTGGACGCGGCGCAAACCTGAACGACCCTGAATTCGGGCCGGTATGGGTGACCAGCGCCCTGGGAAATGAGAAGGTCAGTTTCCTGGGTACCGACCCGGAAGGTCATCCCGATAATGCCTGGAAAGTGGTGCGCACATTGGCTGGACAGGGTGGTGGTTCGTTATTTGTCAAATCACATCCCAATTCAACCAACCTATGGGTTGACAGCCCGTTAAATCCGGATGAAAAAATTTCGCAGAGCGTTGCTGTATTCGATATCAACAATCTGGATGACGGCTATCAGACTTTACCGATTGCTGAATGGGCGGAGCTTGGCGAAGGCCCCAAACGGGTAGTGCATCCTGAATACAATGCCGACGGTACGGAAGTCTGGTTTTCAGTTTGGAGCGGCCAGGAACAGGAGTCGGCCATTGTTATCGTGGATGATAAAACACGACGCTTGAAGCATGTGATCAAGGGGCCGGAAATCGTTACCCCAACTGGTAAATTCAATATTAAAAATACGGTTAACGATATTTACTGAAGCTGTTAAAGCAATCAGGCAGAGCGATGCTTGTTAGGAGCCGGTAATGAAGGTGTTTTTGGCTGGTTTGTCGTTAATACTGATTTTGGGTACTGATGCATTTGGATCAGAAAATTTAGCTGATGCGATTGTCGGAGGTGACGTTGAACTTAAGTTCCGTTATCGTTTTGAATATGTGGATCAGGATGGATTCGATGAAAGTGCGAAAGCTTCTACGCTGCTCACCCGGCTAAATTATCAAACCAGGGAATGGCAAGGCTTAAGCTTTTTAATCGAAGTTGATAACGTCAGCGAATTCATTTTTGATAACTTCAACAGTGGTGCCGGTACTACCAGCGCTGAACGCGCAACCCGGTTTCCGGTTGTAGCCGACCCAGATGGTACAGAATTTAACCAGGTTTGGCTCCAATATGCTTTTACTGAAAACTTCAGCACCAAAATAGGTCGACAACGTATCTTGTTGGACAATCAGCGATTCGTCGGTGGAGTTGGCTGGCGACAAAATGAACAGACTTACGACGGCGTTTCGGTAACTGCTAAAGCAGGTATTGGCAGGTTGTTTTTAGCTTATGTTTATAACGTTAATCGTATTTTTGGTGACAAAGTCCCTGCCGGTGATCATGATCAAAATACCGTGCTGACCAACTTTTCCCTGCCATTGAATGAACAGCTCAAAGCCACGGCTTATTATTATGGAATCGATAATAATGATGCACCGGGCTTTTCCACCCGTACGGTCGGTTTGTATCTGAGTGGTGAGCATCCACTCGGAGAAAATATGTTCAATTGGCGTGTTGAGTGGGCTAATCAATCTGACAACAGCAATAATCCAGTCGACTTCAACAGCAACTATTTTCGTTTGCACAGTGGTATGGTTTTTTCCGGGATCAAGCTGGAAGCCGGATTGGAGCTGTTGGAAGGTGACCGGTTGAATTCCGGTACAGCATTTCGAACACCATTGGCTACCTTACATGCATTCAATGGCCGGGCGGATCAGTTTCTGGTTACGCCGGATGACGGTCTACAGGATTTGTCATTGGGCATTTCCGGTCAGTTTTCTGCATTCAAGTGGGATGTCGTCGCGCATCATTTTTCTGCTGAGGCCAGCGGACGTAATTTTGGCTGGGAACTGGATGCATCACTGCGTAGAAATTTTTACAAGCGCTACAGTTTGCTGCTTCAAGGGGCATTTTTTGATGCTGATGATGCAGCATTTAACGATACGACCAAACTATGGTTAATGTTGACGGCAGTGTTTTAATAGCAAGTTTGAGCTAGTCTTCCGGAAGCTGATGATTGCGAGGGTTTGATTATGCTTAAACCCTCGCATTTTCATCAATGTCGGCTATTTTAACAAAGGCAGCCGCATTGTTTGTATTAACCGGGAGCTTGCAGTACAACCCTATGGCATTGCAAATCATTATCGGCAAAAGCCTGGGCTGAGCCCCATAAATACAAGCGAAAACGGCGGAAGTTATACTCACCGAATTGGTTAATCAATCGTTGCCGATGGCTTTCTAAATTATTTGCCCAGGTTTCAATAGTGTATTGATAACTTTTGCTGTCATCGTGTAGTGAAACCAGTTTTAAGCCTTCTTGTTTGGCGGCTTTTAAAAAGCCTTTCAAGTGCAGGAACGAGTGGTTGAGTGGGAAAATATGCTTATAAATAAACTCGGACATCGCATATTTCTTGGTTGATGCGCTGGCGTCGAGATAAGCATAACCACCAGGTTTGAGTAAGCGCCGTAGCTGATGGCAGACGCGACGGTATTGCGGTAGATGCTCCATCACTCCCATGATACTGATGGCATCAAACTTTTGTGGTGGTGCATAGGCAAGAAAATCCTGGTTCAAAACTTTTAGGTGTTTCGATGGAAAGGTATTTTCCAGGTATTCTTTGGATTGCTGAGAAATGGTAAGCGCAGTGATATCTACAGACCTGGGCAATAAGTATTTGGTGAATGCGCCCCAACCAGGCCCAATTTCAAGCACCTGCTTACCAGAATCAATATGGCAGGCCTCAGCTGCGAATTCCAGCTTGCGTTCGGTGGCCGTTGCTAAATTTTCATCAGGATTGTCATAGATGCCTTGAGTATATGCAGGCCAGGTGGAATCCAGAAACGACAGGTAAAATGCAGGGTCAAGTTCATAATGTTTGTCGATAGCCATCTTGTTGGTACGAACCTGTCCTAAAAAAGTGGGCACCAGAAAACGCGATAACCAGCTAAACCCATGCCGCGATTTCAGCACTGTGCGAATGCTTAATACACTTTGCATGGAACCTTCGATATCAATATCACCTTGCAGATAGGCTTCAATAATGCCGTTTTCATTCAAGCTGAATAGATGATTTTGTGCATCTTGGGTTTTTACGGTAATGGTGGCTGCTGTCTTGCCATCACCAGCCAGAATCAGCTGGCCATCTGGTAGCCGAAACTCCATTGCTGTACCGGCCTTTGAAAATGCTTTGTTCAACATACGTTGAAAAATATTCTGTCGCATAGCAGACCCCCGTCATTGCTCATTATATTAATAAAGTGCTGTAATTATCGCTATAAGCACACCATGTCAGCTTATACTACCCGATTTTGAAGCGAGACAGCACGAGTGCTCTATTGACAGAGCACCAACAGGAGTCAAACACATGGATACATTCCAAGGCCGGTTATTGGTTGGTTTGATGTTTTTGATGGTACTGCTGACAGCTTGTAACCGCCAACAAAGTGCTGACTCCGAAGCAAATGATGTAAGCCTTGCTGCAGCTGGCACACTGGATGAATCTATGACGATAAAAGCACCTGTTGCAGAACGCCGCGCGCATATATTGGAAGCTCATGGGTTGCAGCGTAATGACCCTTATTACTGGCTGCGGGATGATCAGCGTGAAGCCGCTGATGTGTTGGCGTATCTGGAGGTTGAGAACCAATATACAGATCAGCTGACAGCATCGCATGCAGAGTTGGGAGAACAGTTATACCAGGAGTTAATCGCCAGGATTCCCGGTGATGATGCATCCGTGCCATATCAGGATCGGGGCTTTTGGTATGCTCGACAATATCAGCAAGGCAAGGAACTGCCCATCCATGTGCGCTGGTCGCAAAGTGACACTGAGCCGCAGGGTGAACCGGAGGTTTTGCTGGATGAAAATCAGTTAAAGGGTGAGCTGGAGTTTTACCAGATTGGGGATTATGATGTCAGCGCTGATGGCCGTTGGCTGGCTTGGACAGAAGATACCATCAGCCGTGGCATACATCGGCTTAAGTTTCGCGATCTGCATGCTCAGGTTGAACATGCTGAAGTGATTGAAATGGTTAGTTCAGAAGTATTGTTCGCCAATGATAATCACACTGTGTTTTATGTGAAACTACAGCAAGACACATTAATCCCATGGCAAATCTGGCGTCACCAGTTGGGTACAGAGGTCAGTCATGACCAGTTGGTTTACCAGGAAGACGATCCGGCTTATTTCACCAGCATAGGACGAAGCCGTGACAACCGATACATTATCGCTCAGCACATCAGTACCTTGACTACTGAGATACGGTTGCTGGATGCAAACCAGCCAGAGCAAGTACCGCAAGTTATATTGCCTCGTCAGCAGGGACATGAATATTCCGTGGAAACGCTGGGTGATAGGGTTTTTTTATTAACCAATGACAATGCCAGTAATTTCCGGGTTGTTTATGCTTCGCTGGCAACCATTGCTGATCGAGGCACGTGGCAGGAAGTTGTGCCAGAAAATACCAGTGCATTGATAAGTGATTTTGCAGTTTTTCGTGAGCATCTGGTGTTGAGTGTTATTGATAACGCCAATCAGTTGCTGAAGGTAATACCACTGGATCAAGCGCAAGCCGGAGCTGAGCAAAGCTGGGAGATTGCTGCTGACGAGCCAGCATTTGAGATGAGCATTGACACCAACCCCAGCAGTGATACCAGCCGGCTGCGTTACACCTATGAATCGCCGGCGACGCCATTGAGTTGGTATGAGGTTGACTTAAACACCGGTGAGCGCCGCCTGCTTAAACGATCGTTTGCCGGAAATGACTATGACCCTGCGCAGTATAAAGTAGCCCGCTTGGTTAGCACTGCAAGAGATGGCATGGAAGTGCCTGTGACCTTGCTGTATCAACAAGGCTTGCAGCCGGATGGCAGTCATCCAATGTATTTGCTTGGTTATGGTTCTTATGGTTCCAGTTATCTGCCGGGTTTCCAACGGGATATGCTCAGCTTGGTAGATCGGGGTTTTGTATTTGCATTGGCACACATCCGAGGTGGGCAGGAAAAAGGCCGGGCCTGGTACGAACACGGTAAATTGCTTAACAAGAAAAATACCTTTACCGACTTTATTGATGTAGGTCGCGACATGCAGGCACGTGGTTGGGCGGCGCGGGATAAGCTGGTTGGCAGTGGTCGCAGTGCAGGTGGTTTACTGATCAGTGCAGTGGCTAATATGGCGCCGGAAATATTTGAAATTCTAATTGCCGGAGTACCGTTCGTCGATGTTATTACCACTATGCTGGATGAATCGATACCACTGACAACCTTTGAGTTTGATGAATGGGGTAACCCGAAAGATAAAGAGTACTACGACTATATGCTGTCTTATTCGCCATATGATCAGATTAGTGCTCAGGAGTACCCGCATTTGTATGTGACTACCGGGTTATGGGATCCGGCCGTGCAGTATTGGGAACCAGCCAAGTGGGTTGCCAAACTACGGCACAATAAAACTGATAACAACACTCTAGTGATGCGAACTGATATGAATGCAGGCCACCGTGGAGGTTCCGGACGCTATGAACGGCAGCATGACAGAGCTAGAGAATATGCTTTCATATTGAGCTTATTGGAATCTGAAAAGCAGCTCCATAAGTAAGCTGCTGGCATAGTTCAGGATTGCATGCAGGTATTCGGTTGAATGGGCTGGAGCCAGGGTCAAAAACTTACACCAAATGCCAAGCCAAACACGAGTGTGTTTTCCTGGTCTGTGATATCAACATGCACTTGTGGTGATAGCGTGTAGTCACTGAATTCAAACTCATAGAGTCCACCGATACGACCAACTGCGGCACTTTCCCCATTTCGGAATTCAACACCCGGTCCAGCCTGGATAGCAAAGCCACGCCAAATGTGAAGGTCAGCAACAAATAACAAGCTGGTTGCGTTGATGTTTTCAGTAGCATATTCGATGACTGAACCCACACCCAAAAAATAGTTGATTCTATATTCGTAGTCCAACCCGATAGTGAACTCAGTCAAATCCTCAACATGCGAGCCGCCAACAAAAACAGACAGGTGATGTGGTTCTGCCGTACTGCTTTGTTGCGCATTAGCAGTGCAGTAACAGCAACAAAGCAGTATAAGGGCCATGTTGTAATGGCGATATTTCATTATTTTGTGCCTTTACATGAAAACAGTGGGTGCGATTAAGGAGCACCGTTCATCAAATCCATGCATCAATAGATGTGACTGTATCCGTAATGGTTACAGTTAGTGGAAAGCTTTCAAGTTATAACATAATGTTATATTATATCATTTATGCAGTCTTCCCCCATTCAATCACCAGCAGAAACCAAGAGGTCAGCCCAATGGCTGGATCGCCTTGGCATCGGGCTATCGATAGCTTGCTGGATCCACTGTGCATTGTTGCCTGTGGTGGTTATAGCATCGCCGGCCTTGAGTGGGTGGCTGTTAAATGACAGCAGTTTTCATGTTTGGTTGTTGAGTTTGATTTTGCCCACTGCAATGCTGGCATTTGTGTTTGGTTGGCTCAAGCACCGTAATCCGGCTACCTTGATTATTGGCGGTTGCGGGTTACTGTTGATAGTGCTGGCATCAATACAGGCTGCCTGGTTTGGCCATAGCCTATTAAGCGAGTCAATGGAAAAAGTTTTCACTTCATTGGGTGGTTTGTTGTTGGCAATGGGGCATTTCAGGAATCTTCGTCAGCAGCGAAGTAGCCGTTAGGCTTATTTTCTTTAGCATCTATCTGCATCCGAATGAGCATCCAGTAATCAGCTGCTTGCTCGGGGTGTTGTCATCGCTTAAGTTATAGCACTTAATTTTTTTGTTTTGCTTGGGCACGCAACCGCTGGAGGCACCATGTCTTTATTTCGTATTGTTTATTTAGGGTTCCTGATCTGCCTGTTGGTAGCGTGTCAATCTGAACAACAGGATAATCAGGTTGCAGATAATAGCGATGTCGGGACACAGGTCACAGCAGAGAACACAAATCAAATTCCGGATGGTCAATTACCTCGGGATGTATTGCCGGAGCATTACGCCCTGCAATTACGAGTGGATCCTGCAATGGAAAGGTTTTCCGGTATTGTCCGCATTGATTTGAACTTCATCTCAGCTAAGGATCATTTTTGGTTGCACGGCAATGGTATTACAGTACAGCAGGCCAGTATGTTGCCTGTAGGTGCTGATGTGATTGATTTGAGTTATCAACAGATGCATGATTCCGGAGTTGCCCGGTTGAGTGCCGAACAGCAGATACCGGCTGGTAAAGCGGTATTGGAAATGGTTTTTGATGCGCCGTTTAACCGTTCACTGGAAGGTTTGTACCGGGTTGATACCGGTGACGAAGCGTACGCGTTTACCCAGTTTGAAGCCAGTTCTGCCAGGCTGGCTTTTCCGGGATTTGATGATCCATGGTTTAAAACACCATTTACTGTGACCATGGAAGTCAAACAGGAACATGCTGCTATTACCAACGGTCCGGAACTGGGTTCAACTGATCTGGAGGATGGTTGGAAATCGGTGAGTTTTGCCACCACCAAGCCGCTGCCGACCTACCTGGTGGCTTTTGCCGTTGGGCCATTTGATGTGGTGAGCTGGGAAGATTTACCCCCAACAGATGTGCGGGCAACAGCTTTGCCATTTCGTGGAATTGCTGTACGAGGCAAGGGGCAGCAGTTGACTTATGCACTGCAAAACACTCAGCCGATTCTTGAGTCACTGGAAGATTATTTCGGTATTCCATACCCATATGCCAAGCTGGATATCATTGCCGTTCCAGACTTTTCTGCAGGTGCCATGGAAAACGCCGGGGCAATTACTTACCGGGAACAATTGTTATTGCTGGATGAAAACAGCAGTGCCCAGATCAAACATGCTTACCGTTCGGTACATGCACACGAGCTGGCACATCAATGGTTTGGTAATCTGGTCACCCCCAATTGGTGGGATGATATCTGGTTGAATGAAGCATTCGCTACCTGGATGGCTGCAGTGGCATTGGACCGGATAAATCCTGACGGTGGTTATCGTCATAGCCTGCAACGGCGGGTGATGGGGGCAATGGAGGTGGACAGTCTGGTCAGTGCACGGCAAATTCGCCAACCGATTCTGTCCAATCATGACATCGCATCTGCGTTTGACGGTATTACCTATAGCAAGGGTGGTGGTGTATTGGCGATGTTCGAACGATACCTGGGGCGTGAAGGGTTTCGTGCCGGTATACAAAACTATATGCAAAAACATAGCTGGGGTAATGCCAATGCAGATGATTTTATAGCAGCTATTTCGGAACAATCTGTCGAGGGTGAGGCTGCTTCGACTGCCGCAGCATTTTTGTCTTTTCTGACTCAACCGGGATTGCCTTTAGTGAGTGCTGAATATTCGTGTGACAATGGTGTGCAGGTAAAACTAAGCCAGAGTCGATACTTGCCATTGGGATCTGAGGGCGATCCTGACCGGCAATGGCAGATTCCAGCCTGTGTTCGTTATGGTATGGCCAATGGTACCACTGGGATCCAATGCACCCTGCTGAGTTATGCAGATACCCAAATGGGTCTGGAACTGGAACAATGCCCTGATTGGGTTTTGCCCAATGCCGGAGGTGCCGGTTATTACCGGTTTGCATTGAGTACAGATAATTGGGACAAACTGTTGGCCGCTGTTGATCAGCTTAGTGATACCGAAATGCTGGCTGTCAGCGATAGTTTGCTGTCAGCTTATCAGGCTGGTGGCTTGGAATTATCAACGCTTTTTGAGCATCTGCCGGTTTTGCTGAACCATTCAAATTATGAGGTTGCTGCCAGCACTCTGGATGATGTTCAGGAAATTTATGAAGAAATAGCCGATAGCCGCGCACAAACACTGATGCAGCAGCAATTGATAACACTATATCAGGGCCGCCTGAATCAATTGGGTATGGACAAGTTGCAAGACCGCAATGCAGCCAGTTTGCAGGAAAAGCTGGCCGAGCAGCTGGCATTGGTGTTGCGTTCACCCAAAAGCCGTGTACAACTCGGTTCTATGAGCATGGCATATACCGGTACACCTACGCTGGAGCCGAGCTTAACCGACACCGATGTTAACCTTGATTTGTTGGAAGTAGCAATGAGTGTGGCAATCCGAGATCATGGCAAATTTTATTTTGACCATCTCATTCAATCAGCTCTGCAATCCGATGACGCAACTTATCGTCAGTGGGTGTTTTCGGCTGCCGGGCATGTTGAAGATGTGCAATTACAACAGCAAGTATTGTCACTGGCATTGAGTGATACGATCCGAAGTAATGAAGTCAGTATGCTGCTGTTGCCGCAAATGCAACAACCGACAACCAGAGAATATGCTTGGGAATGGTTGCAAAACAACCTGGATTCAGTGGTTGAGCGCATACCAATATGGCGTAAAGGCAGGGTTTCTCAATATGCCGGTTATTTGTGCAACGAAGATGGTCGATTAGAGGTCGAAGCATTTTTCAGCAACAAGATTGAAGATCTCCAAGGTGGGCCTAGAGCATTGGCTAATACCCTGGAAACAATACAGTTGTGCGTGGCGCGTAAGGAACATTATGGGCCACAATTGGTCTCCTGGACACGTCGTTGAGGAACCCCATGATGTCAGACGACCCCGAAAAAAATACCGGCTTTGCCAGTTTTAGCGAGTTTTATCCCTTTTATTTGCAAGAACATCAAAACCTGGTGTGTCGCCGATTACACTATATCGGCAGCTGGCTGGTACTGATTGTTGTCGTTGCCAGCATACTGTCCGGCAAATTGTGGTTATTGGTACTGGTGCCGGTGATTGGGTATGGGTTCGCCTGGGTCGGTCATTTCTTTTTTGAGCATAATAAGCCGGCTACTTTTAAACACCCGCTTTACAGTTTTTGGGGTGACTGGGTTATGTTTGCTGATATTTTGCGTGGTAAGGTCAGCATCTAAAGCAGACATGGCTCATAAACCAATGCTGCTTCGGGTTTGCTGTCTGTCAACATAGAACTCTGTAAGCCGTGAAAGAAAAGAACCAATTACTTCCTGAGTTCAGCAATGAAGTCGCTGCCACACGGCGACTGCAGCGAATGCGGCTTATACCACTGCTGTTGTTGCTACTGATGGCCATTTTATTTGGTGTGTCGCTGACTTTAAGCCAGCCCTGGGTGCGCTGGTTGGAAGCTTTTGCAGAGGCGGCAATGGTTGGTGCTCTTGCTGATTGGTTTGCAGTCACTGCATTATTTCGTCATCCGCTTGGAATTCCGATTCCACACACAGCAATTGTGCCAAATAGAAAAGATGAAATTGGTGAAAATCTGGCACGCTTTGTAGCTCAGCATTTTCTGACCAGAGAAGTGCTTCAAGAGCATTGGAATAAGTTGCGGCCTGGGCGCAGTTTGGCGCAATGGCTGCAATTGCCGTCTACACGTAAAGAGTTGGCTCAATATACTTTGGCTACAATTCATTGGGGTATGAGCGCAATAGGTGAAGCACCTGTTCAGGCTTTTTTGAAGAGGTTATTTGCCAAGCCGATAACTGCTGATCGCTTGGGAGTGTGGGCAGGACGTGGTTTGCATACCTTGATTGAACAAGACAAACACCAGCCGGTGGTGACGGTATTGCTGGAATTTCTGGCCGGAGCCCTGAGCCGTCAACAAAATATGATCCGGCACCGGATCAAACAAGGCAGCCCCTGGTGGATGCCTGGTTTTGTGGATGACACCATTGCGAAGCAAATGCTGACCCGGGTGGAAACTTTATTGCTGATGATGGCAGTAGATGAAAAACACAGTCTGCGGCGGGCATTTAATATTCAATTGCACCGCCTTACGCGTGAGCTGGAGCAGGGCAGGCACAATCAAGATTTATTGCAGTGGTGGGAAGGAATGTCCAATCAACCTGCATTGCATGATTATTTGATTGCAATTTGGCGCCGCCTTGGTGAAGAGGTTGAACAACAGGCGAACAATCAGGACGGCGTATGGCAGCAGGAAATTGAAGATTGGTTAACGCATCTGGCAGAAGCATTGGTTGATGACCAGGCGATGCTTGAACGCTTGGATAGCTGGTTAAGCGATGCGCTGGTGGAAATCATCAGTGCTCATCAAGCGGAGGTTAGTCAACTGATCAGTAATACAGTGGCTGCCTGGGATGCGCAGGAAACATCACATAGAATTGAATTGCAGATCGGCCCTGATCTGCAATTCATTCGTATCAATGGAACCTTGGTTGGTGGTCTGATTGGGTTGGTATTGCATGCTATTGCTAGTAGTGTTGCCTGATAAAGTCAGAAGCTGCTCAGCTTTGTGTTGAATGCAAGAATTGGGAACGCCGCACAATCAGCCAGCCAATTAAAGCCAGCAAGCTACTCAGTATCAGCAAACCCATTAAGCTTAAGGTTGGAATTGCTGGTGGAATAAATTCTTCATCAAGGGGCAATTCAAAAGCCAGCGCCGCACCTGCAAACACATCGGCATTGATAAACGGTGAGGGCAAACTGCCAGTAAAACTGTTTGAGTTTAAATCGAATAGCTGAATATCCTGATCTTCATCGGTGATCAGATAAAGGATGTTTTCACCAGCAGCCATAGCATCAATATCAACAAAATCCTGCGGATAAGCAACCAGGTCAGTAACGGTTCCAGCGGTGATATCTATTTCCACCAGCATGCCGGTATCATCATTGGTGCCGAATAACCTGCCGGATACCGGGTCTGAATCAAGGCCGCCGATACCAGTAAAACTGATTACCAGCTCAGAGTTTTTTTCATCCAGGTTAACGCGGTATAGTCCATCTGGATCACCGCCGCCTGCTGCACCGTCCAATGCAGCAAACAGCTCACCTTCAATCATGGCGAGTCCATCCATGCGTAGCGGCTCGCCAAGCGGATCAAGAATAACACCCAGTGATTCGGGTGTGCCTCCATCATAGGATAAAGCAAATAATTCATCACCACCCTGTGATCCGATACTGTTGCTCGCAACACTGAACAAAATACGGCGGTTAACCGGGTCAGCAGCAGCTCCCCAGGCTTGCACTTCCGGCGCTGTGAATACGACTGTGCCGGTGTCGATATCAATCAGTGAAACACCATTCATGGTATCGATGGGATTAGCGGAGTTCCCTGATGTGCCAGCAAACAGCATGCCGCTGAAGGGCGGAAATTGGGTATCGCCTAATATGCCGGGTATCCCATCATTCGAGCTTTGAGCAGGGATCAACTGTTCATTTGCAGGCACATTCTGCAGTACGGAGAAACAGATGATTGTTAGAATCAGTTTGAAACTGTGCATTCAGTTTTCTCCTGGAAAATCATTATGTTATTGATATAGCAATTCTGTTTGGGTATCAGCTTCACCATCAGCACTGATCTGAATTAATTTCATACAGTTGGTTCCACCACGCAGGCCAGGACGATCACCCAAGGTCACCAGTACACGGTCGCCGCTGCCGATGCAGCCTTTTTGCAGCAAAGTGTCCAGTGCCTGCTGGACTATACGGTTCATGTCATCACCAAGCTCGGTGTTGGCTACTGCGAACACATTGCGGTACAGCGCAATTCTACGCCTGCTGCTTGCTAATGGGGAGGCAGCATAAATAGGCACGTTGGAACGAACTCTGGATAACCACTTGGCAGTAGAGCCCGATTCGGTAAGTGCAACAATGGCAGTGACCGGCACATGCGCAGCAGTAAACATTGCTGCCATTGCAATGGCCTGATCAATACGCTCAAATCTGACATTCAGAGCTTTCGGTGGTGGTGCGTTATCCTGATGGCGTTCAGCGCCGACACATATTCGATGCATGGCTTCGATCACTTTAACCGGATGATCGCCAACGGCAGTTTCTGCTGACAACATCACTGCATCAGTGCCGTCAAGCACTGCGTTTGCCACATCCAGCACTTCTGCTCTGGTGGGCAGCGGATTGGTGATCATCGATTGCATCATCTGAGTTGCCGTGATCACAGCTCGGTTGTGTTCCAGTCCGGTTTTGATAATTAACTTCTGAATGGCTGGCAACTCAGCATCACCGATTTCCACTCCCAGGTCTCCACGAGCAACCAGCAGGGCGTCACAGGCGTCACTGATTTCACCCAGATGTGTGATGGCTTCTGTTCGTTCTATTTTAGCGATCAGTTGCGCATCACTGCCATAAATATCCAGCTCAGCGCGTGCGGCATGCATATCCTCTGCATGACGTGGAAAGGAAACCGCCAGAAAATCCAATTCCAGCTCCGCCACCAATCTGATGTCGGCCAGGTCATGATCAGCCAGACCGGGTACGGATAAACCACCACCTTGCTTATTGATACCCTTGCGATCGGATAAAATGCCACCGGTAATAACAGTGCATTCGATAACGGGCTTGCTTATTGCAGTGACTTCCAGGACCAACATGCCATCGTCCAATAGTAATCGGTCACCCACAACCACATCATCTGCCAGATCATCATAGGTAATACCGACTTGGTGTTGATTTCCTGCCGCGGCGGCTGGATCGCAATTGAGATTGAAATTTTGTCCTGGCTCCAATTCAACACGCCCATGCTCAAAATATTCGATTCGAATCTTGGGTCCGCGTAAATCCGCCAGGATGGCAATTTCACGCTGAACCCTGGCAGCGGCATCGCGTACCAGGGAAACCCTTTTGCGAACCTGATCATGACCACCGTGCGAAAAGTTTATCCGCACTACATCAACGCCTGCAATAAACATATCGCGTAATACCCGAGGGTCGTCAGTTGCCGGGCCCAGGGTGGCGACAATCTTGGTCCGGCGTTTACCGGGCTGTGGTGATGTTTTATTGACCATGTTGATGATTATGGGTTGGTTTCCAAAGCCTTTATGCAGATGGACGGTTGCGTGCTTGTAATGCGGCAACCGCCGGTAATGTTTTACCTTCCACGTATTCCAGGAACGCGCCGCCCCCCGTAGATTGATAACTGATCCCCTCAGTCACGCCAAACTGGCTGATCGCAGCTAATGTGTCTCCGCCTCCAGCTACAGAAAAAGCATCACTGGCAGCAACAGCTTCTGACAGTGTACGAGTGCCGTTGGCAAAAGCCGGGAATTCAAAAACACCGACGGGACCATTCCACAAAATGGTGCCACTGGCATGAATGATCCGGGAATAATCGGCTGCTGTTTCCAGGCCAATATCAAGAATCAGGTCGTTGTCACCGACTTCGGTTATTGGTTTGACAGTGGCGGTGGTATCAGTACTGAAAGATTCGCCCACAACCACATCCGTAGGCAATGGAATTTTGCCGCTGGCCAACATGTCATTAGCCGCGTCCAGCAAGTCCGGCTCATACAAAGATTTTCCTACCGGATAACCAGCGGCTGCCAGCAAAGTGTTGGCGATTCCTCCACCTGTGATTAAATGATCGACCTGCGGCATAATATTATTCAGCACATTCAATTTGGTGGATACTTTGGAGCCACCAATGATTGCCAGCAGTGGTCGTTTTGGTTTATGCAGTACCTTTTCCAGAGCATCCAGTTCAGCTTGGAGTAATGGACCGGCAACCGCAGTCGGGGCCACGTGGATGATGCCTTCAGTGCTTGCCTGTGCGCGGTGTGCAGTACCAAATGCATCCATGACATATACATCACACAAGGCAGACATTTGTTTTGCCAGTTCTGGATCATTGACTTTTTCACCAGTACAAAACCGCACATTCTCGCAAAGCACCAACTCGCCTGGTGCAACATTAACGCCAGTCAACCAATTACTGGCCAGGCGAACCGTTTGTCCAAGCAGCTCGGACAAGCGTTTGGCGACTGGCGCAAGTGAATAGTGTGGTTCCGGATGACCTTCTGCCGGGCGGCCAAGGTGCGACATGACCAATACTGCAGCCTGTTGTTGCAGCGCATACTGCAAGGTTGGCAATGCAGCAAGGATACGGGCATCAGAAGTAACCCGACCATCAGTGACGGGCACATTCAAATCCTGCCGGATTAAAACCCGTTTGCCGGTGATGTTGATGTCATACAATGTGCGCATAGCACCGATTAGCTAGCCGGCATTCATCAAGGCGATGGTGGTATCCAGCATCCGATTGGAAAACCCCCACTCATTGTCGTACCAGGACAGTACTTTCACCAATTTGCCTTGCATAACTTTGGTTAAGCCTGCATCAAAAATGCTGGAGGCAGGGTTATGATTGAAGTCAATCGATACCAGTGGTAAATCGTTATAAGCCAAAACACCCTTTAGCTCGTTTTCACTAGCACTTTTGAGGATGTTGTTGACCTCTTCGACCGTGGTATCACGGCTCGCAGTAAAAGTCAGATCGACTACGGAAACATTGATGGTAGGTACCCGCATGGCAAAGCCATCCAATTTACCGTTAAGTTCAGGCAGTACCAATCCTACTGCAGCGGCAGCGCCGGTTTTAGCTGGTATTTGACTGCTGGTCGCTGAGCGTGCCCGGCGCAAGTCCGAGTGGTATACATCGGTCAGTACCTGGTCATTGGTATAAGCGTGGATGGTTGTCATCAGACCGCTTTCTAGGCCCAGAGCGTCGTTCAAAGGCTTTACTATCGGCGCCAGGCAATTGGTGGTACAAGAAGCATTGGAAATAACCGTATCAGTGGCTTTCAGGATGTGATGATTAACACCATAGACAATGGTGGCATCGACGTCTTTACCACCAGGGGCGGAAATGATCACTTTCTTGGCGCCGGCTTGCAGATGGCCACTGGCTTTTTCTTTGCTGGCAAAAAAGCCGGTACATTCCATAACCACGTCCACGTCCATTTCACCCCATGGCAGATTAGCTGGGTTGCGCTCAGCCAGCACCCGGATTCGTTGACCGTTAACCACCAGATCTCCACCATCAATATTGACCTGGCCCGGAAACGGTCCATGAGTGGTATCGAATCGGGTTAAGTGTGCATTGGTTTCTGCATCGCCCAGATCATTGATGGCGATTATCTGCAACTCGTCGGTGCGTTCGCTTTCAAACAGGGCACGTAGTACGTTTCGCCCAATTCGGCCATAGCCATTGATAGCAACTTTAATGGTCATATTCCTTCTCCAGTTTTGTTCTTTTAGCCGAGCTTTTTGAGCGTGGTTTTGACTGCTGTGGCCAAATTGTCGGCGGTCAAACCGTAATGTTTAAACAGGATATCAGCAGGTGCAGAGGCGCCGAAATTATCAACTCCAATTACTTCCCCGGCTGTGCCGACCCAGGCCCGCCAATAGCCTGTCACACCGGCTTCGATAGCCACTCTTGCTGTTACTGTGTCGGGCAGTACTTGCTGGCGGTATTCTTCAGATTGGCTGGCAAATCGTTCAGCATTGGGCATTGAAACTACCCGGACCGCAATGCCTTCATCTGCCAACTGCTCAGCAGCTGTTATCGCCAGTTCCACTTCCGAACCTGTCGCAATAATAATGGCTGCAGTGTTATTTTCCGGTTCAGATAAGATATAAGCGCCGCGTTTGATGTCAGCCAGTTGTTGTGCGTCGCGGGTTTGTGGCATCAGGTTCTGACGGGATAAAATTAGTGCGCTGGGTTGAAGCTGGTTTTCTGCTGCATCCGCCCAGGCCGCCAGTGTTTCAACACTGTCACACGGTCGCCAGACCATTAGGTTGGGTATCATACGCAGGCTGGCCAGATGCTCTACTGGTTGATGAGTCGGGCCATCTTCACCCAGGCCGATTGAATCATGTGTATAGACATGAATAACCTGTGCAGGTAACAATGCCGACATGCGAACCGCATTCCGGGCATAGTCAGAAAATACCAGAAAGGTGGCTACGTATGGCAGAAAACCGCCATGCAATGCCAACCCATTGGCAATTGCAGTCATGCCAAATTCGCGAACGCCGAAATAGATATAATTACCCTTGCTGCTGTCGCTATTCACATCAATACTTCCGGACCAGATGGTATTGTTGGAGCCAGCTAAATCGGCTGAGCCGCCGATCAATTCGGGCAGCAAAGGCGCTAGTGCTTCCAGCGATATTTGAGATGCTTTTCGGGTAGCAATATTGGCTGCTTCAGACTGCAGTTTTTGCAGTGCCCGGGTAACGGTATCAATCCAGTCGGTGGGCAACTCACCTTGCATACGGCGTTTTAATTCCGCTGCAGCTTCAGGGTGTTGGTCCTGATATTTTTGCCAGCGTTGTTGCCAGGCATGTTCTGCCTGATTACCGCGTTCAACGGCATTCCATCCAGAATAGATATCTTCCGGTATCACAAATGCAGGATATTGCCAGCCCAGTTGTTCGCGGGTGGCCTTGATTTCATCTGCGCCCAAAGGTGCACCATGGGTTGCAGCAGTGCCTTGCTTGTTAGGTGAGCCGTATCCAATAATAGTCTTGCAACAAATCAATGTTGGTTTGTCAGATGAGCTGCGGGCCTGATCAATGGCGGCACTGATGGCGGCGGGGTCATGGCCATCAACAGCTTCAACCACTTGCCAGCCGTAAGCACGGAAACGGGCCGGAGTGTCATCGGTAAACCAGCCGTCTACTTCACCATCAATGGAAATATTGTTGTCATCATAAAAACAGATCAATTTGCCCAGCTGCCATGTGCCTGCCAGTGAACACACTTCATGAGAGATGCCTTCCATCAGACAGCCGTCGCCAAGAAATACCCAGGTGTAATGGTCGAATAAGCTGTTGTCTTCGCGGTTGTAACGCGCGCTCAGTAATTTTTCTGCCAGTGCCATACCCACACCGTTGGCAATTCCTTGCCCTAGGGGGCCGGTAGTGGTTTCAATTCCCGGGGTTTCGCCATATTCCGGGTGTCCAGCAGTTTTGCTGTGCAATTGCCGGAAGTTTTTCAGGTCATCAATAGTCAGATCATAGCCGCTTAGGTGCAATAGTGAATAATGCAACATCGAACCGTGACCATTAGAGAGCACAAATCTGTCGCGATCCCACCAGTCAGGGTTTGCTGGATTATGCTGATGGTAGTCATTCCATAGTACTTCAGCGATATCGGCCATACCCATCGGCATTCCGGGATGGCCGCTGTTGGCTTGTTGCACTGCATCCATGCTGAGTGCGCGAATGGCATTGGCCAGCATCCGTCGTTCGGTCATGTTGATGTTATCCGGTGATTTGATTTTTCAACCAGCAATTGTCGCTGATGGCGTTAATGGTAGCAAGCTTTGCACCTTGCGAAGCCTTGGCTCCGGCTGACTGAAGCAACTCGCCGATGGTAGTTGCCGTGATTCACAGGGAATACAATTCCCGAACCTGGTCTATGTATTTATAACGTGAGCTGCGGGGGTATTCGTGCGGAGCGAATGCTGCGCTGACACGATCCAGATCGGCTACAGCTGAGCGCAGCTCTTGTTTATCAATGCTGTCCAGAATAGTCTTGTTAAGATCGTTGGTAAGGAAGTTGATTTTTCTGATACTCGCTTCCTTGATAGCAATTTCCGGTGTGCTCGTTGTTCGGGTGCATAATCCATAAACCCCTTGTAAATAATATTGCCATTCCGAGTTTAATAATTCAGTGATGGCTGGTTGAGTGCGGCCTTGTGCGTCGATATAGTCATGCATGCCGAACTGGCCAGCTTTGAGCTTGCTGAGAGTGTCAGTGTAATTATCAAAAAAAGTCTGCATCAGCAGTCCTGAAAGCTGTTCCAAATCCTTGGTTGCTGTGCATAGCGCTTGAAGTTTTTCAACGTGCGAAGGGTTAAAATAGCGGCATTCAGGTGCAACAGCTGATATGGCAATGTCAGGTGCGCTGAATGCGCCAAAAAAAGAATGAATAGCACCAGTTGTATCAATACAATAAGAATGATCAGGCAAACACCCGGCATTGATCCAGGCATCAATCTCTTCAGCATTGCATGGGCTTGATTCCACCAACTGATCCAGCGAGCAGTAATGGTTAAGAAGGTAATTCAGTATCGAATCGTACATGGCTAGCTTAAATTGTGATTTACGATTGGTGGTTTGTAGTCAATCCATATGTGGTCAGATAATACCGTATATCGGTAGGTTCTCCACAAAACCTGGAAAACAAATCTATACCTTTGTCAACGCCATTGGATTGTAGTAATAGCTGTTTAAATTGCAGGGCGCAGGCCTGATCCAGTAATCCTGCTTGTTTAAATCGGGCGATAGCTTGAAGTGCGAGAACCTCGTTCCAGAAATACAAATAATAGATTGCCTCATAGCCCCCACCAAACAGATGGCTGAGCCGATTTTGATACCGGTTGTATTCCGGCGTTGCATAGAGATTGCATTGAGTGCGTGCTTCATCCATCAGGCTTTGGGTGGAAGTCAGCTGATTTGAGCTGTGGAAACCGGTGTCAAAAAGCGCAATTTCCATTTGCCTCAGCAGGTGAATCAAATCAAGAGAGAAGGCCCGATTGCATTGAGTTTGGATCATATCGTTGGATGGTCTTTGCTCTGCAGGTACCGATCGTAATAAATAGTCGATGATCTGAGGTTCCCAGGCTAACTGCTCCAGAAATACACTTGGAAACTCGATCATATCCTCCCCCAGGCTTTCAATGCCGGACAATAATGCATATTCAGATTCTGAAAACAGATGGTGCAGGGTATGCCCAAACTCGTGAAACAAGGTTTGCAATTGGGTATGTGTCACCATATCCGGATGGTTGGAGCTACCAAGTGGGCAATATACGTAGGCGACTGGAATTTGACGGCCTTGCGTTCGACACCATTGTTTTTGCAGTGCATAAGTTTTTGCAACACGATGTCCGACACTGTTGCTGGCAGTATTTAAATATAGTAATCCAGACAAATGCTTTTGCCGATAAACTTCATAAACTCTGAGGTTGTCATCCTGCTTATCAATCAGCTCCAAGTCAAAAATGAACAACTGCTGGAGTAGTTTCAATAACTGATCGATTACCGTATGTAATGGGAACTGCAGGGTATTAGTGCCAGCCTGGTGAGTGGCGGACTGAAGGGTATAACAATGCGCAACATACCAGATGTCATAGGGTAGCAAATCAGCTATCTCGAGCCGAGTGCGGGCAAACTCGGTGAGCTTGGCAAAATAGGTCCTGGCTGCAGGCAGCAAAGCTTTATTAAGCTTAACAAGAAATCCCTGCACATCATTGCCGTTGTTCAAGGATAAGTTTCTTAACCGCCACTCAGCGAAATTTTCATAACCATGAGTTTCAGCCAACTGTGATCGCCGCTCATGAATAGCACGTATCACTGGTTCATTGTCGTAATCACCATTGGGTGATGCTTTGGACGCACAAGTTACAAACCCACGGTAAAGCTGCTCGCGGGTCTGGCGGCAGTGGCAGTTTGACATCATATCAATGTAATCCTGAAAGTCTAATGTCAGGACATAGCCTGATACATTATTTTGTGCAGCGATATCAGCCGCCTGCTTCAGAATATTGTCCGGGATGCCGGCTATAGCAGTTTTATCATGTAGATGCAGGTACCAGTTATCCTCCGCCTGCTGAAGGCTGTGGATAAAGTCAGCCTCATGCATGTTGAGTTGCTGTTGAATGATGTTTTGTTTCTTATTGCTGGAGGTTCTATGCGGAGTGCTTTCCAGCAAACGTTGAGCAACCAGGCGCTCAGCAGGTGAGCCGGGGTTTTCAACAATTGCTTGTAGAGCTTTAATGCTAGCTTCGGAATTATTGAATGCCTCGATAACCTGATTAGATTCCTGCTGAATCTGCTGTTTGAGTGTGGCCCATTGAGTGGGGTCGTGATCAGCTAAAAAGTCAAGCAATGCTGTGATCGAATAAAGCTTGTCAAGCATCTGATCAAGACAATGCAGCAGTTCAGATTGTTGTGTGCTGGTTTTGAAATGCTGGTGATTGCTTAAGCAATTATGGAGCTCATTGATATGACTTTTAAATTGCCTGTATATCAAATTTTCGTCAAGCAGCAATGAAGAAACTGGAAATGCAGCATGTATGGGTAAAAACATCAGTGTAATATCAGTCGGCAGTTTTGGGCTGGTAACGTTGAGATCCGGCTAACGGGCTGAATAGGCCAACAGTGCCACAGAAAACCAATATTATTGACATGAGGTAGATTATGATTCTGATGTCATCATAGGTTTGCATAATCCAGCCACCAACCACAGACGCCAGCGGAATGGAAAGAAAACTGATCATGCGGGTTGTTGCAACGGCACGGCCAAGAAATTTAAGCGGCACAACCTTTTGTCTGAGTGTGAAGTAATTTACTGCGATAATGGAGTTGCAAATGACCACAAGCCCCCAGGCAATTCCAACACTTGAAGCATTTTTTGCGGCCAGCAACAGTAACGAAGAAAAACCAGCTGCGAGGGTGCACAAAAGAATAATTTTACCTTCCGGTAAAAATTTTGTCAGGTAAGGCGCTGCCAATGATCCGGTAATGGCGCCAGCACCCGATAGGGCAATGGTATAACCAACTTCTGTAGGTGAAAGACTGATGACATCAACCAGAAAATACATAAAATTCGCAAAAAATATTGTTAGCGCAAAATTTAAGAAAATAAACAATATGCAGCCATATTTTATTACCGGGTTTTGCCATGAATAAAAAAAGCCTTCTTTAAGGTCATTCATAATAGAGGCAACTTTGGTTTGCTTGCTATCTTTTTCAGATTTCATTGTTTTATCTGGAGTTAATCTGATTCGATAAATCAGTAAAAGAGATATCAAAAATGAAACTGCATTGATCCAAATAGCATTGGATACACCCAGTAGAGCAATAATGCTACCGCCTGCCAGCGGACCTATCAAATCTAACGCATTGTCAGTGGTGTGTAAATATGAGTTTGCTTTCCCTAATTTATTTTTGGATACCAGGCGTGGAATGATGCTTTCATGTGCAGGGTGGTGAATCGCCGAAACCGAGGCGACCACAAAGACCAGTAAGTAAATGACTAATAAATCACTCAGCCCGAGAGATATACAGGCTGCTAAAACAATCACCAGCAGGCTGGAAAAAAAATCCCCTAATAACAGTATGGTTTTTTGATTAAACCTGTCGGCTAATACCCCTCCGAAAGGAGTGACAAGGATAAATGGTAAGAATGTGATCCCATAAGCTACTGCCATGGACAAGGCTGATTTGGTTTCCTGGTAAATAAGAAAAGGAATACCCAGCCTATAAATCCAATCGCCAATAGATGACATGATATATGCTGAAAGCAAGAAAGAATAATTGCGATTAATTGGGCGGGTTTTCATTTTCCAGACCTATGTGCAGTGGTGATAAGGCTGTTCAGCTGAATGTTGGTTAATAGCTTTCCAGTTGGTTATGGCCTATTGCCATATGCATTACTACCATTTGCCAAACCTTGGTATGACCAGCATTCCAAATTAACAAAGTGGGTGATCACCGAGTTCAAGCCACCTTGTTAAGCGGTGGTGTTTTAATGGGTGAGCAGGTTGGGCAATTAGTATTTAGCTCCCAGGATTCGGATTCTTCAATCATCATGGTAGTGAAATCGATACTCATCAAACGGTTATTAGCCACTGGTTCTACAATATTTGTGACGATGCGGATAAGTTCTGAAATCATCAGGCCGGTGATTACCGAAACAAAGCCTACAACTGCAGGAGCAGGAACTAATGGGGCCGGGCATTCATCGTCCATTTGTTTTTCCATATCCAGCAATCGGCTTGAAACAGGATCGTTGTGATCGACATAGGAACGCCAGCAGTCAACACAGCCTGATTTACGGGGTGTTACCGAATAATAGGATGCTTGTTGGTTATTAAGTCCGCCGTTAATAAAAGGTATTCCCAGCTCGCAGCAGGCCTGATTAAGCCACTGGACCATTTTCATTTTTGGTTTGTCGGCAACACAAATAATAATGTCGCGATCACCCATGATTTCGGTTAGATCTTCTGGCCCGGTTATGCGGTGATGAAAGAACTGTGTTTTCAAATTGGGTTGAAATAGTTTAATACGTTCCTCTGCCACCCATATTTTATCTTTGCCGATGTCACTTGGTGTATAGAGTATCTGTCGGTTCAGATTAGATAATTCAATCTTGTCAAAATCGACGGCTTTTATGTCATAAACACCTAAGGCTGCTAGATCAAACAAAATATGCGTACCCAATCCGCCAACGCCACATAAGCCTACCCGACAGTTTTTGATGGCAAGTTGTGCATCGTATTTGTTTTCATTTAAGCTACAATATGAGTTGTAAAATTCAAAGTTACGGCTCCAGCGTTCCAGATCGTATTCATTTAGTTCGGCGGGCGGTGAGCAACGGGCATCTTCTATTAACAGGGCGTCATCTAAAGACTGCAGCATTTCATTGATTTTAGTTCTGGTTATTCCAGGTCTGGTTTCGATAAGCGTTTTTTTTATTTCTTCAAAAGAGTGCTCCCCATTTAGTTGATGGCAAAATGCTTCAATGTTTCCATTCGGATCATCAACATGAAATGAGAAACCAGAAGATTGGAAATATACTTTTCTATCTAGAATATATAGTAGAACAGTGGACTTAAGTTTTGGATAAACATCAGACATAATAAACCCTCTTCCGTGAGTGCAGAATATTTTATCGAGATTAGAAAGCCCCATTCAATTAATGAATAGGGCTTCCGTAAGCTTAGCTTACTTCATTAGCCAACATTCGCGCGGCCAGAAGCGCTATTACGAGTTTTAGTAAGATTCATGATGATCTCCTAATTAGGTTATGACCATATCAAAAAATAGGTTTATTAAATTTTGACACCCACTTGATACATGCAATCAGAGAATCGCCTAATTAGTATTCCCCTATTTAGGCATGTGTACAGAAAGGACAGACTTAGCACGACGTCCTTGTCTACCAAGCGCGGCTCAAATGCTAGCATATATTTTAAGTTATTTCTAATATAAAAAACATTCATGAATAATGTTGTTAGCATTAAATTTATATTTAATATAAATTTAATTATAGACTGGTTGTTTTACATTGTTTTTCATTCACAATATATTCACAAGAATCATTAAAAATTAATTTATCCAAAAAAATTAAACAACATTATTAGGCATGTCAATCAAATGGAATCGGTAAGCTAAGATGTCTGACTGGAATAATGTTGAGAAAGCGACTATATTATCTAATGAGCCGCTAAGTATAGGGTTTTGAAAAACTTAAATCGTTTTTTTGTTGAACGATGAAAGGGTGGTTTTAAGGTGGTCAATCAAGTTTATTTTTGACTTACTATCGCCTATACGTGAGTAGCTCTCGGAAAGGATTCCATTAAAGAGGTTGTTTATGGATAAACTGATACTAATCCTGGCGGGGATTATGTTCTCTGCGATCATTTTTGCCAATGATGCTGCGCTAGTTCGGTTGGCGCAGGTTGAAGAGACGCAAGGTCCTGAGGTTATGTGGTTGGTTGGGGAAGTGAAAAGTGCTGTTAATACAGTGCTCTCAGCTGAAATTCCTGGACGCATAATACAGATTGTGGAACAAGGCCATTACCTGCATCAGAACCAGATAATAGCAGAAACAGATACCGAGTTATTAGGTCTGCTGATTGAAGAAAACCAAGCCAACATTAACGGGCTTAAAGCTACGTTGCTGCAACTTCAACAGAAACATGCTCGACTGTTACAGTTAAACCATCAAAACTCTGTTTCTCAACAGGAATTGGATGATATTATTTCTGATCTAAGCGTTTCAGAAAACCGGTTGCATTCAGATCAGATCAGGCTTAAACAGCTTTTATATCGCCAGCAAAGATCAGTAATTACAGCTCCATTTAACGGGATGGTGATCGAACGTTATGCGCAACCAGGTGAATGGCTGGATGTTGGCGATCAAGTGGTCAGGTTTGTTGACTTAAATGATCTTCGTGTTGAAGTAAAAACACCGATCTGGTTACAACCTCAAATCGCGGTTGGTTCTCCGATTGTTGCTCGTCTGGGTGACCAGTCAAAGTTAATGAATGTACTGGCAGCCATTCCGCCTGGTCAGGATAATGATCACCAACTGAAAGTGGTGTTGGATGCTGTCGAGAGTGGATGGCCGATTGGTTCACAGGCCCAGGTGGCTATTCCCAGTTCAACTGATAACACCCATCTGGTAGTGCCATACGACGCGCTGGTTATCAGAGAGCAAGATATCTATGTGATGCATGTCAGTGATGATGATATTGCTCGACGAGTACCGGTGGAGATTGGTGTAGGTAATGCCAGCTATATACAGGTAAAAGGCGAGCTGCAAGTAGGTGATTATGTAGTGGTACGAGGCGCGGAATCCCTGCTGGATGGTCAATCGGTAACTCGCATGGAGCAACTCGGAGCGAGATAATGATCCAGTTCAGCCTGTGGTGTCAGCGGAATGTTGCAGTTTTTGGGTTGCTGCTTGGTATGGCAATTGTAGCCAGCCTTGTCGCCATCAGGCAATTACCACTGCAATTATTACCGAACGTTGATCTGCCGGAAATCAGCATTGTTACATTGTGGCGTGCCGCATCACCCAAAGAAATGGAAGTTCAGATCGCAGTCCCACAAGAAAAAGTGTTACGTGGTATCCCGGGACTTAAACGGATTCAGACCGACCTGCTGGCCGGTAGTGCGACTATTACCATGACTTTTCGTCTCGGTACAGATATCAATGAATCGTTGATTGAGGTTGTCAGCCGGTTAAGCCGGGCACCTGCACTTCCAGGCGATGCCGAGGAGCCGGTAATTACCACCAATGGTGCATTAAATGGCAATGTTGCGGGAACCTTTATTATCAAGACAAAGCCCGGCAACACACGTCATGTCAATGAATATATTGAGTATGTTGAAGATGCTGTTATGCCCAGGTTTCAACAACTCCCCGGTATTGCCAGCGTCTCTTTCGATAATGATTTGCGTACTGAAGTTCGCATAACGGTAGATCCTTATCTTATTGCGCATCTTGATATAGGTATTGCTGAGTTGAAACGGTTGATCAACCAGCGACAGGATGTTACCGGAGGGGTAGCCGAAGTAGGGCGGCGGCAGTATATGGTTCGGTTGAGCGGTGCAGAAAGTATCGAAGAACTGGGCAATGCTGTGCTTAAATGGCGTAACGGACAGCCGGTCTACCTGCGTGATATAGCCACTATCAGTTATCAGCATGCCAGGCAAACATTGACTTTGCGTCAGAATGGACGTGATGCTTTGATGTTAATTGTAAGGCGCGCTACCGGTAGTAATGTTGTAGATATTTTGGACGATTCAGCTGCTGTCGTTGATGAGCTTAACCATGGCGAATTCGGCCGGCGTGGTTTAACCATCGAAAATTCCCTTGATACCAGTGTGTTTATTCGGCGCGCGGTGATTATGGTTTTCAGTAATTTAGTAATCGGGGTCGTGCTGGCGGTTGCTGTTTTATGGTGGTTCTTACGCAATTATCAGCTTACCTTTGCTATTGCAGCCTCGATACCGGTATCACTGCTGATATCGGTGCTGGTATTGCGTATCTTTGATCTTAGCCTGAACGTGATTTCATTAGCTGGGCTGGCATTTGCGGTTGGTCTTATTCTGGATGCGTCTATTGTCATCGCAGAAAGCGCTGTGCGTCATTCAAATGCAGCTAAAAACCTCACGCAGGGCATCAATAAAGGTGTTTCATCGGTTGCCATGGCCTTATTTGCTTCGACTGTTACAACAGTTGCGGTACTTGCGCCAATTTTGCTGATCGGTGGTGTGGAAGGCCAGATATTCAAAGATTTGGCGATTGCATTGATTGCCGGTGTTACTTTATCGCTGGTGATCGCAATGACGATGCTGCCGATGTTGCTGGGTTTGTTTAAAGGAACATTGGATAACAGTTATTTGCAGCAGAACCATGCGCGTCAGGCAAAATGGTTGGCCGACCTGGTTATGCGGATTAACCGGAAACCCCAATACCGTTGGGTTTTGATTATCACCTTGCTGTTGTTGCCGTTGGTGTTGGCTTTGAAGTGGATTCCAGAGGCAGATTATTTACCGCCGGCAAATTATGATCAGATTGGTACTTTGTTTTCGATCAGCCCAGGTTATAACCTGCCGACTTTACATCAAGAACTAGGGGATCAGCTGGACTCACGATTAATGCCATATTTTAATGGTGAAAAGCAACCACGTTTGAAAAGTTTTTTGCTTTATCTGAGCCCAGAAGAAGGGTATCTGGGAATACGTACTCAAGAGCCTGATCAAATCGATGAAATGATGGAGTTGGTTAAGAACGATATCAGCACTGGATTTGCCGATGTTGACGTGTTTACTTTTAGAACGCCGATATTTTCAAATTTTGGGGTAGGGCGAAATATCGATATTGATATTCATAGCCAGGATTTAAAATTGTCACAGCGTGTTGCCAGAGAAGCGGGCAGAATTTTATCCGAGGTATTACCCGAAGCCTATGTTGCGCCTGTTCCGGATCTTGCTAATGATGAGCCGGAATTGAGATTTACCATGAACGAAGCCAGGGCAACGGAATTTGGATTAGCATTTGAAGATCTCGGAGATTTATTAAAAGCCTATACAGAAGGTTTATATCTCAATGACTTTTTCGATGGTCAACGTCGCCGGGATGTTATTTTGGATGTTCCCGGCTGGCAAAGCCCTGATCAATTGCTGGCCATACCTGTGGCGACTGCCTCAGGTGTTACTCTCCCGCTGAGAGAATTGGCTTCTGTCAAAACAACCAGCGGCCCAAGGGAGTTGCGCCGGATCAACTATCACAGAACGGTAACACTGCAAATCACACCACCTGAAAACTTATCCCTGGAAGATACCTTGTCGCGTATTAATGAACAGGTATTGCCAACGGCGCGTGCGATGCTTCAAGACCAGGGCGTTATTGAAATCAGTGGCAGTGCCGATCGGTTAACTACGTTGCTCAGCACCATGGGTAAAAATTTTGTGTATGCACTATTGTTGCTGGTAATTTTATTAACCTTGTTGTTCAAATCGCTGCGTGACAGTTTATTGGTGGTTTTGACCATTCCATTGGCATTGGCTGGTGGGGTGGGTGCTTTGCACATGGTTAATTTGTTTACTTTCCAATCGATGGACTTACTGACCATGGTTGGTTTTGTCATATTGTTAGGTTTGGTGGTCAATAATGCAGTGCTATTGATCAACGAAACACATCATAAGGAGCGCGAGGGTGCCAGCCGAAATGTGGCCATTCGGCATGCCATACAAGTACGCTATCTACCAATATTAATGACCACCTTGACCAGTATATTTGGAATGTTGCCGATGTTATTGTCGGTGGCTGATGGTGCCCAGGTTTATCGTGGGATTGCAGCTGTGATTATCGGAGGCATGTCAACCAACACCATATTTGTTTTCTTTTTACTTCCAGCACTAATGCATCAGCGGAAATTTGTGGAGCAAATTGATCCTGCTGCTGAACAACATACCGATAATAGTATCGGTAATCGACATAGAGGAAAAATAGTTGCCATTGATTAAAGGAGTAACAGTGGTATGAATTATGTACAACAAATTACCGATTCCAATGAGGTATCGGCCGACCGATACAAACCGTCAGATATTAACAGCGGCTTTGAAATTTTATTGCAAGAATGCAGCGAGCATAAACTATGGCATAACCCATTATTAAAGGATTGTGCTGCCGGCCTGCTTGATCAGGGTGATTTTCAGGTGTTGTTTGAGCAACATTATTTTTATGCACGGAATTTTACCCGCTTGCTCGCGGCGGTGATGATGAATTGTGAAGATGATTATTACCGTGCACGATTATCTGAGAATCTGTGGGAAGAAGCAGGCATGAAAGACGTTGAAGAGCGACATTCGACGTTGTTTTACCGGTTTTTACACGACCATTTGAATATTGAGTCGGTTGATAAGCTTGAGTGCAAGCCACACACAAAAATGCTGTGTGAAAAATCCCTGCATTATGTCGCTGGCGCGCCTGCGATCATGGGCGCCAGTTTCATGAGTTTTGGCGTCGAAGGCATTGTTGCGAGGCTTTACTCTATATTGGTCAAAGGCATGTTGAATGCAGGTTTGAGACAGGAATATTTGGGTTACTTTGCATTGCATATCGGTTGTGATGATGAACATGCTGAAACACTTAAGGCGTTGGTCGCTCATTACGCAGAAAAGTCTGCCGATGGCTGGCTGGGCCAGTGTCGTGCTGGTATGAATGCTGCATTGGACTTGCGTGACGAGTTTTTTCAGAAGGTCTATGAGGATATACACCAGCAAGATTTTAATGCACTGGTCAGGCGAATATCATTGCCCCAGCCGGTCAAGCACGAGCTCAGCGATTTGGTGCTGGATAACTGTGCTGAACAAGGTGATGAATTGTATTCGAACCAGGACCGAAGCAATGGTATCAATTTCTTCGTAACGCGCCTTAATGTTGCTGCTGAAGTTATGGATCCACGCATTTTATCCATACCGGTTGAATCGCATAATGAGTACCATTCGCATGCACATGAGACATTATTTTATGTGCTTGAAGGTAATGGGGAAGTCAAACTGGATAACCAATGCTTTCCGATCAGTGCTGGCGATATGGTTTATGTGCCTCGTTGGGTCAAACACCAAAGCCGGAATACCGGAGCAGTATCATTAAAGATACTAGCTGTTACTGATTATGGGTTGACGCGTCTGGTGCCATCCAATAGTGAAACAAGCTACCGAACCTGCCCGGAAAACGCCGCTTTTTCGGATACGACTTAGCAGTTCGACGTAACAGAAGACTAAGTCAGCAACCGCCTAATCAGAAGTTTCCTGGTTATACGCTGATTGATGAACCCCTAATGCCGCCCGGCCCGAGGGGTCATTAATCTGCTGAAGGCTGGCATCCCAGGCGGTGGCTTCCGGGGTACTGCAGGCTACACTTGGACCGGCAGGAACCGTTTCAGCAGCTGCGCGCAATGGGAAATGTTGTTGAAAAATACTGCGATAATGATAGGCTTCCTTGCTGACGGGTGGGTGATAAGGGAAGCGGTCATGCGCGGTCAGCATTTGCTGATCAGATACTTGCTGGTTGCAATAATCACGCAGCCCGTCGATCCAGCCATAACCAACACCATCGGAGAATTGTTCCTTCTGGCGCCAGGCGATGCTGTCAGGCAATAAGTCAGCAAAACATTCCCTCAGCACGTATTTTTCCATACGCCCCGGACCGGTCATTTTGATGGCAGGATTCAATTGCATGGCTATGTCCAGAAATTGTTTGTCCAGGAACGGAACACGTGCTTCCACCCCCCAGGCTGCCATGGCTTTATTGGCACGCAAGCAATCGTAAGAATGTAACCGCTGTATTTTGCGTACCGTTTCCTGATGAAAACTGCGCGCGTCCGGTGCTTTGTGAAAATACAGGTAGCCACCAAAAATTTCATCGGCACCTTCGCCGGATAACACCATCTTGATACCCATTGCGCGGATTTTTCTGGCCAGTAAAAACATCGGTGTAGCAGCGCGAATAGTGGTGACATCGTAGGTTTCCAAGTGATAAACCACCTCTTCCAGAGCGTCAAGACCTTCTTGCTGGGTATATTCAAAACCATGGTGAATGGTGCCGAAATGTTCAGCGGCGGTCTGAGCTGCGGCTAGATCAGGTGAGCCTTTTAAGCCGATCGCGAAAGAATGCAGTTGTGGCCACCAGGCTGGGCTGGCTTCGTTGTCTTCGATACGCCGCGTAGCATGTTTTTGTGCCAGTGCTGCGATAATCGATGAGTCCAGGCCACCAGATAAAAGTACGCCATATGGCACGTCGGTCATCAGGTGGCTGGTGACTGATTGCTCCAATGCCTGTCGCAACACGCTGCTATCGTTGCTGGCATCAGCAATATGAGTGTAATCCAGCCATGCCGGCTTAAACCAGGGTACTGGCTGTTGGTTCTCACTGCTCCAATAATGACCGGGAGGAAACTCAGATACGGTAGTGCAGATACTGATCAATGCTTTCATTTCTGAGGCGATCAGCAACTGGCCATGTTCATCACGACCATAGTACAACGGGATGATACCAACCGGGTCACGAGCGATCAGGTATTGGTTATTACTGGTATCAAACAAAGCAAAAGCATACATACCTTGTAAATGCTCGACTAAGCGGGCGCCATGCTGACGATAAAGTGGCAGGATAACCTCACAGTCGGAGTGTGTTTGCCAGCTATATTGATCAGCCAGCAGCTCGCGTAATGATTGGTGGTTATAAATTTCACCATTGACGGCCAGCAGCAGTTGCTGATCCTCGCTGACCAATGGTTGAGCGCCGTGCTCAAGATCAACGATAGCCAGCCGTTCGTGTGCCAGAACTGCATTTTCGCGGATAGCTATGCCACTCCAGTCGGGTCCGCGGTGACGTTGTTTGCGTGATTGGCGTAAGGCCAATGGCCGCAGGCTTTCGGCTGGTTGGGTCAAGTTGAAGATGGCGAAAATTCCGCACATAACAGTGATCTGATTAATTAACAACTTGCAGCATATTAGATTTGCAACAAAGCGCAATAGCTGCAGCAGTGATAATGGTAATGAAATTAAAGCCCGATCATTGTCAAACAGTGCTGACGGCAGTTTTTAACTAATTAGAGGTGCTTGCTGTAGAATCAATGCAATGGCTCATGGAGCGCTGTTATCGGCACTGATAGAGCAAGCTGGATGAAATTTTAGATTGAGTTAGCTTAGTAAGATGCTTAAATTTTTGCGCGATCAATTACAACCTGCAAAGCAGAAAGCTGAGGAATTATCCCTGGAGCTGGCTGCAACCATGCTGTTGCTGGAGACTGCAGATGCAGATGGTTCTATTGAAAATACCGAACTGGATGCACTGCGTTCTGCGTTAGTGAGCACATTTGGTTTAACCGACAATGCTGTTGATACGTTGCTGACGGAAGCGCGGCAACATTTGAGCACCAGTGATGGTGTTTATGTGTTTGCCAGACGCCTCCGTGAAGCCTGGACATCAGCGCAGCGCAGGCAATTGCTGGTTAGTTTGTGGTCGGTTGTGTATGCCGATGGGCAGGTGGATCGTTATGAAGAAAGCCACTTACGACAAGTGGCTGACCAGTTGGGTTTGACCCATGCAGAATATGTCCAAGCCAAGCATTCAGTGGAACGTGGCGCTATTCAGTAAAAAACTGTTGCCGGAATTTCACTACCAAAGGTTGATCCGCTCCATCTGGAGTAATGTTGAGAGTGAAGTCAAAGGTTTCTTCATTACGTACCCGAAGTTGTCCTAAGTAATAGATGGCTCCCTGGTCATCTACTTCTTTGATCTCGATATCACGTAATTGCCCGCTAAGGTTACGCCCGGTGGCTGTGACCTTGGCATGCACCGGCGTGCCGGGAGTATTCATGACCTTACTGAGTATGGCTATGTTTAACAGCGCGCGGGTGCTGGAGCGCTGAATACCATACTGCTGAGCTGCCGCTGGGGGAATCAGATTAGTGTTCAGTGCATTAAAGTGCACAACATAATCGCCAAAGTCCTGAGAGCGTTGCGCTAGGGCGTTGCAGGACATTATCAGACCCAGGAATAAAACGATCAAAGCAAGTTTGCGCATAGTGTCAATACCTCATTCAATATCTGGCTATCGCCATCCTATCAGAATCATTAAAAACTGTATGCCGATTATGGCTACCAGCGGCGACAAGTCCAGCCCTGCGATGGCGGGTATCACTCTTCGTATGCGACCCAGTACCGGTTCTGTCAGCTGATAGATCAACGGAATTATAGGGTGTCGGGCTCGCTGGCCAAACAGGCTAATCAGCACATTGGCGATTATTAATATCAAATAGGTCATTAACAGGGTCTGAATGCTACGTTGGATAGCCAGAAACAATATGGCTCCCCATGGTAGTTCTGCTTGGTTGGCAACCAGGCGCAATAGCAACGCCAGTGCTTGCAAGCCGATGAAACAAACCACGCCGGCCATATCCAGACGGCCGATCGAGGGAATTAATTTACGTGCCGGTTTCAGCACCGGGTCGGTAAATCGTACGATAATTTGTACCAGGGCATTGTAGTAATCCGCGCGAATCAGTTGCAGCAGCACTCGCAGTAAGATCAGCAGTGAAAATATCTGGATGACTGTATCAGTAAGATAGAGTAAAGCTTGTACTGGTTGCATAATCAGAGCCTAACCTTGCGAGACTTTTGGGTAATCAGATGACATCCAGTCAGCGCATTAATTGACACTGGAAAGATCAATGCCACGTTGATTTGCAGCTTGTACCGCCTGCTCCATGATTTCAACAAAACCATTTTCCTGTAATACATGTAAGGCTGCTGCTGTGGTCCCTCCAGGTGAGGTAACCTGTTGACGCAGTTCAGCTGGAGTGACATCTGATTGAAGTGCCAGTCGACAGGCCCCTGCGCCGGTAGCTAATGCCAGCCTGGTGGCAGTGTCTGGTTCTAACCCGATTTTCTGACCGGCTTTGATTAATGCTTCAATCAACAGGAAAAAATATGCCGGCCCACTGCCGGATACCGCAGTTACTGCATTAATCTGTGATTCCCTGGTTACCCATACAGCTTCTCCAGTAGCTTCCATGATTCGTTTGGCAAGCTGTCGTTGGGAGTCATTAACATATTCATTGGCTGCCAGACCACTGATCCCTGCGCCGATCAATGCCGGTGTATTGGGCATGGCCCGGACCACCGGCTGCTGCTCAGAAAGCCCTTTGCAAATCTGTGCGCTGGTAATGCCGGCAGCAATGGATATAACCAATTGTCGGGGCTCTACGGATGCATGGATGCTGGAGAGTACGATGTCCATGATCTGTGGTTTGACCGCTAAAATAATTGCGTCACTATTGTTCACGGCATCATTATTATCAGCTGATGTTTTGATGGCATAGTTTGAAGCCACGGCGTTGCGAGCCTGTTGCGAGGGGTCGCTGGCGATTAACCCGTCAGTAAAGCCTTGTTTGACCAGGCCGCTAATCAGTGCTTGTGCCATATTGCCTGCGCCGATAATGCCGATACGTAAGTCGTTCATGGTTTTTCAATGATCCCTGTGGTCATTTCCGTGGGCCAAATATTGCAGTTCCGATACGGACCATGGTAGCACCCTCCTGGCATGCTATCTGCCAGTCGCCTGACATACCCATCGAGAGTGTATCTGCACCAGGGGTAAGCTCTAAGCATTGTTGATAGGCGGTATACAGAGCGGCAAAACTAAGGTGTTTTTCGGTATCTGATTGCAGTTGCTTTGGGATGCCCATAATGCCACGTAATCTGAGGCTGCTGTATGTGCCAATAGTTTGCGCCAGAGGCGAAATCTGGTTGGGTGCTGCACCAGATTTTTGCTGTTCAGCATTGACATTGATTTGCAGCAAAATGTTCAATGGAGGCAGAGATGTTGGGCGATGATTGCCCAACCGTTCAGCGAGTAGTTGGCGATCCACACTGTGTACCCAATCAAACTGTTCGGCAATCGGGCGAGTTTTGTTGCGTTGCAATGGCCCGATGTAATGCCATTGAATACCCGGCAAATCACAGCAATCGATTATTTTCTGTTCAGCTTCACGCAGGTAGTTTTCGCCGAAGGCTCGTTGCCCCAGCGCGTATAATTCCCGAATCTTCTCTACCGGTTGTCCTTTGCTGACAGCCAGAAGCTGGCTTGCCGGCGCCAGTCGTTGCATTTCGTTGATGATGTTTTGATATCGTTGTTGCAGTGTTGGCATCATGATTACCGGGTTATTCGGTGCTTGGTAGTTTACCGGTTATTGGGCAATTGTATTGCGCAGCAGACTTACACAGAGGTTTCGAAACTGATACAGTTCTGATCGACATGGATTTATTTTAAACCGCAATAGTATTGTTATCTTAGGAAGCGTGTATGGATATCGCCGAGTTACTGGCATTTACAGTTCGCCATAAAGCCTCTGACCTGCATTTGTCGGCGGGTTTACCACCGATGATTCGGGTAGATGGTGAAATTCGCCGTTTGGACGTTGATGTGCTGGATCGTAAGCAAGCCTCAGAATTGATTTACAGCACCATGACAGATCACCTGCGGCGAGATTTTGAAGCTGAACTGAATGTTGACTTTTCATACAACATAACCGGCCTTGCGCGTTTTCGTGTCAATGCTTTTCATCATGATCGTGGTACGGGTTGCGCATTTCGTGTGATTCCGGAAGAAATCATGTCGTTGGATGATTTGCAGGCCCCACCCATTTTTCGTGACATGATAATGGTTCCGCGAGGACTGTTCCTGGTCACCGGTCCGACAGGTGTTGGTAAGTCTACAACCCTGGCCGCCATGCTTGATCACATCAACAAGAATGTTCCTGGGCATGTTCTGACCATTGAAGACCCGATCGAGTTTGTGCACCAAAGCAAAAATTGCCTGATTAATCAGCGGGAAGTCGGTCGTGATGCACGTAGTTTCAATTCAGCCCTTCGGGCTGCTCTGCGTGAGGACCCGGATGTTATTTTGATAGGTGAATTACGTGATCAGGAAACCATTCGGCTAGCACTTACTGCTGCGGAAACAGGACATATTGTGTTTTCTACGGTACACACCAGCTCTGCGCCCAAAACAATCGACCGTATCATCGATGTTTTCCCTGCCGGAGAAAAATCTATGGTGCGATCGATGCTATCTGAATCATTGCGGGCAGTGGTTACACAAACCTTGTTACAGAGAAAAACCGGAGGCCGCGTCGCTGCGCATGAAATTATGGTGGCAACTGCAGCAATCCGGAACCTGATCCGTGAGGACAAAGTGGCTCAGATGTATTCAGTGATTCAAACGGGTCAGAATGTGGGCATGCAAACTATGGATATGTCGCTGGAAGCATTGGTGAATCGAGGTATCATCACCAAGCAGGAAGCTGCTCGCAAAGCACAGAATCGACGCAATTTTGAATAATAGCCAGCGTATAAAAATGTGCGCGGGCTGCTAACAGGCTTATAATCCATAGATACCCGTAACAAGGAGAATGTTGATGCATGATGTTCGCAGTTGGCTGCGTCTGCTGAATACAAAAGAGGGTTCGGATTTATTCGTTACAGCTGATGCGGCTCCAACGGTAAAAATCCACGGCGAATATCAAGCTGTGGAGCCTGAGCCATTAAATGATGCACAAGCGCGGGAGCTGGTGCTGAGTGTGATGAATGATCATCAGCAAGAAGAGTTTTTACGAACCAATGAATGCCAGTTTGCGATTGCCCTGGATGATGTGGCTCGCTACCGTGTCAGTGCATTTGTTCAGCAATCCCGGGTTGGTATGGTTTGCAGGCGTATTGAAACACGCATTCCAACGGTTCATGACTTGGATTTACCGGAGTCATTACTGGATCTGGCAGTTGCTAAACGTGGCATCGTGATTCTGGTTGGTGCCACCGGCACCGGCAAATCAACCACACTGGCGTCGATGATCGGCCATCGGAACCAGACCATGTCAGGCCATATCATTAGTATCGAGGATCCCATCGAGTACGTGCATCGACATGCTAAAAGTATCGTTACCCAGCGCGAGGTGGGTGTTGATACTGAATCATTCGAGGTTGCGTTGCGCAACACGTTGCGCCAGGCGCCTGATGTGATCATGATCGGTGAGATTCGGACACGGGAAGCAATGGAGCATGCGCTGACATTTGCTGAAACCGGGCATTTGGTATTCAGTACCCTGCATGCCAATAATGCCAATCAGGCGTTGGATCGGATTTTGCACTTTTTCCCTGAAACATTGCGTGAGCAGGTGTTGTTGGATTTATCATTTAATTTGCGTGCCATGATTGCCCAGCAATTATTGCCGGCCAAGGACCGTGATCGTCGGCGTGTTGCATTGGAAATCATGCTGAATACCCCACTGGTCCAGGAAAAGATACGCAATGGTCAAATTCCTGAATTGAAAAACATCATGCGAGATTCAACCCATCATGGCATGATGACTTTTGATCAATCGCTGGTAAAACTTTATTTAGATGGCAAAGTCGAGATGGATCAGGCGTTGCGTCACGCAGACTCCGCCAATGAAGTTCGTTTAGCCGTAAAACTGGCGCAGGGTGGTGACGTTCGCAGTCTGGCCGGGGGCTTAAGTTCGGTAGGGCTAATCGAGCGGGAAAGAAACTAGTCAGCCGGGCTCCAGGTTAACTGCCATTTAACGTATCAGGAGCTATTATCCCTGAGTACTTTGGGTCATTGCCCATCCAAAGCACTGCGATGATTACGGTTAACTGAGCACAATTAAGCCCAAGCGCGATAGTTTATCTGCTTGGGCTTTTTTCTAATGTGTATTGTATTTTGAATTCGTCTACTTTCGTTGAGAGAACAATAAATGCGCGTATTAATTATTGAAGATAATCCAGATATTGCTGCCAATCTAGGTGATTTTTTGGATGACCGGGGGCATACGGTGGATTTTGCAGCTGATGGGACAACAGGATTGAACTTGGCGTTGAAACATGAGTACGATGCAATTGTGCTTGATCTGTCATTGCCGGGGCTGGATGGTCTGGAAGTGTGCAGTCGTTTGCGTGACGAAGCCCATAAGCACTTACCGATACTGATGTTGACTGCCCGTGATCAACTGGAGGATAAGCTGGAAGGTTTTCGCCGAGGCGCGGATGATTATCTGGTTAAACCATTTGAACTTCAGGAAGTGGAAGCCCGGCTGGAAGTGATTACACGGCGAGCTAATCCAAGTTTACAGACCAGGCAGTTGACTATCGGTGATCTGCACTATGATCTGGATACTTTAATAGTTGCCCGCGACAATGATCACATCGATTTGAACCCGATAGGATTGAAAATTCTGGAATGCCTGATGCGGGCTTCTCCAAGAGTGGTAACCCGAGCGGAAATTGAAGCGCATGTCTGGGGTGATGAATTACCCGATAGTGACAGCCTACGAGTTCATATCCACAGTCTCCGGGCAGCTATCGATAAGCCATATCCAAGTGCATTAATCCAGACTCGCCATGGCATAGGTTATCGCATGGTGGACCTTCACGCGACGGACGAACCTGAATAACCAATATAAGCCAGTTTAATCCTGCGAATGCAATACAGGCGGCGCCTACGCAGTCGAATCGTATTTTCATTCATGCTGTTTGGCACAATATTAAGTGTGCTGTTCGCAGCCAGTGCATTGGCATTACAGGAATACATTACTGATCAATTGATTTCGCGTACCTTGCGTGACGAATTGAATCAATATGTAGTGCAACTACGCGCTAATCCTACCCAGGTAGAACCATTTTATTCGCGTATCCAGGGTTATGTAACCAGACCAAACCAGGCGGATATTGTCCCGGAGGCATTTCGTGAACTGACCACCGGTGTGCATAAGGTTGACAGCGCGACTGGGATGTACCGGGCGGCAATTCGTAAAGATGAAGATTATTGGGTTTTTCTTACCTATGATGTTACTGCCAACCGCTCGATTACCAATCGTCTGATAGCCGCTCTGGTTGGGACTGTTTTGGCATTTTCGGTGCTGTCTTTAGCATTCGGTTTTTGGTCAGCTGGACGGGTAATGCAGCCGGTGCGGGATTTGGCTGAACGTGTCCGCCGACTTATCGCAACCAGTAAGCCGGAGACACTGTCCGGTTACTTTGCTGATGATGAAGTGGGCCAGTTAGCCGAAGCACTGGATACATATGCTGCCCAGTTACGTGAGCGGGTTGAACGTGATCATGCATTTAATGCTGATGTTTCACATGAGCTGCGGACACCGTTAACAGTGATAACAGGCGCCACTGAATTGTTGCTTAACATGCAGGGGTTGCCGGCAAAGGCACAGGAGCGATTGTTTAGAATTGCCCGGGCTGCAAGGCAATCCACAGATATCACTACTGCGCTGTTGCATTTGGCCAGGGCAGAACGCGGAGTAACTGAAGACAGTAATGCCCGTGATTTATCATCGATTGTGGCCAATGTCATTGAGCTGTATGAACCACTGATCGGTGACAAAGATTTAACTATCGAAGGCGATTTGGAAAACCGCGTTAATGTGATTGCACCGGAATCGGTTATCGCAGTTACAGTGGGCAATCTTTTGGGTAATGCAATTCGCTACTCACCGTCCGGCGTGATTCGGGTTAATGTGCGTCCAGGTGCGATCATAATACAAGATCAAGGACCGGGAATTGATGAGCAAGACCTGCCGCGTATCTTTGATCGGCACTACCGGGGCAAGGAAAGTGGGGGCAAAGGTGCGGGCCTGGGTTTGGCGATAGTTAAGCGCTTATGTGAATTGTATGGATGGCAGGTACGATTTCAAAATGCACGGGAAGGCGGGTTGCGGGCAGAAATTTGGTTTTATGGTCGACCCGATAAAGATAATATTTAACCGCACCCTTTAATTAATGACTCGCTTAACCGACCTGAGCATGGCAGAATTATGTCTAGCACAGGAGAAGTATTTAACAGGTTATGTCTATAGTTCGTTGCCCAAGTTGCAGCCATCGTATATCTAGTCTGGCTACAGAGTGTCCTAACTGTGGGTATAGTAAAACCAATACCCAGATTGATCCGGAAACCATCGCGCTTAGGCATTTACGCGGCTTGCGTTATCGAGCACGGATGGCGACATATTTTGCGATGTTAATCACCATGGTAGGTTTTTTGATGTGGTGGTTTCAAAACGGCGGGTTTAATCAGTTGCCCGGTAAGGCCTCACAACTGCTGATTGCTATTGGTGTGGTTGGTTATCTGGCCGCTAGAATCTGGTTGTTTAAAGTCAGCAGTCAGTTAAAAAAAACCTGATGCAATACAATTAAACCGGCAGCTAATACTCCTTCAATGTGATAATGGCGGGTTCAGTGGGTTTGTCAGTGTTCGTGGCAAGGCGCGATTGGCCGGTAATGGTTAGGCCCTTGCCAACAATCGCAACGCAGTCCACGGGTGCTGACAAATCCACCCCAAGGGCGTTACTGTGCTGTTCCGCCACGGTGTTACAGCCCTTGATAATGGCTGGTCATCGTCTGCGGGCTGTGCCTGGTGGCGAAACAGCACAGCAACGCTGAACCCGTCATTATCACATTGAAGGAGTACTAGTTTGCTGCCGGTTAAAATCGATCGGTATTATTTTATTCGTTTGACCTGAATGCGTTTGTTAATGCCGTCCAGGGTGAGATACCAGGAACCAAATAAGCCGGGTTCGATAACAACTTCTGGGTTTTCACGAGGGCGTACGCCGAGTATGCCATTTTGGACTTGTCTCCAGGTCATACCGTTTTCCAGCTCGAATTTAGTATCATCATTCCAACCAACGAACCTGCCCTTGATACGTGATTCGATCGGAACCGCCTCTCCACGATAGTCCTGAAACCCGATTCGTTCGGGGTTGAAGCCACTGGGGAACTGTTGCTGTTGTTGCAAACTTGCGGTCATGATCACGCCTTCTTCAGCGCCGAGGGAATGGCTGCGAATCCAGTTATTTAATTCCGTCAATTCCTCAATAGATAACTTTTCCAAGCCACTATTGCGAAATTCCTCGAAGGTCATGCGCTCTTCGAGAGATGAAAACGGAGATTGCGCCAGACTGCTTGAGGCAATCAATAACAAAGACAAAATCAGTAGCGTTGATAGTACTCGTAACACGAAATCACCTGTATTGATAAAATTCTTGGTAGGTAAATTAGCACAATAAGTGCAAAAAAAATGCTATTTCACAACACATTTACTTCAGTAGTGTGCTTGCAGCTTGCGGGCAGTTCAAGCAGCGCCCTTTGGTCTTGTTATTCTAAGTCCTGTTTATAGCGGACATAAGGAATCCGTCCGTATATCGAATCCAAATCACCACCGATAGCCGGGTTATTTTCGTTAAGATTAGTATCCAGTAGATTTGTTGCACCTACGCTGAATGATCCCCGCCATGGAGTACGCCAGGTAAAATGCACATTGAAAGTGGTCAAATCATTGCCATTACTGATGCCCGGTAACACCGGCGTTTCCTGGTAAAT
This sequence comes from Gammaproteobacteria bacterium, assembly GCA_021772985.1. Lineage (GTDB taxonomy): Bacteria > Pseudomonadota > Gammaproteobacteria > Xanthomonadales > Wenzhouxiangellaceae > JAJFKX01. Next base: position 101,157 of record JAJFKX010000046.1, read on the forward strand.
ACTTTCTACTCCCCCACTGAACGAGCCTCGGCTCCAATCAAGTTGCAGTTTGGCAATATCCAGGTCAGTTGGGCTGGCAATTGAATTGCCGGACAGGTTTGCCGTTGAAAAACCTTGCTGTGCAATAGGTGAGGATAATTGATAATCAATGACTCGAGCCAAATCTGCATTCAGAGCGAGATCGCCCAGATTGCCGGCAGAGAGCTGTAAACTAACACCAAGTTGGATGCCGGTTGCGCCATAGTCATTCAAAAACTGGTAGCCGCCAGCCACATTCGGCAGTGCGCTGTTGATCGCAGTTGCATCGAGTAACCAAGGTACGCTACTGACGTTTTGATCATCGCGAAACATTCCCAGCCGGGTATGCAGTCCTGCGACTGGAGACCAGTCAGCAACTGCTGATACTCGTTGTTGTTCAATGCTGGTGATGCGGCAGCCACTGGCGGTATATGAACTGTTGGTCAATTGCCCATTAGCACACCTGATCGTCGCCAACGGCGGGCTAACCTGGCCAGGTAATCCGCTCAATAGTGAAGATGTGGGCTGTTGTCGTAACTCCAGCTGCCAACCAAGCTGCAGGCCGGCATTTTGAAAAAAACTGTTATTCCCACCTGGTTGCCAAAACCCGGCTGCCAGTGTTTCCAGTTCCTGATAGCTATCCAGGGCAACGGGACTGGGCGGAGTAATGGATAAGGTTAGGGGTTGCAGGGGTAATTCACCAACACCTAAAATTTTGAACTGAGAATCCTCGGCTTGATTATCAGCGGCGGTGTCGAAAGTTGTAATTGTGACATCAGGCATCCAGTCAAGTACTGACAGTTCCTGGGTTTGTGCAAGTGCATTGCCAGTGGTAAAAATCCCACAAAGTAACAGGCTAAATGAGTACATCAACAAGCCAGCAGCAAGCCTTAAAGGTTGCTGTTTCTTTGTTGAATTGATTAGCCTCGTTTGATTCATGATGCCGCAGATAAAAATCTTACTAGTGTTCGAACGTAAATGCTGCCAGAAGTTCTGCCTTAAATCCAGTTATTTAGCGTTAAAATGCACCTTTGATGATCTCCAAGGACAAGTATTTGCTAAGCTGGCACTGAAAGCTTTGGTTTTCATCAAGTTTTGCAGATTTAACTGGACCTTAATAATCAGACCGGACAAATGACATTAACTTACTCCCCACTTTGCGATAAAGACCTAACAGCACCGGATTTCTCCCTTCCGGATCCGGATGGAAAACCCTGGACCAGGGATCAGTGCAGTGGCAGCGCTGGCTTGCTGGTCATGTTCATCTGCAATCATTGCCCGTACGTACAGGCAATCCGGATCAAGCTGGTTCGCGATGCACATGCCTTAATGGAATTAGGCGTTGGTATTGCAGCAATCAGCTCCAATGATGTTAACGCCTATCCACAGGATTCACCTGAGTATATGCGTTTGCAGGCTGAACAGGATGGCTATCGATTTCCTTATCTATACGATGCCGATCAATCTGTGGCCAAAGCTTATGGTGCTGTCTGTACGCCGGATTTCTTTGGATACAATGCAGATCTGGCCTTACGTTATCGAGGGCGCCTCGATGCAAGCGGCATGCAGGATAGTGATGTTGAACACCCAAGGGAATTATTTTCTGCAATGCGACTGATAGCTGCAACAGGCGACGGACCTGAGGAGCAGATACCCTCAATGGGTTGTTCCATCAAGTGGCATCAATTGACATAACAGGTAAGATAAGCGCGGCCATATTCCATATCCTGGAGAATTGAATGACTACAAGAATGCTATTACTACTGCTGATGCTGGTGGGAGGCGCCGGATTTGCACAGCAAGATAATACCGCGCAACAGGAATCAATTGATGCACGTATCAACGGCGCTGTGGAACCGGCGGCAAAAGTAATTTCCGGTTTGGTATTCACCCCGATTGGTTGTTATGGGGAATCCAATCCAGAGACCCGGGAGCAAGCAGCTAACGATCCTTATGCTGATCGTTGTGCCCAACAAGGCAAGAACCCTATCCCATTTATTGTAGTCTGGCTGATTTTTGCAGCTGCACTGTTTACGTTATTTTTCCGTTTTATCAATATCCGTGGCGTGCGCCATGCAATGGAGCTGGTACGCGGTAAATTTTATGATCCCAGCGCACCAGGTGAAGTTACTCATTTCCAGGCATTATCAACGGCGTTATCCGGTACGGTTGGTCTGGGTAATATCGCCGGTGTGGCAGTTGCAGTAAGCATTGGTGGTCCGGGGGCAACTTTCTGGATGGTACTGGCTGGTTTTTTGGGGATGTCTTCGAAGTTTGTTGAATGCACCTTGGGTGTTAAATATCGCAATATCAATGCGGATGGTACTGTGTCCGGTGGTCCGATGTATTACTTGTCCAAAGGATTGGCGGAACGTGGCCCTGGCTTGGCGATGTTAGGCAAAGTGCTGGCAGTAATGTTTGCGATTTTGTGTATTGGGGGCTCAATCGGCGGTGGCAATATATTCCAGGCCAACCAATCATTCACCCAATTGGTCAATATTACCGGCGGTGACAGTAGCTGGCTGGCTGATAAGGGCTGGCTATATGGCATGGTTGTCGCATTTCTGGTTGGGCTGGTGATTATTGGCGGCATCAAGGGCATTGCCCGGGTGACCTCTAAAATTGTGCCATTCATGGGTATCATCTACGTGATTGCCGGTTTGGTGATTATTATGGTGAACTATTCAGCCATCCCTTCAGCTTTCGGCTCTATTATTTCAGGAGCATTCAGTCCGGAAGGGGTAACGGGTGGCTTTGTCGGTGTGTTGATTCAGGGTTTTCGCAGGGCGGCATTTTCCAATGAAGCGGGTGTCGGCTCTGCAGCAATTGCACATTCTGCGGTCAAAACCCGTGAACCAATTACCGAAGGACTGGTTGCTTTATATGAGCCATTTGTGGATACCGTGGTTGTCTGTACAATTACTGCATTGGTGATCATTATCACCGGCAGTTACGATTCTTCCGGTACTATTGGTGGTGTTGAACTTACCTCTGCAGCTTTTGGTTCTTCAATTTCCTGGTTTCCATGGGTGCTGACGCTGGCCGTATTATTGTTTGCATTTTCGACCCTGATTTCCTGGTCATATTATGGTTTGAAGGCATGGACCTATCTGTTTGGTGAATCCAGACTGATGGATCTTATGTATAAGAGTATTTTCCTGATCTTTATCATTATCGGCTCCACTATGCAGCTTGGCGCGGTAGTGGATTTTTCAGATGCAATGATTCTGGCAATGGCGTTCCCAAATATCGTGGGCCTGTATTTCTTATTACCGGTTGTGCAGCGTGAGTTGAACAGTTATTGGAAACGGTATAAAAGCGGCCAGTTAGTACAAGCCAAAGATATTGCTTAACCAGAAGGCTGCAAGCAAATAAGCGGCTTTATTGTTTTTGACTATGGATACAACCGCTGGCACTGCCAGTGGTAAGCCTGGTTTATTGACCAGCGAAACCGGTCGTGTAAACGATATTCACGGCCATACCAGAATTCGACCATCGTGGGTTTCACCCGAAACCCTGACCAATGTGCAGGGCGCGGTACCGGTTGGTCCAGGAACTGCTGTTGATAATCAGTGATGGCTTGTTCAAACTCTTCACGGCTGGACAAAGGTTTGGATTGCTGCGAGGCCCAGGCGCCGATCTGGCTATCACGTGGACGATTGGAAAAATAAGCATCAGCTTCATTATCAGATACTTGTTCAACCACGCCTTCCACCAACACTTGCTGTTCAATTTCGAGCCATAGAAAGGTCAGTGCAGCAACAGGGTGCTGTTGCAGATGGCGTCCTTTATTGCTGTGTAAATTGGTATAAAAAACGAAGCCACGTTGATCGAGCTGCTTGAGCAACACGGTGCGCGCTGAAACCCGGTCAGCCTCATGGGTTGCCAAAGTCATTGCAGTAGGTTCAATGATTCCGGCTTTTTTAGCGGCCTGAAGGCCTTCACGGAAAGTTTCCACGATCTTATCGGAGATTACAGGAAGGCTGGTAGTCATGGTCAGCATATTATCAGTTACAGAATTGCTAATTGTTGATCGAGCTCAAAATGCCGGCGTAGCCTGACCTGAAGTCAGGATACTTATACAGGTAACCCAAAGCGCGCGAACGCTGGTTACTGATCCGCTTGCCGGATTGCTGAATTTCTTCACATTGTGACGGGTTCAAGTTTTCAAATTTTGTTTGCAGGTGTTTAAGTTCGGCAGATGGCGATAGTCGCTGTAGTTGATCAGTTAACCAGGCTATGACCTCAAAACGCAAAGCTGGTTGATCATCAACACCATTGACGATTGCCGGTGGCTCTGTTTGCATGAGCAGGTGTGTAACCAGACCGGTAGCGTCCTGCAGGTGAATGCGATTGGTCCAGTGCTGTAGGTTGCTGGTTGAGAGAGTGCCATTGGTCAGTTGTCTGATCAGGTAGTTATCGGTGTTTCCATACAGGCCGGCAAGCCGTACAACTGTCGTTCTAAAGCCAGCTGCAAGCGCTAATTGTTCACTTTCCAGCAGAATTTGGCCGTTAAATGCAATCGGTAATGTGCGGCTGCTCTCATCAATCCAGGATCCATCATCCTGACCGTAGACAGCTGTTGAAGAAACAAAAATCAGCTTGCCGTTGGCGCGCAGTGTGTCACGCTCAAGCAGATTTTTAAGACCGTGGTAGAAAGTCTGCTGATACGCTTCAGCTTCACGTTTATCAGGTGTCGGGCTATAAACCACAACATCAAAGTTGTGGTTGAGTGCTGTCATGGAGTTGGCTAAGGTTAAATCACCGACAACAGACTGGTGGATGCCATTGCCGGTAATTTCATGCCGTGTCAAGGCAGTGATATGGCAGCCGGCTTGAGCAAGTTGCTTAGCTAATCTGCGGCCGAGCCGCCCACAGCCGGCCAATAATACCCGCTGTCTTTCAGCCACTGACTGCTATGGCTTCCGGGTTATCCGTGGAATCATCGTTGTTATCGGGTCCGCTGGATGAAGATGGTGGCGGCAACATGCGTAGCCAAATCAACCATACCACCAGAGCGTCCAGAATGATCAAAGCCTGCCATAGGTATAGATGGAACCACTCGAACCAGGTCATATTCCATTGGCCCAGATAGAACAGACTGATGATACGCACCAGATTGAGTAACTGAATGGCAAAAAAACCAATCCCGAAACCGATAAACTTGTGTTTAAGAGGCGCGGGAAAAGCAAACATCGCGGCAAACAAAATAATCAGTGCTTCGACACCATTGCAACCTGGCTGAATTTCAACAGCAAAGCCATTGCTCAGGCTACGCAGTATTTTCCCAGTGGACACCACATCACTATCGAACAGTTGTACCAGCCAACTGCAAACTTTGGCGATACCAGCAGTGAAGGGGAAGATTACATGTTGCTGCACCGGCTCCAGCACTTCCAGGGTAAATAGTCCGACCAGTAAGATCAGAAACAGAATAAAAAAGCGTATCATCAAAAAATCCTTAAAGGCGTGCCCGAAAATCGGACACACTTAATGGTCAATTGCCTATATGGTAGCCAAAACCGGGAGCACAAGCAGCCATTCATACTGCCTACGATACAAGTATCCCCAAAATCAATCTATTTCTGTCATCAGTGGGCGCTGAATGCGAACTCAATAATCAGTTGCATTAGTGCTGATATGACAGCTTGGGTGATGATTTTTGTTAGTCGGATACTGGCTTCATGCTAGCATTGCATTTATGCAATATGAATCAAGTAACATCCCCAGTAATATTGTACTGATCGGGCCAATGGGTAGTGGTAAAACCACCATTGGCCGGTGCCTGGCATCGTTGCTGGGCAAACATTTTGTTGATTGTGATCACACTTTGGAACAGCGGTTGGGTGTGAATATCGCATTGGTTTTTGATCTTGAAGGTGAGCAGGGGTTTCGTAAACGTGAGCATCAGGTTATTAAAGAACTATGTCAACAAAAGGACACTGTACTGGCTACCGGTGGAGGCAGTGTATTGATGGCAGTCAACCGGGAGCAGCTTAAAAAGTTCGGGACAGTGGTGTATCTGGAAACCTCGGTCAGGCAGCAGTTATCCAGGCTAGAGCGGGACAAAACGAGACCATTGCTGCAGCGTCCGGATCGGGAGCAACAGTTGCAAAGATTGGCAGTGCAACGTAATCCTATTTATACCAAGATGGCCGACATCACCATTCAGGCAAAAGATTTGCCGGTAGAGCATATGGCCGGGCATCTGGTGGTTGAGTTGCAAAAATACGTTGAGTCACCAAAATGTCCGGCATAGATAGTGTCACCATTAAGTTAGGTACGGCAAGTTATCCGGTCATTATCGGGGCTGGGGTATTGGCCGACGAAAGGGTCTGGGTAAGTCGATTAAATGCCGATGGCGTATTAATAGTCAGCAACAGCACAATCGCTCCCTTATACCTGGCCCGACTGCAGTCGGTGTTGGAAAAACTTAATATCCCTCATCAACTCTGTATTCTCCCAGATGGCGAACAATACAAAACATTGACTACATGGCAGCAAATTATTGACGCTTTGCTGAATATGCGCGCCAATCGGAAAACCACAGTGATTGCATTGGGTGGTGGCGTGATCGGTGATATTGCCGGGTTTGCTGCCGCATGCTATATGCGGGGTATTCGGGTCATTCAGGTACCAACGACTTTATTGGCGCAAGTTGATGCTGCGGTTGGTGGTAAAACCGGCGTCAATATGCCGGTTGGGAAAAACCTGGTAGGTGCATTTCATCAACCTGCACTGGTGGTTGCCGATATTGATACCCTGAGCAGCTTGCCTGAGCGCGAGTTTCGGGCAGGCATTGCTGAAGTCATAAAATATGGTTTGATTATGGATGCAGGTTTTTTCGATTGGCTGCAAAATAATACGGATGCGATTTTGACGAAGGATGCAGCAGCTTTGCACTATATGGTGGCGACCAGTGTTGCGCATAAAGCTTCAGTTGTCAGTGCTGATGCTCATGAACAGGGGCAACGGGCGTTATTGAATTTTGGCCATACTTTTGGACATGCATTGGAAACGCTGACCAATTATTCGAAATGGCTGCATGGTGAAGCGGTTGCCATTGGGATGCTGCTGGCTTGTGCCTATGGCGAAAAAACAGGACGTACAGCTCCTGAAGTTACCGCCAAGTTGAATCAGCTGCTGGGCAAAATCCAATTCGATATAAGTATCCCCGAAGACATAACCGCTCAGAACATGATTGAGACGATGCGAAGCGATAAAAAAGCCAGTTATGCAGGCTTGGATTTGATTTTGCTGGAGAGCATTGGTGCTGCGGTGATCAGCAGAGGACACCGGCCCGAACTATTATTAAAGGATTTTCCGATGGAGTATTTAGGATAACCATGGTGATTGAGAATGACCGATTGTTAAGAGCGTTGCGGCTGGAACCGAATGACAGGCCACCAGTGTGGTTAATGAGACAGGCAGGGCGGTATTTACCTGAATACCTCAAGGTCAGGGCACAGGCAGGCAGCTTTATGGACTTATGCCGGAATGCAGAGCTTGCCAGTGAAGTGGCAATGCAACCGTTACGTCGTTATCCATTGGATGCTTCAATTTTGTTTTCTGATATTTTGACAATTCCTGATGCCATGGGACTAGGGCTGCAATTTATGAGTGGTGAGGGGCCGGTATTTGAACGTCCTATTCAGAACCTAAAAGATATTCAGTCATTGCCTTTGCCCGACGTCGAAGAACAGCTTGGTTATGTCATGAATGTGGTGCGAGCAATGCGCATCAGGATTGGTCAGAAATTACCAATTATAGGTTTCAGTGGTAGTCCCTGGACGTTGGCGTGTTACATGCTCGAGGGAAGGGGTACTCGTGATTTCGCTAAAGCACGTTCCTGGTTATGGCGTGAGCCACAGGGTCTGCAATTATTGTTGGATAAATTATGCAGTTCTGTAACTGATTATCTGGCTGCCCAGGCCAATGCTGGCGCAGATGTATTAATGTTATTTGATACCTGGGGTGGGTTATTGAGTGAAGCGCATTATCGGGAATTTTCATTACAGCCGATGATGAAAATCATGCAAGCCTTGCAGACTCGGCATGGTTGCAGTTTGCCTGTGATTTTATTTAGCAAAGGTTGTCACACTCAGATTGCAGATATGTGTGAATCAGGCTGTGCGGGTATTGGCGTGGACTGGCGTATAGATATCAATAACGCTTTGCAACAGGCAAAAGGCAAGCTGGCGGTTCAAGGCAATCTTGATCCAACAGTGTTACTTGCAGATCCAGAGAGTATTCGATCTACAGTCAAAAAGCAGTTTGCTGATGCCGTCGATCATGCCGGATTTATATTTAACCTGGGACATGGGATTATGCCTGAGGTGCCACCGGATAATGTCACCGTGCTGCTTGAGCAGTTACGACAACTCTCCGATTGACGAATGAGTTTGCCGTCAGGAAAAAGACAGTTACGGTTTTATTTTGATTACATATCGCACAATGCGTATTTGGCCTGGGTGAAGTTGCCAGCGCTGGCTGAAAAGTTTGATATTCAAATAAAACCAATTCCAGTATTATTTGCCGGGTTGCTGAATGCACATGGGCAATTGGGGCCGGCTGAAATCCCTGCTAAAGCGCGCTGGATGATACGCGATGTGTTACGCAAAGCAAAACAATTAAAGATTCAGCTCAATCCTCCGGCATCACATCCATTTAATCCGTTGATGCCATTAAGGATGACTTGTTTGCCATTGCCGGCTGAGCAGCTTGAGCGGTTAATTGATGCATTGTTCAAAGCCATCTGGGTTGATGGTTTGGATCTTAGTGCACCGGAAACAGGGTGCCGGATTGCGGAACAAGTTGGCCTGAAAGGTGATGAAATCATCAATCAGGTGGCTTCTATGCAAGTCAAACAGAAATTGCGTGTCAATACTGCATCAGCCATAGATGCCGGGGTGTTTGGTGTACCCTCCATATTGGTGGAGCAGCAGCTTTTTTGGGGTTTTGATGATTACCCGTATCTGGAGCGATATCTGGCAGGCGAGGATCTGCTGGATATCGGTGAGTACAGACAGTGGTTGAACATCAGTGCCAGTTCTCAGCGCAAGCACTAGTACGTACAGTAACAGTTGCAGTCAGTACAGTAATACGATTATATTAGTACGTAATATAGGGTATATATATTGGGTGACTTATGCGCCGCCGCTTGAATGCACCACTTGAAAGTGTGCTTTATCATAGTGAAAGCCTTGCTATAGGTGTGTTCGATTGCCCACGTGAGCATCTTAGTTTTCAAGATTCCGGGCCAACCGCTGAAGATATTGTCGTATTTCCTCGGTATCCTGTGTATATCAAACATACTGGGAAACGTGAGGTTTTGGCCAATCACCAAGTAGTCACTTTATATAACAAAGGGCAGACATATCAGCGTCAACCGGTTGCCGCATACGGGGATTATTCAGTTTGGTTCCATTTTCCCAGAGAAATATTGGTTGCAGCCATGGAGGAAGTCGGCCAGGCAAATTCTAAAATGGATAGTCAGCCATTTGTTGAAGTTTGTCGGGTATCAAACCGTGCGACGTTTCTGAAAGAGCGGTTGTTATATCAGTATTTGAAACAATGTGATCAACCATCAGCTTTGCTGGTAGAAGATGCGGCCTTACAATTGCTGGGACAATTGTTTTCAACAGATGAGTTGCAGTGGATTGATAGGAAGGCGCGAAAAAATACCGTATGCCGCCACCAGGACATGGTGGCACATTGCCTGGCTTTGTTGACCCAAGGGCTGGATCAGAGGCTTACGTTGTCTGAGTTGTCCACTCAGATTGGGACGACCCCTTTTCATTTGTCCAGAGTGTTTAAATCACAAACAGGTCAAAGTATTCATCAATACCTTTTGCAGCTGCGTTTGCGCAATGCGGTAGATGCCATTTTTGAACAACCTAAGCAGCGGTTGACAGATATTGCCATGAATTTGGGCTTTGCCACGCCCAGTCATTTTGCCCAGTCATTTCGGTATCATTTTGGGATGTCGCCCGGCCAGTTGAGTATCCAATCGTTGGGTAACATTTTGACGACTGTATGAATAACCGGGAATTGAGTACTTTCCAAAATTAATCTCCGTAACAGTCGTGGCCATAGAGCAAGGCTTCGGTATCACTTCTTAATCGACTGAATTCTCCCTTCCGAACTAAGCAAGAATTTGACAGCCATGGGCATTGAAAGCGCCTAGTCTGTAATTGCAATAGTGTTAAATGCGTTGAATGGAGATGACTATGCTGAACATGAAAAATATAGGATTAGCTGTGAGCGTTGTATTGTGGGTGAGCGCAGGCATAGCAGCGGACCCCAATTTTGTTGAGCCTGATGTGGATTTGCAGTACAGCTTATTCACAGAGCAACCTGGTTCCAGTTTTGGCTGGGTAGCTGAGAATCTTGGCGATATTGATGCTGATGGTGCAACTGATTTTGTGGTTACGGCCCCATTCCTGGTTGATGCCAATGGTATAAATATCGGTAGGGTGTACGTGTATTCCGGTATCGATGGCAATCTCATTATCAGCCATGATGGAGACCCAGGTGAACTGATGGGTTTCAGTGCCAGCAGTGCCGGTGATTTAAACAATGATGGCGTTATGGACTACGCAGCCGGGTCATTGCTTCGAGTGGTGGCTTGGTCGGGTGCTGACCATCAGATGCTATGGGAAGTGACACGTGCCGGAGAGAATTTCGGATTCGATTTAGATATGGCCGGTGACATCGACGGAGATGGCTTTAGTGAAGTGGTTGTCGGTGCGAGTGCCACAGCTATCAATGGTCAGGCAAGCGGTGCGGCATATTTACTTTCCGGCTTGAATGGTTCTGTATTATGGCAACAAAATGGTGCAGAGGCATTTGACCGCATGGGCAGCTCTGTCGGCCGATTGGATGATGTCGATAATGATGGTGTACCGGATGTGGTCGTTGGTGTGCGTTCAGGTGGGTTAAAAGACCGGGGCACTGCATTTGCGTTGTCTGGTGCGGATGGCCAAGTTATTTACTCAATGCGACCTGTTGGTTTGCCAGCCAGCCCGGTCAGTAGTTATGCGACATTTCATGGTGCTGGTGGTGGTGATGTAAACGGCGATGGTATCAATGATATATTTATTGGTGACTTCGCTGCCCGCCGAGGTCCTGCTAATGGGCCAGCTACCGGTCGTGCCTACGTATATTCAGGTGCAGATGGTAAAAAACTGCATCTATTTGGCGCTGAAAATAATGGCGATGGCATCGGCCCCGGCAGGATAGTGCCGGATGCGAATGGTGATGGTCAGGCGGATGTTTATGTGGCTTCGTTTACCTTTGGATCCAATGCTGAAGGCAAGGGTTATCTGTATTCAGGTGCTGATGGATCGTTATTGCGTACTATGACAGGCACATTAGCCAACTTGTTTCTAGGTGTGGATGCATTGTCAGCGGGTGATGTTAACCAGGATGGATTACCAGATTATTTACTCACTGGTTTTGAAGTCGCTCATTTAATTCTTGGCAATTAAAACCCGTTAATAACCCGGGCGTCGTTATAGCGCCCGGGTTAGACACTGGCCGACATTGTGCGGCTGATCAGCCAAACCAACAAAGCATCCCAATCTGTACTCAACCTGAAAGCATGAATATTCGGCGTTGCATGCAGCAAAGGTTTTTCAGCACTGATATAAACCAACGCGCAGTCTAATTGGGCTTGTTTGGCTAATTCTGCTGAAGTGGTGATAAGTACTTCGTTTTGGTTGATCGATGCCGGCAATTGCAAGCCTTGGTGGTTATGACAATTGATCTGGTTACCAATCGAAAGTAGCTGTTTGAGAATGTCGTTCATTTCATCACAGGCCAAATGAACAATGAAGTCATGCGGTAATTCCAATCGCTCTATACGGGTCAGAATGCTGGGCTTGTCAAGCGGCAAAAACAGATGGAACATGGAGCCCTTACCGATTGCCGAAGTTACTTCAATGCGGCCGCCCATCAATTCCACCAAGCGCTTGGTGATGGATAGTCCCAATCCCGAGCCGCCATACTTTTTCCAGGTCCAGTCTTCAGCCTGCTGATATTCATCAAATAAACTGTCGATAACCTCGTTTGACATGCCAATGCCGGTGTCAGCGACAGTCAGTTGCAAACTTGGTTTTTGTTTGTCGTGGATTTCATTGACAGCAATAAATACAGCACCATTGGGTGTGAATTTTATTGAGTTATTAACCAGGTTTGTCAGGATTTGTACCAGCCGGGTCTTATCACCGATCCACCATCCACAGGTGTCGGGTGCCATCAGAGCATGCAGTTCCAAGCCTTTGGCAGATGCCTGGTCCTGGAATAATTGGGTAACATGCTCAAGGACGTTGTCCAGTTCGAACGTATCTTGATGCAGTTCAACTTTATTGGCTTCAATTTTGGATATATCCAAAACATCATCCACGACTGCGAGTAATTGTTCACTTGAATCAGTTAAACGCTGCAGAATAATATTGCGTTGTTCACCGGGCTCGCAATTATTTAGTAAATCCAACATACCCATCAGGCCGTGTAATGGTGTGCGAATCTCATGACTTACAGTCGAAATAAATTCGCTTTTTGCATCATTCGCCCGTTGATTAAGCGCGGCCAACTGACTGACCTGTTCCAATAAAACGGTATTGTGTACCGCAGTTTCCGCCAATTGCGCCACCAGCGAGGCAAGCGCAACATCATTTTCACCTGGTGGTGTATCTGCTGGAAACTGCAAGCAGGCAATGGCCTGAACGGGTCGTTTCGCACCGAGCGGCAAACTCAATTGGGTAGCACTGGCCCGGGCTTGCTCTTCAGTTCCAATTTGTTGCTGGTGATAACGCATCGCCGAGTTATTTTCAAAGCCTGCATACAGCACGCTAAAATCCACCTTGGCCGGAAACTCCCGAGCCCATTGCTCGTTGTAGATAAACTCATGTGCCGGTTCACTTGTATCCTGGAAATGCACCAGCATCCGCGCCATCGGCATACTTTCTTTTAAAGTTGTGGACAGGGTAGTGGCGATTTCTTCATAGTGAATTGCGCTGGCGAAATCTGTGGCGATACGGGTTTGTGTTTCTGCAAACTGTTGCCGCTCGCGGGCCTGGAATAAAGCGCGACGGCGAGCACTGGCCTGGCGGCGGCGAAGTTGCAACAGCACAGCTGCAAATATGGCAATCGTTCCATACAGACTATATGCCCACCAGGTAACCCATGGGGGACGCTGGATATTGAATGATAGAGAGTCATTAATTTCACCCCACTCACCGGAACCTATTCGGGCACGTGCGTTGAAGGTATAGCTACCGTGTTTCAAACGGCTATAGGTAACCTGCGGTGCCTGGCTGGTGTTGATCCAGTCAGTATCCCATCCATCCATCCGGTATTGATAACTGAGGTGATCACGGTTATTGAAGGTGACTGCGTTGAAACGAACCGAAATTGTGTTGTCGTCATAGTCAAAATCAAGTGGTTGTGATGTCAGCTGTTCTGCAGGCAAGTCTTGCTCCAGGCTGATTAATCCATTGATATCAATACGTGGTCGGCCAGATTTTGGGCGGATTTTGCGTGGATCAAATATCACCTGGCCCTGGCTGGTTCCAATTGCCATTCGGCCATCCGTTAGTTGCACCAACGTATTTGCACTCATTTCACTTGATGGCAGCCCATCACTGCGGGTTAAATGTAAAAAGTCCGGGTTGCTGTCGTTTTCAAGGCCTTCAACTGAAGACAATATTTTAAACAGGCCGTTGGTAGAACCAATCCACAGTTTCCCCTGGGTATCAAATAACAGATTATTAATCACTGTGTTAAGCAGTGTTTCCGGATAATTCAAGTGCAGTATGGGTGAAAATAATTGAGTGTCTAAATGGTATTGAAAAACACCGCTTTTCTGCGCAATCCATAAGCGTTTTTGACGGTCAAAAGTCAGTTGCTGAATATGATCATCAGCAACATCCAGTAAAACTTCAAACTGGTCGGTATGCGCATCATATCTGTATAAGCGAGATTCGCTGGATATCAAAAACTGAGAATCACTGAGTGGCAGATGCTGGGTAAATGTGATGCTTTGCAAGGCTTGTTCAGTTTCTCGTAATTGCCAGCTTTGCCGTAGCTTGTCATAGCGAAGCAGGTATCGATATTTTGCGATCAGCCAGAGCGAATCCTCCAATTCGATGAAACCCAGCGGGCGATTGCCACGCAAAGTATTGGTAATCTCATCTGACAGTGGAACCTGCACTGGATCGGCATTAACTTGCTTATATAGAATTTCACGGTTACCTGCTACCCAGGTAGCTCCGGATCGGTCAATATGGATGGCCCAAACGCGTTGGAAAGGTAGGGTTTTCAGGGTTGTCGGCGTACTGAATTTTTGCTGGCGGTAAGAATAACGCGCCAAGCCTGCATCAAAAGTACCCATCCACAGCTGATCCGGGCTAGTGAAGTTTGTGATGATATTGTTGCTGGGTAAATGATCGGCTTCTAATGGATTACGGCGTAATAGAGTGAAGTTATCCCAACCAGGGGGCTTATAGATCAAGCCATTATCACGGCTGGCGATCCAGACATTGCCATTTTCACCTGTTGTAAGCGCGGATAAACTGTTACTGGCCAGAGTTCCCGCAAGGGTTTCCTGATGTTGATAATGCCTGATATGGTATCCCGAATCGGCGCTATATTCGGCTGGTGGCTGATGGTCGGCCACATTATTGATCGATTTTGGGTCAATGGATAGCTGGATACTGTATAAACCCGAGGCGGTAGCAGCCCATAAAGTATCATCGTAGACGCTCAGAGAGTTAATCCCAATACGTTCAATATCCAGTAATGCTGACAGATCGATTTTGTCTGCATACTCGGAGGTTAAACTATCAAAAATACCAATTTCATTGGTGGCGGCAGCGTAAACCAGATCCCGGTGGCTGGTAATGGACAGAATGGATTTATCAGTTGCCAGCCAGTCACCACTGGCTGCCTGAACGAAGCGGTTGTTCGATTCGTCCAGATACATAATGCCTTTTCCAAACAGACCTACCCAGACCCGGCAGTTGCGATCGACATGCAGATTGCTGATCAGCAGGGTTTCCGAGGTTGTGTCTGGGATCAACATGGGTATTGATTCCAGGGTATTATTTTCAGGGTTCAACCGGGCTACCCCTTCTCCGGGAAAACCCAGCATAATGTTGCCGTCACAGTCTTCAGCCATCCCCCAGATGGTATCGTTGGGAAGCTGTAGTGATTCGGTAGTGGTGCTGTAGTGGCGCAGGATGTTCAGGTTATTATCGACCTGAACCAATCCCCCTGCTTCCATACCTGCCCAGATCAGGCCATTGGAATCGGCCAGCACAGCCTGTACGCTGCGGCCCGGCAAGGTTAGGTCGTCAGTACGACCATGCAGCAGTGATTTAAAACTCAGGCCATCGAAGCGTGTTAAGCCGGCCTGACTGCCAATCCACAGGTAGCCATCGCTGGATTCAGTAGTGACATAAAGCTCATTGGTAGGTAATCCGTCTTGAGAAGTATAGTGTTCAAAGCGTATATCCTGTGCCTGCAAACTGGTGCAGAACAGTATGCAGCAAGTCAACTGCATGGCGGCAACAGCCGATAGCGTGTTTATCGCTTTGCTGTGTGCGATAAGCTGCCTCATCAAAGTGCCTCCCGAATATCTAGAAATTCCCTATTATCTCAGTATTATGGCCGGTTCAAGGCATGACTGTATAGTTATCAAATCAGTTTGAACAGAGGCTTTTGAGATTACGCCATACAATTTTAGCTCATCATCATTAATTATCGAATTAATCGAGCAAACATTGTAGGGCTGCCACCGTTCTTGAGGCCCTTTGTTCAAGGCTGAATGTTTGTTTTCAGCTTCAGTGCTCCGGATAATTCACTGCGTATGGCTGCAGGGTGTTGCATTCACTTCTTGTTGGTGGTTGCTGCGGTAGAAGCATAAACTGGGGTCCTGTATGTGGTTCAGGGTAAAGCCATGCGTGTAGTTATTCTGCTGGTTGGTTTGTATTGCCTTCAAAATACCAACTTCGCTAGTGATAGCTGGTGGGAAAGTCGAGCATTTCCGGTGCTCGACTTTTTTTTCTTAACCTATCTGGTGATTGATCTGATGTTGTTTTTCTTTATGTTGCAGCAAGGTGATAGTCTGCGGGCGCGTGATTATGCTGAGGATAATTTATGGCATATGATTTATGAAAAAGCTTTAAGGCGGGTTGATCAGCAAGCTAACTTTGCCGGGCTGTGGTATTGGTTGGGAGTATCTCTGGAAGTTGGGTTAATGTTGATGGCATTTATGCATGCTGGCGGCCTGCTGATTGATGTTTTGCTACATACTGGAATCTAAGGGAGGGGGCGGTTGGCGGAAATATAGGTGCCAACAATTGAGCCATCAGGCTTGCGTACTGGCTGATGTTGAATGTCCTGCATATTACCAGCCAGGAATAACTGATCCAGTTGCTGCTGGCGTTCGGTGGTTATCGCGCTGTTTACCAGAGCCTGCAGGCGTTCAGCGAAAAATACCAGTTCATCATGGATCTGTTGAATTTTTTCTAACACCAATGCTGGGGTGTGTGCTTCCCGGTGTTGATAAATGTATGCCAGATTTTGAATGGCCACATCTAATATTTCTGCAGGCTTATCGTATTTTCGCAACCTTGTAAAACAACCCTGCAATGATTGAACCATTGCTTTTCTTTCAGGTGTGTGCAGAGTTTGGCGGTGTGAATCAGGGATAAATTGTCCATTCTTGACTTGTCGCTTGATAATATTTTGCAGGTGATCAGTAACCGCAGCCTGTTCAAGCATATAATGGGTGTCGCTGATTTCACGTACTGTATTGGCATACACCACGCTGTTGTCGCAATGACAAATCCAATTAAGTTTGCCACCCGGTTTTAACACTCGCATGGCTTCGTTTGTCATGGTCTCCAGATCTGCATATTCAGCCCCGAACTGACTCACTACACAATCGAACATGGCATTGGCAAATGGTAGTGATTCAATATTAATACGGGGCAAAAAATTTGGAGCCAATTGTTTTAACTGATTGCGATCAAGGTGTGACCACGGGTCAATTTCTGCCAAATCCACACCAAGTAGTTGCAGATGTTTGTGTTGGATACGTGCAGCATCAATCGCAAAATGCAGTACAGCACCATTACCAGTAGCCAAATCAAGAATTCGACTATTGGTGGGCAAACTTGAGAAAAAGGCCAACCAATGCTGACTGATGACTCGGTTATAGTTACCATCTGCGGCCTCCATGCAGGCTGCAATCCGGTTTCCGGACCAGTAACTGGACCATTTATCCTCGCTGGAATCTTGTTTGGTCGGGTTGCCGATTGCTTGATTGGGAGACATTCTATTGAACCTCGGATAACTGTTAACGCTGCAACGATAGAGTGTTTGCTCGGCTTTGTTTGTGGATTGATAGTTGTCTGTGCGTAGCCATAATGTTGTCCATCTGTGCTTTCTCGGATACAAATGCAAGTCCGATAGCACTTGCATGATGTTTCCTAACGATTAATTCGGTTACGATTTGTTGATAAACACGTAGAATAGTCCAATTGGGGATAAGTTCGCAGCAAAGGCTGCGTGTAGTGAGCCGACTAAGGTCATATTAAATAGTACTATCTGGCGCTAAAAAATGACACCAGATTTTGAGGAGAACAGTAATGCGCATTGGTGTGCCCAAGGAAATCAAAAACCATGAATACCGTGTCGGTTTAATCCCGGCAGCGGTACTGGAATTAACCCGCAGAGGTCATGAAGTGCTTATTGAAACGGATGCTGGTAGCGGTATCAGTATCTCCGATCAGGGTTTTGTGGATGTAGGTGCAAAAATTCTTGGTACAGCTGCAGAAGTGTTTGCTTCGGCTGACATGATTGTTAAGGTCAAAGAACCACAGGCTGTTGAACGTGCAATGCTGCATGAACGGCATATATTGTTTACTTATCTGCACCTGGCGCCGGATGCACCGCAAACCAAAGATCTGGTTGAGTCAGGTGCTACATGTGTTGCTTATGAAACCGTGACAGATAATTCTGGACGGCTGCCGCTGCTGGCGCCGATGTCTGAAGTTGCGGGACGGTTATCCATCCAGGCAGGGGCGCATTGTCTTGAAAAAGCATCTGGAGGTTGCGGCATGCTGCTTGGTGGTGTGCCAGGTGTTTCGCCAGCCAAAGTGGCTGTGATTGGTGGTGGTGTAGTAGGTTACAACGCCACCCGTATGGCTGTGGGTTTGGGTGCGCGAGTAGTGGTTTTAGACCGTAACCTGGATGTGCTCAGGCATCTGGATGCGTTGTTCGGAAGTCAGATTGAAACTGTACATTCGAATGTCGACTCCCTTGCGCACCATATACCAGATGCAGACCTGGTTATTGGTGGTGTACTGATTCCTGGTGCGGCTGCTCCTAAGTTGGTGACTCGCCAGCACCTGCGCAGTATGCGGCCCGGTTCGGTGGTTGTGGACGTGGCAATTGATCAAGGCGGGTGTTTTGAAACCTCACGCGCAACTACGCATGCAGATCCTACTTATATTGAAGAGCAGGTAGTGCACTACTGCGTGGCCAATATGCCCGGTGCGGTTGCGCGCACATCAACTTTTGCATTAAACCATGCCACTTTGCCATTTACGCTTAGACTGGCTGAATATGGCAGTGATGCATTGTTACAGGATAAGCATTTGTTGAATGGCTTGAATGTACATCGGGGAATGGTTACCTATGAAGAGGTAGCACAGGACCTTGGATATGATTACGTAACGCCAGAGCAGGCACTGAGAAAAAAGGTGATTTGGTCAGGGCATGCCAACCAGCCCTGAGTATTGTCTACCCGCTGAATGGGAGCCGCAACAACGGACCTGGATTGCCTGGCCCAGGCCGCAGACATGGGGCGATGGCTGGCAGGCTGCAGAGCAGGCATTCGCACGCGTAGCCAATTGCATAAGTGAACACCAGGCAGTGACCATGCTGTGTGATGCTGCACTGCAACCTAATGCTCAGAGGTTACTAAGTCGGCAAGTTGAATGTTGGCCATTTGATTATGATGATGCCTGGCTGCGTGACACTGGCCCCGTATTTATCCGCCAGGCGGATGGTCAATTATTCATTACCGGCTGGAACTTTAACGGTTGGGGTAACAAGTTTAACCCGTGGCAACAAGATCGATCGTTAGCAAGCCGATTGGCTAAAATCATGGGCATGAAATTCCTGTCAGCAAATATCATTGCAGAAGGCGGAGCATTGCATAGTGATGGCCAGGGGGCATTGCTGACGACAGAACAATGCCTGTTAAATGAAAACCGCAATCCGGGTGCTGATCAAACCGATATCGAGTTGGAACTTGAGCGATTAACCGGTGCGCAGCAGGTTATCTGGCTGGCTGATGGCCTGGAAGATGATCATACCGATGGACACATTGATGAATTAGCCTGTTTTTCGAAGCCAGGCACAATATTATTGTGTGGTTGCGAGGATGCAGACGACCCCAACCATGCCGTGATTAACGCTGCCCGACAGAAACTAACAGCGACTAGAGATGCAGCTGGCAATGTTTTAGAGATTATCGAGGTTCCCCAGCCGGAACAACGACGGGCTATTGGTGGCAATCGATTGACCTTATCGTATATCAATTTTTATTTGTGCAATGGGGCGTTGATAATGCCGGAATTTGAACAGCAACGGCATGACGCTAATGCACGTGCAATATTGGCAGAACAGTTTTCCGACCGGATAATTTACCAACTTCCGGCTTTGCCGATTGTGGCTGGTGGTGGAGGGATTCATTGTATTACCCAGCAGCAACCAATAGAGGTAATGGCTGGGTGAGACAGGTAAGCGTGGCTGCAGTGCAAATGGCGTGTACGGACAATGCTGAGCAAAATCTCGCGCGCGCGATTGAATTGATATATCAGGCTGCAGCTGGTGGTGGGCAAGTTATATTATTGCCGGAACTGTTTACCAATCAGTATTTTTGTAAAACTCAAAACTCGAATTATTTCAAGTTGGCTGCTCCTTTCCAGGGGCATCCGATGTTAGAGCGAATGCAAGCTGTTGCAGCAGAATTACAAGTTGTATTGCCAGTCAGTTTTTTTGAACGCTCTGGTCAAAACTACTTTAACTCGTTGGCCATGATTGACGCTGATGGCAGAATGCTGGGCTGTTATAGAAAGTCGCATATTCCTGATGGCCCAGGTTATCAAGAGAAATTTTATTTCACACCGGGTGATACCGGGTTTGATGTTTGGCATACACGCTATGCGACAATTGGAGCAGCTGTTTGCTGGGATCAATGGTTTCCGGAAGCAGCTCGCAGCCTGTGCTTACAGGGGGCCGAGTTGTTATTTTATCCGACTGCTATAGGTTCAGAGCCGGAACAGCCTGAGATTGATTCTAAAAGTCATTGGCAAACCGTCATGCAAGGCCATGCCGGTGCGAATATGACCCCGGTAATTGCAGCTAACCGGATCGGCCGGGAACATGATAGCGGCGTTACGGTCACTTTTTATGGGAGTTCATTTATAGCTGGTTGGAATGGTCAGATAGAAATTGAATTACCGCGTGATCAGGAAGGTGTGATCGCTCAAAGTTTTGATTTGACACAGTTGGCTGAATTACGTGCAGACTGGGGATTATTTCGAGATCGCCGTCCGCAGCTTTACAATAAATTGATAACTTATTAACTACGCTTGCTAATTACCTGATGCAATCGTACATTAGGGGATTTTCCAGAGGTTACTAAAAATATGGCTTTCAAATGGCTACGCGGCCTGTTTTCCAATGATTTATCCATTGATTTGGGTACCGCAAATACACTTATTTTTGTTCGCGGCGAAGGCATTGTGTTAAATGAACCTTCAGTGGTGGCGGTACGCATGGATCGCGGGCCTGGTGGCCCACAAGTGGTAGCAGCAGTTGGCGCAGAAGCCAAACAGATGCTGGGGCGTACACCTGGTAATATCCGCACAGTCAGACCCCTGAAAGATGGTGTTATTGCTGATTTCACCATGACTGAGGAAATGTTGCAGCATTTCATCAAAAAAGCACATAGCTCACGGATGCTAAGACCCAGTCCAAGGGTATTGGTATGCGTGCCATGCAGTTCTACTCAGGTGGAGCGGCGCGCGATCAAAGAGTCAGCAGAAGGTGCTGGAGCACGCGATGTGTTTTTGATTGAAGAGCCCATGGCAGCTGCGATTGGCGCAGGTATTCCTATTCACGAAGCGCGAGGTTCAATGGTGCTGGATGTTGGTGGAGGTACTTCAGAAGTGGCAGTATTATCACTAAATGGGATTGTTTACTCCAGCTCAGTGCGTCTAGGCGGAGACCATTTTGATGAATCGATTATCAACTATGTACGTCGAACATACGGCACCTTGATTGGGGAAAGCACAGCAGAGCGCATCAAGATCGAAATTGGCTGTGCGTCACAGGACCGTGAAGTCCGTGAGCTGGATATTTCCGGTCGTAACCTGGCGGAAGGTGTACCACGCATGGTAACCCTGAATTCCAACGAAGTGTTGGAAGCACTCAGTGAAGCGTTGACGGGGATCACTGACGCAGTTAAAACAGCATTGGAACAAACCCCCCCCGAATTATGTGCAGATGTGGCTGAAACCGGTATTGTACTGACTGGTGGAGGTGCGCTGTTGCGCGGCATGGACCGGTTGCTGATGCAGGAAACAGGTTTACCGGTAATTATTGCAGACGACCCGTTGACCTGCGTCGCCCGGGGTGGTGGCAAAGCGCTGGAAATGATGGATCAGCATCGAGGTGAGTTTTTCTCACAGGCTTAAGCGATTGAGCAATGGAATTGCTGATCAGCCCGTGTGGGATAAAAAGCGTTATTTTCAACGCCAATGACAGTTGCACAACAACAACGCGATCATGGAGCCTATACCACTAGATTATTGGTATTAGGCTTATTGGCGATTTTTTTAATGTCCGTCGATCACCGCGGGCAGTATCTGCAGCTGCTGCGCAAACAAACAGTTCACCTTACACTGCCCTTTTACCGCGCTTTGGATTGGCCTCAACGTGCTATCAGCAATGCTTTTGCCCACCTGAGCAGTCAACACGAGTTGACCAATCAGATCCGGCGACTTGAAGCAGAGCAAACCCGCTTGCAGGGAGAAGTATTACGATTCAAGGCAATCACCAAAGAGAATCAGGAGCTGCGCAAATTATTGGAAGGGGTGCAGATAACTTCGTCTGAATTGATTCTGGCTGATTTGGTGCATGTCTCTATGGACCCATTTTCACATCGTGTGGTAATTAATCGAGGCTCAAGATCTGGTGTCGATATTGGTATGGCCGTGGTTGATCAGGCTGGTTTGTTCGGACAAGTAACAGAATCCACCATTAACGGTGCTACGGTTACCTTGATCACAGATGCCAACCATGCTTTGCCAGTTCGCAATTTACGCAATGGAGTACGAACCATTGCCTATGGAACTGGTGATTTGCATATGTTGGCTATCACAGATCTGCCCCGTAATACTGACTTGATAGTTGGCGATTTACTGGTGACATCAGGGTTGGGCGGGCGCTTTCCGTTGGGCTTGCCGGTTGCTGAGGTTGTTGCAATAGAAGTTCATGATGCGGATCGATTTGCCAGAGTAAAGGCGCGCCCTTTAGCCGCCATGGATCAAGCACAACAAGTTCTGGTTGTGCATTAGAAGTACGGTAATACCGATAATAATGGGCAAAATGATCATCAATCCGACACAAAAAATTGTGTGTATGGAATACGAGTTTGAAATTTAATCTGCTAAGAGACGAGAAAGCCTTGTTGCGGATGAGTGTGGTAGCCGCAGTGGTATTTACCTTGCTGCCATTTCCGATACCGCTGGTTAAGCCCTATTGGGTGGCATTGGTATTAATATACTGGGTACTTGAGGCAACGTACTTCAGGCGCTTGGAAATGGTGTTTGGATTGGGTTTGTTGCTGGATCTGCTTACCGGTACATTATTTGGGCAACATGCGCTTAGTCTGTTAATTATGGCTTATTTGCTGTTGCTATTCAGGCAACGCATTCGGTTCTATCCACCTTGGCAAATGACGCTGATTGTTTTTTTACTATTGGCCAATGACCGGATTTTGCAATTATGGGTGTTATGGCTGGCCGGGCAGGTGCCTACCTGGGAATACTGGATGTCACCGATAGTTGGCGCAGCAGTTTGGCCCTGGGTGTTTTTGTTACTTGACAGAATACGAAGTAAACAACGTCAACGTCAAAATTGATCCAGGGCCTGTTAGCACTATTTAAGACAACGCTGATGCTGTCTGACAATGTGTCGGATAAGCCGTAAGGAGAGACGTTTAGTGAAACTAAATGAGCGACGAACAACGCAGTCCGACGCATTGTCAGGCGCAACCTGTCGGGTGGGTATTTTGCCTCCACCCAGTGGCATTATCACTTGTTTATGTAGCCTGGCTATACACCACTCAGTCTGGCTTGCTGGTCGAGGACATAGTCCCGGCAGTATTGCCATAATTAGTGTTAACAGGCCCTAGTATGGGTCATCGCGGCAAAAAAAACCTTATGACCGTGAACCTGGCTGGGTTGGTGCCGGGTCGGCAGGCTGATGATCGGGGCGTATTATCAAATCAGTCTGAGTTGCGTGCGTTGGTTAATGGACGCTTGTTCACCGCTGGTGTGATAGCGATATTTTTACTGCTGTGTGTACTGGGCAGGTATTGGTATCTACAGGTTCCCAAACATGACGATTTTGCTGCAAGGTCAGATAATAACCGAATCAGGCTAAGAGCATTACCGCCAACACGAGGTTTGATCTTTGATCGTAACGGCATTGTAGTAGCGGATAACCGGCCTGCATATCGTCTGGAAATAGTGCGTGAGCGTCTGGATACCAGTTTAGACAGCATGTTGGAAAAGCTGGCCGACAAGATCGAATTGTCAGACAGCGTGATGGAAAGTTTTAATCGACGGTTAAACAACGAGCACCGGGCATTCGCGCCGATTGTGCTGCGCTATAACCTCACTGAGCAGGAAGTCGCCAGGATAGCCGTGGATCGGCATGTCTTGCCAGGTGTTGAAGTGCAACCATACTTGACACGGTATTATCCATTCACCAGTTTGTTGGCGCACGTGGTGGGGTATGTTGGCCGGATTGATGATGATGACCTGTTGCAATTCCAAGCGGAAAATTACCGGGCTACAACGCATATTGGCAAATCTGGTCTGGAACAGTATTACGAGTCACAATTACACGGTACCAGTGGCTATGAAAAGGTGGAAACCAATGTCGTTGGACGACTGGTGGACGTGCTGGAGCGTAAGCCGCCCGTAGCAGGTGAAAATCTGGATCTGACGATCGATGTGCAGTTACAGCGGCATGCCAGCCTGGCGTTAGGGCAGGCGCCTGGAGCGGTAGTAGCCTTGGTGCCGAAAACCGGTGAAGTACTGGCTATGGTCAGCAACCCTTCATTTGACCCGAATGCTTTTATCAATGGCATTAGTCAACGCGAATACAATTTGTTGCTCAATTCCGCTAACGCTCCATTTGTAAACCGGGTATTGCGCGGCGAGTATGTACCTGGTTCCACCTTGAAACCATTTATTGCGCTGGTTGGATTGGATGCCAATGTGGTGGATGCTGAGAAGCAGTTTTTTTCCAGCGGTGAATTTTTTCTGGAAGGCAGCACCCGGGCATACCGTGATTGGCGTAAGGGCGGTCATGGTTGGGTCAATCTCAGAGAGGGGCTGGAGCAATCTGTTAATACAGTGTTCTATCAAGTGGCGCTGGAACTGGGAATTGACCGTATCCACGGCGGTTTAAAAGCATTCGGTTTTGGTCAGGCAACAGGAATTGATTTGACCGGCGAACGCACCGGTATTTTACCCTCCAGAGCATGGAAACAAGCGCGATTCGGAGAGCCCTGGTATCCAGGAGAAACAGTAATTGCGGGGATTGGGCAAGGTGCGAACGTGATTACACCATTGCAATTAGCCGTGGCTACAGCAAGGTTGGCAACGCGTGGACAATCCGTTGTACCGCATTTATGGCGCGCAGCCGAAGTCCAACCAGTGCCTGACTTGGTGTTTCCTGAGCAGTACTGGGAACTGGTGATACAGGGCATGCAAGATGTCATTCATGGCGCCCGCGGCACTGCTACTGCGATAGCCAGTGATGCTTATCAGATGGCGGGCAAGACCGGTACTGCGCAAGTGTTTAGCCGCAAAGAAGGCGAGGATGACATCAACCCGCTGGAACTGGCAACAGAACTAAAAAATCACGCGTTATTCATTGCATTTGCACCTGTTGAGGCACCTGAAATTGTAGTTGTCAGCGTGGTTGAGCATGGTGGCTCTGGTTCACGTTTTGCAGCCCCGATTGCCGCAGCTGTAATAGATGATTGGTTACAGCGACAATGAGTAACTGGCCAATAGGAATGGGCGTACTTACCCGACAACTGCGGTTGGATGGCTGGTTGATGTTGGGCGTGCTGCTATTGATGGCGATCGGGTTAGTGACGATTTACAGTGCCGGTGAATTAAGCAACGAGCTGGTTTATCGTCAAGGGATTCGGTATGGGCTATCTGTGTTATTGATGCTCGTGATTAGTCAATTGCCACCATCGCTTTATCGCTTGTGGACTCCATGGATATACCTAGGTGGCATCATGCTGCTGCTGTTGGTGTTGCTAATGGGTGAGGGACGCGGTGCAAACCGGTGGCTGGACTTGGGGTTAATAAGATTCCAACCTTCCGAAGTTATGAAATTGGCCATTCCAATGATGCTTGCCTGGAGTTTACATGGGCGAAAATTGCCGCTGGAACCAGGCATGTTACTCCTATTGGTGACTTTAACTCTGGTGCCGGTGGTTCTGATTACACTGCAACCGGATCTCGGAACCGCGTTATTGGTATTGGCAAGTGGTATCTTTGTCATCTTTTTAAGTGGTCTGAGCTGGCGGGTAATCGTTTTTGCAGTTATTTCAGCAGCTGCCAGTGTGCCATTGGTGTGGTATTTGCTACATGAGTATCAACGTAACCGTATTCGTACTTTCCTGGATCCGGAGAGTGACCCATTAGGCAATGGCTGGAATGTTATTCAATCCATGACTGCGGTTGGTTCTGGTGGTTTTGCAGGCAAAGGGTGGTTGCAAGGAACCCAGTCTCATTTGGAATTTTTGCCGGAGCCGCATACTGATTTTGTGTTGGCGGTTTTTGCTGAAGAGTTTGGCTGGGTAGGTATCAGCATTTTATTTACCTTGTACGCAGCTATTATTTTGCGAGGTTTATATATTGCCAGCCAGGCACGTGATACTTATGCCAGGCTGTTGGCAGGTAGTTTGATATTGACCTTTTTTGTATATCTGATGGTCAATAGCTCGATGGTTTCCGGCTTGCTGCCGGTGGTCGGTGTACCATTGCCAATGATAAGCTACGGCGGTACTTCGGCGGTTACCCTGGCGGCCGGTTTTGGTATTTTATTATCCATTCATGGGCATCGAAAAGTGTGGTAAAAAACACAAAAATTCGATATTGATGAGGCATTATTAAGCCAGTAAAAGCATTGGCTGAGGCATTACGCGGAGCAATTGTTATTATGAAAAAAGTGTTTTTATCAGCCCTATTGCTGCTTATCAGCACATGGTCAGCCGCCATAGAGCAGCCGACTGAAGCGCATCCCGGGAGCGAAAGCTTCATCGCCGAGGTGGTAGAAGCACATGCGCTGGATGCCCAAAAGCTACGCGATTTGCTTGCAGGTGGTGAATATCGCCAAAGTATTATCGATGCAATCACCAGGCCGGCTGAAGGAAAACCCTGGCATGAATACCGTCAGATTTTTTTGACCGGCAGGCGAATTGGTGAAGGCAAGACATTCTGGCGTGAACATGCAGATCTGGTCAATCAAATTGCCGGTGAGTATGCGATACCACCTGAAGTGATTTTAGCCATTGCCGGTGTAGAAACCAGCTATGGCAGAATTACCGGCAACTATCGAGTGTTGGATGCGCTGATTACCCTGGGTTTTTATTATGAACCGCGTGGCGCTTTTTTTCGAGGTGAACTGAAAGAGTTGGTTAGACTAGCAGGTGAGGAAGATATTGCCTTGACAGAAGTCACCGGATCGTATGCCGGTGCGATGGGTTTAGGGCAGTTTATTCCATCCAGTTATCGGGCTTATGCGGTGGATTTCGATACTGATGGAAAACGGGATTTATGGGGTTCGCGAGCTGATGCCCTGGCCAGCGTCGCTAACTATCTGCATGTTCACAAATGGCAACCGGGTGCAGCGATAGCGGTGCCGGCTACGGTGACCGGAGATATCAGTAAAGTTCTTAGTGGCAATTTGAAGCCATCACATACGGTGGCAGAATTACGGGCTATGGGTGTCAGTGCTGATCAGGCACTGGATGATGATACCAAAGCCAGCGTGATTCGCCTGGATGGTATTGATGGGCCGGAATATTGGCTGGGGTTGCAGAACTTTTATGTGATTACCCGGTACAACCGCAGCCCCTTATATGCAATGGCGGTAACCCAACTGAGCCAGGCCTTGCGTGCAGCTTACGTTCGTGACTGATATGTTGGGCGCACAATGGCGATTTTATTTAGCCATTGTGCTGGTATTCTTCTTGTTGGCCTGTGCCGGACCACAGCAGCAAAGTGCTGGCCGTTATCCAGTGGCACATGACGGGCCACCGCGTGATCGATCATCAAAGCCAGCCAAGGAACCTGTACCGAAACCGGAGCCTTTGAGTCGTTATGGCAACCACTCGCCCTATGACGTTAATGGTAAAGTCTATTATGTGCTCCCTTCCAGCCAGGGTTATCGTGATCGTGGGATTGCATCCTGGTATGGGCGAAAGTTTCATGGGCATAAAACCTCAAGTGGTGAAATCTACGATATGTTTCAGTTTTCAGCTGCTCATCGTGAGTTGCCGTTACCCACTTATGTAGAAGTAACCAATCTGGACAATGGCCGGTCAGTAGTAGTCAGGGTAAATGACCGGGGGCCATTTCATGGTAATCGGTTGCTTGATTTGTCTTTTGCCGCCGCAGAAAAACTGGATATGATCAGCAGTGGTACCGCCTCAGTGGAAGTGCGTGCAATTGGGGTATTGGCAGCAGAGCAAACGGTTGGAAAAGTTTGGTTGCAGGTTGGCGCTTACAGTGATCGGCGGGCGGCGGAACGAGTGCAGCGCCAATTGCGTAATAATCAATTGGGACCAGTAACCTTAAGCAGATTGCGCCAGGATAACCGCTTGTTGTGGCGTGTCCGGATTGGGCCGTTTGTGGAAGAAAGTGCAATCCGTCAAGCGGATCAGCAGATACAACGTTTAGGTTTAGGGCGATCAGTGCGAGTAGGAGAATCAGAGTGATATTGAGCCGATGGCTGAATTCTATGTCGATAGTATTTATTTGGCTATCCGGCTTGTTGTATTTAAGCAGCGCTCAGGTGTTGGCTCAAAGCACCCCGCAAGTTTCACGAATTACTCCATCAGCACCAACAGAGTCTGTACTGGTCCGGCCACAAGCGCCCGAAATCAGTGCCCGCAGCCATATTCTGCTGGATTTTAACAGTGGCGCGGTATTGTCAGAAAATAACTCATCGGCACGAGTGGATCCTGCCAGTATTACTAAGATCATGACATCCTATGTGGTCTTTCAAGAATTACATGCTAACAGTCTGGCGCTTGATGAGCTGGTCAGTGTAAGCGAAAAAGCCTGGCGTATGGAAGGCTCACGGATGTTTATTGAAGTCGGTAAGCAAGTGTCCGTGCAAGATCTTATCCGTGGCTTGGTGGTACAGTCTGGCAATGATGCAAGCGTAGCACTGGCAGAGCATATTGCTGGTACTGAAAGCGCGTTTGCCGGGCTAATGAATCAATATGCCCAGCGACTTGGTATGCAGGATACCCATTACGTTAATGTAACCGGTTTGCCAGACCCAGAGCATTACACCACTGCGGCTGATGTGGCAATGTTATCGAAAGCATTGATTCGCGACTTTCCGGAACAATATGGCTACTACGCCGAACGCGAGTTTACCTTTAACGAGGTGCGGCAAAGTAATAGAAACCTGTTGTTATTCCGGGATGAACGGGTAGACGGCATTAAAACCGGACATACTGAAGCTGCCGGTTATTGTCTTGCAGCTTCTTCAGTGGTTGACGGCATGCGTCTTATCAGTGTGGTTATGGGGGCTGACAGTGAAGCCGGCCGAGCACAGCAGACCCAGGCACTGTTGAATTTCGGGCATCGATTTTATGAAACAGTACAGCTTTATGAGCAGGGTGAACAACCGGGCCAAATGCGGGTTTGGCGTGGCGCGTCATCGAGTGTGGCATTGCAAATACCCAACGATGTCTTTCTGACCATACCACGTGGGCGTTATGCGGACTTGTCTGCCAAGATGGAATTACAGGAACCATTGCTGGCACCGGTAGCTGCGGGCCAGGTGTTGGGCAATATATTGATCAGCCTGGATGGAAACGAACTTCTTCGCCAGCCATTGGAGGCGGTTGTTGAGGTGGCGCAGGGTAATTGGCTTAAACGCTGGTGGCATGGAGTGCGACTGCGTTTTTCAGGTGATTGATGATGATCGATAGTAGCCAAGAGCTGCTCAAGTTTCCATGTCGTTTCCCGGTCAAGGTGATGGGACTTAATAGTCCGGAATTTGCTGAGCATGTGGAACAGCTGATCAGGGCACATGTGGAAGATGATAATCCAGTTGAAGTGCAGTTGCGGCCGAGTAAAGCAGAACGATATCTTTCTGTCACAGTAGTTTTAACCGCAACCTCGCGTCAGCAAATGGACACAATTTATCAAGCCCTGACAGATGATGAACGGGTGATAATGGCGCTATGAACAGCACACATCCAATAGCAAAAGAGCACTCAGCTTCAACAGATATTTGCAGCAAACTGATTGTGCGTGAGCTGGGCATGCAGGAGTATCAGCCGGTATGGCGGGCGATGCAGGCCTATACTGATAACCGTGAGGACGACTCAGTCGATGAATTATGGTTACTCCAGCACCCCCCGATTTTTACCCAGGGGCAGGCTGGGAAAGCTGAACATGTATTGATGCCGGGGGATATTCCGGTGCTTCCGGTTGACCGTGGCGGCCAGGTGACTTACCACGGCCCTGGGCAGCTGGTGGTTTACCCATTGATGGATCTGACCCGCCGCGGACTCGGCGTGCGTCAATTGGTTAATGATTTGGAGCAGGCGATAATAAATACCCTGGCTGGTATTGAAATAAAGGCTGTCCGCCGTGAGGGGATGCCTGGGGTATATGTTGATGATGCAAAAATAGCTTCATTGGGTTTGCGGGTTCGCCGTGGTAAGTCATTTCATGGGCTGGCGTTTAACATAGCCATGGATCTGGAACCATTTGCCAGGATTAACCCTTGTGGTTATTCCGGTTTGGAAGTGATTGACATCAGCCGTTTACACCCCGGTGTGAATTTGTTACAAATCCAGCAGGTTTTAGTTAGCGAACTACTTGTATTACTGGGTTACACTGACCATGTTAGGACCAATGAATCACCTTTGGATACGCAGAATTGAGTAGTTTTTAAATGTCTGATCAGAGCCACAAAATCCCCATTCAACTCAGTAACAACTCAGCTGCAGCCAAAGAATTAGGTGCCGCAAAAATTGCACGAAATACCGCGCATTTTGAACAGCCCGGTAAAAATTTGCGCAAGCCGCCCTGGATTCGGGTGCGCTTGCCCAGTGGCAATGCTGTTGAGCAGCTGAAATCGAGATTGCGCAGCAGTAGCCTGGTGACTGTCTGTGAAGAAGCTTCATGCCCAAATATTCATGAATGTTTCAATAAAGGCACTGCCACCTTCATGATCTTGGGTGATATTTGTACCAGGCGGTGCTCATTTTGTGATGTCGCGCATGGCAGACCAAAACCACCGGATTTAATGGAACCAATGAATTTGGCTCGTGCTATTCAGAGCATGCGCTTGAGCTATGTGGTGATAACATCGGTTGACCGTGATGATTTGCGTGATGGTGGAGCGGGGCATTTTGTGGCCTGCATGCAAGCAACACGTGAACTGAGCCCGGGAATTAAACTGGAAATTCTGGTGCCTGATTTTCGCGGCAAAGGCCGTATGCAAAGGGCATTGGATGTATTGGCAACACATCCGCCAGATGTGTTTAATCATAACCTGGAGACAGTAGCGCCGCTGTATCCAAATGTACGTCCTGGTGCCGACTACCAATGGTCACTGACATTGTTGCAAAAGTTTAAACAGCGGCACCCGAATGTTCCGACCAAGTCCGGCATTATGCTGGGTTTGGGTGAAACCATGCCGCAGGTTGAAGCGTTGCTGTTTGATTTACGTAAACATGATGTGGATATGGTTACCATAGGCCAGTATTTGCAGCCTACACCGCACCATCATCCGGTACTGCGATACTGGACACCGGAGGAATTTGCCCAGTTGCAGCAGATTGGTGAAGGGATGGGTTTTAAGCATATTGCCAGTGGTCCGCTGGTGCGGTCTTCTTATCACGCTGACCAACAGGCCCACGCAGCTCAAATATAGTTGTGGCTATGCCTTAAGCGTTTTGGTAACGATCGCTGACAACGCCAATCGGTTCTTGAGGCAAGATAAAACAGTACCACTGGTGCAACTGACCTGCTAGATTAACGGTCAGTATCTGGTATGAACGAAATTAATGCTTGCTGCTAAAGGAATTCTTAATGAAGCATGAGATGACAAATTCGGACACTAACCAACACCAACAGACTCGTATCCGTTGGGTTTTATATGGTTTGGCGATTGCCTGTCTGTTACTGATTACCAGTCATGGATTTACTGGTGTAAGTGAAGCCGAACAGCCCGAAGCGCTATTGAAACCCAGTGACGTGCATGGCAGTGTCAGTGCACTGACCAGGCGGCATTTGGGCCGTTATCATTATCAACCGCGTCCGATTGATGATGAGCTGTCCCAGCAAATGTTTGCTGACTATCTGGAAAACCTGGACCCGGCTAAAGCATACTTTCTGGCATCTGATGTCGATTATTTCCGGCGTAATGAACAACGACTTGATGATTTTTTGAGGCGCGACGATGCCAGTCCGGCTTTTGAAATATTTAATCTTTACCGTCAACGTGTGAATGAACGGCTGGTGCACGTCAGAGAGATACTCAAAGGTGAATTTGATTTTACTGTTGACGAAGCCTTGATGGTTGATCGCGAGGAAGCAGCTTGGGCAGTCAATGAATTGGAATTAAATGATTATTGGCGCAAGCGCATCAAGAATGATTGGCTGCGTTTAAAACTGGCTGATAAGGAGCCGGAAGATATCCGTGAAACTTTAGCGACCCGATATGATGAGTTGCAGCGGCGTATTGCAGAGCTGGACAGTAATGATATATTTCAGCTGTATTTAAATTCTTACCTCTCTGCAGTTGAACCGCATACCTCCTATTTGTCGCCGCGCTCATCGGATAATTTTGAGATAGCGATGAGTCTGTCATTCGAGGGCATTGGAGCGTTGCTGGGAAGTGAAGGTGAATACATCATTATTCGCAGTATTGTTCCGGGTGGTCCGGCAGATATGGATAATCGACTGCAGCCCGGTGATCGTATTGTCGGTGTAGGCCAGGGGAATGATAGTGAGGTTGTTGATGTGGTCGGCTGGCGGGTTGATGACGTGGTCGATTTGATCCGAGGCCCCAAAGACAGCATGGTTATCCTGGATACACTGCCGGAAGATACCGGTTTACAAGGGCCTACCGAGGCGATTGATCTGGTTCGGAATGAAATTCAACTGGAAGAACAGGCAGCGCGCGCCGAGGTTATTGAAGTGCCTGATTTCAATGCCGATGGCAGCCATCAAAATATCCGGGTTGGGATGATCAATTTGCCAACTTTCTATTTTGATTTTGAAGCATATATCAGTAATAAACCCAATTACCGCAGCAGTACCCGTGATGTACGCAAGCTGATTAATCGCCTGAAAAAAGAAAATATAAACGGACTGGTTATTGATTTACGTAATAACGGCGGTGGATCGCTGCTGGAAGCAACCACAATGACCGGCTTGTTCATTGATCAAGGGCCGGTAGTACAGGTGCGCGATAATCAAAAACGTGTAGATTTGCAGGAAGATAATGAGCCTGGCATGGCTTGGGATGGCCCTTTGGTGGTGTTGGTGAACCGTTACAGTGCATCGGCCTCCGAAATATTTGCAGCGGCTATGCAGGATTATGGCCGGGCTTTGATTGTTGGGGAGCCGACCTTTGGTAAAGGCACAGTACAGAACCTGTTCGATTTTGACGCTCGTAATCCCGACAAGGATCAACGCCGGGGTCAATTAAAACTCACTATGGCGCAATTTTTCCGGATTGACGGTGGATCAACCCAAAATCGCGGGGTTATTCCTGATATTCGGTTACCGTCTGCAGGAGATCCTCAGGATTATGGTGAAAGCTCTTTGGGAAATGCTTTGCCATGGACTCGAATAGAACCTGCTGAATATGAATCAGATACCCATTTGCAAGAACTCCTGGGTCAGACACTGACCAGTGCTGAAAAACGGATGCAAAATGACCCCGAGTTCCGTTATTTGTTTGATGACATAGCTGAATATGAGCGCAATGTCGAACGCAAGGATATCTCTTTGCTGGAAAGTGCTCGCAGAGAAGATATGGAATCCAGCGAGCAACGTCGGCTGGAACGTCGGCAGGTACGTGCACAGCTTGCTTCTTCGGTGATGCGGACTCCGTTGGATCCTCCTGAACCATCACGTGTCGAGGAAACAGCTGACGATGCAGATGCTGAAGACGAGCAGGAGGATACCAATGATCCGGATATTTATCTGGAAGAATCTGCACGGGTATTGGCAGATATCTTTTTATTGCAACGCGATGGTCGCACACTAACACCAGCACCGCTGGTTAACACCACCACGATAACAGCAGATATCCCCAAAGAAAACCCATTGGCTGAGCACCCTGAGGGCTAATTACGCCTGTTAATAAGCCTAACTTGAAGGTAGCTGACAACCCGAACGATATTGATATCGTTCGGGTTGCTGTTTTTTGCCCATTAAGGCAATTATTCGATTACCTCAGCACTGAGGATTCATTGCCATCAGGCAGTCTGGTAGAGGTGCCGTTTGGCCGCCGTCAGGTGCTAGGGGTGGTGGTTGGTTCTAGTGTGGATTCTAGTATCACACAGCTCAAAACAGTTAACAAGATCATTCATGCTGAATTACTCGACCCGCACCAAATGGCATTGCTGGAGTGGTGTTGGAGATATTATCAACACCCTGCGGGTGAAGTCTTGGCAGCCGCTGTGCCCAAATTATTGCGGGCAACTATTGCTTACCAGAAAAAACCCGAGCTGGAATATTACCTGACCACAACAGGCAGGCAACTTGATGCAACGGTATTCGCCCGTGCGCCCAGGCAATTGATGCTGTGGAAAGCACTGCAGTGCTTTCCATTAACCCGATTGGAATTGCGAGCTTTGACTTCAGGATGGTCGGCAATTTGCCAACGGCTGGAAGCAAAAGGCTGGCTGGCATCGCGCCCACAACAGCAGGCTGACCCAATAAAACTTGATATCGATGCAAAAGCCGTACAATTAAACCAGCAACAGCAAACAGTCAGTGATCAGATAAGTCAACATTTGCAGCATTACCACTGTTGTCTGTTGTACGGGGTTACCGGTAGCGGGAAGACCGAGGTTTATATTGATCTGATCAGACAAATGCTGTCTCAGAATCGTCAGGTTCTGCTATTGGTTCCCGAAATTGGCCTGATAACCCAATTGGTGCAGCGTATTCAACAACAATTGGCAGTTCCCGTGGGTACCTTTCATTCTGGAATGAGTAATATCCAGCGTGCACAGACCTGGATGGCCGCCGGCAGTGGTGGTTGCAACATAGTGGTGGGCACACGCTCGGCTGTTTTTTTACCCTTGGCTAAACCGGGCATGATCATTATTGATGAAGAGCATGACCCTGGATACAAGCAGTTTGAGGGGTTCCATTATTCAGCCCGTGATGTTGCTATCAAGCGCGCGAAAATGCTGGATATACCCATTGTGCTTGGTACAGCCACACCATCACTGGAATCCATGGCCAATGTCAAGCAACAACGCTACAGTTTGATGCAGCTGGCTCAGCGGCATGCTCAACTGGAATTACCAGACTGGCTCATGGTCGATTGCCGGGCTACACCATCCAGTCTGAAAGAGAGTAAATCAGGCACTAGTTATGGGTTACTGCATGCCGATGTCAAAATGATGATGCAGGTTCGGCTGGAAGCCGGCGAACAGATTTTGGTATTTCAAAACCGTCGTGGCTATGCGCCTTTGTTACAGTGTGCTGCTTGTGGCTGGCAGGCTGATTGTTTACGTTGCAGTGCCCATATGACCTGGCACCGCCGGAACAGGCAATTGCAATGTCACCATTGTGAGCATGTTCAGGTTCAGCCAGCGCACTGCCCGAATTGTTCATCTCCTGGATTAGAACATTTGGGTAGTGGTACCGAGCAACTTGAGCAAGCACTGGCGGAAAGTTTTATGTCAATCCCGGTTTACCGTGTTGATAGTGACAGTATGCGGGGCCGTCAGGCTATGCAATTATTGAGGGATGAAGTGTTGACTGGGAATCCCTGCATCTTGGTAGGTACCCAAATGCTTACCAAAGGCCATCATTTTCCCAACATTAACCTGGTAGTGGTGATTGACGTGGATCAGGCGCTGTTCAGTGCGGACTTCAGAGCCACTGAACGGTTGGTGCAACAACTGGTGCAAGTTGCCGGCAGAGCTGGTCGTGGGCATAGCAAGGGTCGTATTTTGTTGCAGACCAGGCAGCCTGAGCATGCATTGTTGAAGTCGTTGATGACAACAGATTATTGGCAGATTGCAGAGCAACTGCTGGAATTAAGGCAACAGGCTTGCTTTCCACCTTTTGCAGCGCAAGTCATATTACGCGCAGATGCTATGCAAGCTGGTGCTGTTGAGCAGTTTCTTCGCCAAGCCAGGACTATCGCAAGTAAGTTGGACTTGCCAGGCGATATATTTGGCCCGCTACCCGCGTTGTTGGAAAAAAGAGCCGGGCGATACCGTTATCAATTGTGGTGGCAGGCAGAGCATCGCAAAACGTTACAACGGTTTTTGCCGGTGTGGGTCAATGCCATTCAGAATTCAGCTCAACAGCATGGCGTACGTTGGCATATCGATGTTGATCCGGTTGCTTTATAATTGAGCAATACCCCGCAAGAGCGGGGTATTGAGTTCTGACTTAGGTGATAAGAGGTTTTCGATGTTAGTTATTACCACCGTCAGAGTTTTCTGATTGCCGGCGTGGTGGATTTATCCATAATGTCTCGACACCACGGGATCTATTGACACGATTGACCCGTGACATTCTTTCATTATCATTGCCATTATCGACGTGACTATTAGCCACCTGTGATGTGCTGGGGACTGTACTGCACCCAGCTAGTGCAAATAATGAAACAATCATTGCGGATAATATGATTTTAGCATTCATAAGCTTTCTCCAGTTGCTCATATATTACGAAGTCCATCGTACTATATTTGGCCATATTGTCAAGTTCTCTAGATTGTCCTACCGGGATGTTAACGTGTCTATCACACTACTCAACTTAAAATCACGCATTAGCCAATAGGAGCATACATAAAATGATACCCCGATTAAGCATGCTTGCGATAACCGGTCTGATTCTCTCGCTGAGCGCTCAGGCCGGTAGTCTGCTACCGCCGGATGTAACCCTGGAAACGGTAATCAACGCTGGTGCGATATCGGATCCATTAGCCGCCAGGCACGCAGGTGATGGTTCTGGTCGCCTGTTTATAGTTGAACAGGCCGGTACCATCAGGATTCTCGATAATACTGACACTCTGCTGGCAACACCGTTCATTAATCTGGCGGATAGGATAAGCGCTGGTGGAGAACGAGGTCTGTTGGGTCTGGATTTTCACCCGGATTACGAAAACAACGGGCTGTTTTATGTCAATTATTCAGCCGGTAACGGATCACCTTTTGTTACCGGGACAACAGTGGTGTCTGAATTTCAGGTAAGTGGCAACCCCAATATCGGGGACCCAAACAGTGAACGGGTATTACTGACAATCCGGCAAGACTTCAGCAACCATAACGGTGGTGATATTCATTTTGGAGCGGATGGTTTTCTGTATATCGGTATGGGTGATGGTGGTGATGGAAATGATACCTGCAACCGGTCCCAGACTTTGGACCCGGCAAATATTGTGACCACCGGACCATGTCTAGATGATATTACGGTTGCAATGCTTGGCAAAATGCTGCGTATAGATGTGGATAACACCACACCTGCCGGCGGTAATGGGCTATGTGGCGCCGCAGGCGATGGCTCTGCAGCTTATGCTATACCTATTGATAACCCTTTTATTGGTGCTGATCCTGATAGTGCGTGTGATGAGGTTTGGTCATATGGTGTGCGGAATCCATTCCGGTTCAGTTTTGACCGTTTAACCGGTGACATGTTTATTGGCGATGTTGGCCAGGGCACATGGGAAGAAGTTTCGTTTGAGCCGTTTGATACAGCAGGTGGTCTTAACTATGGCTGGAGAATTTGTGAAGGTGAGTTTCTCCGGGGTTCGACTGTCAATGCATGTACAACAGGGGTATTGCCGATATTGGCCTATCCGAGCAGTGGTGATTGTTCGGTTGAAGGAGGTTATCGCTACCGCGGGCCGGTGACTTCATTAAATGGTTTATATATGTATGGGGATTTTTGTACAGGTAATATTCGTTTTGCCCGGGAAAACTCGCCTGGTGTCTGGGAAAGTGAAGTTGTTGATACAATAGGCTTTGGTTTAACTGCATTCGGTGAAGATCAACAGGGTCGTATTTATGTGGTTAGTCAAAATGATGGCCTGTTAAGATTTGAGGGTGATGAGATTTTGATTCTGGAAGATGGCTTTGAAAATCAAGTAGCCCGCTCACGCACCGGAAAATAAATCAGCAGTACTATTGCTCACGTAATACCAGCGTCTGGTAACCATTGTTTTCCAGGCGCTGGCGGATTTGGTTGGCTTCTCTGGCACTGCTGAGAGGGCCAACACGGACCCGATGCCAGGTCACACCATCAACGTTCACTGGTATAACCCTTACATCGACTCCCAGTAATACAAGGTTGGCTTTCAGCGCGTCTGCATCGGTTTCTGAACGGAACGATCCAACCTGTAATTGATAACTGGCGGTATCATCAAGACGGGTGTTGGGCGTGGTTCTACTGGCCTGTTCGATCTCACGGGTGGAAACTACATGATCCTGCTCCGGTAATACCCGGAAAAAATCATACTGACGATCGCCTAGTTCATCATTTTCACCGGCGATACCTTCGGGATCATCATCAGTGGCTTGTCCTTCCGGGATTTGCAGACTTGCCGGTGTTTTTACCCAGCCGGATTGCAATGCAATGGTGGCCAACAGCAAACCACTAACCAAACCACAAAAGAACCATAACCAGGCTGATCCATAACCGGTTTTTGTATTACGTACCTGGCGGCGTCTGGCCATTCCACTATTCTCCTACATTTCGTCTGGCGCTGAACAACCCAGCAGTCGCAGTCCATTACGAATGACTTGCGCAGTAGCAGCCATCAGGTTCAAACGAGCATTGCGTAAATGTTCATCGTCAACCAGTGCTTTCTCAGCGTTGTAATAAGTGTGAAAATCTGATGCAACATCATGCAGGTAATGACCGAGCTGATGAGGGTTACGGCTATGAGCTGAATTCAAAATACATTCCAAATAGCGGTTGAGCGTGCGCAATAGTTTTTGTTCATGATCGCTGTTTAATAGCTTGTGTGCAGCGCTGCCAATCGGCTGATTATAGCGTTCACCACTTTGTTCCAGGTTGCGGAATACACTGGCAATGCGGGCATGTGCATATTGGATGTAATAGATCGGATTATCATTGCTTTGTAATTTGGCCTGATCCAGATCGAAATCCATGTGTTGTTCATGGGAGCGCATCACATAATAAAAACGTGCAGCATCATTGCCGATTTCCTCACGTAACTGTCGCAAAGTCACAAACTGGCCACTGCGGGTGCCCATTTGTACCCGTTGTTTACCGCGATACAGAATGGCGAACTGGACCAGTAAAATTTCCAGGTCGTCCGGGTCATAGCCCATACCTTCGGCAGCGGCCCGCAAGCGTGGGATGTAGCCATGGTGATCAGCGCCAAGCACATAGATCGCAGGTTTAAAACCACGCTCGAGCTTGTTACGTAGATAGGCAATATCAGATGCAAAATAAGTGGTTCGACCATTTTCACGAACTACCACACGATCTTTTTCATCACCAAAATGGGTTGCCCGAAACCATTGTGCACCGTCCTTGGTGTACATTTGGCCGGTGGTTTCTAGTTGTTCTATGGCTTGTGTGACAGCGCCGCTTTGTTCCAGTTCACGCTCAGAAAACCATTGATCGAAATACACACCAAAATCTTCCAGGTCCTCTTTGATATCGGCCAGAATACTATTCAGGGCAGCATCGAAACAGATGGCAAAACCATCATTACCCAAAATTGTACGTGCCTGGGTAACCAACGCATCGATAAAGGCTTCCTTATCACCTCCCTGTTTTTCATCTGGAGGTAAACCGTCGTAAACTTCGGTTTGGGTATGCCTCAAGCGATCGCCATGATTACTGCGCACTGTTCTGGCGATATCATAAATATAGTCACCCCGGTAGCCGTTATCTGGAAAGCCGATTTTTTCGCCGCATAACTCCAGGTATCGCAACCATACACTGACTGCCAGTATGTCCATCTGCCGGCCGTTGTCATTAACGTAATATTCCCGATGGACATCATAACCGGCTGCATCCAGCAGTGCTGACAGACTGGCGCCGTAAGCCGCCCCCCGTCCATGGCCAACATGCAGTGGTCCAGTGGGGTTTGCAGAAACATATTCGACGGTTACTGCTTGTCGCTGATCCGGATAGCGACAACCGTATGCATCACCCTGCTTCAAAATGTCGTTAATCAAACTTAACAGGCAGGATTTCGTTAAACGAATATTGATGAAGCCCGGTTTGGCAACGTTCACTTCTTCGATGTGTCGAGAGGCTGGAATTTTACCGGCAATAGCCTCTGCCAATTGCATTGGCGGCATACCGACTTTTTTAGCCAGCATCAAAGCGATATTGCACGCGTAGTCACCGTGCTCCGGCTTGCGGCAATGTTCAATCTGTATGACTGGATCGAGCTCGGCCGGTAGCAGCTCTTTACGTTGCAAGCGATGAATCGCCTGACTGATCAACTCATGAATAACTTCTTTCAAGGTATCTTCCGGTTGCAGGATATTAGGTTAGACTAGTCAGTCTGAAAGCGGTCAGCTATTGTAACGGCCTAAGCGACTGGACAGAACCCATTGGGTGCTATTGGTTATACACAAAATCTGTGGATAAGTCTGTCGATAACATTTTCAATGGCTTGTTAAGGTATTGTAATAATGGGTTTCTTTACAGTTTGACTAAAATGCGCCCATTCTAAATGGGCATATAAAACAAATAGTTACAAGACTTTTATTGAATAGTGTTTGATGAAATGCCAATAAGCGACTGTTTTGTGACAATTACATGGGTCTGTGAATAGATTGTAAATCTTATATATGCAAAAGTACTACTCAATTCGTAAACATTTGCAGCACACACCAGTGCTGGGCGAACGTGTTTATATCGATCCGGCAGCAGTAGTGATCGGTGATGTGCAGCTGGGTGATGACGTATCTTTTTGGCCTGGTGCGGTAGCCCGGGGTGATATGGAAAGCATCAAAATCGGCGATTGCACTAATGTCCAGGACAATGCAACTTTGCATGTGACACATGATGGGCCTTATTCGCCAGGTGGTTTTCCACTGAACATCGGTAGCCATGTAACTATTGGTCACGGAGCTATCCTGCACGCCTGCACGGTTGGGAATCGATGTTTGATCGGCATGGGTTCAATTGTGCTGGATGGTGCGGTAATAGAAGATCAGGTTATGCTGGGAGCAGGTAGCCTGGTCAGCGCTGATGCACCTATTACCGGTCAATCATTATGGTTCGGCAGGCCGGCGAGGCGGATACGGTCACTATCTGACAGAGAACTTGAAATGTTGGAGTATTCAGCCAGACATTACGTCAATACCAAAAATATTTACCTGCAGCAGCAATGACGCATAGTTACCGTTACTAATGCCGGAGTTCTTACCGCCACTATTGCTGTTTATCGCGTTGTTATTGGCGCTGATGGCCGGTTACCCGGTGGCGTTTACCCTGGCAGGTGTATCGCTGCTGGCAGCAGCCATCGGCAGTATGGCGGGTGTTTTTGACCCAGTCTTCGTAAATGCGTTTCCGAATCGTGTATTTGGATTGATGCTGAATCAAACATTGGTGGCAGTACCGGCATTTGTATTTATGGGCAGCATGCTGGAACGTTCAAAGCTGGCTGAAGATTTACTGCTGACCATGGAACAGGTTTTAGGTAACGCGCGCAGTGGTCTGGCGCTATCGGTGATGCTGGTTGGTGCGCTGCTGGCTGCCAGTACCGGCATAGTCGGCGCTACAGTAGTGACGATGGGGTTGTTGGCATTACCCAGTATGCTACGGCGCGGTTATTCGCCGGAATTGGCTTCCGGCAGTATCTGTGCGGCAGGGACTTTAGGGCAGATCATTCCACCTTCCATAGCCCTGGTTCTGCTTGGTGATGTAATGGCCAACGCTTATCAGCAGGCTCAGATCAGGCAGGGGATTTTTAGCCCGGATACCGTTTCGGTGGGTGATTTATTTGCCGGGGCGCTGGTTCCTGGTGTTTTGCTGGTGGCGTTGTACTGTATCTATCTGATGATTTTTGGCAATAAGCTGCCCAAACCAGTTGAGTCCGAGGCCAGACTTAATGCAGGTAAGGTGGTCAAGTTACTGGCTGCTCCATTGTTATTGATTGTATTGGTGCTGGGTTCAATATTGTTTGGAATCGCATCACCTACAGAAGCTGCCTCAGTTGGTGCGGTCGGTGCCACAGTAATGGCGGCAGCTCGGCGAAAACTGAATAAATCGGTATTACGTGAAGTTATCCTGCGCACTGCCCAGGTCACCAGTATGGTGTTCATGATTTTAATTGCTGCTGCCATGTTTGCATTGGTATTTCGTGGTTTTGGTGGTGATGAAGTGGTGCGGCATGCGCTGGAACAATTGCCGGGGGGAGTGATCAGTGCAATGCTGGTCGTGATGCTGGTGATTTTTGTGCTTGGTTTTTTGCTGGATTTTATTGAAATCACCTATGTGGTGGTGCCAATCATCGCACCAATTTTACTGGCTATGGGACTTTCACCATTGTGGCTTGGTGTGATGATTGCAGTAAACCTGCAAACTTCGTTTCTAACCCCACCATTTGGATTTGCATTGTTTTATTTGCGCGGAGTGGCGGGTGACCAGATAACCACTGGCCAGCTATATCGCGGGGTTATGCCGTTTATTGGTATTCAGTTGATATTACTGGTACTGCTTTCGGTATTTCCGGTATTGGTGACCTGGTTACCTGCATTAATCAAATAATGTTTACTTGAACATTTTGTCTTTTTCAGGGCATCCATGACTCATTTTCAACTTGCTAAAACAGTTTCTGTGATAGGCCGATGCAACCTGTTCATGATATTAGCAGTTATCAATCACTGCCCGGTAAAATTTCAGTTTGTTATCTCAGTATCCCGTGTTTAGCGATGTTGCAAAAAAACCTCTTCAGACTTGGCGGTCCACTTTCGGACTTGTTCCATGAAACTAAAATATGATGCATGTACTTTCTGTGACATTTCATCACCATCGGCAATTTCCTGAATGACTTCCTGACTGAGGGTTTTTAATCGGGCCAGCACTTCGTCAGGGAATTGGCGCAACTCCACACCATGTTGATTGACCAGCGTATCCAGCGCCTGTTGGTTACGAGCAGTGTACTCACAATGCATATCCATGTTGATCGATTGACAGGCTATCCGGACAATTTCCTGCAGGTCTTCAGGCAGGGATTCAAATGCCTGCTGATTGATCAAACATTCCAGGGTGGAGCCGGGCTCCTGCCAGCCGGGGTAGTAATAATATTGAGCAGCCTGATACAAACCAAAAGCCAGGTCATTCCATGGGCCGATCCATTCGGTGGCATCGATGGTGCCGGTGGACAGCGCGGTGAAGATTTCAGCACCGGGAATATTTTGCACTGTGGCGCCGGCACGACGCATCACTTCGCCGCCCAGCCCTGGCATACGAATTTTCAAACCTTGCAAATCTGCAACCGAGTTGATTTCCAGGTTGTACCAACCACCCATTTGTACGCCGGTATTTCCACCAGGAAAGGCGATCAGGCCGAATGGTTGATAGATTTCATGCCAAAGCTCAATTCCACCACCATAATACAGCCATGAATTGCTTTCCAATGCGGTCATGCCAAACGGCACACTGGCGTAATACTGACTAGCCGGGACTTTACCTTTCCAGTAGTAAGCAGCGCCATGTCCCATTTCAACGATGCCTGAGGCGGCACTATCGAAGATTTCAAAAGCAGGCACCAACTCGCCGGCACTGTATAAAGTAATGTCCAAACGACCATTGCTCATGGCTCGAATATTGTCTGCCAAACGTTGTGCGCCAGTACCGGCACCAGGCAGATCACGTGGCCAGGTGGTTGCCATTTTCCATTTAAAGTTTTGCTGCTTGACCGAGATTCCAGTCTGTTGCTGGTGATCGGCAGCTTGCTCGCCCTGGCCACAACCACCCACTAATAGCGCGCCGGAAGCGGCACCGGCATTGGCGATAAAACGACGTCTGCTGTTATCCGATGGGTTCATGCTGGTTTTCCTTCGTTTGTTACCGGTTTCAGCCAGTTGTTGACTGTCGGTTTTTGACCATCACCCGTATTGAATTTGTTGATGGCTAATTGTTGAAAATCAAATAATTCAGTATCCGCCAGCTGCGACGGGGAAACGTTGCAGATGGCATTGAAAATGTTCTCGATCCGCCCGGGTTGCTGTTGTTCCCAGTCGGTTAGCATGGATTTGATCATCCGCCGCTGCAGCTTGGGTTGGCTACCACACAAATTACAGGGGATGATTGGGTAGCCGACGTGTTCAGCATGTCGCGCCAGATCCCGCTCACGGCAATAAGCCAATGGCCGGATTACAATGTGTTGTTGGTTATCGCTGCGCAGCTTGGGCGGCATGGCTTTCAGGCGCCCGCCATGGAACATATTCAGAAACAGCGTTTCCACGATGTCATCCAGATGATGTCCGAGCGCGATTTTGGTAACGCCATGCTCACCGGCATACCTGTATAGAGCGCCTCGGCGCATGCGCGAGCACAAACCACAGGTGGTTTTACCTTCAGGAATCAAACGCTGTACTACACTATAGGTATCTTGTTCAATGATGTGATAGGGGGTGTTTAATTGCTTAAGGTAGTCGGGCAGCACATGTTCGGGGAAACCGGGTTGCTTCTGATCCAGGTTTACAGCGATTAATTCAAAATCTACCGGCGCCTTTCGCTGCAGACTAAGCAGCATATCCAGCATTACGTATGAATCTTTACCCCCGGACAGACAAACCATGACTTTATCACCATGTTCGATCATCCGATAATCTTGGATAGCTTGGCCAACCTGGCGGCGTATACGTTTAGCCAGCTTGTTACCGGTGTATTGTTGTTTGCGTGCTT
This sequence comes from Gammaproteobacteria bacterium, assembly GCA_021772985.1. Lineage (GTDB taxonomy): Bacteria > Pseudomonadota > Gammaproteobacteria > Xanthomonadales > Wenzhouxiangellaceae > JAJFKX01. Next base: position 145,878 of record JAJFKX010000046.1, read on the forward strand.
GTGCTAGTGTCATGGCAGCGGTATCGTAAGGGTAAATAGAGTATGTTTACCAGCTAAAAACTGGTCCATGTATTAATAAGGTTAGAGTGCATAAATATGAATACCGACCGGGATAGTATAGCTGCACATCTGCTGGAACTGCGCCAAGAACACCGCGACCTTGATCAGGCGATCGCAGCACTGGTATCTCAGACAGGCAACGATCAACTACAAATTTCCCGCCTGAAAAAGCGTAAGTTGCATTTGAAAGATCAGATCATCTATTGGCAATCCCGGCTAATTCCTGATTTGAATGCTTGAGCACGCGAGAGCCCAACTGGTCATTCTTACCCATCATTTTCTAATTGAGGAGTAAGTTTTCTCGGCGCCAATTGTAAAATACTATGGCGTATTTCCTTGCTCAAGATCAATTTGGCATCGATATTCAACTGCGCTAAAGCCTGCCCAAAGATAAACCGCGACTCTTCATCGCGCTGCAACATGCTCATATCAAGCATCTGTTCGATCAGTTGTTTGAACAGCACCTTATCGGCAAACTCCGGTGCTTCAAATTGATGAAGTATGCTTAGCCGTTCGGCACTTTGCTGGCAAAGTTTTTCCAAATCCCGGCGACTCAAGGTCCCGGAACCATTTTTCTCAAGTACCGCAACAGTGATATAAATACGCTCCAATGTCTGCAACAGACTTTGTGCTATCAGTCGTAACAGATAAGCTTCACGGCTGCCTCCAGTGGCCCGCTGATAACGTTTTCCGGAATCAACTTCCTGGATTAGCCCTAACAATTCAAAAATACCAAGATGTGCATCCACTACATCTTCCAGTGCGACATCAGCCCAAGGCAGAAACAGTTCATTACGCAACAATGGATAAACCGAAAGGCAAATATCGATTAGCCGTTGGCGTTTAACCACCTGAGTATGCAAAAAGCAACTGGCAATCAATGAAGGCACTGCAATCAGATGGGCAATATTATTGCGAAAATAAGACAGCAAAATAGCCTGCTTGGGCTCAATATGGATAATGTTGCCCAATGCATGGTCTTGCCTGATCAGTACGTTCAGATCCAGGCCGTATTGAATGATGGCCGACACATCCTTGCCGGTGATGGTAATAGAGTCGGAATAAGGCAGTTCCGGCAACAGTTTTAAGTAGACATTCAATAAATCACTCAAATCCTGTTCATCCAATGCCCGTTGGCGGCTGGCCAAGAGGCAAATGGCCAGCAGGTTAATTGGATTAACATGTGCGCTGCGATTGATGTTAACCATGATGCGTTGCGCTATATCATCGACTACCGGGTTCAAAATGCCGGGTTTAGGGGGTTCATCCTGGGGTAGTTTTTCCCAACCTGCATGATGCTCAGTCAGCAGTTCGCTGAGCATAATGGGTTGGCCAAAACTAACATTAACCTGGCCATAATTACGGCGCAGGATATTAAACACACTGGTGATTAGATCCCACCAGGATTCTTTTCGTTTGGCAGAGCCACTGAGTTCTTTCTGATACGAGCGGCCTTCAACCAGCGCTTCGTAACCAATATAAATGGGTTGAAACAGCACCGGACGCTTAGGTGATCGTAAAAATGCCTTAACGGTCATGGCTAACATGCCGGCCTTGGCAGGTAATAAGCGCCCGGTGCGGCTGCGGGTGCCTTCGATGAAGTATTCAATGTGTACACCCCGGCCAAGCAGGGTGCTGAGGTATTCATTAAATACGGTTGCATATAGTGCCTGGCTACGGAAACTGCGGCGCAGGAAAAACCCGCCGCCGCGGCGTATGAATGAGCCCAGTATTGGCAAATTGAGGTTGACGCCGGCAGCTACGTGTGGGGGTACAAAGCCACGCTGGTATAAGATGAACGATAACAGCAGGTAATCGATGTGACTGCGATGGCATGGAACATAGATCACCTCATGACCGGGTGCGGTTTGCTGGAATTCCTTAAAATGGTGAACTTCAACCCCTCGGTATATCCGGCTCCAGAACCAGCTGAGTAAAATTTCACAGCTGCGAATGAATGTATACGAATAATTGGCTGCAATTTCATGAGCACAACGACTGGCTTCCTGTTGCGCCTCAGCACGTGGAATCTCGGCTTTGCGGGCATGCGCTTCAATCGCGTCCTGGACTACGTCACGTTTGATGATGTTATCCAGCAAGGTGCGGCGGTGTGATCTATCCGGACCAATTGCAGCGGTGCGCACACGGCGAAAATGGGTGCGCAAGATGCGGTTGCATTTACGCAATATACGTTGATCATCCAGGCCATCAGCACGAAACTCTGATAACCTCAATGTCTGTCCAAAGCGAATAAAAGTTCCGCGCCCATTAACAAACAGGCTCAGTAACCGGCGAAAGCGTCCAGCCACTTCCCAGTTTTCACTGAATAGTATCTTGGTCAGACCGACCTCCTCCTCGGGCGCGCGGCCGACCAGTACAGTCACCGGGACGATTTGCAGATCCTGGTTTTCTGGTATCTTTTCGGAAGTCAGCAGTAACCTTAGTACCTCTGAGCTGCGCCGCGGTCGCTTGTGGCGCAACACGATCCCCTGGAAGCGGTGCAACGCGCCGTAACTACGATGCAGTTTGATATCGCCAACTTCCAGAGGTGTTAAAGGTAACGGCAGATTATGGTCCCGGCATGCCTGTTCCAGAATCAGCAAGGAAGACAATGCATAGCTTTCCAGTACGTAACAGATAGGTTGCCCGGGGCTAATATCCAGTTCAGTTAAGGGTTGTGGTTCACTGCGGGCGCGCACCCATAAGTGCAGTATTTTGCGTAACAGCTGTAACCACCAAAAGTGTAGCCTGATCCAGAAGTTTGGGGCCTCAATCATGCATTCTAATGTTCAGCGTCATATTGATCCGGGGCTGCATGATCGCATGTCAGCCTGGGCGGGTAAAGTTTTAAGGGTATCAAAACAACTGGATTTACTTGCCATCATCAAGGCCACAGGCTAGGGTAAATAACTCGCATCAAACAGAGTAGGGAGTCTGAATATGCGGCGTTATATAAAGCAGTGGATTGTGTCCGGCGTGGTTCTGTCAATTGGCCTGTCAATCAGCAGCTCAGTGTTTTCCACAGAGCGTTTGCCATATGAATACTTCGCCAAGGATACTGATTATCACAATGTCCAAATTTCACCGGATGGCAGGTTTTTCGGCATTCGGTTTAGACAGGAAGATAAGGTAGTACTGGTGTTCATCAGGCGCAAGGATATGAAAATGTCCGGTGGCGCCAGTCCGCTCAGCGATGGATCTGTAAACAGTTTCACCTGGGTAAATGATGAGCGGGTGGTTTATGAAATCTCAAGACGAGATAGCTATCTTGATGCACCGGTGGGTAATGGGAACCTATATGCAGTTGATAGTGATGGCAGCAAACACGATATTATTTTTGGTTTTGAAGCGGGCTTAACCGGTCAGGCTGGTTCACGGTTGAACCGAAAAACCAGTACCTTTGCCGCTTATGAGATCATCAGTACCATGCCGGAAGATAAGAGGCGTATTCTTATTGCTGAGTATCCTTTTCAACAGGTAGGCCGGTTGTGGTCATTGGACAGCCGGGCATTGACTAAAGTGACTCGCCTTAATATCTATTCGGGCAAAAAAAACAAGCAGGACGTATTACCGCTGCCAACTGCCAGCGCATTAGCTGATGCCAATGGTAAAGTCAGGGTGGCGATTGGTAGGGATAAAGAATCCGACCTGTTAGTAAAATGGAAGCCGGATGAGGGTGCTGAGTGGCAGGATTTTGCTATGGATGAGGTTGGAATTAATTCTGCAATTCCAGTCAGTTTCACCCAGGATAACGAATCGATTTTCATTTCCGGGCAACCGCAAGATGGCGGGCCACGGGCTTTATATAAGCTCAATCTGTCCAGTAATAATCATACCTTGATTTATCAAAATGAAGTGTCCAATGTAGAGACCTTCATGCGTGACATACACGATGATTCTATCGTTGCGTTGTATGCAGAGCCCGACTTGCCGCATTACCAATATCTGGGTGAAAACGATAACCAGACCGTGCGTCTGCACAAAAGTCTGCGAGCAGCCTTCCATGGACAGGATGTCCGTATCACCAGCCATACCGATGATGGCAAAGAAGTGATTGTTTATGTTTACAGCAGCGTGAATCCCGGTGAGTATTATTTATTTAATGTTGAAACCAATAAGGCGGAATTTCTGTTTGCACGAAGTTCCTGGGTCGACTCACGGCAATTGCATCCTCAACAACCGGTAATGATCACCGCTCGTGATGGCCTGCAAATGCCGAGTTATATCACCTTGCCTAATGACACTGGTCAACCAGTGCCAATGGTGGTGATGGTGCACGGAGGGCCACATGGGCCACGAGACTGGTGGGGTTATGACCGCGAAGTGCAGTTTCTGGCCAACCGGGGGTATGCCGTGCTGCAGGTTAACTATCGCGGTAGTGGCGGTTTTGGTCCCGATTATCAAGCCAAGGGACATGGTGAATGGGGAGGTAAAATGCAGGACGATCTGACTGATGCGACTCTGTGGGCGATTGAAGCCGGTCATGCAGATGCCAGGAAAATTTGTATTTATGGTGGCAGCTACGGAGGTTACGCTGCTTTGATGGGGGCCGCTAAAGAGCCGGATTTGTATCAATGCGCAATAGGTTATGTTGGAGTATATGATCTGGCAACCATGTTTGAAAAAGGTGATATACCTGAGCAACGCAGTGGCAAAGGCTATTTACGCAAGGTATTGGGTACCGACGAGGCAAAAATGAATGCGCATTCGCCCACCCATCTGGCGGACAAAATCAAAGCCAAGGTATTTCTGGCCCATGGTGGTAACGATCAGAGGGTGCCGGTAGTGCATGCCCGGAAGATGCGTGAAGCGTTGGAACAGGCAGGTAATCCGCCGGAATGGCTGTTGTTTGAACGTGAAGGGCACGGTTTTTTTGACCTGGATCATCGCATAGAATTGTATAAGCGGATGGAGAGCTTTCTGGACAAACATATTGGCAACGCCGCGTCAGGCGGCTAAGTTATAAGTAACTCACCTTGAATTGCTCAGAATGTATTAAAAAAACCGGATCAGCTAAGCCGATCCGGTTTAAATTTCCGGTCAAGCCGGGAAGGAATTCATTGCTTGGAGTTTTAATAACTCGCATGCATATAATAGCTTATATTGTATTTATAAAGCAATACTTTATTATTCTTGCATAACTTATTGTTTTTTATGGATAAATAGCTTTTATTTGGCTTTGAATTTCTTGAGCGGCTATAGCTGGGTCTGCGGCATCACGGATAGGACGACCAATAACAACATAGTCCGCGCCCAGTGCAAAAGCTTCAGACACTGAAACTGTTCGTTTCTGATCATCATCATTACTGACAGGCCTTATACCTGGGCAAATCACCAGCAATTGATGATCGATTTGCTCACGCAGTGCTTTGGCTTCCAGACCAGATGAGATCACACCGGCACAACCGAGCTGTAACGCTCGTTTGGCGCGGGACAAAACCAGGCTGGCGGGGTCACATTGAAAACCCAGGTCATTCAGATCGCCCTGGTCTAGGCTGGTCAGCGCGGTTACAGCCAGTACCCTGGTGTGTTGAGCCGCATCAACAGCAGCCTTGAGCATGGAGTCCTGGCCGTGCACGGTGCAAAAATCGACTTGGTGTTTATCCAGTTGCCGTACCGCTGCTGCTACGGTAGCCGGTACATCAAACAGTTTTAGGTCAGCGAATATTTTTTTACCTTGCGCTTTCAGTTCATGCAGTAATTCAAAATAGGCGCCGGATAAAAACAATTCCAAACCCAGCTTATAAAACTGAACAGCATCACCGAGTTGCTCGATAAGCTTGTGTGCCGATACGATATCAGGAACATCCAGTGCAAAAATCAAGCGTTCGTCAGCGGGGATATTTTTGGGTTGATAACTGCTCATGAAAGTAAATCCTGATGTTCAATAAAAAACGGAAAAATGGCCGCTGCACAGCTGCCAGGTTGATCCATATGCACATGATGGTGGCCATCTACATCCACTTGTCGGTAGTTTTTCAACATTGCCATGCGGCGCTGCATATGTGGCTTTGACATAAATGCGGATGGCGGATTGGGCATCACCTGCAGCACCGGGCAGTCAATGCCGGCGATCAGATACTGTATCTCAGCTTCGGTAAAACGTACCGGACTGGCAACCCGCAAACGTGGATCTGAGCGCCATACCCAACCGTCATCAATTTGTTGCAGGCCACGTTCGACCAGTAGTGCTGCGCTGGCAGGTAGCATCTGATTGGTTTTGAGGCGTGCCTGTGTGGCAGCATCAGGGTTAGGGTGGCGTCGTAAACGTGTGCTTGCAGCCTGGTTTAGTCCAGTCAGTGCTTGCTGTAACCGGGAGGCAGACTGTTGGGGCTCTCCTGGTAATGGTCCCAGGCCTTCAATAACGCCCAATGCCCGCACTTGAGTGGGTAAAGCTGCCGCCGTCATACAACTGACTGCGCCTCCCAGTGAATGTCCGAGCAGGAAGAATTTGGGCCATTGCAAGAGTTTTGCCAGCAACTCAACATCGCGCACAAAATCTGCCAGATAGTACCAACTGTGTCCAAGCCGATGATCAGACCAGCCATGTCCGGCCTGGTCGATGGCGATTAACTGGATGTTTTCCGGAAGTAACTTTGCCAGTGGCAAAAAAGAATGAGCGTTATCCAGCCAGCCATGTAATGCCAGTACTCTAATTGGTGCGCCAGGGTTCCAGTGCAAACCGCGCAGCGTTAGTCCGGTGGGTAACGAAAACTCAAGAGGTTCAGGGCTCAATGGTTGATTTCCAATGGTGTTAAATTGGCATATGCAAGAACCAGCCATTTACTGCCGGCATCTTCAAAATTGACCTGTACCCGTGCATGTGCACCGTCCCCTTCCAGTTGTATAATCATGCCATCACCAAACTTTTGATGATTTACAGCCTGGCCTAAATAAAAGCCATCGCCGGCGGGATCATTAACGGCAACGGTTGGACCACTGGAGTAATGGCTGCCCTGTCCGATACGAGGGCGGACTGTCTCCGCTAATTCTGTAGGAATCTCAGCGATAAACCTCGATGGGCGACACAGGTTTTGGTTACCATGCATCCGCCGTACTTCGGCATGACAAAGATACAATTGTTCACGTGCCCGGGTCATGCCTACGTAGCACAAGCGGCGTTCCTCCTCGAGGTTACCGGCTTCTTCAATCGAACGTTGATGCGGGAACAGTCCTTCTTCCATTCCAACCACAAATACCAGTGGGAACTCCAAGCCCTTGGCTGAATGCAAGGTCATCAGTTGCACACAATCATCCCAATCTTCACCCTGGGCTTCACCGGCTTCCAATGCTGCTTGCGCTAGAAAAGAGCTGAGTGGTGTCATGCCGGCTTGTTCATCTTCATAAGACAATATGAAACTATCAGCGGCACGAATTAATTCATCCAGGTTTTCCCTGCGGGATTCAGCTTTTTCAGGTCCTTCTTTGTCATAATGAGCGGGTAAATCAGTCGCCTGTAATACTGCGCGGACCTGGTTTCCCAAAGTCAGTTCAATCTCAGGTTGGTGCAACTCGGCGAGCAATTGCAGAAAATTCTGCAATGATCCACGCAAGCGGCCAGCTTGTTTGGAGGCACAAACCTGCTGTGCTGCCTGCCACAAGGAAACGCCGGCATCTGCTGCCAGTGCCCGTAGTTGGCTGACGCTGCGTTCACCGATCCCGCGGTTAGGGGTATTCACAACCCGTTCGAAAGCAGCGTCATCATCCGGGTTTGAGATCAGTCGCAGATAACCCATTGCATCCTTAATTTCAGCCCGTTCGAAAAAGCGCAGTCCACCGTAAACACGGTAAGGCAGGCCTTCGCGCAATAATACTTGTTCAAACAGGCGTGACTGGGCATTGGATCGGTACAAGATTGCGCATTCCTCGGCGCGCCGGTCGTTATTAATCCATTGCTGAATCTGGCCAATACTGAATTCAGCCTCATCCTCTTCGTTGTATGCGCTGTAAATACGTACCGGGTTACCTGCGTCTGACTCTGTCCACAGGTTTTTTCCGAGCCGTTCATGATTGCGGGCAATCACTGCATTGGCTGCTGCCAGGATATTGCCGGTAGAGCGATAGTTTTGTTCCAGGCGTACCGTTTTGGGCTGAAAATCCTGGACAAAAAACTGCACATTTTCGACTCTGGCGCCCCGCCAACCATAGATTGATTGGTCATCATCGCCAACCGCAAACACGTTACCTTGGTTGCCTGCCAGCATTCGAATCCAGGCGTACTGGATGGTATTTGTATCCTGGAATTCATCAATCAGCAAATGAGGAAACCGTTGCCGGTATTGTTCCAGTAATGATGGATTTTCCAGCCATAATTCATGCGCACGCAGTAATAGTTCAGCAAAATCGACCAGGCCGCTTTGCTTACACTGATGTTCATAAGCTTGATAAATCTGCACCCAGCCGCTGATCATGGCATTGTCATAATGCTCAATATCATTAGGCCTCAAGCCTTCATCCTTGCGGGCATTGATATACCATTGTGCCTGCCTGGCGGGCCATTGGTTTTCATCCAGGCCCTGTTCACGAATCAGTCGGCGAATCAACCGGTATTGATCATCACTATCAATAATCTGAAAACTGTCAGGTAATCCGGCCAGATCATGGTGGGTGCGCAGTAAACGGTGTGCCAAACCATGAAAAGTACCTACCCACATGCCGCGGGTTGGTATCTGCAATAAATCCTGAACCCTGTGACGCATTTCACTGGCGGCTTTGTTGGTAAAAGTGACCGCCATTACACTTAATGGTGAAACATGCTCGACCTGGATCAACCAGGCCAATCGATAAACAAGTACCCGTGTTTTACCACTGCCTGCACCGGCCAGCACCAGCAAGTGACCAGCAGGCGCACTGACTGCTTCACGTTGTGCATCATTGAGCGGATCTAGAAGGTGGGAAACATCCATGCGTTAGCTGTGTAATTAGTGCTTCAAGGCGCGATGCCCGATATCGTTGCGAAAGAAACAATCCGCCACTGTGATTTGTTCTATGGTTGCATAAGCATGTGCTCTGGCAGCGGTAAAATCATCACCCAAAGCGGTGACACATAAAACCCTGCCGCCGGCTGTAATTGGTTGTTGGTTGTCATTCAGTTTGGTGCCGGCGTGAAAAACCATCAGATCATCACTGGGGCTCGGCAGATTGGATAGTATGCTACCTTTTGAGTAAGCTCCAGGGTACCCATTCGCAGCCAGAACGATACCCAACGCAGGCCGCTGATCCCAGCTGACATCGAATGCAGCCAACTGGTTATCCAATGCAGCCTCGATTAAATCCACCAGGTCACTGTTCAAGCGCATCATTAATGGTTGGGTTTCCGGATCACCCATACGGCAGTTGTACTCCAGTACATGTGGTTGGCCGGTGTCATCTATCATTACGCCGGCATATAAAAAACCGGTATAAGCCAAGCCATCATCAGCTAGTCCCTGCAGGCTGGGTTGGATCACCCGGGTTTCAATTAAAGCCTGAATTTTATCGGTGACCACCGGTGCCGGTGAATATGCGCCCATGCCGCCGGTGTTCGGTCCCAGGTCACCATCGAAGGCGCGTTTGTGATCCTGAGAGCTGGGAAAGGCGATGTAATCAGTGCCCGAGGCCAACACTATAAAACTGGCTTCTTCACCACAAAGGAACTGTTCAATGACCACTTGTTGACCGGCATCACCGAACTGGTTGTGCTCCAGCATGCTGCGTACGGCTTGTTCCGCCTGCGCTTTGGTTTCAGCAATAATGACGCCCTTGCCGGCTGCCAGGCCACTGGCCTTGATAACCACCGGCATGGTTTGATTCTGCAAATAGGCGAGTGCATCTGACAACTCTGAAAAGTTTGCATAAGCAGCTGTCGGGATATTGTGGCGCAGCATAAAATCTTTGGCGAATGCCTTCGAGCCTTCCAGTCTTGCGGCTGCTGCAAGTGGTCCAAAACAACGCAAACCTGCATCATTAAAACGGTCCACAATACCATCCACCAAAGGTGCTTCGGGCCCGACCACGGTAAGCGCGATCGATTCCTGACGGGCCAGTGTCAACAGTTGGTCAATATCTTCGGCAGCCACCGGTACATTGTGCGTCTTGGGTAATACAGCCGTACCGCCATTGCCGGGCGCGACCATGATTTCAGTAACTCGATTGGACTGTGACAGCTTCCATGCCAGTGCATGTTCACGCCCTCCGGAGCCGATAAGTAATACCTTCATAGAATTATAGATTTATTCATTCAAAGATTGTTGCGGTGGCGGCTAATGGCGAAAATGCCGTTGTCCGGTAAATACCATGGTCATGCGATGTTCGTTGGCGGCATCGATGACTTCCTGATCGCGCATTGAACCGCCTGGTTGGATGATAGCAGTGACCCCGGCAGCATGCGCTTGATCTATGCTGTCCCGGAATGGAAAAAATGCTTCTGAAGCCATCGCACATCCGGCCAGTTCGAATTGAGCATCATCGGCTTTTACCACTGCGATACGCGCACTGTCAATCCGACTCATCTGCCCAGCACCGATACCCAGACTTCGATGGTCTCTGGCATACACCACTGCGTTGGATTTAACGAAGCGCACCAGTTGCCAGGCGAATAGCAGATCCTCCCATTCCTGTTCGCTGGGTGGACGATCAGTGACGGTCGACATAGCGGTACGACCCACTGTATCGTGGTCGGCCTGTTGAACCAGGTAGCCGCCATCGATGCGACGGTATTCCAAACCTGTCGGGCCTGCCTGTTTATCCGTTGGCATGCTCAGAACCCGGATATTAGGTTTCTCCGCTAGTACCGGAAGTGCTGAATCAGCGATTTCTGGGGCCAACAAAACTTCCAGAAACTGGTTGTTGAGTAGCTGACGCGCAAAGTCATCATCGATAGTACTATTGACGGCAATGATACCGCCGAAAGCTGAGATCGAATCGCAGGCGAAAGCCCGTTGATAGGCTTCTGGCAGCGTTGCTGCACAAGCAACCCCGCAAGGGTTGGCGTGTTTGACGATAACACAGGCTGCCAGCATACGTGATTCAGAAGCGATTGCCTGCAGGCAACTCCAGGCAGCATCAGCATCCATAAGATTGTTATATGACAAGGGCTTGCCCTGGTGCTGTCTGGCGGCGGCGAAGCCGGTGTCAGTGTGCCCCGATTGGCAATAAAAGGCTGCTTCCTGTTGCGGGTTTTCGCCATATCTCAAACTGTCCACTTGCTCAAGGTTAAGCGTCAGTTTTGCTGGGAGGTCATCCTGGTCAGAGTTCAGCTGCTGCTGCAAATAGTTACTGATAGCTGCGTCGTATGCACTGGTTAACCTGAAACCCTTTAATGCGAGTTGCTGTCGCGCCGCATGTGCCGGCATCAAAGGCAATTGATTGATAACGTCCTGATAATCCGCCGGATTGGTAAGCACTGTGACCCATTGATGGTTTTTACAGGCGGCACGTAACATCGCTGGGCCGCCGATATCGATTTGTTCTATGGCGTCGTTGAAGGAGCAACCCGGCTGGGTAATGGTTTGAGTAAACGGGTACAGATTGACAACCAGCAGGTCAATTCCTTTGATATCGGAAGCCAGCATGATATCTGCATCCAGATCACGCCGGCCCAGCAAGCCAGCATGGATTTTAGGGTGTAGTGTTTTAACCCGGCCATCCATAATTTCCGCCTGGCCGGTGATTTCACTGACAGCTGTAACCGACAGGCCTGCCGCCAGTAACACTTTAGCTGTTCCGCCGGTACTCAGCAGTCGAATGCCATGCGCAGACAGTGCCTGCGCCAGTTCAACGACACCGGTTTTATCAGAAACACTGATTAATGCGGTCTTGATCGTACAATCGTCACGGTGGTTGGGCATATTGGCAAGCATGATTCAAAAAACATGAAATTTTACCATGCCGACGCTATAAAATCGGGATAAATCAGCGCAGCCGACAGGAATTATATGTTCTCAAACCAGTAAGCTATCAATCTAATATTGATAGCTTACTCACGCAGCTTGTGGCGGTTCAATCTTTGTCGCAGAGTGGCTCGGGTAATGCCCAGTAACTGTGCAGCCTTCGATTGATTCCCTTGTGTGTATTCCATTACTGCACGCAACATTCCGATTTCAGTTTCATCGATAATACGCTGATAAATGCCGGTGCATTCAGCATTTCCGATATCGGATAAAAACCGCTGGGTGATTTGAAAAGCATGACCCGATAAGGACGAGCTGCCGCGATTATTCAACATGTGTCACTGTCATTTTATCCATTAATGAGGCCAGCACTGTGCCTCAATATCATTAATGTTAGATACATTAAGTACTATAAGGTATGGAAAGCTTGAATTACCAGCTTGAACTTATCCTTATTGACTGCCGTTGACAGGATCCAGGCTGAGTTCATCGGTGGCACTCAGTGCCTGAGCTTCATGGTAGCGCTGGACTTCTACATGATATTGTTCGCGCACCCGTCGTTGTTTCTCAGATACTTCATTCAAACGTGCCCGTTGGCGGCTTAGCGATTCCCGTAATGATTGCGCTGTATCGTAAAGGGTGGAGTAAACCAGCCCCTTTTGATCGGAAACCTGTCGTTGCATGCTCTCAGCATCAGATAAATGCTCACGTAATTGTGCAACCTGTCGTTGAATCAGTTCCCGTTCTTTAGTAAGAATATCCAGTGAGCGATCGCGAACCATGGCGATATCGTCAACGTTGCGGTAGGTTGCCAAAAGCAGGCGTTTTTTTACCCTTGCCGCTCGCTGGTTCTGACTTAATTCAGCTTGCAGGAGCATATTAGGCACATCGGCATCTTCGATATGTTCGACTACGACACCCTGGTCATTTAATCGTTGATGTTCTTCGCGAATCATTTCCGGTGGGACATTGTGGCCATAGTGAATCTCGCCGTTTTCGTCTAACCACTTATAAACCGATTGTGCCAATGCACACGGAGAGACTACCAGCGTGAAGAGCAGCGCCAGCCGTACCCTTAAACGGCGATGAGTTATGATGCACTCCATATCGTTTGATAGTCTAGCATAGCCTGTTGATATTGCTGTAGGTTTTTGGTTTGGCCCAGAAACCCGATCAAATCCTGTAATCTGGCAATAGAAATCACCGGAATCCCCTCTTTTGCGAGTTCCTGTTTGGCGGATAGTTCCCCCTGGCCACGTTCTTCACGGTCAAGTGCCACCAGCAAAGCGGCCGGCTGAGCACCGGCTGTCTGGATCATTTGTATGGCTTCACGGGCTGAGGTGCCGGCTGATACCACGTCATCAATGATCACTACTTTGCCGGCCAGCGGAGCGCCAACCAATTTCCCACCTTCACCATGATCTTTGATTTCTTTGCGGTTATAAGCCCAGGGTAAATCACGGGCTGGATCATCAACTCGCGGTTGCGCATATTCACTGGCCAGTGAGGCAGCCAATGGTATGCCTTTATAGGCAGGTCCGAATAACATATCGAATGGCAGATCCGCATGTTTGAGCGCTTGCCGGTAACAGCTGCACAATTGATGCAAGGCCACCCCGCTGGAAAACTGTCCCGCATTAAAAAAATAGGGACTTTGGCGCCCGGATTTCAGCGTGAATTCGCCAAACCGCAGCGCTTGAACTGCTACGGCTAGTTCTAAAAACTGTTGAGTATGTTGGTACATTGATTACCCGTTGTTTAAAAGCATACCAAGGGATTTTTGAGCACACATGCATAGGCTTGTAATTCCAACCGAATGCATAAATACAAGTTGTTATGGCGCAGTTTAATGGCAACCGGTCAACTTGCAATGTGCTGCATATCAGATGTATCCCCTAATTTGGGATGATATCAGACATAATCAGAGGTTTCTAAGGTTAATTGCATGGCTTTTCCAGGACCATGACGCTATGCTGCCAGCTATGCGAGTTATTACATTAAATGCCAATGGCATCCGTGCCGCAGCACGTAAAGGTTTTTTTGATTGGTTGTTGAAACAGCAGGCAGATGTGGTTTGTATTCAGGAAACCAAAGCGCAGGTTGAGCAACTAAGTGATCAGATTTTTCACCCGCTGGGTTACAACTGTGAGTATGCCGATGCGGTGAAAAAGGGCTATAGCGGCACCGCCATATATAGTCGGGTAAAACCTCAATCGATCAAGATTGGTCTGGACTGGCCGGCAATCGACACAGAAGGCCGTTGGTTACAGTACAATTTTGAAAATATCTCGATTGTGTCATTGTATTTGCCTTCAGGGTCTTCCGGAGATGAGCGCCAATCGGTCAAGTATCAGGTGATGGATTACATGACACCGCATTTGCAGGATATGTCTACTGATAACCGCGAATGGATTATTTGTGGTGATTGGAACATTGTACATACTGAAAAAGACATCAAAAACTGGAAAAGCAATCAGAAAAATTCTGGCTGCTTGCCGGAAGAACGTGCCTGGCTGGATCGGGTGTTTTTTGATCTGGGTATGGTTGATGCATTTCGAATGGTCGATCAGCGTGATCAGCAATACACTTGGTGGTCCAATCGAGGTCAGGCGTGGGCCAATAACACCGGTTGGCGGATTGATTACCATGTAGTTAGTCCCGGTCTTCGGGATAAGGTCAAGGCAGCAGCCATTTACCGGGACGAACGTTTTTCGGATCATGCGCCATTGACGATTGATTATGACGTCACCTTGGTTTAGTGACTGAACAACTCAAACAATCGGTCAGCAGGCGTGGCTGGCAGGAAATTTTGCTGAATCGGCGAATGTTGATTTGCATATTTTTGGGGTTTAGTTCAGGTCTGCCGCTGTATGTGCTTATCCAGTTATTACCAGCATGGTTGCGTACCGAAGGTGTAGACTTGGCAACCATCGGGCTGTTCAGCCTGATTTCATTGCCTTATACATGGAAGTTTCTTTGGTCACCGCTGCTGGATCGCTTTGCAGTTACCAGCTTGGGGCGTCGCCGTGGCTGGATGCTGATCACTCAGATTTTGTTGTTGATAAGTATTATCTGGATAGGCAACTTCGAGCCTGAGCAATCATTGAACATGATTGTTTATCTGGTGTTGGCGATTACCGTCGCCAGCGCCAGCCAGGATATTGCCATTGATGCTTATCGTCGTGAATTGCTGGCGGATGACGAGTTGGGAACGGGCACCGCAATTCATGTAAATGCCTATCGCTTGTCTTCATTGGTACCAGGTTCACTGGCATTGATTCTGGCAGATAGTTTTGGCTGGCAATTGGCGTTCTGGGTCACCGGGGCATTCATGCTGGTGGGTATTGTGATGACCTTGAGTGTGCGCGAGGTCAGTGACTCAACTATTGCTCCCCGCACGTTACGCAGTGCAGTGATAGAGCCATTTCGTGAGTTTCTGGCTCGTAACGGTTCAGGCCAGGCCATGCTGATACTAGCGTTTATGTTGTTGTATAAGCTTGGCGATAATATGGCTGTGGCTCTGGAAACGCCTTTTTTCCTGGACCAGGGATTCAGTTTGACGGAAATTGGAACAGTCAAAAAACTGTCAGCATTATGGGCTTCAATCGCAGGGTCTATCGTCGGTGGCGTGGTCATGCTGAAACTGAACATCAACCGCTCACTGTGGTTGTTCGGTGTGGTGCAAATTATTTCGATTCTCGGTTATGCAATGCTGGCCCATGTTGGCTACTCGCTGTTGATGCTGTTCATTGCCGTCAGTTTTGAGTATTTTGGGGTCGGCTTGGGGACTGTTGCACTGACTGCATATATTGCCCAGCAAACCAGCATCAAATTTGCCGCTACCCAGTTTGCCTTATTGACCAGCCTGGCCGCGGTGCCCAGGACTTTTGCAAATGCCAGTACCGGTTTCATTATCGAAGCGATGGGTTATTTTAATTTCTACCTGCTGTGCTTTGCACTGGCGATTCCGGGGATGCTGTTATTGTTTAAAGTGGCACCATGGAAACGTTTGGATTAGCAACGGTGCTGGTGGGCTGGTTGGTCAATATCCATGGACTGCATTGAGATTATTGGCAAAGGCCTTTCAGCCCCGGTCAACCGCAGCTTGCCACCAGCACTGACAAATCCACAGGAACCGTTATTATCGAATCGATAGAGCGCTAGACTTTAGTCGAGGCGGGTTTTATGCTAGCCGATTCCTGTCATTTGGCCAGTATTCTGTAATGTACTCAGTTGTTTTATTGTGGTTGCGGGATTTGCGTATTATGAAGCGCATGCTGGCAATGCAGCTCAGTCTGTTTGTGGTGACAGCTTCTGCCATTCCATTGGAACAAGTGTTGTTTAATGATGAAGGGCCTTGGGTCATGCGGGTGTACGCACTCGGCCCGGCTGATGTGGCGCAGTTGCAACAACAGTTCGATATCTGGCGGGTGGACAGTGATGATCATTATGCGGTGCTGGCGATAAATGATTTGGCAGAACGGCAACAATTGGAACAAACGGGCTTTGTGGCCTTGATCGATCCGGTTAGTACAGCACGTTATCGGACCCCGACAGCATTGAATTTAGGTGACGGCGGCATTCCGAGTTTTCCATGTTATCGGACAGTGGAAGAAACCCTGGCCACAGCGATGCAGATTGTGAACGAATTCCCAGATGTTGCTGAACTGATTGATGTGGGTGACAGCTGGGAAAGAACCCAGGATTTCCAGGATGGTTTTGACCTGCAAGTACTGCGTCTTACCAACCGAAGTATTACCGGCGATAAACCCAAGTTGTTTGTTATGTCAGCTATTCATGCCAGGGAATTAACCACGGCGGAAACCATGACCCGATTTGCCGAGCGGCTGGCCAATGGTTATGACCAGGATCCGGATATCACCTGGTTACTCGATCATCAGGAAGTTCATTTGCTGCTGCAATCCAATCCAGATGGTCGTAAACAGGCGGAAGGTGGATTGTTATGGCGGAAAAACACCAACGAAAATTATTGTGGCGTTACTTCCAATAACCGTGGCGCTGATCTGAATCGAAATTTCCCTTTCGAATGGGGCGGTGCAGCCAGTAATAATGAATGCGATACCACTTATCAAGGCCCCAGCCCTGAATCTGAGCCGGAAGTCCAAGCGGTTGTGGATTATGTCAGAAGCATTTTCCCGGACCAGCGAGGTGATCAATTGAATGATCCAGCACCGTTGGATGCCACAGGTGTTTTTATCGATGTTCACAGTTCCGGACAACTGGTGCTGTGGCCCTGGGGCTTCGACTTCAGTGCAGGGCAGGCACCTAACCAGGATCAGTTTTCGACCATGGGACGTCGTTTGGCATTTTTTAATAACCACCGTCCGCAGCAGATATTAGGGTTAACAGCAGCTTCAGGTTCCACAGCGGATTTCGCTTATGGTGAGTTGGGTGTTGCTGCTTATGCATTCGAGTTGGGGACCAGCTTTTTTCAGCAATGTGATACTTTTGAAAACGCTATCGCTGAGCAAAATATAGCTGCGATGTTGTACGCTGCCAGAGTAGCACGCACGCCATATCAGACACCATCCGGGCCCGATGTAACCAATATTTCCATAGTGCCTAATTCGGTGTTGCCCGGTCAGGGGGTTGAGCTGCGGATTGTGGCTGATGGTACTCGCTTCAGTACCCTGGCCGACCCAACGTCTCCCCAGGAAACACCCAGAACAATTAACGGTGTGGATTTATTTCTGGATAGGTTACCGTGGCAAGATCCACCCACCATCAGCGCAAACCCTGTTGACGGGGCTTTCGGCGAAACGGTGGAGTCAGCCTCTGCAACATTGGGAACAGATGGTTTGCCGGTTGGGCGCTATCAGTTATTCGCTCAGGCCCAGGGCGGTGATGGTCAAGCAGGCCCGCTCAGCGCAGGTTTTGTGTTTGTGCTGGACCCGGTGACTGCCGGTCGTCTGTTTGGACGGGTGACGCTGAGTGGCAGCAACACACCTGTTGCAGCGGCTGTAATCCAGGCTGGGCAGCATCAGACAGTCAGTGATGCAGCCGGTAATTATTCGCTTAATCTACCCCCAGGGATGTATGAAGTCAGGGTTCAGACAGATGATTTTCAGGGCGTACTGGCAAATATTTTGATTGATCCGGGTGAGCAGGAGATTTTGGATTTAAGTATTCAGGGGCGTTGTGAGATATTCAGTGATGATATAGAAAACGGCAATGTTGGCTGGTTGCCTGAAGCACCCTGGTCCATAACCACCGAACAAGCCAACAGCCCGGTAAACTCCTGGCACGACAGCCCTGGCGGAGACTATCAAGCGAACCAGGACATTACGCTGGTCAGTCCAACCATTGACTTAAGTGCAGCCAGTGCAGTGCAGCTGGGTTTTAATCATATTTGTGATACCGAGGCCGGGTTTGATTTCGGCATTGTGGAAATTTCTGCTGATAGTAGCGTTTGGCAGGAAGTTTATCGTTGCGATGATCAGGAATCATGGCAGGCACAACAGTTGGAACTGGCAGCTTTGGATGGCGTGGCCAGTGCCCGGATTCGTTTTCGGCTGGTTACAGATAATGTGATGAATGATGAAGGGTGGTATCTGGATGATATACAGGTCACCGCAATCAGCAGCAGTTGCGAAACAGCTGGAGATGAGGATATTTTCAGAACCGGTTTTGAAGGTTAGGGCTTAGTTGTTAATCAGAGCAACTGTTGGTGAAATCAATAGTCGGCTAAATCGCTTATTCAATGATACATAAATTGGTTAATTCTGACGGAAGTACGCCTTTGTATTTATCCTTTAAAGCAAACGGATGGTCTTTGAAAAAGCGCCATACTGCTGCGCTGACTGCTGCAGGAATGGTATGACCTTTGCCATGGTTGCATAAATACGCAGTATGCCCGCGAGCGCGCAAGGTATCAGCAAAAGCATTGCTGGTTTCGTCGAAGCTGAGTATGTAACGATCTTTGTTACCACCATGCATGATTAAAGCTGCAAACTTGTTATCGGGTTGCGAGCTTTGCGTGTCAGTCCCATTTTGGCCATGCAACAGCATATGCCCCCCTGAAAGTGTGGCAATGCTGGCCAGATAATGTGATCTTTTATAGCTCATCGCAGTGCTGTGCAGTCCCCCGGCACTCATGCCTAACAGGTGTATACGTTGCGGATCGATGTTGATCTGAGCAACTGCGCAGGCGACGATTTCATCGGCGACCAGCATATCGTGGGCCGTCCACACAGCATTGCCACTGGTGCTGCTGCCAATCCCGCTGGATTTTTCCAGCGCAGCCAGCATTCCTCCAGCGTCATGAAGCTGTTGGCGGGCGGTTGAATTGAAAGCGTATTCAAGTTCATCTCGGGCTTTGGTGCCGGTACCATGCCAATAGATAATAAGTGGCCCCTGCCGCTGTTTAGGGCCGGCAACCACGATATCTACACTTACACCAAGAAAGTCAATAATGCCCGCATTGATTTCCGGGCAGATATCAGTGGCCGATGGCAGAGAAGGCTGACCGACCGGTTGTGACTGAGCGTCTGCAATGCCACTTAAGGCAATCAGCGCGCCCGCCCAAAAATTATTTGTCAGCAGTTTCACCAGCTGTGGAGTGTTCCTCGACCCTTTTGTGGGTAACTATGAGTTCTTCCACCGTTTCGCCTGCTTCGTCAAGTTTGATGAAGTTGGTTACGTATTCGTCATTGTTGACCCAGCGATCCGTGCGGTTCAGTGAGAACCAGCTATCGGACTCATCATCTTTGATTTTGCCGCTGAGTTGCAGGTTGTCATCATGGATTGATTTGCCGGTCATGATCTGGATCGAATCGAGGTTGCGATCAACCCAAATGGAAGTCCAAAGTTGTTTACGCTCATCGAAACCCAGCGATTCACTGGCATCATAGCCGATACCCAGATAATCTCCCAAATGACGGCTGGTTATCCAGTTGGGACCAATCAATTCGGTATTGGTGGTGCCTTCCCAATTGATGGGCTGGTCGGACTCACGACTTCCCCATTTAATTGAGGTTTCCCATTTTCCAACATATTGTTGCAATGTAGAGGTTACCTTCGGATCAGCGCTCAGAACAGCAGTCGATAACAGGCATCCTGCACAAAAAAACATTATCCCAGGCAGGGCACGCTCAAAAAGGCGTGTGAAGGGTTGTAGATTGACTCTAAATAGAAATTTGCTAGTATCTAGCTCGTTGTTAAGCAAATCCATTGCTTCGCTCCTAATCCCAGTTTTAAAGGTTAAACGGACGTCAACTTAAGGTCGACATAGACAAAGGAGGTCTAGAGTGTACCACAAGCTTTTTTTTAACATCATCATTATTGCGCTGATTAATTTGGCTGTTACTGCTTATGGGCAAGAGGAGGAAGCGCAGTCTTACCCCAACTTACCGCCGCCACCGGTATTGCTGGAAAACGAGAAGGTCATTGTGCAAGGAATGCCGACGGTTACCTCGTGGACTGGTGCTCATTCTCACCAGGGGGATCAACTGGCCGTTGTGCTGGAACCATTTACCATGGTTTACCTTGAAAACGGCGAAGAAAAAGAAGTTAGCTATTCATCCGGTGAGGTTTTTTGGATTGACCAGATTGAGCATGACCATCGAGCATTGGATGTTGGTCGGATAGTCATTGTAACCATTAAGTAATCAGCTGTTGCCATTGAAATATTGGAAATAACATAAGCAGTCTGACTGGTCTCAGGCTAGCTTTTGGCAGCGTGTGCAGGTATGCATGATGATTAAAATTCAGGCAGGTTAAGAACTATCAGTTCGGAGGTTTTTCAATGAAAGCAGTTCTTGTTTCCGCGTTTCTGGGAGGTATTGCGGTGTTTATCTGGGGTTATATCTTCTGGAACGTACTGCCGGGTAGCGAGTTTGCCTATGATCTTTCCCAGAATGACCGAAAACTGATGAGTTTTTTGGAACAGCGGTTTGAATTACCCAGCACCCAGGTTGGCTATCTTGCAGGAGAGCCAAAACCTGTTGTTGCGACCGTTTTCTTACAACGCAGTGGTGGTTTTGTGAGTATGCTGTGGCAAGGCCTGCTGCACATGATGCTTTCAGTTGGTCTGATTGCATTGATTATGCGTGCAATTCCAACCCAGCCGGCGAGTTATGCCGCGCGGGTCGGTTTGATCAGTCTTATCGGCTTTACAGCTGCAGTAGTAGCCAATCTTAGCGATCCTGTTTGGTTTACCCAGGCCTGGTCATGGCACCTGGCGCAGGCCATTTATGACTTTATTTTTTGGGTGGTGGCTGGATTGGTGATTGCCGGTTTGGTAAAACCGGCGGTAAAACTCAACCAGGCATAGAGGAGCTACCTGTTGCCTGCTCCTGCCAGGGCAGCATCAATCAATTTGTGTCAGCTTTCCGTCAGTGAAAGTGTATGACCGTCCGGATCTTTAAACCAGGCAACCTTGGCCTGCCCGGGAATGGTCATGATACCCAGTTCGTCCTGAGGTATCTGTTCATATTGTTCAAATACCACATTGCGTTCTTGAAGTTCGTGGATCGTCTTTTCAATATCATCCACTTCCCAACCCAGGGCGGTGTAAGGCGGAGCTACCACCTGTTCGACTTTTTGGATACGCAGGATGTTGTCGCCGAGTTGAAAACTGAGCGCCCAGAATTGATCACCAAGACAGGGCAATTGCAATGTGTTTTCGTAAAAGTCTCTGGCTTGGTCGGGGTTGGCCGTAGCGAGCATAAAAATAGGTTTGCTGAGTAATTGCATGCTGATCCTCCTGGTGGCTGGTATGGCTTATTGTGTCAATCCTTTGAATAGCCTTAAGCATTCGTGCTTACGCACAAGTATGTTATCAGATGGATGAAGTTACACTTAAAACAGTATTTATTCTCTGAAAATGACTGCTGTCATATATATCAGAGAGCTTGACTTAATCGGTGCACAAATTGTAAGTGCTCGGTAAGTATAGTAAATTAGTTTTTATATTACATAGAATGCATCTTATAAAAATGCATCGCCAAAGCAGAGGGTATTTCACAATGGCCTGTTTAACAGCGCTGTTTTTTCGTCCAGATCATCTTCGAAGATGTCATGTTTTCGGTTGGACGTTGTATTCTGCAGTCCGTTATCATCTGCCAATTTATCTCTCATCTATCGTAAATGTTCTTTTGGTTGCAAGCGGATTTGCTGTGCGGTTGGATCGGATGCCTGGATTGTCAAGCCGTTGACATACAATCTAAAATTTTTAATTTGAAAATCAAGCAGTTAACCACTGTTGTTGGCTATAAAAAAGTGGGAGAGAAAAACTGACAGGCGTTTTAATTAAATAAAAATCAATAAGCTAAGAGCATGCATTGCTTTCAGATTATTAAGGAATGGTTTGTTGGGAATTGCTGATTAGTTTGGGTTCAAGGGCGTTTATCTGTAGCCAATAACTATAAACAATACGGATACTGAGGTTTTATTTTGTACAGTCGGAAATTGTACAAAGTGCAGAACCAAATGACATCAACAGTCATTTTGGAGTTGCTAGCTTCATCAGTGGGTAAACCGCATGATGAAGGGTTGAGGAAAAGGTTCGGGATTTTAACCAACAAGGAGTAGAAGATGAGAGGAGTTGGACGTATGAAAACTATATATACAATCACTGCGGCCGGGGTTTTAATGATAGCCGGTGTAATCGGGGCTTTCAAAACTGACAATCCAATTAACGGCGCTCTGGCCTTTATTGTGTCGGGTGCGCAAGCTGAAGAAGCCTATTTGGAAGCGGCTTCGCCGGCTGAAGTATTTCGCAATGTCCGAGCAAGCAAGGTCTATGTGAATCCACCGAATTTACCACGCTTTGGCTATTCAAATGCTGTAGTGGTCAATAATTGGACCCAGCCTTTGACCATGAAGCCAGTGTTTGGTACTGAGAAAACGGCACGTGATCTTAGTGCGCATGTACAGTCTGCGGTAGATCAAATGGAACGGGAGATGCGCAGTATCAATGTAACCAAAGAAGCATTGCTGTCGCTGGATGTTTACTATGAAACAACTGGAAATTCCTTCGATAAGCTGGTGGCTATTTCCAGTGTATTAAATGAGTACTCCGCTTCACGCATGGCTTATCAAACAATTCCACATAGCTTAAATGCGCTGCCGGTTCGGAATATTTATGGCGTCGGAAATGTAGCAAAACACTTGGGTATGGATAGCGGAGGAGCGAAAGTTGCCCTGATTGCAACCGTACTCGACCCTGCCACCACTACCGATACACGTTTGTTTGATCTGGAATCTGCACCAGCCAGAAAAGATGGCAAGGCTACTTTTCTGGTGGGCGGTTTGGCTGCCCAGAGTATGGACTTTACCGTCAGCACGGAAGAACAGCCCAAAGCGATTTTGAATAACCTGGATATCGTACTTCGTCATATTGGTGCGCAAAGGAAAGATATTGAACAGTTAAAAGTCAGCTATGTGCCAGGCAGTGGATTGACTGAGGACAATATCCGACCACAACTCAGCGAGTATTTTGGCGGCAGTGTGCCCGAAATTACCTGGAATGAAGTGGACGTTGCCGGCTTTGCTGCCAATGATACCTGTGTTGAAGCAGTAGGCACACTGGTGCTTAACCCTTAAGGTGCAGAACACGAGGATGAAATGATGATTAATTTAAAAGCGATAAAACACTATCGGGTACTGGCACTGGTATTGATACTGTGCGGTACGTTAATGGGTACTGCGTTGGCTGGAGGCAAGCAAGCCACAGCAGCGGACGAGGATCTCAACAAATATGTTGGCACCTGGGATATTACTGCGGTAATCCGTACATCTGCGGATGCTGATCCAGTTGAAATCAAAGGTGTGGCTTACAAGGAGCTGGTTGGCGATCGTTGGATTGTGAGCCGTTTTGAAGCTGATTACTTCGGCGTGCCTTTCAAAGGGCAGGATGTT
>JAJFKX010000047.1 GCA_021772985.1 Gammaproteobacteria bacterium
GGTTTTTGACCAGTCTGTAATAAACGTACAGCTTCTAGTTTGAACTCACGGGTATATAGTGTTCGTTTCGACATCGGTTACTCCTTTGAGACAATATTGTCTCTTCTTTGGAGTGTCCGTTAAACTGAGGAGCTCCAGGCATAAGGATAAGAGATATAGAGAGATATAGGACAGGCATGATTCTAACTTTGCTGCCGCAACAAGATATAGGAAAAAGATATAGGACAGGCATGATTCAAAAACAAGAGAATCATTCAAAACCCTATTACTTTTAGTTACCATCACCCGAGGGTCATGAAAATATGGCACATATCACGCCAATTTCATCAGTATCTCTGGATTAGTCAAATTCCAGACACGTCAAACCTCGATAAATACCGATTAATTTACTTTTGAGCTTATGCTTGGTTAGTTGAGCTGCGGAAACAGCCGATTGGCAGCAGCGATACCTTTTAGAAAACTTACTCCTAATTGATTGGCAGCACAGCGAATAGTTGTGACTTTTCCGATTACTTGGGAAAAGCCTTGTTCTTGCCTGGACAGGTAGCGCAGCAGATGCTCCGGAGCAATGCCGAGCCTCAGCAATATTGGTGGTATATCATCGGTAATTGCACCTCTCTTTTGTGGATGTATCGCCCGTCCACTCCAATCAACCAACTCCAGATAATCGGTTAATGAGAATGGCAACCCTTGATCATCATCCAGTCGAGCGGTAAAACCCAACAGGCTTGGAATTACATTTGATAATAATTCTGTGTCGATTATCTTTGTGGCTGAATCTTTTTCCATCTCATTGATCCGCTGCTGGATCGAAGTGTAGTCCGATTGCTCTGGTGTATCGGCCATGCCTGCGCGGATCGGGTTCAGATCAACATAGGTCATACAACTTATCAGAGCCTGCTCATCCAGCAGCGCCTGCGACTTGAAACGACCTTCCCAAAAATGACCGGAGCAATTATCTTCAGCATTGGCCCTACAGGCTATGTCATGATTCAAGCCTCGCATAAACCAGGAAAGATCAGCCAATCGCTTGCGATACATCTCCACCAGCTGCGAAACCACCGATAGCTCACCAACACCTAAGGATTCACCAGCTCGATAGCGTTGAACCAGCAGATTCCCTGCAGACAACGAGCACCAGCGATCCAATACCTCATCGTTCGACCAGGTATCGGTCATTTCCGGATTCAATTTGATCACCAAATGGTAATGGTTACTCATCACTGCATAAGCACACACCTCAATAGCATATACCGATGACAGCAATGCCAGACGCTCAACTATCCAGCTTCGGCGGTGCTCATATGATTGTCCTGATAATGAATCAACCCCACACAAAAATGCCCGCCGCACACAACGGCCAATGACATGGTAATAAGGTGTTGCAGCCATTGAGACGAGTGAGGAACGGGCAACAGTCATAGTGCAATCCAATAAATACTAAATCCAGCATAATTCAGCGACCGTCAGTTGGGCATCAGAAAATCAGCAGCTAAGGTGTAAGATATGATCTATAGGATGTGCCTGTCCTAAATCTACTCCCTTAGAAAACTTACGCCTAATTGATTGGCAGCACTGCGAATAGTTGTGACTTTTCCGATCACTTGGGAAAAGCCTTGTTCTTGCCTGGACAGGTAGCGCAGCAGATGCTCTGGAGCAATACCGAGCCTCAGCAGTATTGGTGGTGCATCATCGGTAATCACGTATATACAGGACAGGCATGATTCATATAGGTGATTTAGTTTAAGTGTAAAATATGGAGTAAGTTGGTATTTAGGGAGTTTGGCTTTGAGCGGGCGCTACATTTGGGAAGGGTTTATAAGGATATACTAGAACAGCATGCTGCAATATGATCTTGGCACGATATTGATGAAAGGCTGTAATACCGTTGCAAATGGTCAATCTAATCAGTGGTTAAGGGAAGATATAAGACAGTCATGATTCGAAATCACAAGCCAATAAAATCAATGACCTTCGATAGTTGATATGAAATGCTATGTGCCTGTCCTAAATCTACTCGTGGCGGCTGTGGAAGTTCGATAGATATGCGCGTTCCCTGTGTTGGAGGCGCCCGTCAATCTGCAGTTCTTACGCGGCTCTTGCGTGGGTTGAAATAGCAAGAGACGATAATAATGTTGCCGTTTGTTGTATAATTTTCACTCTGAAAAGAGTGTACAGTAAGGAGTGACTTACATATGAAAAAAGTAGGTCCCAGGGTTGGTCTCATATCTGTTGTATCGGCACTTATATTCTTTGTGCTATATACGATATTGCTCAGGTTCCAAGGGATGGGTTTCCAGGAGATGTTTGCCGCTGCTACCAAAATTGGCATCATCTTTGGACTGATTGGCCTATTTTGGACCTTTTATGATCGGGTGGGTTGGCGCGTTGATGGGCTTCGGCTTTGGGGTTTTTTGTCTGATGTTCCGGACCTGAGAGGTAGGTGGGAAGGCACAGTTCAACGAAATACGGAGGACAAGCCGCATCCGATTGT
Organism: Gammaproteobacteria bacterium; assembly: GCA_021772985.1. Classification (GTDB taxonomy): domain Bacteria; phylum Pseudomonadota; class Gammaproteobacteria; order Xanthomonadales; family Wenzhouxiangellaceae; genus JAJFKX01. Next base: position 2,495 of record JAJFKX010000047.1, read on the forward strand.
TGTTGAAATTAGCCAGACGTTTACTTCGATATCCTATAAGAGTTTTTCCAGAAATTCTGAAGGAGAGAGCCTGGTAGCAAACATCTACGCTAATGAAACGGGTGAGAGCTATAAAGTTTTTGCCACGTGGAGCACTAAAACACGACAGATAGCAGACAGGACGAAAGTCGATGTCTTTTCTGGACACTCCACTTGGACCGTTAGTATTGCTGGCGACAAGAAAATCATTGGGGATCGATATTTCACAGATCGTGAACCGCAAACGAAAGGTGTATTGGAATTAGAATGGAAGTCGAAAAGTATTCTCAACAGGTTCGAATCAAATTCCCAGCAAGAATCAACGTAAGCATACAGCTGGATGGTGATCTCAAAAACCAGATATTGCACCTGAACAGGCTGATTTGTTCAGAGGGCTTCGGAGAAATTGATTTCAATAGCTCGCTACCTCAAATACCGCATGCAACACTGCTGATGGGTGAAGTAAGGAGCCGATCTGAGTACGAGTCCTTGTTGTTGGCCTGCGCGGATTTTGCGAGTGATCAGCAACAATTTCCATATTCCATCTCATTACCGTATCTGAGGAGTCCATCGAAGAAGTTTGTCTTTGTTGACACATTGCCAGAAGAAAAATTTTATGATTTTCGTCGCCTGACGGATCAGTATGTTGGGGCTTACATCGAATGTGATTTCTACGGCGGGCCCGACAACGGTTCGCATATCACCATTGGATATTCAAATATACCTTTCCAGAAGATCCAACTGCTGAAGGACGAGACTAGCGTTACTCAAGGAACAGCTAGAAACATACAGATTTGTTTAACTGGTCGTAGAGGCAGTTGCACCGATCTACTAGAAGAATACTCTCTTAATGAGAGTGTTGATCCTTGGACCTCCTCAGTTTAACGGACACTCCAAAGAAGAGACAATATTGTCTCCAGGAAAAGATATAGGACAGGCATGATTCAAAAACGATAGATTTATCCGACATGAAGATATAGGACAGGCATGATCCAAAAATGGAGTCTAGGATGGTGTGGATACGGTTAGATGCATTCATTGATACAGCGTATCGACGTGTCGTTCCGCTTTATTCGTTCGATGACAGGGGGCGCCCTTTTCTGTCGGCCTCTTCCGTACCTTTTCAGGATGAGAATACGCGCTTCTTGATCACAGCTGCTCATTGCTGCTTTAAGGATGGGAAGCCACTGCCCCTTTTCGTATACGGCGAGCATCGACTTCATGCCCTCACGGATTTGAGGGGAGCCTGGGAGTACAGTCCAGGACGGGAACCAGATTTCGACGTAGCCGTTATCCGCCTAGAGCCAAGCTGCGCGGATGATCTTCAAGAGCGACATTGGTTCTGCACACCCGACGATGTGAGGTCCGTCTTACCTAAAACTCCAGGTATCCACTACCTATTCGCAGGATATCCAGCTTCCAGGAACCGAAAGCGACCAATTCAATACGGGTTGCCAAACCGAGCAACAGCCCTGATCACAGGCGACATAAATAGTATTGACGAAGTACGTGGTGTCGACAAAATAAATGAACACCACTTCGCTATAGCTTTCCCCCACAAGAAGGTTACGGGCCAAGGAGGAAAAGAATTTCATGTGCCTCCACCGTACGGTATGAGCGGAGGCGGAGTGTGGCGCATCAAAATTGATCCAGTTGAGCGACTTGTAAGTAGTCCATATTTGGTCGGTGTCGGCGTGGAATACCACAAAGCAGCGAAGACATTTGTGGCTACGCGTGTGCAGGCGGTGGCACCTCTAGCAAGGGACCTAAATTAAAAGATATAGCAAAAAGATATAGGACAGGCATGATTCAAAAACGATAGAATCACTCAAAATCCTATAACTTTTTGGTTACCATCACCCGAGGGCCATGAAAATATGGCACATATCACACCAATTCCATCAGTATCTCTGGATTAGTCAAATTCCAGACACGTCAAACCTCGACAGATACCGATTTACTTACTTTTGAGTTTATGCTTGGTTAGATGAGCTGCGGAAACAACCGGTTGGCAGCGGCTATACCTTTTAGGAAATTTGCGCCTAATTGATTGGCAGCACTGCGAATAGTTGTGACTTTTCCTATCACTTGGGAAAAGCCGTGTTCCTGTCTGGACAGGTAGCGCAGCAGATGCTCCGGAGCAATGCCGAGCCTCAGCAATATTGGTGGTGCATCATCGGCAATTGCACCTCTCTTTTGTGGATGTATCGCCCGTCCACTCCAATCAACCAACTCCAGATAATCGGTTAATGAGAATGGCAATCCTTGATCGTCATCCAGTCGAGCGGTAAAACCCAACAGGCTTGGAATTACATTTGATAATGATTCTGTGTTGATTATCTTTACTGATGTATCTTTTTCCAACTCATCGATTCGCTGCTGGATCGAAGTGTAGTCCGATTGCTCTGGTGTATCGGCGATGCATGCGCGGATCGGATTCAGATCAACATAGGCCATACAACTGATCAGGGCCTGCTCATCCAGCAACGCCTGCGACTTGAATCGACCTTCCCAAAAATGACCGGTGCAGTTATCTTCAGCATTGGCTCTACAGGCTATGTCATGATTCAAGCCTCGCATAAACCAGGAAAGATCAGCTAATCGCTTGCGATATAGATCCACCAGCTGCGACACCAACGATAGCTCACCAATACCCAAGGACTCACCAGCTCGATAACGTTGAACCAGCAGATTCCCAGCATACAGCGAACACCAACGCTCCAACACCTCATCGTTCGACCAGGTATCTGTTATTTCCGGATTCAATTTGATCACCAAATGGTAATGATTACTCATCACTGCATAGGCACACACCTCAATAGCATATACCGATGATAGCAATGCCAGACGCTCAACAATCCAACTCCGG
>JAJFKX010000048.1 GCA_021772985.1 Gammaproteobacteria bacterium
AACCAACCGGACCAGCATCTACATCCACAAAATACCGGAATGCCAAACGGCCTGATGCACCTGGATTCACAGTCATCTCTGCCCAGTCATCCGGAAATCCACCGGTTGCCAGGGTTGGATTAATATCCAGCAGCAAATTGCTGTAAGTACCAACAGTTGTCGGATCGGTGCCCACATTGGTACCACCAACATCACTGAACCGTACCTGCATCCGGTCAGGGAATGTATTGCCGGTTACCGTGCGAGCCCAGAATGTTGCTGATTCCAGGAATCCAACATCCGGAACCAATAGCCAGTTGCTGATTTGACTACCGCCGGTTGCCTGGAAGTTAGTGAAAACATAAGCTTCAGGTGCGCCTGCCTGTGCGTTGAATACAGCTGGATTGCCCTGACCCCAGTCCGGGTTAGCAGCACCGGCTGCGTCGTCTGATGTATTAATGCTATCCCATCCACTGGCAAGCAGTGCAGGTACATCATCAAAACCTTCATCAGTTCCGCCACCAACTATTTGCGATGGTGGGGTATTGTCAACTTGGGATCCCGGGCGGGCACCGTCTTGAGCATTCGCAGCAAAGACCAGAACTAGTCCTGTCAAGAATATGCTGATTTTATTCATAAGCAAGTCCATATAGTTAAGCTAAAGCCTTTGCGAAATGCGACAGGCAATCAATTAATGTTAGTTTTCAAATCCTAAAGTGCTGATTAATTCCGAATCAGGATGCACAATCAAATGCCGCTGGTCCGGCTGCAAGCCGATAAGCATCTGTTCCGTGCCATCCGTCCATTCGATATGAACGTCAGCAGAGATATTACTGCCCAATCCTATATGGATCAAGCCTTCACTGCCCGATCCTATCGCGTCACCACTGAACATATGATATAGGGTTGAGGTTTCGTCTGCACGTGTTACACGCAGTTTTGTTCCAATGGCATCGCGATTCACACTATGCCCGCCATCCAATTTCAGGCTTAACCAATGGTTATTGTCTGAACTGACGTTCTTTAACAGGCGAAACCCATTACCATGATCACCAACCAGCAAGTCCAGTTTCCCATCTCGATTGTAGTCCCCATAAGCCGCGCCGATGCTTGGGCTTGGATGGCTGGCTCCAGAAACGGCAGAAATATCCAGAAAAGTACCGTCCTGCTGGTTTTTGTAGACTCTGTCAGAATCATCTTCGCTATCATTGTAAGTAGCGATAAAGGCATCCTGCCAGCTATCATTATCCATATCAAAGAAAAGTGTAGCCCAGCCAATGGCATTAACTGAAATTCCGGCCAGATTGGAAACCTCAAGATATTCAGATTGACCTTGCGACCATTGACTGGCCAGCAATACCTGTTCGCCAATACTGGAAAATAACAGGTCATCGTCCAGATCATTGTCGTAGTCTGCAACAGCGATTCCCATCCCGTAAACCGGTCTTCGGGTGTTGGTTGTATCTGCCACATCAACAAAACACCAACCTCCGCAACCGGCACCGTCATTCCGCCACATACTGTTGCCCCACAACTTATCGTTTACTACATATATGTCCTGGTCACCATCATGGTCATAATCGAAAATACCCACGGTAAAACCCGGCCCGCGAGTAATATTACTGTCCAGCATGCTCGACATATTGGTAAAAGCACCATCACCGTTAGCAAAAAATAAGGCATCAAGATTAACCGGCGCAAATAAATCAGGATGACCAACAACTGGAAAACCAACCACTATCAGATCCAGCCAGCCATCATTATTAAAGTCCGCCCAGGCAGCGGACTCATCCCGTCCATTATGACCGGTACCGGTCAATTCGGTGACATCGGAGAAGCCTTGACCATGATTATTACGAAACAGGTGATTGCTACCATTACCTGCCAGGTAAATATCAGGCCAGCCATCATTGTCGTAGTCCGCAACTGCCAGCCCACCTGACTGGTGCCCCGGCATCACAATATCCTGACTGAATGGCGCAACTTCAAACTCTACGCCCTGTTGATTCATTAAGATGGTGTTCTGGCCATCATTACTGGTTAAAATAATATCCACCCAGCCATCACGGTCAATATCAGCGAATGCCTGACCGGTGATCAGGTAGGTGGCATGGTGATTCACATTGACACCCACTGCATCGCTTACATCTTCAAACCATGAAGACGAGCCTAAAACAAGTAATGAATTAAGTATGGATAACATTAGCTCCCAACTCTCAAAATCGACCAGGACAATACACAATGCGTAGTCGTGCTTATTTCTTATTATTATTGTCAGCAGTGATAGTAGCAGGCTACAGCTGGAGCCGTCCAGGCACATCGCTTTGCTGGGTTGGTGAAGAACATACCTTATTACAGATTCAGTTTTCACCCTATTATTTGCATCGCAACAGGGTTTTATATACTGAGATCAAGACGCTTGAGCTGGTCAATGTACCTAATAGCCCGGAACACCTTGCCATCGAGCTGGCCACTCCCAGACTGAACCTGATTTATGCTTTCGCCAGTTCCGACTGGGTCAAGGATTTACCTGAGTTTCTTGCTGAAATCCAACAGATCGTGTTGCAGAAAAGTGGTGTAAGCTGCCGCTTTACATGGGCAACCCTCTGCTTCTCTGCTGCATTATTGATCAGTTTGTTATGTGCAGTGATGTTGATTTTCAGGTATCTGAAAAAACCCGCTAGCGGCTAAGACGTATTTAGACAGCCCGGTCACTGATAAATAGTTGAATGTCCTCTTGACTGAAAGGCCAGCATAAACAATTTTTTAAATCGGCACTTGTTAATACCGGCACCTGGTCGCCAAACCGGCAAATCAGATCCAGGTTTGTATCGATGTCCAGCTGTTTGCAGGCAATACCCGGGTCTAGCTGTTGCAGTAACTGCCATGCCTGCTCGCATAAGCAGCACTGTTCACGGGTGAGCAGCAACCATTTGGGAGTCGTCAATGCACTCAATGAAACAACCTCTTTCACCAAGCCCCGGCAAGCATATTCAAGTAGTCAAAAAAAAGCCCCAGCCAATCGACTGGGGCTTATATTATTTACCTGAAAACCTGTCTTGCAGGGCTTCAAATTAAGTCTAGGACTGTTGGCTTCGGCTACGTGATACCAACACTGTACCCACTACAAGCAATAATGCCAGCAACAGCAAACCAAATGTACTCAAAGCTGGAACTGCAGGCGGTACGAATGGAATACCGAGCACGAACGAGAAAGTATCAACACCGATAAAGTTAGAATTGGAACCAACCGGACCAGCATCTACATCCACAAAATACCGGAATGCCAAACGGCCTGATGCACCTGGATTCACAGTCATCTCTGCCCAGTCATCCGGAAATCCACCGGTTGCCAGGGTTGGATTAATATCCAGCAGCAAATTG
>JAJFKX010000049.1 GCA_021772985.1 Gammaproteobacteria bacterium
GCCTGTGAACCACGGCTATAAGGTAGTTCTGGCAGCCAAACAGATGGGTTTCAAACTGGCTGTCATACACCAGTTAGACTTGTTTGCCCCCAAACCTTACGAGGCTGCACTGGACGCCTTTGATATTGATATTGCAGTTGACTCCTGGGTTGACCTGGAACAGTTGCATGCCATCGTTGAACGGGAATTGGCAGGGCACCGGATTGTTGGTACATATGCCGGTGCTGAAATAACCTTAAAGTTTGATGTTTCCCTGCGTCATAAAGCCGGATTGCCAGCCACTCCGGTGGAGGTCATTGATTTTTGCCTGAATAAATTCAAGGTCAGAAACCATCTGTATCAACAGGGGCTGACTGGACTGCGTTGCTTATCCAAGCAACAGATACTGGAGCTCGACCATTGGCCATTCGACAAGCCAATGTACTTCAAGCCTTGCCATGGTGGCGGCAGCACCAAAGTATTTCGCTGCGAATCATTTGAAGATCTCCAACAGGCGATAACAAGCTGGGACAATAAGGACGACATTCACGTTTCGATTCTGCGCGAGTACCTGGAGCTGGAAAATGAATACCTGCTTGAAGAAGCGGCTGACGGTGAGTTGATCTCAGTTGAATCTTTTGTCTACGGTGGCGAGGTTCAGGTACTCGGCATCAGTTCCAGAACCGTCCTCAAACGCGATATAAGTGTTGAGATGGGCGCGACCTTCCCCTATCGACAGCATTTTGAAAATGCAGTTCTGGAAAAAGTGAAACAACTGCATCAGTCGCTGGGTTTTGTTCATGGTACGACGCACACTGAGATTATGGTGTCGGATGATGGGACAGTTGAACTTATCGAAATGAACCTGAGATTTGCCGGAGCTGATGTACTGGAGATTTGCTGTAGGGCATATGAATCCAATATTGCAGAATGCCTGGTGAGACTGGGCTGTGGGCAAAACCCTCGCTTACCGGCATCATCCGCCAATAAAGTGGCAACACTGCAATACATATTGGCGCCGAATACGGTCAAGCGTTTTGATTCTATCGAGTTTCCCGAACAGGCCGACTTTTATCGGGCACACAAAGTACCGGGTACAGATCTGATGTCGACCGACAATCAGCTTGATCATGTCGGCTGTTTTATTATGGCTGGTGATGATTACGACTCACTGATGCAAGCTGCGGACAAGGTACGTCATGGTATCAGGATTAATGACGCCATCATTGGCAACGATATCAACAATATTGTTATTCAGCGGTGAGGTAGTAGTGTTATGAATAATCAGAAATATGCGATCGTAGTCGATCCCACATCTAGTGGGTCTCTACTGGCCCCTGAACTGAAGACTTACGGTGTTGAATGCATTGCTGTTCACGGACGCCCACTTCCGGACACTTTGGTCAAGTCATATATTGCAGAAAACTTCAGTCAAGAGTTTTACTTGGACAATAACTATGCTGAGCTGGTCAAGAAACTGTCTAAATTCGATATATCAGGCATATTTGCCGGAAATGAACCAGGGGTAAAACTGGCAGACAGGTTAATTCATGATTTTGGCTTATCCGGCAACGTTTACGAACTCAGCGAAGCACGTACCGATAAATATGAAATGCAAGAGGCTGTACGTCGCGCAGGTCTAAAAGCGATTCATCAGTTCAAGGCTGATAATACTGCGGCTATAGTGGAGTGGGTTAAAGACCTTGATGTTTTTCCTGTGATTGTCAAACCGGTCAGTTCAGGCGGTACTGATAAGGTTATACGCTGTACATCGCTGGACATGGTTGTCGACAGTTGCGAAGCTATTTTAAATAAGCTGAATGTCTTCGGGTTTCACAACACTGAAGTAGTAGTGCAGGAATTTATTGAAGGCACAGAACACGTTGTCAATACGGTCAGTTGCAATGGCCAGCATTTCCTGACGGAAATGTGTGTGTATAGAAAATATATCAGTGCAACGGGTGCTCCAGTTCCACAGGAAATGCGGTATATCATGCCGGAAAACAGTTCCCATCAAGCATTGCTGGATTACAATGAAAGTGTGTTAAATGCGCTCGGTGTGCGTGTCGGACCGATGCACAGCGAAATCATGCTGACCGGGGATGGCCCGGTATTAATAGAAACAGGCGCACGAATAGCCGGGGCTTTCATTCCTCGTCATACACGCCGTTGTGCCCGTTATTCGCAATTAGATCTTGCCGCAGATGCGGTTTTAGCACCTGACAGCTTTTTCGAGAAGATGAAAACTGGTCAGGCCTTTCACAAATACGCAACGTTGTATGATCTTTCCAGCTATCAGGCCGGGGTCGTCAGCAGCATACCGGGGCGGGATGAGATTAAGAAACTGGCATCATATGTTGATTCATTGTGGCGAATCTCAGAGGGAGCTTATCTGAATGTCACCACCGATGTTATTTCCTCACCGGGTCTGATTTATCTGGGGCATGAGGATGAGGAGCAGTTGAACCGTGATGTTGAATCTATTGAGTCACTGGAACGGAATCATCGACTAGTAGCCTTCAAAGAGTCTAGGGTCATAGGGAAACAGGCACAACGATGAAGCAGTCTGCTTACGGATTAAATTATTACACATGCGAATAAGAGCCATTGTTATTTTATTCAGTGTCATTGCAGTGACCTTAATCGCTGGGATGTTGTATCTACGTGAACCAGTAGAAATCGTTATCGATAATGCCTACGTAAGCGGCAGAATAATCCGGATATACGCACCAAGGGCCGGTTACCTAGAGCAGACTACGATTAGCAAGAGTCAGTCATTTGAAGCCGGAGGGGCGACTATCAGCTATGACACCAAGCAAATCGATCTCGAGATTCAAGAGCAGACAGCCAAATTCAAACTCAATATTAACAATGAATTAGCCAGTTGTTTTGCCTTGAAAAAAGCCTCGAATGAATACGAACGGGCCAAAGCTGAGAGCGACCACAGTGAGTTAAGGTATGGTCGTATTCAATCGTTGATTGAGGTGGGTTCAAGACTATCTCCAGATGAAGCGGCTCAACGTAATAATGATTTTATTATCGCTAAAAAGAATGTTGAGGTAGCTGCCATTGATGTTGAAAGGCTGCAATCGTTGAACAAATTGCCCATTTTGCAGCGAGCCGCAATCCAGCAGTCCGAAGCCCAGTTACGCAAAAGCCTGCACGAGCGTTCATTACATCAAATTAATCTTTCCTTCGCCGGTTATGTCTATGAGAGTCTGGTATATCCAGGCAAGTATGTCAGTGAAGGTGAACTGCTCGCGATTGTTGTGCCTCGAGAGCAGTTGATGATTGAAGCCAATGTACTTGAATCTAAACTGGATAGCATCAAACCAGGTCTAAAAGTGGATATCAAACCGGATTCACATCCTGGTGAAATACTGCCTGGGTATGTACACAGTGTGGTGCCGTCCACAGCTGCGACCTTCTCAGCGCTGCCGAGAAACAATACTGATTCCAACTGGATCAAGGTATCCCAACGGGTACCAGTGTTGGTTGGGTTCAACGCCGAGCCTGCAGCCGGTATTAACCTGGCCCTGGGCGCATCAGTGAGATTAATCATACATCTGAATAATGCAGCTGAACAAACGCCTGAGCTGAGCAATCGCCAACCTGAATGGTTAATGGATAACCTTAAGGCCAGTGACGATGAATATATGAGAAATCTTGTTGACAGCGTATTGAAAACTTTGACTGAGACAGAAAAAGCCAGTTGTCAATTCAGCGTATAACGACTCACCATGTTAGCCAAATTTAAAAGTATCTTTGGCATTTACTTCATTATTTTTTCTCAGATGCTGGATACCTCGGTCACCAATCTGGCACTGACCAAAATTGCTCCTGACCTGGGAATAGATGTACTGCATGCTTCCTGGATCATGACATCATTCGGAACCGGGCTGATTGTTTCATTTCCGATGGCCAGTATCCTGGGAAAGAAATTCAATCCCGAAACGGTGTTTTTTTGCAGCAGCCTGGGATTTATTGTTACCTCAATCGGTTGTGGTGTCGGATTTTCGAGCCTGGATTTTATTATCATGCGATTCCTCCAGGGAATCACATCCGGTATCGTAGTGATACTCTCACAATCGATCATGATTCGGGTCCTGGGTGAGGATAAAAAGCCATTGGCTATGTCATTGTGGGTCAGTGCGATCTCACTGGCACCGATATTCGGGCCATTGATTGGCGCCTATATAGCTGATTATTTCGGTTGGCGCTGGATATTTTTTATTAATGTGCCAATTGTGACTATTTGCCTGTTGGCTTTGATTGATGAGCTCACCTTAAGTGGTGAAATCAAACCAGATGATAAACGTATCTATATCACGTTGGGTTTTTTTATCATCAGCATCAGTCTATTACAGTATGTGCTGGATTTCGGTCGTTTGCGTAACTGGTTCAACGATGCCACTATTTTATGGTTCACCATCATTTCCTCTGTGTCATTTCTGTTGTTTCTATACTGTAACAACAAAAAAGATTACATGATTTTGAATCTGTCGTTATTCAAGGATTATAACTTTGCGTTCTCGGTGGTGATCATCAGCCTAGGCAATGGTCTGATTTTTTCTTCGTTGATCCTGCTCCCGATTTGGCTACAACTGGATTACAAAATGCCGATTATTACCGCTGGCATTATTGTTTCGGCCGGAAGTCTGGTGGCATCTGTGCTCAGTCCTGTGGTCGGAAAGTTTTTTAAGAACAGTCAATACGTAATGTATTCGGTCATGAGCTTGGTGTCACTCGGGATTTCATTTTATATGGCCAGTGGCTTCCGGCTCGATACCAGCATGGACTATGTGCTTTTCTCGCGGGTCTTTTTCGGTATTGGTGTCGCACTTTTCACAGTACCGTTGACCGCATTGTCCCTGTCAAGATTGGACAGTTCGCAATACATCAGTGCCAATTCAATTACCATGACGACCAGAGTGCTGTTCGCCAATATTGCCACCTCCATGGGTTTCGCCTATTTCACCGGTCGTTATTACTATGAGTATGAGCAGAACGTGGTAGAAGTAGATCGCTACTTTATCGTAGAGCAGGCGATTGAAAACACTGCGTATCCCTTTATTGTTGAGATGTCGAGAATGGATGCATTTCGGAATGTTTTTTTACTGCATGCAGTGCTTTTCTTTGCAATGGGGGTGGGGATATATTTGTTGAATATACGATCTTCGAAACGACCCACAAGTGCTGCTTGATCAAATTTTAAAACGTACTAATTATTCTGTTATAGAGATAGACTTTACTTTTGAAATTGAACCGCTGATAAAATTTAATTTAGATGGAGTCTGGCATTATCAATAGACTGATATGAACATCAGAATAATTAAGTATGCACTTTATATCTTGTAATAGGAAGAGTTTTGACACTTTCCCAAACCCCATCAATCACCTTTCCTCAACTTCGAATGTCTTTATTAATATTGTAAGGGCCAAAAGCTTAAAGATATTAAAAGCAATGGCATATAAAAAGAGATAGTAATCTTAATCATGCCTGAAGATTATTACTCAGCTACAGTCCCAGTTGATTCGGCGTAATTTATTTGAAAAATAGAACATCAACTCGAATTTGAGTGTCTGGATCATTTTATGTCACCAAAATGATGGCTTTATCATGTCTTAGATGATCGAGCTACAGGTAGTTGTGTATCGGTCCGGAAGTTCTTCGGCTGGTGTATAGCAACTCTATCCAGCCTAGGTCATTGAGAACAATCAACAGCAGAAATCTGCAGGTTGGGTTGTTGCAGCAAATTTATAAAATCAATTTTGTTGAAAACAGATGAGCACTGTCGCCTGTAGTTTATATCAGTTCATGGTGATGGTCGGATTGGGCCAGTGCGATATCAAAACAAGTATGACTGTGGACTGTAATGCGACCAGTTGGTGGAGCATGTTTTAGTAGCTAAAGCATATGCCATCAGTTGTAGCCAACGTGGTTACCCATGCCGCACATGGAGCCAATTCAGAATAATAATAACAATCAAGTGAGGTTGGTATGCGGATAACTGGAATTTTAGCTGTACTGTTGTTATGTGCAGGCCACGTCTATGCAGAAGTTGCTGTTGGAGACCGGCTGGTAAGGATTGATCGTACAGAAGATGCTGTAATTGGTCTGATCGGAGATATTTTTGCTTCTGACAGTGATGAAATTAAAGGTGCTATCCGCAGTGTTACTGTGTTGGCAGCTACTGAACACACATTGCAGATTGCGGTTGAGTACACCAATTTTCAGGGCGGCAGGATTACCGCTACTGTACAGGGGGCGCAAGGCGCACGTTTACGGCAAATTACCCAGGCGCATCAAACAGTAGCAAGTGCGGATACACAGTCTATTCAGACTATTGAACTGGAGTTCAATCTGCAGAATGGTTTGGGAGAGGACTTTGAATTGCGCTCAGGGCAACTGGAAGTCAGTGTCACCAGGCAGGGGCACAGCGTTAAACAGCATGTTTCCAGTTTTGCCATGGATAAACTGTGGACAATGCAACTGGCGCCGGAGAACGTAGCTATCCAGGTTACTCCGGCACCACTTGCAAATGCGGCCAGCTGGGTTGGTAGCCTGACTTCCACCGGTGGTGCTACAGGGACTGCCGGCGCTGCTACTGCAGGTGCGTTACGACCGGTTGTGCTTGAGCTGCCAGCTGCCAGATACTCCGAGTTGCGACCCCTGAGTGTATCCAGAGAAGCACTCACCACAGAACGCCGATCAACCAATACAACAACACCAGCCACTATCAATGAAAGGGTGTCATTGCAACGCTCGGAAAGTGTTTTACTGAACAACAAAACAGTGATTGAAAAACTGCCGCAAGCCTACAGTAAAGTCACTATAGCCAACTACAATTTTGCACAAAAACGCACGCCAGCTACCCCTCAATCAACTGAACCCACAAATGAGATAGGCAGCAATTACCTGGATTTATTTCAGGGGGTTGAGGTGGATGGGTTGGAATATGTCGATGTTGGGCCTGCAGATATTTTGGGTGTGTATGGCCGTATTTACCCAGATAAAAACGCCAATAGTGGAGTGTATTACTACATCCCTGAATCTTACCGGCTGGCTTATGATGAAGACTTGGGTGGTGCCAAAGGCCTGGGTTTCAGAATATCTTATGACCGTATAGGTGATGAGGTCAGCGATGATGCAGTGCGCATGGCAGTCTCGTTGGATTCAGCTTTGTCTTTTCAGGAAATCGATATCGCGGAACAAATTGTTAGCCGCCTGGCTCGCCGCAATTCACTGAAATTTACCCAGTTGAAAGCCTATCCGCTGGCTGCGCCGCCATTGTTTGATTTTTCCGGTGGGCTGGCCGGGCGGGTTGATAGTGAAGATGTGGCCGTGGTGGCTTTGTCTAATACGTTGGAAGGGATTGATGTTTCCTGGACCACCGATGGTATCACTGCACAGAACCTGCGCCGTGATTTGCGCGATGGCATACCAATCAGCGGCACTGCTGCGTTCAGTGCGCCGAATACCGATGCGCCTACCGAGGTGGTACCAATGCGGGTTGAATTGTCCAATCCAGCAGTGTTTGACCCGTTGCATTTTTCACGAACAGAAGCCATCCGTAACAGCTCACCATTGCCGGTGATATTGAAGAATTTGCATGTGCTGGTAGAAAAAGCCGATCGGATGCAGATGTATTCCTGGAGCTTGAACAACACCGTGGTACCTCCGCAAGCCAGCATCGATTTGAACCTGGATAATTTCCCTGCAGCGATTGACAGCGCCGCCACCCGCATATGGTTTCAATATGCGTTGGATCGCAGTTGTGAAAGCTGTATAGATGCAGTGCTGGATGAACTGCTCAGTGGCGATGTATGGCCGGATACGGGTGCACTAACCCTACGGGCCCTGACTCCTTTGGAGGCGACCTCAGCAGCGGAAATCTGGATAGAAACCCGGTCCCGCTTTTTTGATCCCAATGACCGTACATTACGTGACGGACAGCGAATTTACCTGACTGAAGATCGAGGCGAATATTCAATTCAACCGATTTTCCTAACCGGACAGACAGAATCTGAAGATGGTGAGGAATGGCCGCTGTTTGAATACCGTTTGAGCGTGATTATGCCTGATGGCTCGATTTATGAAGGGCAGAACTGGATTGCCAGCGACAACGACACAGTAGTGATCGGCTCGTATCAGGTACAGCAATCTTTGGGTTATATGCCGGCCGGCACTGGTGCAGAGCCGGTTGGGTAGCGTCATGAGTAACTGGTTACAACGTCTTTATTGTTGCATGTCAGCTGCGTGGCTGTGCAGCAATAGTCTATTGGCTTTGCCGGATTTGAGTACTCGGCAGATGATTCAGTCACTGACTGTGGCTCAGGATCATAGCCAATCCGATGTGTTTTATTTCTGGCCGGGCGCAATCAATCTGGCCACGCGCAATGCTGACGGCGGGCCGGAGCTGGCACTGTCGCTGGCACGTTATAGCGGATCGGTGGTGCGTGGTGATGCTGGGGAAACTTCTTTACGGGCTAATTTGTATCTGCGTTTACAGATGGCGTCAGTAGATTCGGATTTACTGGATATTGTGGCTGCACGGTTACAGCAGGATGCCGGTCATTCGGTAACACTTAGGCCAATGCCGATAAACCGATTGGAAGCCAGCCTGCTGTTACCGGTGCTGGACACCGAGAACCTCAGCCAGATTGATGTCAATGTGATTGTCGAGTCGGTCGACCGTGAAGCTGGCCGGACACCATTTTGGACTGAGCGGGATATGTTTATCCCACTGGATGCTCAAACTGCTGAGCTGCTGGAACATCAATTGCGTGATGGAACGCTTGCCATGAGCTTGAGTTACCGTTTCATCAGCAGGGTGTATGGCAGCACCCAGGCAGCCGGTGAATTGGATACCAGTGGCAATGATGAGTTGGCCGAAGAACTGGATGAAGCCTTGGCGCAAATCGAAGCGGCGGCAGCGGCGCAAACCCCGGTACTGGTCGCGATTGGGGCCAATGCCGTACCCATTAGATTGGAACTCAATGAATATCCTGACCGTATCCAACGCTACGATATTGATGCGGCCTTACCACCAAGTTACCCCAGTTTGTCAGTGTATTGCTATGACTTCAGGGAACAATTGAGGCCGGATTTATTTGAAAAAGCTGTGGAAATTCAAGCTGCGGGTGTGGCCGGCGGGACTACCGTTTATACCACCCGTTTCAATGCTTATCAGCCTGATCTGTACGCTCAAACAGTTAAATTCCCATTTGCTGTGAATTTGCGGCAACCCTATCGCTGGCGCACACATGAAATTCTGCTGAGTGGAGAACAGCTCAGCAGCGACTGGCAGCAAGGTGATTCCTGGGTGGGGATTATCGATGCCAGCAGTAGTGCTGAGCAAATTGAACAGAATCTGCACTTGACACAAGAACAATAACAATAGGTATAGGTGGAGGCCATCAATGATCAAGCTAACTCGAAAAATTCTAATGCTGGCGGGAGTATTTTTGGTCAATGCCGGCTTCGCAGCGGTGGACTATGATGCTGGCGTGCTGACCATACAGGGTGTTCAGGTATTTCGTGATGCGCAAGATTCCAACAGCTATTACTACCTGCCGCAGTACCCACGCGTTGCCACCAATAGCGCAGGTGATTTTGAGATATTGCTGCTTAAATATCTGGATGCAAGCAATGACAACAACGGTGGTATTTTTCATGCGTTAATTGAATTTACTTTGCCTGATGATGTGCGTGACAGTGTCGCCAATGAACTCGCCGATTTACGGCCGGGTGCAGAATTAATCGGCGCCTTGCCGTTATTGCAGGCTGATGAGGAAGATCCGGTAGGTGGCTTTCGGATAATTTCCGCAACACTCAGCGGTACCGACGGTGGTGGAGTGAACAGCAATGTGATCACCAGTGGGCCAGCTCCGTTGGCAGCAGGTACCAAATCGGCAGTGGCTGCACATCTATCACAACAGGATGCAACCATCCTGATGGAATCGTTAACCGGCGCAACCTCGGATATATCGGTGGCTATCCGCGGTTATTACGAGGCCAAGGTCAAGGGTTATAACGCGGTGATTACGGCCAGTATGGACACTGTCTATGAGCATGACAGCATCATTTCCAGCTACCAGAAAGGCTATACCAAACGCCAGTTGCGTGATGTGGTCGATGAGCTGGTGCAGGATGGGGCGATAAATATCGAAGTGTACGATCGCTCTGAGGCGCTGGGCATTGAGAGTGATGATCTGGCCAAAGTATTGGATTTGGTAACCGATAAAATCACTGAGTTGATGTTTAACGCCGAAACCGGCTGGTCGCGGGTACCTACACCGGAGGTGGCGGTGGCTGAAGATCAGATTAAGGGTAGATTAGACCAGGGCTGGTTTCGAAGAACTTTTCTTGGTGAGGAAGATGTGCCTTATTACACTGATGATCAGTTCGTATTAAAACGGCGTGAAGACATACGCTCCAACCGGTTTTACCTGAATTTATCAAAAAGCACCTCGATCAAACTGCCGTTTGATAGCACCGGTAATCTGGGTGGTTTTTATAACGCCTTGACGGAAGCTCAACGTGAGCGTTATTTCCGCGTAATTGCCTTAGACCGGGACATCGACATGCAAGCACGCGAAGTGTTTTTCCAGGTTGATGGCGAAATTGCTGAAGGTTTTTCCAATACCTTTAATAACCTGGCGATCAATGTACGCCAGACGCCGGTAGAAGATGCCCCGATAGACAGCCGCCAGTTGATTTTTGACAGCCGGTCGATAACCACGGGTGAGGCTACTCAGTCATTAAATTTTTACCGCTTGGGTGATGCCAGCGATGCCTGGACCAATTTTGAGTATCAGGTGGCCTGGAACCTGAAGGGCCGTGATACGCCGATCCGTGAACCGAAAAACGCCAATAGCTGGGTTAAATCAAAGGACGCCATTATTGCCTTGCTGCCACCGTTGACCAGGCAAAACGTGATGTTCGATGTGGATGTCGCTGACTTTGCTGATAAGGACATTGTCGCCGTAGTGGTGCAGGTGGCATCGATTATCGATGGTTCACCGATGTTTGTGGAAAACCTGCGTTTCCGTGCAGCGGATGCTGAGCTGTCCAGGGAGGTCACCCTGTTTTCTGATCCGGAAGAGACCCTGGCATATCGCACTATCTGGTATACCCGGCAAGGTGAAGTACGCGATGGCTTCAAATCCATCAATGGCGGTTTTGTATTCGTATTCTCACCGGCAGCGGAATGGCTGGCTGAGCAGTTGAACAATGGCTGAGAACAATACTATGTGCAAACATTTAATCAAAACGATTCTCAGTTTAGGCATTTGCTGCCTGGCGGTAACTGCGCAGGCGCAACTGATGCTGGAACAGGGGCAGCGGTTAGCTGGTTTGCAGGTCTATCCGACGCTGAGCAACCCTCAGGAATACCGCTATATACCTGCTAATGCTCAATTGGCTACGCGGGCCGATGGTGAGCCTATATTTTCCTTTGTGTTTTATGTCTCGGATGCGCCGGTGAGTGAAAACGAAAGCGCAACCCAGGTCAGTTCAATTACTCAGGCTGATGGTGGGGCGATTTTGCATTTCCAGGTGGAATACAACACGGATGCTGAACAGGTTGAGCAGGCTCAGCAGGAATTGCAGCAGCGAATGGATGACGACGAGCTGTCGATTGTTGGCCCGGTAGTATTTGCTGATGGCAAATACTCGGTGATTTCATCAGTATTAAACGCAGAGGGTGTGCGCACCGCTGAATTATTGGCACAACGGCCGGCGCCACTGCTGCAGGGTAACCGGGTGGCCTTGTCTTTTGATTTGACACCGGAGCTGGCCAATATTCTGCTGGCCACATTTAAAACCGCCACACCGGATATTTCCATCACCTTCGATATGGGTTTTTCCGGACTGACGCAAGCATATAACGCAGAAATGCTGATCGATTGGACCAAGACCCAGGAGAGTATGCAAGCGGGTGCTGGAGTCAAAATCTATGTGGTTTCGCTGGAAGCGGAAGCTGCCATCGAAAAAGCATTTCAGGACGGTGCAATTCAATTGCAGGTCAACGGTGATGATACAGCCATGGAGAGCCTGCTGGAATTGGCATACAGCAAAGCTATGGATATTTTGTATGCCCCAATTGAAGTTGCTGAAGTGCCGGACGATCAGCAAGCGGATTTGATGGGTGCCATCGCCGGCCTGATTGGTGGTGGTGCGGATTCGGTGCTGCCGATCGGTGTATCCGGGGCGTTTCGTTTAAAGAGCCTGCGCAGTGAAGGTGCAACCCGGTTGAGCTTCAATAAACGCGCCACCACTCAACAGCACGCCATGTTAACTGCGAATATAGGCGGTTTATATAACCAATATGGTGATGATCCGAATTTTTTCCGGGTGGAATCTACCCGTGATCGGGATTTTGATCAACGGCAGGTATATGTGTTGGTAGATGGTGCACTGGCTCCTGATATCGGCCATTTCGTTAACGCTATCGAAGTGACTCTGAACAAGCAGCATGACGGTGGTGAGCAAACCTTGCGAGAGCTGGTAATTAATGCAGCCTCACCCGATACCGGTCAAACCCTGGGGCCGTTGTCTTATAACAACATTGGTGACAACGACAGCCTTGCCTGGTTGGGCTACCAGTTCAAAACTGCTTGGAGTTTCGTTGGCGGCGGTCGTTTCGAATCCGAGTGGCGGACCAGTAGTGCGGCGACCATTAACCTGTCCGCTGCCTATCACCGCTTGCCGGTGCAAATTGAAAGCAACATGCAGGTGTTGAGCGATCTGGGGGTGCGTTCGGTAGTGGTCCAGGTCAGTGCAGACTTTTTTGGCCGTCGTATCAGCGAACGCCGCAGTGTATCGGTGTTGACTGATACACAGGTGGAACCTATTTCGCTGGTGCTGCCGGCGGGTGAATACCACTACGATTACGACATTACCTGGGTATTTACCAACCGTGAACGCCGTCAGCAGAACGGGACGGATGATCTGGGCTTTATTTTTCTGGACGAAGTTCCGGCCGCAACCGATTAATAACAATGCAAGTATGGAGAAAAAGCATGTTACGTATAACAACAATAATAAAACACGGCATCGCGGTACTGGCATTGCTTTGTTTAGCGTTTCCAGGCCATGCGGTGTTGGACAATGAGCAGCGCATCAGCGTCAAACTCGACGATGGTACTGATGTGGTTTTGTATGCAGAGGCCGGTTCGAGCAGCACCAAAAAGTATTTTTATCTGCCGCCGCGTTTGACTATTGCGGTTTCGGATGACGATCGCCCGGAATTTTTATTTATGAAGTTCATTACTGATGCGACCCTCGAAAATGGTGGCGTATCCGGTGCGATATTGCATTTTCTGGTGAAGTGGGGGCTGACCACTGAACAGGAAGCGGAACTGAGGGAAATCATCGAAGATGAACATGAGGGTGAATTGGGTGGCGCTGCTGCGATGCATGCACCAGTCGGTGACAATCCGAGTTTCTATGTGGTTTCGGCTACCTTGAGCGACGGGCAGATGACCGAGTCGGTGGTGACTTCCGGCGAAGCACCATTGGTGCCCGGCGGCAAAGCCGCGGCGGCAGCACGGTTGGATAGCAACGGGGCACAGCTGCTGGCAAAAACCTTTGAAGAAGATACCACCATCACTGATGTTACCGCAGTGTTCAACATGGCCTATGAAACCCAGCTGCCCGCAGCCAGGGGCAAGGTGACCATTGATTGGAGCCATATCGAACACGAGCGAGAAGAAATTCATGCCGAATATTCACAAACCAAAAGTGGTGAAGACTGGTACGCCGATTGCTTTTTTATATTTTGCGCTTACGGCAAAAGTAACAATTATGAATACAGCTATGAGGAAATGCATAGTCAATATTCTTTTCTGGCGGACAATAAGTACATAGATTTTAAATTCGAAGAAAATATCAGTGATGAACGGGTTACTGTAATCCGTGAAGCATTCATCAATTATTTTATTAATTCCATGTCAATCCCACCACCGCCGGCTCCTGCAGCTGATGATGATGAGGGTGATGGTGATCAGGGCCTGGATATCCAGAAAGGTGCCAAATACACCTATGACGTAACCAAAATCAATACGGTTATTCAGCACGGACGACAGGAATTCCGGATGGATTACAAGCTGGTATTGCGCTGGCCGTATCAGGTGGTCGGCAATCTGAAGAGTTGGTATGCCGAAGCCGTCAGTGATCCGCACGCTGTGCAGTCAGTGATCTTGAATGACCAGTTTTATCAATGGCGCGATTTGTTATTCCTGCTGGATACTGATGCACAGGACATGATCGAAGCGGGTGAAATTCGCTACGCAACTATTGAGGTCACTAAAAACCGAAATCAAGGCCGTTTCAACGATAGTTTGACTTTTGACGAACAGCACGTTGAAGAGCAGGGCAGCAGGGCGATGGTCACCTACGCTCGCGGGGATGACACCAACAGTGATGTTTATCAGTACCGGATCAAATGGAGTTTTCGTGGTGGTCATGAATATCCTGAAAACGCTAACTGGCAGGCAGGTTCCTGGGAAGGGGTAACGGTAGCTGCGCCAATTGAAAAGCGTGTGATTGAACTGGAAGGTGATATTGAGGAACTGGAGCAAGCCGGTATTACCCGGGTGACGGCCCAAGTGCGTTTTCCTAAATTCGGCAATGAAGAAGAACAAAACATCGCGATGACACTCAGTCGTGGTGAGCCGCTGATTGAGCAGCCGATATACCTGGATACTGGTGCTGAAGGTTATGTCTATCGGCTGATCTTCAACCACCGCACCCTGGGGCGGTTTGCATTGCCCTGGAGTAAACGGGTCTCCGACGATTATATCTTTGCTTCAATCCCTGATGAGTTATCCACCAATATTATTGAAGAGGTTGTTGAAGGCGTGCTTGAAGTAGCGAAGGAGGCCGTGATTGCTGAAGCTGGCGAACAGTTGGCGAAATTCGATATTTTGCTTGATGGAGAATCATCATGATGCGGGCAAGAGTCACATTATTACTTTTGATTTTTGCTGTCGGTACAGGCGTATCGACCAGTGAAGCCCAGGAAATCATTCTGGACCGGCAGGTTCGTGCCGGCGAATTGACATTGTTTCCTTCGGTCAGAGATCCCAACAAATATTATTACGTGGCGGATAAAGCACGCCTGGCTACCCATGATAACGGTGATCCGCAGTTTTCCTTTCTGCGTTATATCCAGGCCAATGTTTCATCCGATGCTGAAAATGATGAAGGCTCGGGTGGAGGAATTGTGCATGCGCTTGTTGAACTGGGCGTGACTGATGAACAGTTAGATGATGCACGCAACGACTTGCGCCGGCTTAATGGCAGCGGTCAGATTATCGGCCCGGTACCGTTTAAATCCGGTACATTTGCATTAATTTCAGCATTTGCCGAAGCCGGTTCGGAATTCACCGATCAGGTGCTTGGAGTCGGCAATGCACCGGTATTGGAAAATGAAAAAGCCGCGGTGTCACTGAGCCTGACAGAGCAAGGAGCAAAGGTATTGTGGGAATCGTTCAATACGGCAACCCCAGATATTTCGTTTTCATTCAATATGGAAATAGATGGCTATCGGGCACCCAAGCGAGCACTGATAGAAGCCAATTTTGATCGTATTTATGAGCATCAGAACTTTGCGGCAGGCATTGCTACGCCGGTTTTACAGGCTGAAATTAGTGCCGCATTTGATGATATGCGCAGTGAGGGCGCAATCAAAGTCACACAAACCGGTGAAGACGAAAAAATGGAAGCACTGGTGCAGACAGCATATAACCGTCTGACCGAGTTGATGTTCGATAAATCTGAATCTTCCGGTATGGATCTGGGAGCTTTAGCCAGCTCGGCCAATAATACCCCCAGTATGCTGGATAAAGCATCAACTTTGCTGGCCAGCAATCGTGCTGAAACGCGTACCGAAAATGACGCTATCCGAGCTCGCAACGAAGCCATTGATAACCGTGAAGCGACAGCTGCGCAGAGCAATTCCCAACTGGAAGAAACCCGCGCGCAGGTGGAAGCGGCTGAAGCTGGTGCCGAAGATATTGAAAATCGTGCCGAATCAATGCGGGCGATTGCCGACCGTTACGAGTCACAGGCAGAGCAGGAGCAGGACACTGCCCGAGCTGCGGAATTACGTCAATTGGCCACACGCTTTCGTGAGCAAGCCGGCCGTTATGACAACATGGCTGTTGAGCGGCACCGGGATGCGAATACTCGGCGTGGGGAATTGGACGAGCAGGCAGCAACTGCTGCCCAGGCGGAATCGCTGGCCGAAAATGCCGGGGAACGTGAAGAAGTACAGGATCTGCCATCGTTGGCGATTGTTGCTTCATACCGGATGAAACGGGTACGCCAGCGTGGCAGTTTCACGGTTGATTTGAACAAATACACGATCGATACGCTGGCATTGCGGTTTGATGAAAATATCGGCGATATGACCCGCTATTTAAATGACGAGGAAGTGTTTTATACCGTGGACATCACCAGTAATGCATTTTCACAACGTGAGTTGCCGGTGTATATCGATGGCTTGAATGTTCAGGATTTTGGTCAGTACATAAATTTTGTCACGGTATTGATGAGCAAACAGCATGAAAACGGTAATACCAGTAGTGATGAAGTGCGTATCGATCGCAATAATTTCCAGGAGAGCGCAAATAATTTCAAATTGTCTTATCGCAAGGTTAATGACACAGATCAGGATAAATTCCTGGATTATCAATATAGGGTGTTATGGAATTTCTTCGGTGGTGCGGAAGTGGATGTTGATTGGGTTGACAGCAGCAGAAGCGGAATTCCACTGAATCCACCCTATCAACGTCGTTCGGTATTTCTGGAAGCTACTCCGCAGGGGCTTAGTGATGCCAGCATTAAATCCATTGAATTCAAGTTGTATTACCAGCTGGGTGATCGCGAACAGGTAAAACGTTTATCACTGCGCCCAGGTAACAATGAAGGCATCTCGCAACAGCTGGAATTTATGCTGCCGGAATCAGAATACGAATATGTCTACGAAATCGATTGGCGTATGCAGGACAACAGCCGTGTTTCTACCGGTCGTATAGAGTCTGAAGACGGCACGATTTATCTGGACGAAGTAACGGAGGTATAAAACCATGCAATGTATAAATAAAACACTTCTGTTACCGGCAGCGCTGCTAATTATTGCGCTGAAAGCCACTTCACAGACCACGCCGGAGACTGATCCTGATTGTTCACAATGTGTTTTCAGCGATGAAGAAGCTGCACACATCGTGTCCACTTTTGATGACCAGGTGGAGTTGTCACGTTTGATCAGTGAAGCCGAAGCGCCGGTGCGTGCCTATGTAGAGGATTCGGTCCGCAGTACTGAAATGGGAAGTGCCCGTTCGGTGCGTGATTTTGCTGTCTGGTACAGCTATCGGGTAGCTGAGCGCAATGCGGCAGAGTTAACCCGGCAGCAACTGGGCACGATTGTTGGTTCAGGGCTGTCCTTGGGTTTGGATTTGTTGTTGCCCGGTGCGGGGGTGGTTGAACGTACGATTCGAACTTATGCCAACCGCGCCTATCAGGGAATTCTCAGTCAGACCGCTGCCAATGTAGATGATCCGGCTGAGTATTTACAGCAGGTGGCTACCCGTATGGAAGACACCAATGATCGCTTGACCAACTTTATGCACGATATGTTTCATCCTTCCACTTCCACTGAAGACGGCCAGGCATTGGGTGAGCAAATGGAAGGTGTTAAGTTTTCCTATGTGCTGGAGCGCGAAGGCCAGCGTGCCCGGAATGATGCAGGTTATCGAACACCCGAACCAGGCCCGGAAACCCGAGGGTTGCTGGATCAATTAGGTGTCCGGCGTGCCGGCAGTGAGAATTTTGACCGGGTTCATTTTGAATCATTGACGCAGTTGATTCGAGGTGTTTTGTGCGCTGAGATCAATGAGTCTTCAACTGCACCATCGGTTTCCAATTGCGAAGGTGAGCCACGTCATTGGTCAACGATTGCCCGTGCTACTGCGATGCGCATCATAACCACCACACCGGCTGAGCAACTGGTGAGTACGTCACAGCTTCGAAATATGGTCGAATTAACCGACCCGGAACAATTACGGCAGGTTTGCAACGTACAGAGCGAGTTGATGTTTATGTGGCGCAGCCCGGATTGTCAGGCCTGGTCGCGGGCCAATTAGCCATCAGAGGGTTGCGGTAACACATATAGGAAAGAATAAAAATAAAATGAAGAGTTGGTTATGAAAAACTTGAGTAATAAATCAAAACGAAGCTGTGGATATATAGCGTTGGTGTTAGTAGCTATTTGTTTATCCTCGGCTGTATACAGTGCTGGAGAAATTCGCGAATTTGTAGCATATGGGCAATTTATAACAGCAACCCGGTCTGCGCAGTTGAACGACTTTATCAATCAGCCGGGAATTCAGGTCAGCAATGCACGCGAGTTTGAACGTATGAAAAATCATATTGTGGCGCATTATGAAGGTGTGGAAATCAACAACAGTTTTGTGCGTGATGATTACACCATGGTTGATTGCGTTGCCATCAACACCCAACCATCGTTGCGGCGCAATGACGGCAGCTATGCACAAATTGCATCGCCACCGGGGTTATTGCTGCAGGAAAATGAAGACCGTGAGGCGCTGCGAAATGGCGGAGACAATATGCTGAGTGTAGGTGAGCAGGACGCTTTCGGCAATGAAAAATACTGCCGGCCGGGATTTATTCCGCTGCGCCGGTTACGGCTGGAAGAGTTGCTTCAGTTCGAGACACTGGACGCCTTTTTTAATAAATATGGAGAGCGGGGCGGAAGCAGCTTTCCCAATTCCTAATAGCAGGGGCTGGTGATGTTAAAAAAATCATTAAAACAACTTATTTTGTGTGGCATTGGTATGCTTGCACTAACACTTGGCAATGCTGATGCGGCAGGTTTGCACCGGTATGCATCCGGTTATCAACTTATTGATAATAAAGGTGGGGATTCGCGTTTGAATGTATGGAAGCCGGATGCAAGATTCTCTTTATCGCAGCATTGGTATTCATCTGGTAGTGGTGCAACAACTCAGACTATAGAAGGTGGTTGGGTGGTCTATGAGCAAAAATTCAATACAGAAGATCCAGTGTTGTTTATTTACTATACGCCAGATAATTATTCCACCGGATGTTATAACCTGGACTGCACAGCTTTTGTACAAGTTAATAATTCCTGGGTATTGGGTGGCAGGCTTGCGCCGCAAAGCAGTATTGATGGTACACAATATATTATCCGTATGCAGTGGCAGTTGTTCGAAGGCAATTGGTGGTTGTTTTTGCAAGGCACCGGTGCATATATACCTGTGGGTTATTATCCTGGGACGTTGTATGGTGAAGGTCAGATGACACAGCATGCAGAGCGAATCACCTACGGTGGAGAGACGGCTGGCGACGCCAGTGATGTTGCCGGAGAGATGGGCAGTGGCAGAATGGCCAGTGAAGGCTGGCGTAAATCCGCTTATCAGCGCACGATTTACTACATTGATACAGCATTGACCAGCCATTGGGCAAACCTGAATGAAATTGAGCCGACGCCCAGTTGTTACACCATTGATATCACCAACAACAGCGGTGGAACCTGGGGTACGTATTTTTATTTTGGTGGCCCACGTTGTCCAAATCCCTAAATGGGTTTGTCAATACAAGTGGTTAGCTGGTCAAATTAGCTTTATCTGATACCGGCACTGAATTGTTGCCGGGATTGGTTTGAGTTACTCGAATGGGCCTGAGGCTGCCATTTTGATATCGATACTATATGTCACCGACGTTAGTAACAGGGGTATCAAGTGACTGCTCACATTCATTCAAAAATGCTTCATCTTCGATAGTCCAGGCCGACTGGTATTGGTCCCTTGAATGCCGAAGTAGATCCAGCGCTGTTCGGGCGTTTCCTTCCGCAAATGCGTGTTGTGCCAGGAACCGATTACCTGACAGAGTGCTTATTTCAGCAGTTGAAACAACCCCTGCCATAGCGGTGGCAGCTTCGATGTTTCCTTGTTTTAAATAGGCGCTGCCCAGGCTGGGTGCTATCTGCCATTCAAGAGTGCGATCACCATTGTTTACAGTCATTTTGCGGGCGGAAACAAGTAGCTCAATAGCTTTTTCGAGATCACCACGTTGCAGGTTCAGTTCTCCCAAGGCTAGCCGGGCTTTGATTTCTTCAAACAAATAGTTGGAAGTTTGTGCGGCATTAATCAATTGTTCGAATTCTCTCGCAGCAAAATCCAGATCACCTTCTTCAGCAGTGATTTCTGCAAGTATGATATTTACCGACAACAGGCCAACATCATCTTCGTGCTCGATGTAGACAGAACGTGCAATATTTGCATCCTGACGAGCCTGGATAAAATTCCCGGCTCTCAGTGAAACACTGGCTGCTGTTTCAGCAGCTTCTGCGCTGGCAACACTGTCTGTCGCAGTGGTGGCTTTGATGTTATCCAATTCGGGCGCAGTTTGGTTCTGCTCCATCAGATCGAGCACCCAGGCCCGGTAAATTACCGCACGCTCTATTTCTGTTGCTGCATTGACTGTTTCGGCAACGTTGTGAGACTGTTGTAAATAGTTTAGTGCGTTTTTCATATCCCCCAGCCGTGCAGTCATACGACCCAGCATTCTTAGGGAAATTGATTGGCTTCGGAATGATCCGTTGGCAGCAAATATTTCAGCAGCTCGGGCATAATTGCGTTGTGCTGCATTGATATTTCCCAGAACACGTTCTATTTGTGCAAGCGAATGGTAGGGCGAACCTTGTTGAGCGCCGGCCCGTTCAATGACCAATAAGGCACGTTCTATATATTGCCTTGCTTGATCATGCTGTTGCTGGTTACGAGCGAGGATGCCCAGGTTGGTTAATAATGAAGCGCTGCCAAGCAGGTCACCTGCCTGCTCAGCGGCAGCCAGACCATTTTTATAATGCTCGGCAGCCAGCTCGAAATTCCGTTCGCGCCAATAAGCTATGCCAAGTGCATTGTGTACGCTCATTAGTTGTTCAGCATCAATGCCTGGCTGGTTTCCAAGATTATGCAGACGGTCAATGGCTTCTTGTCGGTCACCGGTATCGCGTAAGCTCAATGCATATTCATACGCAGGCCAGAAATAGCTGGAATCTTCATCCAAAGCGGCTTTGAAAAGTGTTTTGGCGCCTTCGGTATCCCCGGCCAATTGTTTGGCCATACCGCGGGCGTACAGTTCATTGATCCATGGATTGCCGGTGAGCGCACGGACCTTGGGAGAGTTTTGAATTGGCGTACCTAAAATCCTCCGGGCAACTGCCGTGGCCAAATGTTCAGCGGCAACCGACGCCTGATCTGCCTTTACCTGCCCGCTGTAATTGGTATTGTCATATTCTAGAAGGTAATCGATGATATACGTATCGGCCTGTTTACGCAGATTGCCGGCAACAAATGCCTGAGTTCCAAGACGCTGTGATATACCCTCGGCAACGGTTGCTATACGAACGCTGTTCGGCGAACTCAGTTGCTCATCCGGTAATGCCTGGATGATGGTTCTGGATGAAACAGTATCCAATCCGGGCAGGGCGTCAATGATCCTCGAACTCAGTTGCATCAGGCCATGTTCGGCCCATGCCAGCTCGGGGTCATTATTGGTGTTGGTAATCGGCAACACTGCCACTCCAATGCCTGCATCGGCCTCTAATGGTGAGCTTTGAAACAGAGTAACCAGCAGTGTCGCAACAACGATTCCAACGACACCGGCCCAGGCCCACCATCTTTTCACGGACAATAACCCTGAAGTCTCAGTGAGTTTTTCGGAGCCAGGCTCAACAGTTATTGCCTGGGCTTCGACTGGTGCTATAAAACGATAACCATGACCGTGAATGGTGCGGATAACTTGCTGATCATTCGCATTATCGCCCACCACCCGGCGGGCTTTCATGATAGCCCGGGTCAACGCATCTTCGGTGACGATGGTGCCCCACACAACATCTTGAAGTTCATCTTTGTTGACTGCGCGATCGCGTTGTTCAATTAAATAAAACAACAAATCAAACACCCGCGGCTGGACCGTGACCGACTGTTGATCACAGCGCAGTTCACGGCATGCCTGGTCGATTGAACAGCGACCGAATACGTATGTAGTCACCTGGATTATCTCCTTGTTTAAACCAGGTCAGACAATGGTCAGACAGCAGTCACCACCTGGTCAGGACTTGCAACCCATTTTAAGGCGAAACTTCCCGGCATGCCACGCAGGGCACAGATTTATAACAATTAGCAGGAGTTAGATTAATGAAACGCAGTTTGTTTTTGTTGTACGGTATTTTTTGTTACGCAGTATTTCTTGGCGTATTTGCTTACGCCATTGGTTTTCTGGGCAGCTTTGCCACACCGACCCAGTTGGATGGCCAGTTGGAAGGTGCATTTTGGAAAGCGCTGTGTATTGATTTGGGTTTGTTGGTGTTGTTTGCTGTTCAACATAGTGTGATGGCCAGACCTGCATTTAAGCGAGCCTGGACTAAAATTGTTCCCCAGCAGCTGGAACGCAGTACCTATGTTTTGTTTTCCAGTGTCGCGCTGATTATTTTGTTCGCTTTCTGGCAGCCCTTGGGTGGACCTATTTGGGACGTGCTAAATCCAGCCGCCCGTGGTGCTATCTATATGTTTTACGCGGTTGGCTGGATGGTATTGTTTCTGGCGACTTGTCTGATTGATCACTATGATTTGTTTGGATTGCGTCAGGTATGGACTTACTTCCGCGGCAACAGCGTAGGTGAATCCACTTTTGTGACCCCAGGGTTATACAAGCTGGTGCGGCACCCAATTTATGTGGGTTGGATTATGATCGCCTGGTTTACCCCGGTTATGACCCTGGCACATCTTGTCTACGCAGTCATTTCCACTGCCTACATTCTGGCTGCCATTCAACTTGAGGAGCGCGATCTGATTGCTGTGCATGGGGAAAGCTATCGCCGTTACAAGCGTGCGGTGCCGTCCCTGATTCCCAGGTTTGGACGCAGTGCTGAAGCGGCAGGCTTGGCTGAACAAACCTAGCATAAGAGTGAAATACAGGATGAAGTAAGCATCTGACAGGCTCTCAGTGCAAGCTGCTGGGAGCCTGGTCAGTTGGTTTCTGGTGCGGCTGAATGTTTAGCTAGTATAAAACTCGGCAGCGCAAGGTTTCGGGTATGTTTTTGAGCTGAGTTATCAGCGGTTCAGCATTAGCGGTTTCAACATCCATCACCACGTAACCTAATTGATCCCGAGTCTGTAAATACTGTGCAGCTATATTCACCTGTCCCTCAGAAAAGACTTTATTAATGCTCTGCAATACCCCTGGCTCATTACGATGAATATGCATAATCCGATGCGTCCCCACATTATCCGGCAGGCTCACTTCAGGAAAGTTAACTGCTGATTGACTGGAGCCGTTATCGCTGTACCGTACCAGCTTGCTGGCAACCTCATTGGCAATGTTCTGTTGAGCTTCCAGTGTGCTGCCACCAATATGTGGGGTAAGAATTACCTGGTCCAGTTCACGTAACTCACTGATGAACTCATCCTGATTATTTTTAGGTTCAGCGGGATATACGTCCAGTGCGGCACCTGCAATATGTCCAGATTCCAGGGCGGTTTTGAGAGCAGGAATATCAACCACAGTGCCGCGCGATAGGTTGAGTAAAAAACTGCCTTCACGCATGGCAGCGAGTTCAGTACTCCCAATCAAGTTATGGGTTTGTTTGGTTTCCGGTACATGTAGGCTAACAACATCACATTCCTGCAAAAGTGTATGCAGGTTACTTTTAGGTTCTGCATTGCCTAATGGCAATTTGGTCTGTATATCAAAATACTTAACCCGCATACCCAACCCTTCCGCCAGAATGCCCAACTGTGTGCCGATGTGCCCATAGCCGATAATCCCAAGCGTCTTGCCACGTGCTTCGACACTGCCACTGGCGGTTTTCAGCCATTGTCCCCGATGTGCGGCAGCATTTTTTTGTGGAATACCACGTAACAGCAAGATCATTTCCGCAAGCGCCAGTTCAGCTACTGAACGGGTATTGGAATAGGGCGCATTAAATACAGGAATACCGTGAGACTGGGCTGCGTTCAGGTCAACTTGATTGGTGCCGATGCAAAAGCAACCGATGGCGGTCAATTTGGGTGCTGCTGCTAGCACTTCAGCGGTTAGCTGCGAGCGTGACCGGATACCCAAAAAATGCACGTCCTGCATGGCTGCGGTTAACTCAGCGCCGGCCAAGCCGGTTTTGAATTGTTCCACATTGTGATAACCAACACTGGCCAACACCTCGATTGCCTGTTGGTGGATGCCTTCCAACAGCAGAAATTGAATCTTGTCCTTGTTCAGAGAATGTTGTTGATGGTTGTGCATGGTTGCCGTTATCGGTCAGAATTACGCATTGTCCCGTTGACGTCAGTTTACTTCAATACCTGTCACCATGAAATCAGTGAATCATCAGTATTTCCAACAGCATCTGCAGGGGCTGGATATCAGCCTGGAACCGCAAGTGCTGGAAACCTATGGCCGTGATTGGACGCACCTGCGGACACCTGCACCATCGGCAGTGTTATTCCCGCGAAATACCGAACAAGTGCAAGCCATTGTAGAGCAGGCCACAGCTGATGGCTTTGCATTGGTGCCTTCGGGTGGCAGGACCGGTTTGAGCGGTGGAGCAGTAGCAGCTGACGGGGAGTGGGTGGTCAGCCTGGAAAAAATGCGGGCAGTCAGTGGGGTTAATCGTACTGAATCGTGTATCGATGTTGAAGCCGGCGTGATTACAGCGTCAGTGCAACAAGCCGCTGAGCAGGCAGGGTTGTTTTACGGAGTGGATTTTGCCTCGGCCGGTTCCAGTCAGATCGGCGGGAATATTGCCACCAATGCAGGTGGTATCCGGGTATTGCGGTATGGGTTGACTCGTGATCAGGTGCTTGGCTTGACGGCGGTGACCGGTGCTGGAGAAGTGCTGGAATTAAATCAAGGGCTGGTCAAAAATGCCACCGGCTATGATTTGAGGCATTTGTTGATCGGCAGTGAAGGCACGTTGGCGATTATTACAGCAGCAACATTAAAATTGTGGCCCAAACCGCCGCTACGGGATGTGATGTTGTTGGGTTTGTCGGATCACCAGGCGGTGATGCCATTGTTTGCTTCGGCATCCAACGGCTTTAAATTATCCGCCTTTGAGTTTTTCAGTCATGCCTGTGTTGAACAGGTATGTGCGCATGCTGGTATACAACCGCCATTGGAACAAGCTTCCAATTACTATGCGCTGCTGGAGTTTGACCAGACTGACGAAACAACAATGCTTAACTGGTTTGAGCAGGCTATGGATGCCGGTTGGATTCAGGATGGGGTGATCAGCCAGAGTAATGAACAGGCACAGCAACTATGGGCTTACCGTGAGCGTATCAGCGAAAGCATTGCACCGCGCAAGCCCTATAAGAACGATATTGCCGTACGGATTGGATCAGTTCCCGGGTTATTGGAAGAGCTGGATGAACTGGTAAACCGGCACTATCCTGACTTTGAGGTGCTTTGGTATGGCCATATCGGCGATGGCAATCTGCACCTGAATATACTTAAGCCTGAACAAATGCCTCAGCAAACATTCAAATCTCAATGTGAGCAGGTTAATGAGCTGGTATTTGCCGCAGTGCAAAAATACCAGGGTAGTATTTCCGCTGAACATGGTGTTGGCTTGCTGAAACAGCCCTGGCTCAATTTCAGCCGCAGCCCGGCTGAAATTGAATTGATGCGGAGCATCAAACGGCAGTTTGATCCAGCTGGACTGTTGAATCCGGGAAAATTGTTATAAGCGATAACAACGAACTCGGTGGTGCCCAGGTTCGTTTCTATACCATTTAGTCGTTATCACCTTTCTGATGAGCTGCTACCAGCTCTTTCTGAACACTCGCCGGTACCGGATCATAATGGCTGAATTCCATGGTGTAACTGCCATGGCCACCCGTCAGGCTTTTCAGCTCGACCTGGTAATCCTGCAATTCACTGAGTGGAATTTCTCCTTCAATCATCATCATGCCGCCGCGCATGCTTTCCGTGCCACTGATTCTGGCCCGCCGGGAAGCCAGGCTGCCGGTGATATCGCCCATGTATTGACCGGGTGCCAGCACATGCAAAGTGACCACCGGTTCCAGGACCTGTGGACGGGCATTGTGAATGGCATCCAGAAAAGCCTTTTTACCCGCGGTCGAAAATGCAATTTCCTTGGAATCAACGGCATGGTATTTGCCATCATAGACAGTTGCTTCCACATCCTGGACGTTGTAACCGGCGATACCACCCTCGGTCAGCACCTGGCGTACACCTTTTTCCACTGCTGGAATCAGATTGGTGGGAATAGCACCGCCAACCACTTTATTGACAAATCGAAAGCCTTCTCCACGTGCTAATGGCTGTACCCGCAGAAATACCTCACCGAATTGGCCAGCGCCACCGGTTTGTTTTTTATGCCGGTAATGTCCTTCAGCATTACGGGTAATAGTTTCTCGATAAGCGATTTTTGGTGGACGGGTATCCAGATCCAGGTTGTACTGTGTTTTCAGCCGTTCCAGAGAGACCCGTAAGTGCATATCGCCCAGACCTCGCATAACGGTTTCGTTCAACTCCTGGTTATGCTCAATAATCAGACAGGGGTCTTCCTGCTCTAATTTCTGGATTGACTCGGCCAGTTTTTGCTCCTGACCACGGCTGGCAGGCTCCAGTGCCAATCCCAGCATTGGTTGTGGGAAATCCAGAGGCTGCAGGAAGTAGTGATCTTCATCGTGTGAGTCGTGCAGCACCGCGCCATAGTGCAGTTCATCAACTTTAGCTACAGCGCAAATGTCACCTGGAACACCTTGAGACTGTTCGCTGTATTTCCCGCCTTGCAAACTAAACAAGTGGTTGACTTTGAATGGTTTGCGGCCATCACCGATATACAGTTCAGTATCTGATTTGACAGTTCCCTGATAGATTCGAAATACCCCCAGTTTGCCGACAAACGGGTCGTTAATGATTTTGAATACCCTGGCGATGACATGTGCATTTGGATCAGGTTGCGCCTGCACCTGTTCAGCTTGTTCAACATCTTCCGGATCGCCTTTCATGAATGGCGGCGGGTTGCTTTCCGCAGGATTTGGAATTAGTCGTTTGCAGAACTTCAGCAATTGCCCCAGTCCGGCGCCGGTATTAGCCGATACAAAACAAATAGGGATCAGATGACCTTCGCGCAGCGCTTGTTCGAAGGCGTCATGCAGTTCGTCTTTGGGTAAATCTTCGCCTTCCAGGTATCGGTTCATCAGTGATTCACTGGTTTCGATCACCTGATCAGTAATTTCTGAATGCGCTGCATCAAGCGAGAAAATATCGGTTTCACCCTGTTCATTAAAAAAACAATCAAGCACCTTGGTGTAGTTCTCGGTGGGTAGATTGATAGGCAGGCACTGGTTGCCGAATTCCTCTCTGATTTCGCGTACCAGAGCTTCCAGATCGATGCCTTCGGCATCAATTTTGTTGATCACTATAATCCGGCACTTATCACGTAAACGTGCACGGCGCAGCATTCTCCTGGTGGCCAGTTCGATGCCATTTTGGGCATTGATTACAATCATGCTGGTATCGGCTGCATCCATCGCTGGAAGTGCCTGACCACGAAAATCAACCAACCCTGGTGTATCCAGGATGTTGATATGAACACCCTCGTATTCCATGCCGGTAATCGCTGAATATAATGAGTGCTGATACTCTTTTTCCAGCGGCCCGTGATCGCTGACAGTTGTGCCGCGTTCCAAACTACCTGATTCACCCAACATGCCGGTTTTTACCAGCAGAGCCTCCAATAATGTCGTTTTACCCGCACCACTATGTCCCAATAAGGTCAGGTTGCGGATAGATTTGGTGTCATGGTTACTCATAAAAATCCTAATGTCTTATAGTTGCATATTATCCGATATAGTTGAGCATATCATTACTGCACCGGCGGGCGCACATCAAACATGTAGCCTGACCATGCTTGATGGGTAAAAAAGACCACGGTTCAGGTTCAATTCATACAATATGACTATGATATTGACACTTGGATAGACACTAGTTGGAGAACAATTCGATGTTTAACAAACACATTACTCAAGGGAGTGACCAGTTACCTCGGTTATTGCTGGGGCTGGTGTTGCTGAGCTTGTTACTGGTATCCGGGTGTGCAACCTATGGATCTTATGACAGTTATCAGAGTGGACGCTATGTGTACGCGGATGTGCTGGATTATGAACCAATCGAAGGTGATGTCCGTGTGAATGCGCCAAGAGTTGTTTGTTATGAAGAATATAATGACCGCAAGCCCTCCGCAGCTGCACCAATTTTTGGCGCTATTATCGGCGGTTTAATAGGCAGCGCCATTGATGGTGGTTATGATCGTTCAGCAGGTACAGTGATCGGTGCGGTGGCAGGTGGTGCGATAGCGCACGATATAGATCGGACCAACAGTCGCCGTGGCACACAAGTTCGCGAACGCTGTGATGAATATGATGACTATCATTATGAACAAGGTGTAGCAGGGTACAAAGTGACCTATCAGTATGCCGGTAAGATCGGTGAGCTGCAGACCGATTATGTGCCTGATGATGTTATCCGGGTACCTTACGAGCTGGTTTCAGGTTCGCACTATTAACCACCATAAAACGTTTTGCTTTGAGTGTTTTTCTGATCTTAAAGTGGAATGAACCGGCCAGTATCAAGTTGTAATCTAATCCCGGGTTAACCCGGGATTAGATTAACTAACCGGCAGCAGGCGAGAGTCTTGCCATGGTTACCCTGGGTTGTCCTGCCAAATCGACAATCGTGCGGATATTCTGCCATGGCCCCTGATCAAATATTGCCCGGACATCAGCAGCTTGATCAAACCCATGTTCCATCAATAACCACCCGAATGGTTTTAAATAAGCCGGAGATTGCTGAACAATCTGTCGCAATGCATCGGTAGCATTGTCACCAGGAGATAAAGCAAGCTGTGGTTCATAACGGCAGTCACCTTGTGATAGGTGTCGATCACCTGCTCGCACATAAGGTGGGTTGCTGACGATGATATCAAGTGTGCCAGGTATGTCGGGTAGGGCCTTCAACCAATCACCAGCATAAAACTCTATATTGCAGAGTTGATGTCGTGCTGCATTTTTTTTCGCCAGAACAAGCGCATCGGCTGATATATCTGTGGCCACAATATGTGCATTGATCCGTTGTTTGGCCAGTGCAATGGCAATCGCACCTGAGCCCGTGCCGAGATCGGCGGCATTGCCGTTTTCCGGCAGCAATAATAAGGCATGGTCAACCAGCAACTCAGTTTCCGGACGTGGAATGAGTACGCTTTGGTTAACTTCCAGGCGCAAGCCGTAAAATTCGCGATGGCCAAGCAGGTAGGCGACCGGTATGCCCTGGCAGCGTTGTTCAACAAGTGCATAAAAAGCACTTAGCTTGGTATCAGTCAATTCCAGTTCCGGATAGGCCATTAAGTAGCTGCGCCGACTGTCAAGCACATGTGCCAGTAATAATTGAGCTTCCCGCAGGGCGTTTTGCTGGTCTTCAGACTCCAGTTTTTCGGCTGCAGACAGGCGCTGCTGCGCCTGTTGCAGAAGTTGCTTAATAGTCACCGGGCAACACCGGTAACAGCTATTGATTACTGGGTTGGAAGTCAGGGTAGTCCTGCTGTGGACGTCCCATGACGCGATCACGTTGTCGGCCCACCCAGTGTTTGATATCCACACCAACCATATATAAAGCAGGAATCATAAACAGAGTATTGACTGTGGCAAACACAATGCCAAAGGCCAGTGAGGCGGCCATTGGAATCACAATTTGCGCCTGTAGGCTGGTTTCCAGGAACACAATCGGAGCCAGCCCGAGGAAGGTGGTCAGGGAGGTCAGCAGAATCGCTCGGAAACGGCTGCGTCCTGCATTGACGACGGCATCATAGGTCGGCACGCCTTTGCGTCTGGCCCGATTGACAAAATCAATCAGAATCAAACTGTCATTCACCACCACGCCACTGAGTGCGATGATGCCAAACATTGACAACATACTGACATCCAGACCCAAAATCAGGTGGCCGAACAGAGCGCCGATAATTCCAAACGGCACCACTGACATAATCAGCAATGGTTGCAGGTAAGAACGCAATGGAATTGCCATCAATGCGTAAATCAGGAACATCGCGAAAGCAAAACCTGCCAGCAGGTCGGATGCCAGTTGTTGCTGGTCTTCAGTAGCTCCATCCAGACGGGTTTTGATGCCGGGGTAGCGAGCAACCAAATCCGGGATAAACGCTGATCTGATTTCATCGGAAATTTTGCCGGGCTCAGCAACATCTTTATCGACTTCAGCAGAGATTGAAATGGCGCGTTCCCTGTTAAACCGCCGGATGACAGTAGGGCTGGAGGAAAACTGGACGTCTGCAACCGTGGCAAATGGTACTTCATCACCATTCGGAGTACGGATGCGCATGTTATCCAGGTAGCCTACCGAATCACGTTGATCACGCGGGTAACGGACCATGACTTTAACTTCATCTTTGCCGCGTTGGATACGCTGTACTTCTTCGCCAAAAAAGGCCTGCCGTACCTGACGGGCAAGATCATTCAAACTCAGGCCCAGAGCTTCAGCTTCCGGCTTGATATTAAGTTTAATTTCACGGTTACCGCCTTCATAACTGTTGCGGATATCAAATACACCATCATAAGTGCGTATTTTCTCAGCCAGTTCACCAGCTGCAGCCTGTAACTGATCCAAGTCGCTTCCGACCAGATTAAAGGCTACCGCAGGTCCACTGTTGGGCCCACCGGCCGAAGAGAAACTAAGCGTTTTAGCACCGGCAATTTCACCAATCTTTTCACGCCAGCGACGCTCTACTTCCTTGGCAGAGACCAGTGCGTTTTCATCCTTAACCAACTCCACCAGCAAGGTGCCCGCAGTATCACGGCCTGACCAGATAAAAGTGGTATTCACTACCGAACCGGCGGATACGCCCAGTTCTGTGCTGAGTTCTTCATCGACTTGTACCAAAGTATCTTGCAGTCGATCCAAAGCGCGATGGGTAGTGCTGGCCGGGCTGCCTTCATTCATTTCAATATTGACCTGGATGAAATCACCCGCCAAATCAGGGAATACGACTACTCTCAGTACCCCGCCAATCAATAAGCTGAGTGAAAGAATCAATGCAGATACAAAAATCGACACCGTTAAGTAACGGTTTTTGATGGCCGAACGAATCCATGGGACGTAGCGGTTATTGGCAAAATCCTGCAAGCCTTCTGCAAAGCGTCTTTGCATACGTAGCAGTGGGTTTCGGTTATTGGGATCAACCGGCTTGATTTTCATGTGCGCCAGATGCGCAGGCAAAATAAGTTTGGATTCAACCAGCGAAAATATCAAGGCTAAAATCACTACCCAACCAATCGAGGAAAAGAATTGCCCACTGATACCTGAAACCATCAGAATCGGCATGAATGCTGCAACGGTGGTGAGTACCCCAAATGTAGCTGGAACGGCCACCTCCATGGTGCCATCGACAACGTTTTTAACCGAATGCCCATCCTTGCGGATTTTGGTGTAGACGCTTTCGCCGATAATAATGGCATCATCAACCACAATACCAAGAACCAGGATAAAGCCAAACAGACTTAGCATATTGATGCTAACTTCCGGGATACGCATCAGCCACAAAGTGCCCAAAAACGCGACCGGCAGACCAACCATTACCCAGAACGCCAGTTTGAGGCGTAAGAACAATGCCAGTACCAGGAACACCAATATGGCACCCTGGGTCAGGTTTTTGTTCATCATGTCCAGACGGCCTTTCAAGTAATAAGAAATATCAGCCCAGTAATCGACATCAACGCCAGAGGGTAAATTGGCACGCTTGCTATCAATATAGTTACGTACGGTTTCTGCAATCGCAAGCTCGCTTTGGTCACCGACCGATAGCACCCGGATAGCAATGGCGGGTTTGCCGTTGTGCAGGGTATAGCGTTCACGCTCTTCAAATGCGTCTTCAACATTGGCGATATCCGATAACATCAACCGGGTGCCATCAGGGTTAGTGCGTACCACGATGTTTTCAAAATCGGTGCCGGTATAGGCTTGGCCTTTGGTCCGTAGCAATATGTCTCCGGAGGCGGTATCTATAGAGCCGGCTGGCAAATCCAATGATCCGACCCGCACTGCTTGAGCCACTTCGGCCATGGTTAACCCATATTTGCGCAGTGTTTGTTCACTAACTTCAATAGCAATTTCATAATCGCGATCACCAACGACTCCAGCGCGGGTCACACCAGGCAGTTGCACCAGTTCGTTGCGGACAATCTTGGCATATTCTTTTAATGTCCTTTCGCCAACATCGCCGAATACGGAAATCCACATGACTTCCTGGGTCCATTGGCTCTTGGTGATAACCGGTTTTTCGGTTTCAACCGGAAAGGTGGAAATACCATCCACCCGCAATTTGATTTCGTCCAGGACCTCTGCAGCGGCATAGCTTTGCTTGACATCAATGACAACCGTTCCGTTGCCTTCACGACCGAATGAGGTGATTTTATCGATGCCTTCAATATCCTGAATGGCTTCCTCTACCTTGACCAGAACACCTTCTTCAACTTCGGTTGGACTGGCACCCAGGTATGGCACCCGGATAGTAACCTGATTGGGGTCAATACTGGGCTGAATTTCTTTTTTGATGGTAAATGCTGACCACAGCCCACCTGCTATGAGTGAGAACATCAATAAGTTGGCAGCCACATGGTTTTCGGCAAACCAGGCGATTATGGATTCGTACCAGTTACGTTGTTGCATGTCGGTTCTCCGCTAATGCCGGATGTTATGTTTAGTTTGCTGAGGCGGTAGCCTGATCGACACTGACCTGTTGTTGGGTAGTGTCGGCTACAGTGCCGGGTGCGTCTGTTTCAAACTCGTCAGGAGACTCAGCTGTATTGTCGGTCGCAGCCGAATCGGATTGATCACTGGCCAATTGGCTTAAATCTTCAGCTGATTGCTGGCTGGCGTCATCACCATAAATTCTCAGCGGGCTACCGGGAATAGGCGCAGCAATGGCTGTGGTAATTACCCGGTCACCAGGTTCAAGACCGGCACTGATATAAACTTCTGCGGGGGTGGCCCGGTCGATAACTACATCACGCACATCCAGTTTGTTATCAGCATCGGCGATCAAGATTTTGCCATCTTCACGCAGGCTGGAACGTGGTAGTGCAACCACGTCATAGGCCGATACACCTTCAATTTCAGCATTCACAAAAGTACCGACACGTAGTGGGGTGCTGCGGTTAGTGCCGAGCAGTCCGTATGGGTCTTCAACAACGGCCACCGCATAGGTTACCCGGGTCGCTGCATCGACTACACCTTCAGTCCGAACAATTTTGGCATTCCAGGTTTGTTGAGAGCGGTTATTAGAAGTGGATAAAATTACCGGTGTGAATTGTACCTGTTCACTTCTGCGCATCGTATCTGGTAATTGCACGTAGCTCAGATCGTTTTCCGTCAACGGTAGGCGAATTTCAGCTACGTCTACAGCGAATGTGGTGCCCAGTGTTGTGCCCAATGAAACATACTGTCCCAGATCGACTTGGCGATTTTTCACCAGCCCCGCATACGGCAAACTGATCTTGGTACGCTGCATGTCGCGCTGTGCTCTTTGCAGTGCAGCCTGCATGGCTTTTACATTGGCTTCGGATTGAGCCAGTTGTGGTTCACGCAGCACCAAGGTATTGGGTTGTTTACCGCTGCCGCCGATCAGCCCATTCAGATTTTCCCAATCCTTGCGGGCCTGTTCAGTACGGGCACGTTCTTCCGCCACCTGTGCCTGGGCATTGGCCAGGTTGGCCTCAGCGAGGGTTAATGCAGCCTGATAGTCGCTGGGGTCAATTTCCATCAAGACTTCACCAGCCTGGAAGAACCCTCCAGCAACAAATACAGGTGACAATTTGACCACCTTGCCGGCAACTTCAGGCACCAGTGTGGTTTCGGTGCGTGGTTCAACCGTACCTTGCGATTTGATTGAATACACCAGGCTTTGCTGGCTGACTGTTACCGTATCAACCAGTTGTGCTACAGGTGGTTTTTCCTCTGCCGGTGGGGGTTGTCTCAAAGCTGCAAACGCGATCAGTAAAAACACGCTGCCGACGACTAGAAATATGGGCAGAAACCGTTTAAAAAATGACGGTTTGCGCTGAGAAACAGCCGGGATGTAATGATTATTGGTGTTATTGCTCACGATTAACCTCATTTGAAGCCGTAACCTACGACTTTGCAGCGTATTGTCTTGCTTATTCCAGGATAAAACCTGTGCCAAAAGCCATGGCTTTGAAATTGAGTGATTTCGCCATTGTTAATTATTGGGTGTGCTCGACATCCAGAACACATCAGATTTGAATGCATTACAATATATGACAACTAAATATGGATAAGTGCAATGCTGGAGCGTATTCAACGCGGGGCTGTGATCAAAACTGAAGCTGAAATTGAATTAATGGCAGTGTCCGGTCGTCTGGCCGGTGAAGTGCTGCGGATGATCGCACCGCATGTGCAGCCGGGTGTGTCCACCGAGGAATTAAACAGCATCTGTCATGATTATATAGTCAATCAACAGCAGGCTGTTCCAGCACCACTGAATTACCGTGGTTTCCCCAAGTCCATCTGCACCTCAGTCAATGATGTGGTTTGCCATGGGATTCCCGGTGACAAGAAGCTCAAGAAGGGTGATATCGTTAATATTGATGTCACGGTTATCAAGGATGGATGGCATGGTGACACCAGCAAAATGTTCTATGTGGGTGATGTTCCAGTACGCGCTCAGCGGGTCTGCGAAATTGCCCATTCTGCAATGGTACGCGGTATTGAGATGATCAAGCCCGGTGTTCGATTAGGCGACATAGGCCATGCCATTCAAACCCTGGTTGAGGCTGAAAGATGCTCAGTCGTGCGTGATTATTGCGGCCATGGTATAGGTCGGGTTTTCCACGAAGATCCACAGGTGTTGCATTACGGTCGACCTAATACCGGGTTGGAATTACTGCCTGGAATGGTGTTTACGATTGAACCGATGGTGAATCTGGGGCGCAAGGAAACGCGGTTGATGGCCGATGGATGGACAGTGAAAACCAAGGATCGCAGTTTGTCAGCACAATGGGAACATACCATTGCGGTTACGCCTGATGGTTATCGGGTATTAACCTGTTTACCAGGCGATCCGCTCTGATATCAGCAAAAGTGGTTGATGACTTGCCAGCCACACACCTCATCAGCATGCCAAACTGATAGATCAGTCATGAGTATGTCCATGAACCAGCACATGTTGTATAAATGACTGCCGATTCAAGTTCGGACTACGCCCGGCTTAGCGGTTTACTGAAAAGCCAATTACAAACCGGTGAACAAAACCTGCAAGCTGAGTTAGCAGCCGGCAAAGCGGTTGACCAGCTGGTAAAGGAACGGGCAATCCAGGTTACACAGGTGTTGCGCATCAGCTGGCAGAAGCTGCTGAAGGATACCGGGGAGCTTGCACTGGTGGCTGTTGGTGGTTTTGGCCGGGGTGAACTACATCCATACTCTGACATTGACCTGTTGGTATTGAGCGAGGACCAATTGAATCAAGCCAGTCAATCCAATCTTGAAACCTGGATTGGAGTGTTGTGGGATGCTGGATTGGTTGTTTCGCACAGTGTGCGAAGCCTGCAAACCTGTTATCAGCAGGCACAAGCCGATGTGACTATAACAACCAATCTGATGGAAGCCAGACTGTTGGCAGGTAACGATCAGCTATATCAGCTTATGCAGCGACAGATTGCAGTAGACCAAATGTGGGCAGCAGATGATTTTTTTGCAGCCAAACTGGCAGAACAGCAACAACGCCATGCCAGTTTTGATGACACCGCTTATCGGCTTGAGCCCAATATAAAAGAGGGACCGGGTGGTCTGCGTGATATTCAGACGATTGCATGGGTTGCACGTAGGTACTTTGGTGATGCCGATCTGGCCACTTTGGTCGGGCACGGTTTTTTGCTGCCGGATGAATACAATGAGCTGATCAAAGCGCGAAATTTTTTATGGCATGTTCGATGGATTAATCACACCATAACCAATCGTGCAGAGGAACGCTTATTGTTCGCCCAGCAAAAACAATTGGCTGCTGAACTGGGGTATACCGATAAGCAGCAGGCTACCAGAGCGGTCGAACAGTTCATGCAGCAGTATTACCGCACGGTGACCCATGTTGAACGTTTGAATGAACGATTGTTGCAACAATACGATGAGGAATTGTTAACCGCAGGTGCGGGCGTAATAAAGGTGCTTGATGGCGAGTTTCAGGTTCGTGAAGATTACCTGGAGGCTCGGCATCCAAAGGTTTTTGATGAGCGTCCATTAGCCATTATGGATTTATTCCTGCGATTGCAGGTTGCTCCCGATATTCGGGGTGTTCGTGCCGGTACCATCCGCTGGTTACGACAGGCGTTACAGAGACATGGGGAAGCTTTGTCCAAAGACTCATTGGCATTGATCAGGTTACTCGATATCTTGCGTCAGCCAACCGGTGTCTATAGTCAACTGGCAAGGATGAACCGTTATGGATTACTGGGTAGATTGATTCCAGAATTTGCCAGGGTTACCGGCTTGATGCAGTTTGATTTGTTTCATGTATATACCGTTGATCAGCATACTTTGTTTGTTATCCGTAATTTACGTCGCTTTGCACACGCTAAATACACAGAAAAGTTTAATCATGCAGCCAATGTATTTCAGCGGATTGACCAACCGGAGCTGCTTTATCTGGCAGCGCTTTTTCATGATATTGCCAAAGGCCGGGGTGGTGATCATTCTGAGCTCGGTGCCGAATATGTGCACAATTATTGTCAGCAATTAAATTTGCCAGCCAGCCAGGTACAAATGATCAGTTGGCTGGTGCAACAGCATTTGCTGATGTCAAGAACCGCACAGCGTGAAGATTTGAGTGATCCTGACGTTATCCATCGGTT
Organism: Gammaproteobacteria bacterium; assembly: GCA_021772985.1. Lineage (GTDB taxonomy): Bacteria > Pseudomonadota > Gammaproteobacteria > Xanthomonadales > Wenzhouxiangellaceae > JAJFKX01. Next base: position 36,991 of record JAJFKX010000049.1, read on the forward strand.
TGCCCGGTCGGTAGCTGATCGCGAGCAACTGGATTATTTGTATTTACTGACCGTAGCCGATATTGCAGCTACCAATCCGGACTTATGGAATTCCTGGAAGGATGCTCTGTTATGGGAGTTGTATCAGAAAACTGCTTCAGCGCTGCAACAGGGATTGAGTAGACCGTTGCAGCGGATAGAAGTGGCGCGTGAAACCCGTTCTCGAGTATTTAGCCAGTTACTGGCGTTGGGTGTTGATGTTGAGCGGATGAGCAGTTTGTGGCGGACTTTCCCGGAGCAGGCATTCCAAAGATTTGATGATCGGCAGTTATTATGGATAACCCGGATTTTGTTGGCTCATGCAGAGTTACATCGACCGGTGGTCCAAGCACGCTTGCTGCCGGAACAAAAGGTTACGGAATTGTTGGTTACAGGTATTTCCTTTGATGGTTTTTTTGCAACTGTCATAGGGCAGTTGGAGCAAATGCGATGCAATGTGTTCAATGCCAGAATCCAAACTACCAATGAAAATCTGGTAGTGGATTTGTTTCAACTGGTGGATGCCGGAGGCTATCCATTAAATCAGAGTGATATAGATCGTCTGCAAACTGGTTTGGAGTCTCTATTAAGTGAGGCTGTCGCACCAACTCCCATGAATTTTTCAATTCCCAGGCGTTTGCGTGAATTTCTTAGTAATGCTGATATTCGTTTTAGCAATTATCGAGAGTCCAATTCTAGACTGGCTAATTCTGAAGTTGACATACAAGACCCCGATGGACTGACCCGAATGGAAGTGGTATGCACAGACCGGCCGGGATTGTTATCGAGTATCGCGCAGGTGTTGCTGCAGCAAAAAGTGCGTCTGCATGATGCTCGTATCGCTACATTTGGAGAGCAGGTGGAAGATACGTTTAAATTGTCTGATTATGCGAATCAGCCATTGGATGCCACACGTTGTGCGGCATTGCAGCAAGCATTGCAACAAGCCCTGGATACACCGCCAAGTATTGAACGGCATACACCCCGAGTGTGAGGTTGCTTATCTTTGAGTCTTGGAATCAGGCAGCCATGGCAGCAGCGGGGTTTACCAACAGCAACCCCTGTTTAACCGTCATGAATAAATCCCGGAAAACAGCATCGGCGGTAACTTCAATACCGGCTCCCGGGCCGCTGATGATGATATTTTTCTGTTGATCACCTGAGCTGATTTTTATGATGTTGTTTACACCGGTTATGACCAGTGAACTGTCTGCCGCAACACTTTCCAATCGAATGCTGATCTGGCCTGGTTCCCAGTGTGCCAGGTATACCAGCCGTTGCTGTGTGTCATTGGCGTTCAAGGCAAGTTGTTCCAACTGCTTGGCGGGGGGCAATGGTTGGCACTCGACATCTTTAACCGTTAGTTGGTCCCCTAGCAGGCGCGCTAATATTATGCTCTTGCGGGCTGTATCCAGGCCGGATATATCAGTGTGCGGGTCAGCTTCAACCAGTCCGAGCTGTTGTGCTTGCGCCATCGCTTGATTGTAATCAGGGTGTTGTTGAAGCTGTTCGAGCAAATAGTTGACGCTACCAGATAGTATTGCAGTAAAACCAGTTGGTGTTTGCCCGGCATTTTGCAACTGCTTTAAGGTCGTGATGATAGGCAAACCAGCGCCAACAGTTGCGCTGGCGGCGAATAACGGGTGTACCTGCAGTTCAAGGTAAGTGTGATCATCGGCACTCAGTGAAAGTTTGTTGGCAGTGATAACGCCAAAGCCTTGATTCAGCCAGTAACGATGCTGGCGCGCTACTTCTCTGGCAGCAGTAGTATCGATGACAACTGTGAAATCCGGGGTAATTGCGGGGTTGGTCGCTATCTCCTGCCATAATGCCTGACTCGTCGTTTGGGTGGTTTTACCACCTTCGGATTGTTTACAGGCATATTCTGAATTGACCACCGCGTGCAGATGCAAATGTAACCGGTGGTCCAGGCGGGTCAGCCATTGCTGCTGGTGTAGTCGATCTATTACAGCATTTCCAACCTTGCCTGGGCCGTATAACACCACAGCAACACGGGGCAAACTGCTCTGCTTGGTGTCCGGGTGCAGACTGGTGCCGTAAAGCTCATCATGAACAGCACGCAAGCATAGGTTCAGCATCTCCGGTACACAGGTGATGTGGACTTTATCGTGTTCAGCCGAGCAGCTTTGTGTCGGCAACTCTGGGCGTTGCTGCAGTTTTCGGCTGAGTATCGGCGCCAGACGTCGCGCTATTGCCGGGTTGGCCACCGGAATCAATAGCTCGGATAAATGTGGGCTCACTGTGCGGGTAAAAATACCCAGCCCTAATAGCGGCCACCTGGCATCAGCCATGATATGGGTGGCATGAGCAGCTTGCGCAGGTTGGAAAACCCGGACTGGAATGTTGTGCTGTTGTAATGGGCCAATCGTGCGAGGGTGCAATACACCTCCACCCAGCCTGGCAATTGTGCGCGCAGCAGGATAATCGATCATAGGGATACGCAATCCCGGGCTACCAAGTTGTGCTGGATCGGCACTGCGGATTCCGCGTGTGCTGGTGATAAAATCCACCCGGCAGGCAGCGGTTTTTGCAGCGATAAGTGCAGCTGTGTAATCACTGCCATCACGGCCAAGTGTGCAGCTATTGTGTTGCCGGTTGCGGGCGATAAAACCGGTAACAACCGCAATACCCTGTGCCGTTAGATGAGCCTTAATATCATCGGTGATGATGGCCGGCTTATCAGAGGATTCAGTCAATACAAATTTTCTGGCATCGACCGGGTAGGCCGGGAGACTATTTTCTGATAGATGCGCAGCTATCAAATGTGCATTCCAAAGCTCGCCCCGAGCCACCAGCCGTTCAGTGCTTGAAGTGGCGGCATGCTGTTGCAGCCATCTATCAATAATACCCAGGTAACATTTGCGACTGGCGTCGCTTAATAGCCCCATGGCGATATCAGCAAAATGCCAGCGTACAGATTGCAGTGCTTGATGACGGTTATCTCCATTCAGTTGAGCGCAATTCAACAGTTGATCGGTAATCCCGGCAGGTGCTGAGACGATCAGTATGGGTTCTTCATTCCAACGTATGCTGGTGAGCGTCTTGAGGATATTAGTTGTACTTGCGACAGTGATTCCGCCGAGTTTGATAACCGGCCGTTGTTGCCATTCTGATTTTGTTTTCATGCGGCAGCATCCTTGGACTGGTGCAGCCTACTGGCTTGTAATCCGTGTTCAAGATCAGCCAGTAAATCTGAGTGATGTTCAATTCCAATTGACAAGCGCAGTAATCGTTCGCTGATGCCGGCACGCTGCTGAGCAGCAGAGTCCATAGCCGCATGTGTCATGCTAGCGGGGTGTGCAATCAAACTTTCCACACCACCCAGGCTTTCCGCCAGTGAAAAATGTTGTAATGCCGTCAGCAGCATTGGTACCGAATAATCTGCAGCCAATTCAAAGCTGAGCATTCCACCAAAATGCAGTTGCTGTCGGCACGCCAGTTGATGTTGAGGATGATCAGCTATACCGGGATAGTGAACCTTGTGAACTGCTGGATGTTGTTGCAGAAATTCTGCCACCCCCTGCGCGTTCTCACAATGTAATCGAGTTCGGGCATGCAGCGTACGGATACCTCTGAGAGTCAGCCACGCATCGAACGGCGCTCCGGTTAAACCAAGACAGTTGGCCCACCAGTCGAGTGCTTCGCCAAGTTCCGGGTCAGCGGCAATGACGGTGCCACCGACCACATCACTATGACCATTCAAATACTTGGTAGTGGAATGCACCACAATATCAGCCCCCATGCTTAGCGGCTGTTGCCCGGTTGGAGATAAGAAGGTGTTGTCGACAACAACCAAAGCATTTTGAAGCTTGGCTAGTTTTGTGATGGAGTCGATATCAACGATCCGCAGCAGCGGGTTACTGGGGGTTTCAATCCAGACTATTGCAGGTTGCTGTTGCAAAGCCAATCGCACTGCCTGCGGATCGTTTTGATCAATCACGCTAAGCCGAAAAGCGCCGCGTTCCGCCAGATGGGTAAACAATCGGTAACTACCACCATAGCAATCATGTGGTACAACCAGCAGATCATCAGGTTTTAGTAACTGGCAAACCAGAGTTATCGCCGCCATGCCACTGGCTACCACGCTAGCACTGCAACCTCCTTCAAGTTCCGCCAGTGCATCGGCCAATGTAGTGCGAGTAGGATTACCGCTACGGGTGTAATCATAAGGCCGTTTCCGTTGATAACCGGCGAAGGTGAAAGTTGAGGAGAGGTGCAATGGTGGAACCACCGCGCCGTGTTGGTTATCAGTTTCCAGACCACTACGGACGGCACTGGTTTCAGGTTGTGGAGAGAATCGTTTCATGCGACTGCCCCCTGGAAATGACGATGAGAATTGTGTTTGCCATCATTCAGGAACTCACCAACCAAGCTGTTGATCTGAACAGTTTCAGTTAAAAAAGCATCGTGACCGACATTGGTGTGCAATTCAATTACACGCTGACATTTTGGAGCTTGATGGGCCAACCTTTGGACATCTTCAAAAGGCACAATGGCATCGTTATATGCTGCCGCAAGCCATAATGGGATGTTGATTTTTGTTGCCTCCACGCTGGCCAGATCACAGGACTGTGACAGACAGATAAACTCTGCGGCGTTAGTATTTTGCGCCCAACTGGTGCCGCGTGCTTGTAAGTAATTCTCTACTGGTAGCAGAAGCGCCTGCTGGGTTACCACTGGTTTGCCCTGGAAGCGCTGCTGCAACTCTTCTGCGGTACGAAACCCCAACATCGCCAATTGCCTTGCTGTTTGCAATCCGGTGTCAATATCATCATTCGTGATTGCTGTTTGTACAATCCGGCGCTGGATGCTGCGATAAGCGCTGGTTATTACCGCCGGTCGATCCGCTGCACATAACACCAGGGCTTTGGTAATCAGCTTGGGGTAAAGGCTGGCAAGTGCCAAAGCGACATTGCCGCCATACGAACAACCGATAACCCCATCCAGTTTTTGAATGCCCATAACTGACAGCGCTTGAGCTATAGCGTGTGCCTGATCGTTTGGGGTGACGATAAACTCATTTGCAAAACCAGGCTTGCTGCTGGCCCCACTGCCGAGAAAGTCGACACCTATCAGCCGGGTTGCAGTTGGATCCAGCGCTTTGCCGGGACCGACTATATTTGACCACCAGCCAGGTTTTGCTTTGGTTTGTTGATTGCTCATGCAGTGGTCAAATAACCACCGGTGCGCCGATATACCACCCAACACGAGGTACACCGGAGCTTTGGTTTTTGGTTTAGTTGGCCTGGCTGGTTGGTAATCATTGATGGCCAGGGCCGCTGCTGTCAACGAATGGCCGTATTGCAGTTTAAAGATACCTGATGCATTGCCAATCGGGATATTTTGACTGAAACATAAAAAAGAAGTTTTTGCCGCTGCAATTGCGGTACCCCCGGGAGGGGTGGATTTGATGATATGCATGTCATGAGTCTCCATATAGTCCAATTTATAAGACTCACGAGAAACTCCACGAATACACGCCTGCCGACCATGGACTAGCTGAGTGTCAGCTGGCCGTTATACGGCAGGTCTCATCTCTCATTACCTATTGATAACGCAGGAGTTGGCACCTGTATCGATGTGGTTAGCATCAATGGTTGCCCCGGCATCAAAGGGCCTATCCCTCCGCCGGTCTCGATGAGTAGCAGATACACTAGTGACTGGATGTGATGGTGTCAATAGCTCTATTGCGCTGAGTGATTCATTGAGTTCAAGCGTTATCAGATGCGATAAGATTTCTTTGCAATCATAATTAAGTTGATAAACAACCCATACACAACGGGTTCCAGCTACAATAAACAGATGATTGATAGCAACACATTATTGTCCACAATCAGCACTTTCTGGCAGCGACGTGCCGAGCTTAATCCGGCCAACGCATCTGCTGAGCTGAAAGCCAGCCTGGATGAGTGTTTACACCACCTTGAAACAGGTGAGTTTCGGGTTGCCGAGCCATTGAAGGGTGGTGGCTGGCAGGTCAACGAATGGTTGAAGCAAGCTATTTTGCTGTACTTCCGGTGCAATGAAAACCAGCTGATAGACGGCGGTATTACCCATTATTTCGATAAAGTACCGCTGCGCTTTAATAACGCCGATGGTGTTGCTGATACAGGTGCAAGAGTTGTGCCGCCGGCGATAGTCCGGCGTGGTGCGCATATTGCCCCAGATGCCGTATTGATGCCCAGCTACGTCAATATTGGCGCCTATGTAGGCAGCGGTACTATGGTCGACACTTGGGCGACAGTCGGTTCATGCGCGCAAATCGGCAACAATGTGCATATCTCCGGTGGCGCAGGTATCGGCGGGGTTTTGGAACCGTTACAGGCTCAACCTACGATTATTGAAGATAACTGCTTTATCGGCGCACGCTCTGAGGTGGTTGAAGGCGTGCGGGTTGGTGCCGGGGCGGTTATCGGGATGGGTGTATTTATCGGGCAGAGCACCAAAATCTATGATCGGGAGAGCGGTGAGATCAGCCGTGGCCAGGTACCTGCAGGTGCAGTAGTGGTGCCCGGCAGCTTGCCTTCCAATGACGGCAGCCACAGTTTAAGCTGTGCGGTGATCGTTAAACGTGTTGATGCACAAACCCGTTCCAAGACAGGCGTTAACGAATTGCTGCGAATGGCGTAGAATAAGCAGCCTGATATATGCTTATGTGACTGGCGCCCACCATGGGTGCATTTTTTTGTAATTGATCAAACCAATCAACAAGGTTAAAACATGAATTTTCACGAGTATCAAGCCAAAGAGCTGTTCTCCCAGTACGGCATTCCAGTACCTGCCGGCAAGGTTGCTGATAATCCGGATTCAGCGGTTAAGGCGGCCGAAGCCGTTGGTGGTTCCATGTGGGTAGTCAAAGCCCAGGTACATGCCGGTGGCCGGGGCAAGGCAGGTGGTGTCAAACTGGTCCGCAGCCTGGAAGAGTTACGCACTGAGGCCGAAAAAATGCTGGGTATGAACATCAGCACCTATCAGACCGGTGGTCAGTCATTTCCGGTCAATCAGGTACTGATAGCTGAGGCAATAGATATTGATCAGGAACTTTATCTGAGTGCCTTGATTGATCGAACCAATCGCTGTGTTGCTTTCATGGGCTCAGCAGCTGGTGGTGTGGATATTGAACAGGTAGCACATGACACACCGGAAAAGATCATTCGTGTTCGGGTTAACCCAACTGCCGGCCTGCAGGCCTATCAATGCCGTCAAATGGGTTTTGGCATGGGCTTAAATGCCCGTCAGGTGAACCAGCTGACCCGGATTATGCGTGCCTTGTACAAGTTATTCACAGAAAAGGATTTAAGCCTGCTGGAGGTTAACCCGCTAATTATTGATGGTAATGGTGACCTGTTGGCCCTGGACGCCAAGATTAATGCGGATGGTAACGCCTTGTTCAGACATCAGGCGTTAGCGGCAATGCGCGATGAAACACAGGAAGATCCAACCGAATTGGAAGCCAGTAAGCACGATTTGAACTATGTGACACTGGATGGTGATATTGCCTGTATGGTGAACGGCGCCGGTTTGGCGATGGCAACCATGGACGTGATTAAACTGAATGGTGGTGACCCGGCCAATTTCCTCGATGTGGGTGGAGGCACCAATGCTGAACGAGTCAAGGAAGCGTTTAAACTGATTTTGGCCGGCGATAAGGTCAAAGCCATTCTAGTCAATATTTTCGGTGGGATTGTGCGTTGTGATTTGATCGCTGAAGGTATTATCAGCGCCGCCCACGAAGTGGATATAAATGTGCCGTTGGTGGTCAGGCTGGAAGGCACCAATGTGGATAAAGGCAGACAGATGCTGGAAGACAGTGATATTGCAGTGATTGTTGCCAGTGATTTAAATGACGGCGCTAAAAAAGTAGTGGCCGCAGCTCGGGAGGCAGCATGAGCGTTTTAATCAATAAGGACACCAAGGTCATTTGCCAGGGCTTTACCGGTTCACAGGGTACTTTCCATTCGCAACAGGCGATCGATTACGGCACGCAACTGGTTGGCGGTGTTACCCCGGGTAAAGGTGGCAATGTGCATTTGGATCGGCCGGTATTTAATACTGTGGCCGAAGCTGTGGCTGAAACAGCTGCTGATGCATCTGTCATTTTTGTTCCACCGCCGTATGCCGCTGATGCGATTCTGGAAGCTGCTGATGCCGGTATTAAGGTCATCGTAACGATTACTGAAGGAATTCCGGTGATGGACATGCTGCGGGTTAAGGCAACCCTGGAGGATTTTCCTGGAACACGATTGATCGGACCGAATTGTCCGGGTGTGATCACCCCGGGTGAATGCAAAATCGGTATTATGCCGGCTCAGATTCATATGCCAGGAAAAATTGGTGTGGTATCCCGCTCTGGGACACTTACCTATGAAGCTGTTTATCAAACCACCCAGGCAGGTTTAGGGCAGACGACCTGTATCGGTATCGGCGGTGATCCTATCAACGGCACCAACTTTGTTGATTGTCTGGAATTATTCCAAAATGATCCGGCCACCGAAGGGATCATAATGGTTGGTGAGATCGGTGGTGATGCGGAAGAACAGGCGGCAGAATATATTGCTGAGCATGTGACCAAACCGGTAGTGGCGTACATAGCAGGTGTTACCGCACCGCCAGGCAAACGAATGGGTCATGCCGGCGCCATTATTGCCGGTGGTAAAGGTACTGCTGAAGCCAAATACGAAGCGCTGGAAGCTGCCCGGGTCAAAACCGTACGCTCGCCTGCAGAATTAGGTCAAGCGATTGCTGATTGCTTCTAAAGTACAAAATCTAATCATGTTGTCTGCGGTCAATGTTGCGGGCGACTAAAAGGCAACTGATATGCCGTTAAGAGTAGCGATGGCGCAACTGAATGTTACCGTTGGTGACATCAGTGGCAATTGTGCACAAATTCTGGCAGCAGTTGCGCATGCGCGTGATCAATTAAAAGCTGACATCTTATTGACGCCGGAACTGGCTTTAACTGGTTATCCACCTGAAGACCTGGTGTTGCGTCCAGGCTTTATGCAGCGGACCCATGAAAGGATAGCGGAAATCATTGCCGGCGTGCAGGGTATCGACTTGCTGGTAGGTCATCCATGGCTGGAGCAGGGTGCGTTGTTTAATTCGCTCAGCTGGATCAGGAACGGTCAGTTATTGGGGCGTTACCATAAGCAATGCCTGCCCAACTATGCCATTTTTGATGAAAAACGATATTTTCAGCCGGGCAACCAACCACTGGTGGTTGAATTAAAGGGGTGCCAGGTCGGGGTGGTGATCTGTGAAGATTGCTGGGAACGGGAGCCCATCAGCCAGGCCAGACAGGCAGGCGCTCAAGTGTTATTGATACCCAATGCCTCACCTTATCGTCGTGGCAAACACCAACGGCGTTTGTATACATTGGACGAACGAATCCAGGAAACAGGTCTGCCGATTGCATACTGCAATCTGATTGGTGGACAGGATGAGTTGTTGTTTGATGGCCGCTCGCTGTTTTTGTCGGATCAGTCCGAGCCATTAAGTGCCGCACATTGCCAGGAAGTTACCGTTTGTGCTGATTTTGACCAGCACTCCGGTAGCTGGTCGCCAGTGTCTGAACTGCATCAAGGTCTGAATGCAACTGACAATGATTATGCTGAGGTATATACCGCCATTTGCCTTGGAGTAGGGGATTACTTTGCTAAAAACGGTTTTTCCAAAGCGTTATTAGGTTTATCTGGCGGCATCGATTCAGCTTTATGTCATGCCATTATGGTGGATGTGTTGGGCCCGGAAAACGTCACGGTGGTATCTCTGCCATCTCGTTACACCAGTGATATGAGTAATGATTTGGCGCAACAACAGGCTGAGACGCTGGGTACAAAATTGCTGCAGATACCGATTGAAGGTTTGCATCAGGTCGCATTGCAAAGCTTGTCCGCAAGTGGTGTCGACGCAACCGGCTTAACAGATCAGAATCTGCAGGCCCGCAGTCGTGGAATGCTACTGATGGCTATCTCCAATCAAACCGGTGCGATGTTGATAGCTACCGGCAATAAAAGCGAATTGGCTGCAGGATACTGCACAATTTATGGGGATATGTGCGGCGGGTTTGCGCCGTTGAAAGATGTTAGTAAAACACTGGTTTATGCTTTGGCAAAGTGGCGCAATCAACAAGCGGATGAAGAGTGGATTCCCACTGCAGTGATTGAACGGCCACCCTCTGCAGAATTGGCGCATAATCAGACCGATCAGGACAGTTTGCCGCCTTACGATCGCCTGGATGCGATTGTGGAACGCTTTGTGGAACAGGATGTGCCGATTGAGGAGATCGTCGCTGAGGGCTTTACCGAAGCTGAAGTTCGCCGGATTGCAGGGATGGTGTTGCGCAATGAATATAAACGCCGCCAGGGCGCACCAGGCGTGAGGATTACCAACCGGGCATTCGGGCGGGACCGACGTTATCCGATAACGTCCAGGTGGTTGGAAAGTGGCCAGGGTTGATAATTACAGCAATTTATTCGCAGCGACAGACAAATACCATCTGCTTGATTCAGGCGATTTTCAAAGCAATATCAACGTTTGATCAGCAAAACTTTAAAAGCGTTATTTGCAGCTTCACGGGTGACCTTCAAGCCGCATGCCCGGCAAATAGCTTCATAATTAAGAAACTGATTTGCAACAATCCATGCTTGACCATTACGGTTAAGCAGCTTAGGTAATTGCTGAATGAAAGCCTGGGACAGCTGTGTGGTTTGAGTGTTGCCCTGGTGAAAGGGAGGATTACTGACAATCAGGTCGTACTGCCCGGCAATATCTGCGGGTAGAGCAGTGGCTGAAATACTGCCTTGGATTTTATTTTGCTGGAAGGTTAGAGCTGCAGCATGCAAGGCAAACGCATCACTATCGACTGCCTTGATAGACATGTCAGGTATCAGCTGAGCAATCGTCAAACTTAATACCCCTGAACCACAGCCAAAATCCAGCATCTGCTTTATCTTTGGCAGGCGGTTTTGGCATCCGTTGAAAGTTTCGATTAATAAGCGGCTGCCTGTATCCAGGCGACCATCAGCAAACACACCGGGCAAACTGGCGATATTGGAGGTATGCACAGAGAACGTCAATGGCCAAAGTTTGATTAACGAGGATAAGTCTGTTTTGGGCTGATCTTTGAGTACCCCGGACCATGCCTGGCAATGTCGGGCAGCGTCCAGTTTGCCAGTCCGGTCGCAAAATGCATCAATTTTTTTACCTGCACTTTTAATGCCTGCATCAATTGCGCCGATCACCAGTAAACGGCTATTAACGAAAACTCTGCCGGGTAATAATTGCAATTGTGCTAACAAGCGCTGCTTGCCTTTGGGGAGAAATAAAACAACTGTGCTTGCTGTATTTTGATTCAGTTGCTGTTCGGGTAAATGGCAACCAAACCAGGTCGGGGTTTCAGTATGTTGCCAGCGCAGATGTTGCTGATAGTTATCGTGCAATACGCCGGCGATAATCAAGCCATGATAAGCGTCGGGATCATCCGGTGGGTTAATCAACAACAAAGGTGTCTGCAACGCATTGTGGGCATTCAGCCGCAGCAGCAATGCTGTTTCGTTACGCATGTCGAGGGTTATTCAATCAATGATGCGTAAAGATCATACTCATCAGCACCATCAATTTCGACCATGACCTGATCACCGGGATGCAAATGATCTGCATTGGCAATCAAAATCTGACCGTCAATTTCCGGTGCATCGGCGTGGCCGCGTGCGATCGCCTGTCCATCATCAATGGCATCAATCAGTGCCTGTTGATGCGTGCCGATTTTAGCTTGTAATCTATCAGCGCTGACCTCAGCCTGGGTTTGCATAAAAGCATCCCAGCGTTCCTGCTTGAGCTGTTCAGGCACAGGGTTATCCAGTTGATTGGCAACTGCACCATCCACTGGTGAGTACTGGAAACAGCCGACCCGATCCAGTTGTGCTGCTTTAATAAAGTCCAGTAACTCATTGAATTCTTGATCGGTTTCACCCGGAAACCCAACGATGAAGGTGCTCCTGATGGTCAGTTCGGGACAAATTGCACGCCATTTATTGACCCGCTCCAGGTTATTCTCCGAGGCAGCCGGGCGACGCATCCGTTTCAATGTTGCCGGACTGCCGTGTTGAAATGGAATATCCAGGTACGGCAAAATCAAACCATCACGCATCAATGGGATAACATCATCAACATGAGGGTACGGGTATACATAGTGCAATCGCACCCATGCGCCTGTTTCCCGACTAAGTTCACCCATGGCCTCACATAACCCGGTCATCCGGGTCTGGTATTCTCGATCGCGCCACCAATCCCGCTGATAGCGGGTATCAACGCCGTAGGCGCTGGTATCTTGCGAAATTACCAATAATTCACGTACACCGGATTCGACCAGTTGTTCAGCTTCACGCATAACCATGCCCAACGGCCGACTGACCAGTTTGCCGCGCATTGAAGGGATAATGCAGAAACTACATTTGTGATTACAGCCTTCGGAGATTTTAAGGTAAGCATAGTGGCGGGGAGTCAGTTTGATCCCCGGGCCGGCATCTTTAGCTTCCGGGATCAAATCCGTGAACGGGTCGTGTGCAACCGGTAAATGTTGATGTACCGAGTCCAGCACCAGGTCGAACTGCTGTGGTCCGCTTACATGCAACACACTTGGATGTATGGCAGTGATTTCTTCTGGTTTGGCGCCCAGACAGCCAGTTACAATAACCTTGCCGTTTTCCTGCAATGCTTCGCCAATGGTTTCAATTGATTCTGCTTTGGCATCGTCAATAAAACCACAGGTGTTGACCACCACCAGATCAGCGTCAGCGTAACTCGGTGCTATGCCGTAGCCATCAATCCGCAGTCGGGTCAGGATTTGCTCGGAGTCCACCAATGCCTTGGGACAGCCCAGTGAGACAAAGCCGACTTTCGGTTGTGAGTTGGCAGTCATGTTATTTCTCAATATCCGGTTCGAAGAACAACCAGACAACTTCCGGGAAATTGTCTTTAAAGCTGCGCTCGATACCATTAATGTTGTTGATTAAGGTCAGCTGGTCATCAGCAATTCGCATTTTGGCTTTGATCGAAACCATTACGTCGCTGCCCAGTTGCAGAGTGATCATATTCAGGATTCGGTCAATTTCCTGCTGTCCTGCAAGATAAGCCTGCATGCGCTTGACCATTTCCGGGTCGGCGCTTTGTCCAACCAGCAGTGCTTTCACTTTAATGGCGATTAATACTGCAATAACAATAAGCAACCCCCCAATTGCCAGAGTGCCCAGAGCATCATACAGTGGATTACCGGTCAGGAAGGTAAGCAATATCGCGACCAACGCCAGCACCAGGCCAAATAAGGCAGCAATATCTTCACCAAAAATGACCACCAATTCACTTTGGCGGCTTTCCCGGAACCATTGCCGAAAACTGCGTCCAAAACGCACTTTGTTAACTTCTATTATGCAAGCGCGCAGTGAAATGCTTTCGGCAATAATCGCAAACGCCAGCACCGCAATGGCAATCCATGGTTGGCTTAACGGCTGACTTTCATGCAGCTTATGCAGGCCTTCATACAGTGAAAACAGCCCCCCAACGGAAAACAGCATCAACGCCACAACAAACGACCAGAAGTAAATGCTTTTGCCATAACCCAATGGGTGGGCTTCGGTCGGTCGTTTTTTGGATTCTTTCAAGCCCAGCAACAACAACAACTGATTGCCGGTATCTGCTACGGAATGAATACCTTCAGCCAGCATTGCACCCGAACCGGTAACTGCAGCGGCGACCAGCTTGGCTATGGCAATTGCGCTGTTAGCGCCGAGGGCATACAAGATCGTTTTGAGGGAGTTTGCACCAGCCATTAGATCAAGTATTACTTTGTTTAAACACGCATTATGCCTTGCCCGGTGCAGGTGCTCAATTTCGTTTGTGCTATTCTCCGCGAGGTTTGTATTAACTGAGTTTCAGGAGAGTGTGATGCCCATTCGTATTTGTCTATGTTTGCTGATATTGATGTGCGCTAATGTTATGGCGCAACAGACAGCTTTGGTGGGTGGAACCTTGGTTGATGGCCTGGGTGGCACACCGATCCGCAATAGCGTTATTTTAATTGACGGCGATAACATTACCGCCACAGGAACTCAGTCGGAACTTGCTGTACCTGAAGGCTACCAGGTGATCTCTACTGAAGGTATGACGGTAATGCCTGGTCTGTGGGAAATGCATGCGCATTTGATGCTAAATGGGCATTCGGATTATGGGCATTGGCACCCCGCATATAAAGATCGCCTTGAAGATGAAATTATGCCTGCCTCTGCGGTTCAGTTATTGCTGGCGGGTATTACCACTGCCCGTGATCTGGGCGCGCCATTAGACGAGTCCATTTCTATCAAGCGTCGCGTTGAGTCCGGCGAAATTCCTGGTCCACGTTTATTCGTATCCGGCCCGTTTATTCAACATCAACCATACCCCGGCACTGAAAATTACCGCTGGGGTGTGAATGGCGAACGTGATGCGCGGGCCAAGGTCCGGCGCCTGCATGAAGCCGGTATGGATGTCATAAAAATGGTCGATCAGGATGAAATGACCCGAGCGGAAGCCACCGCCGTAGTGGATGAAGCGCACAAACTGGGTTTGAAAGTGGTTGGGCATTCACACCGTCCAGAGGAAATTCGACTGGGCCTGGAAATTGGTGTGGATAATTTTGAGCATACCGGATTGGCGGCAGCCCCGGAGTATCCGGAAAGTGTTATGACGGCTTTAAAAGAGCGCACCGCAACCGGTCGGGTGCGTGGTGGTCCACTTTATTGGACACCAACTGTAGAAGGACTGTGGAATTACGATTACACCCGTGATAATCCCGAAGCATTGGATAACAATTGCTGGCATCGTGGCCTGCAACCCGACACCATTGCCGATATTCAGCAGTCCATCGCTCATCCGGGTCGGTTACTGTATTTTCAGTTGACCCCAAAGCGTAAACCAACCCTAAAACGTAAAATCCAACAACTTAGAGAAGCCGGTGTGGTGTTAATGATCGGTACGGATAGTGGTATTCCAATGAAGTTTCATTGCCAGTCGACCTGGAATGAGATGGAAGTCTGGGTCAATGTAATGGGTATCCCTGTAATGGAGACTATTCAGGCTGCCACTTACTGGCCGTCCAAGTTCATGGGTGTGGAAGAACAGTGGGGTACGGTTGTGCCTGGGCGGCTTGCAGACATCATTGCCGTGAAAGGTGATGTGCTGCGGCATATTGCATTGCTCCAGGATGTCGATTTTGTAATGAAAGGCGGGGTGGTGTATAAACAGAATGGCCAGCCTGTTGAAGAAAATTTATAACAAACCCGGGGTTACAGTATGAAATTAATAACGAGTATCAGCCTGTTTTTTGTGATCAGCTTGTTAGTTGCTTGTGGAAGCGGTTCCGTCAGTAAAACTGAGCTAACAAAAGCTTGCAATGAAGCTGTCAACTGGAATGAAGAAAGCTGCGAATGCATGGCGGGGAAAGCCAAAGAGGATCTATCAGCAAAAGGCCAGCAGTTGTTGTATGCATCATTGACTGAAGACAGTGAGGCTGCACAGGAGTTGGCCAGAAATATGACTTTAGAGGAAGCGACGCAAGCCGGTATGTTCATGGTGAATGCAGGTTTAAGTTGCGCTGTACCTGAAGGCGACTAGTTCGATTGCTCACATTTGTTGTGGTTGTCGGGAAACTTTCCCTGATCACAGTGGACCCACACATCGATATATGACTTCAGCGCCTGGCTGCTGGGCGCTTTATACCGAAGTGCTTGGTCGTGAATACAGTAATCAGGATTATTTTGCAGTGCATCAATTGACGGTGGATGCATATGCGGTTCAACATCCTGGTGGTGACAATCCGCAGGCGCGTCAGTCTGTAATAGTGCATTTAGCAGCATTGTGCGGGCACTTTGAACACCGATTACCAGCGCCGATGTTAATCCGGTTACGTAAAGAGATGGCTAAACAGCGACCACTGTTATTATTTAAGCCGCCATACAGTTACGATCTGACAGTGCTTGACGTGTTCCGGGCGCAAAGTGCGGTTGAGCATTCCAGGCTGGTTAGCCGCTGGGCATATTGTGTATGGGCGGAATGGCTGGCTCAGGCTGAGCCGATACGTCAGCAAGTCAAAGCACTGCTTGTTCATTTATAAAGTTTTCAGGCCATGTTTCAGTGCAGGTATCATTAAAATGACTGGCATGCCATTGCAATGCTTGCTGCAGTGCTTGTTGGTGACACTTACGTATCTGCCGGTTTTCTGTTTGACGCACCCTACTGGTGTAACTTAGTTGAGGCGCCTTGGCATGGCGTTCCATGGTATCGCGGAATTTATAGCTGGTGAAATGACAGTCAGGTAAGTTAAGCCCAAGGAATTTATTGACCCGCATACTGACTGCAATGGGATCAGCAAGCAATTGGCTGGTTCGGACATACATCAACCGGCCAGGGTGGTCTTTAATCAGTTGCTGCATTTGCTGTTGTTGATACTCCCAAAATACTGAAGCAGACTGCAGGTCATTCAGTCCGATTGGTGTTATGGCGAGCCTCTCAGCAGCAATGATCTGTTGCGCCATGCGATGAATTTTGGATCGCGTTTCGGGGTTTTTCTTTAATACTGAAACCAGGAAAGCTTCCAGGCTGTTACTTAACCATACAGCACGGGACGCAGGCCGTAATGTCAGTATTTCTGGTGCAATTAAGTTAACAAGGTTGCTTGGTTTTATTAGCACCTGTTCATCAGGGTGATACCGCTTAGCCAGTAAATCCAGGCAAATGTTCAAACATTGCAGCCAGCTTTTTTTTGCCAGTACTTTAGGCACGTGTCCAGCCCTTATCAACTCAGCTAGGATCAGCAGGGCTTTAGGTTCACGCAGGCAAAGTGTTGAGCTGTGCGCCTGCAGCAGGCGGCTTAGTAATGTCGAGCAACAAAACGAAGTATGAAAAATGAAATGCGGGGTTTTATTATGTTGCTGGCCATGAGCTGCTTTTAGAGCAGCATAGTCAAGTGCGACAATCTTTTTTTCGAGGCTGTAAATGCGATTGTCGAGAAACGAGGAAATATCCAAAGTCTTGCGTGATATCTGTAGAAAGTGAAATCGATTTACCTCTAATTGAGATTCGCTTTCACGCTGAAACGACAGCTCATGCAGGTGTAAGTCAGGATTACTCAGGCATTTTTGCAATAGTGGGCCTTGGTTTGGGGCGCTGTTTGGTTTTTGATTTTGTTGCATGGTCTGATCCTTATGATTATTGGATTTTCCCACGGTAATGCTGCCGTACGATATATTACGTACGACTTTATTACAAGATAAATGCGATAAGCTGTATGAATGAGCATACAAACATTTTTCTCTATGCAGGCAAGGGCTTAACGTCAACTGATCAAGGTTGACTATGGAAAGGTTGTTGGATTAGTTGTGAGCTGGTTAGCCGGATGGCACAAAAACGTTGCCTGAATTTGTGTATATCTTACTAAGATTAAATCTTCGCAGGTAACCAACCACCGACTGCCTGCAGCGGAGCGGGATTGTTAAGTTCACTGACCCAGGCAACGATAGCCAAACGTTTAGAATCGATAGACCAGTTGGAAGGTACCATGAACTGCCATTGATGATGAGCAGTTTGTTGTTGGCTGCTGTTATGATCTAACACCACAAAATCCTCGACCAAAGTACGCCCGCGATTCTCGCCGTTACCGATATCGGATTCAATACCAAAGCCAAGTACGGCAAGATGTGCTGTAAGTTTGCTGTTTATACCATAGCCGGAACTATCAAAGCTGATCCGGGCGAATTTTAAATCAGTCTTTAAGCTTAAGGTCCCGGTTTCCTCACCCACAGATAAGTCCGGTTGATGGCGGCGAAAAAAACCTCGCCACTCATTACCTTTGATCACAATGGCTGGTGTATAAACGCTGCTTATCCGGCCACTGCCCGCATAATTTTGTTGACGCTGGGTAAATTCAGGATCAGCAAATGTGTCACGCCAGCCCAGGTAATCCCAATAATCCACATGAAATACCATCGGGATTACCTCTGTCCATAAAGCTGGGTGATCGATGTATTGACGTAACCACTTATCTGCCGGTGGGCAACTGCTGCAACCGTGTGAGGTGAATAATTCAATGGTTGTAACCTGCTTGCTGCTACTGGAAAAACTGAGTATGGATTGGCAAATGCCGGAACTGGTGGTCAACATCATCAAGAAGAGAGCAAGCGAATGGTGCATAAACATGAATTATTCCAGTAAAGCCTGACCAATAAGACCGTGATCCATCAAATCAATCACACTATGCCCGGGCATGACAGGTTTTACAGAAGTTGTCTTTTGTTATACTTCGAGACTGCCCGAAATATATGCTTAACAACCAGGAAATGACATGAGTAAACAAAAACTGATTCTGGCGATGCTGGTGGCTTTATTGATTGGCGCGAGTACTGCCTGCAATACCATACAGGGTGTCGGACGTGACATTGAGTCAGCCGGTGGTGCCATTGAAGATGCTGCTGATGGTGATGACGATTAAGTTATTTCAAGATAGCCGTCACAAGCCGCTGATAAAGCGGCTTTTTTATGCTAAGGCAGGCGAGAGTTCATGACCTTAAACCACAGTGGCGGCACCAGCGCCAACAAAAACATGGTGGCGTAACCAGCTGGTAATTGCGGTGCATCAGTATGGTTTTTCAGATGTTGGTATTGTGTGCGTGGGTTTGCATGGTGGTCGGAATGGCGTTGCAGGTGCAGTAACATTTGATTGCTTAACCAGAACTCTGAATTCCATGAATCCTGTGGGCTGGGGCGTTCAAACCTGCTTGATGGCAGTTGTTTGCGGCGCAGCCCATAATGTTCGACGTAATTGATGATTTCCAGTGAAGTAATCGCCATCAATGCCACTCCTGCCCAGACCATCAATCCGATGATTTCGAATTGCCAGGTAATCACTGCTGCAATGGCAATAGTTATTGAATACCACCACAACATTTCATTGCGCCAATGCCAGGCACTCAGCTTAAATACTGCCAAGCGCTTGGCTTCCAAACGCCATGCATTTTGGCTGTTGTTCCAGATTGATCGTGGCAGAAAATGAAACAATGACTGGCTGACTTTGGCTGAAGAGGGATCCTTGGGGGTGGATACCCAGACATGATGACCACGGACATGTTCAATTTTGAAGCCTGCATAAGCCACGCTGGTTAACAACAGCCCACCCAACCAGGTTTGCAATTTGCTTTTTTTGTGAATTAATTCATGTGCAACATTAATTGCATTTATACCGCTGACGATACCAAAGGATAAAACCAAACCAAGCCATCCTGACACGCTTAACCAATTGGCTGATACAGCAAAATTCAGCACAAACCATAGCAGTGCGAACTGAATCAGCGCACAGCTTACCGGCAACGCTGCATAGATTGCCGGTGAGCCTGCAACTTGATCATTACGTCGGTCGCGTCCCAGCGCATAGTCAGCAAACGGCAGCACCACATACAACACAACCAGTGGCAGCCACATCGCGGCATTGGCGAGGCTGGTGAGTTGTGCATCGGCAAACTTATCGGCGGTTAGCAGCGAAGCCGGCATCAATGCTGGAATGATCAGGCAAAAAAGAAATCCAAATCGTTTCATGGTTTGCACATTTTATAGAGGATATGTACATATATAGCATATATTTTCGCTCTGCTTTTGTTAAGCCAGTCAGTGTCGTTTTCAGGGTTCAGCTTTGCTTTTACTCAGCCATTGTTTGGCAAATACGCTTCAAAATACGCAGACCATCAATTAAACGCGGTCCAGGTCGACCAAGGAATGCTTCGCTGACCGGAATGACTCTGTTGTGCTTTACGGCATTGATGGACTGCCAGTCTGGGCGCCGAGTGACGATTTGGGGGCGGTAATTTTTAGTTGGTACGCCACACCAGGAGATCACAATGATATCCGGGTTTATCGAACAGGCTTCCTCAGAACTCACTTCACGGCTTTGGCAGTTGTCATCGGCCAATGGGTTGGTGCCTCCGGCGAGGTGTATTAATTGTGAAGCCCAGGATTGCCTGCCGGGCACTATCACAGGCTTGGGCCACCACTCGATCAGAACTTTAGGCCGGGTTATCGGATGACTGACTGTATTGAGGGCTAACTGCTCAAGGAATTCAGCTGCCAGCCGTTCACCCCGTTTCGGTATTCCCAAGGCAGATGCAATTTTGATCATGTCACTGGCAATATCCTCAAGCGATCGCGGAGCAGTTACGAGCATTGGAATACCGGTTTTTTTTAGCTTTGCAATGACCCGGTCATGACCAGGAACCGTATCTGAAGCGATGATCAGGTCAGGTTTAAGTGAATTGACTTTGTCAGGGTCAACCCCCAGGTCCGGTCCGACCTTGGGTAACTGCTGAATCACTTTTTCTGGAAAATCTGAATGGTCATCAACGCCCACCAGATAATCGGCGCAACCGAGTGCACATAGGATTTCGGTATTGGAACAACTATGGCTGATGATCCGCATATGGGTAGGTCATGTTAATGCTTGCTCAATGCGATAGTGCCAGACTAAGTTCGTTTATCAGCGTTCCAGGCAAAACACGCCTGGCTGATAAAAACATGCGATTGCCTTCACGCAGCGCTTTGTGACAATGCGGAAGCACCAATCAGTAAAGCCGACCTGTCAGATCGGCTTTAGTAGGGGGAATTATTTGCGCTGGGTAGGAGTGCCGAAGCTGCGGCCAGATCGTCCACCACCATTGCGAAACCCCCGGCTACTGCGTGAGTTTCGGCTATTGTTAAATCCACGGCCACTACGAAAACCGCGACCACTGCGAAAACCGCCGCGATGGCCAACAAATCCGCGTCTGAAACCATGCCTGTACCCATGCCGGAATCCGAAACCATTGTGAATACCAAAGCCGAATCGTGAACCGTAAAAGTATTGGCTGCGGTAACCATATGGATATCCGAATCCATGGAAAAAGTAACCACGTGAAAATGGATAAAAGAATGGTCCACCATAATAAGCGTAGCCAGGTGAATAGCCATAACCATCTGCAGCAAATCGCTCCGGCCACAGATACAGCACATCGGTTGCAATCACAGGGTAGTTATATTGGTATTCGCCTACTTCCCTGACTTCCAGTTCATCAACACGGCCGGTGATGGTTATTTCACGGCCCTGACGGAAAATTTGCGGGTCCTTGAAACCATTCTTACAAGCTATAAAGCGTCCTTCGGTAGAGTCGTCGAAAATGGGTCGCGCCTGATAATCCAGCTCACGGCCCAAGACTTCAATGCAGGTTTTATCCTGGTCGGTTTTGGTAGCAATGATAGTGCCGCCCCAGCGTACGGGTATGCCGATATTGTTATCGGAAACAGCATCGGGCGAGATCCCTGGATAATCGCCAGCCAATGGTTTGGGAACGGTCGCGCAGCCGGTAAAAGCTGCACAGATAATCAGTATGGCAAAAGGCTTCCAGCTTTGCATAATTGTTACCTTGTAGTGGTTATATCCTATTTAGCGTAAGACTATCGTTGTACTCAGTAGTTCCGGTTTTATGCCTCAAGCAGTGCATTGACTTTAGCTGCGCAGATAAAGTCATTTTCCGACAACCCGTCAATCGCGTGAGTGGTAAAAGTTGTCAGGCAAAAATTATATCCGGCAGAAAAATCCGGGTGATGCATCTCCTGGTTGGCCACCCAGGCCATCGCATTAATAAATGCCATGGTTTTATAGAAACCCTTGAACTCAAAGCGGCGATGGATGGATTTGCCATCTTCGGCCATTTCCCAGCCGGGAACCTGTTCCAGCAGTTTTTCCGCCACCAGTTTGCTAAGCGGCTGAGTGCCGCCTTCACAGGGTACACATTTCTTATCTGATAAATCACTCATGCAATATTTCCAGTTTCAAAGGCCTTCTAGGCAGCCTTAGGTTCAAAAGTTGGCAAAAATTCACCCAGTGCACGGGCTTTACGAATCAAGCTGATCAAATCAACCTTGGCCAGTTCGTACATGTCACTCATATCATGCAGTATGTAGTAAAGCGGTTGGTAAATATCGATTCGGTAGGGGGTGCGTAACGCATCTATTACATCAAACCTACGGCGGATCGGGGTATCACTTTCAATGGCATAAATGCACTCGCCCGGAGATGAGTTGATACCGCCGCCATAACTGCGGATTCCCTGGTGAGAATCGACCAGGCCGAATTCTACTGTGAACCAATAAAGCCTAGCCAGTAAAACTCGATCTTGCTTGCTGGCATTCATCCCGGCTTTACCGTAAGCCGCTGTAAAATCTGCAAACGCCGGCTGAGTCAACATCGCGGTATGGCCGAAAATTTCATGGAAAATATCAGGTTCCTGAAGGTAATCCATTTCTTCCCTAGAGCGAATAAATGATGCAGCAGGAAAGCGTTTTTCGGCTAGCAGCCGGAAAAACCGATCAAAATTAATCAATGCCGGTACCGGCTCAACCCGCCAGCCGGTTTTTTCCATTAATACTTTGGAAACTTCGTCTGGCTGCGGAATTCTATTATACGGAAGATTGAGCATCTCCAAGCCGTCTAAAAACTCTTGACAGACCCGACCCTGGACAATATCCATCTGGTGTGTGATTAGTTCATTCCAGACTGCATGTTCATCTTCAGTGTAATGAATAATGCCATTTTCATCCGGTATCTTAGCGGCGTATTTAGTGCCTTTTGCCATGTATGTTCACCTGGTAATGGAAGTTTTGCGGGCAATCCATGCGGCATTACCCTTAGATGATAAAAGTATATCATCGCTGGAAGCCGTTGTTGCGAAGCAAAGCTCAAGTATTTAGGGATATAGACATGCTGGCGGGTAATTGTGTTACAAATATCGTTCAATGATAGTTTTTTGAGTGTGCTCTAGCCTATGAACTGGCCATTAGAAGATTGCTGGTATCGCCAGACAATAAACCCTGGAGAAGAACTTTCCAGTCAACCGCTGAGTGATAATCAACAATCGGGTGTAGTGATTGTTGGTGCCGGCTTTGCCGGCCTGGCTACAGCTATGGGGCTGGTTGAAAGGGGCTATCAGGATATTATGGTGCTGGAATCAGAAACCGTAGGTTATGGTGCTTCTGGTCGTAATGGCGGGTTTATCATGGCTGGTTATTCATTACCGGAAACCAGATTAATCAGGCAATTAGGTGAAGTTGCGGCTCGAAATTTATACCAGTTAACCATGGCTGCGCAGAACAAGATCAAACAGCGTATTCGAGAATATGAAATTGATTGCGAGCTGGTTGATGCCGGGATTGTATTGGCGGATTGGTTCAAACATGAACCAGCCTTGCTTAAACAGCAATCACTGATGAACAGCCGGCTTGGTGCAAATTGGGAATATTTATCTGCTGATCAGTTGAAAGATTATGTGGTCAGTTCGCGTTATGGTGGTGGACTGTTGGAGCCGGATGGCGCGCATTTTCACCCTTTAAAGTATTTATACGGCCTGGCAAACCGGTTAATTGCAGCCGGAGTGAGAATTCACCAGCATTGTCGCGTTGAGGCTATCAGAAAAACCTCCACAAGTTGGGATGTGCAGGTGGCAGGTGGTCAAAATGTGATATCGGAACAGGTGGTAATTTGTGCTGGCGGTTACATTAAAGGGTTACAGATTGCTGCAGCCAAGGCAGTACTTCCAATTGCAACCTATGTGATGACAACAGAACCGCTTGATGGTCAGCTTGATGAGTATTTGCCTGGCCGTGCGGCAATATACGATACCCGTTTCGCATTTGATTACTACCGCCCAACTATCAATAACTGCTTGTTATGGGGTGGCCGGATTGCGATCCGCAAACCGCCTGCAGAACGTATTATTGAACTACTCAAGCGCGATTTAAAAAGAGTTTTTCCTGAGTTTTCAGACGTCAGTGTGGCGGCTGCCTGGGGTGGGCTGATGGGCTATACGCGCCCGCAAATGCCCAGTATTAACCAATCCAGGCCTGGATTATGGCATGCATTGGGCTTTGGTGGACACGGGGTTTGTGCGACTACAGTAGCAGGTGAAGCGCTGGCCGCAGCGCTAACCGGTGAGCACCGCAGATACCGCTTATTTGAATCATTCGGGTTACCGAATGCTTACGGATGGCTGGGAATGCTGGCGGCACAAAATTACTATTGGTGGCGACAATTGCGTGATGGATTACGCATGTAAGAAATATCTTACATTTGACCGGGGGGTTATCTTACGAGTTAGCAATCAGTTATCTGACAGACAAAAAAAATCAGTATGAGAAGATAGTCCCACCTGAGCTGGTCAGGTAAGTCTAAGAATATGGGGAATTCTTGACACATAAGTCGGCGGTGTTACCCCCTAACACCGCCGATTTTTAATTTTTTTCGACATTCTTACAAAAATAATCGATGCAAATCGTATATAAGCATTGAGCATCCCTCCCTAAGGTATTAAAATCTAAAAGATAAATTGCGCTGGCCAACCTCGTGTTGCTTCTGCATGCAGCGCTTAAGTTATTGATATTTTAATTAACCGTTTAGGAGAATCTGTTTTGTCGGAGCAAACACTGTCTATCATCAAACCTGATGCTGTGGCCAAAAATGTAATTGGCGAAATATACACCCGGTTTGAACGCGCAGGTTTGCGCATAGTTGCTGCCAAAATGACACACCTTTCAACCGAACAGGCAGGCGGTTTTTATGCGGTGCACAAAGAGCGCCCGTTTTATAACGACCTAATTACATTTATGACTTCCGGGCCGGTAATGATTCAGGTGCTTGAAGGTGAAGATGCAGTCAGCCGTAACCGTGACTTGATGGGCGCTACCAACCCACAGGAAGCAGCACCAGGAACTATTCGCGCTGATTTTGCGGATAGTATTGATGCTAATGCAGTACATGGCTCGGATGCTGCTGAAACTGCACGCGACGAAATTAATTACTTCTTTAGCCAGGATGATATCGCCAGTGGCTGAAACCGGTAGTCTGTGCGGATAAAATGATGGACACTGCGGTGCGCCAACAAAACCTGTTTGATCTGGCTCCTGCTGCTATGGCCGATTGGTTTGAAAGTATTGGTGAGCGTGGCTTTCGGGCTCAACAGGTTTTGAAGTGGGTATACCATCAGGGGGTTACCGACTTTTCGGCGATGCACAATCTGAGCCAGACTTTGCGAAATCAGTTACCAAGCCTGGCCAGCCTGGAGCTACCTGCAATCCAAAGCCAGCAAGTGTCCAAAGACGGCACAATTAAATGGCTGTTTGATGTTGGCGGTGAGAATGCTATTGAAACCGTGTTTATCCCTGAATCCGGGCGTGGCACATTGTGTGTTTCATCCCAGGTCGGCTGTGCATTGAATTGCTCATTCTGCGCCACCGGTGCGCAAGGCTTTAACCGCAACCTGAGCACGGCAGAAATTATCGGCCAGGTGTGGCAGGCTGCCAGGGTGCTGGGGCATCAACGCAACGGTGAACGCAAAATCACCAATGTCGTCATGATGGGTATGGGTGAGCCACTGTTAAACCTGGACGCGGTATTGCCTGCACTGGAATTAATGCGCGATGATCTGGGCTATGGTTTGGCCAGCCGCCGGGTAACGGTCAGTACAGCAGGTTTGGTTCCAGCCATTGATGTGTTGAATCAGACACTTGATGTGGCACTGGCGGTATCTTTACATTCGCCGATTGATGAGTTGCGTAATGAACTGGTGCCATTGAACAAAAAATACCCGATTGCAGAATTGATGGCTGCTTGTCAGCGTTTTGTGAAAGACAAGCATAAACGATCGGTTACCTTCGAATACACCTTGATTAATGGGGTAAATGATCACCCTGAACATGCCCGTCGGCTGATTAAGTTATTACGTCAGGTACCCAGTAAACTGAATTTGATTCCATTTAACCCGTTTCCCGGTACCGCTTATCGTTGTTCAAAACCGGAAAGAATTGAACGGTTTCAGCAAATCATTATGCAGGGCAATATTATTGCTACGGTCAGAAAAACCCGTGGTGATGATATCGATGCGGCCTGTGGCCAGCTGGCTGGTGATTTCAATGATCGGACCCGCCGCCGCCAGCGTATCCAACTGCAACTACAGGCTAATGCATGATGCATTTTTTAATCATCGATAAACGTGTCCTGGCTATGTGTCTGCTGTTATTGGCAGGCTGCAGCAGTAACCCCAATCGTTCATCCTCACTGGGTGAACGCCGCACTGAAGCCGCTAAAGTGAATACTGAACTGGGAGCAGGGTATCTGCGCCGGGGTAATTTTGAATTGGCTATGGAAAAGCTTGAAAGAGCATTGGAATTTGATTCTAAATACGTGGTGGCACTAAGCACCATGGCGGTGCTGCATGAGCAGTTGGGTGATAACAAGCAGGCCGAAAAATTTCACAAAAGCGCCATTAAGGTAGCACCACAAGATGCCAGTACACAAAATAACTACGGTACTTTTCTTTGTAAAACCGGGCGCTATCGTGCTTCGGAAGAATACTTCATCAAGGCAGCCAGCAATGCCTTTTATCAGACACCTGAAGTGGCCCTGGTAAATGCAGGCCTGTGTGTGTCCCGAATCGACGACTGGGAGGCCGCCGAGCAGCATTTTCGTGATGCGATACAGTTTCGCCCGGATTATCCGGATGCACTGTATGCATTATCTGAAATTAAATTTCGGGAACAGGACTACCTCACCGCACGTGCTTTTCTGCAGCGTTTTGAAGCAGGTGCAACAACTTCTGCTGCCAGTTTGTTACTGGGCTATAAAATTGAACAATCATTACAGCAGCCGGGCCAGGCTGCGAAATATGCCCGCAAACTGCAGCAGCAATTCCCCAATACCGCGCAAGCGACGGAACTAGAAAATGACAAACCAGCAAGTTGAACAGCCCGCACCTTCAATAGGGATGCAATTACGTGCGGCCCGTGAACAACAGGGATTATCGCACAAGGAAGTAGGTCGGCAATTGAAATTGCCCGCCAGTTTGATTGAAACACTCGAAGACGATCGAACTGAAGGTATAGCGCCGGTCTATCTGAAAGGTTACCTGCACAGCTATACCCGGTTGTTGGGATTGGATGAGCAGCAGGTCTGCGGTAACTTGGTCAAGGCCAAGCGCACACCTAGATTACAGCCAGCTCTACCGACGGGCAGAGGCTATTCCTGGTTGGAAAATGCCGGTAAGGTGGCAGGCTATCTGGTGGTGACAGCTTTTGTTGTTGCACCTTTGGTATGGTGGTTTACCCAAGGTGCGGTGCGCTTATCATTTGATGAAAGCCTGGTATCTGCTGATCAAAATGTGCCATTGTCGATCAATGCACAAACGACTGATGACAGCACTAACGAACAAGCACAGGAAAATCAGCAAGCTGCTGGGGACACGCATCTGCAGGCATCTGCAGCGCCGTTTATTTCCTTACGTAACAGTGGTGTTGATGCCCACTCAACATCGGTGGAAACGCCTCCAGAAGACATTATATTAAGTGATGATGAGCAAGTTGACACAGTAGCGGACCTTAATGATCCGGAACAGCAAAATACTGGTCAGACAATGACAATGTCGGATAATGATCAATTGCGATTGCATATGCTGAATGATTCGTGGGTTGAAATTACCGATGCCGACGGCGAACGGCTGGAATATGATTTGCTCAATGCTGGAAGGGTGAGAAGCTATACAGGCAAAGCACCGTTCAGATTGTTGTTTGGACGCGCATCTGCGGTAGAGCTCTATCTGAATGACGAATATATCGATATGAGTCCTTTCACACGCGGTAATGTGGCCAATACCACGTTGGCCAGCAACCGTCCGGTAAGTGAAGAAGCGTTAACCCGCGAATAACAACCGGATGGGTAACCTTCCCTGACGAGGGCAATATGCGCTCGGATGATGATTAACCGTGAATTACCCGTCAGGGTAATTTTCTCAAGCAGGTAATAAATGTCAGAAAAAATCCAGAGTCTGCGCGGTATGCCGGACATTTTGCCCTTGGATGCGCCGGTTTGGCAGTATCTAGAGCGTACTGCGGCTGCGGTGCTCTCCAGTTATGGGTATGCATACCTGGGTACTCCATTACTGGAGTCGACAGCATTGTTCACTCGATCTATCGGTGCGGCTACCGATATTATCGAGAAGGAAATGTATACCTTCGCAGACCGCAACAACGAAAGCGTCAGCTTACGCCCTGAAGGTACCGCCAGTGTGGTCCGCGCCATGTTGCAACATGGGCTGTTACAAACACCGGGTCAAAAAGTCTGGTATCAAGGGCCGATGTTTCGCTACGAGAAACCACAACGTGGCCGCAGCAGGCAATTTCATCAAATTGGTGCTGAGGTTTTTGGGCTGGCCGGGCCTGATATTGACGCCGAGTTATTGGCAATGTCGGCCAGGCTGTGGGAAGTGCTCGGGATTTCCGGAAACTTGCGTTTGGAAATAAACAGTTTGGGAAGCGCGACAGAACGCCAACGTTATCGCCAGCATTTGCATGACTGGCTGGCGTTGCATAAGGCTGAGTTGGACGATGACAGCCTGCGGCGCTTAGAGACCAACCCGATGCGGATTCTGGACAGCAAAAACCCGGATATGCAAGCGTTAATTGGAGCTGCACCCAAGTTGTTCGATCACTTGGGAGATACCAGTCGTGAGCATTTTGATCAATTGATGGCAATCTTGGACTGCATGAATATCAGCTGGCAGCACAATCACCGGTTGGTGCGTGGTCTGGATTATTACACCCACACTGTATTCGAATGGGTGACTGATGATCTGGGAGCACAGGGTACGGTATGTGCAGGCGGACGCTACGATGGCCTGGTGGAATTGCATGGGGGCGCAGCCATTCCCGGTATTGGTTTTGCAATGGGGCAGGAACGGCTGGTTGCATTGCTGCAGCAGTTACCGCAGGATTTTGCCCGGCAGCCGGATGTTTATTTAATTATCGCTGATCAATCGCTGCAGCAGCAGGCAATCGTATTAGCAGAACAGTTGCGTGATCAATTGCCGGAGCTGCGCTTGCTTACCAATATGGGGGGCGGTAGTATGCGTGCCCAATTCAAGCGGGCTGATCGTTCCAAAGCACAAATTGCTTTGGTGCTGGGTGCTGATGAATGGGCAACTGATCAGATTACTGTAAAGTGGTTGCGCAACCAACAGGATCAGGTTGCTGTGTCATTACAAGAATTGGGTAAATGGTTACAGCAAAATCTAAATAGTTAAGAGGTATTTCAGATCACGATGAACCAAAACCACTTGGACTTGATCTGAATACAAATCATAATACCCAGTTAGCTATTCAATATATATAACAGGAGCATGCCAGCATGGCAGTTGAGCTTTACGACGATCACGAACAAGGCGAACGCGTCAAACAATGGATTAAGACAAATGGCGGCGGAATATTACTCGGGGTGGCTTTGGCCATGGGCGGGTTATTCGGTTACCGCTATTGGCAGGATCAGCAACAGCAACAGGGCTTCAATGCTGCGCAGCATTTTCAGGTAGTCAGTGATCAGCTGACTGTGTTGGCGGCCAATACCCAGACCCAGGTAGATAATGTTCAAAGCGCTGATGATGCAGATATAGCCAGTGATGCAGAAATGCTGGAAGCATTGGCCACATTACAAAACGATTATCCGGATAACCTGTATTCTGCTCTAGCGACATTGCAGGTAGCAGATCAAAAACTAGGTGGCGATGACCTGGAAGGCGCTATCCAACAGTATAGCTTTATCCTTGACAACAGCAGCAATGCAGAAATTCGTTCCATAGCGGTGATTAGATTGGCTCGCGCCCAGTTGGCCATGCAACAGCCTGAAGCCAGCCTGCAAACTTTAAATGGCCTACCTGCTGATTCGGCCCACACCAGCTTGTCTGCGCGTATCCGCGGTGAAGCTTATCTGGCTATGAATGACCGGGCACAGGCACTGCAGGCGTTTGAACAGGCTGAGCAGGAACTGGGTGGTACACCGGATCGGATGCTGGAACTGCGGCTTGCTGATTTACGCGATGTTGATATTGATGCATTACGGGAAGGCGCTGAACCGGTTCAAGCACCACCAATATTTTCCAACAACACAACGGTTAGTGATGGTGAACCTGTCAGCCTGGTTGTCGGGGCGCCTGATGATGACCAGAGCCAGTCTGATGTTGTTACTGAAGAGCCTACAGATACAGATGGTGATCAATAATGATGGCATTGCCAGCTCGAGTGTGTTCAAGATTACTGATGCCAGCGCTGGCATTGGGCCTGTTGAGTGGTTGCAGTTGGTTTGACGGTGATGATGAAGATGTAAATGCGCCCGCTGAACTGGTTGAGTTTGATGCAACCGTTCCACTGGAGCTTGTTTGGCGAACTTCAGTTGGCGCATCTGCTGATCGTGTACCGGTGAATATTGCACCCGTTTATGCTGCTGGAAAAATATATGTAGCCGGACGTAAGGGGAGAATCAGTATCATCAATGCCGATACCGGTGCTATTGATAAGCAGATTGATTCAAAATTGCGGATTTCGGCCGGTCCGGGTGTAGCAGGCAATTTATTAATGGTCGGGACGCTTGATGGCGAAGTATTCGTTTTTGATACCGATAACGACGAGGTGTTATGGCGAGCGCCGGTTTCATCAGAAGTGCTGGCCAGGCCGGTTATGCACGATGGTCACATCATTGTACGTTGCATTGATGGCCGGGTTTTTGGATTTGCAGCACAAACCGGTAATCGAGAATGGTTGTATGACCGGGGTGTGCCCTTATTGTCGCTGCGCGGCAGCAGTGATCCGGTAGTACGTGGCGGTGTCATCTATATTGGCTACGATGGTGGAGAAGTGGTGGCGTTACGGGCCAATGACGGTAGTGTGTTATGGGAGCAAACTGTCAGCGCACGTGAAGGGAAAACCGAGTTGGAGCGCTTGGCTGATATCGATGGGGATATGGCGATTATAGCCAATGATCTGTATGTTACTTCCTCACGTGGCCGTTTGGCAGCATTGGCCGTGGATTCCGGGCGAATCTTATGGGTGAAGGATGCTGGATCGGCAAATGGTTTGACCGTGGCCCGTACCATGCTGGCATTGTCCGATCAGCAAAGCCATATATGGCTGGTGGACCGGATCAATTCAACAACGCTGTGGAAACAGGATCAATTGGCTAACCGTGGTTTGACACGGCCGGCATTTTATTTAAATTATGTGGTGACCGCTGATGCAGAAGGGTACCTGCACTTTGTCGATGCAGAAAGTGGGAATTTCGTTGCTCGAACCCGTATTGACAGTGCTGGAGTCAGAGCTGCGCCATTAGCGGTGGGCACTACATTGTACGTATTGAGTGAAAGCGGGGCTTTAAATGCCTACCGTGCCGGCGCAGCTATATAATCGCGCTTGCTAATAAAACATAATCTAGGAATGATGACATGCTACCTGTGGTTACTATCGCAGGTCGGCCTAACGTCGGCAAATCCACACTGTTCAATGCGCTAACCCGCACACGTGATGCCATCGTAGCCGATCAGCCCGGGGTCACCCGCGATCGGCAATATGGCGTTTGCACAACCGGCCAGGGCGATCCTTATTTACTGGTTGATACCGGAGGTATTGTTGCTGAGGCTGAAGGTTTGGATGCGCTGGCTCTTGAGCAGGTTAATCTGGCATTGGCTGAAGCCCAGCTGATTCTTTTCATGGTAGATGCACGTGCGGGGTTAATGGCCAGTGATCAGGACATACTCGCCGATATCCGCCGCTATGGCACCAATGTATTACTGGTGGTCAATAAAACCGATGGTTTGGATTGGGAATCTGGTGCTGGAGACTGGTATCAGCTGGGCATTGGCGAACCACTGCCAATTGCAGCTTCGCACCGGCGTGGCGTGGAACAACTGGAAGACATTATCAATGAGCGTGTTGCCGAACTGGAGCAACAGGATGAGAGCGCTGAGGATGACAATGACCAGAGTATTTCAATTGCCTTAATAGGCCGGCCGAACGTAGGTAAATCCACTTTGGTCAATCGGTTACTGGGTGAACAGCGGGTGCTGGCCAGTGAAGTGCCAGGGACTACCCGGGACAGCATCCAGGTGCGGTTAACTCGGGATAATCAGGATTATGTATTAATTGATACCGCCGGTATTCGCCGTAAGGCAAAAGTCAATGAAGTGGTGGAAAAGATCAGCGTTATTAAAACACTGCAATCTGCTTCGCAGGCCAAAATTGCGCTCGTTATGCTGGATGCCCATCAAGGATTGGCAGATCAGGATAGCCGCTTGATCGGTCAGGTCTTACAGCTGGGGACGCCGTTGATCATCGCGATAAACAAGTGGGACGGCATGCACCCGGATGCGCGGCAAAGAGTGAAAACTGAACTGGACCGGCGATTGAGTTTTGTGGAGTATGTCCAACAGGTCACCATATCGGCACTGCACGGCAGTGGTCTGAAAGAATTATTCCGCGCAATTCATCGGACACATCGTGCTGCGAACCAGGAAATCAGCAGCCACCGGTTAACCGAGGCGCTGTTAAAAGCTGCAGCAGATCATCCTCCGCCGTTGCGACATGGTAGAGCCGCCAGGTTACGTTATGCCCATCTGGGCGGGCGTTCACCGATGCGGTTGGTTATTCACGGTAGCCGGACTACATCTTTGCCGGGTAGTTACCAGCGTTTTTTACTGAATCGGATGCGCGCAGAATTTAAGCTGATCGGTGTTCCATTGCATTTAGAATTGCGGGATGGAGCAAATCCGTTTGCTGGTCGCAAGAATAAGCTGACCGATCGACAGGTAAACAAGCGTAAACGCTTGAAACGTCATCTGAAAGGCAAGCGCCGATGAGTAGCATAAGCGAAATGCATATTTTACTGTCATCATCACATTGAAGAAGTACCAGTGAGGCTGGTATAGAGAACACGGACTTGCAGCAAAAAGCTGAAAAAATGATCACAGAAGTTGATATTTCAACTGCCTGGCAATTGCTGCAGGCCGGCAGCGTTTTGATTGATGTGCGAGCCGCTGAACAATGGCAATCCGGTATGCCGGAGCCTGCTTCAGGAATTTCGCGGGCGCTGTTGAAATCAGAAATACCCAAACGATACCCTGATAAACATCAGCCATTACTGGTGATTTGTGCGCAAGGTAAACAATCTCTATTAGCTGCTGAGGATATTAAGTCGTTTGGCTACTTCAATGTGCAAAGCGTGCAGGGTGGTTTTGCTGCATGGCAGGCTGCGGGTCTGCCGATTGGTTTGCCGGTGGACAGCACGCTCAGTGCATCTCAGCAGGAGCGCTATGCGAGGCACTTAACACTGCCTGAAATTGGATTAGACGGCCAACAAAAATTGCTGGAAAGTAAAGTGCTATTGATTGGTGCTGGTGGATTAGGCAGTCCAGCAGCACTGTACCTGACAGCGGCTGGTATCGGTACGCTGGCAATTGTTGATGATGATCGGGTAGAACGGTCTAATTTGCAGCGTCAGGTTTTGCACAGTGAGGATACCTGCGGTTCAAAAAAAATCGATTCCGCACAACGCCGATTACATGCTTTAAACAGCGATACCCGGGTAATTGCAATCGACCAGCGATTATCAGCCGCCAATGCCTGTGATTTGATAGCTGCTTATGACGTAATCATTGATGGCAGTGATAATTTTGCCACTCGCTATGCCGTCAATCAGGCCTGTGTGGCTGCTGACAAGCCAATGGTTTATGCGGCAGTTGAAGGTTTCCAGGCGCAGTTGTCGGTATTTTGGCCGGGAAATGACCGACAACGACACTTGCCCTGTTATCACTGCTTATTTCCTCAGCCGGGTGATGGCCCAGGTTGTGTCGAAGCCGGCGTACTGGGTGTGGTGCCAGGGATTGCGGGCATGCTGCAAGCTGCTGAAGCACTAAAGTTATGTCTTGGTATCGGTCAGCCGATGGTAGGCCGTTTGATGCGTATCGATACTTTGTCCATGCGTATTACTGAGTCGCAGATTCAGGCAGATCCGGATTGCCCGGTGTGTTCAGAGTCGCAGAAATATGTGATCATGCATAGATGAATACTCCAGGCATTTTAGATGGCAAAGCTTTGTCATTAATGATCCGACAACGGATCAAGAAACAGATAACCAACTATATCGCACAAGGTGGACAACAGCCTGGCCTGGCAGTGGTTTTGGTTGGTGATAACCCGGCATCAAAGGTTTATGTTCGCAATAAACATCAGGCCTGCGCGGATACCGGAATATACTCCCGGCAAATTGAATTGCCGGCCAGTACTACAACAGCAGAGCTGATCGATACAGTTGATGAGTTGAATGCAGATGATTCTATTCACGGCATTTTGGTGCAATTGCCATTGCCTGAAAGGGTCGATAGTCAGCAGGTTCTGGAAAGGATAGATGTCAATAAAGATGTGGATGGCTTTAACGCCATGAACATGGGGCGTCTGGTATTGCGTGACCCGGGAATTCGGCCATGTACACCGAGGGGTGTGATGGCATTGCTGCATCATCATGGTATCGACACCAAAGGCAAGCACGCCGTGGTGGTGGGCGCTTCCAATATTGTTGGTCGACCGATGGCCCTGGAGTTATTGCTGGATGGTGCAACAGTCACAATATGCCACCGGTTTACGCAAGGTCTGCAGGCGCATGTGCAACGGGCCGAAGTGTTGGTAACTGCAGTGGGCAATCGGCATGTGGTTGATGCCAACTGGATACAACCGGGCTGTATTGTGGTGGATGTGGCGATGAACCGGTCATCCGAAGGTGTTTTGTGTGGCGACCTGGATGCTGAAATCGTTCAGCAAAAAGCCAGCTGGTTTACACCGATACCCGGTGGAGTAGGGCCGATGACGGTTGCAATGTTATTGCAAAATACCGTTGAAGCGGCGGGATTGTAAACTCGAATTGGCAGGGCGCGGCTTGCGAGTACGCCGCACCCTGTTTATGGTCTCGATAATTACTTAATTGACGGCATTTAATCTGAGGTTTGCGGTGTCGGCAGTAACCGTTTTTTACGTCGCTGCTCAACCATAATCACCTGCAATGCCTTGATGATGGATTGGTGTGCCTGCAGTTGGCTGCAAGTGCCGGCCAGATTGGTTTTTTCCAACGGGTCAGCAGTCAGGTTATACAGCTCAAATTCTGCCGGTCCGCCTTCCGGCTGCGGCGTGAAAGCCTGATCCGGATTGCTGGGGCTGGACCAGAACCGAGGATTGCTGAAATAGCGGCTGTATTTCCACAATTGCCGTTCACCATTTTCATCCGGCATATGAGTAATAATCGTTTCCAGGTGATTGGGCTCAGTAATCGGTGTATACGGATTGCCACGCGGATTGACATCGGTCAGTCCTTCACTGACTTCATCATCGGTCATAAAATACAGCACCTCATCGCTATCACCTGATTCACCATTATTGCGCACCAGCTCTGATAAATCGGCGCCAACCAGGGGGCGGGTTTCAGAATGGCTGGGCTGTAGTTTGCGAGCGGCGGTTTTTTGGTCAATATCGGCCAGCCCCATCAGGGTAGGCACGATATCAACATGGCTGGTTAAGGCATCAGTATGTGATTGGCCACTGAACAGTGTTGGATTGGAAATAATAAACGGTACATGCAAGGCTTCTTCGTAAGCGTTGTACCATTTTTGATGCATACCACCATGAGCGCCCAGCAGGTCACCGTGATCGGATGTATAAATTACAATGGTGTTTTCAAAAAACCGGCTTTGCTGCAGTTTTTTATAAACTTTGTGTATTTCCTGGTCGACCAAGTATTGTAAATAGTAATACAACTGGAAATATTGCGGAATGGTGGGGTTACGGAAAAACATTTCACCATATTTATCCACATAGTCCTGTTGGCACTTGGGCTTGCTGGATAAATCCTCACAGCGGGTAGGCGGCATGCTGATATCCAGCTTTTTGATGAATTCAGGGAAATCATAGTTATAGCCAAATGATAACCATGGCGTACCAAAAAACACCACGTCATGAGGGTTGGTGAATGAGGCAACGGTTAACCAGGGTTGGTCGCTTTCTTCAGCCTCCAATGCATCCAGCAATTGGATGGTTTGATTGGCAAAGCCCGGGTCTCGGTTTACCCCCATATTTGCTTTATCTGCACCATGCGGGTCCGGGCCAATCCAGCCATCAAAACCATGCTCCTGCAATCGATTGGCAGCATGGTACAACTGTTCCGCCCGAGCAATAGGTTGTCCCTCTGAGGTTGTGCTCAATAATGGGTTCTTAGTGCCGGGCAACACTATATCCGGATAAGAAAGGTGCCACTTGCCACGGTAAAAAGTGCGGTAGCCACCACTCTGAAAATAATCACCCAGTGTCGGTACGGTATTCGGGTCCAAGTAAAACATATCCGGGTCATACCATAGTTTGGCCATCCCCGAGGTTTGAGTAACGCCATGTAATGATGGGTATTGACCAGTATAAATACTGGTTCTGCTGGGGCTGCAAGCTGTACTGGCGGCGTAATGCCGGTGAAACTCCAGACTGTTCTGGCGAATGGCGGCCTGCCCGGATAAGTACTGTTGGCGAAACTGATTGATGCTCTCGTTTTCATACACCGGAGGGTAGCGTTCCTCATCGGTGGTGATGATCAGAAAATTCCACTTGGTTTTGGCTTGCATTGGTTGTTTCTCCCTAAGTATCTGCGCTGACAGCCCGGATTGTCCCGATTATTGTTGTTCAGGCAGATGTTTGTTGTTTATTAGCATTGGTCAGGTGCAAATCCTGGGTTGCTGCCGCAATTAAGACGGCAGCAATTAAAACAGTGATTTGAACATCGGCCGCCCTTATTAATTGTGTAAAAAATCCCCCGTTTGGTCGCCAGATTATTACTCTGGCTTAACCTTCAGGCTACTATTCCCTTGATAATAGGGCTAAAAGATTAGCATAAATTTATTGGATGTGGGTGACAGACCTGGGATGGGATTACGGCTTGCTGTCTGTAGCAGCCCAGTTGGCCTGTTGGGTAATATCAAATGTCACTTCGGATAGTTCACCTGTTTCCTGATTTTTGACCTGGACGGTATCAAATGATTTACCATCTGTTTCGATGACTAAATGCTCAACAATTTCCAGGCCCTGAAAGCCGAGAAATGCTACTGTTTCAGCATTGCTGATCATTACATAGGCGGTTTCTTTGGATTGGCCATTGCCGCTGTTTCGAATTGAATCTATCAGGCCTTTCAGGACGTAACGGTGATATTCAGCGGGAACCTGATTGCCGGAGTCTTCATTGCATACCCATGCAGAGTAGTGAGCATTCAGACTGGTGTAATCAAAGGCCAGCAAGTTATCAGCCTGACGTATACATTCAGAATAGTTTTTGGTTCCCAATGCCTTGAAAAGTAAAGGACCGTATTGGTCAGCCGTTTCGCTAATAGGGGTATATTCATCAGTATTGGTATATGCCATCCGCAACCCAAGAAAATCTGCATCGGGTGATTGGGATTTGATCAGCTCAATATGTTGCAGATAACTCAACTGGCGTTGTTCAGCGGAATAGCCGGTGATTGGGCTGAGAGCACAGCTGATAAAAAATACAGCAAATAAAAAAAGATAAGGCATTGGTTACTTTCCAGGGTAATGATGGTGCTATGACTGTTGCAATAGCGATTGTGTTTCATCTAAATCAAAATCAGCTTCCGGCCAGCCCAATGCCATTGTCTGCAATGCATTGGCGACTGTTTCAGCAATCTGCCAGCGGGCATAATCTTTATTATCTGCAGGTATCGCAAACCAGGGCGCATGCTCACAGGTAGTAGCCAGCAGCGCCGAATGATAGGCCTGTTGATAGGCATCCCAATAGGGGCGCTGGCTTAAATCATCAGCATTAAATTTCCAGCGTTTTTCGGGCTTGTCCAAGCGCCGCTGGAAACGGCGTTTCTGCTCGTCTTTCGACAGGTTCAACCAGAACTTTAAGACGATCGTCCGGCTGTTGGCGAGTTGCTGTTCAAAGCCATTAATAGCGGCAAAGCGCTGCTGCCAGAATGCATCCATATCCTGCAGTTCGGCAGGCTTGTTACCAGGATACTGTCCGCCCAGGTATTCGGGGTGCACGCGCACTGTAGTGACTTCTTCATAGTGACTGCGGTTAAAGATGACTACTTCGCCCCGGGCAGGTAATACCCGTGCACAGCGCCAGATAAAATCATGCCTCAGCTCGATTGGAGTAGGTCGTTTGAAGGCTTCGGTGCGGATTGCATTGACATTGACTTCAGTAAACACTTCGCGAATTGCGCTGTCTTTACCCGCTGCATCGGTGGCTTGCAGTATCACCAGCAATGAATGGCTGCGGCTTGCCTGAAGTTTTGCGGTTTCTGCAGCCAGCAGGCTACGGGCTCTTTTCAGGCTCTTTTCATATTTGCCAGTGCTGTCCGGAGCAGTTGGCCAACTGGCCAACTGGCTATCTGAGTTTACCTGCCACGGAGAAATATTCTTAAAATTTGCGATTGTCATGATTCTGAGCTTGCCTGTACAAGCCCAGAATATTAACTAATTTCAGGCTTTTTCCAAAATTGCGGTGACGCCCATGCCGCCGGCGGTACAAACGGAGATCACACCTCGGCTAACGGTTTTGCCCTTGCGTTTGCTGGCCAGCATTTCTGCCAGCGTGGACACAATCCTGCCACCAGTTGCAGCAAATGGGTGCCCGACCGCGAGGCTGCTGCCATTGATGTTCAGTTTTTCAGGGTCAATTTTACCCATGGCAGCATCCAGTCCCAGCCGATTTTTACAATAGGTATCCGATTCCCAGGCTTTTAAAGTGCATAACAATTGCGCGGCAAAAGCTTCATGGATTTCATAGAAGTCGAAATCCTGCAAACTTAATTCGGCCTGCTGTAGCATTTCAGCCATCGCTACAGTAGGTGCCATCAACAGGCCTTCATCATTGACAAAATCGACTGAAGCACTGCGACCGTGGGTCAGATAGGCTAACACCGGCAACTTATGTTGCTCTGCATATTGTTCAGAGCACAACATTACCGCAGATGCGCCGTCGGTTAGTGGTGTGCTGTTGGCAGCGGTCAAGGTGCCCAGGCCGGATTTTTTGTCAAAAACCGGCTTTAATGTGGCCATTTTTTCCAAGCTGCTGTCCGGCCGGATATTGTTATC
Organism: Gammaproteobacteria bacterium; assembly: GCA_021772985.1. Classification (GTDB taxonomy): domain Bacteria; phylum Pseudomonadota; class Gammaproteobacteria; order Xanthomonadales; family Wenzhouxiangellaceae; genus JAJFKX01. Next base: position 76,087 of record JAJFKX010000049.1, read on the forward strand.
TCGGATAACCCCTTCAAATGGCACCACCATGTCGTCAAAAAAGCCCGAGTCCCAGGCCCTGGATGCATTTTGGTGGCTGTGGTACGCCAGTTGATCCTGTGCTTCGCGGGTGATGGCCCATTCTCTGGCCATGCGCTCACAATGTTGCCCCATGGATAGTCCGGTGCGTGGTTCTCCATTGGCAGGCGGCAGCGGACCTAATTCGGCCGGGCTGAAGCCCTTGAATAATTTCAGCTTCTGGCCGAGAGATTTGGCGCGGGGCAGCTTAATCAAACGCTGCGCCAACCTACGAGATACCACCAGCGGTGCGTCACTGGTGGTGTCGGCACCACAGGCAATAAAGCTCTCAATCTGTCCGGTAGCAATTTTTGCACCGCCAATCAATGCCGCCTGCAGGCTGGTGCCGCAGGCCTGCTGCAAGGTAATGCCGGTGGTCAAGGGTGATAAATTGGTACTCAATACTGCTTCACGCGCTAGATTCCAGTCCTTGCTGTGGGTGGTGACTGCGCCGCCGATTACTTCATCGATCTGTTTGCCTTGCAAACCGTAACGATCGACCAGTCCCTGCAGGCTGGCTGACAGCATATCCAGGTTGGTAGCATCGGCATACATGGTGTTGGAACGGCAAAAAGGGATGCGCACCCCGCCGACGATGGCAACTCTGCGTGTGGTTTGACCGTTCATACGGCTTCTCCTGAAACTTGGTTGTTAAGGTAGTGCATCGGGCCACCCCGGAAGGGCGCAAAACCTGTTCCGAAAATCAGTCCTGCATCCAGCAGATCATTGTTGGCGACAATTTTATCTTTGCAGCAGGCAACACATTCATCCAGATACGGTTGCAACAATTCACGGGCGATATTGTCCAGGTCATGACCTTCAATTTTGGCGCTGTCGCGTTTGGGCTTGCCTTTTTCCCAGGTGTAAAACCCTTGGCCGGTTTTTTTGCCCAGGTTGCCGGCATCAACATACTTCTGGAGGAATTTGCCTTTGGCGCCGTCGTCATCTATGCCTACGGTTTTGATTACCGACAAGCCGACATCCAAGCCAACCGTATCAGCCAGTTCCACCGGCCCCATGGGCATTCCAAATTGTACTGCGGCTTTGTCTATGGCCTCCTTGGGCATGCCTTGCTGGTATAGCTCCATGGCTTTGGCCATGTAGGGCGCTAATACCCGGTTGACCAGAAAGCCGGGGCTGGATTTTGTAGGCAATGGGAACTTTCCAATCTGTTTGGCAAAGCTGGCGCCTTTTTTCACCCAATCAGCTTTGGTTAAATCCGGATCGGAAACAATTTCAACCAAGGGCATTTTTGCAACCGGGTTGAAGTAATGCAGACCAATCAATCTTTCCGGCTTTTTCAGAACACTGGCCAGCTCTTTTAAAGGCAAGGCTGATGTGTTGGTCGCCAGTATCGTATGTTTTTGTAATCGGGGTTCCAGTTCCCGAAATAATTGTTGCTTGGCTTCCAGGTTTTCAAATATCGCTTCAATAATCACATCTGCCCGGGCAACGCCGGTGCCTTCGACATCCGGCCGTAAACGCGCCAGTGCCGCCTTGACCTTGGCGTCGGTGCGTAATTTCTTGCGGAATAGAGATTTGGCACGTTTGATTGCCGGTTCGATGTATTTCATCTCACGGTCCTGCAGGGTCACTTCCAGACCCTTTACCACACACCATGCGGCGATATCACCGCCCATCACTCCGGCGCCGATAACATGTACTCGCCGGGCGTTAAAATCACTGGCTTTGCCTTGCGCTTTGAGTTCTTCCATCAAGCGGAACACCCGTCGGAGGTTACGTGAGGTATCACCGATCAGTAATTCCGGAACATTTTCGATTTCAGCACGCAGCATGGCTGTTTGATCGTCACCGTAATCTTCCCAGGCATCTATCAGCTTGTAAGGAGCAGGGTAGTGATCAGGCCGAGCCTTGGCAGCTGTTTTTTTACGCATGATATTGGCCAGAATCTTTCTGCCGGGGCCGGTATTGGTCAGTTTGCCAAAAATGCCGGCGCCTTTGTGCTTGCGTTTACTCAATACCGCCCGCCTTGCAGCCCAGCGCAGGGTTTGATGCTTATTGACTAACTGGTCGACCAGGCCGCTGGCTCTGGCAGCTCCAGCGCGAAGCATCCGGCCGGTAAGCATGATTTCCATGGCTTTCTGGCCTCCCATTCGCCGTGGTGAGCGAGCTGAGCCGCCGAACCCTGGATAGATGCCAAGGTTGACTTCGGGAAAGCCGATCCGGGTTTTATCTGTGTTTTTGGCAATAATCCAGTCAAAACACAGTGCTAACTCCAAGCCACCACCCAGGCAATAGCCCTCAAACGCTACTGCAGTAGGAAAGGGTAGTTTTTCAATCCGGGTAAACAAATCGTGAATTTCACCCAGAAACTGGCGGCCTGCACTTAAGTCGGTCACTTGATCAAACTCACCAACATCTGCACCAACGATGAATTGATTATCTTTGCCGGACATTAATACCAGACCAGCTGGAGGGGTTTGCTCCAGACCACTGACAATGGTATCCAGTTCTGCCAGAACCGCACGGCTTAAGGCATTGGTCGATTCACCGGCCCGGTCAATAGTCAGCCAGGTGATATTATCGATATCACTTTGCAGACGCCAATGCTGGTATTTGCTGGCGGTTTTGCGAGCAGTTTTTTTGGCCGTCTTTTTCTTGGTCGTCTTTTTGTTCATGCAAGGGTTCCGGATGTGGAATGATTGAAACAGAGATATGCTTAGATATCAGGGCAGAAACATTGGTTGCAATTATATCAGGGAATTTGCAATCCAAATGTGCGTAAAGCCATGGTTATGGCAATCATTGGCAGGCCAATTAATGCGGTTGGGTCATCACTGCGCAAGGCAGAGAACAAACTGATTCCCAGCGATTCCGACTTGAATGCGCCGGCACAATCCAAGGCCGGCTCGCGTTCGATATAGCGGTTGATTTCTGCGCTGCTCAGTTCCCTGAAACACACTTCCGTCGGTACCATGCCGGTTACCAGTTCGCCCTGCTGGCTGTGCCAAAGGCAATAGCCACAATAAAAGAACACGCTTTTACCAGAGCAGCGGCTGAGCATACTGTGTGCTTTATCAACTGTGCCGGGTTTACCCAAAATTTCCCCATCCAGAACCAGTGTCTGATCTGAGCCGATGACCAGGGCGTTGTCAGTGCTGGTCAACTCCGCTCCCACCCGCGCCTTTTCTCTGGACAGGCGTTTGACATAGTCAACCGGCGGTTCATCTAGCTGCGGTGTTTCGTCGATATCAGGGACCACCGTCTGGAAATTGAGTTGCAGGCGCTGCAGTAGTTTTTTGCGGTATGGCGAGGAGGAAGCCAGTACCAGTCTGGCTGTCGATGGGTGTGTGTCAGTCATTGCGGTATTGTAAATCAACACAACGCATTCCAACATACACTAATGCCGATAACCCATGTCGCCTCCATCAACTTGTTGGTAGCGGATTTTCAAACCTATCCAGCATGGCGGCCATGTCAGAAAACAATCCACAAACCGTGACAGTGAAAAAAATACTGGTTATAATCGACCGCTTATGTCCGCGAAGCGCACAGTGAATGCACGCAAACTGGCAGCTAATCGAGCTGAGTTGCAAGGAAGCGTTCAAATACAAGCACTTACAGGTGCTCATGATCGCTTGGCTGAGCCCGATGGCGTGCTGGAATATAGCATGGCTTTTGGCTTCACAAAGGACGGTGAAGATTCACTGGCGGTGATCAACCTTGAGCTGCAGGCTGAAGTAAGTCTGAGGTGCCAACGATCACTCCAGCCATTTAGACAGGTTACCAGGTCTAAGTCGCAGGTGGTGCTGGTAGCGGATGTAGCACAGGCTGAGCTGATGTCGGAGGATTATGAGCCATTTGCCTGTGCGGATATTGAACTGAATATTGAAGACTTGCTGACAGAAGAGTTGTTACTGGCGTTGCCGCTGGTAGCGATTGATCCGGAATCTGAAAAGTTTCGGTCAGCAAATGATGAACAAACAAACGTTGGTGAACAGGATCAGCATCCGTTTGCCGGCCTGGCAGCTTTGAAAAAAGATCTGGCTGCCAAACAATGATTAATCAGGAGAATTTGTAATGGCTGTTCAAAAAAGTCGTAAAACCCCATCACGTCGTGGTATGCGTCGTTCACATGATGCTATCAAGATGCCGACTTTGTCGACCGATCCGACCAGCGGCGAAATCCATATACGTCATCACATCACACCGGAAGGCTTTTATAAAGGCCGTCGGGTGGTGCCTGAAGTTGTTGTTGAAGAACTCGACGACGAATAACGCCATAGCTAATCCACTCGGCAGCCCAGCAATTTTGGGCTGTAGTGCCTGTATGAGGCATAATGTGGGCCTTACCATCGCCTAGAATTATAAGATATGCGATATTCCAGAATTATCGGAACAGGTAGCGCGTTACCAGAAAAGGTTGTGACCAATCATGACCTGGAAAAAATACTGGACACCAGCGACACCTGGATTCGGGAGCGTACCGGTATCTGTGAGCGCCGGATTGCGGCCGATGATCAGACCACCTGCGATTTAGCTGAGGAAGCCTGTCGTCAGGTGTTTGAACGTACCGGCATCGATCCCCAGAGTATCGACTTAGTGGTGGTAGGCACCACCACGCCCGATCTGATTTTTCCCAGCACTGCCTGTTTGCTGCAGCATCGCTTGGGCATGACGGAATGCGGTGCGTTTGATGTTAATGCTGCTTGTTCCGGATTTATTTATGCTTTGTCGGTTGCCGACAAATTTATTCGCACGGGAAGCATCAAGCGGGCACTGGTAGTGGGTGCTGAAACCTTGACCCGGATGGTGGATTGGTCAGATCGCGGCACTGCTGTGCTGTTTGCGGATGGCGCCGGTGTTGTGATTCTGGAAGCAAGCGACGAACCAGGCATACTCTCAACCCATATCCACGCGAATGGTGGACACGCTGATTTGCTGTGTGCGGATGTGGGTGTTTCTAAAGGTTTTAAACCAGGTGAGCCAAATGCTGGTGTTAAAGTGTTTATGACCGGCAATGAAGTTTTCAAGGTTGCTGTGCGCACCTTGGGAAGAATTGTTGACGAAACCCTGGAAGCCAATAACATGGAAAAGTCAGATATCGACTGGCTGATTCCGCACCAGGCCAATCTGCGTATTATCCAGGCGACCGCCAAAAAGCTGAATATGCCGATGGAGCGGGTAATCGTGACGGTGCATAAGCACGGCAATACTTCCTCGGCTTCAGTACCTCTGGCACTGGATGAAGCAGTCACCAGTGGTCAGGTCAAACGTGGCGAGAATTTGCTGCTGGAAGCATTTGGCGGTGGATTCACCTGGGGCTCAGCCCTGATCAAATATTAAATTTCTGTAGTAGATACTCATTTAGCAATGCAAAACACCGCTTTTCTTTTCCCCGGACAGGGTTCGCAATCGGTTGGTATGCTGGCTGAACTGGCGGCAGCATACCCACAAGTTCAGCAGAGCTTTGCCGAAGCCAGTGATGTCTTGGGTTATGACTTGTGGGAGTTAACTCAACAAGATCCGAATGATCGCCTGAATACTACTGAATACACTCAGCCGGCCTTATTAACTGCTGGTGTTGCCGCCTGGCGGGCATGGTGTTCGTTAAGCGAAGCTCGCCCACGATTATTGGCAGGTCACAGCCTGGGTGAATACACTGCGCTGGTTTGTGGCGGAGCATTAGGCTTTGCCGATGCGGTAAGACTGGTGGCACTGCGTGGGCAATTGATGCAGCAGGCGGTGCCTCAAGGCAAGGGTGGCATGGCCGCTGTGTTGGGGCTTGATGATCAGCAGGTGATCGGCCTGTGTGAACAGGTTACTGCATTAAAAGATGATGATGACTGGCTGGTATCAGCTGCCAATTTCAATTCTCCAGGTCAGGTAGTGGTCGCAGGCCAGGCAGATGCGGTCAATCAATTAATTGAACAGGCGCGGGAAGCTGGTGCCCGCCGTGCACAGGCGCTGCCGGTCAGTGTGCCGTCGCACTGCGAATTAATGCGACCGGCCGCTAAGCAATTACAACAGGCGATGCTGGAATATGCGTGGCAGTTGCCACAAATTCCAATCGTACAGAACGTGGATGCTGTAATACACCATGATGTCGACGAAATGCAGCGCGCATTGGCAGCCCAGCTGTACCAGCCGGTTCGCTGGACCGACAGTGTTTTGGCTTTGCAGACAGCCGGTATCGAAAGTTACGCAGAATGCGGCCCCGGGAAAGTATTGGCAGGCCTGGTTAAACGTATTGGTAATGGCCGCGGTGCCCCCATGTTTGGGTTGGCGCAGCCAGGCGGTCTGCAAGAACTCGCAGCCGCTTGCTAAAATACCGATAGGGAATCGGGAACAATGACGACCAACAGTCCGGATTTGCCGGCAGTTATTTCGGAAAAACAATGACAATCAACAGTTCTGATAATTTTGTCAGCCGGGTTGCACTGGTTACCGGCGCAAGCCGTGGCATTGGTGCCGCGATTGCCGATCATTTGGCACACACCGGGCACAGCGTATTTGGCACCGCAACTTCAGCAGCTGGTGCTGAGTCGATCAGTGCACGCTTGCAACAGATATGCAGCAACTGTCATGGTTTGCAGCTGGATGTAAACGATGCTGAACAAATCAGCACAGCTATGGCCAGCATTACTGAACAGGCTGGATCTGTGCCGGTGATACTGGTGAATAATGCAGGTATTACCCGTGATCAGCTGTTGTTACGGCTGGGCGAGGATGACTGGGATGCAGTCATCAACACCAATTTACGCTCGGTATATCGAATGACCAAAGCTTGCGCACGCGGTATGATGAAGGCGCGCTGGGGCCGGGTGATTTCGATTACCTCTGTCATTGGCAGTATGGGTAACGCCGGGCAAGCCAATTATGCTGCTGCCAAAGCAGGCATAACAGCTTTTTCCAAATCCATTGCCCGTGAGATTGGCAGCCGCGGTATCACGGTTAATGTGATCGCACCTGGTTTTATTGAAACGGATATGACCGATGCACTGGATGAAGCGCAGCGTAGCAGTTTGTTGAAGGACATCCCCGTCAATCGCCTGGGGCAGCCGGATGATATTGCCGCTGCTGTCGACTTTTTGTGCTCTGAGGGCGCCGGTTACATTACCGGTAGCACATTGCACGTTAACGGCGGAATGTACATGAGCTAGACGTACTTATAACCAATAGTCAGCAGCTGAATAGTTGATAACAGGTTGTACGTCTGGCAGTAACCACAGCAGTTCACTACAATATGCTGCTGATCATTTAACCATTGCAACTGAAATAGGAAGCAAAACTTATGAGCAACATTGAAGAACGCGTAACAAAGATTGTTATTGAACAACTGGGCGTTAAGGAAGATGAAGTAACGCTGAGTGCATCTTTTGTTGATGATCTGGGTGCGGATTCTCTGGACACCGTTGAACTGGTAATGGCGCTTGAAGAGGAATTTGAATGCGAAATTCCGGATGAGGAAGCTGAAAAAATCACCAATGTTCAGCAAGCGATTGATTACGTCAAAAATAACGCTGCCTAAGCGCAGCTGACTTTCAGATACCAGCCATTATGCGTAATGCACGTCGGATAGCGGTTACCGGTCTGGGAATTATTTCCCCGGTCGGTAACGAAGTTGAAGTTGCCTGGGACAATATTGTGAACGGCCGCAGCGGCATAACTTCGCTGACCGAATTCACTGATGATGCCCTGATCAGCCAGATTGCAGGCGAAATCAAGGATTTTGACCCACTCCAATGGCTTGGGCCGAAGGACGTGCGTAAATACGACACCTTCATCCACTATGGAATGGCGGCCAGTATTCAGGCGATTACCGACTCTGGGATTGATTTCAGTCAGCATGACACTGAACGGGTAGGGGCTTTGATTGGGGCAGGTATCGGTGGTCTAAAAACAATCGAAGATACCCATAAAGCTTATTTGCAAGGCACTGCGCGGCGGGTATCACCATTCTTTGTGCCGGCGACCATTGTCAATATGATTGCTGGTCTGGTATCGATCAAATACAACCTGAAAGGTCCTACCTTCAGCATTGTTTCGGCGTGTACCACCGCCAATCACAATATTGGTCAGGCTGCACGGATGATTGCTTATGGCGATGCGGATGTAATGGTGGCCGGTGGAGCAGAATACGCGACCACACCAACTGCGATGGGTGGGTTTGCTTCGGCCAAGGCGTTGTGTTCAGCATTTAATGCTGATCCCCAGGCTGCCAGCCGACCTTGGGATCAGGATCGGGCGGGCTTTGTGCTCGGCAACGGTGCAGGGGTGATGGTGCTGGAAGAGTTGGAATTCGCACGTCGGCGAGGTGCTGATATTTATGCGGAACTGGTGGGTTTTGGTATGAGCAGTGATGCACACCATATTACCCAGCCGCCGGAAGGTGGTGAAGGTGCTGCACGCAGTATGCGCAATGCGTTGCGTGATGCAGGTGCCAACGCTGAAGAAGTTGATTACATCAATGCGCACGGTACTTCCACCCCGCTGGGTGACCAGGCTGAAAGTGATGCGGTAAAAACCTGCTTTGGAGAGCACGCATATAAGCTTGCGGTCAGTTCCAGTAAGTCCATGACAGGGCACCTGCTGGGTGCGGCCGGTGGTATTGAGGCGGTTTTCACCGTGCTGGGCATGCGTGACAATATTGCCATGCCTACCATCAATTTGGACAAACCCAGCGAGGGTTGTGATTTGGACTATGTGGCCAATACCGCACAACAGCGGGAGATTAATATTGCCATGTCCAATTCGTTCGGGTTTGGTGGCACCAACGGCACATTACTATTCAAAAAGCTGGATTAACTTCCCGGAACCCGGTACTAGTACTCCTTCAATGTGATTGATGTCGGGTTCAGTTGGTTTATCAGTGTCTGTGGTAAGGCGCGCCTCGCCGTAAATGGCATGTCCCTTGCAACAGGCGCAACACAGTCCACGGGCACTGATAAACTAACCCGGTGGGTGCTTCCGTGATGTTCCACAGCTGCTTTACAACGCTCGAAAAGGGCATGCCATTCGCTTCGCGCTGCGCCTTACTGCAAAACATCACGGGAACGCTGATCTCGGCATTATCAGATTGAAGGAGTACTACACAATGCGGACTAGCTCGATCAGGCGCTGCCGCGATAATCACCGCAGTGATGACAACTGGTTCAGCTGTGAGCTACAGACCTCTGCAGGTCTGATCGAGATTCATCAGCAACACCCTGAGCAATTCCCGTTTTTGCTGGAAACAGCGGTTGATACCCATGGTCAGCACCGTTATTCAATGCTGTTTGCCGGGACTGATGAAACACCGATCAGTCTGTCATTAGAGCAGTTGCAGGCGGCTGATCAAAAACCTTTTCTGAAACAACTGGATAGTGCTTATTTAAATGAGCAGCAATCAGATAGCAGTGGATTACCATTTATTGGTGGCTGGTTTTTGTTACTCGGTTATGAATTGGCAGCGCAAGTAGAGCCCAGCCTGGAGCTTGGTGCGCCGGCACAGGCTCAGCCGGTAGCAATGGCCTGGCGATGTGATGCAGCTATCATTATTGACCACCAGCAAAAAAGCCGGTGTTTGATTGCTGAAAGCCGATCCCGATTGAATGAGCTACGCACCCGGGTTGAGCAAACCCCGGCGTTCCATTCTGCTTCAATTGTTTCACCTGAATGGCAGATTCAGGCAGATTCTGGAGAGGACTTTTGTAATGGTGTGCGACGTATTCAGGAATATATTCGGGCCGGCGACGTTTTCCAGGTCAATTTATCACGTGGCTGGCATGCTGTGCCTGATCAAAAAGAGGTGCATGATCAAGCCTTTGGGGTGGAAATATACCGAGCCTTGCGGCAGGCCAATGCGGCACCTTTTGCAGGTATGGCCAGATTCAATGACAGTGTGTTGCTGAGTTCATCGCCGGAACGGCTGTTGGAAATTGATAACAGCTGGGTGCAAACCCGGCCGATTGCCGGTACCCGGCCGCGAGGGCGAAATGCGGCTGATGATTTACGCCTATCCAGGGAATTGCTGAACCATCCCAAAGAGCGTGCGGAACATATCATGCTGATAGACTTGGAACGTAATGACCTGGGCAGAGTATGTGTGCCTGGCAGTATTGAAGTAGACGAATTGATGGTTCAGGAAAGTTACTCATCTGTACACCATATTGTTTCTAATGTGCGTGGAAAGCTGCGTCCGGAAATCAATCCGGGACAGGCAATTGCTGCGATTTTCCCTGGTGGCACCATAACCGGTTGCCCCAAAGTACGGTGCATGGAAATAATCGCCGAACTGGAAAACACGGGACGTGGTTTGTATACCGGTGCAATGGGTTATCTAAGCCGCCATGGTCGTTTGGATTTGAATATTCTGATTCGCAGTATGTTATGGCAAAACGGCAGTCTGCATTGGCGTACCGGTTGTGGAATTGTGGCTGATTCCGTAGCTGCTGATGAACTATCCGAAACCGAACACAAGGCGGCTGGAATACTACAGGCATTAACAGTTATCGGTCAGTCAGGGAACCTCGCGTAATGCTATTGATGAATGGCAAGCCGGTTGATCAGCCCGTTTGGAATAGGGGTTTGGCGTTCGGTGACGGGGTATTTGAAACCGTTACTTTCCGGCAGCAGCGGGCGGCATTATGGAAATGGCATATGCAACGCCTTGAAAAGGCATGTCGACAATTGCAGATTGAGCCGCCTGCGAGCAGTGAGCTACATCATCAGTGTCTGCAATTATTACCGAAGCCTGATGGAATCATTCGAATTAACCTGGTCCGCAGGCACAGCCATAGCGAAAACCCAAATCTGGCTGCTTATGGCCCAGCGCCCGGTGTGAATGCCGCTGACAGCATTTTGGTTTATCGGCCCATGCCAAGTGTTTCGGCAACAAGTCTAATTACAAACTGGGGCCAGCTGCGGCTCAGCCGGCAACCACTGACGGCGGGTCTGAAACATTTAAACCGCCTTGAACAGGTTCTCGCGGCCCGTGAAGCAGATCTTCAGGGTGTTGATGAGTTGTTATTAAAAGACACTGATGGCAATGTTATTGAAGCGATCAGCAGCAATCTGCTGGTATATGACGGGTCAATATGGATAACGCCTTGTCTGCACGATTCCGGCGTTGCCGGCGTGATGCGCCAGTGGTTGCTTGATCACCAGTTAATCAATGAACAGGCTATCCTGGAACAGGATGTTACCCAGGCCCGGGCATTGGCGGTTTGCAATTCGGTGCGGGGTGTCCGCGCCATTGAACAGCATGCCGGGCAGGCTTATTCGCATGCCGAAGTGATTGGGTTACAACAGGCAGTTATTGCACTTGGATTGAGTTAAGCTTAAGTATGCGTTGGTTGTTTAGTATTTTGATTGCCGGACTGTTGATCGTTGCGTTATTGGCAGTTTGGGCCTGGCATGACTATCAGGCATTTCTGGAGAGTCCATTACAGCTTGGTCCGGAACCTGACCAGACATTTATTCTGACAGCTGGAACCAGTTATCCGGCCATGGTTGAGCAGTTACATGCGGCAGGTTATACCGGGCGCAGCTGGCATTGGCGTGTGTTGGGTAAGCTACAGCAACCGGTGCTTAAGGCTGGTGAATACCGGATCATTGCAGCTACCACGCCATTGAGCTGGTTAGAGCAGTTGCAGCGTGGTCAAGTGATCCAGCATCAATTCACCATCATTGAAGGCTGGACCAGCAGAGATTTACTGGCTAAGTTAGCAGCAGAACCTTTATTGCAGCCAGACAGTCAGGGTTTGACAGCAGCACAAATACTGGCCGAGGTCAGTACACCGGATACCTCCAGCTGGTTATTGAATGGCGCACGGCAGCTTGACCAGGAACTGCCTGAATATGTGATTCTGGAGGGGATGTTTTTGCCGGAAACTTATAGTTTCCAACGGGGCGAAAGTGATTTGGCTTTGCTGCGCCGTGCCCACCAGGCTTTACTACGCATTGTTGAATCTGCATGGACGGAGGTGGATGTTGCGAAAACGCCGTTGGAACACCCGTATCAATTGCTGATATTGGCTTCTATCATAGAAAAAGAGACCGGCTGGGCTGCTGAGCGTGAGCAAATAGCGGGCGTTTTTGCCAGACGCTTGCAACTTGGCATGTTGCTGCAAACCGATCCAACCGTGATTTATGGAATTGGGGAGCAATATGACGGTAATATTCGGCGTCGTGATCTGGAAACCGATACCGCTTATAACACCTACACCAGAGCAGGCTTGCCGCCGACTCCGATTGCACTGGCAGGTGCGGCTGCTATTCAGGCAGCAGCCAACCCTGCGTCAGGCAGTGCCTTGTATTTTGTTGCCAGTGGTGATGGTGGACATGTGTTTTCTGATACTTTGGTGGAGCATAATCGAGCGGTGCAGCGTTATCTTGAAAAATTGCGGTCGAGCAACAGGCCATAGCTGATGACAACAGGAACATTTATCACCCTGGAGGGCGGAGAAGGTGCCGGCAAAACCACTTTGTTGCTACATATCACCAGTTGGCTCATACAGCGACAAATAAAGTTTATTACCACCCGCGAACCTGGCGGTACCCGGTTGGCTGAACAGGTGCGCAATATACTATTGCATCAACAGGAGCTGCCGGTTACGCCACAGGCGGAGTTGTTGTTGATGTTTGCAGCACGGGCACAGAATTTAGCGGAAACTATCCGGCCGGCTCTGGCAGCCGGGAGGGTTGTATTGTGTGATCGTTTTACCGATGCCAGTTTTGCCTACCAGGGTGGTGGTCGCAAACTTGGTTCAGCCATGGTGGCGCAGCTGGAGGCAGTGGTGCACCCGGACCTGCAGCCTGATCTGACCCTGCTGCTGGACTTGCCGGCGGCTACCGGCATGGCGCGTAAGCATGCTGATCAACCGGACCGGATTGAAAGCGAGCAAGCGGCGTTTTTTCAGCGGGTGCGTGACGCTTATCTGCAGCGTGCGGCGGAAGCTCCAGGCAGGATAAAAATTATCAATGCTGAGCAAACTGAAAAGAAAGTGGCCAGCTCAGCAATCGAACATATAGAAAAATTATTTAAATCAAAGTGATTAAAGACTTAGTTAATGTTAAATATAGCTGGCTGGCCGGTAGCTGGGAGCAATTTTACCAGCAGTATTTAGGTGCGCAGGCGGTTGCTGGTATGCCACATGCATTGCTGCTGACAGGCGCTGCCGGTATCGGCAAGTTATCTTTAGCTGTACGGATCGCACAGAAACTGCTGTGCCAGCAGCATGATCAGACTGAAAATGCCTGCGGTCAGTGCAAGGCTTGTCGGATGTTGGCCGGAGGCGGTCACCCGGATCTGGCATTGCTGCAAAATGAAGAGGACAGCCAACAGATCAAAGTCGACCAGGTGCGGGAACTTATTCACAGCCTGAATCTGACTGCGGGGATGTCTGGTTATCGGGTGGCATTGATTAAAGACGCTGAGCGGATGAACACCAATGCAGCCAATGCGCTATTGAAAACCCTGGAAGAACCGGGCGATAAAACCGTGTTAATCCTGTGCTCAGCACAACCGGGACGGTTACCGGCTACCATCCGCAGCCGTTGTCAGTTATTGCATGTGCCATTGCCGGATAGTGATTCTGCAGTGCAATACCTGCAAACTATCGATGATTATTCAATCGATGATATACAGCTGGCGTTACAATTGGCGGGTGAAGCACCTTTGCTGGCGGCAGAACTGCTGGGCAGTGATAAATTGCAGTGTGTGCGTAACATTTATAGCCAACTGGATGGATTGGTGGCCGGCGGGCAGAGCATCTCGGCGATTACCAGCGACTGGCAGGAATATGCGCCTGGCGATTACTGGCAATGGATATTATTCTGGTTGCATCAAGGTATCACCGGTCGCACCCGATGGCCGATATTGCTGAAAATCAGCGCCCGCAAGCAACAGGATTTATATATGTCTGCATTGCGTGGCTGGCGGCGCTCCGGCAGTGGCTTGCGACATGATCTTCAATTTCAGGAATGGTTGCTACAATGGCAATCTGTGGCAGCTCAAGCAGGACGAACCTAAACATGGCTCAACAAGGTATTCTCAACACAACCCTACGGGATAAGGACTCACTCTACCGCGCTTATATGTCATTTGTGCATGGCGGTGGTTTGTTTGTGGCGACCACTAAAGAATTTGATCTGGGTGATGATGTGTTTGTGCTCGCTACCCTGGAAGATATTGATGAACGACTTCCGATTCCTGGAAAGGTTGTATGGATAACGCCGCCAGGCGCACAAGGTAACCGTAGAGCGGGCATTGGTATCCGTTTTTCGGAGAGCGCCGATGGTGTGCATGCACGTAAAGTGATTGAATCACACTTGGCAGGTTTGCTGAATAGGGATACTCGTACAGAAACCATGTAGATTTTCCTACAAGCTTTTACCTAAAACGATAGATAATATTCAACAATATCAGCATAAAACTGTACAGTTAAATAACAACAAGAATTAATTAATAGTTTGGTTTTAGCTGTAATATCAGTAAGTTGGCAGGTAAGTTTTCAGTAGAAACTATCAATAGTCTGCTTCCCAACGTCAACTTGAATGGTTGTTACAGATGAATTATAGAGTTGATCTGCAACAGCAGTGGTTTGTGTGGGAGATGTACCGGATTGAGTTGTCCGGCACAGAGCAAATAGAGAATAAAAATGCAAAACTCAAAAAATGGCTGGTTCGCAGCGGCAGCAGCGGCACTGTTAGGGTTGTTGGTTTGTCTCAGTCTGATCATCATAACCGGGGGAGAGATTGCCTGGGATTCAAACCTGTATTACTTCATCGGCACTCCGGTAATGACTTTTCTGGCCTACATGCTCGGTTACAGTTTTCCCGAAAGCCCCTGGCGTTGGGTGGTGTGTATGGCTTTGGGCCAATTCGGGTCGGTAATCTTTGTTGAAGATGCAATGGAATTCTGGTGGCTGACATTGGGTTTTCTGCTAATGGTGTCGATCCCTCAGTTTGTCAGCGCCTATATTGGTTCCAATGTGGCCTGGAACCGCTCCAGGCCGAAGCGCAGAATGTAGATAATATTTGGATACAGGCATAATACATCTGTGTTCAGCTATATGAACGATGGTCACCGATGCAAAACAGCTACTGGCGAGCGCTGCTATTTGGGTCAATAATCCCATGCCTGATTGCTACAGCGGGGTTTGCTACTTTATTTTTTTTTGGAACTAACTGGATACCCCTGATTGCGCTGGTGTTTGGCATGTATTCGCTGCCGTTTGCGTTAATTATCACCATGCTGATATCTTTGCTTGGAATGCGCGGACAGAAATATTGGATTCAAATGGTAACCGGGCTGTTGCTCTGCGCAGTTTGTATTGGCATTACAGCCTGGATTCTGGATCAGCAATAATCACCAACAGGAGGGTGGTATGAAAACCTGGATAAAAACTCTGATTTGCCTGCAGCTGCTGATGGGAACGATAGCAGCAGTCAATGCACAGGATAACCAATCCAGGCCGGCATATGTGCTGCCGGTAGTTAATTTCGATCAGGATGCTGAAGGTTTTTTTGTTAATAAATCTGATGAGTTTTACCTGCGCTATATGTGGGAATCGTTTGTTGCGCTTAGCTGGGCCAACACCCCTGGTGCACGCGGTTTGGCTGATCCACGGGTCGGTGTGCCGGGTAGCCGTTCGCCACTGGTTTGGGAAACACTGCCACAGGCTCAGGAAGTGTTCTTGTTGCCTGAGCAATGGGATGACTACCCCGATTGGGACAATATTCCGTACCTGCCGGCAGGTATGACAGTCGCGCAGACAGAAAAACTGTGTGAGGGCTTTGATGTTGCCCGCGATATTGTGTTGTATGACATCAACCAGCCAAATATCACCATCAAGGATGGGCCGGTAGCACCATTAATTGATCAATATGGGCGTTACGTACGCTATCAGGTAACCCTTAACCGGACCTATTTTGAATACGTCAGGGAACACGAGTATTACAATGCCCAAACCCAACTGAAAGCGGTTGCAGTGAGTGAGCAGGCCCAATTTGCGCAGCAGTCCAAAGCCCCTCAAGGGGCCTTTGTTGGGATACCGGTAGATCACGGTAAACAACCCGGTATGTTGGAAACCAAAGCGGCCTGGCGGGTGCTGGATCCAGAATTCGATGATCCAGTCCGTTACTACACCCGACCGGGGTTTGTGTTGAACCCTGATAGAACCAGTTGTGTACGGGCAACCGCCGGGGTGGCGCTGGTGGCATTGCATATCCACAGGATCACAAAGCTAAGCCATGTGGCAACCACATTTGAGCAGGTCGATAACCTAGCCATTCTCGACCCGCAGACTCCTGTGCATATTCAACCTTCATTTAACCCAGGCACCAGCAACCTGGTGCAACAGGACATATGGCCACCTTACGGCAACCGTGGTTTTGCCGGTAACCTGCCACCGGTGATCACAGCAAAAGATAATCTGCCGCCATTGCAGCGGCGGCAACCCAACAACATTTCCAGGGCAACTCCAATTCCTGATGCAGTACGTGCCATAAACCGGGAATTTCAGCAGCGTTACAGCAATTCTGTATTACGCTATTACCAGATGATCAATGTCCAGCACGCACGTGCAGAATGCAAAATGCGTGAAACCGGAAACTTCTCCAAACCACAGCAATGGGAGCCTGTCACCTGTCCACAGCCCAATGAGGGGCGGCTGATTAATTCTGCACTGGAATCGTATACCCAGCTGGTCAATCCGTTTACCAATCAGCCTTACAATTACAGCTGTCAGGATTGCCATGCGCATGCCCGGCCCTGTGGATTTGTTGATGTCAGCAAAAACCGCTTAACCTTCCGGCCCGATTTCATGGTGATGAGTTACTTGCTGAGCAAAGCCAAGTTTGCCAAGCAGCTGGAGGTTCCGGACGGGTATTCCTGTAATAATCCGGCTACGCAGCCGTTTCATTGAATATGCTTGAAAGAGATTCGAGTGTCTCTTTCTTTGTAGAACAGACTGAACTGAGGAAGTCGATCGATTAAAGTATCGGCATATTTGTGCAGGTTGACACTGGGCACGTCATTCAGTCTGGCTGGCCAGAATTTCATCGATATGCTGGAGTGCTGTATCGAGCAACGCAGTGCTCTGATAAAAATGCGGAGACAGTCGTAAACCTTCTCCCCGCAAAGCAGTAATCACGTCGACTTTACGTAAATCCCGATATAACGCAGCGGGTAATACCCCCAAAGGCCGAAAATTAACGATAGCACTGCACCGTTCCGGTGCGGTGTTGCCCAATAGCTCAATATTGTCTCGTTGTGATAGTTGATTACGCAGATAATCGCCATTGGCCATGGCCCGTTGTGCAACGGTATCCATGCCAATCTCCAGCAACATCCCCAAAGCTGCATGCGTGGCCACAATACCCAACATATTAGGGCTGCCTGCTTCAAACCGGCGTCCGGTTTTGGACGGTTCCCAGGAATTACGGTGAAACTGGAACGGATTGTCCATCTGGCGCCAGCCGGATTGGGTTAATGTCAGTTGTTCGCGCACATCCGGGTGGGTATAAAACACCGCCAGACCTTCCGGTCCCAGCATCCATTTGTGTGCATCCGCGCTGAGGAAGTCGATATGACAGGCCTGTACATCCAGCGGCAGCATGCCGACCTGTTGAATGGCATCAACACAAAACAAAACCTGGTTGGCTTGGCAGAAACGGCCGAGTTTGTCCAAATGCAGGCGTAAGCCATCTGCATATTGCACGGCACTGACAGCCAGTAATCGGGTGTTTTCATCGCAGGCTGCCTGCAGTGCCTGTTCCGGATCATTAACATGAATAGCCACACTGCGTACTGCAACACCGAGCGATTCCAATTGTACCCAGGGCAATCGGTTGGATGGGAACTCACAATCGGGAATCACGATGTTGTCACCGGCCTTCCAGGGCAGGCCCTGCGCCACCACCGATAAACCTTCAGTGGTATTTTTCAATAATGCTATATCATCTGCCTGAGCGTTCAATAACCGGGCGAACCTTTCCCGGCAGTCATTTTCCCGCTGCATCCAGGTATCGTAATCACGCGCACCGATGCGCGCATTTTCTTCTGCAAACGACTGCACTGCTTCACTCACCAGGGTGGGCCAGGGCGCCATTGCGGCGTGATTCAAATAGCATAGCTCGTTGGTGCTGGGAAACAATTGTTGAAAGGAGTTGCTCATTGTTTACAGTTAATGTTCAAGAAGCCAAATTGTAACGTAATCCGGTTTGAAGTGATGCTGAACATGGTTGTCTGACCAGTGAAACATGCAGCCTGTCGCAAGCTTGACTGACCGGTATAAGCTAGTAGGTGTTAAAGCCATAAAAAGCCGTTACAGTGCCAAACTATGGGTGGTAAAAACTCACAAACAAAGCCCGAAGAGAGTCTTCAGCGCACGGTCATTCATGTGGATATGGATGCTTTTTATGCGGCCATTGAGCAATTGGACAATCCCAGACTGAAAGGCCGGCCGGTGATTGTCGGTGGTCTGGGGCATCGCGGGGTGGTCTCAACCGCCAGTTACGAGGCCCGCAGGTATGGCGTGCATTCGGCGATGCCGATGACACGAGCCCGGGCATTGTGCCGACATGCCAGTTTTGTCCGGCCACGGATGGGGCGCTATAAAGAAATCTCGCGTGAAATATTTGGTATTTTTTATCGTTTTACGCCGCTGGTAGAAGGCCTGTCCATGGATGAGGCCTTCCTTGAAATGTCTGATTGTCTGCCGGGTAAGCATGCTCGCGCCGACGAATTGCGTGCCGCCGGCCGCAGCCTGCAACAGGCAATATACGCCAACACCGGTTTGACGGCATCGGTGGGGATGGCGCATAACAAATTGCTGGCCAAGCTGGGTTCTGATTACCGCAAACCACGCGGGCGTACCTATATTGCTTCTGACAAGGTGCATTTGTTTTTGGACCCATTGCCGGTAGGCCGGTTATGGGGAATTGGCCGGCAAACACTGCCGCGAATACAACAGGCTGGTATTTTAACCATCGGGCAATTGCGTAAAACCGAACCGGAACGACTGGAAACCCTGCTGGGCAAGCGTTGGCGCCATTATCACCGACTTTCGCAAGGAATAGACCACCGGCAGGTCAAGTCGGAACGGGCGGATAAATCGATCAGCCGCGAAACCACCTTCAGCCAGGATATTGATGCCCAGGAGCCATTGCTGGAAACGCTGCATTTGCACGCGGCCGAGGTGGCTCAACGGGCCACCGCCAAAGCATTATTGGGGCGAACGGTGACGGTTAAGCTGCGAGATCGCAATTTTGTCACCATTTCCCGTTCGAAGACCTTGCAGCATGGTATTAACAGTACCGATGAAATTTACACCCAGGCTAAACAATTGTTTCAAAACTGGTGTGACAGCAGCGGGTTCCCGGCAATACGCCTGATTGGTGTTGGTATCAGTAATCTGCAGGCGTTTGATGAACAACCAGGTAACGAGCTGCTATAGTGTTGCTATTGCATTTATTAACAGATTAATTCTGCATGCATTGCAGCGCTGAATACGCTATCCAGGCAGTACTCTATCCATCTAATAATCACGGGTTCAGTGGGTTTGTCAGTGCTCGTGGCTAGGCGCGATTGGCCGGTAATGGTCAGCCCTTGCCAACAATCGCAACGCAGTCAACGGGTGCTGACAAATCCACCCCAAGGGCGCTGCTGTGCTGCTCCGCCACGTTGTTACAGCACTTGATAATGGCTGGCCATTGTCTGCGAGCTGTGCCTGCTGGCGAAACAGCACAGCAACGCTGAATCCGTTATTATTAGATGGATAGAGTACTAGTTTATTGCCACACACACTTTATAATTGTGCCAACCAACAGGTCGAATATTGTCATGTCATCTGAATTGAATAAGGATTCCACACTGAAGATTAACCAAACGCTGGTTCCCTGGATTGTATTAGTGATTATAGTGGCCGCATTAAGCCGACTATTGCCACATCCCTGGAATGTGACCCCGGTAGGTGCAATGGCGCTGTTTGGTGGTGCTTATCTAGGTGACCGTAAACTGGCGTTGATCGTGACATTGGCGGCACTTTGGTTAAGTGATTTACTGCTTAATAATCTGGTTTATGGCGCGTATTTTGATGGTTTCGCCTGGACCTACCAGGATGCTTTCTGGACCTACGGTGCGTTTGCCCTGGTGGTGTTGCTGGGTGATGCGGTATTACATAGGCGCAAAACAGTGGTGCGGGTTGCTGCCTGTAGTGTGCTGGCATCCAGTTTGTTTTTTCTGGTATCAAATTTTGGCGTATGGGCCAGCGGCCAGCTATATCCACAGACTTGGTCGGGATTAATCACCTGCTATGTCGCTGGATTGCCGTTTTACGGCAATAACCTGTTGGGTGATTTATTTTATTGCAGTTTGTTATTTGGTGGTTTTGCGCTGGCATGCAGACACTGGGGCCGGTTGCGGGTCGCCTGATCCGGCTTGCCTATAATTTAAAAGCTTTTGGCTGGCTGTTGGCAGTCAGCCTATTGCATAATGCCCATCAGCAGGAACCGGAGTCCGGTCATGACTGAAGTCGTCTTCGAAGAACATCACGCTCGACAGATACATCGCATAACAGAAGCGTTGGATACAGGCACGTTAGCACGTGTTCGGCGCATGATCGCTACATTATCAGGCGCAGAAATTGCTGAGCTGCTGGAGTCATTGCCACCGGTCAAACGTTTGGCTGTATGGGAACTGGTCGATCCTGAGCATGATGGTGAAGTGCTGGTTGAAGTTAATGATGAAGTTCGGGTGCAACTTATCCGGGATATGGATGAGACCGAACTGGTCACTGCGATTGGCAGCCTGGATATCGATGATGTTGCCGATATTCTGGAAGATGTGCCGGATGCAGTGGTACGCGAAGTTCTGTCATCCATGGATCGCCAGAACCGTGATCGCCTGGTGCAGGTGCTGCAGTACGATGAGGATTCCGCCGGTGGTTTGATGAACCCGGATTTGGTCACGGTTCGCCAGGATGTCAGCCTTGATGTAGTACAGCGGTATCTACGTGCGCGCGGTGAACTACCGGAAATGTTGGATCAATTGTTTGTGGTTAACCGCAACGGAAAATACCTCGGCACACTCAGCCTGGTTGATCTGTTGACCAAAGATCCAGAGCAATCGGTAGCAGACACCATTAACCTGGATATACAAGCAATTCCGGTGACTCTATCAGCGAATGCGGTAGCCCGTGAATTTACCCACTTTGATTTAATTTCAGCGCCGGTAGTGGATGCGGAGAACAACCTGCTGGGACGGATTACCATTGATGACGTGGTCGATGTTATTCGAGATGAGGCTGAGCATTTGGTGTTGGCGGTGGCTGGTTTGGATGAAGAAGAGGATATGTTTGCACCGGTGATCAAAACCACATTGCGGCGCACCATCTGGCTGGGAGTTAACCTGCTGACTGCTTTTCTGGCGGCCTGGGTGATTGGTAATTTTGAAGCGACGCTGGATAAAGTGGTGGCATTGGCGATTCTGATGCCGGTGGTTGCCAGCATGGGAGGCATTGCCGGAACACAAACACTGACATTGATGATCCGCGGGATGGCATTGGGGCAAATTGGTTCAGCCAATTCGGTTTATATGTTGCGGAAGGAATTGGCCGTAGCCTTGTTGAACGGTTTGATCTGGTCAATGGTGGTTGGATTGGTCGCGGTGTTGTGGTTTGACGATTGGTCGTTAGGACTGGTGATCGGCTGCGCAATCGCAATTAATTTAATTTGTGGCGCATTTGCCGGTGTAGTGGTGCCAATGGTGCTTAAACGCTTATCAATTGATCCGGCACTTGCCGGTGGGGTGGTGTTGACTACGGTTACTGACGTGATTGGCTTTCTGGCATTTCTGGGTCTGGGGACACTGCTGCTGTTGTAATGAAAATATTATTGATAACCCTCGAGCCCCCGTTGGAGGCTGAATTGGCTGCGCGTGGCAATATGGTGCGTGCAGCACATCTGGTGCAGGCTTTATTGGCACATGGCCATCAGCTGACGCAAGTGTTTCGGCAACCCTATGACAAGTCGCCGGTACCTGATATCCGTGCCATGTATCGCAATACCGATGAGCTTGCCCGGTACATTGAGCAAGCCCAGCCTGACGTTATTATTCTTGGCTATTGGATGCTGATAGCAGATTTGCCGGTTGATCTTGATATTCCACTGGTGCTGGACTTTATCGCGCCCCGGCCGCTGGAAGCATTGTATGAACCAGCAGATTCCAGGGATTTGTCTTTACAAAAATTACTGGATTGCCTGACCAAGGTGGATTTTTTTCTGGTTGGGAACCAGCGCCAGGCGGATTTGCTGATACCGTATCTTATTCAGGCTGGCCTGGATGTGCGCAAGCGGATACCGATAGGTGTGGTGCCGATCGCTGCTGAACCTGCAGTTAAGCAAGCAAAAGAATTACCGGTGGATCATTGCTTGCTGGTCGGTGGCGGAGTCGAATGGCCGTGGCGGATTCAACAAACTTACATTGATGAATTAAGGCAGTGGTTAGTCCGGCATAATTCCATCGCAGGCAGCTCAGCCCACCTGATGATGTTCGGAGGTGATTATCCGAAAATTCAGGATGTCGGCGAGGATGCACTGACCGGGCTGCAATTAACCCAGCCGGTGCACAGCATGGCCTTGCATAGCTACGCTGATTACACCCGGTTCCTTGAGCAACGTGGGCATGTCGGCATTGAATTGGCTGAATTTAATGTTGAGCGCTATTTCAGTCAGTCATTTCGGGCGATGGAATTTTTGCGTCATGGTATGCCGATAATCTGTAATGACTTTATTAATCTGGCTGGTTACGTGGATGAGTACCAGGCCGGCTGGTTGATTTCACAGCCGGAAGAATTGCCGGAAGTGTTGGATGAAATTGTGGGTGACCCACAAGCTTATCTGGTACGCTCTGCCAATGCATTGCGTTTGGTCAGCGAGCAGTTTGAACCGGCTGATAGTATTCAGGAACTACTCGATTACCTTGGCAACCCACTGCGGATAGGGCATCTGGAGCAGGCTGACGTGATCACCGAAGGCGGTGGGGGACTGGGTGTGGCTGGTGACAAGCCTGTTGAGACTGAAAGGTCACCACCACCGGCGGTTGAAGCCGAGGTTGGTTCATACAATAATTTTAATGCAACTGCTGGTTTGGGGCGTCCCAGGCTCGGTGCATTGTATCAACAGATCAGGGCGCGCATACCGTACCCGTTTCCATTGCGTCAGCTGCCTAAACATCTGATCGGCGTGGTTGAAATCAAACTGGCCAGGCTGCTCTCCCGGCAAGTTAAAACAGAGCAGCCTGAAAATGTTGTCATTGTCACCCGTGCTGATTTATATCCAACCGACCATGGTGGTGCGGTAAAGATTGTGGAAACCGCCAAAGCTTTATCGCTGACCGGGCGAGATGTTGCAATTGTGACCAGTGAGCGGAATCGCTATTGGTTATACCGGGAAGGCCAGCGGATAGAAAAGAAACTGCCGTTCTGGCTGAAATTTATCAGCTTGCCTGAACGATTCAGTATGTTGTTGCATTATGCCCGTGCGGTACCTCGCAGCAATGCTTTTTTGTATTTGCCTCTCAGTGATAACAGTTTTTTGTGGCGTACTTTGCATGTGGCCAAAAAAATCAAAGCCAATATCTATCAGGCGGAGTTTCCCGCTTATGTCAGGCCCTGCAGATTTGTCCAGCGGGTGCGTGGCGGTCGGGTGGTGCTGGTGCAGCACAACGTCGAATATGAGCGTTTGAAAAGTCAGGAAAAGAGCCTTACTGATGATCAGTACCAGCGCCTGAAGCAAATAGAAATCGATTTTTGTAATTTATCCGATGCGGTTATTTGTGTCTCTGACAATGACCGTGAAAAACTTGAAGCAGATGGTGTGCAGCGCAAGTTGTTACATCTGATCCCACATGGTGTTGATCTTGCAACGTTTGATCAGGCACAGGCAGTTGATGTACGCAGAGAATATGGCTGGCAGCCTGATGATAAGGTATTGGTTTATCACGGGACTTACGAGTATCCGCCTAATTTAACCGCTATCAAGGTGATGGCAACAGAAATCTTGCCGCGTCTGCATGCCCGTGGGTGGAAGCCGAAAGTGCTGGCTGTCGGGAAGCGAGCTCCCAAGCAATCCATGCATCAAGATATCCGGTTCAGCGGCAGTGTGGAGGTTGTGGCTGAATACCTGAAAGCTGCTGATGTGGCGGTTGTGCCATTGCTTGATGGTGGCGGCACCCGGATGAAAATTATTGATTATTTTGCCTGTGGAATACCGGTGGTGAGTACCAGCAAGGGTATTGAAGGTATTCCAGCCCGCCCCGGTCTGGAAGCATTTATTGATGATGACTGGGATCTGCTTACCGATCATATTGCCAGCTTGTTTGAGCAGCCAAGACTGTATGACAAACTGTCCAATGCCGGGCGAAAATATGCACAGCAGCTGGACTGGAAAGAATTGGCCAAAGATTATGTCAATGTATTTGCAGGTACTAAGTAATCGTTCATTGATTACAATGGGGCATGAATATGACAGGCAGTAAATATTTGGCTTGCCTGCTGGTCGCTGCGGGGACTTTGATTTGTACAATGATCCAGGCGCAACCGCTGATTGTGATCCCGCCGGAGCAGCCGGTGGCGGCCGGTGATCAGGTAGCAGTAACCGTTTATTTCCAGGCTGGGCATTTGGTTCAGGCAAAATCAGCTCAGGCACCGGACGAATTAAGTATTGAATTAACCAATGGCGAGCGCAAGCAGCAGCTTGTATTACATAAACTGCCTGATCCATCAGCATCAGTCAGATTACCGGCAGGTGTGGTTCAGGCGCAGTATCGATTGTTGCTACCGAGTGATATTACTGAGGGGGCACTGAGGTTGCAGGTTTTATCATTTACAGCACCACCGGTATACATGCTGGCGTATCAATCACCGACAGAACCGGTTGCAGAACAACCGACACTGCAAATGGTATCGGTTGATGACAGTAAAGATGAAGATCTGATTTTAAATGATTTTCTAGGCAGTATTTATGGCTACCATCCGACCTATTTTATAGCTGGTGCAAATCCTACGGATGCCAAGCTGCAACTCAGCTTTAAATATCGATTTATCAACAGGAACAGCCAACTGGCTGAGCAGCATGAATGGCTGGGGGGCTTTTATTTTGCTTACACCCAGCTATCGTTATGGGATTTGAGCAGTGAGTCTTTTCCCTTTGAAGATACCAACTTTCTGCCTGAGTTGTTTTATCAGTTCAACGATCTCACACCAATCCTGAATGCCGCAACGCACGCTGACTTGCAACTGGGGTTGTTACATGAATCCAATGGCCGTGACGGCGATGATTCGCGCAGTCTGAATGTTGCTTATCTGGAGCCGGGAATGCATTTTGACTTGGCCGGTGAATATCAATTATCGCTGACGCCGAGGGTATGGGCATATTTTGGCAGCAAAAGCGGCAATGAAAACATCCAGGATTTTCGGGGTAATGCCAGTCTGACGGCAACTTATGGTCGGCGCAATGGATTTCAGTTGGAAGCGTATTTACGAGGTAATCCGGGTACCGGCAAAGGCGCCATGCAATTGGATTTTACTTATCCATTGACCAGAATCACCAATGATGTACTGGGCTTGTACCTGCATGCACAATTATTCCGTGGCTTTGGTGAAAGTCTGCTGGAGTTTGACCAGCGGGACACGCGTTTTCGCATAGGTCTTGGGTTGGTCAGGTAATTAGGGCGCGTCAGATTTAATCTGAGGTACTTAGCAAGAAGATAATTATCGGATATACAGATCTTCGCGGCCAGACAGGCACATCATAGTGCCAACCATATGTGCTACAGGTTTTTGTTGTTCACCTATCAACATATAGGCATCTCCCTGGCAAATGGTCAGGTTGCGTCCTGATTTAATAACCTGGCCCACAGCAATTAACTTGTCGCCTTTGGCGGGGGCCAGCAGGTTGATTTTAAATTCTACTGATAATACCTCGGCGTCAGCAGGCATCAGTGTAAATGCAGCATAACCACAGGCTGAATCAAGCACTGTGGCGATCATGCCGGCATGCAAAAAACCGTGTTGTTGGGTCAATTTCGACTGGTATGGCAACGCTATGCTTAACTTGCCCGGCTCGATTGTCTGCAGGGTTGCGCCCAGCGTTTGCATTGCCTGCTGAGCAGCAAAACTGTTAACGATACGTTGCCTGTAGTCAGGGTTTTCAGGAGTAAACGGACTCGCCATATTTATGCGATTACATCTGAATAATAAACAAAGTCCATGCTTGGCATCCTATATCTGAGACTATTTTGAATATCAAATTTTAATACATCATTACAGCAGACTGACCAGACAAATGGCTGTGATATAACCGGGCGCGCAATATATATTCACGGCCACGATGCAGATGTACCTTGATCAAGGCATTGCGATCGAAGCCACTATCGTCATCACCAGCCACAAACTGAGGTTCTCCATCAATAACCTCAAACAGCACAATAATTGTATCGGCATAACCGAAAGACTGAATAGTGTATTCACGTGAGTAGTCCGGGCGAATGTAAAAGTTCTTTTGCTCACCAGGCTCAATCGATAAGCGTTGAGAGTCAAAAATTTTTAATTCAGGGTATTGGTTGGAATGCAATGCAGGATAAAATTGCCTGACGCTTTCAATATCCTGCGCTGATAACCCTGGTTCGGGCTGTAGTCCGTTTTGGTATGCAGCGGGGGCATTAATCAACCCCGCCGGAAACCAATACTGCATAATCGAGTTTGGGTCCCACTCAGAGCCTTCCACTTCAGCAGCACTTAATTTATTCAATACATTCCAGCGTGTGGTTTCTTCAGGCCAAAAATTGGGTGAGCTTGCAAAGTGATTTAGCACCGCCTGCTCATTCCAATCGATACCTGAAAACGGATTTTGATGCGCGTGTGGAAACCCCAGGCTGTGACCGATTTCATGCAATGCAGTGTCATAGCCATAAGTGGTGGTCAAATCCCAGCCGAAATTCATAGTACGCTGACCAGGGTCGGGCACCAGGTCGATAATGTCACGACCTAGATAAGACCAGGAACCATCGGTTTGATCAAAGCCGATACGTATTTCTGCTTCTGCACGTTCTGATACTTCTTTGAATTCCAGGCCTATGCCCAGATCTTTCCACTCCTGAAAAGCATTACGTACTGCTTCACGTTGGGGTTCGGGTGCTACCCATGCGCCTTGAGAACCATCATTTTTGTCATCGAAAAAATAATAGTGTAAGACAGTCCCATTTACCCATTTCTTTTCAACCTGACGGATAAGTCGCAGCCGGTTTGGATTGGAGTTGAATGGCAATGGTCGTAATTCAACCTTGGGCTGGGTACAGGCGTGCAAGGCAGAATTTGTTTTAGCATACTCTTTTGTAGAAGTTGTTATGGCCACCTTGAACCTCCTTGGTAGGTGAATGTTGGCACGCAGCACTGTCGCACTGCATATATATTTTCGACGGAGCAGTCAAAAATACCATAAGTCGTCATGTCATCGGTTAAGTACTATCTTGGTTAGTCAAAATGTGTGAACACCTGCGGTGCTGCCGACCAGCACTTTATCAGCACTGCGTTGAGCAAACAGACCAACGGTAACCACGCCGGTAATGGCATTGATTTGTTGTTCCATACCAGTTGGATCAACTATATCCATTCTGTGCACATCCAAAATCCAATTGCCATTATCGGTGACAAACCCATCGCGCCAGACTGGTTCGCCACCCAGTTGCACCAGTTGCCGCGCCACCTGGCTGCGCGCCATAGGTATTACTTCTACCGGCAATGGGAACTTACCCAGAACATCAACCCGCTTACTGCTGTCAATAATGCAGATAAATTGCCGACTACATGCAGCAATGATTTTTTCACGTGTCAGTGCGCCTCCACCACCTTTGATCAGGCGCCGGTGCGGATCACATTCATCCGCCCCATCGATATACACTTGCAACGGTCCGGCAGTATTTAATTCAACCACCTGGTAGCCATACCCTTGTAACCGCTCTGTGGTTGCTTCTGAACTGGAAACGCAAGCTTGCAGCGGAATGCGGCGCTCGTGTAAAAGATCGATCAGTGCATTCACGGTACTGCCGGTGCCAACCCCTAAAACATCATCTTGCGATACGTATTCCAGGGCAGCTTCAGCGACCTGACGTTTAAGTTGATCCTGATTCATGCTCATTCCAAACCTGCCAGGTATTCCCAGTGTTGCTTATCGACCGGCATAATCGATAACCGGCTGCCTTTCCGGATTAAAACCAAGCCATCCAATTGTTCAAAATGCTGTTTGATTTCGTCCAGGGAAATCAATCGTTTCAATTTGCGGATAAATTTGATATTCACCAGTTGCCAGCGCGGGTCATCCGGATTACTGCTGGCATCAAAGTATTTACTGTTGCTGTCGAACTGGGTGTGATCAGGGTAGGGCTTACTGGCAACTTCGCCTATACCAGCGATACCTGGTGGTTTGCAATTTGAGTGGTAAATCAACACTGGGTCACCAATGGTCATATCATCACGCATAAAATTGCGTGCCTGGTAATTACGAATGCCATCCCAGGGTTCGGTGCCGGCACGCTCCAGATCATCAATGCTGAAAGCTTCGGGTTCGGTTTTCATTAGCCAATATTGCATGTTGGTTTATTTTCCTAAGGTATACAGTCAATCACGCCTTGATCGGTGATCACTTTGCTCAGCGGTTGATCCATTTTATCGAAAGGGATACTTGATTGTTGCTGCCAGTTGTAAGCTATGCCGATTCGTTCAGGTTTGGTCAGGTCTACCGACATTAGCCAACGATCATAATAACCACCACCCATACCCAGTCGATTACCGATATTATCGAAGCCTACCAGCGGCATCAGCAAAACATCAAACTCATCTGCAGCCAGTGGTTTCGGATTATTCGTTAAGTCGGGTTCAGCGATGCCAAACCGGTTGGATAGTAATTTGGCTTCAGGATGCCAGCAGTAAAATTTCATCGTTGCTGTTGGGTTGGATTCAATCACCGGTATAGCCAGGCGGTGGCCGTATTGTTGTAATTGCTGCATGCCGGCAGTGATATCCAGTTCATGATCAAACGCCAGGTAGGCACCGATAGTTGATGGTGGATAACTCGACAGGTAACCCAATAAATTTTCAATAGCTTTTTTAGACGAATTAACTCTATGCGCAGAAGACAGCTTTCTTCTGCGCGCAATCAGTTGCTGCCTTAAAGTGATTTTACTGTTGATGATAGACAAGAAATTTAAGCAACAGGAAAGTTGAAAAGGCGTCCTCCACCAATGCCGCTGCAAAATCGGTGACCTTGAACCAAAGGTTCAGGTGGGTTGGAACTTGCAGCCATCAGGCTTTTCGCGCCAGGGCGAACATGCTCACCGGCTGTTCAGTTACCGTCCCGAGGTCGACGTATAGGGACAAGGCATCTGTGACGTTACTGGCGTACATCGCAGAGGACGCACACCCAGTCTAGCGCTCTGGAGCACCGGCATCAAGGTGCCGGCTTAGACGATCAGTAAGATTGTGAAGTCGATCATCCACATTTTCGCTGCGTAACTTCAGTTCTGACTGGGCTTTCAGCAGACTGTCACTGATATTCAGGGCAGTCATAATGGTGAGTTTATCCAGGCTGAGATTGGGGCCGTGATCACGCGCATCGCGCAAACGCAGGTCTAAATAGCGTGCCGCGTCCAGCAGGCTCTCACGTTCATCCTCGCTGCAGTTAATTCGAAATTCGCGATCGAGTATTCGGATACTGGTGGGCTCGCTTTGTTTTGGCATCAATAGTCTCCCTTTGGGATTTACGCTTGTTCCAGCGATTTCAGGCGATTAATCATCGCTTCGACCCGTATCCGTGCCTGTTCGTTCTTGGCCAGCAGGCCAGCACGTTCTGATACCAGTGTTTCTTGTCTGGCCATCAGTGAACTGTTTTCTTTCTCTAATTTATTATTACGATCCACCATGCGGGTGATCAAACTTTCCAATTGCTTCATGGTATTGGCTGCAATGGTTGTTGCACTCATACGCAATTCCTTGGTTATATCCCTGATTGTTATTCGTAGCTATTAAGTTGGATAATACCACCTGATTGCTGATTCGAAAAACAAAATTTGCCAAAGATTGTGTCAGATATTAACAACATGCATAAGAAACTGCAGGATTTACTAAAACTAACCGGTGACGAACAATTCCCAGATAGCAGCGAATTGCATGGGGTTTTGTGCGCGCATTCACTAAAACTGAAAATGGCTGATAACTCAGCTGCGGATGAATTGGCACGCTGGTTGGACCTGACAAACGTGCAGGTCAATATCCTGGTCGATGCATTGCATGAGGAACACGGTGCTTTGTTATCAGATGATATGGATTATCAACTATACCTGCCATTGGATAGCACTGATTTAAGCTTGAGGACCCAATCACTGGCTGCCTGGTGTGGTGGTTTTGTCAGTGGTATCGGTGTCTATGAGGATTGGCTGCCGGAAGCACCATCAACGACAACCGATGTTGCCAACAGTAATGATGCTGAGGTTCGAGAGGCGATTGCCGATCTCAGCCAGATAGCCAAGGCAGGATTGGATAATGAGCAAGGTAGTCAGGAACAGGAACAGGCATTTGTGGAAATTGTTGAATATGTAAGGGTGGCCGTGTTGTTGATCCAGGATGCGTTGAATCAGCCAGCCCCAAGCCCGGCTGAACAACCGGTTTTGCATTAAGCAGCGCATGGATAATCGATTACACAAAGAGTGTCGGCGCCGCCGTGCAGATTTGATGGGCATGATTGGTAATCAGGCAGCAGCCATCATTCCAGGTGCGAGCCTGAAAATCCGTAATAACGATGTGCATTATCCATTTCGACAGGACAGTGATTTCTGGTACCTGACTGGTTTTAACGAGCCGGATGCCATTTTGGTATTACTGCCCGATAATGCCCGCTCACGGGGTATTTTGTTTTGCCGTGAGCGCAATTTGGAACGTGAGCAATGGGATGGGCCGCGGGCCGGCCTGGAAGGCGCTGTAGAAGAATATGGTCTTGATGATGCGTTCCCGGTAACCGATATCGATGATATTCTGCCCGGCCTGCTGGAAGGCAGGGAGCAGGTCCATTTCCCGCTCGGGCGCGATGGCGAATTTGATCAAAGGGTGATTGCCTGGTCGCGCTATCAACGCAAACAACACTTGATGCCGGAAGAACTGGTCTCAATCACCCATTTATTGCATGAGTTGCGGTTGATAAAAAGCAACTATGAACAACAGGCTATGCGTCGTGCCGGTGAAATTTCCGCCACAGCACATGTGCGGGCGATGCGCACAGTCAAACAGCTTGGCAATGAATGTGAGTTGATGGCCGAGTTGTTGCACGAGTACACCCGTGCAGGTTGCCAAACAGCCTATGAGCCGATTGTTGCAGCGGGTGCGAATACATGTGTGCTGCACTATATCAGCAATGACCAACCGCTTGATCAGGATGGTCTGGTACTTATCGATTCTGCCTGCGAATATGCAAATTATGCCGCTGATATAACCCGAACTTTTCCAGCCGGTGGCCGTTTCAGCAGCGAACAAAAGGCCGTTTACGAGATTGTTCTAGAGGCCCAGGCCGCAGCAATATCCAAGGCCACCGTAAAGCATAACTGGGATGCTGTGCATGCGGCGGCGCAGGCCGTCATCATTGATGGTTTGTTGGAGATAGGGCTCTTGTCAGGCAACCACGCTGAAGTACTGGCCAGTGGCAGTTACCAGCGCTTTTTCATGCATAAAACCGGGCATTGGCTGGGGCTGGATGTTCACGATGTTGGTGATTACCGGGTAGACAGGCTGTCCCGTCAGCTGGAACCGGGGATGGTGATGACGGTTGAACCAGGTATTTATATAGCTGCTGATGACCAGACAGTTGAGCAGCGATGGCGCGGAATTGGTGTTCGAATTGAGGACGATATTCTGGTGACCAAAAATGAGCCGGACATTCTGACTGATTTGGTCCCCAGGCAAATCGATGAGATTGAAGCACTGGTGCAGGGTGGATGAGTAAGTCGCAACCCCGACAAGTTGATATTGCTATTGTGGGAGGCGGGTTGGTGGGTGCCAGCCTGGCACTGGCATTGCGTGGCAGTGGATTGTGCATAGCTGTGATCGAGGCTTTTACGCCCACCGCGCCGGAGCACCCATCTTATGACGATCGTACCCTGGTATTGAACCCGGTATCGTGTCAGATCTTAAGTCGATTGGGTATCGCTGCTTCATTAGAGCAATACGGCGTGCCTATCAATAGTATTCATGTCTCGGATCGAGGGCATTTTGGTCGGGTATTACTGCAGGCCCGCCAGCATGGACTGGAGTGGTTTGGTCGGGTCATGGAAGCCTGGCGTCTGGGACAGGCATTATTGCAGCAGGCACAAAATTGTGAGCAGGTTCATTGGTTAAGTCCGGTCAGATTGAACACCATTCGGTCGTTTGATGGTGGTATCGAGTTGGCATTGGATGGCGCGGATAAACTGACCACCAGGTTGTTGGTGGGAGCAGATGGCGCCGGTTCCAGAGTGCGGGAACTATTGCATTTGCCGGCGACTCAGCATGACTATCAACAGACTGCAATTATTTGTAATGCCACGCCCAGCAAAGCACATAATGGAATGGCTTATGAACGGTTTACAGATACCGGGCCATTGGCACTATTGCCACAAGCCGGCCAGCGGGTTGGTGTGGTCTGGACAGTGGCAACTGACCAGGCAGGCAGTTTATTGACGTTAAGCGACAGTGAGTTTCTGGATGGCCTTCAGCGTCGGTTTGGTCATCGCTTAGGTGAGTTTCAGCGGGTTGGTAAACGTGCGAATTACCCATTAAAGCTGGTCAGGGCAGAAACCAATACGGCGCACCGCAGTGTGTTAATCGGCAATGCATCACATACCATTCACCCCATTTCTGCACAGGGTTTCAATTTGGGCTTACGCGATGCTTCAACCTTGGCCAATCAGTTGAGCAACCAGACCGACCCTGGGACGGCTGATTTGTTGCAGGCTTATCAGCTGCGACGTCAGCCTGATCAAGATGAAACCATCCGCTATACCGATAGTTTGGCCCGCTTGTACAGCAATGACAGCATCACCGGGAAGTTGCTGAGAACCTCGGGATTGCTGGCCCACCAGTTTATTCCTGCATTACAGCGTCGGCTGGTATTGAATGCCATGGGCTACCGTGATCATGTCGGCTGAACGTGTAGTTGACATAGCGGTTGTCGGTGGCGGGCTGGTTGGGGCTGCTGCTGCTGCGCTGTTGGCACAGCAGGGGCGTCAGGTACTATTGCTGGATCGCAGCCGTCCAGTAGCCTGGAATAGGGATATGCCACGTGATCTGCGGGTTTTTGCCATTTCCCCCGGGAGTGCCAAAATATTGGATAGTTGTCAGGTGTGGGATGCAATAAGCGCAGCCCGGGCCAGTGCTTATCAGACAATGCAGGTGACTACCACAGCTGGTGGTGAATTAACTTTCCACGCACATCAACATGGCTTGTCGCAGTTGGGCTGGATTGTGGAAAACAAGCTTATTCAGAGCCAGCTATGGTTGCATCTGGAACAGCAGGTGGAGCTTGCTGCGCCAACTGAAATCTCTAAATTAACTCCTGGCAAACGCCATACTTTACTCGAATTAGCCGATGGTTCCCGGGTTCGGGCAGGCTTGTTACTGGCTGCTGATGGTGCACGTTCGCTGGTGCGGGGAGAACTCGGCATATCCACCAGTACCAGAGATTACCAGCAGCGGGCTTTGGTAGCTGAGCTGGAAACAGAAATTCCGAATCAAGGCGTGGCCTGGCAAGTGTTTTTGCAAGCCGGACCACTGGCGTTGTTGCCATTGGGTGATGGGCGTTCATCCATGGTCTGGTCATTGCCGACAGCTCAGGCGGAAGCGGCCACTGGATGGGATAAGCATCGCTTAAGTGCAGAATTGACTCTGGCGAGTAATGGGCGGTTCGGGCAGATCAAAGTGGTCAGCCAGGTAGCAGCTTTTCCGTTGCGGTTGTTGTTGGCAAAACAAATGCGTCAAAACAGAATATTATTGCTGGGTGATGCTGCGCATCAAATGCATCCATTGGCAGGACAGGGAGTGAATTTAGGCTTTCAGGACGCCGCTGCCTTAGCCCAACAATTAGCCGACATTGACTTGCAGGATCAACAAGCTTTGGATGTTGCATTGGATAAGTTTGAACGTTGGCGTCTCAGTGAAAACACCCTGATGACAAGAGGGGTAGACGGCATTCAACGGGTATTCTCCAGCCAACCGGGACTTGCTGGAATAGGCTTAAGCGCGGTACAGCGATTATGGCCGTTAAAAGACCGGTTCATGCAACAAGCCTGCGGCATACATGCCAATGCACCACTGATTTGTCGCTCGTGAAACGCCATACCGCCATTGGGCAGGTCACCATGGGGGCGGTTTTTATCAGTTTTTCCGCGCCATTTGCAGGTATGGTCAGTGTCTCGGCATCAACCTCAGCGTTTTACCGCATGGCATTTGGTTCGGTGGGATTATTAATGCTGTTGTTATTGGTGCCTGCCTGGCGTAAGGATTTTTCAACCAATCGATGGCAAGGCTGGCGAGCATCCTTGTTGATTGGGGCGTTTTTCGCACTGGATTTATGGTTGTGGCATCGCAGTATCCAATGGATAGGTCCGGGACTGGCAACCTTATTGGGGAATTTTCAGGTGTTTGCGATGACCCTGGCGGGTTTGCTGATCTATGGCGAGCGGCCAGGCTGGCGCTTTATGACCGGCTTATTGCTGGCCTTGGTCGGGTTATGGTTGTTGATTGTGCAGCATTGGCCGGGGCTGGATAACCAGCAACAATGGGGTGTGGTGTTCGGCTTGCTGACAGCATTGGCCTATTCAGGTTATATGTTGACATTACGCCAGGCGCAATCCAATGCCGGCAAACTGAATGGCGTGCTTCGCTTGTTCCAGGTTTCGCTATGTACTTCACTGTTGTTAGTGATGATGAATTTGCTGGAAGGCCACAGTTTTGTTATTCCCAATCTTCGTGACCTGTGGATTCTGATCGCCTATGGCGTGCTTTGTCAGGTGTTAGGCTGGCTATTAATCACCCAGGGGTTGCCTGGGTTGGCGGCTGGATTAGCGGGTTTACTGTTGTTGCTGCAACCGACCTTGTCGGTTACCTGGGATATGCTGTTTTTTGATCTGCAATTGAGTACCGGACAATGGTTGGGCTTATTGTTGGCGGTCACGGGTATTTATTTCGGGAGCTTGCGGGGGTTTCGCCGGAAATAGAAAATTGCAGTTATTACACTTGGCTTCCGGGTATCGGCTATGCTGCTACGGTTGTGCCAACAGCGTGACCATAAAAAGAATCAACATAAATCTATGCTGATTGGTAATAGTATTTATCTGTCCGGCACGTTAATCTTGTCGTTTATTTCAGTATACCTTCGGGGCTATCAACATGATTCATAACAGTATTATCGATACCATTGGTAAAACACCAGTGGTTAAAATCAATCGCATTGCACCTCAGGGCATGCACTTCTATGCCAAATTGGAAGCATTTAATCCGATGGCATCAGTTAAGGACCGACTGGCCTGGGCGATTATCAATGAAGCGGAAAAAAGCGGTGAATTAAAACCCGGACAAACTGTTGTTGAAGCGACCTCAGGCAACACCGGTATTGCGCTGGCGATGGTATGTGCGGCACGTGGTTACCCGTTTGTGGCAACCATGGCGGAATCTTTCTCGATAGAACGACGTAAGCTGATGCGCGCCCTGGGTGCCAGGGTAGTGTTGACGCCTAAAGAAGAAAAAGGCAGCGGCATGGTCAGAAGGGCCAAAGAGCTGGCGGAAAAGCACGGTTGGTTCTGGGCCAGCCAATTCGAAAATCCGGCCAACCCTGCTTACCACAGGCAGACCACCGGGCCGGAAATCCTCAGTGATTTTGCTGGTAAGCCGCTGGATTATTTTGTGACCGGTTATGGTACCGGCGGCACCATGACCGGTGCCGGTCAGGTGCTGAAGCTGGCACGCCCGGATATTCAGGTGATTGTTACCGAACCGGCAGGCGCTTCATTATTGGCCGGTAATGAATGGCAACCACATAAAATTCAGGGCTGGACACCGGATTTTATTCCTGGGGTGCTGGATCGGGATATCTTTGATCAGAATATTCCGGTTACTGACGATGATGCTATTCACTGGTCTCAGCAGTTAGCCAGTCAGGAAGGCATATTCTGTGGAATTTCATCAGGTGGAACTTTCGCTGCCGCGGTAAAACTGGCTGAATCGATTCCTGCAGGTAGTCATGTGTTGATTATGTTGCCGGATACTGGTGAGCGGTATTTCAGTACGCCATTGTGGGCGGATTTGAATGAAGGTTCTGATGATGTGGATTAATCACTAATCAAATAAAATAGGGTGAGCTTTCAAATCGGATTGCTCACTAGACTGCTGGAGTAGTTACCGTAAGGCTCAACCCAGGCTGATGACCTGCAGCTTAGCAAGAGATCGTCAAGCGGTTCAATATTTGAGACAATTCCGCGCCATGCACCAGCGTGTCCGCAAACAACCTGTGATTGCTTCCTTTGCTGCCGATTCTGTGCTGCAAAGCGATTGGTCATGGGCGATGCGCCAGCAGGCTCGGCTGAAACGTGGGCAGGGTAAGCGTCAGCAAATTGAACAGCAGCTTGAACAACGGTTAAAAGATTCAGCCGAACGGTTTAATCGCCGCCAGGCCAGTGTGCCTGCTATTCATTGTGATCAGCAATTACCAATCAGCTCACACGCTCAGGAAATTACTGAGGCCATTCAGCAGCATCAGGTGATTGTAGTAGCTGGTGATACCGGTTCGGGTAAATCTACCCAGTTACCCAAGTTATGTCTGGCAGCGGGTAGGGGAACCAGGGGCTTGATCGGCTGTACCCAGCCACGCCGGATTGCGGCGCGCAGCGTGGGTTCCCGGGTGGCTGAAGAGTTGCAAGTGAAGTTGGGTGGTTTGGTTGGCTTTCAGGTTCGCTTTACCGATCAAACCGACAGCCAGACACTGATCAAGTTCATGACTGATGGCATTCTTTTGGCGGAAGCTCAGGTTGACCGTTACTTTGATGCGTATGACACCATCATCATAGATGAAGCTCACGAACGTAGCCTGAATGTTGATTTTCTGCTCGGCTTGTTAAAACAGGTTCTGCCCAAACGCCCGGACCTGCGGGTCATTGTTACTTCCGCCACCATAGATACCAAACGGTTTGCTGAATATTTTGATGATGCCTTGATCATCAATGTTGAAGGTCGTACCTACCCGGTGGACATTCGATACCGACCGTTACCGGAAGAGCGTGGTGAGCGCGGAATGTACCTGGGTATTGCTGAAGCAGTGGATGAATTGAGCCGAATTGATAAACACGGAGACATGTTGATATTTTTGCCGGGGGAACGTGAAATTCGAGATACTGCCAATTACCTGCGGCGCAGGAACCTGAGGTTTACCGAAATATTGCCGTTATATGCCCGTCTAAGCGCTAAAGCGCAGATGGAAGTATTCAAGCCCGGCAACCAGCGCCGCATAGTTTTGGCGACCAATGTGGCAGAAACATCGCTAACGGTGCCCCGGATTAAATTTGTGATTGACCCTGGTTTAGCCCGAATTGGTCGATACTCTCATCGCAGCAGGGTACAGCGCTTGCCGATTGAACCGGTATCACAAGCCAGCGCTAATCAGCGTAGTGGACGTTGTGGACGGTTGGGACCCGGTATAGCTATTCGGTTATATGACGAGCAGGATTTTGCCTTACGCGAAGAATTCACCGAGCCGGAAATATTTCGTACTTCGCTGGCAACCGTCATTTTGCGAATGCTGGATATGCGCTTGGGTAAAATTGAGCATTTTCCGTTTATCGAGCCGCCGGCGCAGGTGATGATCAGCGATGCCATGCAGTTGCTGCGTGAATTGCAGGCGATCGAGTCAGCCGGTGAAGACCAGCAGCGTTTGACGGCGATTGGCCGGCAACTCGCCAGGTTGCCGATTGATGTGCGCATGGCGCGGATGCTGGTGGAAGGGCATCGATTGGATTGTTTGGCTGAGATATTGATTTTAACCGCCATATTAAGCATTCAGGATCCGCGTGAGCGGCCGCTGGAACAGGCTCAGGCTGCTGATCAGGCACATGCGGCTGTTGCACACCCGCAATCAGATTTCATGAGCTATTTGAAGCTATGGGCAACTTTTCACCAGCAAAAACAAGTGCAGGGTAGTGCCGCCTTGCGCCGCTGGTGTGAGCGAAATTTTTTATCATGGGTAAGGATGCGGGAATGGCTGGATTTGCATCGTCAACTGCAACACCATGCGGCGGCACTTGGCTGGAAGGCAAAGCCCAAGCTTGAATGGAACGCAACAGAGCAGGCTCAAATTCACCAGGCACTGCTCAGCGGCATGCTCAGCATGGCAGGTTTACGTGATGATGACGAAGGCAAATCGGGGAAAAGCAAAAAATCTATAAAGAGCTATTTGGGAGCACGTGCCAGGCGGTTTTATATTTTCCCAGGCTCAGCGCTGGTTAAAACCAGCCCACGTTGGTTGATGACAGCAGAATTGGTTGAAACCAGTAGGGTATTTGCCCGGGTTTGCGCAGCTATTAAACCGGAATGGCTGGAGCAACAGGCGGCACATGTTCTCAAGCACCAGTATTTTGACCCCTTCTGGGATAGCAAAAGCGGACGGGTCATGGGGTACTTGCAATCAACACTATATGGTTTGCCGATTGTAGAAAGACGCAAAGTTCATTACGGGCCTCACGACCCTGTTACCGCAAGACGAATATTCATTGAGCATGCGTTGGTGAATGCCGAAGTGGATATTCCAGCTGGAAAAACACCAGTTTTCATGTTGAAAAACCGGCTATTGGTGGAAAGTTTGCAACAGGCTGAACACAAGCGTCGGCGCCACGATGTGCTGGAAAGAGTACAGTCGCGGATTCAGTTCTTTTCTGATCAGATCCCAATATCTATTCATTCAGTGAAGGATTTTTTGCAGTGGCATAAAACCCAAAAAAATACCGACCAGTTGGTGTACCCCTATGCAGTGTTATTGCGAGATGAAGCATTTCTGGATGAACAGGCGGCTTACCCGGATCAGTATTTATGCCAGGGGCAGCGCTTTGAATTGAATTATCAATTTCAACCAGATCAGACTGATGATGGAGTAACCATCAAAGTTCCACTGGTTCATTTGAATATTCTGGACCCTGCGCAATTATCCTGGCTGGTGCCGGGTTTGCTGGAAGATCGTCTGGCGGCATTGATCAATTCGCTGCCAAAGCCGCAGCGCAGAATATTTTCCCCGGCTAAACACTTTGCCCATGCAGTATTTGAGAGATTATGCTGGCCGGACGCTGGCAACGATCAGAAATTCCGGCCGATCACCGAAGTGCTGGCGACAGAACTGGCCAGTCTGACCGGAAATAGGGGCGATAATTTACTTTGGGATGAATCAGTGCTGCCGGCGCATTTGCGGATGCGTATACAGTTGATGGATGAGCATGGAAAAGAGCTGGCCAGCAGCCGTAACCTGGATGCATTACGCAGCCGGTTTGGCAACCAGGCACAGCAGGTATTCATGCGTGATCAGGGTCGCGACTTCGAGCGTAATGGCATTGCCAACTGGGATTTTGGCGATTTGCCTGACACTGTTATCACGCCATCAGGGGTCAAAGCCTGGCCGGCATTAACCGACCAGGGAGATGTTTGTGGGTTGCGATTATTCGACAACCCCGATGAGGCCTGGACGAGTCAGCAGGCAGGTCTGCAGATTCTGGTGCAAAAAGCACTACAACAAAAAGTCAGCTATATCCACAAAAGTCACGGTTTTACACGGGATATGCAATTACAGGCGCAACGATTGGGTGGCTGGCAGAATCTGAGAGATGATTTGCTGCATTCGGTTTTTAGCACTTTGCTACTCGAATACGATGTCGGAACACAAGCAGAATATGAGCAAATGGTGGAACAGCTGCAGGTGGTTCTGGTCACAGCATGGCAGCAGCGAGTCAAATTGATGCAGCCGGTGTTGAACTATTATCAGCAAGCCAATAGATGCTTAAGCAAAGCCTTTGCGAGTAAGTATCCGACCGCTTGGAATGATGCCCGAGGCCAAGTTGACGACCTGGTTTATCCAGGTGTATTTCGTGACTTGGGCTGGCATGCCTTACAGCATTACCCACGTTATCTTCAGGCGTTGGTTGAGCGTTTGCAACGCTTACCGGTGGATCCGCAGAAAGACCGCGAACGCCAGCAACAGGTTGAGCAATATTGGCAACATTATTTGGATTTTCTGGAACAGGGTGGCGAATATACCGATGAATTGGATCGATACCGTTGGTTGCTCGAAGAATTTCGGGTATCGTTATTTGCTCAACAGCTGGGCACAAATGGAAAGGTCTCAGTGCAGCGATTGCAAAAAGCGTGGCAACAGGTGCTGCTAAACAATGGCTAGTACTCCTTCAATGTAATAAAGTCCGCTTCAGTGTTTTTGTGATGTTTTGCAGTAAGGCGCAACGCGAAAGCTGACATTATTACATTGAAGGATTACTAATAGGATATCCAGTAATGTCTCATTTACCTGCCAAAATCCAGGCCTGGGTGCGTAATTATCAAGCCCGGTTCGGGCATTCAGTGACTGTTTGTGAGCAGGCGCTGAAAATGGCTTTAAGCAGCAACCAGGAAAGCGAAACCATAACGCTGGAACGTTTGGACTTGATGTTGTTGTTGTCTGCGGATGAAACCACTGTTTGCTGTGCGGTGTTATCGCCACTGTTGGTGCAACCCGATGTTGATTTCAGTGCTTTTCCGGATGCCGTACAGCAGCAGCTTATCCAGTTGCATACCTTGCGGACTTATGAAGCAGTGGTGGATGCGGATACCGCCAAACGTGCTGAGAGTTTGCGGCGGCTGTTATTGGCGCTGGCACATGATGTCAGGGTGGTATTGGTGGCCCTGGTGGACCAGTTGCTGGCGTTGCGGCATGCCCTGGATGACGATCATGCAACCCAGCAGAAACTGGCGGAAGAAACCCGCCTGATTCACGCGCCACTGGCCAATCGCCTGGGTATCTGGCAGCTTAAATGGGAATTGGAAGACCTGGCTTTTCGGTTTGCAGAACCAGAGATGTATAACCGCATTTCCAAGCTGATAGCTGAGCGTCGCAGCGAGCGCGAAGCTTTTATTCAACAATTCATAGCTGATTTAAGTGGGCATCTGAAGTCGGCGGGTATTACCGCAGAGGTTTCCGGCCGACCCAAGCATATCTTCAGTATCTGGCGAAAAATGCAACACAAGAATCTGGGGTTTGACGAACTGTTTGATATTCGTGCAGTGCGGGTGCTGGTCGAAAAAATGCATGACTGTTACACGGTATTAGGTTTGGCACATATGCATTGGACACCTGTGCCGGGGGAATTCGACGACTATATCCGAGTACCCAAAGGTAATAATTATCAGTCATTGCATACTGCTGTAGCTGATGATCAGGGACGGGTGGTAGAAGTGCAGATTCGTACCCATCAGATGCATCAGCATGCTGAACTGGGGGTGGCCGCACATTGGCGCTATAAAGAAGGCGGGCCTGGTGATGGCAGTTTTGAGCGCAAGATACTGGTCATGCGGCAATTGCTTGAAGCCGGTGAAGATGCTCTGGATGATCAAAGTCTGTTAGACAGTTTTCATAATTTGACCACCGATGACCGGGTCTATGTGCTAACCCCGCGAGGCGAAGTCATGGATATGGCCTCGGGTTCAACCGTACTGGATTTTGCCTACCAGGTGCATACCAATGTCGGCCACCGTTGTCGGGGCGCAAAAGTAAATGGCCGGATTGTGCCATTAACGCATACCTTGAAGACCGGTGAACGCGCTGAAATTCTGACTGGAAAACAGGCCAAGCCCAGCCGCGACTGGCTCAGCAAGGAATATCTACACAATGCGCGTTCACGCAATAAAGTGCGGCAATGGTTCAGACATGCGGATTACGATCAAAACTTTCGTGCCGGTAAAGATGCATTGGAAGCTGAGCTGGCCCGCACAGGGTTGGATAGTGGCGATCTCCCTGCAGTATTGAAACAGTTTCATGCCAAAGACCCGGAGGGGTTGATGGCAATGATTGGCGCCGGTGAATTTACCACAGTACAGGTAGCCAGTGCGTTAGCACGACATAGCGGTAGTTTACAAAGCCAGCCGAATATTCTTGTGCGTCGGCGCGGACAGCAAAAACGCAAGCAAAAACCAGACAGCATTCACATAGAAGGTGTGGGTAATTTGTTACATCAGATTGCAAAATGTTGCCAGCCTTTGCCGGGTGACCCGATAACCGGGTATATCACCCAGACACGTGGAGTCAGCATTCACCGCCAGGATTGTCCCAGTGTATTGCGTTTGGCACAACAGTCACCTGAGCGGGTGATGTTGGTTAACTGGGGTAACCAGGCGGGGAATGAGTATCTGGTTAAGATTGAGATTTTGGCATATGACAGGAAAACGCTGCTGAAGGATATATCGGCGGTAATTGCAGGCCAGGATCTATCGGTAGCAGACATGCACACAGCTGAAACCGGTGATGAAGGTATCCGGCAAATGTTGTTAACACTACGGGTTAGAGAGTATTCTCAACTAAGCGAATTGCTTAGCAAACTACACGCGATTCCAAATATCATCAAAGCGGTCAGGGTGAAACATTAATCCTGGTTAAGATTTAATTGAAAGGAGGTCAGGATGAATCATTGCGAATTTGTCGGTCATTGGTTTGAGCAATTATGGTGTGCAAAAAACTGCCAGGTGATTGATCAAATGATGAGTGCTGAAGTACAAATGCATGGGTTGGCACCCGGAGGCTCACTTGGACGGGAGGATTTTCGCGCATTTCATGCGCACTTTTGCCGGCAATTTCCAAATATCAAGGTTACCGTTATAGAAGCTATTGAGCACGCTGACAGAGTGGCTATCTTTGCAACAGTCAGTGGTAATCACTACAGCAATGGAAAGGCGATTGAAATGTCAGGTTGCGGTATAGCGCGAATCGATGAGGGGCAAATTGTAGAAACCTGGGAAAGCTGGGATCTATTATCTGTTTTGGTTCAGCTGGGTGAAGTACCGGAACAAAAGCTGTCTATTCTGTTTGGTGAAAAATGATCATAAGGTTAAAAACAACAAGATCATAGTTTAGAGCATTAATGTCCGTTTTCAGCTAGTTTTTTATTATTCAGAGGGCTAGCATGGATGTATGCATAAAGATCAATTTCATCCTGATATCTGTGAGCAGGCTCGATTAACCCGCGATCGGCGTTTTGATGGCCTGTTTTTTACCGGTGTATTAACCACAGGTATATTTTGCCGGCCAATTTGCCCGGCACCTGCACCTAAACCCGCTAATGTTCGGTACTTCAGAACAGCGGCCGCAGCTTTCCAGGCAGGCCTTCGTCCATGCCTGCGCTGCCGACCGGAAGCAGCGCCGGGAAGTCTGGCCTGGAATAGCGTGGAGCCGTTGCTGGAAGCCGCTGTAAAGATGATTGAAGCAGGGTATCTTCAACAACAACCAGTGGTTGGC
Organism: Gammaproteobacteria bacterium; assembly: GCA_021772985.1. GTDB lineage: Bacteria > Pseudomonadota > Gammaproteobacteria > Xanthomonadales > Wenzhouxiangellaceae > JAJFKX01. The sequence goes on from JAJFKX010000049.1 coordinate 119,692, forward strand.
CTGGCTGATAGGCTGGGCATCAGCAGCCGTCATCTGCGCCGGTTATTTCAGCAGTATCTGGGCACTACCCCGTTGGCCTATGCACGGATGCAACAAACGCTGTTTGCCAAACAGCTGTTGACCGAAAGTGACCTGCCGGTAACCGAGATAGCCATGGCCGCTGCGTTTGGCAGTATCCGGCGATTTAATGATCATTTTAAAAATGTCTATGGGCGTAGCCCACAGGAATTGCGTAACAATATGCGTCGATCTGAATCACAGCCCAGTGGATGTCAGCTGTATCTGCCTTACCGTAAGCCTTATCATTTTGTTGGGATATTGCAGTTTTATGCGCAACGGGCGATACCCGGAATAGAGCAGGTCAGTGCGAACAGTTATGCACGGACCTTTCAGTTTGAACAAACTCAAGGCTGGTTTGAAGTTGTTGATGTGCCAACAAAACAGGCCTTGAAAATTAACTTGAACTGCAACCGTTATGATCAATTGCAGGCTGTTATACAACGTATCCGACAAATGCTGGATACTGATGCCGACCCGCAAGCCATTCAACAGCACTTAAGCCGAGACCCGATACTAATGCCAATTATTAAGCGTGAGCCTGGTTTGCGAATACCAGGTTGTTGGTCAATCAGCGAGGCCTGTATACGAGCGGTTCTGGGGCAGCGTGTCAGTTTACAGGCATCGATTGCGATGTTGGGGCGGTTAGCACATCGCTATGGTCTTGAACTCCCGGATACGATGGCGGAGCAACGCCATCCAGACTTAAGCCAATTGTTTCCTGATTTTAGTCAACTGAAAAATATTGATGCCAAAGCGGTCAGAATTGGTGCTCAGCAAGCAGCAACTATCGGGCGTTTAAGTAGTATTGAAACAAACGCCTATACCACCGCCTCAGAATTATATAAGCAGTTAATCAGTGTTAAGGGCGTTGGTGATTGGACCGCCCAATATGCTTTACTTCGAGGGCTTTGTTTTCCTGATGCATGGCTGGCAGGGGACGTGGTTGTTCAGACTGCGCTGAAGAAATTGTATAACGAAAGTCAGGCTGAGATTGATCAGCAATGGCGTCCCTGGCGTGGTTATAGCTTATTGTATTTATGGCAGGCTGCTAAGGAGTTAAAAAATGTCGATGCAGGATAACAGTCGTTTACATAGTTTGGTGATGTCATCTCCAATAGGTGAATTAACCCTGGTTGCCGATCAGGACAGTATTTATGAAATTCGTTTTGGCCATGATGATTGTGCAACAGTGCCAAGAACTAATGCCATACTGGAACTGGCAAAGCAGCAACTGGAACAGTATTTTGTCGGTGGCCGTCAACACTTTGATTTGAGTATGCGCCCACAAGGCACGCTGTTCCAGCAGCAGGTATGGCGTGAGTTATTAATGGTTGGCTATGGAGAACTGGCCAGTTACCAGGATATCGCCATAGCGATAGGCAACCCCAAAGCGGTACGTGCAGTTGGAGCAGCCAATGGGCGAAACCCGATTCCGATCGTAATACCATGCCATAGAATTATTGGCAGCAATGGTAAATTGACCGGATATGCCGGTGGGCTAAGGATTAAAGAACAATTGCTTGGTTTGGAAAATGCCGGTAGTAAAGGGGGTTTGCTTTAGCCGTGCATAATCGGCTTAAAAATCCAGATCAAGAGCAGCGCATAAGTAATCCACCATCGGAGATGCTGTTTTGCAGTGCTGCATAAATATCGGTTTGAATTGATCGGATAATATCTGCTGGTTGGTCAAACGGGTTGACACCACAAAGTCTTTACGCTTCAGGTCTTCCAGCAGTGGATGGTCAGGGTCAAAACCACGTGGGGAACGCTTCAGTGAGCTGCCACCAAATTCAAAAGTCTGTTGAAATGCCCGGTTGGATTTAAACTTTTTCCAGCTGCGAGGGTTATTATGAATAAATTCACGCAACCGGTTAACCACTGGAGAGGCTGGGTGCCAGATGCCACAGCCCATGAAATTATTTCCCGGCTGGATGTGCAGGTAAAAAACGGGTGCTGTCTGGGTGCCGCTGTCACGGTGTTTGAAGCGTGCGCCGGCCCAGGGTTTGTAAGGGGTTTTATCTTTGGAAAACCGTATATCACGGTAAATCCGAAAAAGTGAGCCGCCATTGGCCCGTGAATCACCATAATAATGCGGGCTTATTTTGGGCAAGTCCTTATCAACATCGCTGATAAATGCCAGAAACGGGTCTCTGACATGTTCGATATAGCGTTGCTTGTTTTGAGCAAACCAATCACGCTCATTATTGGCGCTTAAGTCTTTAAAAAACTTGAAGGTGTGCGTGTTGAAATAATTCATAGAAGCAGTTTAGCGAGAATTTTCGAGCAAGTCATGCAAGCAGAACCGAGTCATTCGTTTCATATTAAGGATAAAACAATTTTCGTTGGAACCATGTTGGAAGGAAAAACAATCGGCGCAGTTATTCCTGCGCACAATGAAGCGCAAGCTATCGGTAAAGTTGTGCTTGGCTTGCAACGACTGTCGATTCACAAGCAGTCGCTGATAGATCGTATTGTGGTTTGTAACAACGCATCCACGGATCACACCAAGGCCTGTGCTCAACAGGCAGGTGCCGAGGTGGTTGATGAAGCACGGCCTGGATATGGGTATGCCTGTCTGGCTGGGATAGCCCATTTAAATGATACAGACATCATTTTGTTTGTTGACGGTGATCATTCTGTTGACTACGCGGGAATTCCGCTGCTGTTAAGCAGTATTTTGAATGGCGCTGATCTATGTATTGGCTCCCGGACCCTGGCGAATAGCGAACCAGGCGCATTAGCGCCTCAGCAACTGTTGGGAAATCGACTGGCTACCTGGATGATCAATAGCCTGTGGCAGACAAAAGTGACGGACCTGGGGCCGTTACGTGCGATTCGGCGTAGCACAATCGAGTTGCTGGATATGCAATCCAAAACCTTTGGTTGGACGGTTGAAATGCAGGTCAAAGCGATTATTCAGGGTATGAATATCCAGGAAGTGCCGGCGGTCTGCCGACGGCGAATCGGGCAATCGAAAATCAGTGGAACCTGGAAAGGCACATTGCTGGCAGGTTACGGGATTATCAGTACTATTATCAGGTTATATCGTTTGTCTCGCAGGCAGGTGAAAGTTGCCGGGCAAGCAGATGCCTGAAGCACCAGAATGCAGTAACAATTACGATTGTGACGTTGCCATTATCGGCAGCGGCATTGCTGGTGGCATGCTGGCTTGTATATTAGCCCGGCATGGAATCAGCGTAATGCTATTCGAAGCAGGCAGTCATCCTAAGTTTGCTATCGGTGAATCGATGATTCTGGAAACCTCTGAAATCATGCGTTCACTGGCGACTGTTTTTGATATACCGGAGCTGGAGTACTTTAGTGCTGAACATTTTTTGCCGGTGATCGGCAGTTCGCACGGTGTGAAACGTCATTTCAGTTATTTACATCATGTCGCAGACCGGCCACAAAAGCCCAGCGATGTCCTGCAAGCGGTGATTCCCAGCCGGCCATATGGTCATGAGTTACACATCTATCGGCAGGACAGTGATTATTATTATGCTGGCCTGGCAGTCAGTTATGGCGCCAGGCTGTTGCCCAATACGCCTGTCAGAGAAATAGATATTGATCACCGGCAGGTTTCTCTGAGCACTGCGTCAGGTAAGCGGTTCAAGGCAAAGTGTGTCATAGATGCAGGCGGTTTTCGCTCGCTGATTGCAGAAAAATATCAGCTGCGAGATTTTACTCAACAGACCCATACCCGTGGTATTTTTACCCATATGACCAAGGTGCCCAGTTATCACAAACTGGGTGCAACCCGGTCCTCCATGGGTATTCCTTATTCATTGACAGAAGGCACTCTGCATCACATTTTCAAGGGTGGTTGGATGTGGGTTATTCCGTTTAATAACCACAGCCAGGCCAGTAATCCATTTTGTAGTGTGGGTTTGATGTTGGATCCACGTGTATATCCACAGGACCAATCGATCACCGGCGAACTGGAGTTTTGGCGTTTTGTGCGTCGCTATCCCGGCATACAGCAACATCTGCAGGGCGCCAGTGCAGTTCGGGGCTGGGTTGATGCTGGCCGCATCCAGTATTCCAGTCAACGTATTGCCGGAGATCGTTATTGTCTGCTGGGGCATGCAGCTGGATTTATCGACCCGCTATTTTCAAAGGGTTTGTACACCACATTGGCATCAATTTTACAGCTAGGCCGAAGCCTGATTAGAGCGCATCGTGAAAATGATTATAGTGCCCACCAATTTGCTGACGTCGAGCGTTGTACTTTGGATTATGTGAAAGCCAATGACCGGTTGGTGGCCAATGCGATTAAGAGCTTTGCTGACCCGGGTCTGTGGCAGCAATACAGTGTATTGTGGATATTGGGTGCGTATCTGGAACTGGTGAAATTAACCACCACCAGAATCCACTGGCAAAGGGCGCAACTGGCATCACAATCAGCATCCTTTGAATGGCCGAATTTACGTTTGGTTGGTGGCGGCTATCAGCGATTTGATGAATTAGCTGAAAGTGTCAATGGCATTGTTGAACAGCTGGATGTTAACAACCGCCAGGCAGTGCAAAGAAGTATTCAACAACTATGTAAACTATATCGGCAAAACAATTGGATTCCCTATAGTTTTCGACAGCTGATAAATGGTAAAAATCACTTGCCAAAAAACAAATTCAGCTGGCGGTTGCTGATGAACGAGGGGGGGATTTTAGGGCCTGTAGATTATCGCCAACATTTTTTTCAGGACATTTCCTTGGTTCAGTTGGGGCACTTTATGTTGTCGGAAAAACAACGTTATTCCAGACAAAACATTTCCAGGCAAAAACTAAAGGCTTTCGGTCGCAGTATGATCTAAACAAGCTTTGGTTGATTAAATCAAAAGTTGACTGAATAACTAGCAAAGCATTCAGATTGTAGATGCTTCCAGTTTGCATTTAATGTTAAACTAGTCGATTAGTTCGGAGCGTGGCGCAGCCTGGTAGCGCACCACACTGGGGGTGTGGGGGTCGGAGGTTCGAATCCTCTCGCTCCGACCATTCGAAACATTCTCAAATTCACTGGAAAAACTCGCTAATCACCTATACTTATAGTAGTTCTCGTATGCCTTTTTAATCCAAACAGTAGAATCTAGGATGAACAAACCCAACAACGTCAGTGTAATGCCGGATATCGCTAATGAGGTCAGCGCCAAAGTAGCTGGAACTCTGGATTGGGTCGGCATGAATGAGATCGAGATGCCGGTGCGGGTGGAAACAGCGGAGGGAGACATTATTCATTGCCCGGCGCGAATAACCGCATTTGTTAATCTGGCTGATCCGGATGTACAGGGTATTCATATGTCCCGGCTGTATCTGCATTTAGATCAGATGCTGGCTCATCAAACAGTGACTCCTGAAACACTGAAAGCACTGGTAAAAACATTTCTGGAATCTCACCAGGGTTTAAGTGATCAGGCGATGCTGCGGATAGACTTTGATTACCTTATTCGTCGCCCAGCGCTGGTCAGTGATAATTCCGGTTGGCGGCGTTATCCGGTCAGCGTTATCGGTCAGATGAAAGATCAGATATTTAGCCTGGAAATGTCGTTGCAAGTGTTGTATTCAAGTACTTGCCCTTGTTCGGCTGCGCTTGCCAGGCAACTGATTCAGCAGCAGTTTGAGCACGATTTTGCCGGCAATACGACACTAAACCGCACCACAGTGAGTGACTGGTTGCGAACTGAAGAGGGCATTATGGCAACGCCACACAGTCAACGCAGCTCCACGGATATGCGGGTGCGTCTGATTGATGATTTGAGTGCTTTTCCGTTGGTTGATTTAATTGACCTGGCTGAAGACGCTTTACAAACGCCGGTGCAAACTGCGGTTAAGCGTGAAGATGAGCAAGCATTTGCCCGTCTGAATGGCGCCAATCTGATGTTTTGCGAAGACGCCGGTCGCCGCATCAAACAGGCGCTGAACAGTGATCAGAGAATTGCAGATTTTTGGGCGCGCTGTCAGCACTTTGAAAGCCTGCATCCGCACAATGCAGTATCGGTGGTGACAAAGGGTGTTAGCGGCGGGTTTGCTCCGATAGATCGCTGCCATCGGCAGTAACTAAGCTTAATTACTGCTGCTCCCAATGCCAGGATGATCAGTCGTCCTGGAGGTGTTCCATGCCGACTTGCAGCCAGCCCAGGTTAATGCCGATGCGGGGTGAATTGGCACTTGACCACGCATATGCAATTTGCCTGCCGCTGCTGACTTCTACTACTGCCAACCGCAATACTTCAGGCTGATCGGCACGATAAACGATACGGGCCAACTCCAATCGATAACCCATACTGCGGTCAGCATTATCAAACAGTTCGACAGAATCACCTTGATTATGCAGTCTAAATGGTTGTGCCAGCAGCCATTCACTTTCAGTATCAATATTGGTTTGGTCATGATTGTAACGTTTGCCGGCCCAGCCGCTATAGTTGAGCTGGCGCTTGAAAATCAATTTGGTATCGTCGCTTAGCGTTGTATTGCTTTCCAGGTTATATATACGCTCTCCCAGTTCAATACGATCCGGGTTGAGCAAAAATTCCTTGAGCAGGCCAATCGGCTGATTTTCCCGGTTCGGCAGCAGGCATTCCTGCTGATTGGTGAAGCCACTGATTCCTTCGTTGCTGGGCAACAGGGTCAGCTGGCAGCTTTGCCCTGTATTGCCATTTAGAATTGGCGCGAATGTCAGTTGGAGTTCTGCACTTGGAGTACGTCTAAATTGCCATAGAAACTGACGTTGCGGAACTGAATCCTGAATGGACGATTGCACCACTAAAAACTGACCTGGTATCTCTTGGCGGTTGATTTCCAGCTGTAATAATGGAACCTTGTTATCCAGTCGGTGCTGGGCGAAGTTACTGTATTGGCCAGGCATGTTGATACCCAAACGGGTGATGACATCATCTACCGACTGGGTTAAAGGGTTATCTGTTTGTGGTGATTGACCGGCGCAGCCGTTCAGCAATATAAAGATCAATATCAGGTATGAGAATTTATGGCTGGTAATTGACATGCTTAATCCAGCGGCTGCCAGTTATCCGGATCAATCAGCAGCATCGGGTCAATGCGCTGATCGCGCCAGTTCATACGCCAGTCCAGGTGTGGACCTGAAGCTCGGCCGGTGGCACCAATTGCACCGACGTGATCACCTCGTGCCAGTACTTGCTCAAGTTCGACATCAACCGCCTGCATATGCAGAAAAGTTGAGGACACACCGTGACCGTGATCAATAATCACGGTGCCACCTGAGTAATAGAGATCCGGTTCTGCCAGGGTTACAATTCCTGCAGCAGGAGCGACTATTGAAGTGCCTTCCGGTGCGGCTATGTCCAGTCCAAAGTGTGGCCGTTTTGGCTCGCCATTCAATACCCGTTGGCTGCCATAAACGCCACTGATACGGCCTGTTGCCGGCAGCTTGAAAGTCTGCAGCCAGTCGCTGCGCTGATCTCGACGCAAACGAGCTGTAGCAACCTGACGGGCTTCGTGGTTAATTCGTTCCAGGACACTGGCGGGTGGAGAAACCGTGTTTGGTGGCAGACCATTGATTCTTTCAATATCGTAAGCCCGCTGGGCCGGGTGTAAAACCTTTTCAATAGGCTGTTGGCCAGGCGTGCGAACACTGAGTAACTGAGGTTTGTTTGCATCACGCCCGAAACCCAATACAAAATAACCCTGAATATCGACAACCAAACGCTCACCATCCAGGCTGACCTGAGCATCCGGGTATGTATGGCCTATTATCAGGCCACCTTGAACAACAGGTCCGGTGAGAGTCAGTGATGAATCTTCATTGGCTATCGCTGTTTGCAGTGATAATGACAATGACCAGACCACCAGGCAGAATTTCAGAACAGCTTTTGACACGCGTAAGGTTTCTATTGAGCTTGGCCTATTAGTGTCCCGACTTTACAGTCCAGGCGCAAGCAGCAAGACCTGACCGGGTTGCAGAATGCTACCAACCGGTAAGCTGTTCCAATTGCGTAATGACTCAACTGACAGCCGGTGGCGACGTGCTATGCGCCACAGTGAATCACCAGGTTGTACTCGGTAGCGGCGGTTGCTGGATGGTTTAAGTGGCGCCAGCACCACCAGGTTTTTACCGGCTCGAATCCGGTGTGGGCTGCTTAGCTGATTCCAGCGCTGCAGATTAGTCACGCTGACGCCATATTGCTTAGCGATAGTTGATAACGACTCACCGTTGCGAATCCGATGACTGGTTCGGCTGGCGGGCAGCAAACCTTGTTGCAGACTCTGCAATTCAGCCAGTGTTGCTGCATAATTTGGTATTTGATCAAACGAAACTGTTCCGGTGCGCAGTATCTGACCTGGGAAAATGATGTCGTTGTTCAGGCTGTTCTGTTCGCGCAGCAAAACCACAGTGGTGTTGTTATTACGCGCCAGTGTGCTTAGGGAATCCCCCGGTTGCACGGCAATGGTATTCCATGCCGGTGAGGTTTCCGGTACGACGGCCGTTGTTAATGCCTGCAGAAAACTTTCAGCCTGATCAGCCGGTAGGATTAAGCGATGGGGGCCATCCGGTGGCGTGCTCCAACGGTTGAGGCCGGGGTTGAGTGCGTACAATTCCCGTACCGGCAAATCAGCTAGATGGGCAGCATATACAAGGTCTATCGGCTGATCCAGTTCGACCGCAGCGATTAACGGAGAATCTGGAATCGGAGGTAACTCAAGAGCATATGCTTGAGGGTTGCGTAACAGGCAACTAAGCCCGTGCAGTTTTGGTGCGAACCCGCGGGTTTCTCTTGGTAACCGCAGATCACTGGCCTGCAGGCTGCGCACATTTCCGCCATGTCGGGCTACCGCCCGGCCGACACGCCCGGCGCCGGCATTGTAACCTGCCAAAGCCAAGCGCCAATTATTTTCAAACTGGGCGAACAATACTTTCAGGTAATCCAGCGCAGCACGGGTGGCGGCATACATATCCCGCCGACCGTCGTACCAGGTATTGATTTTTAAGCCATAGTCACGCGCGGTTGGCGCAGTAAACTGCCAGCCGCCAACAGCAGCGGCAGTGGAAAAGGCAAATGCATCATAGGCGCTTTCAACGATAGGCAGTAAGGCCAGCTCGTAGGGTAATTCGCGCTCCTCTATCTGGCTGATGATATCGTATAGCCATGGCTGGGCACGCACAAAAACGCGTTGCATATAGTCGGGGTGATTGCCATACCAGTCCTGCCAGGTATGTGCGGGAGTTCCTGGCGCACAGTCAGGCAGGCTGAAGCCTGCAATCAGTCGTTCCCAGATGTCAGCAGGGGGTTGTTCGATTTCAGGAACGGGAGGGCCGACAAAGGGCAGGTCATTGAACAGATCCTGACTGGCCTGATCGATAATATCGTTGGCATCACCACTGGTGTGAGTGACTATTTCCGGTTGCGGTTCGGGTATTTCAGGCTCGGCCTCAGGTTTGGAAGCAAACAAGGAACACCCGGACAACCAAATGATTGCCGTTGAGATGGTAATAATTCGCAGCATAGAATACTTATTCTGGTTGTTATTCGCCTGTCAATTCAGTCGATCCATAGAATTGAATTGCAACCTCAAGGCCGGCACACCGCCACCCTTGTCTCTTACGGCCAACGGCCATGCTGCTGCGTCCATGCCTCAGCTTTCCGGCTAAATTGCTAACCGGTGTAATATTTGTGCGGCTGATCAAGCCGTGTCCTTCCAGCTCCTAATGACCGCTAAAACCTGATGCGGTTCCTCAAGCAGTACTGAAGGGCTTGTTGCCGTCTGACCGGCTTGTTTGTTCCGCCGCCTGGCGGCTTGAATGACACTGGCTTGCCGACTGCGCAAGAATGGATTGTAACTTAGTTCATCTGCCAGGCTCACCGGAAGCGTGATCTCGCCTCTTTGTCGCAATTCATTAACTTCCAGGTAGCGTTGTTGTAAGTACGGGTTATCCGGTTCAACCTGAAGTGCGAAGCGGCAATTGGATTGAGTATATTCATGCCCACAGCAGACCAATATTTCACCGGGAAGAGCGGCCAGTTTATCCAATGATTGTTGCATTTGTGTCGGCGTACCTTCGAATAACCGACCACAACCTGCACTGAACAGGGTATCTCCACAAAATAACCAGCTTTCATTCCAGAAAGCAATATGGCTAAGCGTATGACCGGGGATTTCCAACACTTTAAACCTCATATTCCAATGACCAAGGCTTACTTCGTCGGCTTCACCGACAATTTGTGTGAGCATTGGAATACGCTGATCAGCTGGGCCGATGACCGGTGGTGGCGGAGCAGCAGGATAATTGTTTGCATGTCTCTGCAACAGTTGGTTCACACCACCAATGTGATCAGCATGATGATGGGTGAGCAAAATGCCGGACAGTTGCGTGTTGCTGGTGTGCAGAAAATCCAATACAGGATGAGCTTGTCCCGGGTCGACCACAACACAGTATTTATGATCATATATCGCCCAGATATAGTTGTCATGGAATGCCGGTATGGCAGTCAATTGCGGCATAATGGTCAATCGCTATGAATTTGTTATCCAGAACGCATGCTATCAAAATGGTTGGCTAAGCAAAACCGCCTACGCAGAGACAAACAGTCACCGCCTGCCAGGCTGTGGACTGCGACTGCATTGGGCCGCAGCATTTTGGCCGCTGAACAGGCGGTCATCACAGCGTATTTACCCGATACCGAAAACCGCACAGTGGTTGAATTAACCTGGTTGGAAATACCGGTTGCTGGAATATCCAATGCAATTGTCATGCAAGCTGCCAGTAGCAGTTGGCAGATGCCGTTGGTATGCAGTCTTGAAACACTGCCGTTTATCAGTCGCGGTGTGGATGTGGTGGTGTGGCGTTATCTGGGACTTGAGTGGCGTGCACGCAGGCGGATATTGGCGGATATTGCCAGGGTGCTGGTGCCTGGTGGTATTTTGATCACAGTGGCACTGAATCCCATGGACCCACGTATATGGCGAATGGCTGGTATTGCCGGTGTTAGCTTGCAGGCTGCTGGTGGAGTTAATAACATAGCGCGCGCAGTGGGTCTGCAAATGATGGAAAAAAACTGGTACGGCTCTGGATTATGGCGTTTTCGGCCATTACAGGTGAGTGTGCTGAATAAGCGCATGCTGGGGGGTGTCAGCCGAACCTATCGCCGTCAGGCGCGCCGCAGGCTAACACAGCCGGCAGTGGCTTTGAGTCGCACAGGTTGTCAGGGTTAATTTTGCTTGGGAAAGTTTTGCTGGTGAGATCATTGATAAGTTTATGAAAAAGCAAGTTGAGTTATATACCGATGGCGCCTGTAGTGGAAATCCTGGGCCGGGCGGGTGGGGCGCTATCTTGCGTTGCGACAAAAAGGAACGTGAAATATCCGGCGGTGAACGGCAAACAACCAACAACAGAATGGAAATGTTAGCTGCGATTTCAGGTCTGCGGGAACTGAAATACCGGTGTACCGTGGAGTTATACACTGATTCCAAATATTTGTTACAAGGCGCCACTGAATGGTTATCTGGCTGGAAAGCAAAAGGATGGCTATCGGCCAGCAAAAAACCGGTTAAAAATGTAGATTTATGGCAGCAGTTGGACGCATTGTTAAAGCAACATGAAATTCATTGGCATTGGGTGCGTGGTCACAGTGGGCACCCGGAAAATGAACGCGCTGATCAACTGGCCAGAGCAGCAATACCCTGGGGTAAGGTCTGAGTATGCGGCAAATAGTACTGGACACTGAAACGACCGGTCTGGAACCACGGGAAGGGCACCGTATTATTGAAATTGGTGCCTTGGAATTGGTCGAACGGCGGCCGACCGGGAAGATGTTTCATAAATACCTGAACCCGGAACGCGATGTTGAAGAAGGAGCCTTGCAGGTACATGGGCTAAGCAATGAGTTTCTACAGGACAAACAGCGCTTTGCTGAAATCATCCAGGAGCTGCTGGATTTTATCGAGGGTGCTGAATTAATTATCCACAACGCACCATTTGATATCGGTTTTCTGAATCACGAATTAAATCTTTGTGATCCAGAGTCAGGCAAAATTGAAGAATATGCCGAGGTGTTGGATACATTGACCCTGGCACGGGAGTTGCACCCTGGTCAGCGCAACAGCCTGGATGCCTTGTGCAGACGATATGAGGTAGACAATAGCAATCGTCAGTTGCATGGTGCGTTACTTGATGCTGAGTTGTTACTGGATGTCTATCTGTTGATGACCGGTGGTCAGTCAGCACTGGATTTGAATCTGAAACGAGCAATCACAAATGACCTGGATACATTGGATTTGCCTGCGCGTGAAGTCAATGCGGTGAAGGTACCTGAAGATGAGTTACAACTGCATGCCGAACGCGTTTCTGCGATTGACCAGAGCTGTGAATCCGGCGCGGTATGGAACAAGGTTTTTCATTAAAATGTGCGCTATGTCCGTTAGATTCATGCAGTCTGTGGGCCGCTGCCGATGTTAACAACATTGCATATAATAATTTGAATTGTGAGTAATTGATGCTGCTGGAATGGGTTCAGGTCTCAGCATGATCATCAGGACTCCATGACACCAATGGGTGATTACGGGTGTCCATCCAGGTCAGAATATCGTAGTAAGCACGAATATTATCCACATAGCGGACAGCCGTATTACCACGCGCATAACCATGTTTTAGGTTTTGATAATGAGCCTGGCGGGTCAATAATGGCAGTCGTTCACGAACATCATTCCATTCATCGGGGTTGCCACCTTGCCGTTGGGTCAGTACCCGGGCATCTTCCAGGTGACCATAGCCGATATTATAAGCAGCCAAGGCCAGCCAGGTTCTATCTGGCTCCTGTATACGTTCCGGAAGATTGGCAATAATCGAGTTTAAATAACGTGTTCCACCGTCAATGCTCTGGGCGGGGTCGGCACGGTCATCAATATTCAGGTCTTTTGCGGTTGATTGGGTCAGCATCATTATCCCACGTACACCGGTGGGAGAAACGGCATCAGGGTTCCAATGGGACTCCTGATACCCAACTGAGGCCAATAGTCGCCAGTCCATGGCGTTATTGTTGGCGGCCAACTCAAACAGGCCGCGCAGTACTGGCAGTCGGTCACGGATACGGCTCTGAAAAGTTATCGTATCAACCAGGTTGTAGTTGGTGTTGGAGGTGGTGTATTTGGCACGTATCTCGTTCAATGTACCGGTTTGTTCCAGTTGGTAAAAATAGCTGCGTACTTTTTGCACCAGCGAATCATCATCGTTACCGGGGAAAACCCAAGCCAGTTGATCACTCTGCGGAAATTGAAAAGCAGCTTCCGTATGTGGAAAAAATGGTTGATTCAGCACCAGGTCGGTGGAATCGATAATGGTGTAACCCAGTTCGCCGACACTAACCATCTGCAGTAAATCTTCAACCCCGGCACGGTCGAGTTCCAGCCATTTTAATTCAGGTGCCAGTTCCAGTTCCTGCTGCAACTGTTCAATGTAGCTGGAGCCGGCACTGATGCCAATCAGACCACCTGCCAGATCCTGAAAAGATTCAGGCGTGGGCGTACCGCGCTTGCTGACCACGGTAGGGATGGTCAGTTGATAGCTGGGGCCAAACCGGAAATATTGCTGTCTGTCTGCGGTAATGGTGATGCCGGCTGCTACCAGGTCGCCTTTGTGCTCAGTCAATGCCGGTAATAGCTCATTGACATCGTTCATGACCTGAATTTTAAGGTCAACCCCGAGATATTCCGCAAAACCCTGGGCCAACTCATAGTCCAGACCGGCTGGCCCTTCGACGCCTTCATAATAAGTGCTGGTGCTGTTGCGCGTGAGCATCTGCAATTCACCTCGTTGCAGAACCCGCTGTAAGCTGTCAGGTGCCTCCTCGCTTAACAACCATATACCACCGGCGCTCACCAGTAACAGGGCAAAGGCAGCTATTGCCAACCTGGAGTAGAGCCCGGTTAGACGTTGCCCAATAATTGAAAAAGCGTTTTGCTTCAAAACGGATTTAGATTCTGATGTTGGCATATACTTTACATGATGATCTTTGAGCTTTTCCAGCTTTGTAGACCATCTGCCCTACCAGGGGTTCTATTCGACCGTGATGGCATCAGTTCAATGATGTGCAATATGATTTGTTGTCAGTGAGATGATTGCAGGCAGGATTTATCAGAGGCCCAATCCATGCTGGACTGTAAAAACCCTGACAACCGACATGTCATCCGGGTTAAAATCGCCTGTTTGATAATGGTTTGGTATAGATGACTGAAATACGCACCCGTTTCGCCCCCAGTCCAACCGGATACTTGCATATTGGCGGCGCCCGTACAGCGCTGTTCAGCTGGTTATACGCCCGCCATTCCGGTGGCCATTTTATATTACGTATCGAAGATACCGACCGGCAGCGCTCCACGCAGGCTGCAGAGCAGGCAATTTTAGATGGCATGCAATGGTTGGGTCTTGACTATGACGGCAGTTTTTATCGCCAATCAGAAAGGTTTAAACGCTACCAGGAAGTGATTCAGCAATTGCTGGATAAGCAGCAGGCTTACTATTGCCATTGCTCTCGGGAACGGTTGGATGTACTGCGCGAGCAGGCGATGCGGGAAAAACGTAAGCCACGTTACGACGGCCACTGCAGAGCCTTAGGTTTAGCAGCGGCAGACCACGCTGTGATCAGGTTTGCCAATCCGCAAAGTGGAGAGGTCAGTTTTACTGATCTAACCAGGGGAGAGGTGGTAACTGCCAACAGCGAATTGGATGATTTGGTGATTTGTCGCCCCGATGGTTCACCGACTTATAATTTTTGCGTAGTGGTAGATGATTTGGATATGGGTATTAGTCATGTTATTCGTGGTGATGATCACATCAATAACACGCCCCGGCAAATCAACATTTATCATGCGCTTGATGCAAAGCCACCGCAATTTGCTCATGTGCCGATGATTTTAGGCAAGGATGGTTCACCGTTGTCCAAACGGCACGGTGCTGTCAGCGTGATTGAATACCGCAATATAGGTTATCTGCGAGAAGCAGTATTAAATCAATTGGTTCGTTTAGGCTGGTCGCAGGGTGATCAGGAAATTTTTTCAATAGATGAGATGGTGCAGTTATTTGATTTGAGTGGAGTCAATAAAAAGGCTGCGGTTTTTGATGTCGAAAAACTGGATTGGTTGAATCAGCATTACCTGAAAACCTTACCATTGGAAACAGTAAGCGAGCAGGCAGCCTGGCATTGGCAACAGCTTGGTATTGAGCCTGTCGGAACTGAAGATGTTTTAGCTGTGCAGCGGGAACGCATCGGCAATTTACGACAGCTGGCGGTCCAGAGTCAGCCATTTTTTCAGGATTTTGATGATTATGAAGAAGGGGCCGCCCAAAAGCATTTACGCTTGGTAGCGGTGCCAGTATTACAAGCATTAGTGAAACAATTACAGTCGCTTGAGGCTTGGCAACTAGAACAGCTTTCCATAGCCATTCAAAACGTTATGCAGGAGTTAGATGTGGGCATGGGCAAAGTTGGGCAGCCATTGCGGGTGGCGTTAATGGGGCATAGCGCCTCGCCCTCGATTGATAAAACTTTGTGGTTAATGGGACGAGAACGCAGCCTTGCACGTATCCAATGTGCGATTGAATGGATACAGGCTAACCGCCAGCCGCAATAGTGGCCAAGGAACCTCTGATCAAATCACAGGTTTCCTAATACAAATCACCTTGAGCAACAAAATAGCTGCTAAAATACCGCCATGTCAGTCGCATCGATACTCCGTGAAGTTGAACAGGTTTGCTTGAAGCGAGAACTGCGCCTGACACCTACGCGCCGTCAGGTGCTGGAATTGATTGTGACTGCCGATGGCCCGGTAAAAGCCTATGACCTATTGGATGCGCTGAGCACTCAGGATGGCAAAAAACACCGTCGTACTGCACCTCCAACAGTTTATCGGGCATTGGATTTTCTGCTAGATAATCATTTTATTCACCGCCTGGAAACTCTGAACGCATTTGTATGCTGTGTACATCCAGAAGAAGCCCATAACGGCCAATTCTTGATTTGCCAGGAATGTGACATGGTAATAGAGGTGCCGGGCAACTCATTATCTAAGGATGTTCTGACCGCAGCCAAAGCACAAGGATTTGCCGCAGATAAACAGGTTGTGGAAGTCTACGGTAAATGCCATAGCTGTCAGTAATGATTTTCCTGTATTGATCTGGCAATGACACAGTTGCGCCCAATTGGATGGTTATTGGTGATCGGTTTTCTGGTCATCGGCTGTCAGAGCAAGCCGACTAAACCAGAAGCTGAATTGCAACTACTGGGGCACTGGCTGACCGGCATGTTTGATTCCAGTAGCCAGGCACAAACAGATGGCAGCTTTTTCAATATTCGCCTGGTGGCAGCGACTATCTGGAGAGAGCGTGAAGACGGTATCTGGATATATTTGGAACAGGCCAGTAGCGAAAATACCAACAAGCCTTATCGACAACGGGTTTACCATATATATGAACCGGAACGAGGCCAATACGTATCAGACGTGTATACCTTGCCGGACCCGGACACGGCGATTGGCAGTTGGCGGCATCCGGATATGCTGGATGAATTTGGGCCAGGTGATTTGCGTATCAGAGCTGGTTGCAGTGTGTATTTACAGCGGCAGAGCCCGCTGGAATTTGTTGGCGGCACCCGCGGAAACAGTTGTGCCAGTAATTTAGACGAAGCCAGTTATGCGACTTCCGTGGTGTTGGTTACAGCCACTGGTATTAATTCCTGGGACCGTGGTTTTAATGCAATTGGTGAACAGGTGTGGGGTGCGCTAACCGGGCCTTATGAGTTCCGCCGCCAAGAGCAATAAATTGCTTGCAGAGCCTTGCTTTTGGCTGTCCTTGCCAGCAAATTACTGATACTTACAAAGCACTGATCAGGAGAGCCGTTTATGGAGATTGATCCGGTAATGCTGGCGCGTTTGCAGTTCGCATTTACAATCTCTTTTCACATTATCTTCCCTGCCTTTACGATCGGCTTATCAGCATATATCGCAGTTCTGTTGGCGATGTGGATTAAAACCAAACGTCAGCGTTATCAAAAACTGGCCAGGTTCTGGACCAAGATTTTTGCAGTATCTTTTGGTATGGGTGTGGTTTCAGGTCTGGTGCTTTCTTACCAGTTTGGTACCAATTGGAGTGAGTTTTCACGGATCCTCGGAAATGTATTAGGACCATTGATTGGTTACGAGGTGCTAACAGCTTTTTTTCTGGAGGCCACTTTCCTAGGGGTGTTGCTGTTCGGCTGGGGCAGAGTGCCGCAATGGTTGCAACTAACCGCAGCCACTGCGGTTGCAGTGGGAACATTGATGTCAGCTTTTTGGATATTGTCCGCAAACAGCTGGATGCATACACCTGCAGGCTTTGAGATGCGTGAGGGCATTGCTTACCCGGTGGATTGGATAAAAGTGATTTTTAATCCGAGCTTCCCATACCGTTTTGCGCATATGGTACTGGCTGCCTATTTGACCACCGCAGTCGTGGTGCTGGCGGTGGCAGCACGCTATCGGGTAGCAGATAAATTCCCTCGGCAATCACCAACCATGTTAAAGATGGCGCTGGGTATGATCATGGTATTGGCACCGCTGCAGATGTTTTTTGGTGATTTGCATGGGCTCAATACAGCCGAATATCAGCCCGCTAAAATCGCTGCCATGGAAGCGCATTGGGACTCGTCTGAACCTGCACCATTGTTGTTGTTTGCCTGGCCGGATCAACAACAGCAAATCAACCATGCGGCTTTTGGTATCCCGGGTTTGGCCAGTTTGATTATCACCCATGAACGGGAAGGACTGTTCCCCGGCTTAAATGATTTTCCAGCCGAGGATCAACCACCAGTTTTGCCGGTTTTTTTCTCTTTCCGAATCATGGTTGGCATAGGTTTATTGCTGATTGGGATTGGTTTGCTCGGTGGTTTTTTGTGGTGGCGTGGCAAACTGTTTACTGCACGATGGTTTATGCGCCCTTTGCAATATGTTTGGCCTTTGGGTTTTATAGCTTTGCTGGCGGGCTGGATGACCACTGAAATAGGCCGTCAACCATGGCTGGCGTATGGACTGCTACGCACCGCTGATGCAGCTTCCCCGGTGCCGGCCAGTAGTATTTTGGTGTCGTTGTCGCTGTTCGTGTTGGTCTACGCAGTGGTATTCGGTGCTGGTATCTATTACATCAATCGGTTGATTCACAAAGGGCCGGAACCCGAGGTTCTGGAAGCACCCAGTGCGCCAATGGCTGGCCGGCCAATATCCGGGGCTGAGTCAGGCGGTTTTGGTGAGTTAAACCGGGAGCGGACAAATGATTGATACATTGCCGTTGATTTGGGGGTTAGTGTTAGCTTTTGCAGTAGTGGTCTATACAATTTTGGATGGGTTTGATCTGGGTGTGGGCATGCTGTTTGGCCTTGAAAAATCAGAAGCCAACCGGGATCTGATGATGAGTTCAATAGCACCATTCTGGGATGGCAATGAAACCTGGCTGGTGTTGGGTGGGGGCGGACTGTTTGTAGCTTTTCCATTGGCATACTCAATTATTATGCCGGCCTTGTACATCCCTGTGATTTTTATGTTGCTGGCGCTGATTTTTCGCGGAGTGGCATTTGAGTTTCGGCATGTGGCGAAACCACATCACCATTGGTGGGACAAAGCATTTTTGCTCGGATCATTAGGCGCTGCATTGGCCCAAGGGGTGATTTTGGGTGCTTTGCTGCAGGGTATCGAGGTGGCTGATGATCGCTTTGCCGGGAAGCCATTTGATTGGTTGACCCCGTTCAGTCTGTTTTGCGGAGGCGGTGTGGCTGTGGGTTATGCGATGTTGGGTGCCTGTTGGTTGAACCTGAAAACCGAGGGTGAATTACAGCAAAAAATGCGAGCGATCGCAGTTTGGTTATTGATGGGTATGTTGTTATTTATTGCACTGGTCAGTCTTTGGACCCCATTGGTTTTCCCACGTATAGCCGATAAATGGTTTTCGCTGCCCAACTTTTATTTCTTGTGGCCGGTGCCGACAATTACCGGATTACTGGCATTCAGTGTGTATAGCGCGTTACGTAGAAAGCGGGCATTATGGCCGTTTCTGGGCACTGTTGGATTATTTATTGTCAGTTTTATCGGCCTCGCATTCAGTACCTTGCCGTTAATTGTGCCACCGGATATTAGCGTTTATGACGCCGCAGCTTCACACGAGTCTCAATTATTCAGTATTCTCGGTGTGCTAATACTGATGCCGGTTATTTTGATCTATACGATATTTGTGTATTACATATTCCGGGGCAAAGTCACGCCGGAAACCAGCCATCATTCAATCTGATAATCACATCTTTAGTGAGTTTGCGAGTGTCCGCGGCGGACATGTTTGCAGGCCATCATGGTAAAGCTGATCTTGGCCATTATCACATTGAAGCGGTACCCGTTATCATTGAAGCCGGTTGAATGGACAGTTACCCATGCCTGATTTAACAGCAGTACGACCTGAGGACAGTTTTGACATCAACGCTGTTGATACAGTGCTCAAACAACACATCGAGGGTCTGCAGGGCACGCCTCGAGTGCAGCAGTTTACCTCCGGTGCTTCCAATCTCACCTATTTACTAGGCTATCCAGGACGGGAATTGGTACTGCGCAGGCCACCGGTAGGGGCCAAACCCAAATCCGGTCACTCCATGTGGCGTGAATACACGGTTGTCAAAGCGATCCAGCCCGTATACCCGGCGGTTCCCAATGTGCTGTATTACGCAGGCCATGATGATTCGACGATTGGCACCGAGTTTTATATTATGGACCGGGTGCCGGGCAGGCATCTTAATACCCGGATACCAGAGCAATGGGGCTGGACTTTGGAACACACACGGATGTTCTGTCATTCGTTCTGGGATAAATTAATTGAATTACACCAGCTGGATTACCATTCCGTCGGCCTGGATAACTTCGGCAACCCCAAAGGTTACATAGAGCGCCAGATAAGAGGCTGGAACGAACGTTATGAAAAGGCGCTAACTGAAGACGCTGAACCGTTCGAAGATGTCCGTGAATGGCTGGATGCCAACCGGCCGCAGCAGGAATCCGGGCACAGTATTTTACATGGGGATTTTCGGATTGATAATTTGATCCTGGCAGATGATCCGATGGGTTCGATCAAGGCGGTGCTCGATTGGGAAATATCGGCATTGGGTGACCCACTAATGGACCTGGGAGCGGCGCTGGTTTATTGGATTGAACCGCATGACCCAGAGTCATTGAAAGTATTGAAGAAACAACCTTCTGATGCACCAGGCATGTTTACCCGCCGTGAAGTGGTGCAGTACTACGCTGAGCAAACCGGGCGGAAGATCGACGATTTTACGTTTTTCTATGCCTACGGTATTTTTCGGTTAGCAGTGATAGCTCAGCAGATTTATTACCGTTATTACCACCGACAAACCACCAATAAAGCATTCGCTATGTATGGCCCCGGAGCACGTGCATTAGGGCATTATGCCCGGCAAATTATTAACCAGGGAATGGCGATATAGGCTGTTGGTTTTTGGGCAAACCAGCACCTACTGTCATTCAGTTCAGATGCTGTAATTCTTATCAGTAAATTCAAATATGCTAGTCTGATTAGCTGATCCAAACTAAACCGCTTATATGAATTTCAGTTTGTCTGAAAAAGCAGTTGGACTGCTGCAAAAAGCCACCCAGGTCATTACCCAGGATATTCTTCCATTGGAGCCGGAGTATTTTGCTGAAATCGGCAAGACCGGCAATCGTTGGAGACATACACCACGCCAACTTGAAATTTTGCACACCCTAAAGAGCAAAGCCAAACAGGCTGGTTTGTGGAATCTATGGTTGACAGATGCCGAGCTGGGTGCAGGTTTAAGTACGGTGGATTATGCCTATTTGGCTGAAGCCATGGGCTGGTCACGTTTGGCAGCCGAAGTATTTAACTGTTCCGCACCGGATAGCGGCAATATGGAAGTGTTGATGCGGCACGGGTCGGTAGCGCATAAGCAAACATGGTTGAATGGTCTTCTGGAAGGTGAAATTCGCTCGGCATTTTGTATGTCTGAACCTCAGGTGGCTTCGTCAGATGCTACTAACATCGCAATGCCCGCAGAGCTGGATGGTGATCAATGGGTGCTTAACGGTGAAAAACACTGGATTTCCGGTGCTGGTGATGAACGTTGCTGTATTTATATCGTTATGGTCAAAACTGACCCGAATGCTGATAGGCATGCGCAGCATTCGATGTTATTGGTTCCAGCCGATACACCTGGCATTGAAATTATTCGACCAATGTTGGTGTTTGGGCATGATGATGCACCACATGGACATATGCACTTGCGATTTTCCGATGTCCGAGTGCCTAAAGAGAATCTGATAGGGGAACGTGGCAAAGGATTCGCCATTGCCCAGGGCAGGTTAGGGCCGGGGCGTATTCATCATTGTATGCGAGCTCTGGGTCAGGCTGAACATGCCATGCAATTGATGCGCACACGTGCCAAACAGCAAACAGCCTTTGGTCGGCCGTTGGCTAAATTAGGCGGTAATGCTGAAATGATTGCAGATTGCCGGATGCAAATTGAAATGACCCGTATGTTGTGCCTGAAAGCTGCCTGGATGATGGACCAAGGCGATATGCAAGCAGCCGGGCCATGGATATCCATGATCAAAGTTCAGGCACCACGGACCGCATTAAAAGTAGTGGATGAGGCTATCCAGATGTTTGGGGGGCTGGGCCTGACTCAGGATACTCCATTGGCAGAAATGTATACCTGGATTCGCACATTGCGTTTTGCCGATGGCCCGGATGCGGTACATAAGATGGTTGTCGGGCGCGCTGAGCTTAGCCAATAATTGTTACTGATAAAGTAGTTGTTTTAAGCTGGGGAGGGTTTATGAATTATGTTAGGTTGATTAAGATTGGCAGTGTGGTTTTTGCAGGTCTGTTTACGCTGTTCAGCTATGCACAATCTGCGCCAATGGACAGTGGCTCTGGTACGGTATGCAGTACCAATAACTATGCGTTGTGTTCGCATGCCGTATGTGATTGTTTGAAGCCTGATGGCAGCACCGGCCCCTGCGAAGAGTATGTTGAGGGCACGGATACCGGTTGGGCACAGTGCACCTGCCCAGAGGTTAAGACCGGACAGACAGGTGAAAAAGCAGCCTACAATGCCAACTTTGCGACCTTGTCCTGTGACGAGCGCGAAACCCCAACTGCATCAGGTACGCATTTCCCGAAATTCGCCCATCAGGATGTGCCGTATATTTATTCAAGCTACTCTCTGGGTGATAGCCTGCCGGGCAATGTTGACGGTACTTTAGACAGTGCCGAGCTGATAATTTGTGACCAACCGGACCTGATGGCATTGTGCCTGGATATGCCTTGCAGTAAGGATAAGCATGGTCAAGTGACTTGTTACTGTCAGAATGTTAATGCTCAAAATTGTGCAACTGACAGTTGGAATACATTGGGTGGGAATTGTGATCAAGGTAATTGTAACCCTGGTAGTAACAAGGTTTGGTCGGCAGCCTGCATTGGTCAAACTGTAGAAGGTATGGTTATGAACAGTGTTTATATTCGTGAATACTTAGAACCTGATTTTATTGACTTTCCACAGTATTGCTCGGTTAACTGACCGGCTTACAATCGGCTAACCAAGCTCGGATCAGATGCATTCAATAGTTCACCTATTTGATTTGAATCAACAGCCTGCTGGAGTAGTAATCTATTATGCAGTTATAGATTGCTGCCCAGGAGATTGCTGATGAGAAACGTACTGACAGCTGGCAAGATTGTAGTTCCGATAGATTTTTCTGATGAGTCGTTTTCCGCCCTTGATCAGGCGTTGATTCTGGCTGATAAACCCAGCAATGTTCATGTTTTGCATGCACTTGAAATGCTGGCTGCGATGGAGCCGGGGATTGTCTGGGCGCAGGTTCATGATGAAGAGCGGCGTATTCAGGTGACCGAGGCATTGAAAGACCGCTTGTCAGGAGAAAAGTATCAAGGCGTCAAACTGGTTGTGGAATTTGGTGATCCGGGGCATTGCATTGCTGATTACGCCCAGGATAACTCTGCCGAGTTGATCGTTATTTCCTCGCAAGGTCGCACTGGTGTTAAGCGCTTGATGCTCGGTTCGGTAGCAGAACGGGTGATCCGATTATCACATTGCCCGGTTTTGGTGTTGAAGAATTGATGCCGCGAATAGTTGTTATCCGCTGCCAGTAGTCTAATTTCGGATGCTTGTAGCCAGCTTGCTGCAAAACTAATGTATTAGTGGTGGTTGTCGGTTTACTCCAAGAACTGTCATTATTATTGTTTTTGCAATAGGAATAGGCGCAATGCAAAGGCATAAAACTGTTGATGAATTTCTTAAAGCTAATCCTGAATGGGAGGCTGAGCTTGCAGTTCTTCGCCGGGTGCTACAGGCATCGGAAATGCAAGAAACGGTTAAATGGGGAATTCCGACTTATACTGTTAATGGTAAAAATGTTGCTGGTATCGGTGCCTTTAAAACATATGTCGGCGTATGGTTTTTCCAAGGAGTATTTTTAGAAGATAAATACCAAAAGCTGATCAATGCCCAGGAAGGCAAAACCAAAGGAATGCGCCAATGGCGGTTCAACTCTGCTGATGACATAGATCAGGCGCTATTAGCCGAATACCTTAACGAGGCAGTAGCCAATCAGCAAGCAGGCAAGGAAATTAAGCCGGCCAGGAATGCTGGATTAGTGATTCCTGAGGCGTTGCAGCAGGCTTTGACTGATAGCCCCGAATTAAGACAAGCGTTTGCAGCTTTGACACCTGGCAAGCAGCGCGAGTATGCCGGTTACATTAGCGGTGCCAAGCGTGAAGGAACCAGGATCAGCAGATTGGAGAAAAGCATACCAATGGTATTGGCCGGGGCTGGTTTGCATGATAAATACCGTAATTGTTGAGCGATAATCGATTCATCAGGCTGTATTAATAGTACTTGCCGACCATCCGGCAGACTTAAATATCGGCCCATATCAGTCAACTTCGCTGGCTGCAAATTCCTGATCCAGTTTCTCTATTGCATCTCGCGGTGACGATTCCGCCGCTTTGCGATAAGCGTCGTTGGCATCATCAATACGTTTGTCCCCATACAACACATAGATACCGTTGCCGTATTCAATTTGGGTGATAGGTGCCTCAGGGTTTAACTCCAGCGCTTGTTCCAGGTGCTGAAGCGCCTTATCTTCGCTCGCACCATAAGTCATTTTCCCGACCATTTTCCCGACCTTGTCGATGATTTCCGCATGATACAGGCCCAGTGCCAGGTGTGCTTCGGAATGATCTGGACAGAGTTCCACACAGTTTTTCAGACTTGCCCCGATTTTGCCGCCCAGACCCTGGCGCAAAGCCTGGGCAATAGAAATACTTTGCGCATACCGCCCCAGCGCAAATGCGTGCAAATAGTGGGCATTGGCATCATCTGGATGGTCGTGAACAGCCTGCTCAGCAATGCTTACCGCTTGCTGGTAGATATCCTGCTGGATATTTTCGTCTTCTTCAATATGGTCGGCATAGATCACCATGGCCTTGCAGTGCGGCGCAAATGCCAGTGGGCCATGCGCAGCCCCGGCTTCAATAACATCACCAAAACGTCCGGCATGGTAATGTTGCCATATGGCCTGGACAGCCACATCATCCGGCCATGCTTCGTGATCACCACGATGCAATGCCCCCCAATTACGGTGCAATTCATCCAGGCTGTAGTCGTAATCCTGATTGTCGTGTGGGTAAGGCTTCCAGTTATTCATGATCGGTTTTTTCCAAAAATACGTTTTTAGTGTGAATACTCTAATTTTTGATTATATCTTGTACTCAGTTGATTAAAACCTATCACTGGAGTTAGACATGGCTAAGAAGAAAGCAGTAAAGAAATCAGCAGACAGTAAAAACAGCATTTTGAGCAGCGTTGATCCGCTGGTTGATTACGGGCGTGAAGTTTGGCTGGCTGGATTGGGCGCATTTTCCCTGGCACAACAGGAAGGTGGCAAGCTCGGCGGCAAAGTTCTGGCGAAAGGCGGTAAGCTTTTTGATCAGTTGGTAAAAGAAGGCAGCAAACTGGAGCAGAGCACACGCAAGAGTGTCGGCACTGCCGGTGGTGATATCCGCGGCGGTATTGAAAGCCGGGTTGAGAAAGTACGTAAAACTGCTGTAAGTAACTGGGATCGGCTGGAAAATGTTTTTGAGGAACGTGTTGCTCGCGCATTAGCCCGTTTGGGTATTCCAACAGCTGATGAAATTCAGGAACTGATCGGTCAGGTGAATAAGTTGAACCGTGAAGTTCGGGCGTTGAACAGCAAGCAGACGTCAGCTAAAAAAGCCACTAAGAAAGTTGCCAAGAAAGCTGCTTAATGGAATTGAATTTGTATTCATGAGTGTCTCCCCGAAGGCAGCATTTCCCCGAGTGTTGCCTGACTTGAGCCCGGACCATTGTCCGGGCTTTTTTTGTGGCCTTGCGAAACACTCTGAGTAAACTGAAATAGGCCTGTTTGCCAGCAAGCGTAGTAGCACACTGATGGCAGACAAACCTGGCAACTGCTCTGTATACACGACAGCAAACAAACTAGGCAGGCGGTTTCAACGCTGACCAGTGAAATGAGCCTCTTAGATTTGACGTAGCTGCAGTGCTGATTGTTTATTGCAGATACATGCGGGCCAATTGTTCTAGTTGGTGTTGTTCTTCATCTCTTAAATAAGCTGCTACCTGGCTGATCACCTGCCAAACAGCCAGATTGGGATTTTGCGCCAGTTGATCTGGTGTAATAGTACTGAAGCCCAGCCAGCAGTTCAGGGTTAGTAATATGTTTCTGGTCAAAGTGGCGCGCTGCAACGCATTCGCGGTAATGACATCAGCCTCGGCTAACTGATTGATTAAATGCTGGGTGGTTTGCTGTTGAAGCTCCAGCAATGCCTGAAACCGTTTTTTTAGTGCCGGGTAACTGCCTGATAACTCATTCAGATCGCGGTACCAAAAACGGTATTGGATCTGTCGTTCAAAGATCAGGTGCAAATACAGCCAGATGTCTTCGGCATTTGGGAGTTGAGTATCCGGCAGCACTGTGACCTCCAGCATGTGCTGTTCGAAATGGCTGAACAATTCACTGATAATGTCCTTGCGGCTGGCAAAATGGTAATAAAGATTGCCAGGGCTGATATCGAGTTCATCAGCAATGTGGTTGGTGCTGACATTGGGCGCACCGTGTTCATTGAACAAGGCTAAAGCCGTATCCAGAATCCGCTGTCGGGTATTACGCTTGCCCAAGTGCAGGTTTATCGCTGCTGGATTAGCCTTGCAGGCGATTGATTAAATCGACATATTGTTGCTTAGCCTGCTCCTGGTCTGTTCCTTTGAGTTTGGCCCAGGCGTCGTATTTGGCGCCAGCAACAAAATCGAATAAACCGGGCCGATCTCCGGAAATATCGCCCTCACTGCCTTGCTTGTACAAAGCATACAAGCTAAGCAATGTGTCATTGTCCGGGCGCTCTGGCAGAGATTTTGCTGCTGCAGAGGCAGCCAGAAACAGCTCGTTCAGATCACTCATGGTTAGATCCTTGTTGATTGGTTGTATTATCAGTATGCCAGAATAACGGCCGACCACAATTATGCAGTACTGGTTTTTCCATTCAGATTTCTTACAATGGCTGTATAACATCAGTTAAATACTGCAACCTACCATCAGCTAGCGCTATTGGCGCACACAGGAGCAAGGCATGACCTATTTTGTCACTGGCGGCACCGGCTTTATCGGTCGGAATTTGATCGATCAGCTGATTCAGCGCAAAGGCACAATTTATGTATTGGTCAGACGTGGGTCGAGCAAGAAATTCAAGGCACTAAGTGAGCGATGGGGCACCGATGCCAAACGAGTAGTGGCGGTGACCGGTGATTTAACCAAAAAAAACCTGGGTATTAAAGCCGCCCAATTGGAAGCGTTCCAGAGTGAGATCCAACACGTATTCCATTTAGCGGCAGTTTATGATTTAGCTGCAGACCTCGCCAGCCAGGAAACGGTCAACATAGATGGTACCCGCAACGCTATGGAGTTTGCCGCCAGTGTCAAAGCCAAATGCTTTCATCACACCAGCTCTATAGCTGCCGCCGGCTTGTATCGTGGAGTATTTCGTGAAGATATGTTTGATGAAGCGGAAAACCTGGACCATCCTTATTTCCGCACCAAGCATAATTCTGAAGGGCTGGTGCGCAATCATTGTCCTGTCCCATATCGAATTTATCGACCGGCGATTGTTGTAGGCCATTCAGAAACAGGCGAAATCGATAAAATCGATGGGCCGTATTATTTTTTCAAAATGATCCAGAAGATGCGCAAGATGTTGCCGCCATGGATGCCGACCCTTGGTCTGGAAGGTGGCAGGATGAATATGGTGCCGGTTGATTATGTCGCCAAAGCCATGGATCACATTGCCCACAAGCCGGGACTGAACGGCAAATGTTTTCATCTGACTGATCCCAAACCACGCCGGATTGGCGAGGTGTTGAACATTTTTGCCAATGCAGGTCATGCGCCGCAGATGACAATGCGTATTGATTCACGCATCTTTAACTTTGTGCCGCAGGTGGTCAAACAAGGTTTGAATATGTTGCCACCGGTACGCCGTATTACCGGCCATGTATTGAAAGATCTTGGTATTCCGCGCGATGTGCTGGGAATGGTCAATTACCCGACCCGATTTGATAGCCGGGAAACCGAATCCGCTTTGAAAGGTTCCGGCATTGTATTGCCTCGGCTGGATAAATATGCCTGGGTGCTGTGGGATTACTGGGAAAGACATTTGGACCCGGACTTGTTTATTGATCGCAGCCTGCGCGGACATGTAACCGGCAAAATTGTAATGATTACAGGTGGCTCATCGGGTATCGGCAAGGCGGCTGCGCAAATGATGGCCAGAGCTGGCGCCAAAGTGCTGGTGGTGGCGCGTGGCCAAGAAGCCCTGCAGGAAACCGTCGAAGAAATCAAAAACGAGGGTGGTGATGCTGAGGCTTATCGCGCCGATTTATCCGATATGGATGATTGTGACCGGTTGGTCGCCAAAGTGCTGGAGGATCACGGGCATGTGGATGTGCTGGTGAATAATGCTGGCCGTTCTATTCGCCGATCTCTGGCTTTATCGTATGACCGTTTCCATGATTTCACCCGTACCATGCAGCTCAATTATTTTGGCAGTTTGAAGTTGATACTGGGGCTACTGCCGGAAATGGAAAAACGCCGCAGTGGACAGGTAATTAATATTTCTTCTATCGGTGTGCTTAGTAACGCGCCGCGTTTTTCAGCTTATGTGGCGTCAAAAGCGGCACTGGATGCATTCTCGCGCTGCGCCGCAGCCGAATTCAATGATACTGGCGTGGCATTTACCACCATTAATATGCCATTGGTACGAACGCCCATGATTGCGCCGACCAAAATGTACGATAATGTACCAACCATTTCAGCTGATGAAGCGGCTGAAATGGTTCGTAATGCAGTCATTTACCGGCCGCAGCGAATTGCCACCCGTTTAGGTATTTTTTCCCAGGTACTGCATATGCTGGCGCCGAAAGTTTCGGAAATAGTGATGAACTCTGCGTTCCGCATGTTTCCTGATTCGGCTGCAGCCAAAGGCATGTCAGGACGTAAGGAGCGCGAAGCTGCGCCGTCGCAGGAACAAATCGCATTTGCTTCGATTATGCGCGGTATTCATTGGTAAATATCGCCCGTATCAGGCTGGCGGTTACCGCTAGCCTAGCCTGCCGACAGGATAGCGGTGACAACAGGTTTTATCCGGCGTGTTGATGAATGGCTTGTAACATCGCTGCCAGGCCATTGCTCCGGGTTGGTGATAGATGCTCTTTCAAACCCAGTTGCTCAACAAACCAGGGCTTTGAATTGCTGATTTCGGCAGCGCTTTTACCGGAATAAATACGCAGCAACAGTGCGATCAGCCCCGCTACGATCAAGGCATCGCTGGTGGCGCGAAAATTCAATAGCTCACCGTCACGCTCGGCAGTCAGCCAAACCTGAGACTGACAACCATGCAGTCTGTTTGCTTCTACTTTTTCCTGCTCGGGAAGATCGGGCAAAGATTTACCACAGTCTATAATGTATTGATAACGTTCTGTCCAATCGCCCAGAAAGGAGAATTCGTCGACGATTTCCTGCTGGGTTTGGTCAATTGCAGTAGTCATATAGGTTTATGTAGAGGTGTGGTAAGCATTATTCCACCCGCCAGGTAGTGCCTTGCGGGCCATCTTCAATGATCACGCGGAGATCGGTAAGTGCGTCACGCAACTGGTCCGCTCTGGCAAAATCCTTGTTTGCACGCGCCGCATTACGCTCAGTAATCATTTGTTCGATTTTATCGGCATCAACAGCTGTTTTCTGCGCGGCGAACCATTCTGCCGGAGTTTGTGTCAATACTCCAAGCAAATTGCCGCTGGCTTTGATCTGTCCGGTTAACAACCGGCGTTGTTCAGCACTCTCAGCATTGGCCAGCTGTTTACCCAAGGCATTCAGTTCAGCCAATGCCATTGGTGTATTCAAATCATCATTCAAGGCATCGGCCAGGCCTTTAGGAAGTTTACTGGCCTCAGCTCCATCCAGCGCATGGTCCCGTAAAGTGACATACAACCTGTCGAGTGTCTTACGGGCCTGGATCAATGCCTGTTCAGACCAATCCAGTGGTTGTCGGTAGTGAGCGCTGAGCAGCACATAGCGCAATACTTCACCGGGCCACTGCTTCAACAACTCGTGTACGGTTAATACATTGCCTAGAGACTTGCTCATTTTACGACTACGCAACTGCACAAAACCATTATGTAACCAATACCTTGCAAAATGGGATTGGCCATGCGCACAGCAACTTTGTGCCAGTTCATTTTCGTGATGAGGGAAAACCAAATCCTGACCACCACCATGTATATCAATGACTTTGCCCAGGTGTTTGGCGGCCATTGCGGAGCATTCGATATGCCAGCCAGGCCGGCCGTAGCCCCATGGGCTGTCCCAGCCAGGCAGTTCATCGGTTGACGGCTTCCATAAAACAAAGTCGCCAGGGTTACGCTTATATGGGGCAACTTCAACCCGTGCCCCGGCGATCATTTCACGCCTGTCGCGCCGTGAGAGTTGGCCATATTCAGAATAAGATTCGACCGCAAACAGCACATGACCTTCAGCAATATAGGCATGTTGCTTGGCAATCAATTGCTCAATCATTGCAATGATTTCCGGCATATGTTCGGTAGCTTTGGGGGCAATCGTGGGAGGCTGGACGCCAACGCCAGCCATGTCTTCCAGGTAAGCCTTGGTATAGCGCTCGCTGATGACACTGATGGGGACTTGCTGCTCAGCGGCTGCCTGATTGATTTTGTCATCTACATCAGTAATGTTACGAGCATAAATAACTTGCGGATAATGCTGTTCCAGCAAGCGTCGCCACAAGTCAAAAATCACTGCCGGTCGGGCATTGCCGATATGTGCGTAGTTATATACGGTTGGTCCACAGACGTACATTACGATCCGTTTCGGATCAATGGGTACAAAAGGTTCTTTTTTCCTGGTCAGGGTGTTGTAGACTGCTACGCTCATACCATTGTAAAACTTCAGATCAGCTGAAAATTGTAACAGGTAACCATGAGTAATAACGACCCAATCAGTACAATTGATACCAATCTTTTTCCCGCCCATTTACAGCTCTGTTTGGCAAGGCTCGAACAGGCACTGGCAGAACATGGTTATGAGCGGGTACTGATCCATTCCGGTGAGCCGGCCATCTGCTTTTTGGATGATCGTTACAGTCCGTTTGTGGTTAACCCACAGTTTGCCTGGTGGACACCATTAAAGGCGCCACATTGTGGTCTTTTAATCGAGCCAGGTAAGCAACCAGTGTTGTATAACTATCAGCCTGTGGATTATTGGCATGCGCCGGCACCTGTGCCGGAAGCCTGGTGGGCTGATCATTTTGAAATTCGTGATGTAACTGATCCCGAGCGATGGCTGGATAAAATTGTTGATCATCCACGTACGGCAGTGATTGGAAATGCACCTGTTTTAGCTGGTTGCTTTCAAAATGCTGCTTTAAATCCTACAGCATTAATTCATTCTCTACATCTTGCACGCACCATTAAAACTGAATGGGAACAGGGTTGTTTGGCAGCAGCCAATCACCGTGCAGTGCGCGGCCACCGAGCTGTCGCAGAAGCGTTTGTGCCCGGTGCCTCAGAATTTGAATTGCAACTCGCATATCTGCGTGCAACCGGTCATGATGATAATGGAACCCCGTATAGCAATATCATCGCGATCAATGAGCATGCAGCTGTGCTGCACTTTACCGAGTTAAGTCGTAGTGTACCAACTGAATTACGTTCGTTGGTGATTGATGCGGGTGCTGAAGTGCAGGGTTATGCATCAGATATTACCCGCAGTTATAGCACACAACAAAATGGATCTTTTGCTGATCTGGTTGATGCTGTTGATGCATTGCAACTGGAACTTGTTGCTGAGGTTAAAGCTGGAGTGGATTACCGTGATTTGCATTTGCAAATGCACCATAAAGTTGCGGTAACGCTCAAAGCGCTGGAAATTGTCGATCTGCCACCACAGGATCAGGTTGATTTACGTTTAACCAGTGCTTTTTTGCCGCATGGGCTAGGGCATTTCCTTGGTCTTCAAGTGCATGATGTGGCCGGCCTTATGGATGACGCTGGTGAACCGATCGCGCGCCCCGATGGGCATCCATTCTTGCGTTTAACGCGTGAGCTTGAAGCAGGCAATGTGCTCACCATCGAGCCGGGCATTTATTTTATTGAGCAGTTGCTGGCTCCATTGCGGGAAGGCGTATATGCCAGGCATATCAATTGGCGCTTGATCGACGAGTTAAAACCATATGGTGGTGTGCGAATTGAAGATGATGTGCTGGTGACTGATGATCAACCCAGAAACTTTAGCCGCGAAGCATTTGCTGCCGCAAGTTAATCCAAAATAGTAACAGGGTGGTCCATGGTTATGCCTCATCATCAACCGGACCGGTGATGGTCAGTAGTGCATCTTCAGGCGTTTGAGGAATGCTGTCATGACTCCAGATGGTGTGGTCAGACTCCAGGTGCATGCGTTTTTCGGGGCCTGCCAGCTGCTGCAAAGCAGGGATAATTTGGGCTGCATTCAAGGTGTCCATGACAAAACGATCTAAATCGGCAGCATAAGGCTGTCCAAGTAATTGACGGATACTTTGGTTAGCCGGCCCCAGGTTCTCCGGGAATAAGTGCTTGCCGGTCAGCATGCGAAAGTGATCAGAAACCATTTGTAATGAAGATAACGAGCAGTATGCATCATCAATTAAGCCGATTACACCGATACTATCGGGGATCACATCATCGTCACGTTCCCAGTAACTGATTACGGCCTCTAAGATCATTTTCATCGGTTGGGTTAAACCAACCTGATTAGCAGCAGTCCAGGCGACCTGGATAACATAAGGCACCTGCCGGATATAACCCAGTACAAACTTTGCTGCGGTGGAGAGGTTTTGCTGATCCGGCGTGAGCTCATTGCGCGCCGCAACCGCAGCTAGCAATTCCATTACTTCCTGGTGTGCGTTATCAGCAGCACAATTGCTTTCGATCTGTTTTTGAATGGTTTCGCTAATCATGGTTTGCGATTTATCATAAGCATGTATAGCCAATGCCTAACCTGGTAGCCTGGTTATAAACGTACTGCACGGGGAAGACTTAAAATCATTTTTGTCATTGCCGACCATTTTAGTGAACCATGTGGTCGGGGTGAGAGGATTCGAACCTCCGGCCCCTGCCTCCCGAAGGCAGTGCTCTACCAGGCTGAGCTACACCCCGTAACCAGATTGTATATGCTAAGAGATTGTCCCGGCTGCGACAAGCAATTGTGACATTGGCCTGCTGTTTACATGCTTGAGCATGCAGGGCATGATGCCCACAAGCCAACTGGCGGCTTATTGCATTTTTAACCCACTGCTAAACCCTAATTATCATCGGGTGGAGTTTACGCTCAGCAGTATCAACTAGTACTCTACCAGCAGGCGCAACGAACACAATGGGACTTGGTGAATTTTTTTCGATCGCCTGCGCAGTTATCTGGGCGCTTGCAGTGGTGTTATTTAAGCGCAGTGGTGAATCGTTGGCGCCCAATGATCTGAATCTGTTCAAGAACGTACTTACCTTCATGGTGTTGATGCCGGTGGTATTGGTCATAGAAGGCTGGCAGCCACTGATGATTACACCGCTGCAATGGGGGATATTACTGATAAGTGGATTTGTTGGTATTGGTCTGGCAGATAGTTTTTACTTCAAAGCGCTGAATGCTTTGGGGGCTAGCCGGATGGGTGTGATTGCCAGCTTATATAGTCCTTTTGTGATTTTCTTATCGGTCTTGTTTTTGGGTGAACGGCTGGCATTCTGGCAGTATTTCGGTTTTGTGCTGGTGCTAAGTGGTGTGCTTTTGGTTAGTTACCGGCGTAAAAGCAACAGCATTCCCGGCGAGAATCTCAGGTTAGGGATAATATTTGGCGCCCTGGCAGTATTCCTGAATGCTGTAGGCGTGGTTATGGTTAAGCCCACATTGGAACAGGTGCCATTTTTGTGGGCAGTATGGATACGGATTCTGGCTGGTGCGATGGGGCTGGTTATGATCTTGCAACTTCAGGGCAGACTAGCTGGATTGAAGCAGAGACTGGGTGTTCATCACGCATGGGGCAATACTATTTTAGCCAGCTTATTAGGCGGTTTGATTTCAATGATGTTGTGGTTGGCCGGATATAAATATACCGACGCATCAATTGCATCAGTTTTAAACGAAACTGCTTCAGTGTTCATCATATTATTTGCCTGGTTGATTTTGAAAGAGGAATTGAGCAGGCGCAAGGTTATTGGTGTGACACTGACTTTTGCTGGTGTTGTGTTAATGCTTGGTTGATGGTTTGCTGCTGTCATCTAAATACATGACTGTCTTGCAGGAATGGATAGGGCTGACGGGGCGGTGTGGCAGCAGTGAGTTGGAGTGTTGTTGCTAAGAATTAAACAAGCTGATTGAATGGGTATTTGCATTACCGTGGAGTTTGAGGGATAACACAAAAATAAACTTCGATATTCTTGCATCACAGCAAGCCTGGGTGTACGATATTCTTCGTGATAAACCAAACTAACCTCTATGTAGAAA
Organism: Gammaproteobacteria bacterium; assembly: GCA_021772985.1. GTDB lineage: Bacteria > Pseudomonadota > Gammaproteobacteria > Xanthomonadales > Wenzhouxiangellaceae > JAJFKX01. The sequence continues at coordinate 153,913 of JAJFKX010000049.1, forward strand.
CCAAATGACTCAGGTAAAACCAAAAACTAGGCAACGGATGGCCAGACCAACGGTTGGTGAGCTAGCAATTTTACGGGTGTTGTGGGAACACAGCGAATGCACAGTACGTGATGTGCATGAACAACTTAACCCGAACGGTGGCAATAGCTATACAACAACTTTAAAACTGATGCAGATAATGCATCAAAAAGGTCTGGTGGAACGCAATGACAGTCAACGTGCGCATATTTACAAACCACGTTGTTCGCAACAGGATGAGCAGCATGCTTTTGTTTCAGATTTAGCCAACCGACTGTTCAATGGGTCAGCTACCCGTTTGGCATTGCAGGCACTAGGCCAAACAGGTGATGTAGATCCACTGGAACTGGCTGAAATTAAGCAGCTGATAATGGAATTGGAAAAAGCATCGGGATAAGCCCTTGACAACAACAACACTCATGAACACTTTAGGTTGGACTTTGATTCACTTTGTCTGGCAAGGGGTGTTGATTGGCGTGTTGATGATGATAGCGCTGGTGGCCGGCAATCAGCGCCGTGGGGTAAGTGCTTCCAGGTATCGCTACGCAGTGGCACTCGGAGCGCTAGTGCTGGCGATCGTAGTACCACTGGTTACGTTCCTGCTGCAATTCATGGACTTGCCGGAGAAAATCATCCAGCCGGACAACATTAATTTTGTGCTGGTCGGCTTTGCAACTGGGACAGGTGGGTGGCTGAGTGTGCAGGATAGTTGGCTAACTTACCTGTTGATAGCTTGGTTCGCCGGTGTTTTCTGGGGCAGCGCCAGACTGTTGGTGTCGTGGCTAAGTTTATACATGGTGCAGCATTCAGGTATCCAGCCAACCCCGCTTTGGCTGGAGCAGGATTTCCGTCGGCTACGGCAGGAATGCCGAATATTGCGGCCAGTCAAAGTGTTAATTTCGAATGTAGTGCGTGTGCCGTTGACCGCAGGCTGGATGCATCCGGTGATTTTGTTGCCGGCTACGGCGATAACCGGGTTACAGCCTGAGCAGATTCGGCTTATTTTGCGTCATGAACTGGCGCATATTCAACGTTACGACTACTTGGTCAATTGGGTTCAAAATTTGGTGCAGGTGATGTTGTTCTACCACCCTGTGGTGCACTGGATAGTTCGAATTCTTAACGATGAACGTGAATTGTGCTGTGACCACGAGGCTATAAGCAATCGCTGTCATCCGGTAGATTACGCTAAAATACTGGTTAGGTTGCAGGAAGCCAAGGTGCCGCAATTGGCATTGGCAGCCACTGGTGTAAGGCGTGGAGGATTGTATCGTCGAGTGCAACGCCTTTTGAATATTGAAGCTGAACATATAGCTTCAAATCATGATACGTCTCGTTCATTTGCCTGGGTATTTACCGTTATATTAAGCGCTTTGGTTACCACTGTCGGTGTTATGGGGAGCCCCAGCGGACACGCTGCTTATGAGCATACCGTTCTAGTGCCGGTGATACATCCTCTAAGCGATATTCCGGACATGGTCAAACAGCGGACGGTGCAGCGTGAACAATTGATTCAGTACCATCAACAAACAAACTTTGCTTCATTCAAGTGGCCCAGTGCACTGGCGCCTGAGGCTAAATCTGATGGAGGACACAAACCACAGCAGCCAGGCCAGCAAAGCGTGCCCCTGGATGTGCTGCACAGGCAAATGATGCGCGCGGTAAAACAACAACTACCAGGCGATAGTAGCGTTGCGTTTAATGAGCCAATGGCTGTCGGTATGGTTGCTGCAATTAATCATAACGAAGCAGGACAGAGTATTGACACGGCTGAACTGGTTACAGATTTGCCGGATTTGCTCATCAGCAACCAAAAGCTGGAAATTCCTGAACCATATATCAAGGTCAAACCAACGTATCCGAGACGCTTGAGCGGAATGTTTGAACATGAAAGTGTTGATTTGGTTTACAGCATAGGTCCCGATGGGCGGCCTGAGAATATGGTATTGCTAAGCCTGAATGTGCATAAAGATTTTTCAGATGCCGCATTAGAAGCATTATCCCAATGGAGATTCCAGCCAGTCAGCCCGGCTGTACAGAAGTTGCGTATCAGTCAGGAGTTCAAATTTTTGAAGGTGGCAGCCAATGTGCATGGCAACTGTTCGGTTACCGGTGGACGGTTATGCCCTAAGTTCGGTCATCTACTGCAGCGTATCCAGGTAAACAAACCGCAGAAAACGGATACCTGATCAATTCGTTCAATTCCGTAATATAAGCGATGTAACCCACCGGTCGGTGCCAGTGCATTGGCGCTAAAGGTGGTGGCCGCGTGCATATCTTATTACACTACAAGTCCATGAATAATTAAGGCACTCATTTGGACTCGATTACCACTCAGGTCTATCCGGCCGGCATTTTGAACACACTTTCACGCGATGAAGTAGCACGTTTAACAGACGCTAGCCATGGCGATCTGTATGAGCGGTTGCGGATGTGCATGTTAGCAGTGCTGAACAGTGATAATCCCAGTGATGATGCCGACCACGTGATGGCGCGTTATGATGAATTCAGGCTTGACGTAGTTCCTGTCAATCGCGGGGTTCGGCTGGATATACACAATGCGCCTGCCACGGCATTTGTTGATGGGAAAATTATTTTAGGTATTCGCGAGTTGATGTCGGCGGTGCTGCGTGATTTGATCTACTTTCACACCGAAATAGAAAATAACAGCAATGTCGATCTGATGGTTGGTTCTGGAATTACCAACGCTGTGTTTGAAATTTTACGTAATGCAAGAGTATTCAAGCCTCAGACTGATCCCGATATTGTGGTTTGTTGGGGCGGGCATTCGATTTCTGATATTGAATACCAATACAGCAAAGAAGTCGGATACCAATTGGGTTTGCGCGGCTTAAATATCTGTACAGGCTGTGGTGCCGGTGCGATGAAAGGACCAATGAAAGGCGCGACTATTGCACATGCGAAACAGCGCCTGAGTCCGGGACGTTATCTGGGTATTTCCGAACCCGGTATTATTGCTGTTGAATCACCTAATGCGATTGTCAACGAATTGATTATCATGCCGGATATTGAAAAGCGGCTGGAAGCATTTGTACGTACCGGTCATGGGATAATAGTGTTCCCTGGGGGTGTGGGGACCGCTGAAGAAATTTTCTTTTTACTGGGAGTATTGCTTGATCCTGCTAATTCGGATATGCCATACCCCATGATTTTAACAGGCCCTGAATCAGCCCGGGCTTATTTTCAGCAAATTGACAATTTTCTCAAATTCACTATTGGTGAACGGGCTAGAGATAAATACCAAATTATTATTGACGATCCGGTCAAGGCAGCAAAAGAAATGTACTCGGGCGTTCAGCAAGTCAAGGATTACCGGATTAAGAATAACGACGCATTTTATTTTAACTGGCTGTTAAATATTCCAGCATCTTTGCAGCAGCGCTTCAAGCCGACCCACAGTAATATGAATAGCCTGAATTTGCGCCTGGACCAACCAAAGCACAAGTTGATTACCGATTTGCGCAGAGCTTTTTCCGGTATTGTTTCCGGAAATGTGAAACCGGATGGTGTTGCGGCTATCCGCCGGGAAGGACCATTCCAGATTATGGGTGATCAGGAACTGATGAATTCATTGGATCAGTTGCTGGAAGCTTTCACTGAGCAGGGTAGAATGAAATTGCCGGGCAGTCGTTATGAGCCCTGTTATCAGGTCGTTTCTTAAGCTTGTAGCCGTTATTTTCTAATTGTCTGATAGCAGCAAAAAAACGCAACGGCGGTTAATAACGGCCTTCACGTGCTGGGCGTTGCAGATTTTCTTCACCAATTAATTGAGAAAACCGGGTAACTGGTAAACCCTTGGTGTATTTCACACCTTGTTCACTAATAATGCCGTCAATTTGCGCTGCCAGGGCAGCTTTGCGACCTGGGGTCATTTCTGCATTACCGGCAAAGGCATTTGGGTCATTGAAGTTCAAGTTTTCAACCCAGTTTTGTTGTTCATCAGATAGTCGGGCTTTACCATCCAGTGGGTAACGAATAGCATACCCATGTTGATCTGTGACCAGTACACCGAGCTTGCATGTTATCGGGTTACCCCGAAAATCACCATCCGGATGCCTGGACAGGAACACCAGGAACCGTGCGCCTTCCTGGCCGGGGAAAGTGACTGGAAAATAGCACTCGCCTGAATGCAGGCCTGATTCACGTACCCGGATCCTATCTACCACTGTATTTGATTTATAGGGAATCAGGATATTCAGGTCGGCATATCCATCCACGGCAAAGCCGCGCCGGTATTTGTAATTGGTAAAGGCTACTTTTGCGATAGCGACCAGGTCAGAAGTAGCGGCCAGTTCTGAGATCAGAACAGCTATTTCTGCAGATTCGCTGCTGACATTCAGGTTTTGGTCAGCATTCGTTGTTTGATTAATGGCGGGTTGTGCTATAGCGGTGCAATAGTAACTTATGCTCATAAGCAACCCTAAACTGCGCAAAAGGGTTTTAAATCTGCTAATGTTCTGTGTTTTTATTAATCCCATACTAATAACTACATCTTTAGAGAAATATCATGCAACGCATTTATCGTAACATTTTCGTAGCAAGCTTATCAGTGGTTTCGGTTTTTCTGATTGCTTGCCAGCAACAGGCTGAATCGCAGTCAGCAGATACTCAGCCGACCTCACAGACATTGACCGCTGAAGATGCCCGTCAGTTCGTTGAAGAGGCCCAACAACAACTGGAAGCTTTGAGCATTGAAGGCGCACGAACGTTTTGGGTGTATCAAACATATATCAATCAGGATACCCAGGGTTTGGCAGCCAAAGTCAGTGAGCAGGGCACCGCATTGTCGGTTGGTTTTGCCAATGCAGCAGCAAAATACCGTGATGTGGAGGTAGATGCTGATCTCCGTCGTAAGCTGGATATATTGAGCCGCGGCCTTGTTCTGCCTGCCCCGACCGACGTAGACAAGAATGCCGAGTTGGCGGATATCACCACCAGGCTGGATGGCATGTACGGTACCGGGGAATATTGCAAAACTGATGCAGGTGGTGAACAGCAATGCCAGGTATTGGGTGATTTGGAAGAAATTCTGAAAAATTCTCGTGACCCGGATCAGCTACTGGATGCCTGGCAGGGCTGGCGAACCATATCACCACCGATGCGGGACCTGTACGTTCGCGAAATCGAATTGGCCAATGAAGGCTCAAGGGAATTGGGTTTTGCTGATGTTTCGGAATTGTGGCGCTCAAATTACGATATGCAGCCGGATGCTTTCAGTGCTGAAATGGATCGTTTGTGGGGGCAGGTTAAGCCACTTTATGAAGCACTGCACTGTCATGTGCGCAGCGGATTAAACGAGCAATACGGTAATGAAATAGCACCTGTGCAAGGACCTATCCCGGCTCACCTGCTGGGGAATATGTGGGCCCAGTCATGGGGGAATATTTACGATCTGGTAGCGCCTGACGTTGAAGCCGAAGAGGTTGATATTGAAACGCTGTTGCTGACCAACAATTACGATGAAATAAAAATGGTAAAAACCGGCGAAGCGTTTTTTAGCTCGTTGGGTTTTGCACCACTGCCGGATACTTTTTGGGAGCGCTCACAATTTATCAAGCCACGGGATCGTGAAGTGGTCTGCCATGCATCAGCCTGGGATCTCGATAATAAAGACGATATCCGTATCAAGATGTGCATTAAAATCAACGAGGACGATTTCCGGACCATTCATCATGAGTTAGGTCACAATTATTACCAACGGGCTTATAAAGATCAGCCGTTCTTATATTTGGGTAGTGCAAATGACGGCTTTCATGAAGCAGTTGGCGATACCATCGCATTATCGATTACACCGGAATATTTGCAGCAGATAGGCTTGCTGGATGAACTGCCTGATGCCTCCGGTGATATCGGGTTGCTGTTACGCCAGGCACTGGATAAGGTTGCATTTCTGCCTTTTGGGTTGATGGTTGACCAATGGCGCTGGCGGGTATTTGGTGGGGAAGTTGGGCCGGAAGGCTATAACGATTTATGGTGGCAACTGCGTGAGCAATATCAGGGAGTTAATTCGCCTATTGAGCGTCCTGCGGATGCCTTCGATCCAGGCGCGAAATACCACGTGCCCGGTAACACTCCGTATGCGCGATATTTTCTAGCACACATTTTACAGTTCCAGTTTCATCGGTCGCTATGCGAAATTTCAGGTAACGAAGCGCCAATCCACCGTTGCAGCATTTATGGAAGCAAACAAGCCGGTAAGCGCTTGAATGCTATGCTCGAAATGGGTTTGTCCAAACCGTGGCCTGATGCTTTGGAAGCGGTGACCGGTAGCCGTGAGATGGATGCTACAGCGATTCTTGATTATTTTGCGCCGTTGAAGACCTGGCTTGATGAACAAAATCAGGGTCGGCAATGCGGTTGGTGATTTTGCCTAGTTGAACTTGCCTGCGGGAAGCATTACGTTATGCTTTCCGCAGTTTTTACAAATTAATGAAATAGTTGTATTTCAATAGCGCAACAAGCTGCAATAAGCAGTAACTTCTGTGCTTCGGTTTTGCATAGTTTATGTAGCTTTCCCTGATGCAGCCTATCCATCGGCAATAGTGCTGTTGCAACCGGATGGTTTAAAATCGCTTCCGCATGTCTGCCGTGCCAACATCTGGCTATGGCGCCGCGTTTATTGGCTAAGCGCAGACACCGTGTAGGTTTTTCTTGCAGTTCAATACACCAGTTCATAATGACCAATTGCAGGTATTAATTATAAATACGAATGATAATCATTATTATTTAAAAGTCAAACAATACAGCACCTGATTGATAAACATAGGTCATACCATAAGTGGTGCTTCGTCGATTAAGGCTGCCTGCTCTCTCAGATTTAATACTTGTTGTTCCCAATAGTTAGTGGTGTTGAACCATGGGAAAGCACGTGGGAATGCAGGGTCGTGCCAGCGGCGGGCCAGCCATGCGGCATAGTGGATCATTCTGAGTGTGCGCAATGCCTGCATCAGGTGTAGTTCACGCGGATCAAAATCATAAAACTGCTCATAACCTTCCAGCAAAAGAGATAATTGCCCGCTCATCTCAGCGCGATCACCTGACAGCAGCATCCACAAATCCTGAATGGCGGGGCCGCTTTGGCAATCATCGAGGTCGACAAAATGTGGACCATCGTCGGTCCACAAAATATTGCTGGGATGGCAATCACCGTGTAAACGAATACGCTGATATTCACCACAGCGCGCATATGCGTTGTTGATTTGTTTCAGTAAATCCTCACTCAAACTTGAGAATGCGTTTTCAAGGTGAGTGGGAATCCAACCCTGATTCAGGAGAAAATTACGTGGTGTGTCCCCAAACCGTTTTATCGTTAACTCCGGGCGATACTTAAACGGGCTACTGGCGCCAGCTGCGTGGATACGGCCCAGAAATCGACCAAGCCACAATAGTGTATTGTCGTCATCCAATTCTGGTGTGCGCCCTCCGCGGCGGGGAAACAAGGCAAAGCGAAACCCTGAGTATTCCAGCAAAGTTCGGCCATCAATCTCCAATGGCGCCACTATTGGGATTTCCACAGCTTCCAACTCCAAGGCAAAAGCGTGCTCTTCCAAAATCATCGCATCGCTCCAACGCTCTGGTCGATAGAACTTGGCAATGATAGGTGTTTGGTCATCGATGCCGACCTGATAGACCCGGTTTTCATAGCTGTTAAGGGCTAACAGGCAGCCGTCACATAACAGTCCGAAGTGCTCCACTGCATCAATAATGGTATCCGGATTCAGTGCCGCATAAGGCGGCGGCTGGTCGATTTCCGGAGAACTTTGCTGTTTGGTTGGTGGTTTTTGCATAATTGATTCTACATTGTCATAGCCCTGCATAGTCACACTGGGTTAAACTATCTACCCGATGCAATAGCTCGGAATCATTAAATGCCTCGTCTTGTTTTTGTCACCGGTGGTGTGGTCTCTTCTTTAGGTAAGGGTATCGCAGCCGCCTCGTTGGCCGCGATTCTTGAATCCCGCGGATTGAATGTGACGCTGCTTAAGCTGGATCCTTATATCAATGTTGATCCAGGCACCATGAGCCCGTTTCAGCATGGCGAGGTGTTTGTCACGGAAGATGGTGCCGAAACTGATCTGGACTTGGGCCATTATGAGCGCTTTGTACGCACTCGAATGCGTCAGGGTAATAATCTTACCTCCGGTCGGATATATGCCGATGTGATCGCCCGTGAGCGGCGTGGTGATTATCTGGGGGCGACTATTCAGGTTATTCCTCACATTACCGATTACATCAAAGAAAAAATACTGGCTGTGGCCGAAGACTTTGATGTCACGATGGTGGAAATCGGCGGAACTGTTGGAGATATTGAGTCATTGCCGTTTTTAGAGGCGATCAGGCAGTTGGGCGCTGAATACCGACAACATACTGCATTCATCCATTTGACTTTGATACCTTATTTGCGTGCTGCCAACGAAATTAAAACCAAGCCTACCCAGCATTCAGTCAAAGAGTTGCGCAGTATTGGCATCCAGCCGGACGTGTTGATTTGCCGTAGTGAACGTCCGGTGTGCGCTTCTGAACGTCGCAAAATTGCATTGTTTACGAATGTGCCTGAAAAAGCTGTGATTGGTGCAATTGATTCCGATAATATTTATGGAATTCCGGTAGAACTACACGCTGAAGGATTGGACGACATCGTCATGGAAAGGTTGGGTTTGAGTGGCAAACCTGCTGATCTATCCGACTGGCAAGCTGTGGTTGAGCGGATGCGTAACCCTCATGCTGAAGTAACGGTGGCAATGGTAGGCAAATATGTTGAGCATTCAGATGCCTACAAATCGCTTACCGAAGCATTGGCACAGGGAGGTTACAATAATGATGCACGGGTCAGAATACTTGCCATAGAATCACAAAGTGTAGAAACTGAAGGTGCAGATCAACTGGTTGATGTTGATGCCATTCTGGTTCCGGGTGGATTTGGTGAGCGTGGCTTTGAAGGTAAAATCACCACGGTTCAATATGCCCGTGAACATAACATTCCGTACTTGGGTATCTGTTATGGCATGCACGCTGCAGTGGTTGAATATGCCCGTAACGTCTGCGGACTGGTCGGCGCCAATTCGACTGAAAACAATCAAGCCACAGAGCACCCAGTGATTGCCTTAATTTCTGAATGGCTGGATCGGACTGGTTCGGTTGAACACCGTGATAACAACAGCGACCTGGGTGGTACGATGCGCCTGGGAGGGCAATTGTGTAAGTTGGTGCCGGGTAGCTTGTCACGTTCTATTTATGGTCAGGATGAAATTGTTGAGCGACATCGCCACCGATTTGAATTCAACAACAGCTATGCGAAAATATTACAGAGTCATGGCTTGCAGATGGCAGGTTTTTCAGCCGATAAGGAACTGGTTGAGATTATCGAATTGCCTGATCATCCCTGGTTTTTTGCTTGTCAGTTTCACCCGGAGTTTACTTCCACACCGCGTTATGGACACCCATTGTTTACCAGCTTCATTCAGGCTGCGTTAGCCTATCGGCAGCGTAAAATACACAATGATGAACAAGCCGCTTAGCCCAGTTAGTTCCAGGGATCAGACTCCAGTAACAATATTCAGGCAAATACGATGAGCTTTGATCTTGCTGGTTCAGTGGTTGGCAATCAACACCCGTTGTTTCTGATTGCCGGCCCATGCGTGATTGAATCGGAGCAACTGGCACTGGATACTGCTGGCGTTATTCAGGAAGTTTGCCAGCAACTGGGTATGCACTGCATTTACAAATCCAGCTTTGATAAAGCCAACCGTACTTCGCATGACAGTTTTAGAGGCCTGGGACAGGACCAAGGGTTGAGAATACTGGAAACAGTTAAGCAACAGATCGGCATTCCAATATTGACGGATGTCCACGAAGACACTGATATCGAAGCGGTAGCCAGCGTAGTTGATATATTGCAAACGCCAGCGATGTTATGCCGACAAACCAATTTTATTGAACGTGTAGCTGCCGCCGGCAAACCGGTTAATATCAAAAAAGGCCAGTTTCTATCTCCGCAGGAGATGCGACATGTAGTGGCCAAAGCCAAAGCGGTGGGTAATCACAATATATTGGTTTGTGAGCGTGGCTTCAGTTTTGGATACAACAATTTGGTAGCTGATATGCGCAGTCTTGAGATTCTGCGCGAAACGGGTTGCCCGGTGGTTTTTGATGCTACTCATTCGGTCCAGCAGCCAGGTGGTCTGGATGGTCGTTCCGGCGGACAACGTCGGTATGTGCCGGTACTCGCCCGTGCGGCAGTAGCTGCCGGTGTAGCTGGATTATTTATGGAAACACACCCCAATCCGGAGTTGGCATTAAGTGATGGTCCGAACGCCTGGCCGCTATCTGAATTGAAAGCATTGCTGGCCACTTTGCTGGCAATTGATGAGGTAGTCAAAAAAACCTTATAAACGCTACAATAGCCATTGACGAAAAGACTGTTACTTATTATGAGTCGAATCAAGCGAGTGCACGCGCGGGAAATTTTGGATTCACGTGGCAATCCAACCCTGGAAGCTGATGTGATTTTGGAATCCGGTGCCTGGGGCAGGGCAGCTGTACCATCTGGCGCGTCAACCGGCAGCCGGGAGGCGGTAGAGTTACGCGATGGTGATGCAGCGCGGTATCTGGGTAAAGGGGTGCAAAAAGCGGTGACCCATGTGAACGGGGTTATTCATGCTGCGTTGAAAGGGTTTGATGCCAATTTACAACGGGATCTGGATCAACGTCTGATCGAACTGGATGGTAGTGAGAACAAGGGCAGCCTGGGTGCAAATGCGTTGTTGGGTGTATCGCTGGCGGTCGCCAAAGCGGTTGCTGAAGAGCATGGGAAACGGTTTTACCAATACTTGAATCCGCCCGGCCAACAGGTCAGCTTGCCGGTGCCAATGATGAATATTCTGAATGGCGGAGCGCACGCTGACAACTCACTGGATTTTCAGGAGTTTATGATTCTCCCGGTAGGTGTTGACAGCTTCACAGAGGCGTTGCGTTGTGGCGTGGAGATTTTCCATGCACTTCATAGTGTACTGAAAAAAGCCGGGCTATCCACAGCAGTTGGTGATGAAGGTGGCTTTGCACCTGATTTGCCCTCCAATCAGGCGGCTTTGGATACCATTATGCAGGCTATAGAAGCTGCGGGTTACCGTCCCGGCAGGGATGTATGGCTGGGGCTGGATGTGGCCAGCAGCGAATTCTATAACGATGGGTTGTACCACTTAAGTGCAGAAAATCGGCAGCTGGATGCTCAAGGCATGGTGGATTTATTAACACATTGGGCGGATCAGTATCCGATTTTGAGCATCGAAGATGGCATGGATGAAGCGGACTGGAAAGGGTGGGCCTTATTGACGGAACGATTGGGCAAACAGGTACAGCTGGTTGGGGATGATTTATTTGTTACCAATACTGCCATTTTGCAGCAGGGGATTGATCAGGGAATTGCCAATGCAATTTTGATTAAACTTAATCAGATCGGCACCTTAACTGAGACGATGGATGCTATCAACATGGCTCAGCAATCGGACTACGGAGTAGTCGTATCACATCGTTCCGGTGAAACTGAAGACACCAGTATTGCCGATTTGGCAGTGGCCACGGGTGCCGGACAAATTAAAACAGGCTCACTTTCTCGCTCCGACCGCACAGCTAAATATAATCAACTGTTGCGTATCGAAGAACACCTTGGCGATGCTGCCGGTTACGCCGGCTGTTCAGCATTTCCGGTTGGTTTTAGCAATTAATTAGTGCCGGTCAGATGATACGTCTATTGGTTGCATTGTTATTCATCGCGCTGATCGCTCTGCAAATACAGCTTTGGCAGCAGCACGGGCAGGTACGTGATTTGCGCCGTTCGATAGAGGCCCAGCAGGAACAGAATCTGGCATTGAATAAGCGTAATCATGAGCTGGCCGCTGAAGTGGATGACCTGAGGGCTGGCCAGCAAGCCATTGAAGAACGTGCGCGTACCCAGCTTGGGCTGATTGCCGAGGGCGAGCAATTTATTCAGATCATTGAACAACCACCAACGCATAGCGCACCAATAGGCGATAATGAACGTCCTGATACTGGTGATGAGCAGTCATGAACCAATATAACGGTAATATGGTATGGGCATTGATACCGGCAGCCGGGCACGGTAAGCGCATGGATGAAGGCATGCCAAAACAATACCGTTTGCTGGATGGTTGGCCGGTCATTTTACATACCCTCGAACGGCTGGCAGCGCACCCACGGATTGCCGGGTTTACTGTCTGCCTATCTCCGGATGACTGTTGCTGGGCATCTATGCCGGCAGCACTGGATAAGCCTCTAAATACTTGTGCGGGCGGTGAAACCCGCATGCACAGTGTGTTAAAAGGCCTGCATGCGATGCATGCTTCAGGAGAAGATCAGGGTTACGTATTGATTCATGATGCAGTGCGGCCGTGCCTGCCGGAGCAGTGTCTGGACGAGGTGATCAAAGTCGGTACCAAAGATGATCATGGCGCTTTACTGGCATTACCTATCAGTGACACGATCAAGCGAGTCGCTGTCCAGGGCCAGATGGACGCAGACGCTCAACAGCAGGGTTCGCAGAGTTTGCAATGTGTTTCGGAGACCGTTGGCCGCGATGGCTTATGGATAGCACAAACACCGCAAGTATTTAAAACAGGGCTATTGAGACAGGCTTTAGAACAGGCTATTCAGGGAGCTGAAAGCATCAATGATGAAGCCAGTGCGATGGAAATAGCAGGTTATAGCCCGCACGTGGTTCTTGGCTCACCCGCTAATTTCAAAATCACTTATGAGGCAGACCTGGCTCTGGCCAGGCGGTTGCGTGAAAAACACAAGTGACAGCAGATAAACAACTCCAATCCAATTACCTGCAAGGAGTATCAGGGCAATATGCCGGCAAAAAACTGCCGGTGGATGAAGCATTGATCATTGGTTCCGATAGTAGTGTGGAAGTAACCATTGATGATCCGGCAATTCGATCCAGACATATCCGTATTGTGGCTGATGGTACTCGCATGCAGATAGAAAATTTGACCGAGGCGGATCAAATTTGGGTCAACGGCGTGCCGGTCAAACAAGCCAGTTTGAGCAGTGGCGATGAGATTCGTGTCGGACAGCAGCGCTTTGTGGTCAAAATTCCCGGATTAAGGCCGGACAGCGTATTAAGGGATATATCCGAGCACCAGCAATACGGCAAACGCTGGTTGGTCTGGGCAGGAATTGCAGTGACTATGACGGTTGTTGCAGTCGCATATTATTTGTTGCGTTGAGTCTGTCTGCAAGCGATTAGGTTTGGCGGTTTTCCAACAGCGGTTGATGGTTACAAAGTAACTAGTTCTGAAGTATTTTATCGAGCTGGCGTTTTGCTGCAGCCATCGAGAAATGCTCATCAACATTACTTAAGCTGGCGTCAGACAGCTTGTGCCAGAGTACCTGGTCAGTGTAGAGCCGCACAACAGCAGCTGCAAAACTCTCTGACTGGTCACCTATTAGTACTTGTCGTTCGTGATGCAAATCCATGCCTTCAACTGCGGTAGTGGTTGCAACAACAGGTAATCCATAGCTCATCGCGCTATTGATTTTGCCTTTAACGCCGGCGCCGTAGCGTAACGGCGCCAATGACAGTCGGCAGTTATCATGAAAGAATTCCAGATTTTCAACATAGCCATGTGTGATAATTTGATCGTTGGCAAACTCAATTATTTCATCCGGCATTTTGCTGCCGATAATATGCAGTTTGACGTCCGGCAACTGAGCAGCAATCAGTTGCCAGATATCATTGCATAACCATCGGACTGCATCGACATTGGGTGGGTGCTGGAAACCGCCAACAAATACGATGTCCTTGCGGTCTAAAAAATCTTTACGACGCCCATGTGTAATATGAATGTTCGACAGAATTTCGACCCGGTTGTCCGGCGTTACTTCGGCAAGCAGAGCTTGTTCAGCTTTACTGACCACCAGGGTTAAGTCGGCATCAGCAATGATGCCTAACTCCTGACGTTTGGTTTGTTCTGCGATACGTTTCAACTGAAGGCTGTTTTCTAGTTCTGCTTCGCGTTGTTCCCGAAGGTAATGTAAATCAACGGTATCGAAGATAACTTGTGCATCAGGGCAATGATGACGCACCATTTTAAGCAGCTCTCCAGCCGTTTGGTGTCGGCTTAATATGACTGTTTGAAACCGCTGGCCGTGATGACCAAGAAACTCGTTGAAATTGTTCAGGTAAGGTTGATACCAGGCTTCTACGCCAATACTTTGCAAGTCATCGGTATAGCGGCCTTCGTGGCGCATATTCAGTGGGCAGAACACCACGTGCCAGCCAATATCCACCAACAGCTGCATCAGGTTGGCCATACGCATTGAGCCGGAATCTTTATCCGGGGTTGGGACCCAGCCGTCGATGATCAAAATCGTTGGTTTGCTGGTGCTTTTTTCTACCGGTAATTCAACCGGTTCAGGCAGCCTGTCCAGACATTGGTATCGGGCGCTGTGCTGCTGCCAGATTATTCCATCATACGTTAATGCCAAGTTGGCGATAGCAGGTAGTGCTTCAGCCAACGGTTGCATCGGAAACTTGGATTCCAGCAGTCCATCAACACCGCTTTTCCGTAATAATAGTAATGAAAGTTGTAAATGCCCGGGTTCCCGGCTGTAACTTTCCAGTGGATGAGCAATCGCTTCTTTGGTGTCAACCGCAACCCCGCCGATCAACATGGCTTCAGGCTGGTATTGGGTTGAATCGAGCAAGGCATTAATACTGTTAACGCCGGTGCTAATGGCGCCCTGCGCCAGCAGAATATTCTCGATGTGACCGGCATCATAGGCTGTGTGCAGCGTTTTAAACAATGATTTGGGTGTGGTGTGCAATTGCAAACCCTGACACTCTTCTAAGTAACTGCTAATTTCGCTTGAAGTTGTATCAAGCAGAATATGCAGTTGCGCGGGGTGCAGCATGGTGGCCGCCACCAGTTGATTTAATAGCGCAGCCAATGATGGTAATAGTGACTGCTCCAATAACACAATATGTGTATGTGGTTGCTCGATACCATCAACAGTTGCAGGCCAGATCACTGCTGAAACTGGCATTTCCGGGTCGAAATAGTGCGCTGCCGGTGTTGTTTCCGGTATTTCTTGTAAGTTGCGTAAAGTGTTTTTTAAACCGTTACGATAAACTCTCTGAATGAATTTGCCGAACAGTTGCGGCCAGCGTATCGGATTAAATGCGCCATGCAGCTTCAGGTTATAGCTAACCCGGTTAAGTAAGCGCAACGGTTTGGTTAATTTCCAGGAGCGGCTGTTTACTATGCTGTCCAATCGATCCTGCAGATGTTGAAGATGGCCAAGCGTTTGCTGCAGATGTTGTTCTTTGTTGCGCAACAGTGTGGAAGTTTGACGCATCCGACGGGTAATGCTGGTTAAGGCTTCGTGCAGCCGGGCTTTTTCTTCCCGTGATTGCTCCAGTTCCATGGCCTGCTTGCGCATATGCTTAAGCCTGGCGCTGAGCTGCTGGTATGTCAGTTGCAACTTGTCATTGGTTTGCTGCAGAGCACGTGAGCGCCATTCACTTAACCGCTGATGGTTTAACAGTTGTGCGCTGGCAGCATCGGTTTTGCTGAGCATTGGCGGAATAGGTCTGGGAGCTACATCAATTGAATCCCAGACTGATTGATAGCCGGCCAGCATTTGCTGCATATTATCCGGCTGATTGCGGCGTGCCTGTTGTTTCAGCTGTGTCAGTATTATGCGATTTTCAACCAGACCATTCAGCGTATCACTGAGGGCCTGGCTGCTAGGTTCAATCAGCAATCCATCAATACCATGTTCAATTCGATCAACAAAGCTACCGTTGCGGGTGGCGATAACCGGAATGTGCAATGCCTGCAATTCACTGAGGGTGTAACTGAAAGTTTCCGGGACAGTAGAGAGCAACAAAGCAATATCCGGATTAATGCTCTTGACCAGTGCCGGTAATGCCTGCCAGTCATACTGCATGATTACATTGACATTGTTTGTTCCCAGCAATTCACGCGCTTGCCTGCCACAACCTAAAGCTGTCAGTTGGATGTCGTTGGAAAACCTGGGCAAAGCGTTTAGCAATAAGTCACGCCCTTTGCCTTGTTGCAATCGGCCTAATATCAGGGCCCGGATAGGCCGGTTCTGTGTTTCTTGGTAATCGACATCGTTGAGTTGTTCACCAGCCGTCGAGTAATCCCAGGGGCGTAACCCGTGGCCAATAATCTTAACCTCGATCCTTTCTGCATCCGGGCAAATGGCCAGCAATTGACGGTGGGCAGCATTGGTAGGCGCCACCATACGCACCCGTGGATGGCGCAGGTGGTACAACCAGCTACGCGTCAGTACGCTCCAATCACGGCTGTCTCGATCAACAAATTCCAGCTCACTTTCCTTGGCTTCGGATAAGCTGTGTTCCAGGTCTATTTGTTCAGGGTCAGCACCAGGTGCAATACTTAATAAAGGCCAGGCTGGATAGTAATCGTGGATAACCTGAATGGTTGGCAATGGACAGCGCAATGCATCCAGACTGTGTCCGATCAGTGAAGATACTATTACCCGGCTGATGGCATAACAACGTTGAATTTCGTTCAGGATTTCCTGGTATTGCTGGTTACGAATTTCGGTTGAAAAAATACCTGGACTTAGCCACCATTCATTCAGCTTTGGGCCATCAGGTTGAACTTGGTGTAAGCTGAGTTGTGTTCCATATTGCTTTTTTTTCCAAAAGCCACGTGACTGCAGAATCAAATGAGTGTGACTGTTGTCATGGATGCAATAGTCTTCCACCCAGCGGCTTACGCCCCCCCCCCAGCTATGACAAATATGCAACATAACCGGTTTTTGGGCAGGGTCGATGCGGTGCAGATGCCAAACCTGATCCTCAACCAATTGATGCAAAGTATGTTGTCGATACTCAGCTGGAAAGGCAGGGGGCAAATCCCAATCATAGGCAGGCGCTGGTGTCGCTAGTGCTGATTGACTGCAACGGGCAAAAATATCGTCAGCAACCAGCATCCGAATACCAAGTCGCTCTGGCAATGTTTCGCTCAAAACCCGATCAGTTTGAACCAACCGTTGCGCGACATCAGCTTTAATCCAAATCAGATGTTCCGGCCATTGGCTGACCCGATAAAGGCGTTTGCTGCTGGTATTGGCAACCAGCGCATCCAAATTTGCATCAACTGGCGGTTCAGGTAAGTGTCCCGCCAGACCAAAAGGATTAAATGCCGGATGCCAGTTGCTAAGCACGGTTATGGCATCGGTATCCGGCAATTGGACTTGCCAAAAACATATTCTTTTCAGCAAGTCAGCCGGTAGTTCAATATCATTGCGCAACAGAATTAAATCATGCCCCGGGTATTGTTTGCAGGCTTCCTTTAGAGCCGCAGTGAAGTCTTGCTGCAGGCTATCGAAAACCAGCCACTCATCACTGTGCAGTGAGGGTTCTATCTGACCTGATGGAAGCTGCCACCTCACCAATACTGGCATATCCAGTTGGGTGGCTGGCGAGTGTGATGCCACAACACTCTGGTCTAAGTTATTGGTTTTTGCATGCATTTTGCGAATGATCTTAGCGTTTCAAATTAAACTTAAAATCCAGCTGCGAAACGCTTTTGCTGATATTGGCTGGGTATTGAGGTGAGCGCCTGATCAATACCCTCATGGCTGACCGATTTCAACTCTGAGCTGTCTGTGCCATTTTGTTCTACCATTCGAATCGGGATACCGGTTTCCAGAACTTTGACGATTGAACCGGATGCAAGACTGTCAGGAAACAAATTACCGGCATTTTCTTTCATGGTATCTAGCATGTGTTCAGCGAAACTGCCCAGAGCATTGAGTGTGGCCTGTTCGGCAGAACTTAAATTAATCTCTTCCGGGTCAGCAATGCACAATTCGCTTTCCAGTCTTCCATCTACCCGGGTTTCAACAATTTCACAACGTATATCAGCCACCTTGTCGAATTCCCCAGTAAAACTAACATCAATCATATCTTCGGCTGCTGCACTCTGTTGACTGGCGCCTCCGGGCATCATGCTTTCCATCATTGCCCGTGCCTGTGCACGCTGGCTCTCTGGTAATTGCGATAACGCCTGTTCGATTTGCTGGTTTACATTGCCCAATGTCTGCCCCAAAGATTGGATTTGTGCTTCATCAATGGCGTAGTACTGTTGTTCGTCATCATCAACTATGAACAGCGTATTGGAAATGCGGTCGAATAATATCCAGGTGCCGTCTTCACTGTTGATACGCAGTTTGTCATTGCCCAGGTAAACAACGGCAGCCAGTTGATTAGCTTGGCTGGAATGAAAAACCAGGGTGGTGGCAGATGCGGCAGCACTGCATAATAAGGCCGAAAATAGCCCAGGTATAATATATTTAGTCATTAGAATTCTGCCTCTAACTATAGAAAACTCAATAAGTTGTAGCAATTATTTCTATATCACTTCACTATTGCAAGTAGAACATTATTATTCTGGGTATCAATTTTACTTTCAGTATCAGCTTAGCAGTTGCTGATCAAAGGAAAATGAATGGCTAAAAAAGCCAGGCGGCAGTCGCCTGCTAGACAAAAAAAGCGCAAGCCCGGCAAGCAACCAACGCCACGTTGGCGAGTCAGGTTGGTGTGCATATTTGCAGGACTACTGGGTTTAACAGCCGGTGTTGGCGGGTGTTGGATTTATGCCATCAGTTCACAGGTTGTGGTTCATTTTGAACAGCGCCGTTGGGATGTGCCAAGCCGGGTATATGCCCGACCATTAACAGTGTATGCCGGTATGCCTTTAACCAGCCAGTTATTACGCAACGAGCTACAGGCAGCCGGTTACCAATCTAGTGCCGAACCAGCACAGCCAGGTCAATACAGTATTCAGGGCAACAGTTATGTCATTCATACACGCCCATTTGCTTTTGCTGATGGCTTACAAGCAGCTCAGATCATTAAATTCCAATTAATTGAAAAAACCATAAGTGGTTTACAGGTAGGCGGTAATGTTGCCAGCCTGGCACGTCTTGATCCAGCTGAGATCGGCAGTTTGCATACCTTGGGAGGGGACGATCGCACTGTTTTGCAACTGACAGATTTTCCGGAGTTACTGGTAACCGGTATCCAGGCCGTGGAAGACCGCAATTTTAAACGCCATCATGGTATTGACTGGCGTGGTTTGGCGCGTGCGCTGTGGCGTAATGTAAGTACTGGCTCGATCAGCCAGGGTGGCAGTACCATCACGCAGCAGATGGTTCGCAATTTGTATTTGACCAATAATCGCAATTTATGGCGAAAATTCAATGAAATGGTCATGGCCATTTCATTGGAGCACAAATACAGCAAGCATGAGATTCTGGAGACCTATCTGAACCAGGTGTATTTAGGCCAGATTGGTGGGCGTGGGATACATGGTTTTGCACGAGCCAGTCAGTTTTATTTTGGCGTGCCGGTACAAAGCCTGCAGCCGCACCAGACAGCATTGCTGATTGGTATGGTTCGGGGCGCTTCCTGGTATAACCCCCGCCGCCACCGGGAACGTGCCATGGCACGTCGGAATGTTATTCTGGACAGCTTTGCTGCAACCGGTCTGCTGCGGCGCCAGCAAGCCGAGCAATGGCAATCCCTACCACTGGCTGTGCGTGATCAGCCAGGTTATCTCAATAGCCAGTATCCTGCATTTATGGATTTAGTCCGTCGCCAATTGCGCGAGGAATATGCGGAGGATGAATTGCAGCGGGAAGGGCTACGGGTGTTGACCACGCTTGATCCAGCAGCCCAACTGCAGGCAGAGCGAGCTGCTCGAGAGGGTTTATCAAGGGTTGAGCAAAGCCGGGGGTGGCAGGAACTGCAGACAGGAATGGTGATCGCCGATCCGAATACCGGTGATTTGCTGGCTTTGGTTGGTGATCGTAACCCTGATCGGGCAGGTTTTAACCGGGCAGTGGATGCCCGCCGCCAGATTGGTTCGATTATTAAGCCATTTGTATACTTATTGGCATTGGCCAACGGTGACAACCTGATGACTCAAATCAGCGATGCGGCAATCAACATACCAATGCCGAATGGAGAAACTTGGCAGCCACAAAATTATGACTTACAAAATCATGGCAGCGTGCCGTTATTAACAGCATTAATCCAATCCTACAATCAGGCTACCGTCAGGCTCGGTATGGGCTTTGGGCCGGAGCGGCTTGCAGACTTGCTACGCAGGCTGGAACTGTTGCCTGAAACTGCATTGCCTCATCCATCTTTATTGCTGGGAGCGTTGGAATTATCACCACTGGAGGTTGCCAGTCTTTATCAGGTCTTGGCAGCAGATGGCTATCGCACCCGCTTAAGCGCGGTACGGGAAGTGCTCGACAGCAATGGCAGGGCGTTAACCCGCTATCCAGTGCAATTGGATATTTTTCCCCAACGTGAAGCCATTCCATTAATAACTTTTGCATTAACAGATGTGACAAAACGTGGCACTGCCTGGCGATTACGGCAGATGCTGGGGCGCGAAGCGAGTATCGCCGCAAAAACAGGCACTACCAATGACCAGCGTGATAGCTGGTTTGTCGGCTATACTGACGACCGGTTGGCCGTTGTTTGGGTCGGGCGTGATGATAACCAACCTGCTGGCATAGCCGGATCCACCGCGGCAATGCCGATATGGGCGGAAATGTTTAACGGCATGCCTTTAAGAAATATCGACGTCTACCGACTGCCAGGGTTAACCTGGTATTGGGTAGACTGGCTGGATGGTTGGGTGACGGATGCAAACTGTCCTGGTGCGGGTTTGGTGCCGTTTCGAGCTGGCAGCGAACCAGTTCAATGGCGACCGTGTCGTAATTAATTTGATTAAACAGTGATGAAAGTGATGTTCACAAAATTACCTATAATAACGCTGCTAATACTGAGCGTAATGCTGATTGCCTGCTCTAGCCAGCAACCGGTTCCTATTCAGGAGCGTTCAGTAGATATAGAACAGCAGGTCAGGCAGCCCGCAGAGGTTGAAGGTGCCGGTTTGCAGGTCAGGCCGTTACAAAACCCCGGAGTAAGGGAATTGGTCAGCCAGGCTGATCAGGCGGAACAGAATAATAATCTTGAGCAGGCAGGAATATTTCTGGAGCGGGCATTACGCATTCAAACGCGTGATCCGGAACTGTTACAGCGTATTGCAGAGATTAAGTTACAGCAATCCAGTTATGAGCAGGCTTTGAACTATGCATCCCGTTCTTACGATGTTGGTCCAAAGGTTGGTGAATTATGCAGCCGCAATTGGCGCACAATCGGTGTTTCGCGTGAATTTCTCGATGATATAGCCGGTGCAGAAGAGGCTCGTCAGCGCTCAATTACCTGTGCAGCTAAAAAACCAGAAGGCTTCTAGCCATATTTAATTACCAGGAGTATTGGTATTTCAGCTGACGAGATATTGGGCCAGGATGGTCCGTTTGCAGAGCAATGGCCAAGCTTTGTGGCGCGCGCCGGGCAACAGGATCTGGCGTTGGCAATTGCGGAAACCATAGATAGTAAACAAACTTTGGTGGCTGAAGCTGCGACCGGCACCGGTAAAACACTCGCTTATTTGGTGCCATTGCTGAGCAGTGGTAAAACTGCATTGATTTCGACGGGTACCCGCAACCTTCAGGAACAGCTCTATCATCGGGATTTGCCGGCGGTATTGAAGGTGATGCAGCAGGGCGCCCGTATTGCATTGCTTAAAGGTCGTAACAACTATTTATGCCGTTATCGATTGGAGCTGAGCAGGAGCGGTGGCAGGCTTAGAAGTCCTGAGCTGGTTCATCAGTTACAGCAGGTTTATGTTTGGTCGGCGCGCACCAGTAGTGGTGATCTGGCCGAATTGATTGAATTGCCTGAAGATGCACGAATCCGCCCGTTAGTAACCTCGACTACCGAAAACTGTCTTGGCGGAGATTGTCCTTTTTATGATGATTGCCATGTTTATCAGGCACGCCGGGAAGCAATGCGAGCCCAGATTACCGTGGTAAATCATCATTTGCTATTTGCTGATCTGGCATTGAAAGAACAGGGGCATGGTGAAGTATTGCCAGACGTAGATACGATAATAATTGATGAAGCACATCAGGCGCCGGTAGTGGCTGCACAGTTTTTTGGCACCACCTTTTCGCACCGGCAACTGACTGCACTGTTAAATGATGCATTGACGGAGGCCGATGCGGTCAGCGGTTTATTAAGTGAGGTGCGAGAAGCCAGCAGTAGCCTTGATCTGGCGCAGCGTGAGGCATTATTGGCTTTTTCGGTGATTAATCGCCGGGTTGCTTTAAAGCAGGTGCTGGATCGCCAGGTTCCACTTGCTATCCTGGATGACCTGGCTGCTGGACTGGAGACATTAGAGCAGCGGATTATCTCATTAGATGAACCCAGTAGCGGTTTGCAGCAAATCGCAGCACGTACCCGTCAATTGCAAAGTGCATTGTGCTTGTTCAGAGAACCACAGCAGGAATATATCTGTTGGTTTGAGCCGAGGTTGCGTGGCTTTGCATTACACGCCACACCATTGAATGTCAGCAAAGTTTTTGCGGATGTGCGCGCACCACTGAATGCTGCCTGGGTATTAACATCAGCGACACTAACTGTGAATGGCGGATTTGATTATTTCAGCAAGAGATTGGGACTTGAAGATAGTCGTAAACTGATGATAGGCAGCCCATTCGATTACGCCAACCGTACCTGTCTGTGGTTACCCAGGGAGCTGCCGCCTGCCGGAGACCGAAGCCACACCGAAGCCCTGCTAAAACAGGTGTTGCCTTTGTTGAAAGCCAATAAAGGGCGCACTTTTCTGCTGTTTACTACCCATCGGGCATTACGCGATGCCGCCGGTTGGTTGCATGAATATTCGGATTTTGATCTGCAAGTCCAGGGTGAAGCACCCAGAGGTGAATTGCTGCAGCGGTTTTTGACCAATCAGCATTCAGGAAATGGTTCGGTGTTACTGGGGGCGGCCAGTTTTTGGGAAGGCATTGACGTCGCAGGAGCAGCCTTATCAATGGTAGTGATAGATAAATTACCTTTTGCGTCGCCCGACGACCCTGTCCTGCAAGCCCGCTCAGAAAGCATTCGCCAGGAAGGTGGTAACCCATTTGTGGAATTATCACTGCCCGAATCAATATTAGCCTTAAAACAGGGGGTTGGCCGCCTGATTCGTGGCCATCAGGATTATGGTGTGGTGGTGATTGGTGACACCAGGCTAAGCACAAAAGCCTATGGGCGTCAGTTTATTAATAGCCTTCCAGAGATGCCGCAGGTAGATACGCAGGCGCAGGTGCTGGCATTTATGGGTGAGTTCAACGAAAAATGTTGAGGTTGGGCATAGATACAACATCAGAAGCTTGCTCAGTTGCATTGGATACTGGTAGCGAGATACTCCAGCATTATCGACATGCACCGCGCAAGCATGGTGAATTACTGTTGCCGTGGACGGACCAGTTGTTGGCGCAAGCTGGGGTGAGCCGCCATCAGCTCGAGGCCGTTTGCGTCAGTTGCGGGCCCGGTAGTTTTACCAGTTTACGGTTAGGCTTTTCAGTTGCATTGGGAATAGCCTTTGCATTGGATATCCCTGTGTATCCGGTATCCAGTTTACAGTTATTGGCAATGCGGCCGTTCAAACAAGGCGCCGAGTATATTGTGGCTGCGTTGGATGCACGGATGAGTGAAGTTTATATTGCTAGTTATTCCAATGAGTTAGGTATGTTTCCTAAGCTTCTAAATAAAGAACAACTAATAGCTCCGGCTAATTACCAGTTACCCATTGTGGGCACTCGGAAAATACCCCAATGGCATGCAGTAGGTAATGGTTTCAGCGCGGAGCAAAGCGCGCTCACCGAATTATTGGCAGGCCAGCTTGGTCGGCTTGAAGCTGCAATCTGGCCGCAGGCCCAGGATCTGTTTATACTATCCGAACAGGTATTACCGGTAACTGCAGATCAGGCAGAATTAGCGTATTTGCGTAATCAGGTGGTGCAGACTTGACAATGGTCGATCAGAGCCTACAATATCGCGTTCGGTGCGGGAATAGCTCAGCTGGTAGAGCGCAACCTTGCCAAGGTTGAGGTCGCGAGTTCGAACCTCGTTTCCCGCTCCATTTTCTTCCAGGACTTCATTTCATAGTTGCTAATTGAACAGTGCCTTAACAGGCAGTTGAATGGCCGCGACAGTTAGGTGATAGCCGCCCGATAATCCAACCGCCGGTCAGTGGTGTCCAGACACCGAATAATAAATGCTGGAACCAGCAGCAATTATCGTTTGTCAGCCAATGCGCTTAAGCATTAATCGATATAAAAAAAACAACACCAGCAAATGCACGAGCATGGCCAGCAGATAGCGCAGGGCTGCAGGTATGACGTTGGAATACAACAGTTCACCTATCCAATAACTGGGTATTATTGTGGCCAGGTATCGAAAAGCAGATGGTGCTAAGGCAATCAGTGGAATCAAGGCAGCAATATTCAAGATTTTGCTTATGGCCAGCCCTTCTACCTTATTGCCTGCCAGGGAAAGCAGAGCAAAAGTGAACATAACTGCCTGCAAGGCGACCAGCACAGCCAAAAACAGCTTTAGCAGCAAGGGTTCATTTAACAGCGCAATTGCTATCAGCAAAGCAACAATAAAACTTAGCAATGCTGTGATGCCGGCCCGGTAAATCAAAAAACCATTTCGTCCAATAGGCGTCACTTCCAGGGCCAGCAGTGGGCCGTCATCCCGATCCTCGAGCAGTAACATGCCTGTGACCCAGCCAAGTAATATCGGAGGCATGAGTAACACAAAGCTGACGACATAATTGGAAAAGCCAGCAATATCAAATGCATTCAATGCATAGCTGTCCAATTGTGAGCGCCAAAGCCATAAAGCGGCCGGCAGTAACATAATCGTCGCCAGTGCTAAGGACATAATCGGGTCGCGGCGAATGTTGTACACATCTGCCCGGAACAACATTCGTAAGCGCGGCAGCTTTAAGAGGTTATAAGCACTCATGGTTTCACGCCGTAGGCTCGCCGCAGTGCATTGCATCCAAGCCAGGCACCCAATATGGCGGCCAGTGATGTGATTGCCAGCATTACCCCGATTTGCCAATCAGGCGTAGCGTTATTTGAGAAACAGATAAAAATTAATTTAAGCTGGGCTGTAGCCGGGATCAACATGAAACCGATTGGCAAAGGTTCCAAAAAAGCCAGTACTGATGGTAAAACAACAGGCAAAAACAACCAGATTGAACCAATAATATAGCCGGTTACGGTTTTGAATCTGATACCCATTACCGCACCCAATCCTATGTAGTGAACTGAGATCAAAGTGACGGTCAATAAATACAACGGCCAACGCACTGCCTGTTGACTGGCCATGGCCAGGAGTACTGAAGCAGCCAGGGCAATCGCAGTCAGAGTGATAATCTTGGCTGCAAGATATTCGTTCCCGGAAACAGGTGAAACTGCCAATGTCGAATCGGTGTTTTCAGCTTTTTCAAACAGCATTAACCCGCCCAGAAAGAAAAAGCCCAGTGCTGCATAATCTGAAAACACCATCAGACCAAAAAACCAACCAGGCAGATAGGAGGCCAGATAATATAATGCTGCTGCGGTAAAGCTGATGATGACAATATAGGCAGCGATAATACGGTAGCGCCATTGCATGCGAAAATCATGTGCAATCAGCGTGATCAGGCGATTGTTCATAGGTTCTGACCAGCCACCTTGATAAAAACATCATCCAGACTGGCTTCCTGGCTGTGAATAGAAAGAATCTGTTGGCTTTTCAGGGTCTGCAGGAATTCGGTATTTGCTGCGATGTTATCCATTGCAAAGCTATGCGTGAGCTGTTGGTCATTTACCTTGACGACCACTTGCAGAACACGCTTCCCAAAACGGCGTTTTAATTCCGATGGTTGATCAATCACATCAGCCCGGCCATTGACCAGAAAGCCCACTCGGTCGCAAAGTTCGTCGGCTTCTGACATATTGTGGGTGGTCAGAAAAATTGTTTTACCTCGGCCCTTCAAGTCAGTAATCAGCCGCCGTGTGATACGCGCCCGAGCCGGATCCTGGCCGGTGGTAGGCTCATCCAGAAACAACAGTTCCGGATCGTTCAGTAATGCCCGACATAAGTTTAAGCGCATTTTCATGCCTTTGGAAAACGCTTCTACACGCTTACCGGCATCTGCCTGTAAGCCGACCATAGCTAATACTTCTAATGGGTCCAGGGTCTTGACCGAATACAAAGAAGCAAACAGCTGCAGGTTCTCCAGAGCAGTGAGGCGTAAATATAAAGTTGGTAACTCAAAGCTGACGCCTATCCGCTCATAAAATGAACGGCCCATGCTGCCAACTGAATGGCCGAAAATATTGGCTTTGCCGGTGGACCCTGGAAGCAAACCCATCAGGATTTTCTGAGTTGTGGATTTACCTGAACCTGAGGGGCCCAGTAAGCCGAAAACCTCACCAGCATTAATGTGAAAACTTAGCCCGTCAAGGGTTTTCTCATGATTGCCCTTATAACAAAAACTGAGTTGGGTAACATCAATCAGTCTTGTCGGCATACGGCACACCCCGGTTAAGTTTGTGCGAGTAGCTGCTGCCGCTCGGGATTATGACTCAATGGCTCAGGCTGCCTGTTGTTCCAGCATAGGAGCCAACTGTTTGAATATTTCCAGTACTTGCTCAATCTGTTGCTCAGTATGTGCAGCGCTCAGGCTGATTCTGAGTAATGGATTGCGACTGGGTGTTGCCGGTGGTAACACCAGGTTGCAATAAGCGCCACTTTCCAGCAATTGCTTCCAGAATGCCAGGGCGTTTTCTTTGCCTTTAATGGTAATGCCGATAACCGGCGATACCTCACTGGCCAGATCGTAACCGATGGCAGCTAAGCCGGCATGCAATTGCGCTGCACGGACGAACAGGTTTTCACGCAAATGTTTCCCATCGCGTAATTTGCGCAGTGTTACCCGGGTGGAGGCGATGGTTGAAGGTGTCGGTGAGGCAGTAAAGATATACGGGCGGCTAGCATAGCGAATCAAATCCAGTTCCGGGTGCTGGCTGACACAGAAACCACCGGTAGCACCCAGACTTTTACTGAAGGTGCCGACGGTAAAATCGACCTCATCTTCACAATTTTGCAGTTGTGCAACACCGCGACCGGTGGTCCCATATACCCCCAGTGAATGCGCTTCATCAACCAACAAGTAACCGCCATGCTCACGTTTCACAGCGGCAATTTCGTTCAACGGAGCCAAATCGCCCAGCATGCTGTACAGGCCTTCGACAATGATCAGGGCTTGGCTTGCGCGCTCACCCAGACGACGCATACGTTTGGCCAGGTCTTCCGGGTTGTTGTGTTTAAAACGGATAACTTCAGCACCACCCAGTTTGCAGCCGTCATAAATGCTGGCGTGGCAATCAGCATCCAGCACAATGACATCACGAGAATTGCCTAATGCGGATATCACGCCCAAATTGGCCAGATAGCCGGTGGAAAATACGATGCAGTCACGTTGTCCATAAAATTCTGCAAATTCAATTTCCAATTGCCGGTGCAGGCTGAAACTGCCATTGGCCATGCGTGAGCCGGTAGTGCCGGTGCCGAGCTGCTGGAGTGTGGTGCGCGCAGCTTCGATGGCTTCCTGGTCAAAAGTCAGGCCCAGGTAATTGTTAGTACCGACCAAAATTGTATGTCGGCCGTCTATAAGTGCTTCAGTCGGCGAAATAATATTCTGCATTGAAGTGCCGAAGGGGTCGATTCCGGCCTGGTCGAGCATCTGGCGGGCGTCGGCTATAGGTTGCAGTTTGCTGAACAGGGTATGGTTTTGCATAACAGATATTTATGTCGGTAAAGGGGCGTTGCCAAAGGCGGTTTATGTTGAGGTGATATCCTGCAGTACTGCGATTAATTGTCCGGCAGTACGCACATCACCTAACCGGTTGACTGGAATCGAGACGTCCAATTCATCCTCAATGGCAGTGCACATTTCCAGTACCTGGACTGAGTCCAGGCTTAAATCAGCTACCAGATCAGTATCAGCCGTAATGGTTTGAATCTCCGGCTTGATCTGTTGCAGCTCGCGTTGTATCAACGCCAGTAAATCAAAGTCATTTTTCATCTCAGACTGCCTTGCCGGTGATATCGTTATTACTGGAAATATCCTCCTGGCTGGTAACTGTTCGGACATTAATTTGTTGTTTTTCAGCCAGTTGAGCTACCCAGGGGTAGTGTTTTTTCTGCTCTTCGGTATAACCGATATTGAATACGGTTTCACTGCGTGGTACTGCTGAAGGTTCAGCCTGAAATGTGCCGGTTATCCGGTCCCAGAAAAAATTGGTAATGCCGAAATTAACATTTTCATTACGAAAATGGTGCATCAGGTGATAGCGTTTCATGCGCTGTAACCATTTCCATTTAGGCACATATCGCAAATGCTGAATACAATGGCAGAATTCATAAAACAGTGTCGTCGCGACACCGGCAGCAAAGGCTGATGCCATACCTGCCATACCACCCAATAACCAGCCAATCGGCATGGTGACAATCATTACCGTAGGCAGCGTGGTGTATAACGCACCGAATAAAACCCTCAGGTCATGTGGGTCTTGATGGTGTGCATAATGAATCCTTGCCCAAACCTCTGCTGTATATTTGCTCTTATACAGCTGTTGACTGTGCAATACATAACGATGCAACAAATACCAGGCAAGCGGGTATGCCAGTACCGCTGCAAGTGCCGGTAGGGCAAGCTGTGTATAGTTCTCGGCAGCCATGATCGCAGTGCTTGACGCAGCTATTGTGAGCATGATGTAAACCAGAATATCCGGATAACGAAAATAGGCAACGGTCAGGTCGCGCAAGTTCATTTGATCCAAATGGTATTTATTGCGGCTCCAAATGGTCTCACCCGAATTTGTCGTTGTTTCGCTGGCTGAATTTGGCATACGGATAGGTCAAGTTATAAACGGAGTATTTTAGCTCATTTGAGCGTTTTTATCCCAATATCTGAAGTTGATAACAGCTGGCAATATGAAAAAGCATAGACCTGTCCGGTTATTGGCTCTTCAGTTGGACTGGTCGGGTGGTGTGAACTGGTTGCAGGGGAATAACCAGAGGTCACTGCTAAGATACTTTACGGCTTCCCGGGTCAGTCAAGGGGTAAGCCTCGCAGGCCTTCGATCAGCCTGGTTTGTGGCGTCCAATCAGTGGCATCAGTTAATGCTTGGCTATCAGTGGTCCAATCAGACCAACGCAGTTCACGTGCTTTGCCAGGGGTGAGTATAGGTTGATGGCCGGTAAGCTTGGCTATTTGCAGGTTAAGCCACGCTATACGTTTCAAGAGCAACTCCGGCAGCGGCAGTGTGCGGATAGTGCGGCCTGAATATTGCTGCATAATACGACATAGCTTATCCCAATTGTAATTATCCAGTTCACCGTCGTCAGGTTCAAAAACACCTGCGGACGGCGAGTTAAGCAGAGCAATTACCGCACTGGTCAAATCACTGATGTGTACCAGTGACAACCGTTGGTCAGTAGCCGTGATGCGCAATGCCCAGCCACGGTAGAGCATCCGTAACAGCGGTAGCATTTCTTTATCACCGGGGCCATAAATTGCTGGAGGGCGAATGATTGAGCAACAAATCCGATTGCTCAGCTGGCGGCAAACTTGTTCAGCCTGATATTTGCTTTTGGCATACCAGGATAATTGTGGCTCGCGCGCCGCCAAACTTGAAATCAGAATAACCTGTTCGATATGGCTGTTTTCAACAGCTTGCAGCAAGCGCTTGGTGCCGGCGACATTGGGTTGGTAAAAATCTTGCCAGTCGGCTCCACGAACAGTTGCAGCACAATGTACCAATACCTCAACATCGTTGGCCAGCTCATTAAGGGCGGCTTGGTTTTCCAGTGCACCAGGGACTTCGATAATTCTTTTGCCAATGGGGACAGGTGAATGTTTGCCTTCGCGTATTAGCAGCTTCAGGCTATGTCCGGCTGCATGCAAGGTATGCGCCAGATGGCTACCGACAAAGCCGGTAGCCCCAGTTAATGCGATACGAAGCGGCAGCGCGGGTTACGCTGCGACGCGTTTAGCGGACGACTTGTCAACCACCCGTTTGATATCGAGGCGCTGCAAGTAGTCTTTTTTGGCGCCCGAGCGTGACAGCTTGCCTGAGGAAGTGCGCGGTAACGTGTGCGGCGGAACCAGGTCTATTCGACAATCAATACCCATTTCTGCCTGTACGCTGGCACGCAGTCGCTCAGCCAGGTCACGTCTGACGGCGGGGTCTGCCTGACGGCATTGAACCACCATCACAGCAACTTCCTGACCTTCATCATCGGTGACGGAAAACGCAGAAGCATCTTCAGGGCGCACTTCGGGCTGACACTCTGCCAGAAATTCCAGGTCCTGTGGCCAAATGTTTCGACCGTTGATGATAATCATGTCCTTCTGGCGGCCGGTGATGATGATTTCACCATCAACCAGGTAACCCATGTCACCGGTATTAAGCCAACCATCTTCAGATAATACTTCAGCAGTGATTTCAGGTTCGTTGAAATAACCGCTCATCACGCTGGGGCCGCGTACGAAAATTGTTCCGCATTGTTTTTCAGGCACGACATCACCATCGGTATCCCGGATTTCCATGTCCAGGTCTGGAATGGATTTGCCGCAACGAACGAAACGGTTAACGCGGCGATCCTCAATCATTGGATCTACCGTAACTGCTATGCCTTCGTGACCAAGCCGATCAGCATCTACATATTCGATATGCACGTCACGCTCCAACGGCGCAAAGCTGATCGCCAGTGAAGTTTCAGCCATGCCATAACAAGCCAGGAATGCACGCCGGTCAAAACCAGCTTCTTGTAATGCATTGGCGAAATTGCTCAGGCTGCTGGGGCGGATGGTCTCTGCGCCGACACCGGCAACACGCCAGGCGGAAAGGTCCAGCCGTTCCAGATCAGAAGGGCGTACCCGGCGGGCACACAATTCATAGCCAAATGGTGGGCTGAAAGATACAGTTCCACCGGTTTCCGACATCAGGTTGAGCCATAAGCGTGGGCGCATGGCAAAATCACGGGTGCCGATGTAGTCAACTGAGCGTTGTGAGGCCATTGGTGCCAGCACCAGGCCGACCAGGCCCATATCATGGTAGTAAGGCAGCCATGAGACGCAGCGGTCGTTCTCATTCATTTCCTGACCATGCTGCAGGATGCCATTCAGATTATGCATCACCGCTTTTTGCTTGATCATCACACCGCGTGGAAAGCGGGTGCTGCCGGAAGTGTATTGCAAATAGGCCAGTTCATGAGCACCCAGTGGTTCCAGGGGCTGACTGTTTTGCGACTGTTGATCAAAATACTCAGCGCCGCCTACGTGTTGCACCGGCAGGCCTTCACAGGCGGTCTCCAGCATTTCCAGATAATCAGCAGGCGCCATGGCCAGCTCTGGTTTTGCGCTTTGAATCAGTTTGCGCAACTGCTGAATATAGGCTTCACGCCCGCCAAGGTGGACTGCTGCAGGTACTGGAACTGGAACTATGCCGGCAAATTGGCAGGCATAAAAAAAGCGGACAAAATCTGGGCAGGTTTCAGCAACCAATACCATCCGGCTGCCACGCTCAACGCCTAGATCAACCAGCCGTGAAGCCAGTTCCTGTGCTTGAGCGTACAACTCGGAGTACGGCAGCTTACAATACAGCTGACCACGTCCGTTGTAGAAGTTATAGCCGGTCTCGCCCCTGCTGGCGTACTCAAGTGCAGCTGCCAGAGTCGGGAAGCGGGCGGCGCATAATGGCAATGAGTGTGTTGTCGGTGTGCCGTTGTTAGCCAAAACTAGCGTCTCCCTGAAATCTCTATATGGACAGCGCGTTTATCGAGTGCTATCAGATTAATGCTTTCATCAAGGTTAGGCATGCATAAATCCTATTTTAAATTGGTTATCCATTACACATTCAAACCCGCAAAGTTTAGCAGTTGCGGTGCTTCTCAGCACCCGCACAAAACTAGCCGGCGAGACTGGTTGTCGGCAAAATGGCCTTCGGGTAGGCATATTGCCTCGCCGGATGCGCATAAATAAATTTGCTATTTTCTCTGCTAAGCTGATGCGTTGCAAGCATTTCTGACAATTTTACTACAGAGTGGGTAGATTTGTTGCTCAAATACAACGTTACAGTGCTGGTTTACATGTGAATAGATGAGATTAAATAAAATTTGCGTTAAAAAAACAATCCCATAGGTATAATTTGTTGGGGATATGTTTGTGGTAAAAATACAACAATGGCGTTAACCACGCATACTGTAGGGATTGCTGAAAGAACTTGATAGATTGAAGAAATGATAAAAACTAAACCAAACAATCAGCAGCTGACGTTAAAACCTGTGATATCGCGCGGCGATCGTCAACACTTTATGCGCTTGCCGCAACAACTATATGCTGACGATGATCATTATGTACAACCATTGAATCAGGAGTTGAATCATGTTCTGTGTGGGCGCAATGCCTGGTCAAAGCACGCAGAACTGCAGGCATGGCTGGCTTGGCGCGGAAATCAGCTAGTGGGTCGAATCAGCGCGCAAAGAGATCAGTTGCACACTGACCCGCAAATTGGCCAATTCGGTTTTTTGGAAGCAATTGATGATGCTGATGTGTTCAAGGCGCTACTGGATACAGCAGCAAAATGGTTATCCAGCCGAGGTGCGACAAGCTTACAAGGCCCATTTGACCCTTCGATCAATGCGCAGACTGGTTTGCTGATCGATGGTTTTGATACACCTCCATATATAATGATGGGACATGCTCCCAGCTATTACCAGACACGCTACCTGGAATATGGACTGCAGCCCGTCCAGGAGTTGCTGGCCTACATCATGGATATACGCTTTGTGGTACCAAAGGTCATGAACCGTTTGGCGCGCCAATATCGTTCTAAATTCCGAATCAGGCAACCGGATTGGTCTCAGCGAGCACAGGAAATGGAAACCATGCGCAATATTTTTAACGATGCATGGCAAGATAACTGGGGCTTCGTACCCTACAGCAAAGCTGAGTTTCAGGAATTAGGCAAAAATTTGAAAATGCTGATCAAACCGGGTTGGGCCCATATCGTTGAGTATGAGGATCGTCCCATTGCCTTTATTGTGTTGTTGCCCAACATCAACAGCATAATCCAGGATTTGCGTGGCAAATTGTTTCCGTTTGGCATTTTGAAGTTGTTATGGCGTCTGAAGTTTCAGAAAATTAAAACAGGTCGTGTTCCATTGATGGGGGTGCTGAGAGAGTTTCATGGCACTCCGTTGGCTGGCGCAGTGTCATTTTTGATGATCGAACAACTACAGATATACAGTGTGTCATCAGGGGTGACTCATGCGGAACTCTCTTGGATATTAAAGGACAACAAAGGTATGCGCGATATTCTCGAGGCAATTTCCGGATACCCTTATAAGCGCTATCACGTCTATGCTAAAGACATTTGACCATTACCAGAATTTACCGGCAGAACCAATGGCATGATCCTTAGACGATATGTATTAAGCGCGGTCATGCGTCCTTTTCTGGGAACTCTGGTGTTCCTGGTGGCCATTTATGGAGCCTGGGCCGCGAGCAAATTGATTAGTGCTGGTGGCGCAGTATCAATGACGCCCAGCGAGTTTTTTACGGTAATCGGATTACAGACTCAGGTAGCGCTGGAAGTATTGGTGCCATTTTCATTATTTTTAGCCATCATTACTGGATTGGGTCAACTGGCTGCAACCCAGGAGGCTCTGGCCATTCGGGCTAACGGCGGTGGTGACAAGATGTTATTCAGCAGCGTGGCCGGGGTTGGCCTGCTGATAACACTGATCATCGGCGTGGAATCGCTTTGGCTCCGTCCGCAGGCTTATGAGCATATTTACACGATCAGCACGGCGATTGACCAGGACATCGATTTCAGCCGGATTGAAGGTGGGAAGTTTTATATCAGCCAAGCGAGCCAAAATGATCAGGGAGGACGAGTGATCTTTGCTGATCGGCGTGAGGACGACACCTTGTATCAGGTTTTTGTGGCACACACTGTGAATGGCCGCAGCGAGTTTATCTTTGCGCGTGATGCGGTCCAGCAGGCAAGCACTGATGGTGATCGGGTGATGGATTTTACCCAGGGATACTTATACCAACTGGTGGAACAAAGTGACGCCAGTGATGATTGGCACCTGGCATTTGATGAAATGCGATTCGTTATGCCGCCACCGGCCAACCCGGATCCAGGTAATCGAAGAAAATCGACCTCAACTGAAGTGTTGTCGAAAAGCGCAGTGCCATTTGAAATTGCAGAGTATCAAGGACGATTTGGCGCACCTTTAACAACATTATTGCTGGCCTTACTGGCGATACCACTCAGTCGTTTCGCACCACGCAGCAGCCGCTATGGCCGCATGTTAGTCGCGGTTGTATTTGTGATTGTTTATTACAGTGCAAATTCATTGGCACGAACCTGGATGGAATCAGGTGTTATATCGTTGTTTCCAGGGGTATTTTGGCCCCAGCTGTTGTTGGTTGCCGTGTTTGTTGGTTTGGTGATGCCTACATCCCGCCCGCGTGCACAACGCTTTGGTCGACGTTAAGCTGTTATGCAGACTTTTGGTCGTTATTTAAGGTGGGAGTTATTACGCAGCATGCTACTGGCTGCGGTTAGTCTGGTCGGCCTGTTCAGTTTGATTACCCTGGTTGATGAACTCGATGAAACAGGGCAGGGTAGTTATAACGCAGTTGACGCCTTTTATTTCACTGCACTGACCATGCCCGGCGAAGTTTTTAGCCTGTTACCTTTGATTATTTTACTGGGTTGTATCATCACGCTGGGAATGCTGGCAGTCAGTCAGCAATTGGTGGCGATCAGAGCACTTGGAGCATCAATCTGGGGGATTTTGCGCAATGTAATTATGACGGTGCTGATAGTGATCGGCGTGATGGTGATTCTGGCAGAATGGGTGATACCTGAATTAGAAGAACATGCTTATACCTTACGCGCAGTTCGCCAATCGGAGCACTCTTCTCTAACCGGTGATCAGGGGTTCTGGGCGCGTAACGGGTTGCAGTTCATCAATATTCAGGAGTTCCGTTTAGGCCGTATCCCTACCGGTATTAATATTTATGACTTTTCCGAGAAAAACGGATTGGTGCGCTATATTCATGCCGCAAACGCGCTGATTAGTGACGATTCCACAGAGTGGCAATTACAGGATGTATGGGCCAAGGATATTGGTCCAGGTTCCAGTCAGGTTCAGCAGTATCCGACACTGGTCTGGCCATCGTTTCTATCCAATCAGCAAATCGGCGCATTGACCGTTCCACCGGAAAGCCTGGCGCCAAGCAACCTGTTCCAATATGTTCGGGAACTCCGCCGGCGTGGCCAGGCAGCCGATGTTTATGACCTGGCTTTGTGGCATCAATTGGCTATTCCGTTTTCAGCATTCATTATGGCGCTGATTGCAATACCAGTTGCTATTAACACCACCCGAAATCAGGGGGCGACCAAGCGAATATTTCAGGCTGCAGCAATCGGGTTGTTGTTTTACCTGGTTAATCAGGCACTGGGCTATATCGGTTTACTGGCCAATGCCAATCCAATGATCACCAACTTTGGCCCGGTAGTTTTGCTGGCGTTGGTAGCCTGGCCGTTATTGCGTCGTCTACGTTGATGAATCCATACCGATGGATGTAATCAGTCAGAATTTACAAGCGTTGCAGACACAAACCACAGCTGGAGAGGATTTGCAGTTCTTAGCGGAAGCCTTGCGTGCCGAGCATGGTGCAACTGTGGCAGCTGTTTTGTATTACGGGTCGTGTTTGCGTAGCGGTAATGCCGGGGAAGGTGTTGCCGATTTTTATATACTGGTGGATAGTTATCGTGATGCCAATATGGGCTGGCTGAAAGCTGGCCTGAACCAACTGTTGCCGCCCAATGTTTTCTATTTGGAAGCGCCACGAGAACAGCAGGTATTGCGTGCTAAATATGCTGTGGTGAGTGTTGATCAATTTAAACGTGGTGTATGCGGTGGCTGGTTACTGCCGTATTTGTGGGGGCGGTTCGCCCAGCCAAGTGGTGTATTGTGGTGCCGTTCGGAAACACTTCGACAATCTATTTACACTTGGCTGAGCCAGGCATTGGTTCACTTTGTACAGCAATCAGCACCGATAATGGGGGATAGTTTTCATGCAGCTGAGTTGTGGCGGGCTGGATTGACGAGAAGTTACCAAACCGAACTGCGGGCGGAGCGTGAAGACCGTATCCTGGGTTTATATGATTATTGGCCTGAATACTATGCGGCCCAGACACAACGCGCACTGGTTTTGCTGGGCTGGTTGCAAGCATCCACCCAGTCAGGTTATCAGGTAGACATTCCAGCATCTGTTCGAGCTACTGCCAGGCGCCGCTGGCGATTGCGAACTTTACTAGGCAAACCTTTGGCACTGATCCGTTTGATTAAAAGCCTGCTGACATTTCGAGGCGCTTTGGATTATGCGGTCTGGAAAATTGAACGGCATAGTGGTCAGCCGCTGGAACTGCCGGATTATGCGCGGCGCTGGCCGTTATTGGGCGGCTGGGTGGTGTTATGGCAATTGTTGCGTCGCGGCAGTTTGCGCTAGACAGTTGTTTGTACTTGCTTGTGCAGCAGTGACGTAATCAAAAAAACCTGACAGTTAGCTGTAATTACGAAACTTTACGGAGATGCATCAGCGAGCGCCTGCTGTCAGATTTTGTTAGACTGGCGGCTTGGGAATTATGGCTAACTACCGATCAATAAACGAATAGATGGTCAGGTAAGTAATGGGAACGTATCTGGGAACCGTGGCCATGGGATTGAATAAAAAAGCTTATTTATGATCATCATGTTGAACAACGGTGATGCAGGTTATGGCCGGCAACAGTGATTTATCTGATAGTTCAGTGGTGAATCGGCTGATGGATTTAAAAGATAACAGCAGTAACGATTCTCAACATATCGGCAGTAATCGTGATATTGCAGTTGAAAGTTGTTCAGTAACTCGCCCGCCGGCTGGCTTGATTTCCAATCCATTGAGTTTTTATAACCAGCGCCGCCCGGAACCGGTGCTGCGTAAAATTTTGAAAGATTATCCTGAGGTGCATAAGTACCCGGCACAAAATCGATCAGAAATTCGCGCAGCGGTTGCCGCATTGCGTGACATCGATGCCCGACTGGTAATCGCCAATGGTGGCGATGGCACAGTTCAGGGGGTCATTACCGAAGTGTGGCGGCAATGGCCGGAAAAGAAGCTGCCATTGCTGGCGGTAATGCCCGGTGGGCGCACCAATGTTATTTCACAGGATTTGAACTCAAAGCTGCGCCCGCGAGAAATATTGCGCGGTATTTTGATGAATTATTGCTCGGGAAATGAGCAGCAACGAAAAACACGATCCTTACTGCGTATTGATATCAACAAGCGACAGCCGGAACTGGGTTTTTTGATCAGTGCTGCCGGCCTGGCGGGCGGGATCGAGCAGTGCTGGAGTTTTCGAAACCGGCATCGCAAATGGGGTATGTTCGGAGGGCTTGGCACAGCTGCCTGGGTAATCGGAGGCTTGCTAGGGACGCCGGCAGGTACACCTTTGTTGGAATCACGGCTGGCAAAAATTGTAGCCGATGGCGAACCTATTCCTGGTGATTATCAGCAAATTGTGATGGTGACGACCAATCAACGCATGCCATTATTGATTAATCCTTTCTGGCAGCAACGTGAAAACAGCCAGGGTGAAATCAAGATTACTGTGGTCAGTCATGAAACCCGGGGGCTGTGGTGGCGCAGCATACCGTTGGCATTCGGTTGGCGTAAGTTGCTGCCGGAGCAAGCCGGTTTTTATAGCCGTAGTGTTAATCATATTCAGATGCAGTTGGATCAAAGTTTCCATCTGGATGGTGAAAACTGGATGCTGGATTACCCTCAGCAGGTGGATGTAAGGCCTGGCCCTGCATTGGAGTTTGTTGCGGCGTAAGTGGTTTTGAAGCCCGGCTGTATTGCTTAAAATAAACCTGTAAAACCCCGCTAGACAGCGCAGATGAGCTATTGATTAATAGCTGCTGGCAAAAAATACTGGCTGATTTATACAATTTGGTCTTGCCAACAGGCAGCAGAGTGCTTAGCATTGCGTCTCTTGGATAACCAAAGGCTAGGTGGCAGAGTGGTTATGCACCGGCCTGCAAAGCCGTGTACCTCGGTTCGATTCCGGGCCTAGCCTCCATTTATTGGCTGATCATCGTGATCAATGATCAGCCATCATGGAACTTAAGCAACTTACGCCCGGGTGGCGAAATTGGTAGACGCAAGGGACTTAAAATCCCTCGGTAGAAATACCGTGCCGGTTCGATTCCGGCCCCGGGCACCACTGTTTATTTATACAGTACTATTTTGCGAGCAAATTGCGTCAGAGTAATTATTGTCAGTCATTTATCGCTGATCGATGCTCTCCGGTAAAACCTGCTCAGCCCAATGGCAGGATGCCAGTCCAACAAGCGGGTGAGGCGATGAATGAAGCACTCAGGCCGTTAAACCGCTAAAACCCTGGTTCCTGGGCTTAACGGTTTGCTGCTAATCAGGCATTCTCCGGAACAATGGTTTGACGTTGTCAGGTATTGGTAAGCATCAAAAGTGTACTCTTCATGGCACCCGTCATTCAGCACTGTCAATTTTATGCTGAAACAAAAGGTTTTAAATTTTTAACGGTAATCATCTGGCCTGAAAGTTTTGATACCCTGCTGCATCTGATTTTCCAGTAACCGCCGCAAGCATCCACATATCAGTTTCTGTGATTGTTCCTCTTGCTGTATATTCAGCTTGGTTGGCCGTTAGCCGGTGGTTGCCATTTGTGCTTAAAAGTTAATTGATATTTTACATTGATTGTTGGCGCGTTAAGTTAATCACCAGAAAAATTTCAAGATGCTGCAGAATCATACAAATCAGCACTGGCAATAGATTCACCCAAGGCAACACGAACCTCTCTTGCTCCTGAGTAGGGTAAACGGCTGTGGGCGACTAACAAGTTATCGTTATAAATAATGTCACCGTTTTTTGCTTGTATGGTGACGCTCTCTTGCTCTAAAACCTCAGAAATAACAGACAGTATTTCTTCTGAAATCGGGCTGTCATCACCGAAGCATACATAACGAGGGAATTCAGTTTCCTGATAGCTATACCGAAGCGCTTCATAGTTTTCTTCATCAAGCATGCGTGGGTGATGAAGTTGAATCTGATTAAACCAAACCAGCTCTTTTAATACTGGGTGCGTGATTATTGCCGGTGCTATTGTGCAAGTTGAAAATATGTCACCGTCCCACTTGAAGTCAATGCCGTTTTTTTTGCAGATTGATTCCAATGCATGCTTTTCTGTAACTTTAAAGAAATTCTGCCAGCTGACATCAAGATAGGGAATGTAATTTCGATAATATTTTAATTTTTTATCGCTGAATTTTTGGACTATATCCTGAGGGAGTTTTTTTAATACAGCTCTTCCATCAACGACACGAAGCCCACCACCTTCAGCAGCGGCTTGAACACAATAAAAAAATTGTTTTGCGGGAATGGTTGGCGTATGGGATGCTTCATTATGAAAGTGAATGGTCATATCTGGTGGGTAAGGTGTGGCACCATATATTTTTTCACTTTTTGGTGTTGGTGGTAAGTCACCATAATTTGTATAAAGAGAAGCACACAATTGTTCGGCGCATTTTTCGAACTTGGATACGCTGCCAATGTTGAAATTTTTGAATACAATGGATCCAAATGCTTTAATGTTTAATTCAATTTCATCTTTATGGTCTGAAGCAAATTTTTCAAAGTCAATTTCTTGGGCGCCATTCACAACCAATGGAAGAGTATTGTCGGTAGGTGTTGAGCAAAGAGAGGAAAAGAAGCTCATGGCGTTAATCCTTTATTATTATGAGTTATGCATACTTACAAGCTGGAATCGTATAACTATAATGAACATATTGTTATAATTCAACGCTATAGCTTCAATCTGCTGGATCACTATTTTCGTTCAAATGAAAGTGATTTAAAGGAGGGGGTTCGCTGATATGGGCTCGATTGGAGCCTCTAAGATAGTACATGCAGGCTATCGTGATATGGCCTTATGTGAGGTTGCCAACCAGTTCAGGTTCAACCAGCTAGGAATATGTTGCTTGTGTATCGGTCAGCCAGCTCAACCCAAGCAATGCTATGCCTAATAGATACAGTCTGTGCTAGGCTTGCGTTCGTTTCAAACCAGTAATCAAACCGAGTTTTCTATGAGCATCAAGATTGACCTGACGTCTGAAATTGGCTCGATTAATGCAGTAATGGTGCATAGACCAGGCCAGGAAATTGAGAACATGACGCCGGCTACTGCTACCGAAGTGCTGTATGACGATATCATCAGCCTGCCGTTGGCTCGGGCTGAGCATCAACAATTGACAGGAGTGCTGGATAACCTGGCCCAGGTGGTGGAACTGACCAATTTACTCAGCGATGTTCTGGACAATCAGGATGTGCGCGAGCGGCTGTTGCGCGAAGTGGTGCGCCTATACGATTGTGCTGAGATACTCGATGAACTTCTGGATACACCCTCACCGGCACTTGCCAATCAGTTGTTGGAAGGCACGCCAATGCGTAAGGACACGCTTGAGAAATACTTGAGTCCGCTGCACCATGCATTGCCGCCACTGCCGAATACGTTTTTCACCCGTGATGCGACGATGTGTTTGCATGATCGAGTCATTATCGGATCGATGGCTTATCGTGTCCGACTGGTGGAAAGTCTGTTGTTGAAAGCCATTTTTAAATATCACCCGACAATCCAATCACAAGGGTTTTATTTTGATGGTACCGATGACAGCCCGGCAGATCAGCAAGCAGGTCATGAAAACCCGATCACCATAGAGGGTGGGGATTTACTGGTCGCACGAGATGATTTGATATTGATAGGCTACAGTGAGCGGACCACGGCTTCTGGGATAGATCGGCTGATTCAGGCCATAGCGGCACACGGGCGTGCCAAAAATTTCATTGTTCTGGAAATTCCCAAACAACGTGCCAGTATTCATCTGGATATGATATTCACAATGCTGGACCGGGATAAATGCATGGTGTTTCCACCGTTGATTACCAGCGCCCGATGCTGTCGCGCATTTCATATTGCGTATACCGGTAACCGCCGTTCAAAAATTCGCGAATACCAGGGGATACTGCCGGCTTTGAAAAAGCAGGGCCTGGATTTGGAGCCGATTGCCTGCGGTGGCGAAAACCGGTTCCATCAGGAACGTGAACAATGGAACAGTGGCGCTAACTTTTTTGCATTGGCTCCCGGGCATATTATCGGCTACCGGCATAATATCCATACCGTCGAGTCACTAAGCCAGGCTGGTTTCGGTGTTATTGAAGCGCAGGAAATTATTGCCGGTAAACAACAAATGCAAGCTGGCAAGCCAACAGTTGTGGTGATGGATGGCGCTGAGTTGAGCAGGGGAGGCGGTGGTTGCCGCTGTATGACCATGCCATTGAATCGAAGCACTATTGATTGGTAAAACTAAGCGTAACGAATGACCAGCGTTTAGATTTATCAACGGGGCGATAACTATTATGGGTAAGCAGTAAAGTCGTATGACTGTAGATCAGTGATTATTCGTGTATCGGCAACCGGTATAACGGTGTCGGCAAGCGTTCACTGGTTAACCAATAAGATAGATTGTCCTGGTCAAACGCCAGTGCTTCAGCTTGTGGCAGTTCCGGGGTAGATAAAATCTTCGGAATACCGCCTAAAATTGCAGACCAGCTTTGCTGAGGTTGCTTGTTAAATAGATAAGCTTGTTTATAGGTTAGTAACAAAATATTTTGACTGCCATCCGGCAGCGCCTGGATATCCAGTGCAGTGGGCTGGAAACGCCATTCAGCCTGCTGGCCAAAGCGAATTCGATCAAGGGCACTGGGGCGTCCCAATTGCGGGATATCACCCAGAAACTCAGGTATTAACACTGTTGCAGGGCTGGCTGTCACTATCGGCAACGAATAGATACGAGGCAATGGATCACGCTTGCTGATGATGATGATCTGGCGGCCTGGGACATCAACGTCCACCGATTCCACATCACGTGCACCTTCCGGGTAGCGATAAGCAATGTCAGCAGCCGGTTGCACTGCACCCGCATACTGGCCTTGTGCATTCGCTTGAGGTTCGGGTACCAGCCATAAATGTGCCAGTTGCCGCTCTGCGTAATTATCTCCGACATCTGCAATCAACAGCCAATGTTGTCCATCAATGGTAAACGCTGCCAGATCTTCCCAATCGACATTGATGACGCCTTTGACTTCAATTTTACCCAAATCAGCACCGGAGTTTTTATCGAAGGCAAACAGGTAATTGCCGTTGCCGCTGTCATTCAAGCCCCATAACACATTGGTTTTGATGGTTGAACTGGCCAGGCCACTAAGTTCGTTCAATTCGGATTGTGCCAATATCACCGGTTCAGGCGTGACAAAATTGCTGGCAGGTGTATTGGTGGTCCGATGGCATGTTAAAAGCGATGCGGCAATCAGGCCAAATATCACTCCAAGGATGGCTCTGATCAGTGGCCGGATAAAACTATTTGAGCGTTTTGGTATTGGTTTGTTTTTCATGATGGATAATAATACCCGTTCTGTAACAAGATGAAAGTGACCCTTGAATGGAAAAATTACTGGAGTTTGCCGGCAACCACCCGTTATTGGTTGGTGGCTTTGCAGCAGTACTGGTGGGTTTGATAGCCACCGAAGTATTACGTGTTACGCGTAAATTCAAGGTTGTTTCAAGCGCGGAAGCGATCCGCTTGATCAATCGTGAAAGCGCGGCCATCATTGATATATCAGCCAACAATGATTTTGCCAGCAAGCATATAGTCGAAGCGATTAACGTTCAGCCATCACAGCTCCTGGCCAGCAATAAAAAGTTGATGAAGCTGCAAGGGCGTCCAATACTGCTATATTGTAAAACCGGTCAGGCGTCGCATCAGAACGCTGCTAAGATGATCGCTCTGGGTCTGGGGCCGCTGTACGTGTTGCGCGGAGGACTGGCACAATGGCAATCAGATCAGCAACCGGTGGTCTGAGCGATTGGGATTATTATCCTGCTGGACTTGATCGAGGCTGATCTAGGCCGCATTTCCTAATATTAATAACTTTAACCCTACACATTTGGAATCCCCATGACTGACGAACAGACTATCGATTCGCAAACGGCAGTTGCCGGCGCCCAGGATGCTGCTGCCAATGCACAGTTCAATATGCAGCGCATTTACACTAAAGACATCTCCTTCGAAGCACCCAACACCCCACAGGTTTTCCAGGAGCAAGGGCAACTGGAAATGAAAATGAATCTGGGGCAAAGAGTAG
Organism: Gammaproteobacteria bacterium; assembly: GCA_021772985.1. Taxonomy (GTDB): domain Bacteria; phylum Pseudomonadota; class Gammaproteobacteria; order Xanthomonadales; family Wenzhouxiangellaceae; genus JAJFKX01. Next base: position 197,331 of record JAJFKX010000049.1, read on the forward strand.
ATTCAATGGGTGAAGGCCTGCACGAAGTGATTCTCACAGTCACGGTAACCGGCTTGATCAATGAAAAAACCGCCTACCTGTGCGAAGTGCAGCAGGCTGGGATTTTTCAGGTAAGCGGCATGACCGAACAGCAGGAAGCAGGTGTTATCAATGTGCTGTGTCCAAATACTTTGTACCCGTATGCCCGCGCCAGTGTCGCGCAATTGGTATCTGCTGCCGGTTTCCCGCCAGTCACTTTGCAGCCTATCAGTTTCGAGCAGGTTTATGCTCAGCGAATGCAGGAAGCGCAACAGCAGCAAGCCGCTGCAGGTAATGCAGAGTAACAAGTTGACTTCAGGTGCAGTCAGCACTGTTGGCTGCAATCTATTGGTCATTTAATGCCCGATTACGCTGATATTGCAGTACTTGGCGCTGGCTCATGGGGCACCGCGCTGGCGATGCAGCTGGCTCGGGTACAGCGGCGCACAGTGCTGTGGGCGCGTGATCAAGTGTTACTGGCACAAATTCAAACGGATCGTGAAAACCAACGCTATTTACCCGGAATTCGGGTACCGGATACGCTTTTAACCGAAGCTGATCTGGAGCATGCAGTCAGTCATGCGCAACAGGTATTGGTGGTTTGCCCGAGCCATGCATTTACCGACCTGCTGCGCACCATTAAGCCCTGGTTGTCTGCGTCCAGCGGTGTCAGTTGGGCCTGCAAAGGTTTTGAGCCGGGCACCGGTCGGTTATTGCATACCAGTGCGCGTGAAATTTTGGGCGAACAACGTCCACTGGCTGTGGTTACCGGTCCTTCATTTGCCCGCGAAGTAGCCTTGGACATGCCTACTGCAGTTACTGTCGCCGCTTCTACTGAACAATATGGACAGCAAATAGCCAGCCTGCTGCATGGTGGCAGTCTGCGCGCTTACTATAGCAATGACATTGTTGGTGCTGAGCTTGGTGGCGCCAGTAAAAATGTGATGGCGGTTGCTACCGGCATCTGTGATGGGATGGCTTTGGGTTCCAATGCACGGGCGGCGCTGATAACCCGCGGATTGTCGGAAATGATGCGTTTAGGTGTTGCAATGGGGGCTAAACCGGAAACTTTAATGGGGCTTGCCGGCATGGGCGATCTGGTTTTAACCTGCACCGGTGAGCTATCCCGGAATCGACGTTTGGGGTTGGCATTGGGTCAAGGTCTGGGCGTGGATCAAGCTATCCAGCAGATTGGTCAGGTGGTGGAAGGGTACAAGGCCGCTGCAGAAGTTTATCGACTTAGCCGTCAATTCCAGTTGGATTTGCCGATTTGTGAACAGGTATACGGGGTTTTATATCAAAACTGGAACCCACAAAAAGGTGTCAAGGTATTATTGAACCGAGAGCTTAAAAAAGAGCATTGACATCATCACTTGCCGGTGTTTAATTGGCGCCAGGCTTCATAACTGACAATCGCTACCGTATTAGACAAATTTAAGCTGCGGCTGCTGGCTAACATCGGCAGGCGGATGATTTGATCAGCGCTTGCCAGCGCGGCTTCATTTAAGCCCCTGGTTTCCGCGCCGAATAATAAACAATCGCCCATTTGGAAACGGACATCCCATAAACAGAGATTGCCTTTGGTGGAGAAGGCCAGCCGCCGTCCACCCGGAATTTGTTCGTTGAACTGTGTCAGGTTGTCATGTTTTTGCCAACTGCTGCGTTCGCGATAGTCCAAACCCGCACGTCGTAATTGGCGGTCATCAAGGCTGAAGCCCAATGGTTCGATGAGATGCAGATTGGCGCCGTGATTAGCACATAAACGCATGATATTACCCGTGTTTGGCGGAATTTCAGGCTCAACCAAAACGATATGCAAGGCCAATGGCGGTGGAAATTGTTCGGATAGGCTACTCATGCCAACAAGCCTAACCCATACCAAGGGAATGTTACAGCAGCATCCATATGTCGTTTTCTGAGGCCTTAATATCAGCAATAACAGGGGCTTGAGAGAAACTATTTGACAGAGTCTTATGTGCGGAGTAATGTAGTTAGCCCACACAATATGTTGTGTTTATCTAGAGCATTTAACACAAAAAGTTGTGTTGTAACACATAGCGATTAAAAATATATTCCGTTACTATACCGAGTCGTTTACGGGGATTAGGATACAGATGAGCAGTGTACGTCAAGAATCAATAATGATGGATACCAAAGACATACCACTGCAGGATGCATCATTGGATATCTGGGACAAGAAATACCGCTTGAAGAGCAAAAGTGGTGAGATTCTTGACCAGGATGTTGATGCAACCTGGCAGCGGGTGGCAACTGCGTTAGCCGACGTGGAAGTAACACCGGAGTTACGTCAACACTGGCGTGAGCAGTTTTTGTGGGCTTTGCGCCGCGGGGCTATTCCGGCAGGGCGAATTACCTCAAATGCGGGCGCACGGGCGCACAAGCCGGCCACTTCAACGATTAATTGCACCGTCTCGGGCACTATCGAAGACTCCATGGGCGGTATTCTCGATAAGGTACATGAAGCGGGCCTGACGCTGAAGGCGGGTTGTGGTATTGGTTACGAATTTTCTACCTTGCGGCCCCGTGGCGCCTACGTGTCCGGCGCGGGGGCATACACTTCCGGTCCATTGTCGTTTATGGATATTTACGACAAGATGTGTTTTACAGTGTCCTCGGCGGGTGGTCGTAGAGGTGCACAGATGGCTACTTTTGAAGTGGGTCACCCGGATGCGATGGAGTTCATTCGCGCCAAGCGTGAAGATGGCCGGTTGCGCCAGTTCAACTGTTCGTTACTGATTACCGATGAATTCATGCAGGCGGTGGCCAACGGTGATGATTGGCCGATGGTTTTTCCGATTTCCGAACAGGAAATTGATGAAGTGGATGTGAATGATCCGGCCCAGGTGCTGTGGCGAGAATGGCCGATTACCAAGGGTTATGTCAGCCGTGATGATGGCTTGGTGGCGTGCAAGATTTACCGCACAGCACCAGCCCAACGCATGTGGGACATGATTATGTCGTCCACTTATGATTTTGCTGAACCGGGCTTTATTCTGATTGACCGGATCAACGAAATGAACAATAACTGGTGGTGCGAAGATATCCGCGCTACCAATCCATGTGGCGAGCAGCCACTGCCGCCTTATGGAGCCTGCTTGCTGGGTTCCATTAATCTGACCCGGTTTGTTGAACAGCCGTTTACCAGTCAGGCCAACTTTGACTGGGATGAATACCGCAAAGTGGTCAAAGTATTTACCCGGATGCTGGATAATGTTGTGGAAATCAACGGATTGCCGTTGGATGATCAGCGGCAGGAAATCGCCTATAAGCGTCGTCATGGCATGGGTTTTCTGGGGCTGGGCTCGACAATAACCCTGTTGGGCATGAAATATGGTGAACCTGAATCACTCTCATTTACCGAGGATATTGCCCGTGAAATGGCCATCACAGGCTGGGAAAGTGCACTTGAATTAAGCCAGGAGAAAGGCCCGGCGCCAATCATGGATGATGACTTCGAAGTTACCGCTGAAATGTTGCGCAAACGCCCGCAAATGGTTGCAGACGGCTGGAAATCCGGCCAAACCATTAAAGGCCGTGTGCTGCATGCGCGCTATAGCCATTACATGCAACGGTTGGCAGAGGTGAACCCGGAACTGGTCGAGCAATTGGCGGAGCAGGGCGCGCGGTTTACCCATCACACTTCTATTGCACCCACTGGTACCATTTCATTATCGCTGGCAAACAATGCCAGCAATGGCATTGAGCCCAGCTTTGCGCATCATTATTCGCGCAATGTTATCCGTGAAGGGCGTAAAACCAAGGAAAAAGTAGAGGTTTACTCGTTTGAATTGCTGGCTTACCATGCTTTGGTAAACCCGGAAGCTATGCCTTATGTGGAAGACCCGGAGTTGCAATTGCCGGATTATTTCATCGCTGCTGATGATGTTACGCCAACAGCACATGTTGATATCCAGGCTGCAGCTCAGATATGGATTGATTCGTCTATTTCCAAGACGGCTAATGTGCCCACCGACTATCCATTTGAGGATTTTAAACATATTTATCGCTACGCTTATGAGCAGGGGCTGAAAGGGTGTACTACATTTCGCTTTAATCCTGAGGCTTTTCAGGGTGTTTTGGTTAAGCAACAGGACCTGGAACAAACCACCTATCAGTTTACGCTGGAAGATGGCAGCGTGGTCGAGGTTAAAGGCAACGAAGAGATTGAATACGATGGTGAAATGCATACAGCGGCCAATCTGTACGATGCGCTAAAAGAAGGCTATTACGGAAAGTTTTAAATTAACAGTTGAGGATAGCAACCACTGGCAAGCAAATTTGTTGTAGCGGGCTGGTGCAGGCGTAAAGAATAATATGAGCACAAAAATTGATCAAAAAATTGTAGGTTATGCGGTGCGCAATGATCAAGCGCAGGATAGCCAGGAACAGTCTGCAGCCGACAGCGCAAATACTGAAGAGCTGCCCAAGAAGGCTGAAGTTATCCGGATGCACGAAAAGCTGATGAGGCCTGAAGGCCTGGAGTGCCTGGAAGGTTCCACCTATAAAATCAAGACGCCACTGGATGATCACGCGTTATACATCACCATGAATGATATTGTTTTGAACGCTGGTACTGAACACGAGCAGCGCAGACCGTTCGAAATATTCATTAACTCCAAAAACATGGACCATTTTCAGTGGATTGTGGCTTTGACCAGGGTCATGTCAGCGGTATTTCGGAAAGGTGGTGACGTAACTTTTTTGGCCGAAGAACTGCAGGCGGTGTTTGATCCCAAAGGTGGCTATTTCAAGCCCGGTGGCAAATTTATGCCTTCGCTGGTGGGTGAAATCGGCGCTGTGATCGAGCACCATATGCAACGTATCGGTTTGCTTGATCCGCCTGAGATGAGCGAACAGCAGCAACTGATACTGGATGAAAAGCGCGCTGAAGCGCAGCTTGCAGAAAAAAAAACACTGAATGAGCCAACTGAAACCGAGTCTTATCCTGCATCGGCCACCTTGTGCAATAAGTGCCAGACCAAGGCCGTGGTAAATATGGATAACTGTGCTACCTGTCTGGCATGTGGTTATTCCAAATGCGGGTGAACTTAAGCTAAATTGTTACCATTAAACGGGGTATGGTTTTCTGTTGCATTTTTTGCTCCGGGTAGTGCTGTTTTTAGCGTGATTTTAGTGATGCTTTGCCCCGTATAAGTGATGCTGCTCAGGCTGTGTGTAGGGTATAGATGTGATATAATAATTTAGTCGTATTGCATTAAATCAAATCATTGATTTTAAAGATTAAAAACCCTCCAGGAGTAGGATTGAGACATTCTGTGAACAATGTTTTCGCAAGCATCGGCCGGGCCTGTCTGGTCCTGTTTATGGCCTACTTTACGTTCGGCGTTGCCAATGCCCGACCTGAGTTGGGTCCACCCAGTATCAAACTGCGCACCAATTTATCAAACGTGGTGATTGCCGAGCTGCACAGTGTAAGCGCAGATCACAAACTGACCTTCAGCATTGGCGAAAACCTGCACAATGAAGCTGAGCAATCCATTATCATTCGCAGTGATGCATTAACGGCAGCCAGATTAGGTACCGGACAAACCTATGTTATTGCGTACGTGGGATGGGATGTTCAGCGCTTCCCACGTGTAGTCAAACCCCGCCGTGATGGTGCCGTCATTATTAATCTGCCGGGTGCGATGCCTGCTATTTTTCAGCTAAATCCCGACTTGATTGAGTTATTAAAATGGGATTTGAAAAAATCGCTGCAAAGTCCGGATGCCATGCTGGCATTGATTTTACGGGGTATGGCTGAGTCCGACCCACAATTGCAAAACTTTTTCAGCACAGAACTGGTAACACGTCCCAAACTTTATAGAAAATTGACTGCAGAGCAGAAGCAGGCTGTGGCTGGTCACATAGAAGATAGTGGTTATTCGCCTCTGGGGCGAAATTTAATGCTGGGCGACCAGGCATTCAGTGAGTTGTTGCTAAGTCAAAATGCAAAGCTGAAAATTTCTCGAGAAATTCTAATCCACCACCCGATACATGTGGAATTCGGATCACAATACGGCGGTTTAATCCGGACAGCTATGAAAGTCGTGGAAAGTACAGGGGACGTGGACGATGCGACTAAAGCACAACGCTGGCTGAGCAGCAATCAACCGACTTTGGTTGAATCGGCTGCAGCGGTTATTTATGAAGTCAATCCTGAAACACTGATAAGCGCGCTGGAGCAAGCCGCTGAATACTCTTTGCTGGAAAAACACAGCAGGGATGCATTGGTCAATTTGCTTCGGCGTTATCGCCTTTCTCTGGCGGAAAATCTATAACGAAAATTGCGGATAAGAGTTTAGAGTTTTAAGTATTTAAATTTTGATGAGGTAAACGTTATGCATAATATAAATATGCGCCGTCTGGTCCTGGCAATTGTTGCCATCGGCTATAGCGGTTTAGCTCTGGCAGTAGCACCTCAGAGTACGACACCACAACAGGTGATCAACTCTGTAAGGCATGATACTTCGCCACCATTGGCGGAATTATTGCAAATTGCTGCTGCCAATCAGGCTGCTGATCCGGCACCACCGTCACCGCCGGATTTTGTCTTTCCTAATTTCGATGAGCCAGGCAATTCCGCCACAACCCTGGATCAGACCTTTGTTGGTGCAGCGGCAGTAGGTGCTCAACGTGGCGGCGGGCTTGGAAGTGCACCGCCATTGATAATATCTGTTGATGGCATCGGGCAATCAGATGCCGCAGGTGGCGGTTTGCCACCGGATACCAATGGTGACGTTGGTACTGATGTTTATATTCAATACATTAATACCGATTGGGTGATTATCGACAAAGCTACCGGCAACTTTGTTGCCCCCGGGGTGATGGAAGGTAATACATTTTGGGCTGGCTTTGGTGGTGTTTGTGAAACCAGCAATTCAGGCGATCCTATCGTCCTATATGACAAGCTCGCAGATCGCTGGGTATTTACCCAATTCACCGGTTCCGCAACCAATCGTCAATGTTTCGCGGTTACCACCGGCAGTGACCCGGCTGGGCCATATAATCGATATGAATTTGATTTTTCGCCAGACTTCAATGATTATCCACATATTTCCGTTTGGACCGATGCAAGCGGTGAGCGTAGTGGTTATTACTTAACCACACATGATTTTATGCCGGATGGAATGGGTGGATTTAATTTTCTGCAGGCATCATTCAGCGCAGTTGACCGGGATGCGATGCTGGCTGGTGATCCTGCCAGCATAGTGCGTTTTACCAACACGGGATTTGCTGCCGCCAGTTCATTCGGGGCTTTATCCGCACATCTTGAAAGCACCGAACTACCACCAGCCGGTACCTGTGCACCGTTTGCTCATAACCGTGCAGACCTGGATAGCTATTTACTGTGGGATTTGTGTGTGGATTGGGATAACCCTGGTCAATCAACTTTGACCGGGCCAAGCGTGCTGGCTGCCAATACTGTTTTTGATAATGCGGTTGATAATGTGCCGCAACCACCGCCTGCACCGGCGGGCTCTGAGTTGGATAACTTTGTCGGGAATACCATGTACCGCGTCAGCGCGCGGGCTTATCCAGCAGCCAGTGGCTTACCTGTTGAGCTGGTCGTGAATCATTCTTCCAATGCAGGCAATGGGATAAGTGGTGTACGTTGGGTGCAGGTTGCTTTAGCCACTGGAGATGAGGTGTTCCTTGGTGGTTTTGAAACCAGTGAGCCATTGCCCGATGGCCAGGCAAAAATTCTGGATCAAGGATTGTATTCTCCGGATGATGATTTCCGCTGGATGGCTGGCATTTCGATAGATCAAAGCCGAAATATCGGCCTTGGCTACAGTGTCTCCAGTGCTACTACATTTCCCAGTGTGCGTTACACAGGACGTACACCCAGTGAGCCACCAGGGATGTTGTTGGATGAACAAAGCTGTGTAGTTGGCAGCGGTGTACAGACTTTTGTTGATGCAACCGGCCGCGCCGGTCGTTGGGGTGATTATTCTTCTATGAGCATTGATCCAGTGGATCAATGTACTTTCTGGTTAAGTGTTGAATATATTACCAATACCGCAACTGCTGATTGGGAAAACCGGGTGTGCTCATTCAGTTTTCCGGATTGTGGTGATCCAACTTTCTTTGTCAGCTCCGATTTCAATCGGCAGATTAACTCTTGCACCTTAAATGATTCTCCTCAGGCCAATGTTAATGTCCAGTCCCTCGGTTTTACCGATCCTGTGATGCTCAGCGCATCAGGCCTGCCTGGCGGAGTAAGTGTAGTATTTGATAATACGACTATAAGCACTTTCCCAGGGGGCACAGGTATTACCATTAATGGCTTGAGCAGTCAGGGTGATGGTGGATTCTCATTCAATGTTGATGCTGTATCGGGTGGCACCACTCGTTCGTTGGACTTTGATATCACAACTTCCTCTGGGGTGGTAACAGCGCCGGTATTAACTGCGCCTGCTAATGGCAGTGAAGCGACTGTACGTCCTACATTTACCTGGAACGCGGTAGCGGGCGCAACCAGTTACCGGATTGAGGTTGCCACTGACGCTGGGTTTACCAATATTATCGCCACCGGTGAAACTGCAAGCACATCATTTGTTGCTTCACAGGTTTTTGATTCTGGTGTAACCTTGTTTTGGCGGGTGCGCGGTGTAAACAACTGTGGTGGCGGTAGCGCAGCGTCAGCAAGTTTTACTACCATACCACCGGGTGTGTGCCCCGCAGGCACCTCACCAAACGTGGTATTCCAGGATGACCTGGAAGGTGGTGCACCAGGCTGGACCATGCCATCAAGTGGTGTAGGACCAGAACTTTGGGCATTAAGCAATGTACGTCAAAACAGTGGTACTTTCTCATTCCTGGCAGTGGATCCACCAACTCAGTCTGATCAGTTCCTGGTTTCACCACCGATTAACGTACCCCCGATTGGACAGGCGCCGTTAACGCTGAGCTATTGGAATTTCCAGAATATGGAGGCCAATACCGGTTCAGGTACAGACGCCTGTTGGGATGCCGGGCTATTGGAAGTCAGTACTGATGGCGGAAACAACTTCGTTCAGATAGCCGATTCTGTATTATTGACTGATCCGTATAATGGGACAGTGACCGTCAATGGCGCATCCACCATTAGTGGATTGTTCGGATGGTGTGCAGATGACATCGTACCTGCATCCGGTGATCAGGAAGTGGTATCGGTAGTGGATATATCCGCACTGGCTGGTCAGACGGTTCAATTCCGTTATCGGTTGGCATCTGATGGTGCTGCCGGTGATGAAGGTTGGTACATCGATGATATTGAAGTTCAGGGTTGTCAATAAACCCTGGATAGTAATAACAATGACAATCTAAACGGTTGTTGGAAAATGTTAGTTAACACCCGCCACTGGCGGGTGTTAACTTATCTGCAGGTCAGAGTTTGATCAGTTGATAGATTGACGCTATTTCCACTTGGGCTTGAACCGTTATACTCGCTGAGCTGTAAATGAGGTATCGTGACTTGAAAATACGGTTTGCAATAGCTGCCTTAGCAGCTTGTCTGTTAATTAATTCAACTTATGCAGCAAAAGCAGCGCCGCCGCCCAGCGTTGCATTACGCACTGAAGTTTCATACGTCAACATTGTTTTGCTTGAATCCGTCAACCACACACAGAATGGTTCAGCTCAGCTCAATGTCGAACTGTTGGAGGACTTACATAATCACGCTCAACCCCGAATAGTTATTAATGCGACCCCAGGTTTGGCTGCCCAACTTGAGGTCGGATCTGAGTATGTGGTGGCTTATTACAGTGTCAAAAAAATTCGAGATAATGAACTGAAGCATTACCAGCCTTTATCTGATGGTCCGGAGTTGATGCATGTTGATGGTGCTTATCCGGCTATTTTTAAACGCAATGCGCATTTAATTCAACAATTGACCAGTTCGCCGGAACTTGCACAATCTGATCCGGATACACTGATACAGAATATCTTTTCAGGTATGGCTGCAACTGATCCGGTTATCAAGGCATTTTTTGTGCGTGAAATCATTAACTGGGATGCACTGCATTCGTCGCTTAAAACAAAACACTATCAAAGCCTGTACCAAGCCTTAATATCGCCCAATGCCACCCCTGATACGGTTAGCGCATTGTTGGAATCACGTGAAAATTTACACTCGGCAATAGGCGTTAAGCGAATCGGTGCACAGGCACACAGTATCCTGCAAGGCATGTCGGTGAATCTGGATATCAATGGCCAAGAGCCGACAATGGTATTGAATGCTCTGATATTTGCTGAATCTCACCAGCTGGCAGACTGGCACACAATCAGCCGCTGGACGCGGGCAAATATTCCAACATTGGCAGAACGGGCATTATTGTTGTTAGCATCATTGGACGCTGATAAAGCATTAGAGTTAGCCAGGCAGCGGGTTACCGAAACACGTTTGAACCAGGCTACTCGGCGTGCGGTGCAACGGTTTATTACCAGTCGAGAGCGTTAAGTAACAACCCAGTTGTAGTTTGCATTGACTGGTTGTGTGGTTTTGCACTTTTAACAGCCGCTGTTTTTGATGGTGACACTATACGTAAGTTGCATAGTGCGCTATATTTGCAAGGTTTTACCAATCCCTACTCACTCTTAATTGGATGGTCTTAATTATGGGTCAATATCGTTGTGCTTATCTTTGTGTAGCAGCTGGGCTGCTGTTGACGGGCATGCAAGCGCTTGCTCAAACTTCTAATCCGCCGCTAACAAGCTCATCGGTTAAACACGATGTGTCACCACCTTTGGAAGAGTTGATCGCTGTGTATCAGCAAAAACTCGACAATGGCATTTCACCCAATGTTGCACCGGGTTTTGTGATACCCAATATTCTGGAAATTGATGAAAGTGCCATCGTGGACAAGCTTCCAGCAGCGCCCGCAACCAGGGGACCTATCGAAGGGGTTAGTGGTGCAGCCACTCCACCGGTGATAGTTAGTGCCGATGGTTATAGCACATCAGATAATCTTACCCAGGGGCTTGGGAATTTTATCCCTCCGGATACCAACGGTGATGTAGGGCTGAATTTTTACATCCAGTACGTTAATGTTGGTTGGATTGTATTAAATAAATCAGATGGAAGCGTTGCAGCAGGGCCGTTTGTCGGTAATGTATTTTGGCAAGGCTTTGGTGGACCCTGTGAAAATGACAATGCTGGTGATCCCATTGTATTATTTGATAAGCTAGCCCAGCGCTGGCTGTATAGTCAATTTACCAGTGGTGCGAATACCGATGGCCGTCAGTGCTTTGCCATTTCCACCACCAGTGATCCGCTTGGTCCGTATAATCGGTATGAATTCCTGTTTCCTGGAGAGTTCAACGATTATCCGCACATTGGAATATGGACTGACCAAACAGGTGACCGTAGCGGTTATTACTTCGTAACGCATGATTTTATTTTGCCGAATACATTTAATCAGGCTTCTTTTGCGGTGGTGGAAAGAGATGAAATGCTGGCAGGTAATCCAGCCCAATTTGTTCGTTTCACCAATACGGCATTTGAGGGTTTTAGTGGATTTGGCGCATTACCACCACATCTGGAAAGTTTCACCATACCCACTGCAGGCAGCTGTGCACCATTTGTACAGGGACGCCCGGATATGCGTGGTTACCTGTTAACTGATCTGTGTGTGGATTGGGATAACACTGCCAATTCAACACTGGGTAATCAACGCATAGCTGATGCTGGTGAAAGTTGGGCGCCGGGCCCAGGCAGCGTTATACAGCCCGGTGGGAACGCAGGTAATGCACTGGATACATTATCATCGGCCGGTCGGATACTTTATCGTGCATCTTATCGTGCTTATCAGCCTGGAGAAGGCAGAGCCGATACCATGACCGTTAGTTTCCCGGTTGATGTGGGTGGTGGTCAGGCCGGTTTTCGCTGGGCCCAAATTGATTTTCCCAACATGGAAGATTTGTTCGTCGGCGGCTTCGAAGAAGCTGAAGCCACTTTCCCAGCTGCCTCAGGTAACGTAAAAAACCAGAATGAATATGCACCGGATGCGACAACAGACCGGTGGATGTCTGCTATCTCTGTCGATCAGGATGGTAACCTTGGAGTAGCCTATACTGCATCCAGTGATGAGACAGCACCGCCGATATTTCCGGGTGTGCGTTTCACTACAAGAAAATTCGATGACCCGGTCGATACCCTGCGAGCTGAGCAAATTTGTGTTGATGGCGGAGGTATTCAAACGGATGGTGCAGGTAGATGGGGAGATTACTCATCCATGAGTATCGATCCTGTGGATGAATGTACCTTCTGGGCTTCAGTTGAATATCAATTGACCACAGCTGCGCGTAACTGGAGCAACCGGGTGTGCTCGTTCCGCTTTGATGATTGTGGTGACGCAAACGCATTTTTCTCCAGCGATGTTATAGCAACCGCCAATGTATGCAGTGCGACAGCAAGCAGTGTTGGGTTTGATTTTGGGCTAATCGGCATCAATGGTTTTTCGGAATCAACAACCCTGGGCAGCAGTGGCTTACCGCCGGGAACCAGTGTCAGTTTCCCCAGTGGAACTGTGAGCACATTTCCGACCTTTGACCGGTTTTCCATGCAGGGAATTAACGGCTTAGCGGCAGGCAACTATTCCTTTGATGTAACAGGTTCATCGGTGTCGGCTAATCCAGCTATTGCATATAGTCTGGTGGTATCAGATTCCGCAGTCGCAGTAGCAAGTAACCTGACTGCACCCGCCAATGGCGCCACCGCAGTAGATCTGAATCCACCTTTTACATGGTCTTCGGCTACCGGTGCTTTGCAGTATTTAATCGAAGTGGCTACAGATGCAGGCTTCAGCAATTTGCTGGTATCTGAAATTGTCAGTGGCACTTCATTTACTTCTTCAGTCTCATTTGACACCAATACTGAATTGTTTTGGCGGGTCACAGCTTTGAATAACTGTGGACTAGGAGCGGTATCAACTGCAGCCAGCTTCACCACCGGCAGTTTTGTGAGCGGTACCGCAGCGGAATGTACCGGCGGCACAACGCCTAACGTGGTTTTCTTTGATGATCTTGAAGGTGATGTAAGTGACTGGACACTACCGGTAGCCCCAGTGGGTACCAATACCTGGCAGCAAAGCACTGTTCGGGCGTTTTCAGGAACATCCTTCTATGCCGAGGATTCTAATGTTGCTTCTGATCAATATCTGGTCTCACCAGCAATTACCTTGCCTGGAGCAGGACAGCAGCCGATATCATTAGCTTATTGGAATTTCCAGAATATGGAAGCCAATAACGGTACCAATCCGGATGCTTGCTGGGATGGCAGCCTGTTGGAAATTTCCACAGATGGTGGGGCAAACTTTACCCAAATAGCCGGCAGCGATCTGCTGGGTGATCAATACAATGGCAATATTACCAACAATGCCCCAAGTCCGATTTCTGACCTGGATGCATGGTGTGCAGACGATATCGTGCCGGCCAGTGGCGACCAGACCGATATCTCAGTGGTGGATTTGAATGCTTTTGCTGGACAAACAGTGCAATTTAGATTCCGCGTAGGCACTGATGGAAATACCGGTGATGAAGGCTGGTATATAGATAATGTAACGGCCCAGGGCTGCCAATAGCCTGAACACTGAATCGGTAGCCGGTAATACCGGTTGATAGAGTACTGAATAAAAACACCCGCCATGGCGGGTGTTTTTATATGCTTGGTGGGAACAGGAAATATTTCGTAGTTTTGTTGTATACTCAGAGCCAATAATGAGTTAGAGGCATACTTGCAACGCTGATAAACGGAGATGGTCATGATACGTAAACTCGTTACTGTACTTATTTTTGTACCCTTTATCGCTTCAGCAGGTTCTCTGGTTGATCTGTCATTCAGTAATTCGATCTACATGGTGGAAAGTGCCCAGCTACGCCATGCCGCAGAACTTGGTGATCCCGATTCACAATTCCGCCTTGCCTGGCAATACAGTCAGCAGGATGCGTCAGAGCGTATGGAAACTATCCATTACAGCCCCAGACATGCATTACGCTGGTATCGTGAAGCCGCCCGGCAGGGGCATGTAGCTTCAGCCTACAATCTGGCTGTTATGTATGCTCAGGGAAGAGGTACCAGCGCAGACCCGATTGAAGCATATGCATGGCTGGATTACGCTGCAGATGCTGGGCATAAGCAGAGCAAAAACATCCTGCCTGAATTTGAGAAGCTGCTAAGCAAGGTGCAAATTGAAGAAGGTTTGGCTCGGCAGTCAAAAATAGCCTCGGCAAGAGGTTTTAATCCACGGGCTCGCCGTTTTAATTGATAATCTTGGCACTTTGGTGGAGTCTGCTGGACTCCACCAAGCTGTTCGGTCAAGGTTACATTAATTAAACCACTGCTACCGATTTCACTGTTTAAATCATTTGAGTAATATCGCTGGGGATACTGCCATTGTTGAGCTGGCTGATGCCAGACTGAGCTATTACCCTGGTTTTCTAGCAGTGGCCACTGCTGATCAACTGCAACAGCAGTTAAGCACTGAACTAAACTGGAAACAAGCTGAAATCCGCCTGTTTGGCCGATTGATTAGAGAACCTCGATTAACCGCATGGCATGCTGATCCAGGTGTTGTTTATAGTTACTCAGGTCGTCGGCTGACAGCTGCCGGATGGCCTGGCAGCCTGGTTTTGTTAAGACAGCAGATCAGCATGCTAAGCGGCTGTGAGTTTAACTCAATGTTGGGTAATCTGTACCGCAACGGCAATGATTATATGGGTTGGCACAGCGATGATGAAGTCAGTCTCGGTTCAGCGCCAGTGGTGGCCTCTGTCAGCCTGGGGGCGGTGCGGACATTTGTTCTGCGTAGAAAGGATAACCATAAAATCAAGCACCAAATACAATTGGCCCACGGCAGTTTGCTGGTTATGCAAGGTCAAACGCAACACTACTGGCAGCACGCGCTGCCACGGCGGATAACGGTTCAGCAGCCTCGTATTAACCTAACATATCGATGGGTTATATGACCTAAACTGTGGTCTTGTAATGACTACTCCGATAGCTTGGTAACATCATTAGTAGATTGTTCTGCATTCAATTCATCAACCACCTGCTGAGCCTCATTCAGATAACTGTGGCATTGCTTTGCAGTTTCCACGCCTTCGCGAAACAGTTTGATGGATTCCTGTAAGGGCAGTTGCCCCTGTTCCAACCGCTCCACCAATGATTCCATATGCTTCAGGGATTGTTCAAAATTAGTGTTTGGTTTATTCATCGGGTTATTTTATCGGTTGCCACTGCCAACCGATAGCTCTTTTTTCCAACCAGGTTCGAAATGCTGGATGCAGCCATTTGTCAGCAACAGCGATTAGCTTTTTACGGTGATAAATCAGCGGCAGGCGATCGCGTTCCCAAGGCGGTATACCGGCTTGCTGGTATAGCTTTTTAAGTCGGTGATGATGACCATCATCAAGTTTGATCTGTTCTCCACCAGCACGTTGATAAACTTCTAATGCAGGCCAATGCAGTGAACTTGATGTGTCTGGTAAGTTGATTTGTATACGACCGATATCAGGCCAAACCCAATCACCTGCCTGTTGCCAATGGTTGTTTGTAATCGGCGTGACTGAATTTTTGTCAACCATGTAAAGTCGGCTTTGGTAAACCCTTAGGCTATGACTGTTCCAGGTCAATACAGGCGATTTTCCTGATTGCGCTTGATTGAGCTGTCGAATAAATTCAGTTAAACGCTGTCCTGGTGGTGGCGGCCAGATAGCCAGTGCGGTGATAAATTCGCGCACTATTTCGTACTGAAAAAACACCGGATAATCTGTCAGTTGCTGTAAATCAAGCAGTTGATCATCGGTCATGAGTTTATCCAGCTGCTGTTGGATAAATTGTTGATTGAGCAATAGTGACTGGCCTAATAATTGTGCGCTTATGGTGAAGTTTTCCTGTGCACCTGGAAACCGTCTCTCGATTAATGGCAATAACTCGTTTCGCAACCAGTTACGGTCAAAATTCAGGTTCTGATTGCTGTTGTCTTCACTAAACAATAATTGTGATTGCGTGCAATAGTCGCGTAGCTTACTCCCGGGTAACTCCAGCAATGGTCGAAATAACACATAATTACCGAGTGTCCGCTGTTTCGGCATACCAGACAAACCGCGTAGTCCGCTGCCACGTAACAGGTTAAGCAGCAGCGTTTCGACCTGATCATCAGCGTGATGAGCGGTCAACACCACAGTCCCACGACCAGCGTGCTGACTGATGGTGTTGTAGCGGGCGTCTCGAGCAGCCGCTTCCAACCCATAGCCATCTCTGGTTATAGAAACATGTTCAAGTTGCAGTGGGATATTCCAGTCGGCACAATTAGCGCGCGCCAGCTTGGCCCAATCGGCAGCTTCCGCCTGCAGCCCATGATTGACATGTATTGCGCGAATTGATTGTTTGATTTTTAATCTGGACAGAGCATGTAACAACGCAGTCGAGTCCGGGCCAGTGCTGTATGCAACCAGGTATTCAGTTGCCGGAGGACCGTTTGTCAGTTGTTGTTGGAGGTGCTGATGCAGCTGCAGTGAAAGCTTTGTCAGACTGTCAGACTCACTAAATGCCACCTTGTTTATTGAGCGGACTCAAACTGTCCCATGCTGGTTAGGCGTAGGTAACGCTGGGCCAGGAGTTCATCAACCGATAATTGTTCCAGCTTTTTCATTTGCTTCAGGATGGTGTCACGCAAGTTGGCTGCAATCGTATCCATATCGCGATGTGCACCACCAGCAGGTTCAGCGATAACACGGTCGACCAAGCCCAGCTTTTTCAAGCGGTTTGAAGTAATGCCTAAAGAATCAGCTGCTAATTCAGCATATTCAGCACTTTTCCATAAAATAGAGGCACAACCTTCTGGTGAAATGACTGAATAAATAGCGTATTGCAGCATATTGACACGATCAGCAACTCCGATCGCCAAAGCCCCGCCGGAACCACCTTCACCAATCACGGTGGCAATGATCGGCACAGGTAACAAAGCCATTTCCTTCAAGTTACGAGCAATGGCTTCAGATTGTCCACGTTCCTCAGCACCAATTCCTGGATAAGCGCCCGGCGTGTCTATAAAGGTAATAATCGGCAGTTGGAAGCGTGCCGCCAGTTGCATTAGACGCAGTGCTTTGCGGTAGCCTTCCGGTCTGGGCATGCCAAAATTACGGTGTATTTTCTGTTTGGTGCCACGGCCTTTTTGCTGGCCGATTAACATCACCGTTAAGTCGCCGATTTGAGCGAGCCCACCAACGATTGCCGGATCATCAGCAAATGTACGGTCGCCGTGCAATTCATGAAAATTGTCACACATCAACTGGATGTAGTCATTGGTATAAGGTCGATCAGGATGGCGGCTGAGCTGGGCAATTTGCCAGGGGCTCAGGTTTGAAAAAATTTGCTCAATTTTGCTGGTGAGCTTGCTTTCCAAGCGCTGAATTTCCTCATCCAGATTTAACGCATTAGCGTTATCAACACTGCGAAGTTCCTGAATTTTGGCTTCCAGGTCGGCAATCGGGCGTTCGTATTCGAGAAAGTTCTGGCTCATAAGGTCTTTTCAGCTGATTTTTACAAAGTATACCTATCCTGAGGTTGATCCGGAACCATAGATCAGTTTTCGAATATCCCAGTGAGCGAGAGCCCATGACAATAAACCATCAATAGTGGTGACATTCGATGGGGGGGAATGCCTCAAATGTTTAAGCGCAGCCTGCAAGGCTGATACCGGTTGTTGTTGATTCAAAGGGTCATCAGGGTAGCGTTTACTGAGCTTTTGGTTATCTGAGCCGGTAACCAATGGGATATGAGCGTATCCGGGTGAATCCAGGCCGAGCAGCTTGTGCAGGTGCAATTGTCTGCCGGTTGAAGGCAACAGGTCGGCACCACGAACGACCTCACTGACTCCAGGTGATGCGTCATCAACCGCCGCACATAACTGGTAAGCAAAAATTCCATCTGCACGTCGGATAATAAAATCTCCGGTAGTCTGTTGTATCTCATCACGTTGAGTTCCAGCCAGAAGATCAGTAAATCGGTAGGGCTGCGGTGGTGCTAAAACCCGGATGCTGCGTGGTTGCTTGCCTGTTGGGATACCATTTCGGCAAGTGCCGGGGTAAGAGCCATCGGCGGCCATATCAGCACGGCTGCAACCACAATAATAGGCGTTGCCGTTGTTTAATAAATAATCAATGGCACGTTCATATTTGGTCCGATGTAAGCTCTGATAATCAGGTTGGGTATCCGGCTGTAAATTGAATCTTTCCAATGAGCGGATAATGCTGTCCACGCTGCCGGGTTTAATACGCGGTGTGTCGATATCATCAATGCGGATAAACCATCGGCCATGATGAACTTTTGCTTGCAGATAGCTGGCCAACGCTGTGGCCAGTGAACCGAGATGCAGGTCACCAGTTGGAGACGGGGCAAAACGGCCCCGGTAACGGCTGTACTTTATCCGACTAATTGCTGTTTCTGCTTAAGGAACTCGCCCTGAATCAGGGTAATACCGGATTGCCACAGTGATGGCAGGCAATCTGCACTATCCACCGAGCAGGCAATCAGTATACTACCCGCTTCCCGTGCCGCCCTGACCAGGCCAGGGAATGGTTCAGATCGCGCCATATCGCTGTTCTGAGGCACTTTGGTGGGGCATAGCCGTACGAATTCAGGTTGTAAGTGTTTGACCAGTTGTGCAGCATTGTCTGTAGCACCGTAATGATCCAACGCCCAGCGAATGCCTGTGCCGCTGAGAGCCCGGCGCAAAATATCGGTGGGTTGCAGATTTTGCTGCAAATCATAGCTGCTGACAGAAAAGATAAGCCGGGAACCGGAAATTCCGGCATATTTGAGGCTTGCCATGATCCAGTCGGCCAGCGCTTTGGGGTCGTGATTTACCGGTGTGATCGGCAGCATCAGGGATTGTTGCCCCTGTTGCAAATTTTCCAGCATGACCCGAATCGCATGACGATCCAGCTCTGCAGTCAATGCTGAACCGGCAATCGCCTGTTTAAGTCCCATTCCGTAGGTTTGTTCAACGTCATCGGATTTAGGCAAACACAAATCCAGATCAAGAATTTGTTGTTGTTCATCGTTGATATCGCTGATCAACGAAGTGATCAGTTTCAGTTCATTCTGGTCAATAGCATGCCTAAGGCGCTCTTGCCATTGAGCGCGTTCGTTGCCGTCGTCGACTGACTGCAGAGTAGGGCGGAAGCGTTTGCTCTGTTTACCGCCTTCTGCAGCAGCTTCCCGGGCAGCTCGCACAGATTGTGAAATCAGAACATCAATATTTTTTGTTTGGCGACCGGCAAAACAAAAACCGATACTGCAGGTGACAGTGGTCGATGAGTCATTGAGTTCGGCAATCCTGCTGGAAAAAGTTTCTACAATATGTTCTACAACCTGTTCTACTGCAGGTCGTTGAGTGCGCTGTACCAATACCACAAATACGTGTTCGGAATAGCGGGTGACTCTATCAGTTTCCTCACTCAAACATTCCATCAACAGTGTTGCGCGTTCATTGATCAAGGCGTCTGAATTGGCAAACCCAACATGTTCCTTGATGCTGTCGAAATCATCGACACTGACACACAAAATACCAATCGCCTGGCCTTCAGTGTCGCCATTGAGTATGGTTTGCGCTTCGGTAAGAAATCCACGTCGTGACAGCAAGCCATCTATTTCACTGGATACCGGGAAGGCATCTGCCGGCAGTACAATGACCGGTTGTTCGCGTAAAGTGATCTGAGTGCATTCTTCACCGCTATATCTAGCTGGGTGCAATACAGCTTGTAACGCCGGAGCATCCTTAATGCCTTGTAGAGAGACATCCAAGCTGGCTTTATCGAGTGTTTGTTTTTCCAGGCCGATCAAAGTTTTCTTAAGGCTGTCTTCAGGGTTATTGACGGAAATTAATTCCAGCAGAGATTTTTCACTAAGCACCCGGAGGTCTTCAAAACCGGTCAGCTCAAGGTATGCGGGGTTGGCATAAATATGCAAACCGGAGAGCACAAATGCAATGGCTTCACTGGAGGTATCCAGCAACATTTCATAGCGTTCTTCGATATCTGCCAGGCGTCGCTGCATTTCATTGGTAGCATCTGCATGGTGGACCGCCTTCAAGCTTTTAGTCAGCACTTCCTGGATGCCATATTCATCACTGCTGAGCAATGTGGAGTCTGGCCGATAGCGCAAACGCTCTTCCAGTTCTTGATGGTCCAGAGCAAATTCCCCCTGCATATCAATTACATTAATCCAGCGGCAATCCGGTTGCCCTGTACGCAGGCACTGCAATGTGGATGCGACCTGTTGTTTATCTACGGATGGCCCCAGTAACATCACGCTAAGTTTGTGGTTCTTCCCGGAAATACTGGTAAGTTGATGGCGGAAAGCATCCAGTGTGTCGGCGAACAGGAAACGGATTTGTTCACCATCAAATTGCTGCTGCAGTTTTTGCATAAACACCGGACTGTCATCCATAACAAGTACGGTGTCTAGAAAAAGTTTATCAGTCATGTCTATCTCGCTGATTAATGTCAACTTCATGCTGGTTAGTTGAACACATACTGTCCTACTATAAGGCTAATATCAGCCACGATGATCAGCTTATAACACCAGCGTCGTATATATTTTGTGAAGATAACGTTAAATGTGCATCTCAACCACTTCTTTAAGCGGCAATTTAGCAGCTTCCCCTGGCACTTCCCGTACCAGCCTGGGCAATAAATAACCAGGCAGGCGACTTTGCATATTAGCATGAAGCCGTAAAGCTTCATGATCGCTAACCTTGAAGTGCTGTGCACCTGTTACCGGATCAAGCTGATGCAGGTAGTAAGGTAGTATACCGGCATCGTATAGCTTTTCTGACAACACTTGCTGTAATTTTATCTCATCGTTTACACCTTTTAACAAAACTGACTGGTTCAACAGGCAAATACCAGCTGCTCGCATCCGAACGCAAGCTTGTACTACGTCTTCGCTCAGTTCTCGATGATGGTTAATATGCAACACCATAGATACCGGCCAGGGCAGACTTGCCAGCCAGTGACAAAAGGTGTCAGTAATACGAGCGGGGATCATCACCGGTAATCGGGTATGAATACGCAAACGGCGCAGATGTGAAATGGTTTGTAGATCGTTGGTTATAGCTGTCAGTTTTTGTGTACTAAGAATTAATGGGTCACCACCACTGAAAATGACTTCGGTAATACTTGGGGTTTGGGACAGGTAATCCAGGCTCAGTAACCACTGTGCAGGTTTAATTTGTTGTTCTGCGTAAGGAAAGTCACGCCGGAAGCAATAACGGCAATTAACTGCACAAGCACCGGTCAACAGCAATAAAGCCCGGTTTTGGTATTTATGCAACACACCCGGTGCGGCTTTGCTGGCTAAATCGCCAACTGGATCACTGCTATAACCTTCAACTTTGAAGGACTCATCCACCACCGGTAAGATTTGACGTAGCAGCGGATCATTAATATCGCCAGGATGAATTCGTTGCAGATATGCTTCCGGAACCCGCAATGGAAATAGCTTGTCAGCAATGTCCATGCCTGATAACAAGTGCGCGGGAAGTTCCAACCTGCTGAGGAGTTTCTCAGGGGTGATGCTGCTGTCACGCAATTGCTGGCGCCAGTTAGTTGATAAATTCATCATCAAAGGCTGCCGTTTAAGGTCGGTTCGCGCTACCATAGCGGATTATTTTTGCAAGTTTTCTTGGGAGCATGCATGGCTAGTTATAGTACCAATGAGTTTCGCAGCGGGTTGAAGATCATACTCGATGGTGATCCATATAACATTCTTGAAAATGAGTTTGTTAAACCGGGCAAGGGACAGGCATTTAGCCGAGTGCGGGTAAGAAACCTCAAAACAGGTCGGGTTATAGAGCGCACCTTTAAGTCTAATGAATCAGTTGAAGCCGCAGATATTTTCGAGTTTGATGTTGAGTATTTATATAACGACGGCGAATTATGGCATTTCATGAATCCCAATGACTATGAGCAATATGCCGCCGGTGAAATCCAGGTTGGTGATGCGCATCAATGGTTAAAAGAGCAGGATGTTTGCAAGCTGA
Source organism: Gammaproteobacteria bacterium (assembly GCA_021772985.1). Taxonomy (GTDB): domain Bacteria; phylum Pseudomonadota; class Gammaproteobacteria; order Xanthomonadales; family Wenzhouxiangellaceae; genus JAJFKX01. The sequence continues at coordinate 219,401 of JAJFKX010000049.1, forward strand.
TGTTATGGAATGGTGAACCTTTGTCATTAGACCCACCTAATTTTGTAGAACTCAAAATCGCCCAGACTGACCCAGGTGTACGTGGCGATACCTCCGGAGGAGGTGGCAAACCAGCCACGCTGGAAACCGGAGCGGTTATCCGGGTGCCACTGTTTGTTGGTGAAGGTGAAATTGTCAGAGTGGACACCCGTACCGGTGAGTATGTCTCACGGGTAAAAGATTGAGATCATCTGTGTCTGGCATTACACGATTCGCACTAAGCGCCAGTTGGGTGGTCCCGGTTGAACCGGAAGGTGTGGTTTTGAAAGACCATAGCGTGGTCATTGAGCAAGACAGGATTGTTGAAATTCTACCAACCACTGAATTGGATCAGCGCTATCCAGGTATTGCAACTGAGTCATTGGACGGACACGCCTTGCTGCCTGGTTTAATCAATATGCATGCACATTCGGCCATGACCCTGATGCGGGGACTGGCAGATGATTTGCAACTGTCAGTCTGGCTGAACGATCACATCTGGCCTGCCGAACAGCGCTGGATGGGACCGGAATATGTGCATGATGGCACTCAGCTGGCGGTGCTTGAGTATTTGCGTGGCGGGATAACTTTATTTAACGATAATTACTTTTTCCCGGATGTTACAGCCGCAGTTACCAGTCAGTCCGGGATGCGGGCTTGCATAGGCCTGCCGGTCATTAATTTCCCTACTGTGTGGGCACAAAATACGGATGAGTATTTTGCCCGCGGTCTGGAAGTGCATCAGGCATTCAAAGGAGAGCAGTTAATCAGCACTGCATTCGCACCGCATGCCCCGTACTCAGTGGATAACGATAGTTTTTTGCGGATTCGCAAGTTGGCTGAAGAAATGGATGTGCCGATCCATCTGCATCTGCTGGAAACCGCTGGTGAAATTGCAGACAGCGAGCGTGATTATGGATTAAAGCCCCTGGCACGTATGCAACAGCTGAATTTGTTGGACACACGTTTGCTGGCAGTGCACATGACTGCGCTTAACGATGCCGATATCGAAACCGTCGCCCGTCATGGCGTTAATGTGGTGCATTGCCCGGAATCCAACCTGAAGTTGGCCAGTGGCATTTGCCCGGTTGCGAAATTAATAGCTGCCGGGGTGAACGTGAGTGTTGGCACTGATGGTGCTGCCAGTAACAATGATCTGGATCTGCTGGGCGAAATTCGCACAGCTGCATTACTGGCCAAAGGCTTCAGTGGTGACCCTGAAGCGGTGCCGGCGTCAGCAGCGTTGGCGATGATTACCATCAATGCAGCTCGGGCACTGGGTATGGAAGCGCAACTGGGATCATTATTGCCGGGTAAACAGGCAGATATTTGTGCTATTGATTTATCTGCACCGGAAACTCAGCCGATTCATAATGTTATCTCTCATCTGGTGTATGCCACCAGCCGCCAGCAGGTTCAGCATGTGTGGGTTGCAGGCAGGCGGTTGCTGAAAAACCGTGAGCCATTGACACTGGATGTTGATGAGATTGTCAGCAACGCACGTTCCTGGCAAAAACGGGTAGGTAAAAACCATGCATCAAAGGCGGCTGGATAATATTACCGGCAGATCGGTAGAGTATTGTTTATGAACCAGTCTGAAATATCGGAAACAGCCAATATTGATACTGCCGAACAGCAACAATTTGCCCGTTTGGCCAGCCGCTGGTGGGACCGGCAAGGTGAATTCAAAGCACTGCACGACATCAACCCAGCCAGGCTTGGATATCTCACTGGCAAGTGTGAATTGCCGAATAGCCCGGCTCTGGATATTGGCTGTGGCGGTGGTATATTGGCTGAAAGCCTGGCCGCCGCCGGTGCCCTGGTCACCGGTATAGATATTACCCGTGAAGTCCTGGAAGTTGCCAGACTGCATTTGCTGGAGTCTGGCCAGCAAGTGGATTATCGTTTGATTACTGCTGAGCAACTGGCGCAACAACAGCCGCAATCGTTTGCCCATATCACCTGTATGGAAATGCTGGAACATGTGCCTGATCCAGCTGCCATAGTTAATGCCTGTGCCGAATTATTACAGCCGGGCGGCCAGGTGTTTTTCAGCACGCTGAACCGCTCGCCGTTGGCGTTTGCATTAGGTATTGTTGCAGCAGAATACATGTTGAACCTGGTGCCTCGTGGAACACATCGTTACGATCGATTTATCCAGCCATCTGAATTGGCCGGATGGTGTCGACAGGCAGGCTTGACGGTTAGAGATATCAGTGCCTTGCATTACAATCCGATCACTCGCAAAGCGACGGTGGGTGGAACGCCTCGGGTAAATTATCTGCTACACGCCAGCTTGTAACCGGATCTTCCAGAAATGACGGGTTTAATGAAAAATCATCAGGCTATAAACGGCTATTTATTTGATTTGGATGGCACCTTATTGGACAGTGCGCCGGATTTAACTGCAGCCTTGAACCGGGTTAGAGCCGACTACAAATTACCGCCGATGCCGGTTGCAACCGTACGGGCAGGAGTTTCTCGAGGCGCAGCCGGAATGTTGGCTTTAGGCTTCCCCGGTGTTGAAGAAAATGAATATGGCAGGATTCGCAGTAAATTTCTGGAATACTATGGTGCCGGCAGCTGCGAGCTTAGCCAGCCATTTCCGGGGATAACCGAATGGCTGGACAAATTGGATAGTAACGGCATTCCATGGGCTATCGTAACCAATAAAAGCACCCGTTTAACGCTGCCAATTGTTGCTGAGTTGGGTTGGCAACGGCGTGCCCAAATAGTGGTTTGCGGGGATACAACTGATCAACCCAAGCCAGCGGCCAAACCGGTTTTGCTGGCATGTAAGGCATTACAAATGGAACCTGATGAAGTGATCATGATTGGTGATGACCCCAGAGATATCCAGGCTGGTAAAGCGGCAGGATGTTATACCGCCGCCGTCGGTTGGGGTTATGGTGAGTTGCAATCACCCGGTTTACAGGCTGCTGATTATTACTGCCACCAGGTCAGCGACATGGACAGCATCGAAATTGTCGCACGGGTCTTGCCGGAATGAGTAGCAAGAAACTGACTGATTGGGTCTATGCATTTGCTTTTGCAGATTATCCGGTGCGTGGGGCATTGGCGTGGCTGCCAGATAGTTGGCAGGCACTTTGCCAACGCCGGCAATACCCATCACCACTTAATCACTGGCTGGCGGATATGTTGACTTCAATCACCCTGGTACGCAGTGGTATCAAAGCCAGTGGTCGTCTAAGTTTGCAGATACGTAGTCAGGATAATCCGCATTTGCTAAGTGTGGAATGTGATGAGCAGTGGCGGATGCGTGGAATGGTGCGTTTCCAACCGGAATTGCCGTTGGCTGAAAATTTGCCGGCGATACAGTCCGGGTTATTGACCATGCAACTGGAACCACCGGATGAGGGGGTTAGCTACCAGGGGGTAGTACCGTTGGAAGGGGAAAACATTGCCGCTGCAATGGAAAACTATTTTTTAAAATCTGAGCAATTACCGACTCAATTTGTGCTGGGCTTTTCCCAACAGCAGCCGGGTGGGCTTATGCTGCAGCGCATGCCGGGTGAAATGCATGCAGATGACTGGCAACGGATAAACATGCAGGCGGCGACATTGAAACATGCAGAAATGCAACAGTTTGATAGCGAGAAATTGTTGAAGCTTTTGTTTCCTGAGGACAAAATTAAGCTGTTTGCTGTTCAGTTACCAGAGTTTCATTGTACTTGCAGCCGCGAACGGGTATCTCGAATGTTGTTGCAACTGGGCTATACGGAAGCCAACAGTATTGTTGCTGAACGGGGCAATGTGGAGGTGGCCTGTGAGCATTGCGGAGAGAGCTATGGCTTCGACAAAATAGATATTGAACATCTATTCACCAGCCAGGATATTTCCGCGCCGGTAACTGATCGAGTGCAATAAGCCAGGTTTGGTGATGCAGGCCACAGCCGAGCAATGGTGCTATGAGCGTCTGGCAGCCGCAGTTGCACCCTGGCCGTTGATCCAGGTTTATATTCCGGAAAACCAAAAGCTTCGGTTGCTGGCTGGTAACGCTTTTCTCAGGGCCTTGATTGAGCTGGTCAGTACCCATCGGGAGCCTGACGTTGCCGGGCAAACACTCAGCTGGTGGCAGCATGAATTGTCGCAACACTCCCAAAGTGGCCACCCGGCATTTATTGCCATGCGCGAGACGGGTTTGAGTGATACCTGGGACTGGTCAAACTGCAGCAGATGGTGTGAGCAGCTGAGGCTGATACTTGAAGCAGATACACCAATTGATCAGGCACATTTATGGCAACAGACTCAGTCTATCGCGGGGCAGGGTGTCCGGCTGCTGGAAGCAGCAATTAATCCACCAGAAGCAGTTACAGGGCAGCAACAAGGGCCGGCCAGTGAAATATACTCAGCTTTGCTGACCCTTGAATTAACCAATCAATTGTCGACCGGTTTTATGGCTGAACGCTGGTTACCGTTATCATTGCATGCACGTTATGCATTAAAGCTGGATCAACAGCGGGCATATTCAAGCATTGATAATGGGTTGGAATTGGCGATTAAAGATTTGTTGAGCCCGGTGATTAAAGTCTTAAGCAGCGGCGCACTTGAAGCGCAGCTGGTTGGCTTGATTGATTCCGTTGACCCCAGCTGGCTGCGGATGCTGTCATTACAGCGAATTTTGGGGATCAGGGCCGGTCATCGGTTGCTGCGATCTGCAAAGCTGGTATGGCGACAACCTGTGAATACGGCTGGGTTACTGAGTGGCTGGTATTGCTGGCGGGCGATCAGGCGGTTGGGTATTTAGCCACTAAGGAAATAATCTAATGCACAAGGTACTTACTTATCAGGGAGGCTGTCATTGCGGCAATGTTAGGTTCGAGTTCACTGCCGAGCCTATCTTTGAGGCAACCCGTTGTAACTGCTCTATGTGTAGTAGAAATGATTTTTTGCATATTTTTGTACCGCATCGGCTGCTGACTCTGCTGTCGGACCCCAAGCTGCTGACCGAATACCGTTTTAATACCGGCGCCGCTCAGCACCTGTTTTGCAGTCAATGCGGGGTCAAGGCGTATTATCAGCCACGTTCTCATCCGGATTGCTGGAGTGTAAATGCCCGCTGTATTGATGATTTGGATATTCAGAGCCTGCAACTGGTGGAATTTGATGGCCGCCACTGGTCATCAGCCCGGCAGGGGCTGGTGGATTAATCAGCAGTTGAAGCCCATGATTTGCCCTCAACATCCTGTACAATATGCTGATCATGGGATGTGCTGAACGATGACAACACCTGGCATTGAAATGTCGGCCGGTGATACCGGTTATGAAGCGCAGATCAGTGGTGACTGGACGCTGCTGAATGCGGCCGGGTTAGAGCAAAAAATTTCGGTGGCTCGCAAACACTCACCCGATACCACCGGCAAGCTTAACTTGAGTGGATTGCAAAATCTCGATACCACCGGCGGGTTATTACTGTTGCGTTTACTGGGTGGGACCACTCCCGATACTTTGGCGGATATGTTGATCGGTGCCAAGGCCAACCACGTGCTGCTGCTGAAAACCATTTGCCAGGCTTTACAACAGGAATCTCACCCGCGCCGGCCCAGAAGCCGGGGCATCGACATGATTTTTGACCGGACCGGGCGCTGGGCGGTTGATACCTGGATGCAGGTTCGCGTGTTGTTGCATTTTGTTGGCGTGGTGATAGTCACCACCTTGCGAAATACTCTGCAACCGTGGCGGATGCGCTGGACCTCACTGTTTTACCATATAGAACATGTTGGCCTGGATGCTGTGCCAATTGTCAGTCTGTTAAGTTTTCTGGTTGGCGGTGTGATTGCGTTTCTGGGTGCAACCATCTTGCGTGATTTCGGTGCACAAATTTACACCGTCGAGCTGGTCGGTTATGCATTTTTCCGAGAATTTGGCGTGTTGCTGCCGGCGATTCTACTGGCCGGCCGATCGGGTAGTGCATTTACCGCACAGATCGGTTCAATGAAAAGCAATGAAGAGCTGGATGCGCTGAAAACGCTGGGAATGGATCCGATTTGCGTATTGGTGATGCCCCGGGTCGTGGCATTACTGATTATGCTACCGATGCTGTCATTCGGTTCCATGCTGATGGGTCTGATTGGAGGTGGCGTGGTAAGCGCGTTGATTTTGGATATCTCGCCTGGAATGTTCATCACCCGCTTATATGAAAATACCTCGATTACCCATTTCTGGGTCGGTATCTGCAAGGCGCCGGTATTTGCATTCATGATAGCGGTGGTCGGCTGTCTGGAAGGGTTTAAGGTATCCGGAAGTGCTGAATCAGTGGGCCGGCACACCACTTCAGCAGTGGTGCAATCCATTTTCCTGGTATTGGTTGCCGATTCGATGTTTGCCATATTCTTTGAGCAATTGGGTATTTAAATGCAAAGTAGCGCGATCAACACTTACCCTGAAAATGATGATGCGCATGTCATCAAAGTGCGTGGGCTGGTGAACCGGTTTGGTGACAATCTGGTACATGACGACCTGAGCCTGGACGTCAGGCGTGGTGAGATTTTGGGTGTGGTCGGCGGCTCGGGTACCGGTAAGTCGGTATTACTGCGCAGTATCGTTGGCTTGTTGAAGCCCGCAGAAGGGGATATCAGGTTATTTGGCCAGCCATTACAGGATGTATTGGCGGAATACGAGAGTGGAAAAAACATCCGATATGGCGTGATGTTCCAGGATGGTGCGTTATTTTCTTCGTTGACGGTAAGAGAAAACATCAAACTGGCCATCAGTGAACATTATGATATCAGCGATGAACTGTTGCACCCATTGTCATGTATGAAAATCGCATTGGTAGGACTACCTGCCCATGCTGCAACGTTATATCCCGCCTCATTGTCAGGAGGTATGCGTAAACGTGCCGGTCTGGCAAGAGCCCTGGCAATGGAACCTGAGTTGCTGTTTCTGGATGAGCCGACATCAGGTTTGGACCCGGTCTCTGCAGATGGTATTGATCAATTGCTGAAAACCTTGCGTGATACCTTGGGTTTAACCGTTTTTCTGGTGACCCATGACCTGGATACGCTGCACGCCATATGCGACCGGGTAGCGGTGCTGGCGGAACACAAAGTGCTGACGGTTGGGCCGTTGGAGCAGGTCGCACAACATGACCATCCCTGGGTACAGGAGTACTTCAGTGGTCCGCGTGGACGTACCGTGCTGTCACAATATACTAAGCAACCTCTGATTTAATCTGTCATGAGCCGCGTTACTGCAAAAAATGCACCAAGACAAAGCGTCGTTGGGCAGCACAATAGCCGGTCTATTGCCAAACAACGCAATGCAGGATTTATGCATTTTCTGCGTAACCCTTTAGGGAGCGGCCTTGTTTGGCGCATTGCAGCACTTTTGCAACTCGACATAGCCAGCTATGCTGTCGTTGGAAAAAGCACTGCACTGCACCAAACAAGACTCACTCGTGGTCATGTCAGATTAAATCAGAGCTTCCCTAAACCGTAGTTTGGGCTGATAGAGGAAATCTTAATGGAACCCAAAGCCAATTTTATTCTAATCGGGGCCTTTACTCTTGCTGCCGGTATAGCAATGTTTTTCTTTGTGATCTGGCTGGGAAAGTTTGCGGTTGATCAGGAATTCAATTACTACGACATTATTTTTGAAGAAGCGGTGACCGGCTTGGGCAACCGCGGTGCAGTGATGTTTAATGGTATCCAGGTTGGTGAAGTGATCGAGCTGGATGTAGACCCCAGCAACCCCGGCCGGGTCATTGCCAGGGTGCGAACTGAGGCTGGAACACCGATACGGGCCGATACCAAAGCCCAATTGGGTTTTCAGGGGTTCACAGGTCTGGCCTTTATAGAATTGGAAGGGGGGTCCCCCAATAGTCCAATGATTGAAGATGTCAGCCAACAGGCGATACCCATTATTGTTGCTGAAACATCTGACCTGCAAAGCCTGTTGAACAGCAGTGGTACATTATTCGAAAATATCAATGATTTGCTGCTGCGGGTTAACAAGGTAGTCAGTGATGAAAATGCCAATCGGGTTTCCAGTTTGCTGGAAAATATTGAATTGACCACGGAAGAAATTGCATTGCACCGCGCCGCAATTGGTGATTCTCTGGAAGGTCTGCGACTGGCCACTGACCAGGCCAATATGACTCTGGCACGAATTGATCGGGTAAGTGAAGATTTTGAATCTTACTGGGATCAGCACAATGCACAAATTGGCGAAGATCTGCTGGCGGTGACCAGTGATGCCCGTGCCACTGCTGCTCAGGCGCGGATGCTGGCTGAACGCCTGGACACCATATTCAGCCGCAACGAAACTGCGGTGGATGCGTTTGCCCAGGATGGGCTGGGTCAGATCGCACCGACCTTGCAGGATTTCCGGCAACTGGTCAGGCGTCTGGAATCAGTAGCACGCAATTTTGAAAACAATCCATCTGGCTTTCTGTTAGGTGATGAACAGACGGTTGAGTTTCAGCCGGCAGCTAATTAATACAGCACGGACAAGGTACGCGGAGTAGCGGGAGCATAACATGGGCTATTTTTCTCGATCAGTGATACTACTGTTGTTACCAGCAGTATTAAGTGGTTGTCTTAATATCGGCGGCGACAGCAAGCCAGTGACTTTATTTCGGTTGAACCCTGTGGTGGAAAAAGCTGAGGGTGGGGAAGCTGCAATACCATTCAAACTGAGCATCAGCAGTGGCAGCCTGTTAAACAGTCAAAGGTTGTGGGTCTATCAGGGAGATACTCAGGTAGCTGGATATGCAGAAGCCCGTTGGGCGATGCCGTTACCGGAAATGTTCCGGCAGACATTGATCAGCAGTTTGGAACAATCAGGTACCGGCATAGTGTTGGAGGCACCTGCGCGGGCACCGACCCTGCGAGTGGCAATTAGAGATTTTCAGATTGAGGCAAACGATCTGAACGCTACCGCAATAGTTGCGATTAAGGCAAGCTGGATTGATCTCGAAGGCAACATCAGCCATCAATTAATCCGGGCAACTGAGTCAACCATGCTCGATAGCGCGAGCAATGTGGCAGTAGCAATGAATAAGGCCAATCAGCAAGTGTTGCGTGAATTGCAGGAATGGTTGCAGGCTAGTACTTCTGCAGAGCAATAAAGCCGATTGGCAGCAGTTAAGTTAAAACTCGCGGGGAAGCTGCCGGTTGCAGGTATTTACATTTGATCAATGCCTGATAACAGCATTGAAAATCCCACTTAATCATTTTAATGACAGGAAATACCAAAATATTTGCCTGCTCGCTGTGAGAGATACGAAATGACAGATGACAATAAGATCACCACTGGTGGCTGCCTCTGCGGTGCAGTACGCTATCAGGTAAAGGGCCCGTTGCGCGATGTGGTCAACTGCCATTGCAGTATGTGCCAGCGCTTGCACGGAGGCTTTGGGCCGCATAGCAAGGCGCGTAAAGTTAACATCACAATCACCAAAGATGATGGACTTGCCTGGTATCAAACCTCGGATATTGCACGCCGGGGATTTTGCCGGCAGTGTGGTTCGGGGCTTTTTTGGGAACCGTTTGACTTGGACGCCACCGGTATTATTGCCAGTACCCTGGATGCTGCGACCGGATTAAAAACCATGGGGCATATATTTGTCGGCGAAAAGCAGGGTTTTTATGAGATAACAGACGATTTGCCGCAATATCAGGAATTTTCCAACGGTGAAATGGTTAACGATTATTGATAGTATCAATACACATTAACGTCAAGGAGGGAATCGATGATTGTACTTATTTCCAGATGGAAGCTTAAGAATGGCTGTCCTGCTGATTTGGTAACAACACTTGAGAGCTTGGCAGATAAAGTAAAAGCAGCTGAACCGGACACATTGTTGTATTCGGTTAACTTACAAGCCCGCTCACCACTTAACCAGCCCTCCCAGCTGCCTGCTCCGATTCCGGGTAGTCAACAAACCGAAGTGGATTTTTTTGAAATCTATAAAGATGCCCAAGCATTTGCCCACCACATCAATGGACCGGTTTTTACTCAATTCAGAGAGCAGAATATTCAGCACTTTTATGAAGATCCTGAAAAGCCCGGCTGGCCGAATACCGAAACGGTATTTTTAGACAAGCAATCGATGTTTGTTCGTTCGGTGTTGGCAGATTGTTAACGGTCAATTTTGCGTGTGTAGGTATTGCTTAAATGACTGGTTAATACTCAGGCTGTGTGAAAGAAGAGTCATTGTCATTGGGTTAGCAAAGGGCGGCTTACAACCCATAGCGAACCTTAGCCATTCGGCTTATGCGAGGAAATTGTTGAACCATATTAGATGTAAGAAACAAAACTAGATGCTAACAAAGAACCAGCTGATCAGATTGTGCAGTGCACGCGACCAATTACGTGATGTAGGGTACGCGGAGGGGTCAATTGATGAAGTGGCGAAATCGGTGGCCATGTCTCGGTTTCACTTTGTCCGCCAGTTCAAGGCGGTTTTCGGTGAAACCCCGGTTCAGTTTCGTACCAGGGTGCGTCTGGATCAGGCGAAACATCTGCTTATTCAGAGCGACGATTCGATTACGGACATATGTATGGCGATTGGCTTTTCGAGCCTGGGTAGCTTTAGTTTCTTGTTTTCCCAACGATTCGGCCGGGCGCCATCGATGTACCGGCAAAAGCTCAGGGAATCAGGTGAGATACTTTCGCCAGACTGTATGACAATTATGCGCGGTGCGTGGGAGAGCGATTCGCAAATTTCGAGAAGCACAATCTCACCCGAATAGATTATTCTGTGTCCAAGCAAAACGACTGGAAAACACCATGAAAATCAAACTGAGCGGCATCTATGTAGACGACCAGCAGAAGGCGCTGGATTTCTATACCGATATCCTGGGATTCAAGAAAAAACAGGATATTCCTGTTGGGGAGTTTCGGTGGCTTTCAGTCGTATCTCCGGAGGGGGGGGACACTGAGCTTTCGCTGGAACCCAACGTCAATCCAATTGCAAAAACGTATCAGGAGGCGCTGTTCGAACAGGGTATTCCAATCACCGCATTCGAAGTTGATGATATACAGGCTGAGTTCCGGAGGCTCTCTGATCTCGGTGTGAAATTTACCACCGAGCCGACCAGTGCCGGCGACGTTACCCTGGCGGTATTTGTTGATACGTGCGGCAACCTGGTTCAGATATATCAGCTGGGAGCCGGATGACTGCTTTTTAACCGTCCAGGGCAAGTAGCGGCCAAACGATGGCCGCACTTTAATTGAATTTTATTCTTTCGCACTGCAGTGGTTGTGCAAGGCATCGGCAATGCCTTGGGTTTGTGTAACCATAGCTTGCAGCATCCACAGGTAATGGCTGCAAGCTGATCGCCACTGACAGGATCAGCACAACTGGGCGACAGTTGGGAACCAGCAATACTTTCAACAACGGCCCAACGTGATCACCGGATCATAAGTGCAACTTCAGATGAGGTTTTAACCAACGCCACTCCTGGCGTTTATAATGAACACGCCGAATATGGCTGTAATTGCCATGTTATCGAACATCTCTTTAACCTATAAACTTTTACAACTTGGTTAATAGCATGCTCTTGTTTGCGAAAAACCTGCTTTTCACGATCGTTGTCCCTGGCACTGTGGCAGTCTATATCCCAGTATTTCTTTTCTCTTATGCCAGTGTCGATTTTTCACTGAATGCCCTAATCGGGGGCCTGCTTCTGCTTATTGGGGGGAGCATCTATCTGTGGTGCTTATGGGACTTCGCATCAACTGGGCGTGGGACACCAGCGCCGATAGACCCACCTAAGCACCTGGTCGTTCGCGGGCTCTACCGTTATATGCGCAATCCTATGTATGCAGGCGTTCTTAGCGTCATCTTCGGGTGGGGAAGTTTATTTGCTGCTTTACCCATCATAATTTACGGACTCTGCATGGCAATAGGTTTTCATCTGTTTGTCGTACTCCATGAAGAACCCAATCTCAGACAGATGTTTGGTTCAAGCTATGAGGAATATTGCTCGCAGGTTAATCGTTGGCTTCCGTTGCGGTATGCCTCCTAACAAATCTCTCGACGAGAAGAAACGAGAAATGTTAAAGCGCTTTAATCCTAACTTTTAACTGTCTGGTTCGGGCAGTTTATAGTCTTTGCTAAAATTGATTTTTCATATCACCACGATCATACCTAAAGTGGGCGTTTTCAACCGAACCTGCCTGCTTGAAACTTCACTGTGGATAAGCTGATGAAACGGTTTTTTATTATTTTTCTGAGTGCTGCATTGCTTTATGGCTTTGTTGGGTCTGAAGTTGCCAGGTCAAATGTAAGTTATCCAAATTATGAGAATATTTATGTCAATGACTATGCAGGTATTTTAGGCAATGAAAGCAAAGATGAGCTTTATCAATATTTGCAGCAAGTAGGTGATAATAATGGGCCACAGATAATACTCGTTATCATTCAAAGCTTAGGTGATTATGGTGCAGGCCCTTCAATTGAGCCTTTTGCTACCGGTTTGTTTAACCACTGGGGAGTTGGCCATGCTGTTGAAAATGATGGCGTTTTAATTCTTGTTTCAGTGTCTGATCGAAAAATGAGAATTGAATTAGGCTCAGGTTACTCACGTAACCGGGATAATGAAATGAAGAGCATTATCGATAATTCCTTTATCCCGTATTTTAATCAAGATGAATATCAAAAGGGGATTAGAATTGGAACAATAGAAATCATTCATGCTGTCACTGGGGAATACCCTGGTGCGATAGACAGCAGTTTATTTGCCAGAGCCAAGTTCAAAGTTTTAAGACTGATAGATCAGCTGGGTGCATGGGTTATGGCAATCATTGCACCAATTTTCCTGGGTATTTTTGCATTGGTTCGCAAGCTTTGGCGTCTGCGGCCGCGTTCCTGTGGTGTCTGCCAAAATAAAATGGTGATGATGGGTGAGACGGCAGATGATGTGCACCTTGATGGTGGGCAGCGTCTTGAGGAATACCTTAAATCCGTGGATTATGATGTTTGGCAGTGCACGATGTGCAGCCGAATCGATATTAATCGATATAGAGGGCTGTTTAGTTCATATCAAACATGCAAGGCCTGTAACTATCGAACCTTAGGTGCAGATACAACGGTAATCACAGCAGCTACTACCAGTTCTCAAGGAAGGAAAAGAATAGATTACTTTTGCGAAAACTGTCATTTCACAGGTACTGAGACACGTTCGATTCCTCGACTCAGTAAGTCATCAGGTAGTAGCAGCAGTAGTTTTGGCGGCGGCAGTTCGAGCGGTGGCGGAGCAAGTGGGAGTTGGTAGTGGCTGGTGATAACTCGTTATAGACAAATCGTAGCGAGATTGGAGATATTTAAATGGCTGCTTGGGGCAATTGATAGCCAGGCTATCACTAAAACCCTCTAGACAGCCGCCTCATAAGGCTTAACCAAAACCTTCCGAATACTGCTATCCCCACATCAGCCACCGTAAACACCCGATCCTTAATCCACAAACCACCTTTGTCAGCGGGTCACGATACCCACACCTTGTAAAGTCCTAAAAGTATACCCGCGAAGGATTAAGACAAGCCAAACGCCACAAAGCCAACACGCCTGCTTAATACCTAACCCGGCATTTATCGACTACTGAGAGAGAAAACACTTGACATCCCAATACTGTATGCCATACAGTATATGTCAAATACTATGTGCCACACAGTAAAAGCAGAGCGCAGATTATGACAGATAGCGAACACTACAAAAAATTGAAGCTCGAACTCCGGCGCGGCGTGCTTATTCTGGCGGTGCTGGCCGAGTTGCGGGAAGAGCACTACTGCTACTCACTACGGAAAAACCTGGCGGCCAAGGGTATGGAGATTGATGAGGGCACGCTTTATCCATTGGTTCGACGGTTGGAAAAACAGGGCCTGCTCGAGAGTGAGTGGCGTGAAGAAAGCAATCGAAAGAAGCGCTTTTACCAATTATCCGAAGTGGGTAAGTCAACACTCAGGCAATTGAGCGAAGACTGGCAGCAAGTTGAAACCACACTGAACAACATTTTGAAATGAACACATGAGTGATTCACGGGAACTGATATGAAAATGATTCAAAATTATCTAGATAACCTCGAAAGCTATTTACCGGATGAGCTGAAACAGGACGTTCGAGACGAGCTTGAAGCATCTATCATGAGCCAGGTGGAAGATAGTCAGGAAGCGCTGGGCCGGGAGTTGAACCTTGAGGAAACTGAAGCGCTGTTAAGAAAACTTGGCCACCCGATGCGTGTCGCATCGGCTTACCTGCCCAAGCAACAGCTGATCGGACCGAATTTTTTTCCTGCCTATAAGAAAGCCTTGAAAATAGCCTTGATGATAATGGTCGTCGTCATCGTGCTGATTTCACTGCTCGGGGTCTTATCTGGCCAATCACTTATCGACACTGTCATCGACACATTGGCTAATGTGGCCGACAAGGGCTTATATGTGTTTGCGATTGTGACCCTCATTTTTTACCTGATGGAGTATTGCGACACCAACCTCAATGAAATCTATGCCTGGTCACCCAAAGACCTGAAATCGAAATCGAAGCGTTTGGCTTTAAGCCGCATAGAAACCGGGTTTGAGATCATTATTACCGTTATATTTATGGCCTGGTGGAACGATATCCCTAGCTGGCCTGCGCAGGCATTGATCGATGTCCAACCCGTCAGCGTATCATTAAGCCCTGAATGGCAAGCCGTTTTCTGGAGTGTCAACGTGATTGTCGGCCTGAGTCTTGCCCTTGCACTTTATAACTTCGTGGTGGCCAGCTGGAGTCGGTTCAGCCTTGCTGCGGAAATCATTCTGTCGCTGGCAACACTGGTGATTATCAGTCAGATAGGGCGATTTGATCAGCTGCTTATCCTCCACTCACCAGTCAATGAAAACGCTGGTTGGGAACGGATCGTCGATCATCTGGATTATGCGGTTTATTCAATTCTGGCCATCATAGCTGTGGTTTGTGTGTTCGAAATTATTTCCAATTTTCGGAAAATTAGCAGTATATAAAATGGCCATAGGTCGGTTGTTAACAGAATGGAAAATAATGAGCCTGACCGGGCTCATTATCTTGGGGAAAATATTAACGTATTAAATGGTTGCTTAGGGCAAATAACTGACAAACAAATAAGCATCATTTATATCAAAGACGCCAGCTTAATATTCAGAATTAAATAAAACACGACCGGCAAAACCGAATACCGGCCGAGTTTCAGACATACCTATCAAGTAATATCATCAATCGGCGGCAACCGCCGGGTAATGTTGCTGTCATCCAAATCTTCAAGATCCAGTCTGGTGATACGCCTACCCGATATGCTGTCTCCAATGGTTCCAATGCCTATCAGAGCATCGACATCATCATCCTGATCGGTTTGGTTCGGCCTTATTAAGGCAAATAATGCCGCCATGCGGTTAATGGCCTGATTATCAAAGCTGTCTTGAAGCGGAGGTTCAAATGCGCTTTTGATTTCCAGGAAAGCAGTCTGGTTGTCATCGTCTGCTAACTGGGAAACATCATATTTCAGTGAAAAATCAGGACAGGCATATTACTTGGATTATGTCCTACATGACAACTGCTGATTTACTGACGCCTAACTGATAACCGTTGGATTACGCTGACTTCAGTATTTTCTAGACCACCCTATGACTGTTGCCCATTCATCACTCGTCTCTATCGCTGCAACACCCCATAACCACGTAATTGGCCGCTGTGTGAGGCGGTTGTTTTTGTCTAGATATAGGACTCAATGACTCAAAGCTGACTCTATAGTTACGGATTGATCGAGCAGGTCCCATCAAGGTCAGATGCCAGCATCATAATCAGATCCAATGTATATATGCAGTAGGATCTAATAGTCTGTCAATAACTTAGCAAAACGGAGGAGACTATATATGGCTTGATTTTCCGCTATTGTAAATTCATAACTGAGGAGTATACTTAAATTGTGGCTTTAAGCTATGGATAAGCGGAAACCATATTCGTTGGTAGGAGCATCTACCTTTAGTTTATTTTATCTGAAAAGGAATTTATGATGAAGAAACTTATACTGCTATTTATTTTATTGACACTATCAATTTCAAGTCTAAGCTTCGCAACTGAACCCTCTAACAGCACTTTAGCGGCTGCCGATCTTGCTAATGAGGCTTTTATCAGCTTGATTTTTGACAAAGTGCATTCTGATGAATATACCTCAGCCACTGATATTGTAAGCAGTAGTCTGCACGAATCCGGCATAACACCCATCCTTAGAGTTAGCTGTTCTTCTAGAGATGGTTCAGTGGACTGCTTTTGTGCTGCGGGCCAATTTTGTAGACGCACTGAAACTGATTGTGAATGTGTTGACGGCGGTATCCAATCAATTGAGCAATAAACCTGCAGGGTGAATTGACAACACTATAAGCTACCCACTTGATAGTGGGTGGCCATAAGGCAGATTTGCCAAAGGCCTAAGCTGTTTTTAGGTTAACCGCAAGCATATTTATCGAAAATTGGGGTCAGCTATTAACGGCCCTCTGTCAACAAACAACATTTTTTTCGGCCTTTAGCTATACCCATTGATCTGTAACTGAGTCAATCAAGGTAGTGCGCATTTATGCAAAAGCCTCAAATGCATTGTATTTTGCCTATCTGGACAATGCCTGCTAAGGTCAAATAATTGACATATAAATCAGCATCATTGATATCAAAGGTGCCAGTTTAAAATTCAGGATTAATTAAAACACGACCGGTAAAAACCTAACACCGGTCGTGTTTAGACATATTTATCAAGTATTACCATCAATCGGCGGCAGCCGTCGGGTGATGAAGCTGTCATCCAAATCTTCAAGATCCAGTCTGGTGATACGCCTACCCGATATGCTGTCTCCAATGGTTCCAATGCCTATCAGAGCATCGACATCATCCTGATCGGTTTGGTTCGGCCTTATTAAGGCAAATAATGCCGCCATGCGGTTAATGGCCTGATTATCAAAGCTGTCTTGAAGCGGAGGTTCAAATGCGCTTTTGATTTCCAGGAAAGCAGTCTGATCATCATCGCTTGCTAACTGGGAAACATCATATTCCAGGGTGCGCAACTGGCTTTCCGCTGTGCGGTATTCGGTGGTGGCCGAGCCGGAACGGGTCAGGCAGGCGAGCAGGGTTTTTCTGAGTGCTTCGGTCAAAAACACCAAAAATTTCTCGTTGACTTCCAAAGCCCGCAATTGCACTTCAACATCAGTTCTATCGCCGGAATTTCGCGCCTCCTGTAAAGCTTTTCGAATATCCTGCATAATTTTCTGGACTTCCCGGATTTTTTTGCGGATGACTTTGGTACGTAATTGCAATTGTTTTTTGTTGAAGTAGGTCAGACGAGTATTGGAATCAATTTCCGGTTCATCAGAATCGTCTTTGGGGGTTTCATCCCAGGAAAACCCGCCTTTGGCATGAACACCGGTGCGGATACGTTTGGAAACTGCGCTGAGATTAACCCCCACACCCACCTTAGGCGGAACACCCATAACCTGTATTGCAAATCCATCACTCAACCAGTCAAGAATGGCCTGCATTGCATCTTTTAATGGCGTCGGGTCTGGGCAACCCAGTTCTTCAAGGCATTTCAATACATCCCGCATGTAAATTCGCCATAAGTCACGGATTGCTGGAATTAATTCCTGGATCACACCATCTGTGCCTTCTGGTACGGGCTTGCCTTTGTATTTGGCATCAAATTTATCGGCAACTTTCTCGTAACCGTTGCGGTATTTGCTTAATGCCCGCTGCAGGCATTTACGTGCCTTTTCCAATGCCTCTTTATCAGCCCCCAACAGCTCACATTCTTTTAAAACGTCTTCCAATATGTCCAGAAAGTTGGCCAGTGCCTGTAAAATTTGTCGCCAAACTCTGGCGCTGCGTATCGGCCCGGTTTTGGTTTCAAAGGCTGCTTGAATGGCTGCCAAGCCCAGATAATTCCAAAGCGCCCAAGCGCCAATGATCAAGGTTACCGGACCGCCTTTAGCCAATATGCTGGCCACTTTGCTTCTTAACAGCAATAAAACCTGGCCCAGAAACGGACCACTGAATTTTTCCAGAATCCGCTGTATCCGTTCCAAGTCTCCGGGCCGTTTCAAAATCTCTTCCACTACCGCTTCTGCAGTTGCCATAGGTTTGCTCCTTACCTGTTAAACAGGTGTGGTTAAGTGTCGGCATCAGCAGATAACGCTTGAGTGTCTGTAGGGAAAACCACAATAGTAAGCGTTACTGAATGAATCTCCCCTGCAAAAGAATGATAAAAATTCCGCGTTGTTGTGATGCCCCGATTATTTATATTTCATCAACTAATACGGTTGACACTGAGATTAGGTTCGATTGTTTTTATATGGATTTGCCTGGCATAGCGCCTGGGGTTTAAATTGGGCTCAAAAGTAGTCTAATATAGCCGCTGGTTTTAGCACAGCCGCTTAATTAGAACGACATCAGGTCAACTGATGATCTGCAGAGCAGATTTTCCACAAACCAGGGAGGTGATAGCCAATTGGTCGAAAGCTTTTAGAGATATTCCATCATGCCTAATATTCCCTCCGTTATAACCAGGTCGGTTTTATTTTCCACCAGCCTGTTAATGCTATTAGTGTTGTATACCTTGCAGGTGCAGGCAGCCACTTTCACAGTCAATTCCATCGGTGATGATGTCGATATGAGCATCGATGGCACCTGCGATACCGGCATGCTGGTCGGTGGCCAGCCAGAATGTACCTTGCGTGCTGCAGTGCAGGAGGCCAATGCCACCCCGGTATTGGATGACATCGTTTTCAACATCACCGAAAATTGTGTAAACAATATCTGCACCATCAATGTGACCACTGCAGCCGGTGGTTTTATTCCTGATATTCTCACCCCGGTCAACATAGATGGCTCAACTCAGCCCGGTAATGCGGCAGTGTGTACCACTGATATCCCGGATCGGCCTGCATATCGCATTGTGGTGCATGGTGATGCGATAGATATTGGCCTGCGCCTGGAGCTGGGTTCGGATGGATCCAGCATACGTGGCTTGAATATGCGAAACTTTTTCAATGCTATTGCGATTGTGCGCAGCGACAACAACAGCATTGAGTGCAATTTTATCGGTAGCGACGAGAACGGCACTTTGGCTGGCCCGGGTAATGTTCAGAATGGCATTATTCTGGGGTGCGACAGCAGCGGAAATGTTATTGGCGGAGCTTCGTTTGCCGATGGCAATTTACTTTCTGCAAATGGGGTCGATGGGGTGCAGTTTTTTGCCGGTTTTGATTGTGCGCCGACTGCCGGTAATGTGCCCAGATTAAATTCAGTACTGGGCAATTTTATTGGCACACAGAAAGACGGTATCTCTGCGCTTGGAAATGTATTCGACGGCATCGCTTTTTTTGGAGGAGATGGCGCTGAAGATAATTTTGTTGGCGTATTGCAAAACGGGGTGACCATTAATGGTAATGTTATTGGTGCCAACGGTGCAGCCGGTATTTTTATTGACAGCCAGGAAGGCAACTCCAATGGCACGGATAACACCTTGATTATGGGTAATTACCTTGGCACTGATCGTACTGGAACAGTTGACCTGGGTAATGCATTTGGTGGTGTGGACATTTTTACCGGCACCAACAATATCATCGGCGGTACATTACCTGGGGCAACCAATATTTTCGCTTTCAATAGCGAAGGTGTATTCATTTCTGATCCGGTGGCGTTCGGCAACCGTATACAGCGCAATAATATGTATCAAAATACCGGCTTGGGAATTGACCTGGTTATCAGCGGAGAAGACCCGGATGGGCAGAATGCGAATGACCCGGATGATTCAGATACCGGTGCCAACGGGTTGCAAAATTTTCCGGAAATTACCAGTGCGACACAGGATGCTTCGATGGTAACCATTAATTATTCAGTCCCTTCGGTAGATTTGCCATTGAGCATAGAGTTTTATCAAGCCGATTTGGATAATCAGGAAGGGCAGGGATTTATAACAGAAGATAGTTACACAACACCGGGAACAGCAATGGTTATTTTTCCGGATAGTATGATTGATCTGGATGCTGTTATTGTTGCAACCGCTACTGATGCCAATGGCAATACATCTGAGTTTTCCTCATCGGTGAACGTGGTTTTCCTGGATCTTTTGTTTAGAGATGGTTATGAGCAGTAATGTCCGCAAGGCATCACTGCATTTGAACGAGCAATAATTATTTTGATTCCAGTGTTGAAACACTGACACATCTGTCGCCTACATTTTCAACATAAATAAAAAAACGAGTGCCCGATTACAGGGCGTAACTTGTACTTGAGGGAAGACATGAGAGTTGTAGGCGGAATTATTGGCTTGGGGCTGGGGCTTGCTTACGCATTTTTCAGTGCGTATTTTTTTGGTGCAATGCCGGCCGGGACTTCGGTGGCAGCGCTGGCGCCCATAGTGGGACCATTGGCGCCATTTCTTGCACCGGTATTAATATTGTTGCAGGTAGTGGCAACGGCGATAGCGATGCCATTGGCAGGAGCAATGCTGGTCTGGTTGCTGGTCACGTTATTGCTGACCTGGGCCATATACGCTATTGCTAATGCCATTTACGTGGCATCGGCCGCATTTACAGCATCCAGTTCCATACCGGCTGTGACACCCCTGGCCCCGCCCGCAGGCGAGCAGTTTTTTCTTGGCATAATGATTGGAGCTGCAGCAGGTATCAATGCTGTATTCTGGTTGCTCGCAGGACAATTGCCGCGAACATCATTTACCCCGCCGTACGTGGCATGGAATTTTATACTTGCACTCACTGCGTTGATACCTTTTCTGGCAGTGGTGGCGGCAATATCTCTGTCCAGGGTTTATCAAACATTTGTCGGTTGGTTTGGCATTTTGATGCCTTATTCCTGGTTGGCAACAGGCGTTGGGTTGTTACTGTTTATCATTACATTACCAATTGCGCTCGGGCAGAGTGGTGCGGCTGCACTTCGATTTGATTTCACCACGGCTACTGTTGAGCTGTCTATTAACCTGTCCGCCATTTCCGGCTTTAGCGGTGGTTTTTCGTTGGGCAACTTTACCTTTCTGATGCCGGGGCCGGCCATGCAGACGCCCTTTAATGCGCCGGGTTTATCAAGCCATGAAACCGGTCATACCCTGAACACTGCTGTACTGGGTGGTGCATTCTTGTGGGTAAATGCCATAGATGAAAATTTACCCGGGCGTATTGGGCGAAATTCCTGGGGTGAGATGCTTGCAGAAAGTCATTTTCCACGCCCAGGTTTCCCTTACAGCCCACTATGGACGGCATAATCATGACTAACGGTAATCAAAACGGACACGGCGGTTTTTCTACTTATGTACCCTGGTGGATACGTAATAAGCCACCGTCTGGAACGGGCCCCGGCAGCCAACCGGGTGGCGGCAACCCCAACCCGTCCGGCGGTTTTTGCAGTTTCTTTTATTGGACAGCCATTGTCACCGGACTAACCTTTATAGTGCTGATCGCTTTTATCATTTTGTTTCCAGTGGCAATTGTAGGGATATTAATTGCCATGGCCGCAGCATTAGTGTTATTTCTTGTGGCTCTGGGCTTTATGGCAGCTTTTTGTAATATAAACAGCTGTAATATACACACCCTGTTTACCTGGTTGTTTATGTGGAGTGCCATTATTGTGCTGGTTGTTGGTGCTGTAGCCGGCAATGGTTTGGTGCTGTTGCTTGGTACTTGTTACGGTGCTATTGCAGGTTTGCTGGTTCGTCTTCAATGGCAGAATGCCTGTTTACCTGTGCCTACTCCTTTGAGGCGGCCCTGAGCAGCAGGCAGAGGCAACTATGTCTACAGAATTTTGTATGATTGGGGGTTATTGAGTCGGGCATTACCGGTTCAATAATAATACATTCACCGATAGAAATAGATATGCAAACCAACCATATTGCCCTTTTGCAGACGACGCTGGCTCTGGCCGAAGAAGCATTTCAACAAGGTGATCACCCATTCGCTGCAATATTGGTGGTTGATAACAATGTATTGATGTCGGTTAAAAATACGGTTGTCTCAGAACAAGACCCAACCCGCCATGCAGAACTCAGTTTGTTGAGTTTGGCAGCGCGTGAGTTTGGTCCAGAGCGACTTGCCAAGGCAACTTTATATACAAGTACCGAACCTTGCCCGATGTGTGCCGGTGCCATTTATCAGTGCGGCATTCCCCGGGTGGTTTATGCTTGTTCCGGTGAGGGGTTGCGAAATTTGATAGGGCAGGGAGCGGCCATTCCATGCCGTGAGATATACCGGCAGGCACAGCGAGACGTTGAAGTTATTGGGCCACTGCTTGAAGAGCGGGGCTTGTTGCTTCACCAGCGGTTGAGTTGGTGGTCACCTGCATAAATCGATAGCCGTAGATTGGTTGTTAAGAATTACTCCCCAATATCTTCATTCCAAAGCTGCGGGGATTGTTCGATAAACACGCGCATCAGCTCGATGCATTGCTCATTTTGCAATATATCCAGACTGACACCATGATCAGTCAATAAAGCTTCCGAACCGGTGAAAGTCTGGTTTTCACCGATAACCACCTTGGGAATGCCATACAACAAAATGGCACCGGTACACATAGAGCAGGGCGATAAAGTGGTATAGATAACGCATTCCCGATAAACAGATGCGGGTAAGCGCCCGGCATTTTCCAGCGCATCCATTTCACCATGTAATACGGTGCTGCCTTGTTGAACCCGGCGATTGTGACCACGGCCGATAATCTTGCCGTTATGCATCAGCACCGATCCAATCGGGATACCACCTTCAGCAAAACCCTGCTTGGCTTCGTCAATTGCAGCTTGCATAAATGGGTCCATGCCTGGTTCCTTGTGCTTGTCAGGTATTGCTCATCGGGTTATTTGGATGCTGGGTCCAGTTCATATACGGCAGGCCATTATCCACTTCCACCATGCTGATACATTCGGGTACCGGGCAAACCAGATTACACAGGTTACAGCCAACACATTCATCGTCAATCACCGTATAAATGCGTTTGCCGTCAGCTGTTTTGGTTTTTGAGATGGCTTGATGCGAAGTATCTTCACAAGTGACATAACACAAACCGCATTCGATACATTTACCCGGGTCAATGCTGGCAATGGTTTTATAGTTCATATCCAGATATTGCCAGTCGGTGACATTGGGCACCGCCTGGCCACGGAAGTCATCCAGGGTACGGTAACCCTTGCTGTCCATCCAATTGCTTAAGCCATTGGTCATTTCATCGATAATGGCGAACCCGAAGCGCATAGCGGCGGTACAGACCTGCACACTGCCGCAATTAAGCGCAATAAATTCAGCTGCATCGCGCCAGTTACTGATGCCGCCGATGCCGGATATCGGCATTCCACGGGTTTGCTCATCACGGGCGATATCGGCCACCATGTGCATGGCAATGGGCTTTACCGCAGGGCCACAATAGCCTCCGTGGGTGCCTTTGCCGGCCACGGTAGGCTGGGGCGCCATTTGATCTAGGTCGACTGAAACAATCGAATTAATGGTGTTGATCAGTGACACCGCATCGGCGCCACCGGCATGCGCAGCACGTGCAGCAAAGCGTACATCGGTGATATTCGGGGTAAGCTTCACAAATACCGGCAGATAGGTGTGCGTTTTGCACCATTCAGCTACCATCTGGATGTATTTGGGTACCTGACCTACGGCGGAACCCATGCCACGTTCGCTCATGCCATGTGGGCAACCAAAATTCAGTTCCACCGCATCGCAACCGGTTTGTTCCACCTGTTGCAGAATATTCTTCCAGGCACTTTCTTCGCAGGGCACCATCAGTGAAACCACCATGGCACGATCCGGCCAGGCTTTTTTCACCGCAGTAATTTCTTGCAGGTTCACTTCCAGTGGCCGATCGGTGATCAGCTCGATATTGTTTAAACCAACCATCCGCTGGCCGTTGTAATCTACGGCGCCATACCGTGAGCTGACGTTAACTACCGGTGGGCCAGCTTCGCCCAGGGTTTTCCAGACCACGCCACCCCAGCCAGCTTCGAACGCACGTTCAACGTTGTATTGTTTGTCTGTTGGTGGAGCAGAGGCCAGCCAGAACGGATTGGGCGATTTGACGCCGGCAAAATTACAGCTTAAATCAGCCATGTTGCACCTCCGTGCTGAAACCTTTATGAATGGCCTCGGCGGCCAGCTTGCCATCCTGGACGGCGGCAACGGTTAAATCGGTTCCGGCGACGCAGTCACCACCGGCATACACATCCGGTAATGACGTGCGACGTTCGTCATCGATTACAATTCGGCCTCGTTGGATGTTTAAGTCACGCAATTCGTCACCCACGGCAGTGGCATCCAGGGCTTGCCCGATGGCTTTAAATGCCATATCTGCAGCCAATTCAAATTGCTCACCGGTACCTTCCAGACGGCCATCATCATTCAACCGGGTTTTTTCAAAGGTAATGCCGGTCAAGCCATTGTCATCATGCTGGATAGCAATTGGCTGGGCCCAGGTATTGATTAACACGCCGTTGGTTTGAGCGATTTCCTGCTCGTGCCAGGTTGCACTCATCTGCTGTTGTCCACGGCGGTAAACAATAGTCACCGATTCGGCACCCAGCTTTTTGCTTTGCACCGCAATATCAATGGCGGTATTGCCACCACCAATGACCAATACCCGCCGACCGACCGGCAAACCGGTTAGGTCCTGCTGGCGGATTTTTTCGATGTAATCGACTGCGTTGAACAATCCGGGTGAATCTTCTCCATCCAGACCGAGATGATTGACGGCATTGTGTCCAAGTCCCAGAAACACTGAATCATATTCGCTGCGCAGCTCAGCAAGCTTTAACTCAACACCCAGCGCCTTACCGGTATGCAGGGTAATCCCACCAATATCCAGAATGAATTGCACTTCTTTGGCAGCCCGTTCATCCAACATCTTATAAGCGGCGATGCCATATTCATTCAAGCCGCCGGCTTTCGGGCGGGCTTCAAACAAATCCACATGGTGGCCGTGCATAGCCAACCGATGCGCACATGCCAGCCCGGCAGGGCCGGCGCCAACCACCGCCACCCGTTTACCACTGTCGGCGGCGCGTTGAAACGGTTGTGTTTCCTGAGCGAATAAATGATCGGTGGCGTAACGCTGCAAAAGCCCGATGGTTATCGGCTTATGTTCAGCTGTGTTCATCACACATTTCAATTCACACAGCTCTTCAACCGGGCAAACATTGGCGCAAGTACCACCCATAATATTAGCGCTGAGTATTTCAGTGGCTGCACCAGTGGCATTGCCCATTGCAATTCTGCGGATAAAGCCTGGAATATTAATCTCGGTAGGGCAGGCCTCGATACAGGGTGCATCGTGACAGAACAGGCAGCGTGCGGCCTCAGCATTTGCCTGCATGTCAGTCAGGGGCGGATGCAGGTCGCTGAAGTTATCCTGAATTTGTTGAGTGGATAATCGGCCATTGGCGATATCATGCACTGGCTTCATAAGCTTTCCTTGATGTTGCGGACCATCAACAGGTAGTAGCTGAACCCGGCCAGGGCAAAACCCAGGAACCAGGCGTAATGATAAAGTTCTACCGCAATCGGCCAATTGTCTGCCTGTAATAATCCGATTTGGACCAGAAAACCGGGGACGTTGGGCAATACGCCAATCAGTAATGCAGCAATGGCCATTGGGTTAAAACCTGCCTGATAACGGTAGCGGCCTTGGTGCCGGTATAAATCTTCGGTATACAATTGGCGACGGCGCAAGACAAAATAATCGACGATCATAATCGCTACAATCGGGCCGAGCAGGGCGGAGTAGCCGATCAGCCAGGTGAAAATGTAACCGTTGGGATCACTCAGCAGTTTCCACGGCATCATCACAATACCGATAACCCCGGTGATATAACCACCCCGTTTAAAATTGATTTTGGCCGGCCACAGGTTGGAAAAATCATTGGCCGGGCCCACCACATTAGCAGCCACATTGGTGGACAAGGTAGCAATCACCACCGCCAGCATCGCGAACGATACCACCAGCGGCGAATCAAAACGGCGCACCAGTATCACCGGGTCCCATATGGCTTCGCCAAAAATCACCAAGGTGGCACTGGTGACGGCAACCCCGATAAAAGCAAAAAATGTCATGGTAATCGGCAAGCCCAGAATCTGCCCCTTCAACTGTGAACGCTGGTTGATGGCATAGCGGGTGAAATCTGAAATGTTCAGGCTCAGGGTCGCCCAAAAACCGACCATCGCGGTCAGCGCCGGGAAGAAAAATGCCCAGAATTCAGAACTGGAAGTGAATTGTGACGGTGCATCCAGCATTGGTCCAAAGCCATCAGCCCGGGTATAGGCCCACATTAGCAAACCGACACCACATAACAATAAAAATGGTGCTGCCATGGTTTCCAATACCTTGATCGATTCCACTCCACGCCAGATCAGGTAAATATTGATACACCAGAAAATCATGAAGCAAATGAACTGGACCAGGCTGACATCCAGAAAAGCGGGCAGAATGGTCGGTGCATCCGCCAGTTGCGGTGCCATAATCAAGGCGATGGTATAAATGGCAGCACCGCCTATCCAGGTTTGAATACCGAACCAGCCACAGGCAACAATTGCTCGCAGCAGGGCAGGTATGTTGGAACCTCTGATACCGAATGCAGCCCGGGCAAACACTGGAAAAGGTATGCCGTAACGGGCGCCGGCATGGCCGCTGAGCAACATCGGCAATAACACGATGCAATTGCCCAGCAGTACCGTCAGCATGGCTTGCGACCAGCTCATGCCACCCTGAATCATCGAGGCGGCAATCATATAGGTGGGAATACACACCGCCATGCCCACCCACAAGGCGAAGAAATTGACCGTTTTCCAGGTTCGCCTGTTGGCGGGTACAGGCGCTATATCAGCATTGCTTAAATCGGCATCCAGTTGCAGTGCAACGGTTGATTCACTGTAAGTTGTCATATATCAGGCTTCCTTAGCCAGCTGGTGCAATGCGCTATCGATGGTTTCAATAATGGTATCGATCTGTGCTGCGTTGACCGCCAGTGGCGGCGCCAGGCGGATGACATTAACCAGTAAACCGCCTTTGCCCAACAGCAGGCCACGGTCTTTACAGATATCCATCAACCGGGCTGTTTCGGCTGCTGCAGGGGCTTTGGATTTTCTGTCCTTGACCAGCTCGATACCCATCAACAAGCCGCGGCCACGTACATCGCCAATGATCTGGTGCTGCTGCATTAATCCCTGCAACCCATCCATCAGGCGTTTACCCATAGCCATGGCGTTATCAGCCAGCTGTTCCTGCTTGATGATATCCAGGGTAACCTTGGCCTGTACGGTTTGATAAGGGTCACAGGCAAAGGTATTGAAATACACCTTGCCGGACAGTTCATCAGCGATCTCGGAGCGCATCAACACACCACCAATCGCTGCACCATTGCCAAAGCCTTTGGCCATGGTCACGATATCGGCATCGATACCCAGACCCTTGGTCAATAACAGCTCGTGGCTGCAACGACCGGCGCCGGTCTGCACTTCATCGCTGATGAATTTACCACCATATTCGTGCACGATCCGGGTGACCTCGGAAAAATATCTTTCTGGCGGGGTGATAAAACCTCCCACGCCCATCACAGGTTCAACCACCATTGCAGCAATTTTTCCATGGGTTGCGGTCTGGATGGTGGTTTCAACATTCTGTGCACATTCCAGGTTACAACTGTCCGGATGTTGCTTGAATGGGCAGCGGTAGCAGTAAGGCTCCAGCGCACTGACCGCCGATGCGTTGGGTTGTGCACGGAACCGCCAGGTATGGTGGCCGCATTGTGACAGGGTGCCGGAGGTGCCGCCGTGGTAACCATGCCGGAGATTAAGCACCATGGTCTCGCCGGTGGCCTGGCGGGCCGCCATAAAGGCTAATTCATTGGCTTCCGAGCCGGAATTGGTAAACGCTGCCCGGTCCAGCCCTTCCGGCGCTTCTTCCAGCAGGGTTTCTGCCAACTCAACCGGATAGCGGGTCAGATACAGGGTGCTGGTATGCTGGATAACATCATTTTCCAGCATCCCCATCAGTGCTTTTTTAATTTTTGGATGGTTGTGTCCTGCGGAAATACACACGATCCCGCCAATGGCATCCAGGTAGCGTTTGCCTTCTGAATCCCAAACATATTCGCCCTGGGCTTTGACCAGTTGCAGCGGCTGATCGTGATAGAGCACGGCAGTGGGCAGAAAATGCTGCTGACGTTTGGCGATCAGCTCTTGATTGGTTGGCAGATTAGTCGTCGTCATAGTTTCACCATCGATATGTGCAGGCAGCTGGTCGCCGCGTTTTATAATTCGACCAGCTGGCCGTAGGTTTCGGGACGACGGTCACGGTAAAACTGCCATGTATCGCGTACTTCCTTGATCATATCGAAGTCCAAATCGGTCACCACCATTTCGTCGTTGTCTTCGCTGGCCTGCGCAATGATTTTGCCGCGCGGGTCGACGAAATAGGATGAGCCATAGAATTTGCCGATATTCCACGGGCCTTCGGTGCCTACCCGGTTGATGGCACCGACAAAATAGCCGTTGGCAACCGCATGTGCGGGCTGCTCCAGTTCCCACAGGTACTGGGATAAACCGGCAACTGTGGCGGAAGGATTAAACACAATTTCCGCACCATTCAAGCCCAGACAGCGTGCGCCGTCAGGGAAATGGCGGTCATAACAGATATACACACCCACTTTGCCGTAAGCGGTATCGAATACCGGATAACCCAGATTGCCTGGTTTAAAGAAAAACTTTTCCCAAAAACCGGCAACCTGAGGGATATGGTTCTTGCGGTATTTGCCCAGGTAGGTGCCATCAGCATCAATCACTGCTGCGGTGTTGTAATACACGCCGGTCATGTGCTTTTCATAAATCGGCACCACAATCACCATGTTGTATTTTTTGGCGTATTCGCACATCAGCTGAGTGGTCGGACCATCAGGAATCAGCTCAGCGGCGTCGTACCATTTGCTGTCCTGAGAAGGGCAGAAGTACGGTCCGGTAAAAATTTCCTGGAAACACAACATCTGTACGCCTTGTTTGCCGGCATCTTCAATATAGGGAATATGTGCTTCGATCATGGCATCGCGATGCTGGTCGCAGGATGCAGAAGTATCCAGCCGGTTGGCGAGTTGGATAATGGCCGATTTTACGATTCTCGACATGAGTATTCCTTGCTGATTTCAATTAATAGTGAGGGTTGAACGGGCCGCGTGACAAGTATTGGCCATAGCCTTCTTCCACATCGGCCTTGCCTTCATCCACCACCACTTTGCCGCGTAAGATCGTGGTGCGGCACTTACCTGTAAGTTCCCAGCCTTCATAGGCGGAGTAATCGCAGTTCATGTGGTGTGTATCCACGCTGATGGTGTGTTTGACCTCCGGATCAAAAATCACAATATCTGCATCGCTGCCCACTGCAATAGTGCCTTTGCGTGGAAACAGGCCAAAGATTTTGGCAGCCGCAGTGGAAGTGGTTTCGACGAATTTGTTCAATGAAATCCGGCCTTCGAGCACACCTTTGGAATACATCAACTCCAGGCGGTGTTCCACGCCCGGCATACCGTTGGGAATTTTGGAGAAGTTGTCGATGCCCATGGCTTTTTGATCCATGCAGAACGGGCAGTGATCGGTGGCCACTGTATGCACCAGGTTCTGACGGATACCGGCCCATAGCGCTTCCTGGTCTTTTTCTTTACGCAGCGGCGGACTCATTACCACTTTGGCGCCTTCAAAACCTTCCTGGA
Source organism: Gammaproteobacteria bacterium (assembly GCA_021772985.1). Taxonomy (GTDB): domain Bacteria; phylum Pseudomonadota; class Gammaproteobacteria; order Xanthomonadales; family Wenzhouxiangellaceae; genus JAJFKX01. The sequence continues at coordinate 249,139 of JAJFKX010000049.1, forward strand.
AATAGAGTGACTCATCCAGTGTCAGGTATTGAATGCAGGTCTCCGCATGCACTTTCTGATTGCGCAGGGTGGCAGCTTTGACGCGTTGCAGAGCTTCTTCGCAGGTCATGTGCACAATATACAGTGCCGAGCCTGTTTGATTGGCCAGATCAATCACCCGACCACTGGCCTCGGCTTCGCACTCGGGCGGGCGCGAGAGCACGTGGTATTTCGGGGCGGTTTTGCCCTCGGCTAAAAAACGGTTGACCAGTTGTTCGACCATATCGCCGTTTTCGGCATGCGTGGTCATAATGCCGCCGTGTTCTACCAGCTCTTCCATCAGCTGAAATATCTGGCCGTCATCCACCATCAATGCGCCTTTATAGGCCATAAAGATTTTAAACGAGTTAATACCGCATTCGTTGATAATGCTGGGGATTTCTTTTTTGGTGTCGTCGTTAAAGTCGGTGACCGCGCAATGGAAGGCATAATCGCCGACCGCATGGCCATCGGCCTTTTCGTGCCAGCTATCGACTGCGTGGTTCAGCGACTTACCATGGCTTTGGATGGCAAAGTCGATAATCGAGGTGGTGCCGCCGTGCAACCCGGCCAGTGTGCCTGAGTAAAAGGTATCGCTGGCATAGGTGCCCATAAACGGCAGTTCCATGTGCGTATGTGGGTCAATACCGCCCGGAATGACATAACAACCATGGGCATCCAGCGTTCGGTCTGCGGAGTAGTCCAGATTTTTACCAATTGCCTGAACCTGTTCATCCTGAACGAAAATATCAGCTTGATAATGATCCGTAGCGGTAACCACGGTGCCGTTTTTAATCAATAAGCTGCTCATTGCTGCTCCTGCTGTGTCCTATGTTTCCATTGTAATGGATATCACCAAATACTTGAGTCCTTGATCCAGCGATGGATGGTCACCACCGACTGGGTATAAAAATCCACACTGGCTTTGCCGTGTGCGCGGATATCACCAAAGAACGATTGTTTGGAACCGCCAAACGAGAAAAACGCCATCGGCGCGGGCACCCCGATATTGACCCCCAGCATTGCCGGTTCCACTTCGTAGCAGAAATGTCTTGCGGCTGCTCCGCTGGTGGTAAACAGGGTAGTGGTATTGCCGTAGGGTGAACTGTTGACCCATTCAATCGCTGCATCCAGGCTGGGTGTTTCGGCCAGCATCACTACCGGGCCGAATACTTCTTCACGGGCGATTTCCATTTCCGGGGTAATGTTGCCCAATACTGTGGGCTTGAGGAAATAACCGGGTAGTTCATCCACGCCATCGCGACCATCTACCAGCAGTTCTGCACCTTCATCCAGAGCACGCTGGATCATGCCTTTGATTCGGTCTTTGGACTCCTGAGAGATTACCGGGCCCATGTCGGTGTTCGGTAGCTGACCATCGCCAATCCTTATGGCACGGGCCCGGGCGGTGATTCGCTCGGCAATTTCACGTTTACTGTCTTCACCAACACTGATAATCACCGAACCTGCCATGCAGCGTTCACCGGCACAGCCGATAATCGATTCCAGTGCAGTATCAGCAGCTTTGTCCATCACTGCATCTGGCATCACCACCATATAGTTCTTGGCGCCGCCCAGGGACTGGACACGCTTTCCGGCTGTCGCTGAAGTTACATAGACGTGCTTGGCCACTGGTGTGGAACCGACGAATGATATGCCTTTGATATCCGGGTGGGTGCATAGTGAATCGACGGTTTCTTTGCCACCATGCACCATGTTCAGTACACCATCAGGCAGGCCGGCCTGTTGCATCAGCTCAAAAATCCGCATTTGGGTCAGCGGTACACGCTCACTGGGTTTAACCACAAAAGTATTACCGGCGGCAATACCAAACGGCCAGAACCACATTGGTACCATCGCGGGAAAGTTGAATGGTGCAATCGCAGCAAACACGCCCATAGGCCGGCGTACCGACTGGCTATCGATACCTGGGGCAATATCTTCCAGAATATCGCCCATCATCATGGTCGGCATACCACAGGCGGTTTCCACCATCTGGATCCCACGGCGCACGCTGCCCATAGCTTCCGCCAGGGTTTTGCCATGTTCCAGGGTGATTTGCCTGGCCAGGTCATCAGCCGCTGCTTCCATCAGGGTTTTCAGCCGGAACAGAGGTTGTACCCGGTCAATCACCGGTGTCTGTCGCCAGGCAGGGTAGGCTGCTTGTGCAGACTGTACAGCTGCATCTACATCAGCGCTGTTGCCCAATGGGGTGTGATCCAGAATCTCCCTGTTAGCGGGGTTAACAATATCGACCTTGTCAGTAGCAGTACTGGCCACCCACTGGCCATTAATAAAGTTTTTAATCATCGCTTGTATCCTGTTGATGCGGCTTGCTGTTTTGCCGGCAAGTGCATCTGAATTAGTTTAGCAGAGTATGGGGTGGTTGGGGGTTGATCAAACGGAGCTGTAGTTTGTTTTTCGAGGTGTGGGGCTTGTAAGAGATTTGATGAGAACCTCTTGTGATGGGCAACGGGATTACAACAATCATCGCGAGTCATTTTGGTTAGGGTGTAGAATGTGGGGAAAGTGGGTACTTAGGGAGCTTGGTTTTGAATTGGGTGGTGCTTTTGGAAAGGGTTTATATGAATATTCAATGTCAGCATGCTTGCTGATACGTAATTGGCACGATATTGGCGAAAGATTCCAATATCATTGCAAATAGTCAATGTAATAAGTGGTTATGCGTAAAAAGCAGGAGAGCCATGGAATTCTCTGATACAACAATTGTTGCGTTTATCGCCCTCTCTGGCGTGCTTATTTCAGCATTTGTTTCATATTTTGTTAGCTCACGACAAGCGGATTTGTCCGTTAACAATCTTAAAGTTGAGCTTGAAAGCAGATATAACTGAAAGAGATACAGGACAGGCATGATTCTGTTGGATATGATCTATGCAATGCGCCTGTCCTAATAATCCCTGCGGAAAAGATCAATATCAGGGCGATTGGTCAATTTAATCAATGGTTAGCGCAGATACTCAATATTGAACATGGAAAATAAAACAGTTTTTGTAATTGGTGCAGGAGCAAGTAACGAAGCAAAGTTGCCCACAGGCTTTGAGCTAAAAGATCGAATCACAAACTTATTAAATATGCAATTCGATTTCAATCGGCAGAAGAGCGGTGACCATCTAATCGTTGCAGCATTGCGTGAACTAGTTCGGCTTGATGATGGGAGAAATGGCGATATAAACCCCCACCTGCATGAGGCCTGGCATATTAGAGACGCTTTATCTCAAGCAATATCAATCGACAATTTTATCGATTCCCAAAGGGGCAATGAAAAAATTGCGATCTGTGGGAAGCTCGGAATAGTCAGGGCAATTCTAGATGCTGAGAGGAAAAGCCTTTTATATTTTGACCGGTTTGATAGAAATCCAGGGCTCAATTTCAGTAAACTGGGCGCAACTTGGTACGTGCCGTTTTTCCAGTTGCTCACTGAAAACTGCCAATTAGAAGATCTTGCTGAAAGAGTGAAAAATGTAGTAGCAATAATATTCAATTATGATCGTTGCTTTGAACACTATTTATTCAATGCCTTTCAAAATTACTATCGAATATCAGCAGATGAGTCCGCCAGCATAGTAAAGTCAATAAGCATCTATCATCCGTATGGAAGCGTTGGAACACTACCGTGGGCTGGATCAAAAGGAGCAATTGAATTTGGTGCTGAGCCGAATCAAACCCAGCTTCTGGCACTGGCTAATGAGATAAAAACTTTTGCAGAAGGAACTGATCCCGATTCAAGTGACATTGCCGATATAAAGAGTCATATGAGTGACGCGGATAAACTTGTATTTATTGGGTTTGCTTTCCATAAGTTGAATATGGATTTAATTTCTCTAGAAGTACGCAAAAATAAAACTGATAAGTCACCTGATTGCTACGCAACAACCTTCGGAATATCCGAAAGCGATAAGGAGGTAGTGAGTCAACAGATGAGCAAACTATATGGCGTTTCAATTAATTCTCGAATGGTAAATTTGAAATGCCGTGAGTTTTTCGAAGAATTTTGGCGGAGCTTATCATTCTAATCCAAATGTACGCTAACAAGCGCATGCAGCCGGACTTCGGCGAGCTGGTGTAGAACAGAGAAGTACAAGATATAGGACAGGCATGATTCTAATTCTGGTTAGCGTGCGATACAGGACAGGCTGGATCTCCTCAAAATAATGGACACAGTAGTTAAGTGGCAGTAGCTGCCACATCATAATCATACGGTGTTTGATAAGCCAAGCTGGAGTGAATACGTTGCCGGTTATAAAAAACCTCAATATATTCAAAAA
>JAJFKX010000050.1 GCA_021772985.1 Gammaproteobacteria bacterium
TTTTTGAATATATTGAGGTTTTTTATAACCGGCAACGTATTCACTCCAGCTTGGCTTATCAAACACCGTATGATTATGATGTGGCAGCTACTGCCACTTAACTACTGTGTCCATTATTTTGAGGAGATCCAGCCTGTCCTGATTCTTTGCTCCAAGAGATGAATAGAAAATGAATATCAATACGGCTCAGAGCTTGATGCTTTCACTGATCGTGCTATTCATGGCACAGACGATGCAAATGGCGTTCGCTGAGAATAATGCGAGCCCTGACAGCCTACTCACTGGGAAAACTGATTATTGGTTCGTTGGCCATCTCGGTCAAACCGATAACGAGGGAAGATTGCTTGTCTGGGAAGCAACGATTGATGGTGACGTAAAGGGTAAAATGAAGTGGTGGTTCGTGAATCCGCCGCCCACTTCTGACGTCACGTATGCAGGCGGCCGGCTGACTTTCTACGCCGCAAGATGGGAGCTCTGGGTCAATGAAGAGTTGCTCCTTGCCGGAGAGACCGCGGGCAAAACCGATTTTCGCGATGGTGCCGACGGAATTTGGGATGGCCACGGCCGTGTCACAGAAGCCACAGGAAAGTTCAGCGCATTGAAAGGTCGCGAGGTGTACGAAACCGGGCCAGTCATCGTGGGGTCGGATCCTCCGAAGTCATTTTCCGGCACGGGACTGTTTCTGGTTTATTGACTTGGAAAAAGTCCTGTGCGCAACGTCGGCTTCTGGCCGAAGGTGTGTGATAACTCGTATTCTCTGAGATGGTGAGGGAGGACCTAGATACCCATGGCTCTAGCCCTCTTTGGAATGTCCGCTTATCGCCGCGAACCGCCATCTAGTTGGCTTGAGCAAATGACTGCTTAGGGCAAAAGCAGCCATTCATTGCATATGACATAGCATGCATATCTCCCCCACTAATTTTGAGTACCTCTAGCAGTACCCAGACAAGAACTCAATCCAAAAACTCCTTCAAATAATCATCTGCATAATTAATCTTAAATGATGTCCAAAGCAGTAAATAATCCGTCTGTCCCGATTGTCATTCTCGCCCCTGTCCCTGTTGGTGTGTGAATTCTAAGGTATTACCAATTTTCGGCTGGTGCGAATGCTAGCTTGTTGGTAATGCTGGTGGCTGGTCAACTGAATACCCGCAACACATTTCAGCACGTGTTCCGGCAGTACACATTGGGCAGTTGGTGGAATGCGCTTTGCTTATTCCACCCTACAACGCATCAAGCCGAGAGTGTTCAGGCACCAGACAGCCTATTTTATGCTGGCCTGGTTGCCAATCGCCGGCCTGGCATTGTTCGGCTCGACGCTGGAAACAATCGTTGTCGAGACTTGTCCGCGTGCGTTGGGTAATATTCCGGCCTGCTATTACTCGCTTGGCATAAGCGCACTCGTCCTGGTGTTTTATTGGTTCGGGCGTAACACGCCTGCCGAATAAGACAAGCTGCGGGTCTACGCTTAGCCGGTGTGGTTAGTCAGCATCAAGGCCATCAGCAAACATGCGATCGCCCCAGTTAAGCCACGGCGTAATCCACTCGGAATTGAAGTTTGTTGTTAGTCCTTTCGGAGCATCGACAAGGCTGAATTTCAGTTGAGCTTCACGAAGCAATGCAAACCCGGCCATAACCTCAGGCCAGGAATGGTTTTTTTGGCCTGCACTGATCACATCAGTAGCTGCCATCACCATCACCACCGGACTTTCTGGGTTACTGGTGAAGGCCAGCAGGCGTGCTGCATTTCGCTTTTCTGTTAAATCGTTCGCCTGCTGCTCGTTGTCAGCGGAACTGATGCTGAAATCGTAAATTAGTGACTGCAGCGATTGTAAATCTCCTTTTGGATAAGATTCAGTTAAAGACGCTCTTGCAGTTGCCTGGTCGAGCAACGCCTGGGCACGATCCAGCCGGTCAATTCGGGACTCAGCGTGAGACATCACCACCTGAGTCAGAAAATACGTTGCCCAATACTGCGGAAGCCATTCATCAGGATTGGCATCGGCCAGCGCTTCTAATTGTTCAACAATGCTTAGCTCAAGATCTGCATCGCGTGCTGCGTTTTTGTGCTGCGCAACAAGTTTGACCAAAGTCTGCGAATAATCGGAATCACTTGCCACTGTTGCAGAGGCGGCCAGCAGTCCTGTTGCCGCCACTAAAACTAAAAATTTGCTGATCATATTTTGAAGTCTCCAATATTGCCTGACGGGTTTATCGTTCAGACGATACTCAAATGGGTTGTGAATGGCGACCGCAAGCGCTTGAATTCGATTGAATTGTTTTGAATCGGGTTAAAATTGAACTGCAAAGAACACCAATCGGTCGAACTGGACGGATGGCATTATGGAAAAACATTCAATGAATATCGAGTGGATTGTAGCTAAGTGGATTGTTGATTTTGATGACGGCACCATTCGCAGTCGGAAGGTCTTTTCCAGTACTCATCACCCGGATAACCGGTTAATGAAAGTTTTGGAAGTGCTGGTCCACAACGCCGGCACAACCGTATCCACCGAACAGATTCTGCAGCAAGCCTGGAAAGGCCGGGTTGTTTCGGCCGATTCTGTCAGTACTGCAATTTACCAATTGCGCAAATTACTGCATGACAATTCAAATTCCCCGCAACACATTCTGACAATTCCGCACGAAGGCTACCGGCTGGTTGCTGAAGTGAATCAGCGCAGCAGCAAGCTGTTATTCAGGCCGTTGTTTGCCGGGGTTGCTACAGTGCTGGTTATCTTTTTGCTGGCCGCAGGCATTTTTCTGCACCCGCACATTGCGCCCGGTCAAAATACCATTTATATACCAAAAATGATTGATTCCACCGGTGATCCGGGTATGCGGGACATTTCTATTGCAGTGGATGCAACATTGATAAGTGCGCTGATCAGATCCAACCCGGATTTTGTGACAACCCGATCTTTGGAAACAAATCCGAGACTTCGACTGGAATCTGAAATCGTCGCCTGCGATCTGGGGCCGGCGCTGGTAGTTAGACTGATTGATACCAATGATCAGCGCTTTTTATGGTCAGAGTATTATGACTTTTACGGCGAATTTGAAGAGCCGACGTTGGTCGAACACGTTGCTCGCAGAGTCACACAGGTTCTGTCAAAAACATAGCAGGTTAATTCTGCACGTGTTTACTTCCGACATTCAAAGACACCAATTATTGTAGATACTTAGTTAATCGTCAAGCATTATCTGGTTTAATGGCAAACAATAAGCTGCTATCAAATGGTTGATTGTTTCTGAGGCAAGCCCATAAGCCTGTGAGCATTTTGCGTTGGATCGCACATAAAGCTTGCATTT